>JAQTLU010000003.1 GCA_028714735.1 Gallionellaceae bacterium | reverse complement strand
CGGCGCATTCCTCGCCGGTCTGGCGGGCGAAGCTGGGCAGGGCATGGGCCGGCGCGGAAATCGCCAGCAGGGCGAACAGCGTACCCAGGGACGACGCCAGGGTACGACCGAGGCCGGCGAGCCGTTTTGAAGCCGTGAAACAAGCTCGGAGAGTCATATAAACCTCTTTGGCAATATTGCAGTCAAGGCGGTCAGTCCGCGCGCAAACATTGCCAGAAATGCTCCTGCCAGGCTCTCCTGTGAACACCCTAACCTCATCTGGGGGCAGACAGTATTTTTGACCACTGACTCGTTAGTGACTTGGAGTGCTATCGGTGGATGGCGGACATACCGCCTGTGCTTGTCGGCAGTTTCAGTGCAAGCGGTCGGCAGTGCCCGTCAATGAGGCCGCTCTATGATTTCGTCGGCCATGGTCGAGGCCTGGCAGAAAAGAGTCCTAGGCCGTCAACGCGCCAGAATTTCCTTCAGCGCATCCACCAGCGCCTGACATTGCGTATCGGTGCCGATGGTGATGCGCAGGAACTGCTCGATCCTCGGCAGCCTGAAGTGGCGCACGATGATGCTGCGCTCGCGCAGCAGCCGGGCGAGTTCACCGGCATCGCGCTCCGGGTGGCGGGCGAAGATGAAGTTGGCGGCCGAGGGCAGGACGTCGAAGCCCAGGCCGGTCATCTCGGCGGTCAGCCAGTCCCGGCTCCTGATCACGGCCTGGCGGGTAAGCTCGAAGTGCGCGCGGTCGGCCATGGCGGCGGCGCCACCGGCGATGGCGAGGCGGTCGAGGGGGTAGGAGTTGAAGCTGTCCTTGACCCGAGTGAGGGCCTGGATCAGGTCCGCATGGCCGATGGCGAAACCGACCCGCAGGCCGGCCAGCGAGCGCGACTTGGACAGGGTGTGGACCACCAGCAGGTTGGGGTAACGCGCCACCAGTGGCACCGCGCTGGCGCCGCCGAAGTCGATGTAGGCCTCGTCGACCACCACCACCGAATCCGGATTGCCGGCCAGGATGGCCTCGATCTCCGATAGGGCCAGCTGACGGCCGGTCGGGGCGTTGGGGTTGGGGAAGATGATGCCGCCGTTGCGCCTCAGGTAGTCCTGGGCGCGGATCTCGAAGCGCTCGGTCAGGGGCACGGTCTCGTAGTCGATGCCGTAGAGGCCGCAGTAGACCGGGTAGAAGCTGTAGGTGATGTCCGGAAAGAGTATCGGCCGGTCGTGCTTGAGCAGGGCCAGGAAGGCGTGCGCCAGGACCTCGTCGGAGCCGTTGCCGACGAACACGTTGGCCGGGGCGACGCCATGGAAATCGGCGATGGCGGCCTTGAGTCGGTCGGCGTTGGGGTCTGGATACAGTTTCAGGGTGTCGGCCACCTCAGCCTGGATCGCTTCCAGCACGCGCGGAGAGGGGCCGTAGGGGTTCTCGTTGGTGTTCAGCTTGATGAGGTCGGGCAGCTTGGGCTGCTCGCCGGGTACATAGGGGGTCAGGTTGTGGACAACCTCGCTCCAGAAGCGGCTCATGGCGGAAAATTTATCGGTTTTGAGTTGGAAACAAAGACTGACTGGAATGTTATCATGCAGCCCGTGTATGCCTGTCTGCCAGCCACTAAACTAACCGATCCCATGCGGAAGTCCGAAGTCTCGCGCGCCACCCTGGAAACCCGGATCACGGTCGATATCGGCCTCGATGGCACGGGCGTTGCCAACCTCGCCACCGGCATTGGTTTTCTCGACCACATGCTCGACCAGGTGGCCCGGCACGGTCTGATCGACCTGGCCATCAAGGCCGAGGGCGACCTGCACATCGATGCCCATCACACCGTCGAGGATGTCGGCATCACCCTGGGCCAGGCCTTCGCCAAGGCGCTGGGCGACAAGAAGGGCATCCGCCGCTACGGTCATGCCTATGTCCCGCTCGACGAGGCGCTGTCGCGCGTGGTGATCGACCTGTCCGGCCGGCCGGGCCTGGAATACCACGTCGAGTTCACCCGCGCCATGATCGGCGAATTCGATGTCGACCTGTTCCGCGAATTCTTCCAGGGCTTCGTCAATCACGCCGGCGTGACCCTGCACATCGACAACCTGCGCGGCATCAACGCCCACCACCAGGCCGAGACGGTGTTCAAGGCCTTCGGCCGCGCCCTGCGCATGGCCCTGGAGGCCGACCCGCGCCTGGGCGACCAGATGCCTTCGACCAAGGGGACGTTGTAAATGGCCGATGTCGCCGTGGTCGACTACGGCATGGGCAATCTCCATTCCGTAGCCAAGGCGGTCGAGCATGTCGCGCCCGGGGCCGAGGTGGTCGTCACCAGTGATCCCGGCGCAATCCTGGCCGCCAAGCGGGTGGTCTTTCCCGGCCAGGGCGCGGCGCGCGACTGCATGGCGGCAATCAACGACCGCGGCCTGCGCGAAGCCATCGTCCAGGCCGCCGCAAGCAAGCCTTTCCTGGGTATCTGCATGGGCCTGCAGGTGCTGTTCGAACACAGTGAGGAGGGCGATACCCCCTGTCTGGGCGTGTTCCCGGGCAACGTGGTGCGCTTCCCGGACGAACGCATGCGCGATGACCAGGGCAACAAGCTCAAGGTGCCGCACATGGGCTGGAACAACGTCCGCCAGACCCGGCCGCACCCCCTCTGGACGGGCATCGACGACGGCGCCCGGTTCTACTTCGTGCACAGTTTTTACGTCGACCCGGCCGATCCTGCGCTGGCGATCGGCACCTCCAGTTATCCCTACGATTTCGTCTGTGCCTGCGCGCGCGACAATGTCTTCGCCGTGCAATTCCATCCCGAGAAGAGCGCGGCAGCCGGTTTGCGCCTGCTGGCCAATTTCGTAACCTGGGACGGCAATTCCCAACCCATGAGTCTCTAGAGCATCGAATCATGATCGTCATTCCCGCTATCGATCTCAAGGATGGTCAGTGCGTGCGCCTGCGTCAGGGCGAAATGGACAGCGCCACCGTGTTTTCCGAAGACCCCGCCGCGATGGCGCGTCGCTGGGTGGAAAGCGGCGCCCGCCGCCTGCACCTGGTCGACCTCAACGGCGCCTTTGCCGGCAAGCCGGTCAACGAGGCCGCCATCAAGGCGATCACCGATGCGGTTGGCGAGGAGATTCCGGTCCAGCTGGGTGGCGGCATTCGCGATCTGGATACCATCGAGCGCTATCTGGACGACGGCATCCGCTACGTCATCATCGGCAGTGCGGCGGTGAAGAACCCCGGCTTCCTGCACGACGCCTGCAATGCCTTCCCGGGCCACATCATCGTCGGCCTCGACGCCAAGGACGGCATGGTCGCGGTGGACGGCTGGTCCAAGGTCACCCATCACGAAGTGGTCGACCTGGCCAAGCGCTTCGAGGGCTACGGCGTCGAGGCCGTGGTCTACACCGACATCGGCCGCGACGGCATGCTCTCCGGGGTCAACGTCGAGGCCACGGTGCGTCTGGCCCAGGCCCTGACCATCCCGGTCATCGCCAGCGGCGGCATCACCAACCTGGACGACATCCACAAGCTGTGCGCGGTCGAGGGCGAGGGCATCATGGGTGCCATCACCGGCCGGGCCATCTATGAAGGCACCCTGGACTTCGTCGCCGCGCAGAAACTCGCCGACGAACTCGGTAAAGCCTGATGGGTCTGGCCAAGCGCATCATCCCCTGTCTCGACGTCACCGCCGGCCGGGTGGTGAAGGGGGTCAACTTCGTCAACCTGCGCGATGCCGGCGACCCGGTCGAGATCGCCCGCCGCTACGACGATCAGGGTGCCGACGAGCTGACCTTCCTGGACATCACCGCCAGTTCGGACGACCGCGACCTCATCCTGCACATCATCGAGGATGTGGCGGCGCAGGTGTTCATCCCCCTGACCGTGGGCGGCGGCGTGCGTCAGCCGAACGATGTCCTGCGCCTGCTTAATGCCGGTGCCGACAAGGTGTCGATCAATACCTCGGCGGTGAGCAACCCGCAGCTGGTCAAGGACTGCTCGGACCGCTTCGGCTCCCAGTGCATCGTGGTCGCCATCGACGCCAAGCAGACCGTCTGGGGCGCACAGCCGAGATGGGAGGTGTTCACCCACGGCGGCCGCCGGCCCACCGGGCTGGATGCGGTGGAGTGGGGGCGCAAGATGCAGGACCTGGGCGCCGGTGAAATCCTCCTCACCAGCATGGACCGAGATGGCGCCAAGATCGGCTTCGACCTCAACCTGACCCGCGCCTTTTCGGATGCCCTGCGCATCCCGGTCATCGCCAGCGGCGGGGTCGGCAACCTGCAGCATCTGTGTGACGGCGTCAGCAAGGGCGGCGCCGACGCCGTGCTCGCCGCGAGCATCTTCCATTTCGGCGAATACACGGTCGAGCAGGCCAAGCGGGCGATGGCCGAGCAGGGCATCGAGGTGCGCCTGTGAGCGAGGCCTGGCTGAACAGGATCCACTGGACCGAAGAAGGCCTGGTGCCGGCCATCGCCCAGGATGCCGTCACCGGCGAGATACTCATGATGGCCTGGATGAACCGCGAGGCCCTGAAGCGCACCGCCGAGATCGGCGAGGCCGTGTACTGGTCGCGTTCACGCCGGAAACTGTGGCACAAGGGCGAGGAGTCCGGTCACACCCAGAAGGTGCTGGAGATCCGCACCGACTGCGACGAAGACGTCATCCTGCTCAAGATTGAACAGACGGGCGGCATCGCCTGTCATACCGGCCGCAAGAGTTGTTTCTTCCAGAAACTGGATGACCAGGAATGGCAGGCGGTCGAACCGGTACTGAAGGACCCGCACGAGATCTACCGCAAATGAGTAACGAAATATTGTCACGACTCGCGGATACATTGGAAGACCGCAAGCTGGCCGACCCACAGGTTTCCTACGTGGCCAAGCTGTATGCCAAGGGCCTCGACGCCATCCTCAAGAAGGTGGCCGAGGAGGCCGCCGAGACCATCATGGCGGCCAAGGATGGCGAGCGCGACAAGATCGTTTACGAGACCGCCGATCTCTGGTTCCATTCCATGGTCCTGCTGGCGCAGCAGGGCATCCGGCCGGAGGAAGTACTGGACGAGCTGGCCCGGCGGGAAGGACTGTCCGGGATTGCCGAAAAGGCTTCCCGCGCCGAAATGAACGGGCCGGCAGGAAAGGACTAGACATGAGCGACTGCATCTTCTGCAAGATCGCGGCGGGTGAGATTCCCTGCCGCAAGGTGTATGAGGACGACGATGTCCTGGCCTTCCACGACATCAACCCGGTCGCCCCGGTACATTTCATGATCATTCCCAGGCGGCATGTCGATTCGCTGCAGGAATGCGATGATAGTCACCGGGACATTCTGGGCAGGATGCTGTTGCTGGCCCCGAAACTGGCCCGGGAACAGGGCCTGAAGGACGGTTTCCGTACCGTCATCAATACTGGCCGCGGTGGCGGGCAGGAGGTCTTCCACCTCCATGTCCATATCATCGGCGGCAATGGGCCTCGCCCGCTTTAGAGTTTAAATTCAATTAATTATCACAAGGAGTTGAGACATGGGTTCATTTAGCATCTGGCATTGGATGATTGTTCTGGTGGTCGTCCTGCTGATCTTCGGCACCAAGAAGCTGAAGAACATCGGCGGCGATCTCGGCGGTGCGGTGAAAGGCTTCAAGGAAGCCATGAAGGAAGAACAGAACAAGCCCGCCGAACTGCCCCGTCAAGGCGAGCAAGCCGACAAGGAAGGCACCACCATCGATGTCGAAGTAAAGGACAAGCAACAGAGCTGAGACTCAAGTAGCAAGACGCAAGATTCAAGGTAACTCCCTGTTTCTTGTGTCTTGAACCTTGTGCCTAAATCATGTTCGATATCGGTTTCTCCGAACTACTCCTCATCGGCGTCGTGGCGCTGATTGTCATCGGGCCCGAGCGCCTGCCCAAGGTCGCACGTACGGTCGGGGCCTGGCTGGGACGTCTGAATCGCTATGTCTCCGATGTCAAGAGCGACATCGACCGCGAAATGCGCCTGGACGAACTGCGCAAGCTGCAGGACGAGATGAAGACCTCCGCCCAGAAATACGAAATCATGGCCAACGACACCGGCCAGGAAGTCAAACGGGAGGTCGATCAGGTCGACAAGGTCATCCAGGCCATGGCGGCGACCGACGGTGGTCTCAGCCAGCGGGAATACGACAAGGACAAGGCCGAGGCCGAGGCCGCCACCCAGGCCGCTGAAATGACCAGCCCGGAGAGTCCGGCGCTCGCAGCCAACGAAACCGTCCAGGCGGACACCCCGGCCGTGGAACCCAAACCGCAGGACAAGCCGGCCTAAGCCATGGATCCTCAGCAAACCTTCATTTCCCACTTGCTGGAACTGCGCGATCGCCTGTTGCGGGCGGTACTGGTCTGGCTCGCCTTGTTCATCTGCCTGTTCCCGTTCGCCAACGAACTGTATGCCATCCTGGCGCAACCGATGCTGGCCAAGCTGCCCCAGGGCGGCCAGATGATCGCCACCGAGGTGGTCACGCCGTTCTTCGTGCCGCTGAAGGTGGCCATGATGACGGCCTTTCTCGGTGCGTTGCCGTTCATCCTGTACCAGGCCTGGGCCTTCATCGCCCCCGGACTCTACGCGCACGAGAAGAAACTGTTTCTGCCCCTGGTCGTGTCCAGCGTGATCCTGTTCGCCTGCGGCATGTCCTTCGCCTATTTCCTGGTATTCCCGCTGGTGTTCGGCTTTATCGTCGGCATCGCGCCTACCGGCGTGGCGGTGATGACCGACATCGGCAAGTACCTGGATTTCGTCATTACCCTGTTCCTGGCCTTCGGCATCACCTTCGAGGTACCCATCGTCGTCGTCGCCCTGGCCATGACCGGTATGGTCGAGGTTCAGAAGTTCAAGGAAATCCGGCCCTATGTCATCGTCGGCGCCTTTGTCGTCGGTGCGGTCTTCACGCCGCCGGATGTCATCTCCCAGATCATGCTGGCGGTGCCGCTCTGGCTGCTTTATGAAATGGGGGTCCTGGTGGCCGGCTGGGTGGTCCGGAACCGGGCTGAACCGGATACCGGGGAATACAAGCCGCTGAGCGACGAAGAAATGGAAGCGGAACTGGACCGGGTCGAGGAAGAGCAGAAAAACGCCAGCTGATGCACTAAGAAGGTGCTGATGTCCGGAAAACGCCCCTTGTTGGGGCGTTTTGTTTTGGTGCGCAAGCACAATAGCCAGACAAATCAACGCACTGAAATAAGGCATGGTACTTGCTATAGGGCAGGATTCGCCTAGTTGGAGTGCAATATGGATGCTTACAAGACCGGTTCCGACATGATTTTCGTGCTGCTCGGCGCGATCATGGTGCTAGCCATGCATGCCGGGTTTGCCTTTCTCGAAATGGGAACGGTACGCAGGAAAAACCAGGTCAATGCCCTGGTCAAGATACTCACCGATTTCAGCATCTCCACCATCGCCTATTTCTTCATCGGTTACGGCGTGGCGTATGGCATTCATTTCTTTTCTGGCGCCGACGTGCTGGCTCAGAAGAGCGGCTATGACCTGGTCAAGTTCTTCTTCCTGCTCACCTTCGCCGCCGCCATTCCCGCCATCATCTCGGGCGGCATTGCCGAACGCGCCCGGTTCAATCCGCAACTGGCCGCCACCTTCGTGCTGGTCGGTTTCATCTACCCCTTCTTCGAGGGCCTGGCCTGGAACAACAATTTCGGCTTCCAGGACTGGCTGAACGGACTCGCCGGGGCCAGGTTCCACGACTTCGCCGGCTCCGTGGTGGTGCATGCCATGGGCGGCTGGATCGCCCTGTCGGCGGTCCTGCTGCTGGGCGCCCGGCGCAACCGCTATCGTCACGACGGCATGATCTCGGCGCACCCGCCCTCGAGCATCCCCTTCCTGTCGCTCGGCGCCTGGATCCTCACGGTCGGCTGGTTCGGCTTCAACGTGATGTCGGCCCAGAGCGTCGAGGCCGCTTCCGGCCTGGTCGCGGTCAATTCCCTGATGGCCATGGTCGGCGGCACCCTGGCCGCGCTGGTGGCGGGCCGGAACGACCCGGGCTTCATCCACAACGGCCCCCTGGCCGGCCTGGTGGCGGTCTGCGCCGGCTCCGACCTGATGCACCCGATCGGCGCCCTGGTCACCGGTGCGGTGGCCGGCGGGATGTTCGTCTGGATGTTCACCACCACCCAGAACAAGTGGAAGATCGACGACGTGCTCGGGGTCTGGCCGCTGCACGGCCTGTGCGGCGCCTGGGGCGGCATCGCCGCCGGCATCTTCGGCGCCAAGGCGCTGGGGGGGCTCGGCGGCGTCAGCCTGCTGGCCCAGTTCCTGGGGACCCTGACCGGCATCGTCATCGCCCTGGCCGGTGGTGCGCTGGTCTATGGCGCCCTGAAGTTCAGCGTCGGCATCCGGCTCGATCCGGAACAGGAATTCGATGGCGCCGACCTCTCCATCCACAAGATTTCCGCCTCTCCGGAGCGGGAGACGAACTGGTGATCGAGCGTGCCCCTGGCATCCAGCCTAGCCAGTCGAACAGCGGGTTGAGCTGATTTTTGCAGGCGGCAGTGGGCGGCTTGCAAGCCACCCCCTCCTGACCCCGCGGTCGACTCGGCGGCGGTTGCCTGCCCGTCTACGACGCTGTCCGAGCCAGGCGGGAAATACAGTACCGCCTACGTAAAAAATACAGCATTCACTGTACAGCCCTCTGCTGTCCCGCTGCATATCCTAAAGCCACGGCCCGATGCCAATGATGGTGGCCGCTGATCGGAGCAAGGGGGACGGACATGCACTATCAGGTCAAGGCGTTGCGGCAGGGAGAGGCGGTCGCGCTGCTCGCTTGCGAGGCGCAGGATGCCCTGGCCGCCACGTCACAGGTGGAGTCGCAGGGTTATACCGTGCTGTCGGTGACGCCCCAGGCGCTCTGGAACGGCTGGCGGGTACGCCTGGGTTCGCGCTTCCACCTTGTCCTGTTCAGCCAGGAATTGTTGTCCCTGCTGGATGCCGGACTGTCCCTGGTGGAGTCCATCGAGACCCTGGCCGAGAAGGAACATCGGGCCGAGCACCGCAAGTTGCTGCGCCAGATCATCGCCAAGCTGTATGAAGGGCAGCCGCTGTCCTTCGCCCTGCAGCAGTTTCCCGCCGTATTCCCGCCCCTGTATGTGGCATCGGTGCGCGCCAGCGAGAAGACCGGCGACCTCAGCGAGGCCCTGACCCGTTACGTGGCCTATCAGGCCCGGGTCGACCTGGTCCGCAAGCGCATCGTCAGCGCCTCGATCTACCCCATGCTGCTGATCTTCGCCGGCAGCCTGGTGACCCTGTTCCTGCTCCTCTACGTGGTGCCGAAGTTCGCCCGCATCTACGAGGACATCGGCGGCGAGATGCCGTTTTTCTCCCAGATCCTGATGGCCTGGGGGCGGCTGCTGGAGGCGCACAAGTTCGAGGTGCTGGTGATCTTTCTCGCCGTCCTGGCCGGCCTGGTCTACTGGGTGACCCGTCCCGGCTTCGGTCGCTTCGCCATGCAGTTGCTCTGGCGCCTGCCCGCCGTCGGCGAGCGCCTGATGATCTACCAGCTGGCCCGTTTTTATCGCACCCTGGGCATGCTGCTGCGTGGCGGCATCCCGGTGGTGACCGCCCTGGACATGGTTTCCGGCCTGTTGCAGCCGGCCTTGCGGGTGCGCCTGGCCGGTGCGGCTAAATCCATCCGCGAGGGCCAGGCCATCTCGCTGGCCATGGAAAACCATGGTCTGACCTCTCCGGTCGCCCAGCGCATGTTGCGGGTGGGTGAGCGCACCGGCGACATGGGCGAGATGATGGACCGCATCGCCGCCTTCTACGACGAGGAGATGTCGCGCTGGGTGGACTGGTTTACCCGCCTGTTCGAGCCGCTGTTGATGGCCTTCATCGGCCTGGTCATCGGCCTCATCGTCGTGCTGATGTATTTCCCCATCTTCGAACTGGCCGGGAGCATTCAATGAACCTCATGGAACCGATGCCTGATCCAACGCCGGTCTTCGACCCGGCGCTGCTGCGCCAGGCCAGGCGGCAGGCCGAACTGGGCGGCCGCCAGTTGATGGAGGTGCTGGAAGAGACCCTGGCGCTGCCGCCCGAGGTCTTCGTGGCCAGCCTGGCTTCGGCACTCCATTTCCCGGTCCTGGCGATGGCCGAGATGCAAGGGCTGACGCCGGCCTTCGACGCGATCCCCTTCGCCGAAGCGATGGAACATGAGTGCCTGGCCTTTCGCGATGCCGACAAGCGCTTGCTGACGGTCAGCGGCGACCCCTTCAACAGCGCGCGCCAGGCCTGGCTGGCGGAACGTCTGCGCGACCCGCACCGCCACTACCTCGCCCATCCTGCCGATATCGCCGCCTGGCTGGCCCGCCAGGAGGACGGCTTGCACGCCATGGACAGCGCCCTGGCCGGCACCGACAAGGTCGTGCGGCGCGGCCAGGCGGTGGAGGACCTGTCGCTCAAGGCCATCAGCAGCGATACCAGCCCGGTGGTCAAGCTGGTGCATTCGACCCTCTACGATGCCTTCAGGGCCGACGCCAGCGACATCCACCTGGAGACCGGGGCGAGCGGGCTCACGATCAAATACCGCGTCGATGGGGTGCTGATCCAGGTCGGTGTGGTGGACGGGGTGGACATGGCCGGGCAGATACTGTCGCGCATCAAGGTCATGTCCGAACTGGACATCGCCGAGTCGCGCATCCCCCAGGACGGCCGCTTCAAGGTGACCATGCGCGGACGCGAGATCGACCTGCGCGTTTCCATCATGCCGAGCATCTTCGGCGAGGACGCGGTGCTGCGCATCCTCGACAAGCAGGCCCTGGCCGACCAGGTCAATGGCCTGCGCCTGGATTGCCTGGGCTTCGACGCGGAGACCATCGAGCAGTTGCAGCGGCTGTCCGCCGAACCCTACGGCATGCTGCTGGTGACCGGCCCGACCGGCTCGGGCAAGACCACCACGCTGTACGCCGCGATTACCGAGATCAATACCGGCCAGGACAAGATCGTCACCATCGAGGATCCGGTCGAATACCAGTTGCCCGGCGTGCTGCAGATCCCGGTCAACGAGAAGAAGGGCCTCACCTTCGCGCGCGGCCTGCGTTCCATCCTGCGCCACGACCCGGACAAGATCATGGTGGGCGAGATCCGCGATCCGGAAACCGCCCAGATCGCCGTGCAGTCGGCCCTGACCGGCCACCTGGTGTTCACCACCGTGCACGCCAACAACGTATTCGACGTGATCGGCCGCTTCATGCACATGGGGGTCGACCTGTACAGCTTCGTCTCCGGTCTCAACGGCGTGCTGGCCCAGCGCCTGGTGCGGGTCAATTGCCCGCATTGCAGTACGCCGCAGCAGCCGGATGCCAAGCTGCTCGCCTTCTCCAGACTGACGCCGGAACAGGTGGCGGGGTTCGACTTCCATGCCGGCACCGGTTGCGGACACTGTCGCGGCAGCGGCTACAAGGGCCGCAAGGCCATTGCCGAACTGCTGTTCATGAACGACGAGATACGGGAAATGATCGTCGCCCGGCAACCCATCCGCCTAATCAAGGAGGCTGCCAATCGCAGCGGCACCCGTTTCCTGCGCGATGCCGCGCTCGATCTGGTGCGCCGTGGCGAAACCACCCTGCAGGAGATCAATCGTGTCACCTTCGTGGCGTGAACAGATCGCCGTGGCCATCTGCCCGGACCGGATCGAGCTGCTGCACATGAGGCGCGGCGGCCGCCGGGCGAGGCTCGGCCAGGTCGTGCCCTGCCCGTCGGCGACGGCGGACGAGGCGAACTGGGCGCCGGCCCTGCGCACCCTGCAAGCCGCCTTGCCGGCCTGCGCCCGAAGCGGTGCCGAGGTCACCCTGGTGCTCTCCAACCATTTCGTGCGCTACCAGCTGCTGCCCTGGAGCGACAAGCTCGGCAGCGAGGCGGAAGAGCTGGCCTATGGCCGCTTTGGTTTCAGCCAGGTCTACGGGGCGGCGGCCGAGGGCTGGACGATACGCCTGTCGGGCCAGGGCGGCGACGAGCCCTGGCTGGCCAGCGCGGTGGACAGCGAACTGGTGGCCGGACTGGAGCGCGCCGTGGCCGCGGCCGGACTCCGGCTGCGCTCGATACAGCCCTGGCTGATGGCCGCCTGCAACGGCCGGCGCGGCCAGTTGGCCGGCAAACCGGCCTGGTTCGCGCTCGCCGAGCCGGGCCGGGTCTGCCTGGCTCTGCTGCGCAAGGGGCGCTGGCGCGAGCTGGCCTGTTTTGCCCTGGCTGCGGATGGCCTGGCCGAACTCCCGGGCTTGCTCGAACGCCAGCAACTGCTGGCCGACGTGGCCGATGCCCCGGGCCGGGTGGATGTGCTCGCTACGGTGGACGCGGCCGAGGCCAGGCCCGACGCCCCGGCCTTGCACTGGTTGTCCCCGGCGTCGATTCGAGGGCTGGCGGCCGATCAGGCGCGCCATTTCCAGATGGCCTGGCACGGCCTGGCCCATGCCATGGGCGGGGTGAGCCTCGACTATCGCAGCCGCGACGCCGGGCCGGGCCGGATGAGTTGGGCGGCGCTGCTGCTGGCCGGCGCGGCGAGTGCGCTGTTGCTCGTACATTACCAGCAGCTGTCGGCGGAGGCCGCGGCCCGCCAGGATGAACTGAACCGGCTGGCATCGGCTGGCGGCCAACACGCCCGCAACCCGGCCGAGGCCAGGCAACTGAGTGTGGAACTGGGCCAGGCCAGGGTAGTGACGCGTCAACTGGGCTTCCCCTGGGCCAGCCTCTTCGCCGCCGTGGAGGCCTCGGCGAACGACGAGATCGCCTTGCTGGCGGTCGAGCCGGAACTGAAACGCGGGCAGATCGGCATCGTCGGCGAGGCCAAGAGTTACGTCGCCGTGCTGGCCTATATCCGCCGCCTGCAGACGACGGACGTGCTCGGCCGGGTCTATCTGCAGAACCATCAGGTCCAGACCCAGGACCGCGAGCATCCGGTGCGTTTCACCCTGGCGGCCGTCTGGAGGGGACGCTGATGCGCCGCCTCATTTACCGGGTCCGGCGCGCCAGCCGGCGCCTGGCCTGGCCATGGCTGGCAGCCCTGGTCCTGACCGGCGCCGCGGCGGCGTTCTACCTTGCCCTGGTGCGGCCGGCCGGGCAGGCCCTGGCCGCCAAGACCCAGCGCTCGGCCGAATTGCACAGCCAGGGGGTGCTGCGTGCGGCCCAGGCGGCCGAGCTGGACCCCGGTCTGCAACTGGCGCATTTCTATGAGCAGTTCCCGCCCCGGGCGAGCGCCGCCGACTGGCTCGAGAAGGTAAACGCCGCCGCCCAGTCCAGCCGCCTGCAACTCATGCAGGGCGATTATCGTTTCGTCGCCGGGGGCACCCGGCTGGCCCAGTACCAGATCACCTTGCCGGTCGCAGGGAGCTACCCCGACATCCGCGCCTTCATCACCGCCGTGCTGGCCGCGCTGCCGACGGCCAGCGTGGACAAGGTCAGCTTCGATCGCCAGGAGGTCGGCGATCCCGTGGTGAAGGCCACGGTGCGCCTGAGCCTGTACCTGAGGGACGAGCCATGAACCCGCGTCTGCGCCTGGGCTTGCTGCTCGCCATCGCCGCCACGCTGGTGCAGGTCCTTGCCACCGACGGCAGCGACGGGATCCGGCCGGGGCAGGCCGGGGTGGTCATGGCTGAGGAGCCGCATGCAGCCAGGGCGGTCCCGCCAGGTCCGGCCGCCGGCAAGGAAGAAACCCTGGCCGACCAGTTCAGAAAGGCGGTGCAGGGCCGACTTGCCGGGCCGGCCACGGAGGCCCCGACCATCAACCTGTTCTCGGCCAAGAGCTGGTACGTGCCGCCGCCGCCACCGCCGCCGCCCAAGCCGCTGCCGCCGCCGCCTCCGATGGCGCCGCCACTGCCGTTTGCCTTCATGGGCCAGTACCTGGAGCCGGGCGGGCACCAGGTGATCTTCCTGGTCAAGGGCGATCGGCTGTACACGACCTCGCCGGGCGAGGTGATCGACGGCACCTACCGGGTGGAAGGCATCCAGTCCGGACAACTGGGGTTGACCTATCTGCCCCTCAACATCAAACAGACCATGTTCGTCGGGGAGACATCATGAACCAGGGCTTGCGCTGTATCCGTCTGTTCGGCCTGTCCTTCGCCTTGCTGCTGACCAGTTGCGCCACCGACCAGCTCAACCGCAAAGGCCTCGACCTGATCCAGCAGGGACGCGTCGAGGATGGCCTCGAGGTGCTGCGCCAGGCCATGCTGGAGACGCCCCGCAACCTGGCCTACAAGGCCGATTACATCCGCGAGCGGGACCGTGCCATCAGCTATCTGCTGGCCCTGGGCGAAAGCAGCACTACGGCTGGGCAGCGGGAGCAGTCGACCGGATATTTCCAGCGCGTGCTCGCCCTCGACCCGGACAACGCCCGGGCCAAGGCCGGCCTGGTGACCGTCGCGGCCAACGCGCGCCACGATGGCGTCATCAAGGAGGCCCAGGCGCTGTTCGACCGGGGCGAACTGGAGCGCGCCCAGGGCCAGATTCAGAGTGTCCTGCTGGAAAATCCCGACCATCCTGCCGGCCTGGCCCTGCGTCGCGAGATCGAGTCGCGCCAGGCGCAACAGGCCATCACCCAGCCCAGCCTGACCTCCAGGTACAAGCGGCCGGTGACCCTGCAATTCCGCGACGCCAACCTGAAGATGGTGTTCGAGGCCCTGTCGCGCACCAGCGGCATCAACATCCTGCTCGACAAGGACGTCAAGGCCGACCTCAAGACCACGCTTTTCGTCAAGGACGCCACGGTGGAGGACACCATCGGCCTGATCCTGATGCAGAACCAGCTGGAAAAGAAGGTGCTCAACGACAACACCGTCTTCGTCTATCCCAACACCCCGGCCAAGACCAAGGAATACCAGGACCTGGTGATCCGCACCTTCCACTTCACCAACGCCGATGCCAAGCAGATGCTCACCATGATCAAGACCCTGCTGCGCACCAAGGACATCTTCATCAACGAGAAGACCAACTCGCTGATCATGCGCGATACCCCCGAGGCCGTGCGTCTGGCGGAAAAGATGGTGGCGACCCAGGACCTCAACGAACCCGAGGTGATGCTGGAAGTGGAAGTGCTCGAGGTGCTGCGCTCCAAGCTGACCGAACTGGGCATCAAGTGGCCGGGCCAGATCGGCTTCTCCGTCACCGACACGGCCGGCACGAGCACAACCACCGTCGGCTTGGGCGGTGCCGTCACCACCACCACCACGCCGTCGGCGCCGCTGACCTTCGAGGCCCTCAAGCATCTCGGCGCCAACGACATCCAGGTCACCGCGCTCAGCGCCACCATCGACCTGCGCAAGGAGACCGGCGACACCAATCTGCTGGCCAGCCCGCGCATCCGGGTGCGCCAGCGTGAAAAGGCCAAGATCCTGATCGGCGATCGGGTGCCGGTGATCACCAACTCGGTCACCCCGGTCGCCAGCGGCACCCCGGTGGTGACCGGCAATGTCCAGTACCTGGATGTCGGCCTGAAGCTGGAGGTGGAACCGGATATCCACATGGACGGGGAGGTGGCCATCAAGACCTTCCTGGAGGTCAGTTCGATCGCCCGCGAGGTGACCAATGCCAATTCCGGCACGGTGGCGTACCAGATCGGCACCCGTACCGCCAGCACGGTGCTGCGGCTGAAGGACGGCGAGACCCAGGTGCTGGCCGGCCTGATCAACGACGAGGACCGCAAGGGGGTCAGCGGGGTGCCCGGACTGGGCGACCTGCCGATCATCGGCCGGCTGTTCTCCAGTCACAAGAGCGATACCCGCAAGACCGAGATCATCCTGTCGATCACCCCGCACATCATCCGCAACATCCGCCGGCCCGATGCCGACCTGATGGAATTCTGGTCGGGCACCGACGCCAACCTGCGCACCCTGCCGTTGACCCTGCAATCGGTCGGCCAGGTGAAGGACGGCGGGTCAGGGTCGGCGGGTCAACGCCAGCCGGCCCTGCTGGCGCGCAACGCCGTCGCCCCGGCGGCGATGCTGCCGGGTGCCGCCGCGCCGGCAACGGCGCCCCTGGCCCTGACCTGGCAAGGCGCGAGCCAGGCCAAGGTGGGCGAGCAGTTCCAGATCTCGATCCAGGCCCAGACCAGTGCCAACGTGGTCAGCGTGCCCATGCTGGTCAGCTATGATTCGGCGCTGCTCGAACTGGTGAGCGTCGCGGAAGGCGATTTCCTGCGCCAGGGCAATCTGCAGACGACCTTCAGCCAGGACATCGACCAGGCCAACGGCCAGGTCCGGATCGAGAACAGCCGGATGGGGGCGAGCGGGGCGAGCGGCTCGGGCAGCCTGGCCACCTTGACCTTCCGGGCGCTTGCCGCCCAGGCCCAGACCCCGATTTCGATCGCCGTGCCCTATGCCGCGGATAACGCAGGCGGGCAGTTGGTGGTCACCGTGCCGGGGCCGGACAACATCACCATCAGCCCATGAAGACCGCTGCCATGTTCCGGCCTGCGCGCGGCTTCACCCTGATCGAGCTGGTGGTGACGGTGACCATCGTCGCGCTGCTGGCGACGGTGGCGCTGCCGGTGGCCGAACTGGCGGTGAAACGCGACAAGGAACAGGACCTGCGCGTGGCGCTGCGCCAGATCCGAGGCGCCCTGGATGACTACAAACGGGCGGTCGAGCAGGGTCACATCCTGGCCCGGGTGGATGGCTCCGGCTACCCGGCCACCCTGGACGAACTGGCGGCCGGGGTCGACGACGCCCAAAGCCCGCTGGCGCGGAAGATCTATTTCCTGCGCCGTCTGCCGCGCGATCCGTTTTTCTCCGACCCGGCCGTGCCGGCGGCAGAGACCTGGGGCAAGCGCAGCTATGCCAGCCCGCCCAACGCCCCCACGCCTGGCGACGACCTGTTCGATGTCTATTCCCTGGCGTCGGGCACCGGCATCAACGGCATTCCTTACCGGGAGTGGTGACCATGGCCATGCACCGCCGTCCGGAAATTCCATCCCGCAAGCGCAGGCGCGGCTTCACCCTGATCGAGCTGCTGGTGGTGATGGCCATCATCGCCACCCTGCTCAGCCTGGCCGTGCCGTATTACTTCGGCAGCCTGCAGCGTTCGCGTGAGGCGGTGCTGAAGGAGAACCTGGAACTCATGCGCGGGGCGATCGACAAGTTCTATGGCGATGCCGGGCGTTATCCGGACGTGCTGAACGATCTGGTCAGCCGGCGTTACTTGCGCCGCATTCCCAGCGACCCCATCACCGAGAGCGATACCACCTGGCTTACCGTGCCGCCGGAGGCGCCGGCGGAAGGCGTGGTCTACGACGTGAAAAGCGGTGCCGATGGCAATGCCTCGGATGGCACGCCGTACCGGGATCTTTAGATGAATGCGCGCGGTTTTACCTATCTCGCCATCCTGATCGCCATCGCCATGATGAGCGCCGTCATGGGGGTGACCCTGGATGTCTGGTACACCGCCCAGTTGCGCGAGAAGGAGCGCGAGTTGCTGTTCGTCGGCGGGCAGTTCCGCCAGGCGATCGGGCGCTATTACCTGGCCACGCCGGGACGCGAGAAGAAATTCCCGCCCAGCCTGGACGAACTGCTGGAAGACACCCGCCTGCCCGGCATCCAGCGCTACCTGCGCCGCATCTACCTCGATCCGGTGACCGGGGTCGCGGAATGGGGCCTGGTGCGCGGCTCGCACGGCGAGATCATGGGCGTGCACAGCCTGTCCGAGGCCAAGCCGGTCAAGGTGGCCAACTTCGATCCGGATGAGGCCGATTTCGCCGATGCCCGGCAATATTCCGACTGGTTGTTCGTTTACCGGCCCACCCTGGCGCCGGCCGGGAAGATCAACGCCATGACGACTACAAACTAATTAGGTTAACGTGCAGCATTGGGGGATGACATGGACCACAAGCACCGCATACTGATCGTCGACGATCACACCCTGGTCAGGCACGGACTGCAGGCCATGCTGTCGGCCGAACCGGATTTCGAAGTGGTGGGCGAAGCCGAGGATGGCCACCAGGCGATCCGCCTGGCCGGCACCCTGGCGCCCAAACTGATCCTGATGGACCTGTCCATGCCGGGCACCAACGGTACCGAGGCGCTCGCCGAGATCAAGCGGCGTTACCCGAATATCCGCGTCCTGGTGCTGACCGTGCACAAGGCCGAGGAATACATCCGCGAGGCCTTGCGGGTCGGCGCCGACGGCTATGTGCTCAAGCATGCCACGCGCGACGAACTGATGCTGGCCATACGCAGCATCCTGAATGGCAAGACCTATCTCACCCCGGATGTCGCCGAAAAGGTGGTCAACGGCTATCTGGGCCGCGGGCAGGAACTGGCCGGCCGCTCGGCCTGGGACAGCCTGACCCTGCGTGAACGCGAGGTGCTCAAGCTGATCGCCGAGGGCAACCCCAACAAGTACATCGCCAACTACCTCAGCGTCAGCGTCAAGACCGTGGAAAAACACCGCTCCAACCTGATGAAGAAACTGAACCTGCACAACGCCTCCGCCCTGACCGCATTCGCCATCGAGCGGGGGGTGATGGTGTCGACCTGAGCCGGCGCCCAGAGGGCGGCGGCAGTCAGCCCGTGGCGGGGCCGGGGCCGGCCGGCAGCGGCCAGACCACCTTGATCCGGGTGCCGTCGCCCTCGATGCTGGCGAGGCTGAAGCGGCCGCCGGAATACTCGGCCCGCTCGCGCATGCTGACCAGGCCCATTCCGCCCCGGTCCTGGCTGCCGCTGACGGCACGGACGTCGAAGCCGACGCCGTCGTCCTCGATCTCCAGTTCGAGGCCTGCCCCGGCTGACTTCAGCCGCACCTGGATGCGGGTGGCCCCCGCGTGTTTGGCGATGTTGTTGAGGGCCTCCTGGACGATGCGGAAGATCACCACCTTGAGCACGGCTGGGATGTCGGTCTCGCACGCCTCGGTAAAGAGGTCGATCTGGATGCCCAGGTAGCTGGCCTGATATTCGCGGGCGAACCAGCGCAAGGTGGCCAGGATGCCGAGATCGTCGAGGATGGATGGCCGCAGCGCCATGGATGTGTGCCGGACCTCCTCGATGGCCCCTTGCAGCTTGGGCACCAGGCTCTGAAGCTGCGGCAGGCAGTGTTCCGGAACGTGCATGTGCACCTGGCCGATGATGTTTTCGATCAGGAACTTGACCGCGCTGAGGGTCTGGCCGATGCCGTCGTGCAGATCAGAGGCGATGCGCTTGCGTTCGGTCTCCTGGGCGGTGAGCACCTGGGCCGAGAGCTCGCGCAATTCCTTTTCCGAAGCACGCAGCGCCTTCTCCGCCAGGACGCGTTCGGTGATGTCGGTGATCACGCCGAGGCTGCCGGCATATTTGCCATCCTCATCGATGATCGGGTTGGGCGAGACCTTGACCCAGACCAGCCTGCCGTCGCGGCACTTCAAGACGATGTTGAATGGCGTGGCATCCCCCGAACGGCGCAACTGGGTCCGGGAAGCCCATGATTCCGGTGTGGTTTCGTTGATGAAGGACAAGGTATTGCGTCCGATGATCTCGTCCGGGGTATAGCCGAGCATCCGAGCCAGGTAGTCGTTGACATAGGTAATCCGGTCGTCCTTGTCCCTGACCACCAGGCCCTCGTTCATGGATTCCACCAACTGCCGGTAGTTGTCGCGGCTGTGCCGGAGTTCTTCCTGCGCCAGATGCCGTTCCAGCATTTCCTGGCGCAACTTGCGGTTGGTCTCGGCCAGTTGCGCGGTACGCATCTCGACCCGCTGTTCGAGTTCCTGGGCCAGCCTGTACAAGCCGTCCTCCGCGGCCTTGAGATCGGTGATGTCGGTGGCCACCACGACCGAGTAATCGTCAGGCTGCAGGCTGGTGGGGCCGCCCATGCCGGCACGCCTGAAAAAGCGCAGATCAAGGTGGCGGCCAAGTACGGGATCCATCGCCTGGCATTGCGATTCCTGGGCCTGGGCGCCGTGGGAGGCGTCGACAAAGCGCTTCAGGTAGCACTCCGGCGAGTTGCAGCCGGGGTGGAACAGATCATGCAGCAAGCGCCCCTTCGCTTCGGCCACACTGCCCAGGCCCCAGTGCTCGACGCTGAGATTGGTGCGCCGGATCTGCCCGGCGGAATCGAGCAGGCAGACTATCTGGGGCAGCGCGTCGGCGGTGTATTCCCATTCCTGCTTGGCCCGCTCGACATGGTCGCAGGAGGGGAAGGTGCAGCCCATGGGCTGCACCCATGGGGCCGATAGATTCTGCTGGAAGTCTTCGGTCATGGGCGGATGCTCCCCTCGGACGGACGTGACGTGGTTCGAATTATAGAGTCGTAGCCGATAAGCCTGTTGTCGGATATCGGCTAGCCGTCACGTCGGCATCTGTTCCGCCTCGCTGCCATGGCTCAATCAGCGGTGGCATCCTTGCGTATCCCGGTCATGGATTGCTGGCCATGAAACTGCGGTATTCGCTCACCAGGTCGTTGGCGCTGGCGAAACCTTCCAGGCGCACCCAGGGCTGGCCGGGCTGGTTGCGCAGCAGGGTCAGTGGGACGTGGTTCATCTTGTTGCCGCGATAGACGCCGAAGGCGCGTTGCACCTTGATGCTGCTGTCCAGGCTGCCGGTCAGCATCTGCCACTGGGGACCGGCGCCGTACTTCTCGGCATAGGCCTTCATGATCGCCGGGGTGTCGTATTCGGGGTCGATGGAGATCGACACCATGTGCAACTGGCTGGCCTCCGGCCCGAGTGCGGCCTGCACCTTGGCGAAGGTCGCGCTCATCACCGGGCAGATTGCGCCGCAGGTGGTGAAGATGAAATTCAGCATCACCGGGCGGCCGTCGTCGAGCGCCTTGGGCAGCGATACGCGGGTCCCGTTGGTATCCAGCATGGTGACACTGGGCAGGCGGTAGTTCGCCTGGGTCCGTACGTAGCGATCGCCCTGGCTGGCCATGGCATGGTGGCCATGGTCGGACATCAGGGTATCCATGGCGGCGTGGCCGGTACCGGCCTGCCCGGCCAGGAACAGGCCGGCGCAGGCCCACAGACCCAGTTGCAACCAGCGTGCTTGCTTGGGAGAAAAGGCTGCGATCGTCTTCATGGTGACCTCCGCGAGGTGATGGTTGTTGGCATGGGCCTGAACGCGAACCGGCGTGTCATGGCACGATCAGGCTGGAAACCGGGTCGAGCGCGGCATCGCTGCGCACGATGTAGACCCCCTTGGAGGCATAGCGCTGGTCCGGCCCCAGGCTCACGCTGGGGTAAAAGGACGGCATCAGGGTGGTGGTGACGTTGTGCTCGACGCGCTCGATGAAGTAATCGCGCGAGAAACTGTCCTGCAGGTGCGCCAGGGCGTCGCCGGCGGTGGTGATGGCGAACAGCGTGTTGACCTCGGCCGCCTGCACCGCCACGTCGGGCGACGCCAGGCCATGCCGGTGCAGCCACTGTTTGCTGCGCTGCACCCGCGGTTCGCGCAGCGCCGGCACTTCCCAGGGATAGGTCAGCAAGGCTCCTTCCAGGTCCGGCACCGCGGTCAGGCCGCCGAGCAGCGTCGATGACAGATACACGGCTTGCGTGCCGGCCGCGCCGGCCAGGTCGGCGGCATCGAGCCAGAGCACCCTGGCGCCCGCGCCGACCCCGGCCAGGTCGTGCCAGAACTCGGGCCCGGCAGTACCGATCAAGGGCCGGTCCTCGAGGTGGCGTCCGCTCCCGGCCAGGGCCGTGCGCAACCGCTCCGCCGCCACCGCGCCGATGCTGCCGGGCCGATAGACCTGGATGATGGCTTCGGCATCGTGCTGCTGGCCGAGGTACTGCGCCAGGGCCTCGGCTTCGAGGCCGATGCCGCGGGAAAAATAGACCGTGTAGTCGTTGCTGCCGGTGGTTGCCGGCAGGTCGGTCAGGGGCAGTATGCAGGGCACCTGGAAGCGCTCGCTGAAGGCGTGGATGGGTTGCCAGCTAGTGGTGCCGAGGCCGCCGACCAGGGCGAACACCGGTTGCTGGCGGTAGCGTAGCTCCATCTGGGCCTGCCAGCGCTCCGGCGGGCCGTCCAGTTGCCAGATATGCAGCACCCATTTGCGGTAGGCGCGGTATACCCGCATGGTGCCGACCTTGCGGCGCACTTCCTCGGAGCGGACGCCGGCGTTCTTGTCGCGCACGAATTCGTCCAGCACGCCGATTACGGCCCGCCGCAACTCCGGCGCCACGTTCGGCTGGATCACCGTAGCCAGGTGGATCTCGGTGTCGTTGACGCCCGGCGGGGTCTCCGCAGACAGCGTCTTCAGGTAGGTCAGCAGGGCATTCATCTCGGCATCGCCGAGCGGGTAGGCCGGCATGCCGTTTCCCATCTGGCGTCCGGTCACGTCGATGCCCTCGCGGATCGCCCGGGCCAGGGTCGTGTCGTCGTAGGCAGGCCGCAGCGGCTTGCCGAGCTGGTGGGCGATGCGCGGGGTCGCCGCGTTGACCTCACGGGTCTGGTACAGGTCGGGGCCGGCGATGGGCCGGATGACGATGCTACCCTCGGCGGTGCCGAAGCCGCTGCGCCGGTGACAGGCGGTGCAGGCGGCATCCTTGCCGAACCGGACCACGCCGGTCTGGGCCATCCCCGCCAGCGGCTGGCCGGACGGCAGGACGCCGTCGCGATAGAGGTGCTGGCCGAGCAGGCGGTCGGTCTCGCTGGCGACGGCCGGATTGGCCATCGCCGCCAGGCTGGCCATGACCCATACCATGCCCAGGTATCGGTTCATGTTGGGCCCCTAGCGCACCCTGACGCTGACGGTGGCCGCATTCGAGAGGGCGCCCAGGTTGTCCCTCACCGTGTACTTGAAAGTCTCGGTACCGGTGAAACGCTTCTTGGGCACATAGGTCACGCTGCCGTTGCCGTTCACCGTGACGCTGCCGCCCTTGTTCGGCGCGCTGGAGATGGCCACCGTCCCGACCGCGAGGCTGCCGTCCGGATCCCGGTCGTTGGCCAGGATGTTGTATACCTGAGCCGTATAGTTCTTGCCGGAGTAGTTGGGCGCCGTGTAGCTGTCGTTGGCGGCCACCGGCGGCTGGTTGACCGCAGCGGAGATCGAGATCGACACGTTCGCGGTGGCGCTGTTGAGCTGGCCGTCGCTGGCCTGGTAGCTGAAGGCGTCGCCGCCGCTATAGCCGGCCGCCGGCTGATAGCTGAAGCCTCCGTTGCCGTTCAGGCTCAGCGAGCCGTGCGCCGGCCCGCTGACCAGGACGGCGCTGACCGGGTTGCCGTCCGGATCGCTGTCGTTAGCCAATACGCCCGGGGCGGCGACATTCAGGGTGCTGCCGGCGACCACGCCGTAGCTGTCATTGCCGGCGACCGGCGCATGGTTGCCGGCGACGACGCTGATCGAGAAGCTCTGCGTGGCAGACAGCCCGGTCGGGTCGGTCGCCTGCACCGTGACGGCGTTGGCGCCGGTCTGGGCCGGGCCGGGCGTCCAGGCGATCAGGCCGCCGGTACTATCGATCGTCATCCCGGCCGGGGCGGTGACGAGGGCGAAGCTCACTACGTCGCCATCGGGGTCGCTGGCGACGGCCTGATAGCTGTAGGGCTGGCCGGCCACGGCACTGGTCGGCGGCGTCGAGGCGAACGCCGGCGGGCTGCCGGCGCCGCTGCCGGCGGCGAGCAGGTCGTGCGCGGCCGCCACGTTGGCCAGGCCATAGCCGTAACTGTTGTCGGCGCCGGTCGGGCCCAGGTCCTGCGCGGTACTGGTCAGGGCGTCCTCGAGGTCGGCGACCGACGCCGATGGGAAGTCCCTGGCCAGCAAGGCCATGGCCCCGGCGATGTGGGGCGCGGCAAAGGACGTTCCGGATACCATC
The DNA here is from genome assembly GCA_028714735.1 of Gallionellaceae bacterium. Classification (GTDB taxonomy): domain Bacteria; phylum Pseudomonadota; class Gammaproteobacteria; order Burkholderiales; family Thiobacillaceae; genus Parasulfuritortus. Next base: position 286,019 of record JAQTLU010000003.1, on the reverse strand, counting down.
GCATAGACCGGAAAGCCGCCAAAGGACAGGTCGCTGGTCACAACATTGACGCCGGGAGCGGCCAGCCGGGGAAACACCGAACTGTCGCAGCCCGACGGGCCGCGGCTGCTCTGGCTGGCAATGGCCAGCGCAGAGTCGACGGCGCCGGCCGAGTAGCCGGACGGGTTGTTGGCCGGGCTGACGCTGGAAGCGTCGGCCGGGCCATCGTTGCCGGCCGCGAACACCACGGCGATGCCGGCCGCCTTGAGGGTGGCGACGTCGCCGTTGAATTCGAGGTCGCAGGAACCCGTGGCGGCGCCGGTCAAGCCCCAGGAGGCGTTCACCACGTCGGGCGCGTCGAGGGTGGCCGCATTGCCGTCCGGGTCGAGCAGCCACTGGAAGGCCAGGTGGATGTTGCTCAGGGTGGCGTGGCCGCTATCGTCGAAGATCTTCGCGGCGATCCATCGGGCATCGGGCGCCACGCCGATGCTGTTGCCGCTCGCTGCACCGCCCACCATCAGGCCCATGGTCTGGGTGCCATGGCCGCTGAAATCATGGGGCAGGGCATGCTGGCCGTAGGGGTCGAACCAGCTGTTGCCGCCACCGCGCCACTTGCCGGCCAGGTCGGGATGGTTGGGGTCCACGCCGGTATCCATGCTGGCGACCACGACGCCGGCGCCGGTATCGCCCAGGGCCCAGACCTCCGGGACATGGATCGCGGCCAGGTTCCAGGTGGCATTGGTGGGCGCCGACGGGGTCGTCTGTGCCAGCGGCACGGTCGCGTCGTACTGGATGCGCCCGATGGCCGGGAAGCGTGCCAGCTGGCTGATGGCGCCGGCCGGTACGGTGGCGGCAATGCCGTTGATCAGCCACAACTGCCTGGTGTTGCGGGCGCCGTAGCGGGCGAACTGGGCGGCGAACGGGCGCTGCACCCGATCCGCCTTGTCCCTCAGGGCCGACACCAGGCGGTTGTCGCGCCGATGCCGGTCCCGGACCTCGAACTTGCGCACGTTGACCCGGTCGGCGAACTGGATGATGACCGGGATCGCTTCGGCGGGCGACCGGGTGGCGATTTCCTGTTCCAGTTCGGGAGTGACGACGCCAGCCTGGGCCAGGGCCGATAGCAGCGCCAGAAAGGCGGCGGCAGGAATGCGGCGGGTACTCGATTGCATGGCGTCCCCCTCTCAGGTCATTGCACCTTCAGTTCGGCGATCCGGGTATCGTCGATCGCCAGCTTCAGGGTGTCGCCGACGCGCACGGCCCGACCCGGGTTCACGAACAGGATGAAATAGTCGCGATCGGTGTAGATCACATGGTTGCGCGAGGTCTGCCGCATGCCGCCGATGATCGGCGATTCCGGCACGCCCAGTTTGGCGCCGTGGGCGTCGTCGACCAGATAGACCTTCTTGTGGGCATCGAGCAGGGGCGCGGCCTTTTCCTTGTCGAGCACCCGATAGCGCAAGTCCAGGATGTAGCCGTGTGCCGAAAGGTGCAGGCTGTCGACCCGGATGCCATAGTCGGCGCCGGGCAGGGCGGCCGCCGTATCGGCCTGCGCGGCGGCCGGGTTCATCCCGGTCGCCGGCGGCGCGCTGGCGCAGCCGGACAATTGCAGCGATGACGCCAGAAGCAATGTGGCTGCTAGGTGCCGACTGGATAAACCGTTCGGGTGCCTCATCTTTCATCTCCTTGCCATGTCAGCGTCGCTGCAGTTCTGGAGCGGGGGCCGGACGCCGTGTCGTGGCTGGCGTCCGGCCGTTTCGCTACTGCACCGTGATGGTCACGGTGGCCCAGCCCTGGCCGGTGTTGTTGGTGTTCGACGTGGTCGAACCCGACTCCTTGCCCAGCTTGTCCTTGACCCGGTACTGGAAGCTGTCCGTGCCGGCGAAGTTGCGCCGCGGCGTATAGGTCACGTTGCCGCCCGAAAGCGTCACCGTGCCCCGGCTCCGGGTGCTGATGTTGCCGGAGGTGCTGCCGCTGCCGCTGGTTCCCGAACGTATCCTGGCCACCGCCAGCGGCAACTGGTTCGCCGCGTCGATGGTGGTCGTATCCAGATCAGTGTCGTTGTTGACCAGGTTGAGCGGTATCGCCGCGCACGAGGTGCAGCGCGGTACCGACAGGGCATCCGAGAAGGCCGTCGGCGCGCGGTTGGCGATGACCGTGATGCTGACGTTGGCGGTGCCGCTGGCGGCATTGGCGGCGTCGAGGGCCTGGTAGCTGAAGGCCACCGTGCCGGTAGTGCCGTTGCCGGTGCCGGCCGGGGCCAGGGTGAAGCCGCCGTTGGCGGCCAGGCTTACCCGACCGCTGGTCGCGGCCGTGGTGTGCAGGGCATCGCCATCCGGATCGGTGTCGTTGGCCAGCACGCCCGGCGCAGCGACGACCTGGGTCAGCCCGGAACTGGCCGGGTGGGCTATCCCGGTGTAGCTGTCATTCCGCGCCGTGGGCGGATTGTTGGCCGGTGCGCCGGAGGCGACCGCCACGGTGTAGGCCTGGTCGCTGAACAGGGTGCCGTCCGAGGCGCGCAGGCTGACCGGGAAGCTGCCCGCGGCGGCCGGGGTCCAACTGACCAGGCCCGTGGGTGCGATGGTCATCCCCGACTGGACCGGGGCATTGAGCGAATAGCTCACCGTGTCGCCATTCGGATCGGTCGCATGGGCCGCATAGCTGTAGGCCACCCCGGCCGTCGCCGTGGTCACCGGCGCGCTGTCGAACAGCGGGGCGGCAGGCGGGGCCGCCCCGGCTGGCGCCACCTCCAGGTAGGCGAGCATGCCACCGCCCTGGGCGCCGTTGTTGGTATCGAAATGGCGGCTGTCGTAGATCGGATAGCGGATGTTGGCCGCGCCGGTGTTGGTCGGCGCGAGCAGCACGTCCATGGTCTTGCCCGGGGCCAGGAAGGCGGTGTACTGCTGGCGCGGGTTGCCCAGGAAGGGGTAGGGGTTGCCGTCCTCGGCGATCATTTTCCAGTATTGCCCTTCGATGGTCGGCACGTGGCTCTTGAGGCTGGCGTTGACGAAGCGCAGCAGCATGTTCTGGCCCGCCGGCACCGTGGCGATGGGTCCGCTGGTCGCGGCATAGGGCTGGCCATTGATCAGGAAATACTTGGGATGGTATTCCAGGGTGCTGGTCGGTCCGGTGCTGCCGTAACTGCCATCCGCCACGGCGGCGTGCAGCGCCGGGTCGATCTCGCTGTACACCAGGGTGGCCTGGTTGTTGTAGATGATGTCCAGGGCACCCTGCGAATAGGCCACGTTGCCGACGTCGTCATCCTTGGCCAGGCTGCCGTACAGGCCCATCTGCACCTGCACCTGGGGATGGGTGCCGGTCTCGTACAGGTAGGTGCCCGGCTTGAGGCTGTTCCAGACATAGTCGGTCACGCCCCCGCCCGCCAGGGTCTCGTGGGTGAACGAGCGCACCCGCCTGGTCAGGTCGCCAGCCCGGGCGCCGGAAGTGCCGTCGGTCCAGACCGGGGTCGGGTCGGCGATCAGCTGCCCGGCGATGACCAGCGAAGTGGGTACGTTCAGGCAGTTCTTCAGGGTCACGGTCAAGGCCGGGTCGCCCGGAGGGACGATGATCGCCGGCCCGGGGACGGTCACTCCGGCGGTGCCGCAGCCGTTGTTGTCCGGGGCATAGCCCCACATGGTGACCGGGACGCCGTCAGGCATGGTGACCGTGACCACGTCGGCCCTGAGCATCTGGGTGGCGGCCAGGGCCTGGTTGATCGCGAGCGGCAGGGCGGCGAGCAGCAATGCCTTGGCACAGCTGCGAAGCTTGATGTGTGTGCTTTTCATGGCTGGTCTCCCTTAATCGCTGATTGGAACGCCCGGCGCTTCGATGATCAGGAAAGTCTTCATGCCACCCGGGAATACGTTGTTGGTGGTGATTTCCTTTTCATTGTGCGAGTGCCAGATGTGGAAGTAGCCGCCGTGCTCGTTCAGGCCGGGGTGCCCCTGGGGCAGGATGCCGTACTGGCCGAGGAAGGGGGTGCCGCTGTAGTACTCGCCGAACTGCACGTCCTGCTGGTTGGGCAGGATGACCGGGAACGGCTTGCCGTGGTCGGCGCACCATTCGTGGCTGGTCGGGTCGTAGCCATCTGCGCCCGGGCTGCAGGTGTGGGCGTTGTCGGTGCCGTAGATGTCCCAGCCGATGTTCTTGCCGGTCCATTCCAGCATCAGGTCGATGGTCTGGCCGGGGATGCTGCGGATGGTGAAGTCCGGCGAGGTCAGGTCAGGCCCGATGCCGGGCGAGCTTTCCAGCACCCGGGCGTCGCGGGCGATCGGCGTCATGTGGGCGCCGTGATGGTGGAACGGATGCAGGTCGCGGCCGGCGCTGATCTCGCGCACCAGCACCTTGTCGCCGGGGTGCATGATCGGCGACGAGTTGTAGGGCTGGTTGGGCAGCCACCAGACCCCCGAGTCGACCAGGGTGTCGGGCGAGTTGCGGCCATTGATGAACCATAGCGAGGCGAAGAAGTCGCTGGTGTCGATGCTGGTCAGGTTGAGCGGGGTGTTGGTCTGACGGGCATTCCTGACCAGGGAATACATCTTGTCGTGCATCGACGCGTCCATGTCGGTCAGCAACAGCATGAACTCGCGATCGAACGCCGTGCCCGTCTGCGAGTAGGCCGTGCGCGCCGCGGAAGGCGTCCCGGACGGGGTGGTGGCATCGAACCCGGCCGGCCGCACGATGAGGGCGCCAACCAGACCCATGTCCTTCTGCAGCGAAGGCTGGGTGCCGCTCTGGTAGAGATAGGTGCCCGGCTGGCTGGCGACGAAGGCGTATTGCACCGAGCCGCCCGGGGTCACTTCCTTGGTCAGCAGGCCGTCCGCGCAATTGCTCGCCGTGGTGCAGGTGGCGGTCACCGCCTGCTGGCCGGGAAAGATGATCGATACCGGCACCGGCAGGGTATTGCTCAGGTTGACGGTGACGGTGTCGTTCTGGTTGACGATCAGGGTCGGCCCCGGATATTGCATGGTGCCGGTACCGGCATTGGCAAAGCCCCAGGAATAGATGGTGTTGGCATCGCCAGTGACGATCTGGGCCTCCTTCGCCACCAGGCTGAAGGTGTTGCCGGTCAGTCCGTCTATCCTGGCCTGGGCCTCGTTTCCTCCGGCCACCAGGATCGCCAGGGCGATCGACCCGCACAGTGCGCTAGTAAGTGTTTTCATGTCATCGCTCCTGTGTCTCAAGCCCCGGGCGCGCTGATGACGATCTCGGTCATCATGCCGCCGTTGTCTTCCTGGTTGTTGCTCAGGAAGTTGAGGTTGGTGGTGTAGAGGAAGTAGGTGCCTGGCTGGACGTTGGCGGTGTCGATCATCACCTCCACCGACTCGCCGCCGCCCAGGGTCACGGAGCCGGTGTCGTAGGAGATGTCCTTGCCGGTGGGCCCGCGCAACTGGCGGGCGCCGCCGCCGACCACCTTCATCGGCAGGCCGAGCGCGGTCACCGTGTAGTAGTCGACCACCCCGAGGTTGGACAGCCGCAGGAGCAGCCGGTCGCCCTGGACGACCTTCTTGTCCGCGGTGGCGCCGCCGCCGATCAGTGCGCTGTTCTTCTGCGACTGATAGGTGGTGTCCGGGGTGTAGTCCGGGTTCTGGGTCGGCGCCAGGGCGGCCGGGTTGACGGTGTCCGGATAGCCGCGGCCGTTGATCATCGGATAGACGGTTTTGATCTCGTTGAACGGGATCGGCTGGATGTTGTAGTCGGCCTCATGGGTGGCGGTATCGAAGGCGGTCAGCTGCAGGGTCGCCTCCTTGTCGTAGCCGGTGGAGCCGTCGCCGTCGTTGTAGACGAACTTGGTGTAGGTCTTGCCCTTGTAGATCTTGGGCGTGCCGTCCTGCCTGGGCCGCACGAACAGGCTGCCCTGCATGCCCATCTCGATGTGCTCGGTAGCCTCGAAGTGGCAGTGGTACATGTAGGTGCCCGGTTCCCACAGGTGGTAGAAGTAGGTGAAGCTGGAACCCATGTTGGGCGTGAACGACGGTTCCGGCACCCCGTCGAAGACCGGCGCCTGCTGGTTGAAGCCGTGGAAGTGCACGCTGTGGGCATCGAACAGGTCGGGCCGCGCCACCATGCCGACGTTGGTCAGGGTCAGGTAGAAGTTATCGCCTTCCTTGAGATCCAGGGGCGGCGCGTTGAAATTGGCCCGGGCCAGATCCAGCGCCACCTGGTCGGGCGGGGTGCCGGTGACGTCGGTGAAACTGAAGATGTACATCTGCCGGCCGTCGGCCATGGTGACGAAGCCGTCGCCGGCGGTGAGGTGCTTGCAGTAGGTGTTCGGTTGCGGGCTTTCCGGCACGCCATCGCCGTTGGTGTCTCCAGGACACTGCACGAAAACCGCCGCGCCGGCTGAAGCGGAGATGCCCAGGGTGGCCGCGACGGCGAGGGGCAGATAGAGCTTGCGAAATGTGTTGGAGATCATGGTGCTACTCCTTCCTTTCTGATCGCCTCCAGGAGTGGCCTGGAGGCGATGTCTGCTACCCGCGTGTCACATGGCGGGTACCGCTGTGCCATCTATCGACCCGTCAAGATCACCGAGGTCTGACCGATGCCGTTGTGAACCAGGTCCAGGCTGCCGTTGCGCCGGGTGTTGTTGTTCGGGTTGAAGGTGACGGCTACCGTGCAGGTCCCGTTGGCCGGGATGGTCTGGCCCGTGCAACTGTCGCTGCCCTTGCCGAACCGGTTGCCGTTGACCGTTGCCGAACTGATCAGCAAGGGCGCCGTGCCGGAATTGGTGACGGTCACGATTTCAGTCGCCGTCGCACCGGTGGCGATGTTGCCGAAATTCACCAGCAGTGCCGGGTTGAAGCTGGCGTTGCCCCGCAGGACGGTGTCGGTGTCGGTGGCGATGTTGTTGAGCAGGTTCAGATCGCTCGGCGCCGCTACCGTGGCGGTGTTGCTCAGGATGAGCGCGTTGTTGCTGACCGTGCCGGTCGCCGTGAAGGTCACCGACTGGCCAGACGCCAGCGTACCGAGCGTCTTGTTGATGTTGCTGGTGCCGCTGTTTCCGCTTGCGCCACAGCCCGTGCCGGTGCATGACCAGTTCCAGCCCGCTGCGTTGATTGCAGATGGCCTGGTATCCGTCACCACGGCGCCGCTAACTGCGCTGGGACCCTGGTTGGTCACGACGATGGTGTAGGTCACGCTCGATCCGGGGCTGACGCCAGTGACGCCGTCGGTCTTGGTGATGGCGAGGTCCGCGCTCGGCGGCGCGATCTCGTCGGCGCCGATGTCGGCCGGGTTGGCCGTGCTGAGCTGACGCGGCTGGTTGTCATAGTCCACGTTGGGTGCCGAGGTGCTGACACCGCTGACCGGGAAATTGGCCAGTGAATTGGTGCCGGTGTTGATCGCCGCCGAGCCGGAACCGATGTGGTAGTCGCCGAACATCGGGCAATTGGCGGCATTCTGGGGCGACTTGACCGCGCCGCCGCTATCCAGGCAGTTCCAGGGCGTCAGCGGGCCGTAGCGGATGTCGATGAAGTTGGCGCCTTCATCCACGGTGGCCGCGGTGTCGATCGTGGTGGTGTAGCCCGGAATGATCGGCGCCGGCTTGGCACTGCCGTTGAAGTACGCGGACAGGAACAGCGGATCGCCGGTAATGTTGCTGTGGCCGTTGGCGTAGCCGTTGGCGCCGAGCAGGTCGGTCAGGATGCTGTGGTCCGGCGTCAGCTTGTCGATCCCCGAACCGACATAGCGGTTGGCGAAGCTGCCCTGGTTGGCCGTGCCCAGCACCGCCAGGTCGACGTACACCGGGTTGCTGCCGGCCGTCGGCGAGCCAGGCGTCTTGCCTGTGCAGGTGCCGTCGCTGTTGGGATCGAAGAGCCCGAATTCACCCGCATTCGGCCCCGTGATCGCCCAGCAGAACGAGCGGTTGTGCAGGACGATGTTGTTGAACAGGGTCGGCTTGGAGAACGGCGTCGCCTTGAGGTCCCTGACCAGCCTGGCCGAACTGCTGTTGCCGTTCGGGTTGCCGATGGCGAGTTGCAGGGCGGAAGTAGTGGCATGCGCCACCAGGCCGGCCGGCTGGGCGTTGGAGGTGGTGCTGCCGGCAGACGGGAAGGCCTCCTGGTTGGTGCCGGTGCTGTCGTTGTTGGCGATCGTGTTGTTGCTGGCATTGACCCGCAGGGCATCCACCATCGAGACGCCGCCGCCAGCGTAGGCTGAGACGTTGTCGACGATCATGTTGTTGACCAGGGTCACCGTGTTCCACGATCCGGCGTTGTTGGACGACCGGCTGACATCGAGACCGTTGACCTGGGCCAGGCGGACGCCGCCGCCGGCACCCGCGCCAGCGTTGTTGCCCTGGATCAGGTTCTGGGTGACGGTGACCGAGCCGGTGCCCGGAGACAGGCCGCTGCCGTCAAGCGAGGCTTCGCCGCCGATGAAGACGCCGGCGCCGGTCGGGTTGGCGCTCTGGTTGAAGGTCTGGTTGAACACGATCTTGTTGTTGTTGATCGTGCCGCCGGACGACAAGCCGAGATGGCCGATGCCGCCGCCGTCCGCCATGGAGAAGTTGCCGCAGACGTAGTTGCTGCTGATGTTGTAGTTGCTGGCGCCGTTGCCGATGGCGATGCCGCCGCCGGCGCCGGCCTCGGTACTGCCGTTCTCGGCGACCCAGTTGTTGTGGATCCTGACGTTCGGGTTGACCGAGTCGGTATAGCCGCCATAGCCGGTGTTGGTTTCATCCAGGAGTTCGGTATGGCCGATCCGGATGCCGCCGCCATAGGTGCCGTAGTTGCTGACGATGCGGTTGTTGCTGACCTCCAGGTTGCAGGCGTAGCCGCTGGCCAGGATGCCGCCGCCGTAGTCGGCCCCGGTGATGGTGATGCCGTCGATCCGGGCCGCGCTGGAACTGGTGAAGTTGCTGCAGTTGCCGTTGTTGGTGGCCTTGCCGACCACCAGCACGCCGGGCCCTTCCTCGGCGCCGAACAGCAGGGGCTCGTTGTCGGAGATGTTGCTGCCGAGGAGTTGGCCGGGCAGCAGGTCGAAGGTGCGCAGCGGGCCGGCGTTGATGGTGTTGAGACCGGTGTCCGGATCGATGACCGGCGGGTTGGCCGGCCTGGCGTCGATCTTGCGGTTGATCAGGGTGCGCCACTTCTTGAGGCCGTCGATGGCGAACTTGGCGGCATTGATGGTGACCGACCCCGCGCCCCAGCCTTGCAGGCGGATCTTCTTGTCCATGATCACGTATTCGTCGTAAGTGCCGGGAGGTACGGTGACCAGAGAGCCATTGGTCGTGCTCGGGGCGTCGATGACGGCCTGGATGTTGCCTCCGGCAGGTACCGGGATGGGGGCGCTGCCGCCCACTGTGACCGTGACGCCGACCGTGGTGGCGACCAGGTTGTCGCTGCGGGTGACCGTCAACTGACCGGTGGAAGTGCCGTTCGGCACCGTCAGCACGATCATGTCCTTGGTCCAGGTGGAGATGCTGCCGGCCGGGATGATCGTGTTGCCGATGCTGACCGAGCCCTTGGCATCGCCAAAACCGAAGTCGCGCTTGATCAGCCGGGTCGAGGCGGGGTCGGCAGGGTCATAGTAGGGGTTGTCGACATCGACCTGATTGCCGGCGGAAATGATCGTCAGGGTCTGGCCCGCGCCGGAAACCCAGGGGCCGGTATTGGCATCGTTGGTGACGCTGTAGATCATCGGCGTGCCGTCGGCCAGTTCGCAGTCGAGCGGGTTCTGGGTGCGGCCGGCAAAGGCCGCGACCGCCACCACCGGGGTGTCGAGGTAGGTGGTCTTGCCCGGCAGGTACTGCAGGGTGTAGCAGAACTGGCTGTACTGGCGGCTGAAGTAGGGGTCGATCTGCGGCTGCGCGTAGGCGGCGCCGGTGACCGGGTCGTGGTCGATCGGACCCGGCGAGTTCATGCACGCCATCAGCATGCTGGGCCCGACCCCGGATGGGAACGGCGGATTGATGGTGAAGGTGGACGGCACCAGGAAGTTGTAGGAGCCGAACTCATCGGCATAGACGCGCGAGATCTCGCGTCCGGTCCAGTCGCGCAGCGATACCGGCAGGTGCGGCGGGGCGTGCTTCTCGCCGAAGGTCGGCGCATTGACGTCGAACTCGCTCGACAGGTCGTCCAGGATGAAGCCGACGCCGTGGCCGGCGACCGGCGCTTCGGTATAGAGGAAGAAGTTGGGTGCGGGGTTGCGGCCGGGCTGCATGTCCACGGCCTTCATGTCGCACTTCTTCCAGGTCTGCGTGCCGCTGCCGTTGAACAGGATGTTGGGATCCATCTTGTCCGGGAACAGGGTCAGGTATTGCGGCACCGGCAGGTCCATGCCGACGCAGGCATAGGGTTCCGCCAGCGGCGCCGGGGCGACCTGGTCGCCGAAGGTGACGTTCTTGTCGCCATTGCCCTGGTGGAAATAACCGGCAGGCGCCACCGCCTCGACGATGTATTTCACGTTGGGCAGGTTGGTCTGGCCGGCGACGCTGCCGAAGGCGTAGCCGCCGTCGAACACGGCCGGACGTACCTGGTTCCAGGCGCGCAGGCCGTCGTAGCAGTCGAGCGGGGTGCCGGCATCGGGGCCGTAGGGAATCGCATAGGGGCCGCTGGACCCGGTCGGGCAACCGGTCGGCAGGGCGTCGTCCCAGCCGTCGGTCTTGCCCAGGCCGACGTAGGGTGCGCCGCCATTGTCGGGGTCGGAGCCCCAGGTGAAGACGTCGCCGTAGCTGAATGCATCGGCCGCGCCGGTCCGGCTGCGCTTGTGGTCCTCCGGTCCCATCGCGGGGGCGGATCCGACCGAGCAGGAGTCGGGGTCGCGCCAGCAGAACGGATAGTTGTCGACGTCGGGCGGGTCGTAGGCGTAGCCCAGGCTGCTCAGGCTGCTGGCATCGGCGGTCGCACAGGTGCCGTCACCGGCCGCGCCGGGCCGGTCGGGCTTGTTGTCGCCGTCGCAATCGAGGAACAGGTCGACCTGGACCCGCGGGATGCCCGGTTCCCAGGTTTCCGCGGTGCCGTTCTTGGGATCGTCCTCGGCCCGGGTGATGCCGTACTGGACGACGCCGGCGATGCCGCCGTTCTCTTCGCCCGAGTAGAGCGACTTGCCCCATTCGATATGGTTGGTCTGGCCCAGGAAGGTCTGCATGCCTTCGAGCAGGATAACGCCCTGCTCGGTACGGTAGGGCAGGTCGCCATTTTCCGGCTGGAGTTGCGGAGTGAGCTTGTTGAACGACGGCATGGTCCAGCCGTTGTCGACCGGAACGGGGCCGCCGCCATCCACCACGACGGTGGCGCTGGTGGCCTTGAAGCGGCCGTAGTCCACCTCGGCGATCATCCAGTTGAAGAACGGGAACAGCTCGTTGAACGCGAAGCTGCCGTCCGCCTTGCTGAGCGCGGACTGGTAGATGCTGCCGTCGCGGAAGCGGATGTTGAGCACCTGGTCCGGGATGCCCGGCTTCAGGCCGCCGCCGCTCAGGAAGGGCAGGCCGCTGCCGTCGGAGTCGTAGAACACCCGGCCCTCGTACCTGGCGAACCAGGTGAACACGGGCACGTCGCCGATGGCGTGGGTCGTCTCGCCCGGCGCCACCGTGATCGTGGCGCTGGCAATGATCACGTCGAGGGGCTCGTCCCAGACCACCAGTTCATAGGTGCCGGCCGGCACATCCGGGATGGCGAAGGTGCTGTCGGCGTTGCAGGGCGCCGCATAGAGCGCCCGGCCGCCCGCGGTTTCGTTCAGGCCGACCCAGCAACTCGGGATCGGCGTGGCATTCGGATAAGTCGCGTTGGGGTAGAAGGTATAGTCCGGCGGGCGGGAGTTATGGATGTTCACCACCCGGCCGGTGATCGCCGTGCTGCCGTCCAGTACCGGCGTGTTGCCGTTGCTGGCGATGAAGCCGGAATGGGTGAAGCCGGTGAAGACGTGGTGTCCGGGCGGGCCGAATTCCTGGAAGAACGGCGGCTCGCCGTTCCTGACCCAGGCGTCGTCGCCCTTGGTGCCTTCGATGGTGGTGGTCTGATGCCAGTCGGAGCCGGCCGGCGGGATGACCTGGATGGTGTACTTGGCCGGGAACAGGTTCTTGATGGTGGCGGTGCCGTCGGGTCCGGACAGGATGATGCCGGAACCGCGGGTCACCATGGTCGGGTTGCCGTCTGCGTCAAGAATGGGCTGTCCGCTGGAGTTGTACTGGTAGGTGGTGCCCAGCGGATTGCCGAAGGCATCCTGGGTCACCTGGCCGCCGGAAGCGCCATAGGTGCCGCCGGCCTCGGTCAGGAAGATGGTGAATCCGGCCAGGCCGGTTTCCTGCGGCAGGTCGGGCGCCGCGTTGAGCGGGCTGTTGTCCTCGAACACGAAGACCGACAACTGGGCGGTCGGCACCGGGAACTTGTTGACATGGACCGTCACCGAGGCATTGCCGCTGGCATCGAACACCACGGGCGCACCGCCCATGGCGCTGCCGTCGTCCGGCAGGGCGGACAGGTAGTAGCGCTTGGCCGGGTTCAGGGGCAGGTTCGCGGGATCGGCATACTTGCGATCCGGGTCGGCACAGCCGATGGGGTTGTTAGCGTCGGTGCAGTCGTTGCCGACCACCGGTGCGCCGGCAACCGTCTTGCCCCCGGCCAGCACCGGCATGTAGCTGGAATGGAAGCTGAACGAATAGTTGTCGTGGGTGGCATGTGCGCCGGGCACCGAGGCCTTGGTGACGTCCTCCTCCAGGGTCCAGCGGTAGCTGGTGACCGGTGAGCCATCCGCGTTGATGACGCTGATCGCCAACGGCGCGGCCAGGGCATAGCCGGTAAAGGAATAGAGGGAGCTGATCAGCAGCGCCCCGGCAGACAGCCGCCACATGTTCGGTGCGCCTGTACATTTGCTCGTAGAGTCGTGTCCCATTTTGATGCCTCCGTCTCTCGTCTACACGCGCCTGATGGCAATCCGGAATTCGGTCGCAGTGGCCGAATCCATGATGGGAGTCTAGAGATGGGCAAAAAAATGACACTCAAGCAAACCCTGTAGATCACAGGGTGCTGGGCCTCATTTTTGGGGGGGGATTGCTGTAGCGGAAGCGGATCAGGTAATAAGACCCGGTTTTATTCGCTTAGTTCTGCACTGGCTCCGGCCGCAGCCGCCAGGACCTAGTGGCAGACCGTCGGGAAGGCGTAATCCACCAGGTCGACGATGTCCCTGGCTACGGAAGCGCTCTTGGAAATGAAATAGTTCGCGCCGGCCTGGAAAGCGGCCTCCCAGTATTCCGGGATGTCATGGCTGGTGAGGACCACGATCACGGAGACGGTATCCTCGGTCCGGATCATGCGGGTGAGTTCCAGGCCATTGGCATCCGGCAGCTTGATGTCCATGAAGATCAGTTCGGGAGGCTGGGCGGCCAGCTTGGCCAGCGCCTCGGCACCATCGACCGCCTCATCGATGACCATGCAGGGAAACCGCTCGCTCAGCAGTTCGCTGAGCGAGTACCGGAAGCTGGCATTGTCTTCGACGATCAGGGTACGGAACATGGTTGGGCCTGGGGCGTTCTTGGTAAAGGAGGGCTATGTCCTGAATATATCCATCCGGTTCGTTACGGCTATAGGCAATGCAATGTATTCGGGCGTGGGGTAGCCGCGTATCCGGAGTCTGCAGGGTGACAGTAGGGGATTGGACCGCGCGCCGGGAGGTCGGTTCCGGCGTCTTGTGCTCAGTGCGACGGATTGCTGAAGCCGTGATAGATATCCAGGACCCTGGCGACATAGTTCCGGGTTTCCGGATAAGGCGGGATGCGGCGGCCATGGCGGATGACGGCGTTCTCGCCGGCGTTGTAGGCCGCCAGGCTCAGGTTCAGGTCGTTGCCGAACTGGGCCATCAGGTCCTTGAGATAGCGGGCGCCGCCACGGATGTTCTGGCCCGGGTCGTCGATGTCGGCCACCCCGTAGCGTTTCGCCGTGGCGGGCATGAGCTGCATCAGGCCGCGCGCCCCCTTCGGGGATACCGCCTGGGCATTGTGGCCGGATTCCACCGTAATCACGGCATGCAGCAGGGCGGCGTCCATCTCCTGCTGGAGGGCGATTTCAGAGACCAATGGGGCATAGGGCTTTGCTGCCAGCACGGGCGGCTCGGCCACGCTGGCGAGGTGGACCGGCGCGGCTTCCTGGGGCGATCTCAGGAGCACGCTCGCGCGCTCATCGGTGATGTGGTTGCTCAGCAGTACGCTGCCGCTCTCGTCGGTGTAGCTGTAGATGTCCGCCCGGCCCGGCGCGCAGATCGCCAGTCCCAGCATCATGGCGATGATGCGGAGCGGCTGGCGGACTGGATGGCGTTGGTTCATGGCTGGGCTCACACGACGATGCCTCGATAGCCGGCACGCACGCGCCGGCCTGGCCATTAGGTCATGGCCGGGCCGGTATGGAAATCAGGCCGATACCCCATCCAGGGCCGGGGAAGCTGCGCAGGCGCCTCGCTATGCGGACAGGGAAGGCGGCTTGCCCAGCCGGACCATCAGCCAGTTCAGCCCCCAGGCGGTGAACCAGACCGCGTAGAAGGAAAACACCACGTCGCTGAGGAAGTGGCCGCCCTGGGCCATGCGCATCAGGCCGAGGGCAGCGCCGAGGCCGATGCCGGCGGCCAGCCAGGGGCGCGGCCGGCGGGCGATGAAGGCCATGGCGACCAGGCTGAAGCCGATCGAGGCGTCGCCGCAGACGAAGGAACAGTTGTTGGGGCATTGGTCGCTCACCACCCAGGCCGGGCTGAACTGCGCCTTGCCGCCGAATTCCACGGTCTGGGCCGGCCGGGCGCGGCCCCAGTGGTCTTTCAACACGGCATTGACCATCAGGCCGGGACCCAGCAGCAGGACCAGCAGCACGAAGGCAGCCGGTCGCCGCCAGGGTGTCAGGGGGCGGAGCCAGCGTCCGGCCAGCGCGACGGACAGTGCCGCCAGCGCACCCAGCCAGGCCACGATGCCGACGTAGTCGTGGACGAAATCGAACACCGCATTGCCGCGCAGGGCAAAGCCGCGGCCGGCCTGGTACAGCGCGCCGCTGGCCAGGCGGTCGAGCTCGGGAAAGGCCAGGAACAGGACGGCGAAGGCCAGCGCCCCGAGCGCCATGAAAGCGGGACTGGGCAGGTGCTTGGTCATGGTCCGCGATAATCCCTGACCAGCCAGACCCGGTATTCCGGTGCGTAGCCCGGATACAGCGGCAGCCGGATCGGCGGCTGCGGGGTGACCTCGGCGAACCAGTCCGCCAGCTTGGCCGCGTCGATGCCCTGGCCGACCAGCAGGAAGCGTCCTTCCGGGGCATGGCGCACATCCGCGGTGAGGGCGTAGTGGTTGTCGATGCGGCCGTCGGGGTTGAGGAAGCACGCGCTGTCGCTGTAGGGGCGGGCGTAATAGCGCATCAGGGCGAACAGCTTGCGGTCGTCGCCGAGCAGTTTCGCCCCCGGGACGGCCTGCAGCCGCTTGGCCACCTCCTCGCCAAGGGCGCGGTAGCCGGTCACCCGGCCGTAGGGATCGGTCTTGCGGGTCAACTGGATGCCCAGGGCCGTGCTGATGTCGTGGGCGTGGTAGATGCCCGCCGCGACGACCAGATGCAGCGCGACCGCCGCGATCAGCCAGCGCCGCCGGCCCTGCATGACCCAGACCACCGCGACCAGCGCGGCGGCCGAGGCGTAGGAGAACGCGGCCCAGTTGGCGAAGGCGCGCGAGAGCAGGCTGAGGCCCAGGAAGGCGGCCAGCGGCGCCAGCGTCAGCGCGGCCAGCAGGCGCAGGCGGTCGTCGGCCAGCCAGGTCTTCGGCCGGGCGGCCAGGACCAGCAGGCCGGCGAAGGTAAGCGGGCCGAATACCGCGAACTGGGCCAGGAAGAACTTCAGCATGGCGGCCGGGTGGAACAACGCCCGGTCGAGCTGGGAGATCTCCGCCGTGTGCTCGAAGCTGACGAACTGGTGGTTGGCGTTCCAGAGCACGTTCGGCAGCACGAACAGCAGCGCGACCAGGGCCGCGCCGTAGGGGCGCGGGTCCAGGAACAGCCGGCGCCGCTCCGACGAGATGGCCAGGTAGACCGCCAGGCCGAGGCCGAAGAACACCATGCTGTATTTCGACATCATGCCCAGGCCGACGGCGACGCCGAGCAGCAGCCAGTCGCGCCAGCGGCCCGACTCCAGGGCGAAGGTCAGGACATACAGCGACAAGGCCCAGAACAGCAGCAGGAATGCATCGGTGGTGATCAGCCAGGAACCCAGCGAGACCAGGGGCAGGGTGGCGTAGACCAGGCCGGCCCAGAAGGCCATCGCCCCGGCCCGCGGATCGTCGCGGAACAGCCGGCGCACCAGCAGGAACAGCACGCTCGAGGTGAGCGGGTAGACCAGCGCCGACAGGGCGCGCACGCCCATCTCGCCGTCGCCGAACAGATGGGTGCCGAGCCAGATCGCCCAGGCCACCATGGGCGGCTTCGAGTAATAGCCCCAGTCCGGCGTCAGCGACCAGGTCCAGTACTGGGCCTCGTCGGCATAGAGTTCGAGGTTGGCGTGGTCGGCGGCGAGCAGGCGCCAGAGGGTCAGGGCGACGAGGGCGAGGAGCAGCGCAAAGGCATGACGGTCGCGGTTCATTTCACGTCTTCCACGTCGATCCGCAGTCGCCAGCCCGGCAGCAGATGGAACACCAGCACGGCCAGGGCCAGGGCCTGCTCGAACGAGCGCGCCAACGGATAGCCGGAGTCATAGCGGACCAGCAGCACCAGCGCGCAGGCGACCAGGAACCCGCGCACGCCGGCGAGCACGGCCGGGCGCTGCAGTATTTTGAAGCGCCCGGCCAGATACAGGCCGATCAACCCGGACAGCCAGCCGCACAGGAGGCCGCCGGCGACATCCAGCGGCCAGTGCGCACCGACCGCGATGCGCGACAGGCCGACCAGCAGGGCGAGGACCAGCAGGGCCGGCACGGCGCCGCGTGCGCGCAGGCCGAGCGCCAGCACCGTGGCCAGCACGAAGATGGTGGTGGTGTGGCCGGACGGGAAGGAACCGGCCTTCAGGTAGGGCCCGATGACATGGACCTGGTCGCCCAGGACCGCGAACGGGCGCAGCAGCGCCAGGCCGTCCTTGATGCCGTGCGAGAGCAGGGTGGCCGGCAGGCTGGCCAGCAGGGCGGCCAGCACCAGGTCGGGCCGGCGGCGCAGGAAGGGCAGCAGCAGGCACAGGGCGACCAGGGTGTCGCCGAGCACGGTCAGGTCCGACCAGAGCACGTCGGGCAGGCGCGCGGCAAGGCCGTTCAGGGCGAGGAACCAGGTCTGGTTGGCCGGGCCGGACAGAGGCCAGAGCAACACCAGCGCGGCGACGGGCAGCAGCCAGACCAGCGGGGACGGCCGGGTCATGGCATCCTGGCCAGCACGTAGCCGCGCTCCCGGTACACCGGCTCGGCCCCGGTCAGGCTGGCCAGGCGGCTCTCCCGCGTCAGCACCAGATCGCCCGACCGGGGCGCCCGCTTGACCACCTGGCGGCCGGCATAGGTCTGGAAACTGGGCGTATTGATGCCGTACATGACCAGCGGTCCGCTCAGGTCGCGGGCCAGCTTGCCGGCGTTGCGGACCGGTCCCTGCTGGACCTGGCCGATGGCCGGGATTAGCAGCGCCGCCATCGCCACGCCGGCGAGCAGGCCGTTGACGCGCAAGGCGCGGGTGGTGTCCACCCGGCCCAGGAACAGCAGGGCCAGGCTCATCACCAGCGCGCCGCCGACCCAGAACCACCAGGCCGGGCCGAACACGTCGGGCAGGTTGGCGAGCAGCAGCTGGTCGTCCGGTTTCAGGCGGCCGACCGCGCCGGCCAGGATCATCGGCAGCGCCAGCAGCAGCGCGAACATCAGCGGCGCCAGCACCAGCGCCAGCCAGCGCCGCAGCGGCCGGTCGGCCATGGCGGCGAGCACGATGACCAGGCCGCCGTAGCCGTAATAGACGTAATGCGGCAGCTTGGTGCCCGAGAACGAGAACAGCACGAAGGCGACCAGGAACCAGATGAGGCCGAAGCGCAGCAGGCTGTCGCGCCAGATGTCGCGCAGGCGGCCGAGAGCGACCAGCAGCAGGCCGGTATGCGGCAACAGGGACAGCAGCACCACCGGCACGTAATAGAAATAGTTGCCGCTGTGGCCTTCCATCGGCGTATCGAAGCGGGACAGGTTGTGCTTGAGGAAGAAGCCGCTCAGGAAGCCCATGCCTTCCTGCAGGGTCTCCGCCACGAACCAGGGCGCAGCCACGGCGAAGAACAGAAGCAGCGGCCCGGCCGGCAAGGCCCAGGCAAAGAAGCGCCGCCATTCCCTCTGGCTGGCGCACCAGAGGAACATCGTTGCGCCCGGGATCACCAGGGCCACCGGACCCTTGGTCAGGAAACCCAGCGCCATCGCCAGCCAGGCGGCATACAGCCAGCGCCGGTCGTCCTCGCGCATCCATAGCCAGGAGGCATAGCCGGCACAGGCCAGCCAGAGGTTGAGCAGGGCGTCGGCGGTGGCGGCGCGGGTGATGATGGTCAGCCCGGCCGCGGTGGCGATGATCAGGGCCGCGGTGAGTCCGGCCGAGCGGTTGCTGATCCGGCTGACGAAGCCGTAGGTCGCCAGTATCCAGCCGGCCGAGGCCAGGGCGGAGGGCAGCCGCCAGGCGAATTCGCCGGTCCCGAGCAGGCTGACCGAGGCCGCCTGCAGCCAGTAGATCAGGATCGGCTTGTCGAAGCGCGGCTCGCCCAGCAGGTAGCTGGACAGGAAGTCGCCGCGCAGGAACATCTCGGTGGTCGAGGCGGTGAAGGCGCCCTCGTCGAGATCGAACAGGGGCGGCGTGCCCAGGCCGAGAAACGGGAACAGGACCAGCGCCGCCAGCAGCAGGCGCGCGTCCCAGCGCTCCGGCCAGAAGGGGATCATTCCGGTTTCGAAGCGGGCTCGCGCAGCAGGTACTGGGCCTTGCCGCCCGGCTCGTGCCAGATGCGGGTAAGCATCTCGCCGAGGATGCCCATGCCGATGAAATTGGTGCCCATCAGGGTCAGCATCACGCCCATCATCAGCAGCGGCCGGCCGCCGATGTCGGCATGGCCGAACAGCTTGAGCCCGGCCAGATAAGCCAGGATCAGCATGCCGGGGAAGAACATCGCCGCGCCGATGCCGCCGAAGGCGTGCATGGGACGATGCAGGAAGCGCAGCATGAACTTCACCCACATCAGGTCGAGCAGGACCCGGATGGTGCGGTCGATGCCGTACTTCGACACCCCCTTGGTGCGCGGGAAGTGGTTGACCTCGGTCTCCATCACCTTGGCGCCGTATTCATGGGCCAGGGCCGGGATGAAGCGGTGCAGCTCGCCGTAGATCTTCACGTAGCGCACTGCCTCGCTGCGGTACAGCTTGAGCGAGCAGCCGTAGTCGTGCAGGCGCACGCCGGTCACGGCGGAGATCAGCCGGTTGGCGATCTTGGAGGGAAATTTGCGCAGCAGCGCCTTGTCCTTGCGGTTCTTGCGCCAGCCGGAAATGATGTCGATCTCGGGCCGCTCGTCGAGCATCTTGAGCAGGCGCGGGATGTCGCCCGGGTCGTTCTGCATGTCGCCGTCGATGGTGACCAGGATCTCGCCCCGGGCGGCGTCGAAGCCGGCCTGCATGGCGGTCGACTGGCCGTAGTTGCGGCGCAGGAAGAACGGCCGCAGCCAGGGCCGGCTGGCGGCCAGTTCAGCGAGCCGCTTGTCGGAGCCGTCGCGGGAGCCGTCATCGACGCAGATCAGCTCCCAACTGTCGGCCTGGCCGGACATCACCGACTCGACCCTGTTCACCAGATCGGGCAGGTTGTCGTACTCGTTGTAGATGGGAGCGAGGATGGAAACGCGAACCGAATCGGGGCTAGTCATATTGAAGGTGGGCCGGCAGGGATTTATCGAGGCGGTAGTTTACTGGATGAAACAGCGAATAACCTCATATTCGTCATTCCCGCGCGGGCGGGAAACCCGTGTTTTCAGGCGCTTCCGGAAGCCCGGGCGGGAGTCCACTTGGCCGAAAGCGCCTCAGCCTTCCATCTCGTGTTCCAGTTCCTCGTCATAGACCTTGCCGTGGCGCAGCGAGCGGTACAGATACACGCCGAGGACGCCGGAGACGACGAACAGCACGGTGCCAAGCCCGATGCGCCAGACCGGGTCGACGCTGACGCCGCTGCCGACCAGGGCGAACACCGCCGTCTGCGGGATGAAACCGGCCGCCGAGCCGAACAGGAACGGCAGGGCCGCCACGCTGGACACCCCGGCCGCCAGGTTGGTGGCGACATTGCTGCCGACCGGCAGCAACCGGATCAGCAGGGTCATGGTGAACGGATTGTCGCGCACGAAGGCATCCACCTTGGCGATGCGTCCGCCCAGCCGGTGCGCCACCAGCGCCCGGCCGAACAGGCGGGCATAGATAAAGGTCGCGGCGCAGCCCAGCACGGTCGCCAGCAACCCCAAAAGCGTGCCCTGAAGAAAGCCAAAGGCATAGCCGCCCATGAAGGAGATGATCTGGCGCGGGAAGCCGACTGCCGTCGCCAGGATGCCGATGCCGAGGAACAGCAGTTCGCCATTCAAACCCTTGCCGCGTATCTCGCGGTCGACCCAGCCCTGGTCCAGCATGTCGCCCAGGCCGGACCACTGGACCAGAAACCCGATTGCGGCCAGCGATAACAACACGGCCAGGCCGCGCAGGATGAGCTTGAAATTCATGTCAGGAAGAAACTTGCATAAGAAGGATGCCGGGAGCGCATTCTAACCTTGCCCGACCTGCCCGAAGCGGGTATTCTTGCGCCCCTTCGGAGAGGTGGATGAGCGGTTTAAGTCGCACGCCTGGAAAGCGTGTGTAGGTCAATAGCCTACCGCGGGTTCGAATCCCGCCCTCTCCGCCATATATCGGATAAACGCCTGTTTTCGTTGCCTGATCAATAGGATACGAAAGCAGGCGTTTTTCGTTTCCGCACGTTCCCGGCACAGGTCTGTCCCCGTTGACATGCGGCTGTCACACAGCCGCTGCATAATGACCATGCCAAAAACAAACAGAGGAGTGAACCAGAGTGGATTTGGAAGAGTATTTCGAGCCCGAGTATGACCTGGAGTATGACGACGATCGCTGACCAGCGCACCCAGCAACAAAGACAGAGCCACCTTGAGTGGCTTTTTTGTTGTCCATCGGTAGGCCGGTCAGGTCCGGGAAGTGGGGCGGATCGAACCAAGGGAGGATGCCGATGGCGATGTGCTTTCGCTGCTCGGCCATTGCTGTCATTCACCGAGCCTATGAAGCTGTCGTTTGAGAATAGCCACTTGCAATGACTGCCAAGTTCGGTAACCGACCCGAAGCGGAAGTAGCCCGGTTGCAATAACGGACACTCAATTCCACAGCCCGCTGTCGCCGCGCGAGCAACGCTGAGCGTCTCTGGGGCTCCTCGAAAAACCCTCTATTCGTCGCTCCCGCGCAGGCGGGAGCCCAGTTGAATCAATTAGCTGGATTCCCGTTTTCGCGGGAATGACGGGTTTAATGACGGGTTTTTCGAGGTGCCCTCTGCTCTTCAGTCCTTCGCCACCACAGTGTCGTATAACCCGTAGTGACTCAATCCGTCGTGACTCTCGATGCCGGTGTAGCGTAGCGACGCATCTTCATAGCGACGGAAAGCGAAGACGGCCTGATTCATCTGCTCGGTGTTGAACACCTTGAGGCGGACGAGCAGGTGGAAGTCCTGCACCGTCAGGCCGGTGACAGCAAGAAACAAGTCCGGTTCCAGCTTGGTGATCACATCCTGCAGCGTGTTCTCGCGGAAATCGGTGAGGTACATGAACGCCGGGATGCGGGTGGCAAACTTGATCAGCTTTTCCTGAACCAGCTTGCGCTTGGACTTGTATTCCTTCTCCTCGGCGGTGAGTTCCTTCTTCTCCTTCGTCGTCAGGTCACCATCCTTGGCCTTGTTCTTGAGTGCCTTGACCTTCTCGCTCTTGTTGATGATGGTCTCGATGATGTTGTCGCCCAGCGCGCGCCAGCCTTCGATGCGCTCCACGGCAGCCATGGCCTCGGCGTTGTCCATGATGCGCCGGAGCGTGTCGTTGTCCACGTTCACCAGCAGCGCGCTTTCCCACTTGCGCGCCAGCAGCGTGGCCGAGGTGCCCGCCATGGCGATGTCGAGAATGCCGCCGGCGTCGATCTGCGTCATGTTCGCGCCGTCGTAGGCCAGCACGGGCAGGAAGGACACCAGGTCCTTGACCGCGTTCTCCGGGTTTGGCTCATGGGGCGACAGGCCGATGCCGTACTCCGAGATCTGGCGCAGGGCGCGGGTGGGCGCGAAGTCGAACACGAAGCAGACCGGCTTGAGAATTTCCTCCTCGTTCGGGTTGTCGCCGTTCGGGTTCTTGATCGACCACGGCGACTGCACCCGGAACGCCGCCTGGAAATAGGTCTCCGGCGACTTGAGATTGCGCAGCATCAAGATGGACGACCACTGCGGCACGGTGACGCCCGTGGTCAGCTTGCCGCACGACAGCGTGATGGTCTTGCTCTCGAAGCCGCTGCCGATGCCACGGCGCACGGGCGGCAAGGCCTCCAGGCCAATGCCCGCAGACGCCCCGGCCGCGACCAGCACGGCGTAGTCATGCCAAAAGACGTTCTGTTTCTCGGCCAGCAGGTTCGCCATCGCATGGCAGGCCGCCACGTTGGGCAGGAACCAGAACGCGTGTTGCAGGTAGGGCAACAGGCGCACGTCGGAATACGGAAACGGCGGCCGCGTGCCGGTCTTCAGATGCTCGACCGATTTTTGCGCGTAGCCGCCGCGGATGATGTCCAGCCACTTCTGCACGTCGTTATTGTGCTTGAACTGCGCCGCGATGCCCGTGCCCGATGCCTCGAAGAAGGCGTTGAGATCGAATTCGTCGAATTCACCGGCGCTGGCAATGGCCACCAGTTCGTCCGGCATCTGATAGGTCAGCAGCCGCATCTGCGGCAGCGCCCCGTAGGGATTCCGTTGACCGGGGTGTTCGGCGGCGAAGGCTTCCTTGGCGCGCTGTTCGTCGGTGTAGGTCCAGTTGAAAATCTGTTCCTCGATGAACTCGCCGGTCGCCAGCGCCTTGAACGGCGTGCCGGAGAGGTAGAGGTAGGCCCGGGTCGTGATGGGCAGGAACTCGGTCTCTTTCCCCGAGAGCACGGTGAAGTCCTCGTTCACGCCCTCCAACTCGGCGGCGTATTCGAGCTTGGTCTCCTTCTTCGCAACGACCTCCTCTTCGCCCTCGAACAGTTCCTTCGCGGTCTCTCGCCAGGCGCCGAAGTGATATTCATCGAACACCACGAGGTCCCAATTCACCGTATGTAGCCACTCGTTCCTGGGCTTGATGTTCCCCGCCGCGTCGCGGCCGAGCAGGTCCTGGAAGGAGCCGAAATAGACCACCGGCTGGTCGCGGTCAAGCTGCGTCGGGTCGCCCCCGGAAGACTTGGACAGATACTGCCAGCCGTTGAAATCCGTGTGGCTCTCAAGGTCCGTCTGCCACGCATCCTCGACGGCCGGCTTGAAGGTGAGCACCAGCACGCGCCGGGCGGCGAGCTTCCTGGCCAACTGGTAGGCGGTGAAGGTCTTGCCGAAGCGCATCTTGGCATTCCACAGGAATCGTGGCGCGGCGTCCTTGTTTTCGGCCCAGATCGACTGGTAGTAGTCGAAGGTCTTGTCCACGGCATCAAGCTGCTCGCGGCGCATCGGAAAGGTTTCGTGATGCGACCCCGTGAAGCGCTGGCCGGTGCGCAGCTCGGTCAGCACGGTCTGCACGTCCTTGACCGCACAGCGCATCCACTCCAGTTCGGCGTTCTCGAAGCCCTTCCTGGCCAGCGCCGCGCGCACCTCATGGTCGGTGAAAATACTGCCGTCGTCGCGCTCGGCCGATTCGTCGAGTTCGATCCGGTAATTCTTGATCGCGGCCGTCTTGAGCTGCTCGGCGACGCGCCGGGTCACGTCGCGCGTCGTCTGTCCCACTTTGAGCAGACCCGAGTGCGCTTGGTCGGCAATCAAGTAGGCGTAGATGCGGGGCCGGGCTTCCGGCTTGGGCGCGAGGATTTCTTCGATGGTTTTACTCATCGGCCTCGCCCATCGGCCGGATCATGGACTCGATAAAGGCCTGTTCGTCCGTGGTGATGCCGTACTTCTTGTAGAGGTCGGCATCGGTCCAGGTTCGGTCCCACGTCTGTACGGGGACCCAGCGGTACATGCTGCGAAAGGCGTGTTGGGCCGGCTTGCGCAGCGACACTAGGAAGCGCGCAAGTCTCGTGCGTAGATACGACTCGACGCTGTGTGCCTCGTCTTTTGAATTCAGAGGGCCCGCAACGAGGTAGGTCTGGGTGCAGACGGACCCCGGCTCGCCGATTATTGACGGGCCTAGCACCAAGTCCACGCCGCTTCGCTCTCGTTCTCGGCCAGAACCGGCTACCGGCAGGAACAACTTCCATACGCCAATCAAGTGAGCGTTCTTGGTAATCGTCGCGAGGGACATAGCGCCGTGGACTCTTGTTGTACCAACGTTGGCATAGAGACGAATCTGCCCATCCTTCGGAAGCACGTCCCGCGCATAGCCCGAGAAGTTCGTCGCCAAACCGAACGGGGTGTCTCCGCTGACTAATTCTTCAAACGGCCGCTCGCCAGCCGCCAGCACCTTGTGCAGGATGTCTACCGCCCGTTTGTCGCGCACGAAGACATCGAACTCGTCCAAGGCGCGCGAATGCGGCCCGACGGTCATGCCATTTCGGTGATAGGCGCACTCGCACGGTCCCGTGTTTTCGCGGTCCCAGAGGAAGTAACACGCCCCACCACCTATCCCAACGGTGGGGAACACATCCTTCGCATTCTCATAATCCACAAGGGTGCGTACACGCCGATCACCGAGGAACTCGGCACGAAACTCAGCCAGTCCGCGACCACCTGCCATCCACCTCGATGGAATAACCATGCTGAGGAATCTCGGCTCCAATTGCATGGCTTGTCGAGCGAACAGATGGTAGATCGGCGAATCGTTGGTTCCACCACCCCCTCCCGTCATCTGATAAGGCGGGTTTCCAATGATGACGTCGAACTGCATATCGTCTCCAAACAACTCGGCGATCCGAGTCTTGATGTTGTCGGTGTGAATGAGCGCGTAGGCGTGGGTTTCCAGCGTATCGCCGCGATCCATCGCAGCTTGGCTGGCCCCGCAAAATGCGCATTTGCCATGGGTCCACGTATGCTCGGTGCGCTCGAACCAGATGTTGCCCGCGTCGCTCGTGAAGGCCTTGGCGATGGAGTGCTCTCCGTTGGCATGCTTCGAGCAATACACGCTGCGCCGCGCCAGCAGGCTGGTGAGGTGGGTGATGCCGATGCCGAATACCTGCCGGGTCAGGATGTGATCGACGCGGGCTTCGAGGTCCGGGATCGCGTCCGCCAGCCCCTGGGTGAGGCGGCGGGTGATTTCGCGCAGGAAGACGCCGGACTTGGTGCACGGATCGAGGAAGGTCACCGACCTGTCGGCCCAGAGGTTGGCCCCGTCGTGGCTGGCTGCCCACGCCTCGGCGAGGGTGTCCAGCATCCGGTTGGCAAACTCGGGTGGGGTGAATACCTCGTCGTTGGACAGGTTCGCGATGCAGGTCAGCACATCCGGATTGCGGCCGCGCAGGGCGAAACCGGCCTGATCGGTCAAGGCTCCCGCCATGCCGCTCATGGCCGCTTGCCTTCCAGCCGCCGTGTACCCGCGTCCGCCAACAGCAGCTTCATTTGCTGGATGGCGGTCTGGTTGAGCAGTTTCAGCCGTTCGGCCTGCGCCAGGCCCTGGTGGATGAAATGGGCGTTCAGCGTTTCCAGGTTGGCCAGGCACACCAGTTGCGCGGCATTGGCCTCGTCGCGGATGTTGCCCTTGTTGCCGGGGTTTTCGTCGCGCCACTGTTTCGCGGTCTTGCCGAACAGCGCCATGTTGAGCAAGTCCGCCTCGCTGGCATAGATGAGGTTGATCTGCTGCGGCGTCAGTTGCGGCGGGATCAGGTTGGCCTTGATGGCGTCGGTGTGGATACGGTAGTTGATCCTGGCCAGGTTACGGCGGATGTCCCAGCCCAGTTGCTGGTATTCCGTCTCTTTCAGGCGCTGGAATTCCTTGATGAGGTAGAGCTTGAACTCGACCGATACCCAGGAGGCGAACTCGAAGGCGATGTCCTTGTGGGCGTAGGTGCCACCGTATCGGCCCGCCCTGGAGTTGATGCCGATGGCTCCGGTGGCCTCGATCCAGCGTTTGGGTGTCAGGGTAAAGCTGTTCAGACCGGCCTGCATCCTAATCCCGTCGAATTCGACGGGATTGAAATCCGGGTTGTTGAGTTGTTCCCAGATGCCCAGAAACTCCAACGTGTTCCGATTGCGCAACCAGTTGCGGATCAGGTCGTCGGTGTGATCGCTGTTCTTGTAGCGGGCAATGTCGGTGAGGGAGATGTAATCGTCGGCGCCGCCGGAAATGACGGTCACGGTCGTGCCTTTTACGTCGATCTTGGCCATGTTTATTCTCCCTGGATGCCTGCCAGCTCGCTTACCGTCATCGGTGGGTAAGTCTTCGTCGGCGTGAATATCTCATGCTTGCCCAGGTGGGCAAAGAGCGACCCTTCAGCGCTGAAGGCCGACGATCCGGTGAGCACGTCAAAGCGGAAGTCGCGGCGCTGGAACTTGCCCTTGCCAAGGTAGCCCCACTCCGCGAAGGTGATCGGCTGGCCGGCGCTGTCGCGCATCGTCAGGGCGTCGCCGTGGACGAGATTCAGGGAGAGTACGCCAAAGGCGGCCCAATACAGGTCGTCCGACGCCTCGATATTCAGGTAATCGGTGAGGATTTCCAGCAGGTTCGCGCGGCATTCGGCGATGTTGTCCGCCAGCAGTTCGATGCCGTAGATGCACATCAGTGCGAGCAGCGCATAGTGCCGGCGCTCGAAGTCCGACTTGCCGTACTTCAGTTCGACGGCGGCGAGTTTGCGTTGCAGGACCCGGACAAGGAAGTTCCCGCTCCCGCAAGCCGGCTCAAGGAAGCGGGAGTCGATGCGCTCGGCTTCATCCTTCACAAGGTCGAGCATGGCATCGACCATCCAAGCCGGGGTGAATACCTCTCCATGATCGGCAACGCGTTTTTTTGATTTGATCAAGCTCATGTGCGAATGGCCGCAAACTACAATTCATGCGCATTATGGCATTGTGCCCGATGCCTTTGAGTGGCCCCAGGCAATTCCGATGCGGGATGACGGCTTATTGTGAGATAGCGCAATAGTGGAAATTGGCCGGTAGCTGTCTTTTGGAAGGGAATTCGGTAAGCCGACGGGCCAAAAAATCCGAGCACCTCCGTCAACGGCAGCAAAGGCCGAACTAAGGACTATCGCTCATCAACGCCTGCCCCCCGATATGAAGCGATACCGAATCGGCCTCAATCTAAAGGTTGGCATCTGCCTGCAACATGATTTGCCCATTGAGACAGGCTCGCCTTAGACTTCAGCATTCCCGTCAAGACTAGCCGCCGATGTTGGAGTCGCTTTTTTCGACCGACAGCCGTCTGGCCGAAGTCATCCCCGAGTTTCGCCCCCGCCCTCAGCAGCTTGAAATGGCCGAGCGCGTGGCGGCTGCGCTGGCCGACCGGGAACGCCTGGTGGTCGAGGCCGGCACCGGCACCGGCAAGACCCTGGCCTACCTGGTGCCGGCCCTGCTCGACGGCGGCAAGTGCATCATCTCGACCGGCAGCAAGACCCTGCAGGACCAGTTGTTCCACCGCGACATCCCGGCGGTGCGCAAGGCGCTCGGCCTGCCTATCCAGGTGGCCCTGCTGAAGGGGCGGGCGAACTACGTCTGCCCGTATCACCTGGAACGCTCGCTGGCCGATGCCCGCCTGACCACGCTGGAACAGGCGCGCCATCTGCGCCGCATCGCCCAGTTTGCCGCCATCGACTCGACCGGCGACCGCATGGCCCTGCCCGAGGTGCCGGAGAATTCGCCGGCCTGGGCCTACGCCACCTCGACCCGGGACAATTGCCTGAACGGCGATTGCCCGCATTTCCAGGGCTGCTTCGTGCTCAAGGCGCGCAAGCGGGCGCTCGAGGCCGATCTGGTGGTGATCAACCATCACCTGTTCTTTGCCGACGTCTGGCTCAAGGACGAGGGCGCCGGCGAACTGCTGCCGGCCTGCAATGCGATCATCTTCGACGAGGCGCACCAACTGCCGGAGATCGCCACCCTGTTCTTCGGCCGCACCGTGACCACCGGCATGGTGGTCGACCTGACCCGCGACGTGCGCCAGGAGGCGGCCGAGGCGGCGGCGGACTTCGCCGAACTGCCCAAGTGTGCGGCCGAGGTGGATGGGGCGGCGCGCAATGTCCGCCTGGCCCTGAACAACCTGAACGGCCGTCTGCCGGCTGCGCAGGCCCTGGCGCGGTCGGAGTTCAGCGAGTCCCTGGCCGAGTTGGCCAAGGGCCTGGCGGACCTGGCCGTCCTGCTCGACAGCCAGGCCGAACGCTCGCAGGGCCTGAAGAATTGCCAGGAACGCTGCCGCGAACTCCAGGCCATCCTGGCCGATTGGCGCAAGGGCGAGGAGGGCGGCCAGATCCGCTGGCTGGAGATCGTGACCCATTCGGTGCTGCTGCACATCACGCCGCTCGACGTCGGCGAGTTGTTCGCGCGCCAGATCGAAAACGACCAGCGGGCCTGGATCTTCACCTCGGCGACCCTGTCGGTGCGCGGCGATTTCGGCCATTTCCTCGGCCAGATCGGCCTGCCCCAGGCGGCCACCGGCTATTGGGAAAGCCCGTTCGACTATAAAAACCAGGCCCTGCTCTATGTCCCGGAGGGCATGCCCGACCCGAATTCGCCCGGCTATACCCGGGCGGTGGCGGAGGCGGCCTGGCCGGTGGTCAAGGCCAGCGGCGGCAAGGCCTTCCTGCTGTTCACCTCGCTCAGGGCGATGAACGAGGCCCATGGCCTGATCGAGGGTCACATGGCGGCCGAGGGCGTGACCTACCCGCTGTTGTTGCAGGGCAGCCAGAGCCGCAGCGAACTGCTCAACCGTTTCCGCGAACTGGGCAACGCGGTGCTGCTGGGCAGCCAGAGTTTCTGGGAGGGCGTCGACGTCGCCGGCCAGGCGCTGTCGCTGGTGGTGATCGACCGCCTGCCGTTCCAGCCGCCCGACGATCCGGTCCTGGCGGCGCGCATCGAGGCGATGAAGCAGGCCGGCCGGAACCCGTTCTTCGATTATCAGTTGCCGCATGCCGTGATCAGCCTGAAGCAGGGCGCCGGCCGCCTGATCCGGCGCGAGAGCGACCGCGGCGTCCTGATGATCTGCGACCCGCGCCTGGTCGACAAGCCCTATGGCAAGCGCATCTGGCGCTCCCTGCCGGCGATGGCGCGCAGCCGCAAGGGTGCGGACGCGGTGGCCTTTTTCGCGCTGCATGGCGATGACGGCAGTGCGCCAGGACTGGAGGCCAGTCCGGAGTTGCAGGAATGAAGCGCGGCATCGTCTGGCTGATCGCTTGCTGCCTGGCGACGCTGGCCCAGGCCGGGGTCGAGACCGGCATCCTGATCCAGACCTCGCCCCTGGCCGGCTTCCAGTACCACGCCGGCCGGGCGCTGTTTCCCCTGATGGCGGTGGGCGACCGCCTGGCCCTGGTCCGGGAACCCGACAACCCGCACGATCCGCGCGCGGTCAGGGTGGAATGGCGCGGCGCCATGATCGGCTACGCGCCACGCATCGACAATGTCGACCTGGCCCGTCTGATGGATAACGGGGTCCCGGTCGAGGGTCGCATCGTCCAGTTGCAGAAGGCGCGCGATCCCTGGAAACGCATCCTGTTCGAGGTCCTGGTCGTCGAACCGGGCCGGTGAAGGGTTAGAATTGGGCCATGAAGATACTCGCCCTGGATACCTCCACCGAACTGTGTTCGGTCGCGCTCTCGATTGACGGCGGCATGCTCAGCCACGCCGAAATGGCGGGCAACCGCCATTCCGAATTGCTCCTGCCCATGGTCGACGAACTGCTCGCCGACGCCGGCTGGCGCCTGGATGAACTCGACGGCCTCGCCTTCGGCCGCGGTCCGGGCTCGTTCACCGGCCTGCGCATCGGTTGCGGCGTGGCGCAGGGGCTGGCCTTCGGCGCCAACCTGCCGGTGGTCGGCGTGGTCACCCTGGCCGCGATGGCCGAGGAAGTCCATCAGGATATGGCCCTGGGCGACCACCCGACCCATGTCCTGGCCTGCATCGATGCCCGCATGCACGAGATCTATGCCGCCGCCTATCGCTGCACGGCGGCCGGCATCGAGGAGATCATGGCGCCCGCGGTGTTGCGGCCGGAGGCGCTGGTCCTGCCCGAGGGTGGTGACTGGATCGGTTGCGGCAACGGTTTCTCGACCTATCCCGACCTGCTCAAGGGACAATTGACCGAGATCCGGGCGGACATCCATCCGCACGCCCGTTCCATCGCCCGCCTGGCCTTGCCGCGTTTCGAGGCCGGCGAGACGGGCCCGGCCGAATCGGCCGAGCCGCTGTATATCCGCGACAAGGTCGCCCTGAAGACCTGCGAACGGCAATGAACGCCCAGGTCCGGCCGAGTCAGGCGCAATTCCGTCCCATGACCGCGGCGGATGTCGACGCGGTCATGCTGGTCGAGCTTGCCGCCTACCCGTATCCCTGGACACGAATCAACTTCATGGACTGCCTGGACTCCGGCTACAGTTGCTGGGTCATCGAGGTCGACGGCGCGATGGTCGGCTACAGCATCCTGATGGCCGGCGCGGGCGAGGGCCATGTGCTCAACTGCTGCATCTCGCCGGACTGGCAGGGCCGCGGCCTGGGCCGGCAGGCCATGCAGAGGCTGATCGCCGGGGCGCCGGCGTATGGCGTCGAAAGCCTGTTCCTGGAGGTAAGGCCCTCCAACGGCAAGGGAATCAACCTGTATGAGAGCCTGGGCTTCGAAACCATCGGCCTGCGCCGGAATTATTACCCGGCCGGCGCGAGCCGCGAGGATGCCCTGGTGATGAGGTTGTGCCTGTGAGCCTGCCGCGCGAGGAGCGTCTGAAGTCACTGGGGATGTGGCCGGTGTGGCGGCTGCGCGAAGGCGGTGTGGAGGCTGACGCGGTTGCCCCGGTTTCATCCTGCGCGAGCGCCTCCCTCGCTCCCAAGCCCGCGGCAGGCGCGGCAGAGCGGGAGAGGGCGGTCGGCGGCGATTATGCCAGGCCGCCCGACCTCGATCAGGCCGACATCGCCGACATGGATTGGGACGCCCTGCGCCAGACGGTCGAGTCCTGCACCCGCTGCCCGTTGCACGAGAGCCGCAGCAAGGCCGTGTTCGGCGTCGGCGATGTCGCGGCCGACTGGCTGATCGTCGGCGAGGCGCCCGGCGCCGAGGAGGACCGCCAGGGCGAGCCCTTCGTCGGCCAGGCCGGCAAGCTGCTCGATGCCATGCTGGCCGCGATCGGCCAGAAGCGCGGCGCCAACGTCTATATCGCCAACATCCTGAAATCGCGTCCGCCCGGCAACCGCGACCCCAAGCCGGACGAGGTGGCGGCCTGCATCCCTTATCTGGAACGCCAGATCGACCTGATCCGGCCCAGGATCATCCTGGCCATGGGCCGTTTTGCGGCGCAGAGCCTGCTGTTGACCGAGGCCTCCATCTCCAGTCTGCGCGGCCGGGTACATGAGTACCGTGGCGTGGCCATGGTGGTGACGTATCATCCGGCCTATCTGCTGCGCAATCCGGCCGACAAGGCGAAGGTCTGGGAGGACCTTTGCCTGGCCAGGAATACCCTGCTGTCCAGCCAGTCAAAATCAAACACAGGAGATTAAGAATGTTTCGCAAGTTATTGATCGTATTTGCAATGGTCATCTCTTTTGGCCAGCTATCAGGCTGCGGCTACAACACCATGCAGAGCCAGGACGAGGAGATCAAGGCGCAGTGGTCCGAGGTGATCAACCAGTACCAGCGCCGGGCCGACCTGGTGCCCAACCTGGTCAACACGGTGAAGGGCTACGCCGCGCACGAGAAGGACATCATGATCCAGGTGACCGAGGCCCGCGCCCATGTCGGCCAGGTCGCCGCGACGCCGGAACTGGTCAACGACCCGGCCGCCTTCGCCAAATTTCAGGCCGCCCAGGGTGAGTTGTCCGGGGCCTTGAGCCGCTTGCTGGTGGTGGCGGAAAACTACCCGAACCTGAAGGCCGATGCCTCGTTCCGCGACCTCCAGGCCCAGTTGGAGGGCACCGAGAACCGCATCACAGTGGCGCGCAACCGCTACATCCAGGCGGTGAAGGCCTACAACGTGACGGTGCGCCAGTTCCCCAGCAACCTGACCGCCATGATGTTCGGCTACCAGATCAAGGCCAACTTCACGGTCGACAACGAGAAGGCGATCGCCGCGCCGCCGACGGTGGATTTCGGCACGCCGGCACCGGCCAGGTAAGGCTTATCGGGTGGCCTTGAGCAGGGATTGCCGCAACAGCGCGGCAATCTCCTCGACCGAGCGGGTGCTGGAGTCGAGTACGGGAATTTTGGCGTCGGCCATCATCCTGGCCGCCAGGTCGAGTTCCTGCCGGCAGGTTTCCAGCGCGGCATAGCTGCTGTTCGGACGCCGTTCCGAGCGTATCGCCGCCAGCCGTTGCGGTCTCAGGGTCAGGCCGCGCAGCTTGTGCAGGTAGGGTTTCAGGCTCTCCGGCAGGCCGGGCTGCTCGAAATTTTCCGGCGTGAGCGGGTAGTTGGCGACTTTCATGCCGTATTGCATGGCCATGTAGAGCGAGGTCGGGGTCTTGCCGCTGCGGGATACGCCGACCAGGATCAGGTCGGCCTGTTCGTATTTCTGGGTCGCCAGGCCGTCGTCCGCAGCCAGGGAAAAATTCACCGCGTCGATGCGGTCGTGATAGGCCCCGGCGTCGGAGGCGCTGTGCGACTGGCCTTTCATCGGTATGGCCGGGCGGCCGAGCTCGCCGATCATCATGCCGAGGAAGTGGCCGTAGACGTCCATCACCACCGCGCCGCTGGCGTCCAGCACGGCCCGCGCCGCGGGATCGGTCATGGTCGAGAACACCAAAGGTTTCAAACTGGACACCTTCCAGGCATCCCGTATTCGATTTACTGCATCTTCTGCTTTGTCCAGGGTGTCCACGAAAGGTAAACTTTCGGTCGCGAATGCTTCGCCGGGAAATTGCGAGAGGATGCTCTTGCCGATGATCTCGGCCGTGATCCCGGTATGGTCGGAGATAATGAAGACCGGTCGTTCTGGGCTCATGGGGGAGGAAGCTCGTGAGTTGTGTTCAAACTTTTCGGTCACGGTCGTCGCGCTTCGTGGGGAGGCGTCGAGCGCCGGGCCTGGCCTCGTTTCGAGGATGAAGATGGACTATATCGCGCGCTTTCAAACCCTGTCCATGCACGACGTGGAGAAGGTGGGGGGGAAAAATGCCTCGCTTGGGGAGATGCTTTCAAATCTGGCCGGCAAGGGAGTACGGGTGCCGGACGGCTTCGCCACCACGGCGGATGCCTTTCGTGAATTTCTGACCCAGGGCGGCCTGGCCGACCGTATCGCCGCCAAGCTGGAAACACTCAACGTCGACGACACCCTGGCCCTGGTCAACGCCGGCCGCGAGATCCGCGGCTGGATGATGGAGGCGCCCCTGCCGCCCGGCCTGGAGGCCGGCATCCGGCACAATCACCGGCTGATGTGCGCCGAGGCGGGCGAGGACCTGCAGTTCGCGGTGCGCTCCTCCGCCACCGCCGAGGACATGCCGGACGCCTCCTTTGCCGGCCAGCAGGAGACCTTCCTCAATATCCAGGGCGCCGACAACCTGATCGATGCGGTCAAGTTGTGCTTCGCCTCGCTCTACAACGATCGCGCCATCGCCTACCGGGTGCACAGCGGCTACGCCCATGAAGTGGTCGCCCTGTCCGCCGGCATCCAGCGCATGGTCCGTTCCGACATGGGCGTGGCCGGGGTTATGTTCACCCTCGACACCGAGTCCGGCTTTCCCGACGTGGTCTTCATCAACGCCGCCTACGGCTTGGGCGAGACGGTGGTGCAGGGTTCGGTGAACCCGGACGAGTACTACGTCCACAAGCCGCAACTGGCCGCCGGCAAGCGTGCCGTGATCCGCAAGAAACTGGGCGAGAAGGCCACCCGCATGGTGTTCGCGCACGAATCGGTGGCCGAGCGCTCGACCCGCGTGGAGGAGGTCCCGATGGGCCTGCGCCACAACTTCGCCCTCGACGACGACGAACTGCTCGAACTGGCCCGCTACGCCATGATCATCGAAGCCCACTACGGCCGGCCGATGGACATCGAATGGGGTCGCGATGGCATCGACGGCAAGCTGTACATCCTGCAGGCCCGGCCGGAGACCGTGAAGTCGCGTGCCGGCCAGGTCCAGGTCCGCTTCAAGCTGCTGGAAAAAGGCCCGGTCATCGCGGTCGGCCGCGCCATCGGCACCAAGATCGGCCAGGGCAAGGCCCGCGTCATCAAGACCCTGGACCAGATGCACGAGGTCCAGCCGGGCGATGTCCTGATCGCAGAAATGACCGATCCGGACTGGGAACCGGTGATGAAGAAGGCTGCCGCCATCGTCACCGACCGGGGCGGCCGCACCTGCCACGCCGCCATCATCGCCCGCGAACTGGGCGTGCCGGCCGTGGTCGGCGCCGGCAATGCCACCAGCACGGTGGCGGAAGGCGCCGAGGTTACCGTGTCCTGCGCCGAGGGCGAGGACGGCTACGTCTATGCCGGCCTGCTCAAGTTCGAGCGCACCGAGACGGTGGTCAAGGCCATGCCGGATATCCCGGTCAAGATCATGATGAACGTCGGCAACCCCGAGCAGGCGCTGCACTTCGCCATGCTGCCGAACGAGGGCGTCGGCCTGGCCCGGCTGGAGTTCATCATCAGCAACGCCATCGGCATCCACCCCAACGCCGCGCTCGACTACCAGAAGATGCCGGACGAGGTGAAGAAGCTGATCGACGCCAAGGTGGTCGGCTACCACGACCCGGTCAACTTCTACGTCGAGAAGCTGGCCGAGGGCGTCGCCACCATCGCCGCCGCGTTCTGGCCCAAGCGGGTGATCGTGCGCATGTCCGACTTCAAGTCGAACGAGTACGCCAACCTGATCGGCGGCCCGCAGTACGAGCCGCACGAGGAAAACCCGATGCTCGGCTTCCGCGGCGCCGGCCGCTACGCCCACCCGATGTTCCGGCGCGCCTTCCAGCTCGAATGCCGGGCCATCAAGCGGGTGCGCGAGGACATGGGCCTGAGCAACGTCGAGGTGATGCTGCCGTTCGTGCGCACCCTGAAGGACGCCGACGACGCCCTGGCGGCGATGGCCGACAACGGCCTCAAGCGCGGCGAGGACGGCCTCAAGGTGGTGATGATGTGCGAGCTGCCGTCCAATGTCCTGCTGGCCGAGGAGTTCCTGCAACGCTTCGACGGCTTCTCCATCGGCTCCAACGACCTGACCCAGCTCACCCTGGGCCTGGACCGCGATTCCAGCCTGGTGGCGGAGAAGTTCGACGAGCGCAACCCGGCGGTGAAGCGCCTGCTGGCGATGGCCATCGCCGCCTGCAAGAAGGAAGGCAAGTACGTCGGCATCTGCGGCCAGGGTCCGTCCGATCACCCCGATCTGGCGGAATGGCTGATGGACCAGGGCATCGACAGCCTGTCCCTGAACCCGGATAC
This sequence comes from Gallionellaceae bacterium, assembly GCA_028714735.1. Taxonomy (GTDB): domain Bacteria; phylum Pseudomonadota; class Gammaproteobacteria; order Burkholderiales; family Thiobacillaceae; genus Parasulfuritortus. The sequence goes on along the minus strand of JAQTLU010000003.1, from coordinate 250,447 downwards.
CGTGGTGTCGACCTGGACCCGGCTGGCGACCCATCGGCATTGAGCGGTTGTCTCCGCAACGAAAAAAGCCGGGCGGTCCCGGCTTTTTTTATTGCCGCGCCCGGTTCGATGGCGCGGCTAGAAATCCACGCTCAGGGCGATCGAGCCGAAACCGTGCTTTGAATCCTGCTCGGAGAATTCCCGGGTGCGGAATACCCGCATCACCGCCAGCTTGACGCCATGCCCGGCAAGCGGGCCCTGCACGCTCAGGCCGACGGCCGCCTGGCCGACCAGCGGACGCCGGTCGACGCTGTGGCTGTCGCGGAACAGGTTGCCGTCGAGGGCGAAGTCGTGCAGGACCAGCTTGGCCTCCAGCACGGCAAACAGATGCACGCCGGGACGGGGCCTGGCCGTCGCCAGCGCCGCGCCGGCCTCGGGCGACGGCGGCCGGTTTTCGTCTCCGGGCCGGATCGGGTAGGTGCCGAAGTCGTTGGGCAGGTTCCAGCCGATACGGCCTTCCAGGCTGGCGCTGGCAGAGGTCTCGATGTTGCCCAGGTGGAGTCCGAAGGCGCCTATGCGGTCGGCCGCGAAGCCCGGTATGACCGGTCCGGGGCCACGGTAGTCGCGGTATTTGCGTTCCCGCATCAGTTGCAGCGCCGGCTCATTGCCGAGCTGGTTGTGCCAGCCCTGGAATTTCCCGGCGCCGATCCGGTCGTGCACCCAATCCTGGCTCGCGTGGGCCAGCGACATGGGGCCGATGATGCCGATGGTGGCTTCGCGCGTATCGAGCGTCTCCACGTTGGTGTGCGGATTGAGCCGGCGGTGGTTCCAGGCCAGGCCCAGGTAGAGCAGGCCGGCGTAGGGCCGGTCGTCGACGATCAGGTCGGTGCGGCTGCGGTCAGCCGGCGTGTACATGGACTGGCCGAACTTCAGCGCCACGTTGCGGGCCCGCGTCACCCGCTCGCCATCGTGCCAGAAGCCCGGGTCGGCGCGTGCGATCAGGTCGGCGTGCAGGCGCACCGGCCAGGGCAGGCAGTCTGGATTGAAGCCCGTGGGCAGGTCCTGCGAGACCGCCGTCAGGGAAACGCCGTTGGTGTAGTCCTGGTCGGTATCGGCGAACAGGTCGTTTTCCAGGCGGAAGGTGAGGCCGCGAAAGTGCAGGCCCTGGTCGTCCGTGCATACCTCACCCTTGGTCGGCATTTCGTCCGAGGCGCCGGCCGACAACGGCAGCAGGCCGGCAAACAGCGTCAGAGCGAGTACGCCCAGTGCAGCCTGTCCGGACCGCCGCCTGCCGCTGGCCGCCGCGCTACGGCCCGGAAGGTGGGCGCTGTAAAAATCATTACAATTCAATCGCCTGGCGATGATTTCTGGAGTCGAACGTCGGACCGCCAGCCGGCTGCCGAACGAAAAAAAGCCGGGTAGTCCCGGCTTTTTTGGCTGTCCAGGCTTCATCGCTGACAGGCCGGATATTTACCTTGCCTCGTCCACCATCAGGATGGTCTTTTCCTCGACTTCCTTGGCAACCTGGATCAACGCGGGCTCCTGGGACAATGCCGAGAGCATCTGCATCGGCTTGATCAGGCCGATCCGGGTCTTGCCCTGCTCGGTATAGACCGAGATGCGGCAGGGCAGGGCCATGTTCAGGCGCATGTCGGTCGACAGTACCTTGGTGGCCTGGCCAGGATTGCAGACTTCGAAGACCTTGCACTCCTCGGCAAAGGGAAAGCCCTTGCCGCGCAGCGTGCTGCCCAGGTCATGGACATGGAGGACCCCGAAACCATGGTTCTTGACCGCGGCTTCAAGGTCTGCCGAGGCCTGGTCGAACGATTTGCCGCTCTCAACGATGTAGTACATGAATGCTCCTCCTAAGATGTCGGTGCCTGTACTGGCCCTGTCGGCCATCCGGCTCGGCTGCGGCCCTTGTCGTTATCTGTGCCGCGGCCTGCGGTTCGATTGTGCAAGATATGCCGGCCCGCTTCAACCACAAGACCGGGAGGCCCATGGGCCTCCGGACCCGGCAGCGCACCAGCGTCCGAGGACCGGCCTGTCCGGCTCAGTCGGCGAGCCAGTAACAGGACAGCGGCGGCAGGACGAGCGCATCGTCGACCATCCCGATGCGGGTGCCTGAACAGAGGTCTTTCATGCCGTCCTGCAAAAAATAGCCATGGGCCCGCAACGCTTCGATGGAAAGAGTCTGCGCGGCATCGCTGAAATTGCCCACCACCAGCACCCTGTTGCGGTGCGTGTCGGCCCGGGAAAACAACAGCAGGCTGGGGTTGTCCAGGGCCAGCAACTGGCGGTTGTCGAAGTCCGCGAAGGCCTGGGTCTCCTTGCGCAGCGCGATCATCTTTTTCAGGGCGCTGAAGATGCGCTGCTCCACCGTGCCGGTCTGATGGCGCTTTTCGGCCTTGTTCCAGTTGAAGTTCGAGCGATTCATCCAGCGGTTGTCGGCGGCCTTGGCGGGGTCGGCGAGATATTCCAGGCTGTTCAGGGTGCCGACCGCATCGCCGTAGTAGAGCAGCGGGATGCCGCCGAACGAGAGGATCACGCTGTGCAGCAGCACGATGGTCTTGATGGCGGCGTCGATGGCGGCTTCGTCCTGGCTTTCCAGCGCGCTCTCCAGTCCGACCAGGGAGGCGAGCGAACCGGAGATGCGGGCATCGCCGGTCTTGGGATTCTCGCCGAAGGGCAGGCCGCGGGCGACCGAACCGGGAAACCGGCCGGTGTAGTAATCGATCAGGAAGCGCCGGTGCTGTGCCGGGTCGAAGCCGGCGCGGCGGATGTCGTTGTCGTCGAAGCCGAGTCCGATGTCGTCGTGGCAGCGCACATAGTTGAGCCAGGTCGCCCGTTCCAGCTTGTTGGGCAGGCTTTTGATGCCCTGGTTGAGCACCGCCGCGCTCTTGGTCGCCACGGCATCCCAGAGCAGGGCCATGAGGGTGGCGTTGTAGGCGATCTCGCATTCCTTGGCGTTGATTGCGTCCTCGCCGAAATACTTGGAGATTTCCCCAGGGGCGACGATCGCCTCGGCGATGAACAGCACCCCCGGCGCGGTGACCTGGCAGCAGTCCTTCATCAGTTGCAGCAGCAGATGCGCCTCGCGCTCGTTCTGGCACACGCTGCCCATCTTTTTCCACAGGAAGGCCACCGCGTCCAGGCGCAGGATGTCGGCGCCCTGGTTGGCCCAGAACAGGATGATGTCGATCATCTCGATCAGCACTGCCGGATTGCGGTAGTTCAGGTCCCACTGGTAGTTGTTGAACACCGTCATCACCCACTTGCCCATCTCCGCGTCCCAGGTGAAGTTGCCGGGGGCGGTGGCCGGAAAGATCTCCGGCATGGTTTCTTCGTAGATATCGGGGGTCTCGCGGTCGTCGAAGACGAAGTAGTAATCCTGGTATTTCTGCTCGCCCCGGCGCGCCCGTTGCGCCCATTCGTGTGCGTCCGAGGTATGGTTGACCACGACATCGAGGACCAGAATCATGTCGCGCTTGCGCAGCGTGGCGGCCAGCGCCTCGACCTCTGCCGTGGTGCCGAAACGCGGGTCGATCCGGTAGAAGTCGCGCACCGCATAGCCGCCATCGCTGTGGTCCGGCGGACAGTCGAGCATGGGCATGATGTGCACCATGTTGATGCCCAGTTCCTGCAGGTAGGGCAGGTTGGCGCGCAAGCCCTTCAGGTCATCGGCGAAACGGTCGCAGTAGAGCGCCATGCCGACCCATTTCTGGCTCAGGAACCAGTTGTAGTCCTTCTCCCGGGCCAAGTCGGATTTGCGCAGCGCGGGGGTCCGTTCGATGTAGCGGGTGGCGAGCGTCTCGACCAGGCTGACCATCTGTTCCTTGAAATCGGCACGCTCGCCGTAGAGCAGGTGGAACAGGGAATGGATGGCGTAGAAGTTCGCCCCCAGACGGGTGTAGAAATGGCGCAGCCGCTGATTGCCGATCTCGGGTTTCAGCTCGGCGAGGATTTCATTCAGCAGGGAGTGGGAGGCCTGTTCGTACATGTCTTGCGGTCACGGTTTCAATTCGAGTCACCCTAACATAGACGCGTCCGGGCATAGAAATCCACGACGAATTCCCGTTGCCGACGGCATCGGCGCATCCGGCCCGTTTTTTGCCTCAGTCAGGCATTCGCCGTACCATGGCCGCATGGTTTTGCAAAAATTACGGCCTTGGAGGAGGTGATATGGATACCCCTGTATCTTCGGAAAGCACCACCCCGGGCCTGTACATACTGTTGCTCAGCATCCATGGCCTGATCCGCGGTCATGACCTGGAACTGGGCCGCGACGCCGACACCGGCGGGCAGACCCTGTACGTGGCCGAACTGGCCCGCGCCCTGGCTGCGCATCCGGCCGTCGCCCGGGTCGATCTGCTGACCCGGCGGGTGGTCGATGCCCAGGCCGGCCCGGACTATGCCGAGCCGGTCGAGACCCTGTCCGACAAGGCGCGCATCGTCCGCATCGACGCCGGACCCGAAGGTTATCTGGCCAAGGAGGCGCTCTGGGATCATCTCGATTCTTTTGCCGACAATGCCCTGGCCTTCCTGCGCGCCGAGGGCAGCGTGCCGGCCGTGGTGCACAGCCATTACGCCGATGCCGGCTACGTCGGCAAACGCCTGGCCGCCTTGCTGGGCGTGCCCCTGGTCCACACCGGCCATTCCCTGGGCCGGGTCAAGCGCCGGCGCCTGCTGGCCTCCGGCCTCAAGCCCGACGTCATCGAGGCACGCTACCAGATGGCGCGCCGGGTCGAGGCGGAGGAGGAGACCCTGGCGGCGGCTGAACTGGTGATCACCTCGACCGCCGACGAGGTCGAGGAACAGTACGGGCTGTACGATCATTACCAGCCGGGGCGCATGCGGGTGGTGCCGCCCGGCGTCGACCTGGTGCGCTTTCGCCCGCCCGACGGCCACGAGGCGGCGGCGCCGATCGCCCAGGAACTGGCCCGTTTCCTGAACGATCCCGGCAAGCCGATGATCCTGGCGCTTTCGCGCCCGGACGAGCGCAAGAACATTGCCACCCTGGTGCGCGCCTACGGTGAGACGCCGGAACTTCAGGTCAAGGCGAACCTGGTCGTGGTGGCGGGCAACCGGGACGATATCCGCGACCTCGACAGCGGCGCCCAGGCCGTGCTCGGCAATCTGTTGCTGGACATCGACCGCTACGACCTGCATGGCCGGGTCGCCTACCCGAAACACCATCGCCGCGACGAGGTGCCGGTGCTGTACCGGCTGGCCGCCGCCTCCGGCGGCGTATTCGTCAATCCGGCCCTGACCGAGCCGTTCGGCCTGACCCTGATCGAGGCGGCGGCCAGCGGCCTGCCCATCGTCGCGACCTCGGACGGTGGCCCCAAGGACATCATCGGCAACTGCCACAACGGCTATCTGATCGACCCGCTCGACAGCGAATCCATGGCGGCCGCCCTGCTCGAGGTGCTGAACGACCCGGACAACTGGCGCCGTCTGTCGCGCCAGGGCATCGACGGGGCCGTGCAGCATTATTCCTGGCCGGCCCATGCCGAGGCCTATCTGACGGCTCTGAAACCCTTGCTGGAGCGCGGTTCGCTGGCGCCGCCGGTCGAGGCGACGCGACGTCCGATGCTCTATCACGAGCGCGCCATCTTCACCGATCTCGACCAGAACCTGCTCGGCGACGCCGGGTCCCTGGCCGAATTCATCCGCGTGGTGCGCGCCAACCGCAAGTGCGCCACCTTCGGCATCGCCACCGGGCGCAGCCTGGAATCGGCGCTCAAGACCATGCGCAAACATGGCATCCCGGTCCCGGACGTGCTGATCACCAGCCTGGGCACCGAGATCCACTATGCCCCCGATTTCGAGGCGGACACCGCCTGGGCCGGCCACATCGACCACCTGTGGACGCCGCAACGGGTGCGCGCCGTGCTCGACGGGTTGCCCGGCCTGAAGCGCCAACCCAAGGAGGAGCAGGGCCGGTTCAAGATCAGCTATTACATCGACCCCCAGTCGGCGCCGTCGCTGGAGGCGATCGCCAGCCTGCTGCACCAGGCCGACCAGACCGTCAATGTCTCCATGGCCTTCGGCCAGTTCCTCGACATCACCCCGGTGCGCGCCTCCAAGGGCATGGCCCTGCGCTGGTTCGCCAACCAGTGGGACATCCCGCTCGAACACGTCCTCGCGGCGGGCGGCTCCGGCGCCGACGAGGACATGATGCGCGGCAACACCCTGGCCGTGGTGGTGGCCAACCGGCACCACGAGGAACTGTCCAAGCTGGCCGATGCGGATCGCATCTACTTTGCCCAGGCCGGCTATGCCCGGGGCATCCTGGAGGCGATCGAGTACTACGACTTCTACGGCGCCTGCCGCCTGCCCGACCCGAAGGAGGCCTGAGATGCCGGCGCGCATCCTGCTGGCCACGGACATGGACCGGACCCTGCTGCCGAACGGCGCGCAGCCGGAATCGCCCGGCGCCCGTGGCCTGTTCGCCGCCGTGGCGGCGCGTCCGGAGGTGGTGCTGGCCTATGTCACCGGCCGCCACCGGGCGCTGGTCGAGGCGGCCATCGCCGAGTACGGCCTGCCCGAGCCGGACTATGTCATCGGCGACGTCGGCACCACCCTGTACCGGATCGACGGCGAAGGCTGGCATGAGCAGCCCGACTGGGCCGCGGCGATCGGCCGGGACTGGTCCGGCCGGACGGTAGGCGAACTGGCCGCCGCGTTGACGCCTATCGCCGAACTGCGGCTGCAGGAAGGCGGGAAACAGAACACCTGGAAGCTGAGCTACTACACCCCCGTGCTGGCCGATCCGGCGCCCTTGCTGGCTTCGGCGCGGGCGCGACTGGCGGCGCTCGGGGTGCGCGCCAACCTGATCTGGAGCATCGACGAGGCGGCCGATGTCGGCCTGCTCGATGTCCTGCCGGCCTCGGCCAGCAAGCTGCAGGCCCTGGAATTCCTGGCCCGGCAGCTGGACCTGCCGTACCGGCAGGCCCTGTTCGCCGGCGACAGCGGCAACGATCTGGAGGCGCTGACCGGCCCCATCCCCGCCGTGCTGGTCGCCAATGCCGACGAGACGGTGCGGCGGCAGGTGCTGGACTTGGCGCGCCGGCAGGGGCACCCGGAACTCCTGTACCTGGCCCGAGGCGGCTGGGCCGGCCTGAACGGCAACTACAGCGCCGGCATCCTGGAAGGGCTGGCGCATTTCATGCCGCAGACGCGCGACTGGATGCCGGGCCTGGAGAACCGGTCATGAACTCGCCCCGTCCAATGATCTTCGGCGAGGTTCTGTTCGACCGTTTTCCGGACGGCAGCGCGGTCCTGGGCGGCGCCCCGTTCAACACCGCCTGGCATCTGCAGGGCTTCGGCGCCGCGCCGGTGTTCGTCAGCCGGGTCGGTGCCGATGCCGCCGGCGCCCGGGTGCGCCAGGCGATGCTCGACTGGGGCATGGATACGGCGGGGCTGCAGACCGATCCGCAGCGTGCCACCGGCGCGGTGGATGTCAGCCTGGTCGACGGCGAGCCGCATTACCGCATCGATCCCGACCAGGCCTACGGCCATATCGAGGCCGCCGGGCTGGACCGCTTCGCCACGCCGGCGCTGCTCTACCACGGCAGCCTGGCCCTGTGGGGCGGCGCCTCCCGTGCGGCCCTGGACGCCCTGGTCCGGCGCTACCAGGCGCCCATCTTCCTCGACGTCAACCTGCGCGCGCCCTGGTGGTCGGCCGCCGACGTGACGGCCTGGCTGGACCGGGCGGCCTGGGTCAAGCTCAACCTGGACGAACTGGAGCGCCTGGAATCGGATGATGGCGATCCGGTCGAGCGGGCGGCCAGGCTGTGCCGCCGCCGCGACCTGCGCCGGCTGGTGGTCACCCGGGGCGGCGACGGCGCCTTCGCGGTCGACCAGCAGGGCGGCCACGCGACGGTGCGCCCGGTCGTGGCCGCCACAGTGGTGGATACGGTCGGCGCCGGCGATGCCTTCGCCTCGGTGCTGATGCTCGGCCTGCTGTCCGCTTGGGATATCGCCCTGACCCTGCGCCGGGCGCAGGACTTCGCCTCGGCCATGGTCGGCGTGCATGGCGCGACGGTGGCCGATCCCGGCTTCTACCAGCGTTTTCTGGCCGCCTGGGGCGAACCTTGAGGGTCAGCCTGACCGAACGTTTGCGGGTCTATTTCCAGGATCACCGCACCGAGGCCCACCGCGTGCTGCATGGCCTGACCGGTCTGGGCCGGCAATTCCTGCTCAGGAGCGAGATCGTCGATGCCTTCGCCGACATGGCCGGGGCATCCGACGGCGATGGCCAACTGGCCGCCACCCCGCTGTCCGAGGCGATCGGCTATTGCCAGGAGGGGGCCGTCAACCATGCCTGGCTGTATCTGGCACTGCGCCTCAGCGTGGCGCGCTGGCTGTACCTGCGCGTGCATCTGGAGACGATGGACCTGGAACCGGTCGCCACGGCCGCCTACCTGCATTTCAAGGAGCGCCTGGCGGCCGGCGTGGAGGAGGGGGCCTGGACTCTGGAGTTCGACGTGGCGCCGTTTTCGCGCGGCCTGCCCAAGCTGCTGGAGGCCGATTCCATCGGCCATGGCGTGCGTTTCCTGAATCGCCGCCTGTCCAGCCGGATGTTCGAGACCCTGGAGGGCGGCGCCCTGCGCCTGCTCGATTTCCTCCGCCTGCACCGCTGCCAGGACCAGCAACTGATGCTGAGCGCCGACGTCGGCGACCTGGACAGCCTGCGCAGCGCCTTGCGCCAGGCCGACAGCGTGCTGACCCGACTCGATCCGGCCACGCCCTGGGACCGCTTTGCCGCCGCCCTGCTCGGGCTCGGCTTCCAGCCCGGCTGGGGCAGCGACGCCCGGCGCACACGGGAGACCATGGGGCTGCTGCGCGACCTCCTGGAAGCGCCCTCGCCGCACATCATGGAAAGCTTCCTGGCCCGCATCCCGATGATCTTCTCGGTCGCCATCCTGTCGCCGCACGGCTGGTTCGGCCAGTCCAACGTGCTCGGCCGGCCCGACACCGGCGGCCAGGTGGTCTACATCCTCGACCAGGTGCGTGCGCTCGAGGCCGACATGCGCCGGCGCCTGGACGAACAGGGCCTGCACGGCATCGAACCCCAGGTGGTGGTGATCAGCCGGCTGATCCCGGAGGCGGACGGCACCACCTGCGACCAGCACCTGGAGGCCATCGCCGGCAGCAACAACGCCCGCATCCTGCGGGTGCCGTTCCGCAACGCGGCCGGCGACGTGCTGCCGCACTGGATCTCCCGGTTCGAGGTCTGGCCCTACCTGGAGCGCTTCGCGGCCGACGCCGAGCGCGAACTGCTGGCCGAACTGCACGGCCGGCCCGACCTGATCATCGGCAACTATTCCGACGGCAACCTGGTGGCCTCGCTGATGGCGCACAGCCTGGGGGTGACCCAGTGCAACATCGCCCATGCCCTGGAGAAGACCAAGTACCTCTATTCCGACCTGTACTGGCGCGACATGGACGCGCAGTACCACTTCGGCTGCCAGTTCACCGCCGACCTGATCGCCATGAACTCGGCCGACTTCATCATCGCCTCGACCTATCAGGAGATCGCCGGCACCGCCGACAGCCTGGGCCAGTACGAGTCGTACTCGGCCTTCACCCTGCCGGGGCTGTACCGGGTGGTGAACGGCACCGACATCTACGACCCCAAGTTCAACATCGTCTCGCCCGGGGCCGACCCGGAGGTGTATTTTTCCTACGCCCAGAGCGAGCGCCGCCTGCGTCACCTGCATCCGGCCATCGAGCAGCAGGTGTACGGCAACCAGACCGGTCCGGAGGCGCGCGGCGTGCTGGCCGATCCGGACAAGCCGCTGCTGTTCACCATGGCCCGCCTGGATCGGATCAAGAACATCGCCGGGCTGGTCGACTGGTACGGCAACCACGCCGAGCTGCGCCAGGCGGCCAACCTGCTGGTGGTGTCGGGCCACGTCGATCCCGGACTGTCCGGCGACAACGAGGAGCGCGAGCAGATCCACCTCATGCATGAGCTGATGGACCGCCACGGCCTCGACGGCGAGGTGCGCTGGCTCGGCCTGCACCTGGACAAGGCGACCGCGGGCGAACTCTATCGCTACGTCGCCGACCGGCGTGGCGCCTTCGTGCAGCCGGCCCTGTTCGAGGCCTTCGGCCTGACCGTGATCGAGGCCATGGCCTCCGGCCTGCCGACCTTCGCCACCTGTTTCGGCGGGCCGCAGGAGATCATCGTGGACGGCCTCTCCGGCTTCCATGTCGATCCCAACCATGGCGCGGCGGCGGCCGCCCGCATGGCCGGGTTTTTCCAGCGCTGCCAGGCGGCGCCGGACTACTGGCAGACCCTCTCGGCCGGCGGCCTGGCCCGGGTCGAAGACCGCTACACCTGGCGCCTGTATGCCGAACGGATGCTGACCCTGGCCCGCGTCTACGGCTTCTGGAAGTACGTCAGCGACCTGGAGCGGACCGAGACCCGGCGCTATCTGGAGATGTTCTACGGCCTGCAATTCCGGCCGCTGGCGGCGGCGCTGCAGCGCTGATCCGGGCAAGCGGAAATAACGGCCGCCCAAGGCCAGGATTCCCTGCCTTCAATAGCGGATCCGGATCCCTTCCCGGGCTCGGTCTGAGGCGGCTTTCGTGCTAAAATCGCGCGGATATTACAGACCAATAAAGACATAAAAAACCCCATGGAACAGTTCGCCAAAGAGACCCTTCCCGTCAGCCTCGAAGAGGAGATGCGCCGCTCCTATCTCGACTACGCCATGAGCGTGATCGTGGGCCGTGCGCTGCCTGATGTCAGGGACGGTCTCAAGCCGGTGCACCGGCGTGCATTGTTCGCCATGCACGAGCTGTCGAACGACTGGAACAAGGCCTACAAGAAGTCGGCCCGTATCGTCGGCGACGTGATCGGTAAGTATCACCCGCACGGCGACACCGCGGTGTACGACACCATCGTCCGCATGGCGCAGAATTTTTCCCTGCGCTACCCGCTGGTGGACGGCCAGGGCAACTTCGGCTCGGTCGACGGCGACAACGCGGCCGCCATGCGTTACACCGAGATCCGCATGGCCCGGATCGCCCACGAACTGCTGGCCGACATCGACAAGGAAACGGTCGACTTCGGGCCCAACTACGATGGTTCCGAGCACGAGCCGCTGATCATGCCGGCCAAGATCCCCAACCTGCTGATCAACGGCTCGTCCGGCATCGCGGTGGGCATGGCGACCAACATCCCGCCGCACAACCTGAACGAGATCGTCGACGCCTGCCTGGCCGTGCTGGAGCGGCCCGAGATCACCATCGACGAGCTGATCGACATCGTGCCGGCGCCCGACTTCCCCACCGCCGGCATCATCTACGGCGTCGACGGCGTGCGCGACGGCTACCGCACCGGCCGCGGCCGGGTGGTGATGCGGGCCAAGGTCCACTTCGAGGAGATCGACAAGTCGAACGGCCGCCAGGCCATCATCGTCGACGAGCTGCCCTACCAGGTGAACAAGGCCAACCTGTGCGCCAAGATCGGCGAGCTAGTGCGCGAGAAGTCCATCGAGGGCATCTCCGAGATCCGCGACGAGTCGGACAAGTCCGGCATGCGCATGGTGGTCGAGCTGAAGCGCGGCGAGATGCCCGAGGTGATCCTCAACAACCTGTACAAGCACACCCAGATGCAGGACACCTTCGGCATGAACATGGTGGCCCTGCTCGACGGTCAGCCGCGCCTGCTCAACCTGAAGCAGATGCTCGACGCCTTCCTGCGCCACCGGCGCGAGGTGGTGACCCGGCGCACCAAGTTCGAACTGAAGAAGGCGCGCGAACGCGGCCACGTCCTGGAAGGCCTGGCCGTGGCCCTGGCCAACGTCGACGAGATCATCGCCCTGATCAAGGCGGCGCCCACTCCGGCCGAGGCCAAGGCCAGCCTGATGTCCCATGCCTGGCACTCGACCCTGGTCGAGGAGATGCTCTCGCGTGCCGCCAGCGGCGAGGCCTACCGGCCGTTCGGCCTGGCGCCGGAATACGGCCTGCACAAGAACGGCTACCACCTCTCCGACGTCCAGGCCCAGGCCATCCTGGACCTGCGCCTGCAACGCCTGACCGGCCTGGAGCAGGACAAGGTGCTGAACGAATACCGCGAGGTCATCGACCGGATCACCGATCTGCTCGACATCCTGGACAAGCCGGAGCGGGTGACGCTGATCATCACCGAGGAACTGACCGCGATCCGCAACCAGTTCGGCGACAAGCGCCGCAGCGAGATCGTCGAGAACGCCACCGGCTTCAGCCTGGAAGACCTGATCACCCCGGAAGACGTCATGGTGACCCTGTCCAACACCGGCTACATCAAGTCGCAGGCGATCGACGAATACCGCACCCAGAAGCGCGGCGGCCGCGGCAAGCAGGCGGCCTCGACCAAGCAGGAAGACTTCATCGAGAACCTGTTCGTGGCCAATACCCACGACTACATCCTGTGCTTCACCGATCGCGGCCGGATGTTCTGGCTCAAGGTCTACGAAGTGCCCCAGGGTGGCCGCGGCAGCCGCGGCAAGCCGATCGTCAACCTGCTCAAGCTGGACGGCGACGAGAAGGTCACCGCCATCCTGCCGGTGAAGGAGTTCGACCAGGGCCACTACGTGTTCATGGCCACGGCCAGCGGCACGGTCAAGAAGACCTCGCTGACCGAGTTCTCGCGGCCGCGCTCGAACGGCATCATCGCCGTGCGCCTGGACGAGGGCGATTACCTGATCGGCGTCGCCATCACCGACGGCCAGCACGACGTCATGCTGTTCACCGACGAGGGCAAGGCCAACCGCTTCGACGAAAACGATGTCCGTCCCCTGGGCCGCGATACCCGCGGCGTGCGCGGCGTCCGCCTGCCCGACGGCGTCAAGGTGATCGCCCTGCTGGTGGCCGAGAGCGAGGAACAGTCGGTGCTGACCGCCACCGAGCACGGCTACGGCAAGCGCACCCCGGTGGCCGAATACACCCGCCACAACCGCGGCGGCCAGGGCCTCATCGCGATCCAGACCAGCGAGCGCAACGGCAAGGTGGTGGCCGCGACCCTGGTCGACCCGAGCGACGAGATCATGCTGATCACCACCGGCGGCGTGCTGATCCGCACCCGGGTCAGCGAGGTTCGCGAAATGGGCCGCACCACCCAGGGCGTCACCCTGATCAACCTCGACAAGGGCGAGCGGCTGTCCGGCCTGCAGCGCGTGGCCGAGTCGGAGGTCGAGGAAGAGGACGAGGTCGATGACGCGGGTTCGCCCGGGGAAGACTGAGAACTTGCGCGGGCTTGCCCGCGCCGACTGATCAGCCGGGCTTGACCCGGGACAGGCCCTTGGCCGCCTCCAGGCAGAGTTTCTTGAAATCCTCGTAGGTCCGGCCATCCAGCTCGCATTCGCCGTGGCCGCGGTCGGCGTAGATCAGGCCGATCGGTTTGTCGTTGCCGAATAGCGACATGGCATAGAAATCCCCACTCCCGATCATGGCACGCAGGTCCGGGTTGACCCGGGGCCAGAGCTTGCCGCGATTCTCGTCGTTGACCCAGACCGACTGCATCTTGCTCATCAGGATGCCGAACAGGTCCTTGCTGTCGAGTGGAAACTCGAAGTGCCGCAACGGTTCTCCGCCCGGAATGCCCAGGGTAAAGCGGCATTTCACCCGCTTGCCGTCCGGCGTGACCAGGGCGAACAGCACGCGGGTAAGTCCGAGACCGGTATGCAGGCCCTTGAGGATGATGGCCAGCATCTGGCTCAGGCTGAGGCTGTTGTCCAGATGGCTCTCGATGTTGGCTATGGTCTCATCGAGGACCGAGCGGACCGGCATCGGACAGGCCGTATGGACCGGCTCGGGTTTCTCGGGCACGGCGGGCCGGGAAGCCTCTTTTTCGGGCACGGCGGGCTTTACCGGTTCCGGCACCGGCACGGCGGGCTTTACCGGTTCCGGCACCGGCACGGCGGGCTTTACCAGTTCCGGCACCGGCACGGCGGGTTTGACCACTTTCGTCACCGGCGCGGCGGGTTTGGCCGCTTCCTGCATGGGCACGGCTGGCCGGGGCGTTTCCTTGTCGGCGGCGATGGGCCGGGCCAGGTCCTGTTCGGGCACGGCGGGCCGAATCGGTTCCGGCTCGATCTCGCGCGGCCATTCCCCGGCCTGCATGGGCAGCCAGGCCGCCGCCGGGGCCGCATGCACCCAACTGCCGGCACGGGCGGCGCGGATGGCATTGTCATGGACCGTGGTGACGACCATGTCGATCGCCATGTGCTCGATTTCGGCCAGGGTCTGGTAGCTCTCTGCCAGGCGTTCGTTCCACCAGCCGTGACGGCTGCGGTGGGCGATGTCCAGGGCGGCGCGGACGATGCGCGAGCGCACGTGACCGCCGTCTTCGGCCTTCAACAGGTCGCGGGTCACTTCCGGTATCTTCCAGGACTCCAGCAACATCTCGCGGAACGGCGGCAGTACAAAACCGATGGCCTGCTGTTCCGCCTCGGCGGAGGGCAGCCTGCGGCGCAACCGGGCCAGCTGGTCGGCGATGTCGGGGGCGTCCAGCCAGAACAGGAATTCGGGGGCGTAGTAGAGGACGGCGGCGACCTGGAGTTCCTCCGCGCGGGTGTCATGGTACAGGGTGCCGAAATCGCGCGCCTGCCAGGAGGCATGCTGGGCCAGCCGGGCCAGCCGGTAGAGCGAGGCGAGGATATCCTTGTCGCGGCCCTGCGGCGTGTCTTCCAGGACCGGCAGGTCGCGCACCTTGGCCAGAAAGATGCTCACGCCCTGCATCAGGATGGCGTGTTCGACCGTGGCGACCTCGGTGCCGAAATGGCGGCTGGAGCGGTTGTTGGCGTTGAAGATCAGGCGCAGCGTGGCCAGCGGGTCGGCCAGGATGGGGGCGACGATTTCCTTGGCGCTCACCTTGTCGCCGCGCGGCGCCAACTCGGCCAGGGCTTCCTTGGTGTGCCGGAAGACCGGCGTTTCGCCGGGTTTCAGCCGGGCCAGCCAATGTTCCAGGGTCATCGCCGCCATATCAGCAACCTCGCGTGGCTCAAGTCCTTGAGTTCGACCGTCTCATCCGGTTCGATGCCGGGCACGGCGAAGGTGTTGCTGATGAACAGGCTGCCGGGCCGCATTTCACGCTCCACCTTGCGCCACAGTTCGGCCATCGGGGCCGGCGAGAGGTAGGCATAGACGACGTCATAGTCCGACAGGTCTTCCTCCCACAGGCTGCCCAGGCGGATGGCGGCCTTGCCGTTCAGGCGCAGGCGGCTGGCCAGCCAGTTCAGCGGCGCCACCTCGACCCCGGCCAGAACCAGGTCGGGCCGGCGGGTCTTGAGACTGGCCAGCCAGCCGCCCAGGCCACAGCCGAGGTCGAGCACCCTGGCTTGGGCTGGCACCCGCCCGGCCACGGCTTCGACGGCCCGCTGGCTGGACAGATAGAGCGGCACCCGGGTCTTCAGGCTGCCGAGCGAGGTCAGGGCGAGCAAGGCAAAGCCGGCCAGGAACCAGATCGGCTCGATGTCGGCCTGGTAGACCAGCCAGAGGAGCGGGAAAAAACCGGTATTGATGACCTGCCACCAGAGAGGCAGGCGGAACCAGCGGGACAGCAGCAGGGCGGCAGCGCCCTGCATAAGCACCAGGTTGGATAGCGGCCAGTCCATCGCCAGCATCGGCAGGAAGGGCAGCCAGGCCGCCAGCATGATCAACAGGGAGGCCGGCGCGGGGGAGAGGCGCCGGCGGGTCATGGCAGGCAGGGCGTCAACGTGGCTGGCCAAGCCGGGTCTCGACTTCGCTGGCGGACCCGGCTTCGATCTGGTTGCCGGCCTCCTTGTTGATGGCTTCTTCCGCCTTCTTGTTCATCACGATGATCGAGATGCGCCGGTTGACCGGGTCGTTGGGGTTGTCCCTGTTGAACGGCACCGCCGAGCCGAGGCCGACCACGCGCATGATCTTGCCGTCTTCCAGGCCGCCGGCCACCAGTTCGCGCCGCGAGGCGTTGGCCCGGTCGGCGGACAGTTCCCAGTTGCTGTAGCCGCGCTCTCCGGTGGTGTATTGCACGGCGTCGGTGTGGCCGGACAGGCTGATGCGGTTGGGCAGTTCGTTCAGGGTCTTGCCGATCTCGCGCAGGATGTCGCGGGTGTAGGGCTTCATCGCCGCACCGCCGGAGTCGAACATGGGCCGGTTCTGGTCGTCGACGATCTGGATGCGCAGGCCTTCGTCGGTGATGTCGATCTTGAGCTGTTTCTTGAACGCCTTCAGCTTCTCGCTCCTGTCGATCATCTTTTCCAGCTTGGTCTTCATGTCCTCCAACTTGGCCTTTTCCGCCTTGGCCTTCTCCAGGCTGATGATGTCCTTGGTTTTTTCGGTCTCGCCGCGTTTGACCTGGCCGGCCTTGCGGGTCAGATCCTCGCCGCCGCCCTTGACCACGCTGGAGGCGTCGCCCGAACCATAGCCGCCCTGAAGGGCGACTTTCAGCGGCGTCTGGAAGTAATCGGCAATACCTTGCAACTGGGCCTTGGTGGATGAGCCCAGCAGCCACATCAGCAGGAAGAAGGCCATCATGGCGGTGACGAAGTCGGCATAGGCGATCTTCCAGGCGCCGCCGTGGGCGGCACCGCCAACCTTCTTGATGCGCTTGATGACTATCGGACGTTGGGTATCGTCGGCCATGCTCTTGTCCTAGCTGATCTCGGATTGCTGAAGGCTGATCGCTGAGTGTGGATAGCTTATTTTCCCTTGCGGCTCTTGATGTCTTCCTCGAGTTCGCGGAAGGAGGGACGTTCGGTCGAGAACAGGACCTTGCGCCCGAATTCGACGCAGACCTGGGGGGCAAATCCGTTCAGGGAGGCCAGTATCACGACCTTGATGGTCTGGTAGACCTTGGTGTTTTCGGCCGCCTTGCCCTCCAGTACGGTGGCCAGCGGGGCGACGAAACCATAGGAAAGCAGGATACCGAGGAAGGTGCCGACCAGGGCGTGGGCGATCAGGATGCCTAGTTCGGTCGGCGGCAGGTTGAGCGATTCCATGGTGTGGACCACGCCCATCACTGCCGCGACGATACCGAAGGCCGGCATGCCGTCGGCCAGCCTGGCGACGGCATGGGAGGAATGCATCTCCTCGTGGTTGTGGGTCTCGATCTCGTTGTCCATCAGGTTTTCGATTTCGAGGGCGTTCAGGTTGCCGCCCACCATCAGACGCAGGTAATCGGTGATGAATTCGACGATGTGGTGATCCGAGGTGATGACCGGGTACTTGGCGAAGATCGGGCTCTTGTCCGGTTCCTCGACATCGTTCTCCAGCGCCATCAGGCCCTCCTTGCGCACCTTGGCCAGGAGTTCGAACAGCAGGGCCAGGAGTTCCATGTAGAAGCCCTTGGTGAACGGGGAGCCCTTGAAGCAACTGACCAGGCCGCCGATGGTGTGCTTGATGCCGTGCATGGTGTTGGCGGCGATGAAGGCGCCGCCGGCGCCGCCGGCGATCATGACGATTTCGAGGGGCTGCAGGAGCGCGGCGAGATGGCCGCCGGCAGCGGCATAGCCGCCGAAGATGCCCGCCAGTGCCACGACCCAGCCGATGATCACCATCATGATCTTGTACTCCTCATTCCTGATCCAATATTTCGTGTGCGGACAGCCATTTCTTTACCGGACCGAACGTCAGCCTGTGTACCGGTGACGGACCATGCCTCTCCAGTGCGGCCAGATGTTCGGGCGTAGGATAACCTGAATGCCGATCAAAACCATATTCGGGATGTATAACGGCCAGGCGTGCCATTTCTTTATCGCGCGCCGTCTTGGCCAGGATCGAGGCGGCGGAGATGGCCGGTTCCAGGGCGTCGCCCTTGACGATGGCGCGGCAGGTTATGGCAATGCCCGGACAGCGATTGCCGTCGACCCAGGCCTCGTCGGCGGCCGGCTGCAGCGACTCCACCGCCCGCTTCATGGCCAGCAGGCTGGCATGCAGTATGTTGAGCCGGGCGATCTCGTCCAGGTCCGCCGAGGCGATGGCCCAGGCCAGGGCCTTCTCGCGGATCTCGTCGGCCAGGCGGTCGCGTTGTGCCGCGCTCAGTTTCTTGGAATCCTTCAGGCCGCTGATCGGGCGGGCGGGGTCGAGGATGACCGCGGCTGCCACCACCGGGCCGGCCAGGGGGCCGCGACCAGCCTCGTCGACGCCGCAGATCAACCTCAACTTCATCGCAGAAAGGGCTCCAGTGCCGTGTTGATCAGGCGGGGCGTGTCGCGGCGCAGGCTGTTGCGGATGCCGGTGAAGGCGTCGAGCATGGTTGCGCGGGCGTCGGCATCGTTCAGCAGTCGGTCGATCGCTGCCGCCAGCAGTTCCGGTTTGGCTTGGTCCTGGATCAGTTCCGGCACCACGTCCCGGTTGGCCAGGATGTTGGGCAGGCCGACCCAGGGCAGGTAGGCCCGGCTCATCATCAGCTTGTAGGTCAGCCAGGGCACCCGGTAGGTGATGACATGCGGGCAGCCTAGCAGGGCCGCTTCCAGCGTCGCCGTGCCCGAGGCCACGATGGCGGCGTCGGCGGCCTGGAGGGCGTCGTGGGAATGGCCGAACAGGATGCGTATCGGCAGCTCGGCGGCACCCTGGCTGTGGATGGCATCCTCGAACAGGCGCCGGGTTTCCTGGGTGGCCAGCGGGACCAGGAAGCGCAGCGCCGGGTTTTCTGCGTGCAGGCGCTTGGCGGTTTCCAGGAACAGGACGGCCAGTTGCTGCACCTCGCTTTGCCGGCTGCCCGGCAGCAGGGCGAGGTAGGTCGCCTCCGGGTTGAGGCCGAGCTTTTCCCTGGACGCCTTGCGGTCCGGCTGGGCGGGCAGGGCATAGGCGAGCGGGTGGCCGACGTAGGTGGCGGGGATGCCGGCATCACGGTAGATCGCATCCTCGAACGGGAAGATCAGCAGCATGTGGGATACCGCCTTGCGGATCTTGTGGATGCGCTCCTTGCGCCAGGCCCAGATGGAGGGGCTGATGAAATGTACGGTGGGGATGCCGGCCCGTTTCAGCCGGGTTTCCAGGGCCAGGTTGAAATCCGGGGCATCGATGCCGATGAACAGTCTGGGCCGTTGCTTCAGCAACTGCCCGGCCAGGCGGCGGCGGATGGCGAGTATCTTGCGCAGGCTGGCCAGCGCCTCGACATAGCCGCGTACCGACAGGGTCTCCATCGGAAACAGGCTGCGGGCACCCTGGGCCTGCATCTTGGCCCCGGCGATGCCCTGGAAATCCAGCTCGTCATGCTGCTCGCGCAACGACTTGATCAGCAGGCTGCCGAGCAGGTCGCCGGAGGCCTCGCCCGCGACGATGCCGACGCTCGGACGCGATGAACCGATCGAGGTTCCTTGGTCACTCGTCACTGGTCACCCGTAACTGGATTTATCGAATGATCCCGCGCCCGGGAATGGCCAGGAAGTCTGCCAGCGGCTGGAGTTCTGGGGTGGTCTCCGCCTCTTTGGCGATGGCGGCGCGGGCCTCATCCAGGCCGAGGCCTGAACGGTAGAGGGTCTTGTAGGCACGCTTCAGCGCGGCCAGGGCATCGGCACTGAAACCGCGCCGCTTCAGGCCTTCCGAATTGATCCCGAATGGCGCCGCCGGGCTGCCGGCGATGGTCAGGAAGGGGGGGATGTCCTGGCGGATGACCGAGGCGATGCCGATCATCGTGTGGGCGCCGACCCGGCAGAACTGGTGCACGCCGGTGAAGCCGCCCAGGATGGCATGGTCGCCGACCTCGACGTGGCCGGCCAGGGTGGCGTTGTTGGCGAATACGGTGTGGTCGCCGACTATGCAGTCGTGGGCGATATGGACATAGGCCATGATCCAGTTGTGGCTGCCGACCCGGGTCACGCCCGCCTCCTGGACCGTGCCGGCATTGAAGGTGCAGAACTCGCGGATGGTGTTGAAGTCGCCGATCTCCAGGCGGGTCGGCTCGCCGGCATATTTCTTGTCCTGCGGCTCCTCGCCCAGGGAGACGAACTGGAAGATGCGGTTGCCGCGGCCGATCCGGGTATGCCCGGTGATCACGGCATGCGGGCCGATCCGGCCGTCGTCGCCGATCTCGACATGCTCGCCGATGATCGCGTAGGGGCCGATCTCGACGTTGGCGCCGATGCGCGCGCCGGGATGGACGATGGCGGTGGGATGAATCATGGCTTCCCGGTCAATCCAGGTCGCGCAGGGTGCACATCAGGTCGGCTTCGCAGGCCAGTTGGCCGTCCACCAGCGCACGGGCGGCGAATTTCCAGATGCCGCGCATGTTCTTGGTGATTTTGGCCTCCAGGCGCAACTGGTCGCCCGGCACCACCGGGCGCTTGAAGCGGGCGTTGTCGATGCCGACGAAGTAGATCACCGAGTTCTCGGTCACCGGCTTGTCGGCGGTACGGAAGGCGAGCAGGCCGGCCGCCTGGGCCAGGGCCTCGATGATGAGCACGCCCGGCATCACCGGGTGGTGCGGGAAGTGGCCCGGGAAATGGGGCTCGTTGATGGTCACGTTCTTGATCGCGACGACATGGTCGCCAGGCACCAGTTCGAGTACGCGATCGACCAGCAGGAAGGGGTAGCGGTGCGGCAGGTGCCGCATGATATCGGTGATTTCCATCGTCATTCCTTGTCTTGCAGTTTCTTTTCCAGGGCGCGGATGCGCTCCCGCATTTCGGCGAGATGGCGCGACTGGGCGGCATTCTTCAGCCATTCCTCGTGCGGCATCTGGAGTTGGGTCGAGGTGTAGACGCCGGGCTGCCGGATCGATTTGCTGATGAACGAGCCGCCGGAAACGGTGACGCCGTCGCAGATGTCGATATGGCCGACGATCATGGCGGCGCCGCCGATCAGACAGCGCTGGCCGATCCTGGCGCTGCCGGCGATGCCGGCGCAGCCGGCGATGGCGGTATGGGCGCCGATATGGCAGTTGTGGGCGATCTGGACCAGGTTGTCGATCTTGACGCCGGTTTCGATCACGGTGTCGTTCAGGGCGCCGCGATCGACGGTGGTATTGGCGCCGATCTCGACATCGTCGCCGATGACGACCCGGCCGACCTGCGGCACCTTGATCCAGGCATCGCCTTCCCAGGCCAGGCCGAAGCCGTCCGACCCGATCACGCTTCCGGAGTGCAGGGTGACGCGGTCGCCGAGCCGGCACCCCGGGTAGAGGGTCACGTTGCCGAACAGGCGGCAAGCGCGGCCGATCTCGACATCGTCACCCACCACGCAGCCGGCCCCGATGCGGCTGCCGGCCCCGATGCGGCTGCGCGCCCCGATCACCGCATGGGCGCCGACCTCGGCATCCGCGGCCACCGATGCGCTCGGGTCGACCGCGGCGGCAGGGTGGATGCCCGCTCGCAACGGTGGCTCGGGATGGAACAGGGCAGCGGCACGGGCGAACGCGGCATGCGGATTGGCGACCACCAGCAGGTCCCGGTCGAGTTGCCCGGCCAGGGCGGGGTTGACGATCAGGCCGCCGGCACGGCAGGCGGCCGCCGCCGCGAGATTCTTCGCACCGACTGCGAAACTCAGCTGTCCGGCCTCGGCTTCGGCCAGCGCGGCAACGCCGCAAAGTGGTTTGTCGCCGTTGCCTCGAATCTCACCGCCCAGGATGCTCTGGAGCTGGGCGAGCGAATAGGACACCGGTTCAGCGCTCCAGGGCCTTCATGACCCGGTCGGTGATGTCGACGCGCGGACTGGCATAGACCACGTTTTCCAGGATCAGGTCGAATTTTTCCCGGTCGGCGATATCCTGGATCAGCTTGCGCGCCTTCTCGTGGATGGCGCTGAACTCTTCGTTCTTGCGCTGGTTCAGGTCCTCGCGGAATTCACGCTGGGAACGCTGGATTTCGCGCGTCAGGTTGGCCAGGTCGCGTTCCTTGCGGGTCTTGTCCGCCTCGGCCATGGTCAGGCCTTCCTTTTCCAGCGAGGACTGGATGTCGCGCGCCTGCTTGACCATTTTCTGGATATCCTGGTCCCGCCGGGCGAACTCCTGCTCCAGTTTCTTCTGGGCCTTGACCGCCATGGTGGAATCCCTGAACAGGCGCTCGGTATTGACGAAACCGATCTTCAACTCGGCGGCAGACGCCACGCCACAAGAGATCAGCAGGAAAATCGAAACGAGCAGGGTACGCATGAAAACTCCTTAAAAAATCTGGCCCATCTGGAACTGGAACATCTCTTCCTCATCGCTATCCAGCTTGCGCAGGGGTTTTGCCAGGGAAAGCTTGATCGGGCCCATGGGCGATATCCAGGTCACGGCCAGGCCGGCAGAATAGCGCAGGTCAGTGAACGAGATGTCCTTGTAGAGACCGTCCTTGTCGTTGGGGCCCCAGACGGCACCGGTATCCATGAAGACGCTCATGCGCAGGGAACGGTCGTTGCCGGAGCCCGGGAAGGGGAACATCAGTTCGGCATTGCCGACCAGACGCTTGTCGCCACCGATGGCGATGATGCCGTTGGTCGTGGTTTCCTGCTTGGGTCCCAGGGTGCCGTTCTTGAAGCCGCGCACCGATCCGATGCCGCCGGCATAGTAGTTGCGGAAGAACGGCAGTTCCTGGCCGCCCATGCCGCCGCCCCAGCCGGCCTCGCCGTTCAGCATCAGGGTCATGTTGCCGAACATCGGCCGCAGCCAGGTGTACTGGTAGGACAGCTTGTAGTACTGCAGGTCGCCGATCGGGGTGCCCAGTTCGGCGTGGGCTTTCTGGAACGTGCCCTTGGTCGGGTACAGGAAGCTGTCCCGGCTGTCGCGCGACCAGCCGGCCTCCAGGCGCAGCGAGTTGACCGTGACGCCTGTGGCATCGCCGCCGTTCTTGGTCGCGAAATCGGTCATGTATTGCGGCGTGACCGTACTGCTCGGATTGAGGTCGAGGGAATATTGCTCGATCGCGGCGCCCAGGTTGATGGCGTCGTACTCGCTGATCGGGACGGCGAGGCGGACCCCGGCGCCGATCGTCGAGGTGCTGTACTCGACCACGGAACTCGAACTGGTGGTGTCGACATCGCGGCGATACAAGTCATAGCCCAGGCTGACGCCGTTCTGGGTGAAATAGGGCTGGGTATACGACAGGGCGTAGACGGTGTTGATCTTGCCGCCGTTCATCTGCAGGGACAGGCTGTTGCCGGTGCCGAACAGGTTGTCCTGCTTGATCCCGCCGGACAGCACCAGACCGTCGGTGCTGGAGAAACCGGCGCCCAGCATCATGCTGCCGGTCGATTGCTCGGTGACGTTGAGGTTGAGGTCGACCTGGTCGGGGGCGCCCGGAACCGCCGGCGTTTCCACCGTGACGTCCTTGAAATAGCCCAGCTTGTCGATCCGGTCGCGCGAGCGGTTGATCTTGTCGGTGGCATACCAGGCGCCTTCCATCTGGCGCATCTCGCGCCGGATGACGTTGTCCTGGGTCTTGTTGTTGCCGGCGATATTGATCCGGTTGATGTAGACCTTGCGACCCGGGTCGACCAGGAAGGTGAAGCCGACCACCTTCTTGTCCTTGTCCAGTTCCGGTGCGGCATTGACGTTGGCGAAGGCGTAGCCGTCGTTGCCCAGGCGGTCGCCGATACTCTTGATCGAGGCGTTCAGCTTTTCCCGCGAGAAGGCATCGCCCGGCTTGAGCGTGACCAGCGGCATCAACTCGGTTTCAGGGATGGGCATGTCGCCGGCCATCTTGATGTCGGAGACCGTGTATTTGTCGCCTTCGTGGATGTTGATGGTGAGGTAGATATCCTTCTTGTCCGGCGTGATCGAGACCTGGGTGGATTCGATGCGGAACTCCAGGTAACCCTGATTCAGATAATGCGAACGCAGGGTTTCCAGGTCAGCCGAGAGCTTCTGCTTGGAATACTGGTCGTTCTTGTTGAACCAGGTCAGCCAGCCCGGCGTGCGCAGGTCGAACAGGCCGGTCAGGTCCTTCTCCTTGAAGGCCTTGGCGCCGACGATGTTGATCGAACGTATCTTGGCGACTTCGCCTTCCGAGACATCGAAGGTGATCGCGGTGCGGTTGCGCTCCAGCGGCGTCAGCTGGGTCTTGATCTGGACGGAGTAGAGGCCGCGGTTGAAATATTGCCGCTTGAGTTCCTGCTCCGCCTTGTCGAGCAGCGATTTGTCCAGGATGCGGCCTTCGGACAGGCCCTGCTGCTTGAACGCGGCCAGGATTTCATCCTTGCCCAGTTCCTTCATGCCGGTGAACTCGATCTGGGCGATGGCAGGGCGTTCTTCCACCATCACCACCAGCACGCCATCCAGGTTCTCCAGCCGTACGTCCTTGAAAAAACCGGTCGCATACAAGGCCTGGATCGCCTTGGTGGCGGCTTCCTGGGTCAGGGTTTCGCCGACCTTGACCGGCAGGTAGCTGAACACGGTGCCGGCCTCGGTACGCTGAATGCCTTCGACGCGGATATCCTTGATCTGGAAAGAATCGAATGCCGAGGCCTGGAAGGAGAGCAGCAGCGCGGCGGCCAGGACGGATAACTTGTGCGTGTTTGTCATTCTTCTCTCTACGGTCGTTCAGCCAGTGAACAGACGTTGAAGGTCGTTGAACAGGGCAAAAAACATCAGCGTGGCGAGCAGCGCCGCGCCGATTTTCTGGCCGAGTTCCTGGACCGAATCCGGGACCGGACGGCCGGTCAGAAATTCGGCGGAATAATACAGCAAATGACCCCCATCCAGTAACGGGATCGGCAGCAGGTTGAGCACCGCCAGGCTGACGCTGATCAGGGCCAGGAAGGCGATGAACGAAGCCGGGCCGGCCTCGGCGGAGCGGCCGGCATAATCGGCGATGGTGACCGGGCCGGAGAGGTTTTTCAGCGAGGCCTGGCCGATCACCAGGCGGCCGAGCATTTCCAGGCTGAAGGTGGACAGGTCCCAGGTCCGGTACAGGGCGCGCTTCATCGCCTCGGCCGGGCCGAAGCGGACCTCGCCGCGCAAGCCCGCCAGTTGCTGTTCATCGACCTGCGGAGTGGCGCCGATTTGGCCGATGCGGTTCCCCTTGCCCGGCACGGATGCGGGCGTGATGGATAGCGTGATGCGCTGGCCGGCCCGCTCGACCAGGAACCCCAGCGCCTGCTCCGGGCTGGCGCGGACGATGGCGACCATGTCGTCCCAGTTGGCGATGGCCTGGTCGTCGATGGCCAGCACACGGTCGGCGGCGCGCAGGCCGGCCTGCGCGGCCCGGCCTTCCGGCAGGGTCTGGCCGATTACGGCAGGAAAGTCGGGCAGGAAGCGTTTCAGGCCGATCTTGTCGAGTGGGTCGGCGTCGACGTCGGCGAGATCGATGCCGGCGAGATCGAGTTGCCGGGAGGCGAGGTGGCCTTCCTGAGAACGGGTTTCCATGCTGACCCGGCCGTCGCGGAGCCCCCGCTTCAGTATCTCCCAATGGAGCCCCTGCCAGTCCGCCACCGGTTCGCCATCGACCGACACGACGGTATCGCCGTCGGCGATGCCGGCCACGGCCGCCGGGGTATTGGCCTCCGGCGCCGCCACGATGGGTTTCAGCACGACGATGCCATGCACGAACAGGCCCCAGTAGAGCAGGATGGCGAGGACCAGGTTGGCCAGCGGTCCGGCCACCACGATGGCCATGCGCTGCAGCACCGGCTTGCGGTTGAAGGTCAGCGGCAGGTCCTCGGCCGCGACCTCGCCCTCGCGCTCGTCGAGCATCTTCACGTAGCCGCCCAGCGGGATGGCCGACAAGGCCCACTCGGTGCCGTTCCGGTCCCGGCGGCTGGCGATGATCCGGCCGAAGCCGACCGAGAAGCGCAGCACCCTGACCCCGCACAGCCGGGCGACGGCGTAGTGGCCGTATTCGTGGAAGACCACCAGGATGGCCAGGGTAAGCAGGAAGGCGAGCAGGGTGGTCATTGGATCAGTTCGCCGGCCAGGGCGCGGGCCTCGGCGTCGATGGCTTCCAGGTCATCCAGGCTGGCGGCCGGACGGCCGCCCAGGCGGTCGAGCACCTGGGCCAGGGTGGCCGGGATGGCCAGGTAGGGGATGCGATGATCCAGGAACGCCGCCACGGCGATCTCGTTGGCGGCGTTCAGCACCGCGGCCGAACTGCCGCCCGCCCGCAAGGCCTCGTAGGCCAGTTGCAGACAGGGGAAGCGGCGGGTGTCCGGGGCCTCGAAGGTCAGCTGGCCTATCCTGGCCAGGTCGAGCCAGGATACGCCGGTCGCCACCCGCTCGGGGTAGGCCAGGGCATGGGCGATGGGGATACGCATGTCGGGGTTGGACAACTGGGCCAGCACGGAACCGTCCTGATACTCGACCATGGAGTGGATGATGCTCTGTGGATGCACGACCACGTCGATTTGTTCCTGGCTGGCATTGAACAGCCAATGCGCTTCGATCACCTCCAGGCCCTTGTTCATCATGGTGGCGGAGTCGACCGAGATCTTGCGGCCCATGACCCAGTTCGGGTGCGCCACCGCCTCTTCGGGGGTGACCGCGGCCAGGGTCTCGACGGCGCGGTTGCGGAACGGCCCGCCGGAGGCGGTGAGCAGGATGCGGCGGACGCCATGGCCGGCCATGTCGCCGGTGTAGGGTTCCGGCATGGACTGGAATACCGCGTTGTGCTCGCTGTCGATCGGCAGCAGGGTCGCCCCGCCGGCCTCGACGGCATCCATGAAGAACTGCCCGGCCATGACCAGGGTTTCCTTGTTGGCGAGGAGGACCCGCTTGCCGGCGCGGGCGGCAGCCAGCGCCGGGCGCATGCCGGCGGCGCCGACGATGGCGGCCATCACGGAATCGACCTCGTGCAGGCTGGCGACCATCTCCAGGGCCTCGATGCCGTACAGCACCTCGATGTCCAGCCCGGCCAGGGCCTGCTGCAACTGGCCGGCCCGCTCCGCGTCCAGCACCACGGCATACTTGGGCCGGAATTGCCGGCATTGCTCGGCCAGCTTGTCGATCTGGTGATTGCCCGACAGGGCGATGACCTTGAAGCGGTCGGGATGACGGGCCACCACATCCAGGGTATTCACGCCGATGGTGCCGGTGGCGCCGAGTATGGTCAGGGTATGCAGGGTCATTTGGGAGCCTCTGAATGAATCCATCGCGGGCGCGACGTGGGCTTTGCGGGATGGGATGCAAGGCGCGGCGCGTGGGCAATGGTCATTCCATTTGCAAGGCCGCATCCGAACGGCCGTGCCAAGGAAACGGCACAGGGAGGATGCGGCAGTGATGCGCATTCGCTATCGCGTTTTCCTTGCGATGGCCGTTCATGCGCATCCGCAACGCCGCAGACCGCCCGCGAAGCCCCGTCCCGGAGGGGTGTCACGGGAAGCGCCCGTCTGCGGCGTTGCGCGGCTTGCCCATAGACCGAGCTATGGGCAGCGCCACGCGCCTTGCATCCAGACGCTTCTCGCGACAACGCGCTCCGTGCTGGATTCATCCAGAGGCTCCGAGCACTATCCAGAGCAGGGCGGCCACGGGCAGCACGGCCAGCTGGCTGTCGATGCGGTCGAGCACGCCGCCGTGTCCGGGCAGCAGGTTGCCGCTGTCCTTCACGCCGGCGCGACGCTTGAGCCAGGATTCGAACAGGTCGCCCAGCACGCTCAGCACGAACAGGGCCAGGAAGGCCGCCAGCAGGGTGATGTTCAAGGCATGGCCGCCGGCCCGGGCGACGATGGCGGCATAAGCGACGACGGCGACGGCGCCGCCCAGGGCGCCCTCGCGGGTCTTGCCCGGGCTGATGGTCGGGGCCAGCTTGTGCCTGCCGAAGCGGCGACCGGCGAAGTAGGCGGCCGTGTCGGCGACGATGGCGATGGCGGCCACGATCAGCAACAGCCAGGGCGATTCGGCGCGCAGGTGGAGCAGGGCGAGCAGGGTGGGCATCAGCAGCAGCCAGCCGAGCAGCAGGCCCCATGCGGCCGGGGGCAGCGGCCAGCCGCGCCAGAGCCAGATCGGTACCAGGGCGACCCAGATGAGCAGCGACGGCCAGTAGGCAACGGCCAGCCCGGCGATATCGGCACTGGCCAGCAGCGCGGAAAGAGCCAGGGTGAGCACCGCGTAGGCGGCGCGGGCACGGGGCGGCAGCTTGAACAGTCCCGCCCACTCCCAGGCGCCGGCGGTGAGAAACAGGGTGACGAAGGCGAACCAGACCGGCGCCGGGGCGAAGAACAGAGCCGACAGGAAGGCCGCGATCAGGACCGCGGCGGTCGCCAGGCGCAGACTAAGATTGGACCAATTGTTCACTGGTGCGGCCGAAGCGGCGTTCCCGTTGATGGTAGGAGGCGATGGCCGCGTCGAGTGAGTCGGCGCCGAAGTCAGGCCACAGGGTGTCGGTGAAATAGAGCTCGGTATAGGCCAGCTGCCAGAGCAGGAAATTGCTGATGCGCTGCTCGCCGCCGGTGCGGATGAACAGGTCGGGTTCCGGGGCATAGGCCATGGCCAGGTGTTCGGCCAGGGCCGCCTCGGTGATCGCGTGGCTGCGCGGATGCTCGGTGCGCCAGGCGTTCACCGCCTGCATGATGTCCCAGCGGCCGCCGTAATTGGCCGCCACGGTCAGGGTCAGCTTGGTATTCTCGGCGGTGAGCCGTTCGCCTTTTGCTATCAACTCGCGCAGGTGGTCGTCGAAGCGGGACAGATCGCCGATGATCTTCAGGCGGACGCCGTTCTTGTGCAGTTTCCTGACCTCGCGCTCCAGAGCCATGACGAACAGCTCCATGAGCCGGTTCACTTCGTCCGGGGGACGGCGCCAGTTCTCCGAGCTGAAGGCGAACAGGGTCAGGTATTCGACCTCGCGTTCGACGCAGGCCCTGATCACGTCGCGCACCCGCTCGACGCCCTGGGCATGGCCGGCCACGCGCGGCATCAGGCGTTTCTTGGCCCAGCGGCCGTTGCCATCCATGATGATGGCGATATGGCGCGGGACCGGGGGGACTTCGGGTATCTCAGCCGTGGAGCTGAAGAATTTTCGAATCATCGAGTGAGCCTGTCGCTTGCAGCCTGTAGCTTGTAGCAAAAAACCGGGCAACCGGCTACAGGCTGCCGGCTTACACGGCCATCAGATCCTTTTCCTTCTCGGCCAGGGCCTTGTCCATCTCGGCGATGTACTTGTCGGTCATCTTCTGGATCTCGTCGGCGGCGCGGCGCTCGTCGTCCTCGCCGATCGCCTTGTCCTTGAGCAGGTCCTTGAGGTGGGCGATGGCGTCGCGGCGGATGTTGCGCACGGCGACCTTGCCGCCTTCGGCCTCGCCGCGCACGATCTTGACCATTTCCTTGCGGCGTTCCTCGGTCATGGCCGGGATCGGCACCCTGACGATGTCGCCCATGGAGGCCGGGTTGAGGCCCAGGTCGCAATCGCGGATGGTCTTTTCGATCTTGGCGGAGAGGTTCTTTTCCCAGGGTTGCACGCCGAGGGTATGGGCGTCGATCACCGAGATGTTGGCGACCTGGTTGAGCGGCATCATGGTGCCGTAATAATCGATCCGGACGTGGTCGAGCAGGCCGGCGTGGGCGCGGCCGGTGCGGACCTTGGCGAATTCGTGCTTGAGCGCCTCGACCGACTTCTTCATCTTGTCTTCGGCGGTATTTTTGATGTCGTTGATCATGGTGTGTTTCTCCCGGTCAAAGCGTGACGAGTGTGCCTTCGGTTTCACCGTGGACGATGCGTTTCAGCGCCCCGTCCTTGAAGATCGAGAAGACCTGCAAGGGCATCTTCTGTTCCCGGCAGAGGGCAAAGGCCGCGGTGTCGAGCACGCCCAGGTTCCTGGCGATCGCTTCATCGAAAGTCAGGCTGTCGTATCGGGTTGCCGTGGCATCCTTGTTCGGGTCGGCGGTGTAGACGCCGTCGACCTTGGTCGCCTTCAGCATCAGGTCGGCGCCGATCTCGGCGGCACGCAGGGCGGCCGCGGTGTCGGTGGTGAAGAAGGGGTTGCCGGTGCCGCCGCCGAAGATCACCACGCGGCCGGCTTCGAGGTGGCGCACGGCGGCGTCGCGTTCGAACGGCTCGCCGACGTGGGCGATGGTCACGGCAGTCATCACCTGGGCCGGCACGCCGGCGCTCACCAGGGCATCCTTGAGCGCCAGCGAGTTCATCACCGTCGCCAGCATGCCCATCGAGTCGGCGGTGGCCCGGTCCATGCCCGAGAGGGCGCCGGTGGCGCCCCGGAACAGGTTGCCGCCGCCCACCACGATGCCGACCTGGACGCCCAGTCCGGCGACTTCATCGATCTGCCTGACGAAGCCGGCCATGGTTTCGGCGTTATAGCCGAAGGCGTCCGGACCCATCAGGGCCTCGCCGGACAGCTTCAGCAGGATGCGGCGGTGGGCGAGGGCGGTCACGGATCAGACCTTGGACGCGGCGGCCACTTCGGCGGCGAAGTCGGACACCTTCTTCTCGATGCCTTCGCCGACGATGTAGAGCGTGAAGCCGTGGCACTGGGAGCCCTTGGACTTCAGGACCTGTTCGATGGTCTGCTTGTCGTCCTTGACGAAGGGCTGGTTGAGCAGGGTGACTTCCTTGAGGAACTTCTGCACGCTGCCTTCGACCATCTTCTCGACGATGTTGGCCGGCTTGCCGGATTCGGCGGCCTTCTGCTCGGCGACGCGACGCTCGGAGTCGATCAGTTCCTGGGCTACGCCGGAGGCATCCATGGCCTTGGGCTTGGAGGCGGCGATGTGCATGGCGATGTCCTTGGCCAGGGCCTCGTCGCCGGCCACGTCGACCAGCACGCCGATCTTGGCGCCGCCGTGGATGTAGCTGGCCAGCTTGCCCTGGGCCTCGACGCGGACGAAGCGGCGCAGGGACATGTTCTCGCCGATCTTGCCGACCAGCTCGGTGCGGATTTCCTCGACCGTCTTGTCGCCGATCTTCATGGCGGACAGGGTGGCGACGTCGGCCGGGTTCTGGGCCGCAACCATCTCGGCCAGGTTCTTCACCAGGGCCTGGAAGTCGTCGTTCTTGGCCACGAAGTCGGTCTCGCAGTTGACTTCGATCATCGAGCCGAGCTTGCCGTCGGCGCTGATGTGGATGCCGACGATGCCCTCGGCGGCGATGCGGCCGGCGCTCTTGGCGGCCTTGCTGCCGAACTTGACGCGCAGGAGTTCTTCGGCCTTCTGCATGTCGCCCTCGGCCTCGTTCAAGGCCCGCTTGCAGTCCATCATCGGGGCATCGGTGCGCTCGCGCAGTTCCTTGACCATGGACGCGGTGATTTCCGCCATTTTCGTTCTCCAGATTCAGTTAGGTAATTCGGTGTGAAAACGCCCCGATCACGGGGCGCTATCGATCGAGAAGCTTGGCCTGCGGTCAACCAGCTTAACCGCGGGGGGCTACAGCGCCATGACTCGGCGCTGTCTCCATCCGGCGCTTATTCAGCGCTACCGGCTTCCTCGACCTCGACGTACTCGTCCTGCACGGCGGCGACCAGTTCCTCGACCAGGTTGGCCTTGCCTTCCAGGACCGAGTCGGCGATGCCGCGGGCATAGAGGCGGATGGCGCGGCTGGAGTCGTCGTTGCCGGGGATGACGTAGTCGACACCGGCGGGGGTGTTGTTGGTGTCGACGATGCCGATCACGGGGATGCCCAGCTTGTTGGCTTCGGTGATGGCGATCTTCTGGTAGCCGACGTCGACCACGAACAGGGCGTCGGGCAGGCCGGCCATTTCCTTGATGCCGCCCAGGGAGCGGTTCAGGTTGTCGAATTCGCGTTGCAGGGTCAGGGTTTCCTTCTTCTTGAGGGATTCCTTGGCGCCTTCGGCCAGCAGCACTTCCATGTCCTTCAGGCGCTTGACCGACTGCTTGACCGTCTTGAAGTTGGTCAGCATGCCGCCCAGCCAGCGGTGGGAGATGTAGGGCATGCCGCAACGGACGGCTTCCTCACCCATGATGTCGCGGGCCTGGCGCTTGGTGCCGACGAACAGGACGGTGCCCTTGTTGGAGGCCAGCTGGCGCACGAACTTGGCCGCATCCTCGAACATCGGGAGCGACTTTTCCAGGTTGATGATGTGGATCTTGTTGCGATGGCCGAAGATGAACGGGGCCATCTTGGGGTGCCAATAACGGGTTTGGTGGCCGAAATGAACGCCGGCCTCCAGCATTTCACGCATGGTTACAGACATGACTACTCCAGTAGTTAAGGTTGAGCCTCCATCCGCCGATACCCCCGAAATCTTTCGGTACGGGCACCTTAACAGGGCAGATGTGTGGATTTCCCCAATTCGGGGAGGGCGGATTCTAGCAGGGCATGGCGCAAATTGGAATCCGGACCTGCGGCGCCCGGCAAAACCCCGGATCGCCGCGGGTTCAGAATTTGCCCTGGTCCAGCCGTGCCGGCAGGTCGCCCTTCACGTCTTCGAAGGTCAGGATGCGGCGGCCCCGGTGGTCGCGCATGAATTCCTCGGCGTCGGCCCGGCTGGCCAGCGGCACCAGTTCGTGCCCCATCGGGCCCGGCACGTCCGAGCCGATGACGTACCAGGCCTGGCGGCCATCGATGCGCTTGAGTTCGTAATAGTCGGTGACCGCGATGGCGGCGATCTCCTCGCGGCGGTGGCCGGGGGCGTAGCGGGGCAGGTCGAACAGAAACTTGAACATGTCCTTGGCGCCGTCGAAGTGGTGGACATGGCCATCCTGCCAGACCACGGTGGCGGCCCAGTTGGGATACTTGGCCACCACCATGCCGCAGACCGGGCACAGGTCGCGCGGGCCCGGTGCCGATATCCGGTCCAGCCGGTTACCGGCATGGGCGCCGCCCGGCCCCGCCAGCAGGGGCAGGGCGGTCAGGACGGCGAGGAAGCGCCGTCGCCTCATCCCTTGTTTTCCATCGTGCGGCGGCGGCGTTCCTCGCGGCGCTTGCGGATGGCGACGGTGTCGCGCGCCATGTCGGTATAGGCCGCCAGCAGCGCCTGGTTGAAATCGCCGGTCTCGCCGCCGTGCTTGGCCTGGGCGGCCGCGGCGGCCTCGGGGCTGGCGAAGGCCTTCTTGCTGCGGCCGGTCATCACGCCGGGCAGGCCGCTGCCGATCAGGTAGGTGGCACGGTCGACCTCCAGCATCGGCTTGACCGCTTCGGCCGAACCGAAGTCGGCGCCCCAGATGGCCTTGGGCTCGCGGTCGATGTTCAGCGACAGGCTGATCGCCAGGCAGTGGATGGAGCAGGTGCCGTCGACCAGGTCGTCGGCGTACTGGACCAGGTGGCGCGAATGATGGAACTGGCTGCGATCCATGCCGCAATAGGGGCACTTGGGATATTTCTTCAGTTCGTCCTTGAGCGGCTGCGCGTCGGGCGGGGTCCTGGGCACGAACTGCATGGGCGTGCCGTCGGTCTTGTTTTCCGAGGCGAGAACCGGCAGGGCGACGGCGCCGACGCCGAGGGCCAGGGCGGATTTCAGTGCATCTCTACGTTTCATGATGGGTTCCTTTCAAAAAGACAGGGGTAAAAAATGCTCACTGCAGGAGCGCCGTCACCTGGCGCTCGAAAACCTCGGCCGTGGCCTCGCCGACGATGCGGCCACTGACCTTGCCATTGCGGTCGATGAGGTAGGTATAGGGAAGACCGATCACCCCATACAGGCCGACCGCCTTGACTTCCCGGTCGAGGACCACCGTGTAGCTCACCGGCGTCCTGTCCAGGAACTTCGCCACCGCCTCCGGCCCCTGGCCGGCGTTCACCGCCACCACCTCCAGGCCGCGCGCCTTGAGACGCTGGTAGACCGGTTCGATGTCGCGCATCTCCGGCCCGCAATAGGGACACCAGTCGGCCCAGAAGCGCAGCGCCACCACCTTGCCCTTGAAGTCGCCGGGAATGGTCACCTGCCTGCCATCGAGGGTATGGGCGATGAAGGCTGGCGCCGGCGCGCCATTGGGAACAGCCTGCGGCAGGTCCACCCCGCACCCGGCGAGCAGCAGGAACAGGAGCGGCAACAGGGCCTTCATGGCGCGATCAGCTTCAGGTGGGAGTCCAGGATCAGCCAGCTTGCCAGCAGGCCGAACGCGGCCAGGTTGGCGACCGCCAGCCCGGCATGGCGCCGGACCAGGGGCGGCAGGACGACCGCCAGGCTGCGAATCCGGGCATAAGGCTGCAACAGGCCGGCCGCGAGGCCGTAACCGGTGGCGGCGAACAGCGGCAGGTAGAGCGCGTAGCCGATGTAGTCGAAATCGGCCTTGAGCAGGCAGAACGGACAGTGGTGGTGCGGGTGTTCGTATACGTACAGGGAGATGAAGGCGACGATGGCGGCGACGGCGGCCGCGAATTGCACACCGGACAGCAGGCCGAACAGGCGGCCGCCGCGGCCGCGGCGCCACAGCCGCAGGCCGGCCAGCAGCGTGGCGAGCAGCACGACGTAGAAGCCGATCAGCGCCGGCCTGGCCGGCAGGGCGGCCAATTCCGCCGCGACGCCGGCCCCGGTGTCGGAAAACAGGCTGCCGCAGCAGGAGGTGATGACGTTCGGGTTGAGGTTGAGGAAGTACAGCGCCTGCACCACCGCCTCGGCCAGGAACACCGGCGCGATGGCGATCAGGAGGGCGTACTTGCGCCGGATCAGCGGGTAATCGCGGGCCAGGTTGTCGGCTTGGTTCAGGGCCAGCCAGACCACGGCAAGAAAGAAGCCGGCGATCTTCAGGATCAGGGTGGGGAAGCCGTAGGCGTTGACGTTAAGGGTACCGGTGGCGCACATGGCGCCGGTGAACAGTACCGACATGCGCTCGGCGTTGTAGACGAACAGCAGCAGGGCGACGAACTGGATGGCCAGGACCAGGGCGACCGCAGTAGCGGCCAGGTAGGTCTGGCGTTCCAGGCGGACCTGCCGTTCGTGGCCGCTGGCAAGGTCCCAGTGGCGCAACAGGTGCACGGCGAACAGCGCCCCGGCCAGCAGGACCATGGCATTGATCGCCGAGGCCGCCAACAGGGCGAGTATGGCCGGGTGGAAGATCATGGCGTGACGCCCACGATGCGGCCGTCGCGCAGGTCGGCCACCCGGTCGGGCAGGCCGGTCTCGAACACCAGCGGGTCGTGGCTGGCGATGACGACGGTCTTGCCGGCCTCCTTGAGGCGTCCGAGCAGGGCCAGGAATTCCAGCGACAGCCGGGAATCGAGGTGCGCGGTCGGCTCGTCGGCGATGATCACCGGCGGGTCGTTGATCAGGGCACGGGCGATGGCCACCCGCTGCACCTCGCCACCGGACAGCCAGTCGACCCGGGTCGCGGCGCGGTGATCGATCTCCAGCGACGCCATGAGGGTATCGGCGCGGGCGCGCAGCTCGTGGTAAGGCAGGCCGAGCGGGTAGGCCGGCAGCAGGATGTTGTCGAGCGCGGACAGGCCCGGGATCAGGTTGAAGCGCTGGAACACGAAGCCGAAGCGGCGCAGGCGCAGTTCGGCCAGAAAGCGTTCCGGCAGGGCCGAGATGTCCTCGCCGGCCAGGCGCACCCGGCCCGAACTGGGCCGGGCCAGGCAGCCGATCAGGGTGAGCAGGGTGGTCTTGCCGGAGCCGCTGGGGCCGCGCAGCGCGGTCACCCGGCCCGCCTCGATGGCCAGGTCGACGCCGCGCAGGGCCTGGTATTCGTTCGGCCGGCCGGCGTTGAAGGTCTTGGTGACGGCGGCGAGTTCGATCATCGCATGATGCTGTCCGGATCGACCGTGGCGGCGCGCCAGACCGGGACCAGGGTGACCACGGTATAGGGCACCACGCTGAGCAGGAACAGGGTGGTCAATTGCAGGGCATCCACCTGCGGCGTCAGCGCGAAATGCGGCTGCAGGACCGACCAGCCGCGCATCACCCCGGCGAACAGGGGGGCGCCGGCATGGAACACGTGCAAATGGGCCAGGCCATAGCCCAGGCAGAAGGCGGTGAACGAGATCAGGCCGCCTTCCCACAGCTTCATGCGCAGCACGTCGCCGGTCTCCCAGCCGATCGCCCGGAGGATGCCGATCTCGCGCCGTTCCTCGGCGGACAGGCCGGTGGCCTTGTCCCAGGCGAAGATCAGGAAGGCGAACACGGCGCCGGCCAGGACGGCCAGGAGCATCCCCTCGCGCCAGTCGAACACGCTCTCGTAGGTGCGCAACACCTCCTCGCGCAGGATCGGCCGGCAGTCGGGCAGCCGTTCCGCCAGCTTGCGCGCCACCTGGCGCACCTCGGCCGGGTTGGTCACCGACAGGGCCAGGTCGGTGTAGACGTCGTCCGCCAGGCCGAAGAAGGCGCGAAAATCGGCCGGGGCGATCAGCATCAGGTCGGCGCTGACCAGTTCGCTGGTCGCCGGCAGCACCGCTGCCACGGTGTAGGCATGGGGCTGGCCGTCGTAGCCGCGCAGGGAAAAGACATCGCCGGCCGCCAGGCCGCGCACCCGGGCGATGCCGGCGCCGATCCTGACCTGGCCGGGCGCCGCGCCGTCGCGGGCCGGGGCCATGACGGTGTAGTTGGCCGCCACGGCCGGGTCGTAGTAATAGCCCCACAGCCGTCCCTGCACTTCTGCGACGCCCCTGAGGCGGCCCAGCCGCTCCAGGTAGGCGGCCGGCATCAGGGCATGGCGGCCCGCTTCCATCCGCTGCACCACGATCTCCGGGGCACCCTGCAGCAGCGCGGCGGCCTTGCCCTTGATGGCCTGGCTGTAGAGCATCACCGAAGCGAGCAGGAACACCACCAGGGTATAGACCAGCAGCAGGCTGAGGTTGCGTCCCGGCCGGCGCATGAGCGAGGCGACGGTGAAATCGAGCAGGTAGCGCTGCCGGGCAAATCCGTTCATGGTCCGGTCGGCTCGCGCAGATGGGGCGGCGGCGGCATCAGGGCGCCACTGGGGAAATGCTCCAAGGCCCCGGGATGGTCCTGGAAGGCGGCATGGCGGTCGGCCTGGGAGGGGTGGCGGGTATAGCGCGCCTCGGTGAACAGGGCCAGGTCGGTCAGTCCCCAGGCCGCCACCTCGGCCCGCATCTCCGCCTCGCCCGGCGCCGCATCGGAAATCAAGGCGTCGGTCACGGCGCCGACAAGGATGGCCAGCGCCGGGGCCAGTATCCACATCGCCAGGGTCGATTTGCGCAGTGTCCGATTCATGCCCTGGCACCCTGGGAATGGCTGCACCGCGCGGGCATGGCAGTCGTTACAAATCCCGCAGCGGTTGCTTTTCCAGCAGTTCGCGCCGTTGCCTGATCCTGAGTGCAGCCGCTTCATCGCTGATGCGTATCGAGGAACGATCCAGCCGGCCGGAATACTGCTGCGCCACGATGGCCTCGCCGGGCTGGCGCCAGGTATAGGTCTTGCTCTCGAATGACCGGCCATTCAGGTTCTTGACGGTATCCGTCATTCGGGCGGGGATGCCGTATTTTTCGCCGAGTGCCTTCACCACGGACTGGAAGTACTGTTCTTCCAGGCTGATGGTGATGCCGGTCAGCGCGGACAGGTCGTAGAAGTAGAACATGGAAATGACCGGGGCGCCGGCTATGGTCTCTGTTTCGTCCTTGCCCAGGCTGCATACCCGGTCGCCGGTGGGGGTTTTGACCGGGCGACAGTCGAATTTTGGATTGTTGGCGATCAGGTTGAGATGGGATCCCAGGGTCACGCCCTTGAGACCGTAAGGCTCGGCCTGAGCCAGGGTGGCAAGCAGCAGCGTGGCCAAGCCGGCCAGCCAATTACGAGGCGATCTGAACAATTTCATTCTCAGGTTCATCGGCATGTCCCACCAGGGCCGTGCCGCATTCATGCAGAATCCATCTCGACTGGTCCAGGTCGGCCCATGCCGAAATTCAAGGGCGTTTGGAGGCCTTTAAGATAACCGATGAGGCTTGTCGAAAGATAGCCGTGCAATGGATTTCCATGGCTTCGTTAACGGTGGGAGGATAGTTATTTTTTCTTGCCGGTCCCTGCGTCCAATTGTCGCAGGTGGGCAAGTTTTTCGGCGATCTTGCCTTCCAGGCCGCGCGGGGTCGGGCTATAGAAGCGCGGCGGCCGGGCCATATCCTCCGGAAAATAGGTCTCGCCGGCGGCGTAGGCCTCCGGTTCGTCATGGGCATAGCGGTAGGCACGGCCATAGCCCAGTTCCTTCATCAGCCTGGTCGGCGCGTTGCGCAGGTGCACCGGCACCTCGTGGCTGCCATCTTCCCGGACGAAGGCGCGGGCCTGGTTGTAGGCCATGTAGCCGGCATTCGATTTCGGCGCACAAGCCAGGTAGATCACCGCCTGGGCCAGAGCCAGTTCGCCCTCGGGCGAACCCAGGCGCTCGTAGGTATCGGCGGCGTTGAGGGCGATCTCGGCGCCGCGCGGGTCGGCCAGGCCGATGTCCTCCCAGGCCATGCGCAGGATGCGGCGGGCCAGGTAGCGCGGGTCGGCGCCGCCATCGAGCATGCGGGTGAACCAGTACAGCGAGGCATCCGGATCGGAGCCGCGCACCGACTTGTGCAGGGCGGAGATCTGGTCGTAGAAGGCCTCGCCGCCCTTGTCGAACCGGCGTAGCGAGGGCGACAGGGCTCCAGCGACGAACTCCGCGTTGGCCTCGGCGCGTTTGGCGGTGAGCGCCGCCATGGCCAGTTGCTCGACCAGGTTGATCAGCCGGCGGCCGTCGCCGTCGGCATAGGCGACCAGGAGTTTTTCTGCCTCCGGCGTCAGCCTGAGGGCGATTTCGCCCAGGTCGAGGGTGCGCCGGAGCAGGGTGGCCAGTTCGGCCTCGCTGAACGAATTGAGGACATAGACCTGGGCGCGCGAGAGCAGGGCGCCGACCACCTCGAACGAGGGGTTCTCGGTGGTGGCGCCGATGAAGGTCACCAGCCCCGATTCGACGTGGGGCAGAAAAGCGTCCTGCTGGGCCTTGTTGAAGCGGTGCACCTCGTCGACGAACAGGATGGTCTGGTGGCCCTGGCCCTGGTTCATCCGGGCCCGTTCGACCGCCTCGCGGATCTCCTTCACCCCGGCCAGCACGGCCGAGATCTGGATGAAATCGGCCTTGAAGTGGTGCGCCGTCAGCCGTGCCAGGGTGGTCTTGCCCACCCCGGGCGGTCCCCACAGGATCATCGAATGCAGCCGGCCCGATTCGAAGGCCAGCCGGAGCGGCATGCCCGGTCCGAGCAGATGGGTCTGGCCGATCATCTGGTCAATGCCGGTCGGCCGCAAGCGCTCCGCCAGGGGCGCGGCGGAGGGGGCAGCGGCAGGTTTCGGGGAGTCGAACAGGTCGGCGTTCACCTGCTTATTCTACTGCGTCGCAGCCAGGGCGCGCTCGCCCGCCCTGGGCAGTCACCGCCCGGTGGTTTCGAACTGGTCGAGGTAATTCCGGTCCGAATCCCAGCGGTCGCCGGAATACAGCCGGAGCGATTGCGCCCCGGCCTGCCGGCCGACCCGCTGGTCGGCAGCGCGCAGGTCGTCCAGGCAGGCGGTCAGGCGCCCGATATGCGGGCACACGCCGCCCTTCAACTGCTTGTTCAAACTTTCATTTCGATCGGTCAGCGGCTTCAGCAGCAATTCGCATATCAGGCCCTTGCGGTTGCGCTCATCGGGTTCCGCATAGCGTGCCAGCAGTCCGGACATGACCTTTTCCTCGGTGACCGTCCCGGTGCTCCGGTCGACCAGTTTCAGCAAGGTCGCCCGGGTCGGGGTGTTGAGCACGCCATAGGTCTTGACGATATCGCCGGTCACCTCGACGCCGACGATCTGCATGCCGCACTGCAGGAGGGCGTTGTCGGCATCCTTTTTCAGTTGCTCGAACAGCCCGGCCACCACGCCGGGGTCGGTATTCTTTCTGAGCCTGGAGGCGTACACCACCCCCGCCGATGTAACCTTGAGCAGGTCGGGA
The DNA here is from genome assembly GCA_028714735.1 of Gallionellaceae bacterium. Taxonomy (GTDB): domain Bacteria; phylum Pseudomonadota; class Gammaproteobacteria; order Burkholderiales; family Thiobacillaceae; genus Parasulfuritortus. The sequence continues at coordinate 210,837 of JAQTLU010000003.1, read as the reverse complement.
TAGGTCCGGGGGGCCGCCAGGGCGTGCGGATACGGCGCCTCGGCGGCCTTGGCCGCGCCGATCGACAGCAGTTTGACCTTGAAGGTCAGGGTCTTGCCCGCCAGCGGATGGTTGAAATCGAGCAGGATGCGGTCGCCCTCGACGGCCTTGACCACCGCCTTGGCCGTCTGCTCGCCACTGGTGCGAATTTCCATCGCCATGCCGACCTCGGGCTTCAGGTCCGCCGGCAAGGTGGTTCTCGGTATGCTGCGGACGGCGCGCGGATCGACCTCGCCGTAGGCCTTTTCGGGCGCCACCTCGAAGGTCTTCTCCTCGCCCTCATGCATGCCCAGGAGGGCCGCCTCCAGTCCGGGGATCATGGTGCCGGCGCCGACGACGAAGCTGACCGGTTCGTCATTCAGGGAGGAGTCCACCAGCCGGTCGCCCACCTTGACGGTGTAGTCGATACGCACCTGTACGCCGTCTGTCACGACCGGTTCGGTAGCGGCCGCCGCCGTCATCGACAGCAGCAGGAACAGGCCGGTCGCCAGGATTTCTTTCATGATCTGCCTCGGGATAAGCCACCGCATTAATGGGTGCGGGTGAGCCCGGTCATTGTATATGGCCGCGCGGCGACGTTGCCGAAATGCCGAGGCCCGGCACAGGCCGGGCCTCGGCTGCCGGCTAGGCTGGAGGTTACGGCGCGTTGGCCTCCATCGCGATGTCCAGGGTCACCTCGTCGCCGACGAAGGGTACGTACTTGCCGGCGTTGAACTCGCTGCGCTTGATTACCGTGGTGGCGTTGGCGCCGATGGCATCGCGTCTCAGCATCGGGTGGAACTTGTGCTGGAAGGAGGTCACTTTCAGGATGACCAGCTTGCTGATGCCCTTGATGGTCAGCACGCCTTCCACTTCCACCGGGGTGTCGCCGTTGAATTTCACCGCGCTGGAGCGAAAGGTGGCGACCGGGTACTGCGTGGTGTCGAGATAGTCGGGGCCCTGGATGTGCTCGTCGAACAGGGCGGAGCCGGTATCGACCGACTTCATGTCGATGACGACGTCGACCGAACCGGTACGCGTCTCGGGGTCCAGGGTCACCGTCCCGGTGGTCTTGTTGAAGCGCGACATCTGGGTCGAATAGCCGAGATGGCTGTAGGAGAAGTGCGGGAAGGTATGGTTGGCGTCGAGGTTGTAGGTCACCTGCGCGGCCAGGGCGGGGGCCGAGAGGAGGCCAGCGAAAGCCAGAATCAGGATCTGTTTCATGTCGTAACTCCTTGTTGTGATATGTAAACTAAAGTCAGCGAGTGATCCGAAGCTTGAACCGGACCGAGATTTCATTGGCGACGATGTTGAAATCGCGCCAGTCACCCTCGCCGATGGCGAAATCGGCGCGACGCAGGGAGAAGGTGCCAGCGAACGACCCGCCGCCGGCGTCGGGCGTGAAGGTGGCGGGGAGGCTGACGTTCTGGCTCCGCCCCTTGATGGTCAGCCGGCCGTCGACCTGGTAGCGGTTGCCGCCCAGCGGCTTGACGGCGGTGGCTTCGAAGCGTGCCAGCGGAAAGGCGGCCGTGTTGAACCAGTCCTTGCCGGCCACTTCGGAATTGGCCTCGTCGAGGCCGGTGTCGACGCTGGCCAGTTTGACCTCGATGGTCGCCCTGGCCGTCTGGGGCTTGGCCGGATCGAAGGCAACCCGGCCGGAAATGGCGGCAAACCGCCCCTCCAGCGCTACGCCCATCTGCTTGTAGGTAAAGTCGATGCGGCTATTGGCCGGGTCCAGGCGGGTCAGCACCTCGGCGCCGGCCGTGTTGGCCAACAGGGCAAGGGATAACAGGGCAGTTCGTATCATCAGGTGTCTCCTTGTCGTTTATGCCTGGGCAGCATCCGGGTCAGGACATCGTCGCGGTCGACCAGATGGTGTTTCAACGCCGCGCCGATATGTGCGATGACCAGTCCGAGCAGGGTCAGGTTCAGTGCTTTATGTACTCCGAACAACAAATCGCCCAGGGCCTTGTCCTTGCCGAGCAGGTCGGGCAGCGGCAATACGCCGAACCAGACCGTGGTGACCCCCTTGGCCGAACTCATCAGCCAGCCGGACAAGGGAATCGCCAGCATCAGCAGGTACAGCACGACATGGACCAGGCCGGCCGCACGTTGCATGGTCGCCGTCATGGTGTCCGGCAAGGCCGGCGGAGGGTGGCCGGCACGCCAGGCCAGCCGGGACAGGACCAGCGCGAACAGGGTCACGCCGGCCCACTTGTGCCATGAATACAGCTGCAGTTTGGCCGGCGAGAACGGCAAGTCGTGCATATACACGCCCAGCGCGAAGGTTCCGACCAGGCCGACGGCCATCAGCCAGTGCAGGCTTATTGCGGTATCCGTGTAGCGAGTGGTCATGGCGTATCTGCCTCGATAAGTTGGAATCAGTGTATTGGCTAATTATTCTGCAATAAATACTGTTTTGATTGATGGACTGTCTCGTATTGATTGACAATGGCGCCATGGATCGATTCCGGGAAATGCAGTCCTTCGTGGCAGTGGTCGACACCGGCAGCTTTGTCGCGGCGAGCGATTTGCTGCGCATCTCCAAGGCGGCGGTATCCCGCGTCGTCATGCAGCTTGAAGCGCGGCTGGGCGCCCGGCTGCTGCAGCGAACCACGCGCCGGCTGTCGCTCACCGAGGCCGGGCAGGCCTATTACACCCGCAGCAAGCAAATCCTCGCCGACCTGGACGAGACCGAGGCCATGGTCGGCGACGCCACCCTGCAGGCCAGCGGACGCTTGCGGGTGAACGCCCCGCTGTCTTTCGGGGTCAACCGCCTGGCCGGGCTATGGCCGGAGTTCATGGCCCGGCACCCGAATCTGGAACTGGAAATCGACCTGGCCGACCGTATCGTCGATCTGGTCGAGGAGGGCTACGACATGGCCATCCGGATCACCCGGCCGCGCGATTCCAGCCTGATCTACCGGCCCCTGGCGAAGACCCGCGTGCTGTTGTGCGCCGCGCCCGATTACCTGGCCCGGCGCGGCACCCCGAGCCGCATCGCCGATCTGGCCCGGCACGACATCATCGCCTATACCTATGCACCGGCCAGCGACACCTGGCGATTCGATACACCCACAGGCGAACAGGGCGTCACGGTCCGGCCGCGCCTGCGCGCCAACAATGGCGATACCTGCCGTGCCGCCGCCCTGGCCGGTCTGGGCATCACCCAACAGCCGGGTTTCCTGGTCGACGAAGACCTGGCCAGCGGTCGCCTGGTAGAGGTCCTGTCGGAGCATTGCAGCCGCGAGATGGGCATCTACGCGGTCTACCCTTCGCGCAAGCACCTGTCGCTCAAGGTGCGCGCACTGGCGGATTATCTGGCCGGGATGCTGGCGGCGGACTAAATCGGTGCCCCCCAGCCGGCCTGTGGTCGCCCGAACGGCCTGACTGGCAGGCCGGGTAGACCCGGAGTAAGCTGTAAGGCAAAGGCAAATGAGCGGCATCCACCGACTCAGCGGGCCGTCGGCGGGCTGTATCCCGACGGGTATCCGGCAAACAATGCCTGCCAGGAGGGTGGTAATTTGGTCGATACAATCATCAGCGATATCCGTGCGGCCTCGGGCCGCCTGTCCGCTCCCGTCGGCTCGGCGTTGGATATCGGGGCAGAAGCAGAACGACAGAAGACCGCCTTGCTGTACCGCAATGCCGGCTCCGCGCAACTGTTGAATCTCGTCAATGCCTCGTTGTTCGCCTATGTAAACAGCACACTCGCAGCGCCTGTCAGCGTGGCGTTCGACTGGTGGTGCTGCATCGTTGTCATCTCGGTGGGACGTTACCTGCTGGCGAATCGATTCCTGGCGACCATGCCGGATGCCTGCGCCGCGAAGACCTGGCGGCATCGTTATATCGTCGCCACGGCGATGCTCGCGGCGACATGGGGCACCGGAGCCTTCCTGTTCATGTGGAACGCATCCGATGCCGCGTTCCTGTTCACCGGCCTGGTCCTGGCCGGCATGGTGGCCGGGGCGGTGCCCATCCTGTCGCCGGTACCAGCGGCCTACCGGGCATTCGCGTTGCTGGTCATGGTTCCGATGGCCTCGGTCGCCCTGCTGCAGGCGAGTTCGCCGCTGTATTGGGGATTGGGATTATTGACCATCATCTTCCTGGTGGCCCTGCTGATCGGCGCACGCAACGTACATGAGACGCTCGATGTCGCGATACGACTGGGGCTGGAACAGGGCCGCCTGGCCGAGAGCCTCGACCATGCCCGTGCAGCAGCCGAAATTGCCCTGGCCGAGCGCAGACAGGCGAGCGAGAAACTGCAACTTGCCGCCAGCGTCTTCGCCAACTCCCAGGAAGGCATCATCATCACCGCCACGGACAGCACGATCATCGATGTCAACGACGCCTTTGCCGGGATCACCGGCTATGCGGCCAGGGAGGCCGTGGGCCAGAAGGCACGCCTGCTCGGTTCGGGCCGCCACGAGCCGGCCTTTTATATCAGGATGAAGGAAACCCTGGCCCATGGCGGGGCCTGGCAAGGCGAAATCTGGAACCGGCGCAAGCGCGGCGAGATCTATCTGGCCTGGCTCAGCATCACGGCGGTGAAAGATGACGAGGGGGGCATCACCCACTACGTCGGCACCCTGACCGATATCAGCCAGCGCAAGGCGGCGGAGGACGAGATCAGGCATCTCGCCTTCTACGACGCACTCACCCGCCTGCCCAACCGCAGGCTGCTGATCGACCGCTTGAACCATGCCTGCGCCGCCAGTGCGCGCAGCGGCCGCATGGGTGCCCTGCTGTTCATCGATCTGGATAATTTCAAGGCCCTCAACGACACCCTGGGCCATGACAAGGGCGACCTGCTGCTGGAACAGGTCGCCCAGCGCCTGGCCGGCTGCGTACGCGAAAGCGATACCGTCTCCCGGTTCGGCGGCGACGAGTTCGTGGTGATGCTGGAAGGCCTGAGCGAGAAACCCGAAGAGGCCGCCAGCCGGACAAGACAAATAGGCGAGAAGATCCTGGCGGCCCTCAGCCAGCCCTACCAACTGTCCGGCCACGTCCAGCACAGCACCAGCAGTATCGGCGCCACCCTGTTTGCCGGAACCGGGAATTCAATCGATGATCTGCTGAAGCAGGCCGACCTGTCGATGTATACGGCCAAGGAGGCGGGCCGCAATTTCTTGCGTTTCTTCGATCAGAGCATGCAGGACGTGGTCAATACGCGCGTTGCCCTGGAGGCGGACTTGCGCCAGGCCCTGGCCCGGAACGAGTTCATGCTCTACTACCAGCCCCAGGTTGACCGTGATGGCCGCGTGACCGGTGCCGAGGCGCTGCTGCGCTGGCGACATCCCGAGAGGGGCTTGGTGCCGCCGAACGAGTTCATCCACCTCACCGAGGAAACCGGACTGATCCTGCCATTGGGGCTGTGGGTGCTGGAAACCGCCTGCAAGCAGCTGGTCGCCTGGGCCACCCGGCCGGAACTTGACCAGTGCACCCTGGCGGTCAACATCAGTGCCCGGCAATTCCACCAGCAGGATTTTGCCCAGCAGGTGCTGGAGGTGATTCGGCAAACCGGCGCGAATCCGCACCGACTCAAGCTGGAACTCACCGAGAGCCTGCTTCTGGATGACATGGAGGACATCATCGCCAAGATGGCCGCGCTGAAGGTTCATGGCGTCGGCTTCTCGCTGGACGATTTCGGTACCGGCTATTCCTCGCTCGCCTACCTGAAGCGCTTGCCCCTGGATCAGCTCAAGATCGACCAGTCCTTCGTGCGTGAAGTGCTCACCGATCCGAACGACGCCGCCATTGCGCGGACCATCGTCGCCCTGGCCAACAGCCTGGGCCTGTCGGTGATTGCCGAAGGGGTGGAAACCCAGGCCCAGCGAGATTTCCTGGCCAGCGAGGGCTGTCATGCCTATCAGGGCTACCTGTTCGGCCGGCCTGAACCGGTGGAGCAGATGGAGCAGTGCCTGAATCGGGGCTGATCAGCCCGGAATCGCCCTGTCAGGAGGGTTCGGAAACGACTGAGTCGGCAGACGCGTGCCGCCCTGGCGCAGACCGCAACGGCCTGCACTTCGCCTACATCGGCGTTTTCGGCTTCCGGCCCGGGCTGGCCGGCGGGATGTAGCCGGCCACCCGGCACAGCATCCCCTCGACCTTCTTGTTGTCCGTGTAGCGAGTCGTGCGGCACATGATCACCTCGCCTTTGGCCGCCAGTTCATTCAGTTGGGATGACACTTTTTCCAGCGAAATGCCCATCCCAGCGGCGATCTCCGAGTCGAGTCTTTCACCGTGGTCTTTCAGGTACTGCAGAATTTCTTGCAACTTAATGGCTCCTTATCCCCGCCGGTGACGTCGTTTCCACTCAGGTGGCAACGGTCGCCATGGCGGTTCGGGTTTACTCCGTATCCGTCAGTTTGCGCGTTTTATGGGATCGGCGCTGATTATTCGCTATCCAGCGCCGTTCCTGAACTGGCAATCATCACCCCGGAGCAGGTTATTGAATTTGCGCCCGGCTATTGATCATGTCCGCTTATCAACAGGCCAAGCCTTTGAAAGCATAAGTATAACTCGCGACTGACCCAGGCATCCGTGGCGGCATAATTGATCTGCGCCGGCGACAGGCTGGGTGCGGCCCAATTGGAGGTGCGCGAACCCTTGGGAATGCGGATGCCAAGAAGAATCCCGGCCAGGTTGCGCAGGCCGGTCTGGTCTATGTCGTTACGCCTGGCCACGATACCGAGGTCGAGCACGGATCTCGCCGTGATCGGAAACACCTGGCCGAGCTGGCGCAGGTCGTGCGCCAGCGCCACGCCCGCCTTGACGATGCCGGGTTCGGCCATGACCTCGGCGAGGGCCTCGGAACAGTCGACCTGGCGCAACTGGAACAGGTACACCGCCCGGGCCGTGGCGACCTGGACCAGGCAGGGCAGGTGGCTTTCGCCCTTCCTGAACGAGGGCCGGGTCTCGGTGTCGAAACCGAGCACGCGCTCCTGGCGGATGTCGGCCATGGCCTGCGCCAGCGCCTCGGGCGTGGCGACCAGCGATACCTTGCCTTCGTAACGCCGGATCGGCAGTTCCGCGATCTCCTCGCGGGAAATCGCACCGACTGGCTGGGTCGGCGAGGTGTTCAAGCGGTGAAGCGCCCGCGCAGGTATTCGATGATGTCGCCGGATTCGTACAGCCAGCGGTTGTTGCCCTGTCCGTCGAGGATGCGCAGACAGGGCACCATGCTGCGGCCGCCGCCTTCCAGCAAGGCCTCGCGGTGGCCGGCGTCATGCTGGGCGTCGCGCAGTTCGATGTTGAGCGACAGGCGGCGCAACTCCTGGCGCACCTTGATGCAGAACGGACAGGTCTGGAACTGGTACAGGGCCAGGTCACGGCATTGCCGGTCGACCTCCTGCTGGGACTCGGGGGCACGGGCCAGGCCTTCGGGGACGTTCATCCGCTCCTTGAGCAGCAGGAAGGGGCCCAATACCAGGCGCAGGGTCTTGAAGAAGCTACGGAACAGCCATTTCATGATTGGGTCTCGTCGTGTCAGGTCAATGTCTATGGGTCATGCCCGCCTCGGCAGGCAGCCAGTCGTCCGGTTCAACCGGGTCTGCGTCGGCGCGGCGATGCGGGAGCCGGACTGTCCGGCTCCGCCTTGGGCCGCCGCCGGATGCTGGCGTTGGCGCGGGAAGGCGCGTTCGCAGGCGCCTCGCCGGAGATTTCCAGGATGCGCACCTTCACGCTCTTGCCCTTGAGCTTGCCGGCCGCCAGCTTGCGCTGCGCCTCCTGGGCGATAGCGCGCGCCACCGCGACATAGGTGGTGGTTTCGCTGACCTGGATCTTGCCGATCTGGTCGGCCGCAAAGCCGGCTTCGCCGGTAAGCGCGCCCAGCACGTCGCCGGGTCGGATCTTGTCCTTGCGCCCGCCCAGTATCTGCAGGGTGGCCATGGGCGGCAGCAAGGGCTCATCGCTGGTCGCGGCCAGTTCGGCGATGGGATGCCATTCGACCGTGGTGCCGGTTTCCTTGGCGATGTTGTCGACCCGACGCATCTGGTTCTTGCTCGCCAGGCTGAGCGCCCAGCCGTCCTGGTCGGCGCGGCCGGTGCGGCCGATGCGGTGGATGTAAACCTCGGGGTCGGGCGTCACGTCGACGTTGATCACCGCCTCCAGCTGGGCGATGTCGAGCCCGCGCGCGGCCACGTCGGTCGCCACCAGCACCGAGCAACTGCGGTTGGCGAACTGGACCAGGACCTGGTCGCGCTCGCGCTGCTCCAGTTCGCCGTGCAGGGCGAGGGCATGGAAACCCTGCTCGCGCAGCACCTTGAGCAGGTCGCGGCATTGCTGGCGGGTATTGCAGAAGGCCAGGCTGCTGACCGGGCGATAGTGGTTGAGCAGGGTGGCGACGGCCGCCAGGCGGTCCTCGTTGGCGACCTCGTAGAAGCGCTGGCGGATCTTGTCGGCGGCATGCCGCTCGGTGAGCTTGACCTCCTTCGGCTGGCGCATGAACTGCCGACACAACTGGGCGATGCCTTCCGGATAGGTGGCGGAAAACAGCATGGTCTGGCGTTTACTCGGGCAGCGTTTGGCCACGTAGACGATATCGTCGAAGAAACCCATGTCGAGCATGCGGTCGGCCTCGTCCAGGACCAGGGTGTTGAGCGCGGACAGGTCCAGGCTCTCGCGTTGCAGGTGGTCCATGATGCGGCCCGGCGTACCGACCACGATGTGGGCACCGTGCAGCAGGCTGCCCATCTGCGGCCGCATGGTGGTGCCGCCGACCAGGGACAGCACCTTGACGTTGTCCCGGCTGCGCGCCAGGCGGCGGATCTCCTGGGTCACCTGGTCGGCCAGCTCGCGGGTCGGGCACAGCACCATGGCCTGCACCGAGAGGTCGCGCACATCCAGGTTGTCGAGCAGGGTCAGGGCGAACACCGCCGTCTTGCCGCTGCCGGTCTTGGCCTGGGCGATCAGGTCGTGGCCGGCCAGGGTGATGGGCAGGCTGGCGGCCTGGATCGGGGTCATCTCCAGATAGCCGAGCTGGTTCAGGTTGGCCAGGTCGGCCGGCTTCAGCGGCAGGCTGGCGAACGAAGTGTCGGCGGGAGGGGGAACTTGAGATTGAGGCATGCTGGATTGTACAGGGTGCGGGTAGCTAGATGGCCTGATCAATTCGACGGCTGTTGGTTCATTTCGGGCTATCAAGGGCAATAGCCTACTGTCTTTGGTTTTCGGCCAAAATAGTCCTTCCGATCCACCCGATCCTAGGGCCGGGACTGGCCAGAAGTTGTCTATTGCGGCGCCTGGGAGATGTGGATTTGTCTGGCCGATATATCTCCAGAAGCCGACAACAACAGGGCAGGCAAGGTCGGAAAGTACGGCCACTGGCTCCGTGTGACTCATTCGGCAGACAACGGATCAACCGCCGACCATTGACCCAGAACTCAGGTGTGACAAGATGTATTTCTCGACGCCAAACAACTGGGGCGTCGCTATTCTTTCCAGAATGAGCCATGGTTGACATAAAAAAGGCCAAATTCTGGTTCCGACAGGGACAGGGAAATGAACGACACCGAACAGACTGGTGAATCTGCGTCCAAGAAACCGCTTCTGGCCATTGCCGCCGCATTGGGCGCGAAGCTGAATCTTGCCGATTTTCAGAATGCTGTCCCGATGCTCCGGGAGTTGAGCATCAACAATGATTCTGCTGATGACGAAAAGGAACTCGACCTCAGTATCGAATCGACCCCCGCATTCCTGAAAACCAAGCAATGGCATATCGATGCCGTAAATGCAGGCCAGTGTTGCCACATCACAGATTTGGATGTGCAACTCGATGGCGCTCTGCTGTCACGACTCACTGAAGCTGAGACGGCGACAGTTTCGTTCGTCTTGCGCTGCCGTGGCGAGGCCGGCGATGAACTGGCCCGGCTCGAACAAACTGTGGAACTCCTGCCGCGGAACCAATGGGGCGGTTTATCGCACTTGCCAGACATGGTCGCCGCCTTCGTCCAACCGAACGAACCCGCGGTCGAACGGGTACTCAAACAAACCGCCGAGGTTCTTCGCAAGAACAGCAAGAATCCGGCGCTGGATGGTTATAAGGATGGAGCCAAACGCGCCTGGGAACTGACTTCCGGTATCTGGAGCGCAGTGGCGGCAATGGGGCTGGACTATGCCCTGCCGCCTGCCAGCTTCGAGCATGTCGGCCAAAAAGTACGCGGCCCGGATCAAATCGCCGAGTCGGGCTTGGCCACCTGCCTCGATCTCGCACTTTTGTTCTGTTCTGCTATCGAGCAGGCCGGCTTGAACCCGTTGCTGGTCTTTACAAAGGGGCATGCCTTTGCCGGCGTCTGGCTCAAGAACGAAGAATTTTCAACCTCCGTGGTCGACGATATTACCGCCTTGCGCAAACGGATCAAGCTCAAGGAGTTGGTGCTCTTCGAGACCACGGTGGCCACGCACCGGCCAGCGCCGACCTTCTCCTACGCGGTGCAACTCGGAGCGCAGCATGTCGCCGAGGAAAATGAAGAAGCCTTCGAACTGGCCGTGGACATCCGCCGGGCACGGCTACAGCGGATCAAGCCGCTGGCCAGCGCCGAGGTGCGCGTGGCGGCAACGCCTGTCGAGGCCGCGCCAGCCGTCGAACCTGTCTTCGACGAGGCCCCTGACCTGCCGGATGACGATGTGGCTGTCGAGCCAGACCCGGCCACGCTTAATCCCAAGGATCGACTGGCGCGTTGGCAACGCAAGTTGCTGGACCTCTCCCTGCGCAACAACCTGCTGAACTTCCGGGGCGGCAAGAAGGCGATCAAGTTGGAAGCGCCAGACCCGGGCGCCTTGGAAGATTTGCTTTCCGATGGCCAACCCGTACGGCTGCTGGCCAGGCCCGACCTCATGGATGGTGCCGATCCACGGAATCTGGCGATCCATGAAAGTCGCGAGCGGGAGAATGTGCGATGGGAACATGCTCGCGAGGCCTTGCAGCGCCGCGAGGTGTTCGTGGACCTGCCGCAGGAAGAAGTGGATACCCGGCTCGTGGAGTTGTTTCGCTCGGCCCGGTCCACCTTGCAGGAAGGCGGCGCAAACACCCTGTTTCTCGCCATCGGTTTTCTATCCTGGACCCGTGAAGACAAGGCCGACCAGCGCTATCGCGCACCGCTGATACTTGTTCCCGTGAACCTGACCCGCCGGAGCGTGCGCTCGGGCTTCATGCTGACTCTTCACGACGACGAGCCTCGCTTCAATCCGACATTGATCGAAATGCTGCGCCAGGACTTCAAGCTGAACCTGGGCGTGGCCGACGGCGAACTGCCCAAGGACGATGCCGGCCTGGATGTGGCGGGCATCTGGAAATCGGTCTCCCACGCGGTGCGGGACATCAAAGGCTGGGAGGTGGCGGAAGACGTCGTGCTGGCGATGTTCTCCTTTGCCAAGCACCTGATGTGGAAGGATTTGACCGAGCGCACCGATCAGCTACGCGAAAATCCGGTCGTTCGCCACCTGATCGATACACCGCGCGAGAGCTACCCTTCCGGGCTCGACTTTCCTAATCCCAGGCGGCTCGACAGCGAATTGCTGCCGGAGCGAACCTTTTGCCCCTTGCCCGCTGACTCTTCTCAACTCTCCGCCATCATGGCGGCTGCGCGCGGCAAGGACTTCGTCCTGGTCGGACCGCCCGGCACCGGCAAGAGCCAGACCATCGCCAACCTGATCGCCCAATGCTTGGCGGAAGACAAGCGGGTGCTGTTCGTTTCGGAAAAGATCGCGGCCCTCGATGTCGTCTACCGGCGCTTACGCGAGGTGGGGCTGGGCGAGTTCTGCCTGGAGCTTCACTCCAACAAGGCCCGGAAGCTCGACGTACTGGCGCAATTCCAGAAGACATGGGAGGCAAAGGGAACAGTCGATCCGGAAGCCTGGCAGGCGGAAGCGCTGCGTTTGAGAAAACTGCGCGACCAGCTCAATGGCTATGCCGAGCGGCTGCACCATCGCCACGCTAACGGCATGACCATCTTCGAGGCGATCGGTCGCGTCGTCGACGGCGTGGCGTTGCCGCGCTTGGAACTGTCCTGGGGCAATCCCGATGTCCACGACTTCGCCGCCATGGAGACCTTCAGGGAAGTCGCCGACCGCCTGGAAGTAAATGCCCGAGCCGTGGGACGGGATGCCCTGCTCAGCCACCCGCTCGCGGCCATCGGTCACGACGACTGGTCCCCGAGTTGGCAACATGGCCTGATCGACACCGCGCGGGGCGCGATTTCCGCCGCTCAAGCGGCGACACAAGCTTATGAAAGCTTCGCCCAGGCAGTCGGGTTGCCATCGCTGCCGCCAAACCGGCGGGTCCGAGGGGCGTTGGCCATCCTGGCCCGAACCTTGCCCCAGGCCGCCGGACGGGATTGGCGATTCGTCTTGCGGTCAGACGCGAAAACGCTGGCCGACCGGCTGCAAGAAGGTTGCGCGCTGTTGGCGGAACACCGGGAACACAGCGCGGCGCTCTCGCCGGCCTGGCCGGATTCGGTAGTCGGCGCCTGCAAACATGGCTTGCAGTTGTTGCAGCAGCGTCGGGAAATCCATGCCCAGCTTGGCCAGCCCTGGACCATGGCGACAGTGTTGGAGCTCAAGAAGGGATTGGGCTTACTGGAAAACATCGACCAGGAGACGAAACAACTCTCTGTCCAGTACGACGAGCAGGTCGAGCAGTTGAACGTATCCCAACTCCTGCGCGAGTGGTCCAAGGCCGAGAAAGCCGTATGGCCGCTATCCTGGCTGGCGAAACGCAAGATCCGCAAAACCCTCGACGCCGTGGTGGCGAGCGAGGGAGAACCGGATGTCGCCCAGGACCTCCGCACCTTGGTCAAGATTCGCGCCTTGCGTGCGGAAACGACGGCGCTCGACCTGAACACCGCTACGGATGGCCTATGGGCCGGCCTGAAAACCAAGCCCGATCTGGCCCATTGCGCCCTGCGTTTCCAGATGGCGCTGAGCGTCGCCAGAAACGAACAACCGTGGGAAGAGACGGGCTTCGAACCGATTGCCGATGGCCGTTGCGGCGAGCGCCTGGCCCATGAATTGGCCCGAATGCGGACTCTGCACACCCTGGACAGCCAGTTGGCGGCGCTGGAATACCTGGTCCCCGCCACCGAATCACTGTGGTCGGGGCTGGCGACGCGAAGCGAAACATTGGCGGCCGCGCTACGCTTCCAGGAGGCCATGCAAGTAATCAGGGAATCCGGCGCCTTGGACGGCGATCACGACGCCGTCGCGGCAGGGGATTGCGGCACCGCGCTGTCGGCGGACTATCGGCATCTGCGTGAGCGGGCCGTAGTCGAACAAAGACTCGCCGACTACGACGACCTGATGGAGGTCACGGCCGGTCTTTGGAACGGACTGAAGACCCGCGTCGGCGAGGTAGAGAAAGCATTGAAGTTCCAGGCCTCCATCTCGGCGGCCATCGCGAATCTCGCCACCACGCCGGAGGACATCGGGTCCATCAAGTCCGCATTGGAACGGCTCATCGGCGCGGGCAACGCACTATTGGAGCCAAGCGGCCCCATCGCAGGTGCGGGTGAGACCTACCTCCAAGCCTGGGGAAGCTTGCAGCCGGCTATCGACCGACTGGCCGCCGCGGGCGGTTTTTCGGATGCGGCCAAGACCGAGTTCGGCGAGCAGACCCTCGACGCGCTTATCCAGCACTGCGAGGCAATCGTTCGATCCGAAAATCGGCTGCATGCCTGGTGCGCCTGGCGCAAGGTCAGCGGCCAGGCCAGGGTGCTGGGTCTGGCGCCATTGGTCGCCGGCATCGAGAACGGTACGGTGGCCGATGACCAGGTGCGCCGTGCCTTCGAAACCGCCTACAGCCGCTGGTGGCTCAACGCGGTGGTGGATGAAGAGCCGGTGATCCGCTCCTTCGTCTCGGCCGAGCACGAAAAGCGCATCGACGATTTCCGGGCCCTGGACGAGCGCTTCACCGCGCTCACCCGCGACTGGATACGGGCGCGCCTCTGTGCTGGAATGCCCAGCCAGGACGACGTCACCCGAAACTCTGAGTGGGGCATCCTGCGTCACGAAATGAACAAGAAGAAGCGCCACATGCCGTTGCGCACGCTGATGACCAGCATCCCGAGCGTGCTGACCAAGCTGACGCCCTGCCTGCTCATGAGCCCCCTGTCGATTGCCCAATACCTGGCCGCCGATGCCACCAGCTTCGACCTGGTGGTCTTCGACGAGGCCTCCCAGATACCAGTATGGGACGCGGTTGGCGCCATCGCGCGGGGCAAGCAGGTGGTCATGGTGGGCGACCCCAAGCAACTACCGCCGACCAATTTCTTCGACCGGGCCGAATCGGACCTGGACGACGAGGATGTCGAAGGCGACCTGGAGAGCATCCTGGACGAGTGCCTGGGCGCCAGCCTGCCCACCATGAACCTGGCCTGGCATTACCGCAGCCGCAACGAGAGCCTGATCGCCTTTTCCAACCACCGCTATTACGGCGGCTCGCTGGTGACCTTCCCGTCGCCCGTCACCCAGGATCGGGCGGTGAGCTTCCATGGCGTCGATGGCGTCTATGAAAAGGGCGGGGCACGCATCAACACGCCCGAAGCCAAGGCCTTGGTCGCCGATCTGGTCGGGCGCCTCAAGTCGCCGGGTTTCCGCGAGTCCAGGCTGACCATCGGCGTGGTCACCTTCAACAGCGAACAACAGGGGCTCATCGAGGATCTGTTGGACGAAGAACGGCGCAAGGACCCGGCCATCGAACCCTGGTTTTCGGATAGCGAACTGGAACCCGTGTTCGTCAAGAACCTGGAAAGCGTCCAGGGCGACGAGCGGGACATCATGTACTTCTCCATCACCTACGGCCCGGACCTGCATGGCGCGGTATCGATGAATTTCGGCCCCATGAACCGGGCCGGCGGCGAGCGGCGCCTGAACGTCGCCATCACCCGTGCCCGCCACGAACTGCGCGTGTTCTCCAGTCTCAAGGCCGAGCAGATGGACCTGGCGCGAACCCAGGCCATGGGCGTGCGCGACCTCAAGCTGTTCCTCGAATTCGCCGAACGCGGCGCGCGCGCCCTGGCCGAGAGCACTGAAGGCAGCCGGGGCGATTTCGAGAGCCCATTCGAGGAGGCTGTCGCCGCCGCACTCGCCAGTAAGAAATGGGAACTGCACACCCAGATCGGCGCGTCGACCTTCCGGATCGACCTGGCCGTCGTCCATCCCGATGCCAAGGGTATCTACCTGAGCGGCATCGAATGCGACGGCGCCACCTACCACCGCTCGGCCACCGCCCGCGACCGCGACAAGTTGCGGGAACAAGTGCTGCGCGGCCTCGGCTGGGACATCCTGCGGGTCTGGTCGACGGACTGGTGGATCGATTCCGCCGGCACCTTGGAAAAGCTGGACGCCAGGTTGCGGGGCTTGCTGGACGCCAGCCGGGCGAATCGCGCGGAAGCAGCTGAAAGAGAGGCCACGCGACTGGCGGCGGAAGAAGCCATCGCCAAGGCCCAGGCAGTGGAGAGCGACGACCACATCGTCATCTCGCCTCCGGACGGACGGCAGCCCCAAGGGGGTCAGACCCAGGAAACCACCGAGGTTTACGCCAGGAACGTTTCCGAAACGCTGCCCACGTCTACCACGTACTTCACCGAAGCCGACCCCCTGTCCGTGGTCGATGGCGTCGATGTCGATGCATTTTTCGATGCCGCCTACGACCCGATCCTTGCACACATGATTGCCCACGTGGTCGAGATCGAAGGCCCGGTACTGGACGCGGTGCTCGCCCGCCGCATCGCCAGGGCACATGGCTGGCAACGTACCGGCTCACGCATCCGGGAGCGGATCGAGGCGATGGCCACCAAGGGATTCAGAAGGACCGAGGAGGATGTGGGGACGTTCTACTGGCCGAAAGGGCAAAGCCCGGAGGGGCCTATCGTGTTTCGGCGGGCGGCTGGGGATTCGGCCAGGACGGTGGATGAGATTTGTATGGCGGAACTGTGCGCACTGGCGAAGAGCGTGATCGCGGTCGGCCCCATGGGTGAAAGCGCGATATCAGCCATGGCGAGGGAAGTTGGACTGCATCAGATAAGAGCAGCCAGCCGGAGTCGGCTTGAGAAGGTAATGCTCATGGTACTGGGAGCCGCCTGATGTATAGAAATTCAGGTTTTGCCTGGCACAAATTGTCTGATCATGATCGAATCATGATGTCATTAACCCAACATACAACCCATCTCGGCTTACTCCAATGAATCCAGAAATAAAGGCAGCAATTCAAAATGGCAAGCTTATTCTTTTGCTTGGTGCCGGAGCATCTTGTTCTAGCCATGAGAAAGACGGAACACCGTTAAAAAACGGCGCAGAATTGGCGCAGCTGCTTGCCACAGAGGCGGGGCTCGCTTATCAAAACGAATCATTGGCCGTCACCTATTCAGCAGCAAAGCGGAAACTTGGCGATGGCGTAGATCGGCTATTTGAACGCTGTTACAAACACACAAAGCCGTCTACCGCTTACCAAGTAATTGCGCGGTTCCCATGGCCACGAATTTATACATTAAATATTGATGACGCCCTTGAAATTGCCCTACAGACTTCTAGTCAGCAAAATATTGATATTCAACACCGCAACGACCGTATCAAGGACCTTGATCCGTTTTTTGAGCGTCTCGACTATGTGAAGCTGAATGGCTCCGTGGCTAGATTATCTGATGGGGTAATTTTTTCTCCGCAGGAATACGGTGCGGCATCTGCTTCTTCACCCCTTTGGTACCAGGAGTTGAGCCAAGATTTTTTCCGCTTCAGATTCTTATTTGTCGGAACTAAGCTAGCTGAGCCTCTGTTTTATCACCAAATCGAACGCTACCGTAGAGCTTCACAGGCTAGAGAAGGTCTTAGCTTCGTGCTGACCAGAAATGCGACGGAAATTGAAAAGGGCAACCTCGCCGACCTGAATTTAGAACACATCTCGGGTACGATCGATCAGTTCGCAGAGTGGCTTGAAGTTGAATTCAAGACGGTGCCGACGCCATGGGATATCGCAGCAAATGTGCACCCTCAATTGCGTTTCTTAACAAAGCGTTCTGATTCACCAGAGTTTGTAAGCTTATTTGAGAAGATCATCCGGGTAGGTCGCCGTGAAATGGCGGCAGACTTGCCATCGGCTCCAGGAAAGCATCAAATTCGCGACTTCTATAGAGGATTTAAGCCAAACTGGCGCGATATTGTTGACGAGGTGCCCGCTGAACTAAAGCACTTTGACGAAGCTAAGAAGCGCCTCATGGATTTGCAAAAAAACGATCATCTGTTCGTGGTTTATGGCCCTGCCGGCTCGGGTAAAACAACAACCATAATGCAATTGGCACTGGTTCTCTCTGATCAGACTGATTATCCTGTCTACTTCCTCATCGAGCCTGTCGCAAATATCAAGCAAGTTCTGAACGCTTTAGAAGAATCGAATACAGGACGCTACTTCATTTTATTTGATCGATTGTCGATGGTTGCCGATAGCGTGTACGAGATTCTTGAAGCATGCAAACTTCAAAAAGGTGTCATAGTTGCCACAGAGCGCCAGAACGTTTGGAATAGCAGAATACAGGGCAGTTTTGAAAAGTGGTGTACTGCATCTTTCCATACCTCGACTATCAACAATGCAGATGCTGATAAAATATTAGTTAAGCTTGAGAAATATGGCCCCTGGAAACGGTTGTCAAAAATGTCGCCACAACAGAGGAGGGACGAATTATTAAAAAAGGCGCAACGACAGCTTCTCATCGGACTAATGGAAGCTACATCCGGGTATGGATTCGAGAAAATTATTGAGAATGATTATGCGGCACTCGGTGAAAGGGCTGAGAAGATGTTCGTTGTTTTGGTTGGCCTTGGGACCATACATAGACTACCAATCCTAGAATCTATAGCCTCTCGTGCGTTACCTCACCTTGGCGTGTCATCAAGCATCTCGTATCTGCTCAGTAGAACCTCAGGCATCGTTAGTAACTTAGGTGATGCGCTATATGCCAGACACCCGATTTATATTGAGCGCCTTTTTGAGATTTCCGTCACGAATCAAGAGAAATATGATGCGATAAGTGCACTATTGTTGGCGTTTTCTGTATACCCAAAACCGCTCATAAAGTCAGTTGGGCGTAGCTCTGGGACTATTTTTAAGTGGGTTATTAACCACGGCTTCCTCAAGAATACGCTTCAGGGCGATCACGAATTAATATTGAGGATATATGCGTCCTTTGCCAAGGCGTTTGAAGACGACGGACTCTATTGGCTGCAATACGGCTTAGCTCTTCGCGATGCCAACCAGCAAGACGAAGCCCTTGAGAAACTCAGAATCGCGCGTGAAGCATACCGCATCAAGCAAACGGAACATGCTTATGCACAACAGCTATTTATTATTGCGGAAGCCACCACGAGCAAGGCGAAGGCCTACAGCTACCTGTCTGAAGCAAAAGAAATCCTTGAGTATCTCGACAAATCGCCAGAGGTCGTAGAGACAGACTACCCTCTTGTAACCCTATCGGAACATCACACGAAAATCGTGACCCGCTTTGAGGGTAGTGAGGCCGGTAAAGCGATAGCGAAATATTACGCAAACCTGCTTCATGCGCGAATCAAGGCAAATATTTGCAGTGATCGGGTCACACAAGCCTGGAAGACTTTGGCACTCTTCTCTTCAACCGGCGTATGGTCTGAGGAATAGCGACAGTGACTGGCTCTCCAGCCCCCCACCCCGGCGAATTCCTGCTCTACGAAACCGAGGACGGCCGTACCCGCGTCGAATGTCGGTTCGTGACCGACACCCTTTGGCTACCCCAGGCAGGCATGGCCGAGCTGTTCCAGACCAGCAAACAGAACATCGCCAAGCACCTCAAGGCCATCTTTGCCGAGGGGGAGTTGGCCCCGGATTCAGTTGTCAACCAATGGTTGACAACTGCCGCCGACGGCAAGAACTATCGGGTGGCCTTCTACAGCCTGGACGCCATCCTGGCTGTCGGTTACCGCGTCCGTTCACCGCGCGGCACCCAGTTTCGCCGCTGGGCGACTGAACGGCTGCGGGAGTATCTGGTCAAGGGCTTCACGCTGGATGACGAACGCCTCAAGAACCCGCCGGCCGCCGGCTCGGCCGTGCCAGATCGTTTCGACGAACTGCTGGAGCGCATCCGCGACATCCGCGCCAGCGAGCGGCGGATGTACCTGCGGGTGCGCGAGATTTTTGCCATGGCGGCCGATTACGCGCCTTCGCTGCCGGAAACCACCCGCTTCTTCCGGTTTATCCAGAACAAGCTGCACTTCGCCGTCACTGGCAAGACTGCCGCCGAACTGATCGCCGAGCGCGCCGACAGCAGCCAGCCGAACATGGGGCTGACGACATGGAAATCGGGCGGTGTGCGGAAGACGGACGTGACCGTAGCCAAGAACTATCTGCATGAGCCGGAAATCAGCGAACTCAACCGCATAGTGACGATGTGGTTGGACTTTGCGGAGGATCAGGCACGCCGCCGCAAGGAGGTGTTTCTGAAAGACTGGGCGGAAAGGCTCGATGCCTTCCTTGAGTTCAACGAGCGCGACGTGCTGGATGGCGCGGGCCGGGTATCCAAGAAACAGGCCGATGCCCACGCCGATGCCCAATACGAAGAATTCGCCGCCCGGCGGCGTGCACTATTGGAGGCCGAAGGCGCCGAGGTCAATGTGAGGGCGCTGGAGGATGCCGCCAAGGCACTGCCCAAGCCGCGGAAGAAGTGAGCCACCGATGGCACGCTGTGGAACTCAACCAGCCTTTGGCATTGGTTTACTTGATTTGCACGAATGCTCCGGAATGCCGATCAATCATGGCGTTTTCCGGCGCAACTCCCCTCCCCCGCATGCGGGGGAGGGGCTGGGGGTGAGGGGAATTGTGCGTGGGCAGTCTTTGCGACCGTCAATCCCCCTCCCGGCGCTGCGCGCCACCCTCTCGCGCTTGCGGGAGAGGGTTCAAGACCGTCTTGTTTGCCAGGCTTCAGGAGCATTCGTGCAATCAGATTGGCTTATCTGTTGAATGCCCTGAGTGCACTGTGCACTGGCCTGAGAAATCTGCTGAATCCGCCTCTTTTTTCTGAATGGCTGAGGTTTGCCTGCCTTCAAGCCGCCTCCCGCAGCGCCACCCTGATATCGATCTCGTCGAACGGCGCCACCAGCTTCCCATCCACCCGTTCCAACAGCCCCAGTTCTTCCAACGCCTTCACGTCGGTGTGGACGTTCTTGTAGTCGCGCCCAAGCGTCTGGGCGAGTTGGTGGATGTTGAGCACTTCGTTGCCGGCGACGTGGCGCAGTAGGTCCAGGCGCCGGTCGGTGATGGCGGCGAACAGTTCCAAGGGCGAGCCGAAGCCGATAGTGGAGGTGATGTCCTCGCCCGACTCGGCGCCGCGCCAAGCCGAGGCCGCGTCTTTCAACGCTTTGGCCGGCGTGGTGATAGTAATTTCGACCTTGCTCATGTGTCCCACTCCCAGCCCGCGAGGCGGGCGCAGTCGTTACGAAAATCCTCGATCAGGGAACCTCGAAAAACCCGTCATTCCCGCGAAGGCGGGAATCTAGCCTATTGATTTTACTGGGCTCCCGCTTTCGCGGGAGCGACGAAACCAGGGTTTTTCGAGGTGCCCATAAGTTGGTCCACACCCTTGAAAGCGTAGGGCTCTTCCCGTTATCTGTAGTGGCGGCGGTCGCTCTTGCCGGCCTCGTTGTCGTAGCGGACCAGGCACTCATTATGCCGTCGTGGCACGTAGGCTTTCCAGCGATCTCGCGCCCACGCCCAAGTCCCGCCAATTCGCCGGATGGCAGGTGAACAGCAGGATTTGGTGCCGCGTGGCGGCGTCGAACAGCAGGCGTTTCATTTGCGCCAGCCGGGCTTCGTCGCTGTGGACCAGGGCGTCGTCGAGGATGATCAGGGTGGGGCGGCCGGCTTCCTTGAGCAGGTCGGCGTAGGCCAGTCGGCTGATGACGCCCATCTGCTCGCGGGCGCCGAAGCTGAGGGCTTCGAAGGCGCCGGATTCGGTGCCGTTGCTGCCCGCGCGGGTGAGTGGGCCGGGGCTGAGGTTTTCGTCGATTTCCAGGCTGGCGCGGGGGAAGAGCAGTTGCAGGTAGCGGTTCAGGTGCCTTTGCAGCGGCGCCTGGAGCTTGCGGGTAAGGGCGCTGCGTTTGTCGCGCAACAGGTTCAACAGGTGGTCGAGGGCCCTGGCCCGCCGTTGCAGTTCGTCGGCGCGACGCTGGGCTTGTTCCTGGTCGCGCGCCGATTCGGCCCGGCGTTCTTCCAGGCCCTGGGCGCCGGTGGTCTGGAGTTCGACCTCCAGGCGCATCAACAGGTCGCGGCGTTCGGCGTGGAGCCTTTCGAGTTGTTCGGCACTCTTGCGGAAGCGCTCGACGTCTTGCTGGAGGATGTCGGGATGGGCTTCGGCGACTTGCCGGGCCAGGGTCTCGATACGGTTGGCCAGGCTGTCCTGTTCGGCGCGGGCGTCGACCAGGGCCTGGTTGGCAGCCGACAGGCGCGCGGCCCGGTCGGGTGCGTCGAGCACGGCCTGGGCGGCGGCGAGTTCGCGGGTCGCGGATTCGAACCCGGTCTGGGCGTTGCCGGCTTCGATCCGGGCCTGGTTCAACTGCTGGTTGATCTGGTCGAGGGATAGCCGAGCGTCCTCCTCGGTGGCCTCTGCTTCGGAGACCGACGGCAACTCGGCCACAGGCTCCGGCATGGCCGGCAGCCGGTCGATGGCCTGCTTCAACTCGCCGGCGCGGGCATGGTGGCTGGCCTGCTTGGTGCGCAGGGCGTCGATGCCTTTCGGCGCGAGGGCCTTCAAGGTGGCCATGGCGGCCTTGGCCTCCGCCTGCCTTTGGACGTGGTCTTGATGGCGGGCCTCGGCCGCCTCCAGGGTCGCGAGTCCGAGCCGCTGGAGCACGGCGGCATGGCGGTCGGACAACGCCTGTTCCTGGCGGCCGAGTTCGGCCAGGTCGGCGCCGCCGGGCGCGATGTCGAGTTGCCCGAGGCCGGGCAGGACGACGCGGGTGGTTTCGGTCAGCCGACGCTCGCCGCTGCCCGAAACGGTGTCCTGGCCGACCTCGATCCGGGCGCCTGCGTCCAGGGCGAAGCGCAGCCGGGTGGCGACCGTGTCGCGCCGGATGCGCAGTTCGCGCAGCTGGGTGTGTTGCTCGCGGAGCGTGTCCAGGTCGTCGGCGGCTATTTCGGACGCGGCCAATCGCGCCTGGAGAGTGGTCAGGGCAGCTTGCGCCGTCTCGGCCTTGGCCAGGGTCGTGGCCAGGGCTTCCAGCTCGCGGTCGAGGTCGTCGAGTTGGCGGGCGAGTTCGCGCCGGGTGTTTTCCTGGCGCGCCAGGCGCAGGGCGGCGCGCGCGGCGGCATCGCGGCTGGTCGCCGCCAGGGCCTGGGTCTGCCATTGCTCGACCCGTGCGCTGGAGGTCGAGCGGGCCTGCTCGGCACTCTCGACGGCCGTCTGGCGGGTCGCGACGGCGATTTCCTGGCCGGCCAGCGTATCCAGTTGGGCGCGCAGCAGCTGGACCTGGGCGGCAATCTGGCCGGCCCGTTGGCGGTCGGATTGCAGCGTGGCTTCGACCTGGCGAATGGCGTCCAGCTTGGCGGCGGCGGCCTGTTCCTGTTGGCGGAAGGCCGTCCACGGTCTTTCGGTCTCGTCGGCGGCGTGGTCGCGGCGCAGCCCGTCCAATCGGTCGACCTTGTCGCGGTAGGCGGCGATCTCGGCATCCAAATCACGGACGCTGTCGGTCAGCGCCGCGACCTGTTCGATGGCTTCCAGATACGGGCCGCGCGCTTTGTTCGTGGTCGCGGTGAGCAATTCGTTGCGCAGCCCCTGGACCGTGGCCATGACCGCGTCGCCGCCGCTGCTGGCGACCTCGCCCAGGGAAGCGTTCAAGGCCGTGCGCAGGTGATCGGTGGCGTGGTCGACCGCCTCGCGGATGTCCTGGGCGCTGCCCTGCTGGATCCAGAGCAGTCCGGGGATGCCCCAATGTTCGGCCTTGCTGGCGCCCTTGCCGGCGTGCTGGAAGCCGAGCAGTTCGGCGAGGTGGTCCTCGGCCTCGGCGCCGTCCATTTGCCGGGCGCCGATCCGGAGTTCGCAGCGTTTCTTGCCGAGAAAACGCTTGCTGAGCCGGTAGGTCTCGGCGCCCACGGTGAACTCCAACTCGACGCTCGGCGAGGCGGAGGCATCGCCCCAGGGACGCAGGTCGTCGACGCTGCCGGAGCGATGGCGCTCGAAAAAGGCGGCACGGATCGCCGCGACCAGGGTGCTCTTGCCGGCCTCGTTGGCGCCGGTGAATAGGTTGAGACCCGGCGCCAGATCGGCGATCTCGAACGGCTGGCGGAATTGCCTGAACTGTTCGACGCGGATGCGGGATAGCTTCATGCGGTGCCTCCCGCGTCGACGGCGCCGCGCCGGTCGTCGAGGAGGCCGGCGAGCAGGGCCAGGGCGTCACGGGCCAGGTCGGCCTCGGCGCCGCTTTGACCGGCCTGGAGTTCTTCGACGACCTCGCCGAGATAGCCATTGGCCCGGATGGCGTCGATATCCGCGTCGGTGGGTTCCAGACGCAGGGCCGAGAAGTCTGCTTGCAGGCTGCGCGCTCGCCCTTGTACTTGGCCGATGGCTTCTTGCAAGCACCGGTAGCCGGCCAGGTCGGTTTGTCCGACTAGGCCGATCTGCACCACGTCGGTCGGGCCGAGGGCCGACAGGTACTGGAGCACGGCGTCCACATCGCTGGGCACCTGGAGCGTCATGGCGTGCGACCGCCACTGGTACTGACCGGTGGCGATGGCCGTTACGTCGAGCGGCGCGCCGGGTCCGGCCAGCTCGACCAGAAGCGCCTGGCCGGAGTCGTTGGCCTTGAAGCGGTCGGTCTCGGACGTGCCGCTATACCAGGTGCGCACATCCACCTGTTTGGTGCCGTGCCAGTCGCCCAGGGCGAGATAGTCCAGGCCGGCCTGCTCGGCGCGGTTGGCGGCGATGGGATTGGCGGAGTCGATCTCGTCCGCCAGGATGCCCTGGACGCTGCCATGGGCCAGGCCGATGCGCACCATCCCAGCGGGGGTGTCGGCGCCGGCGAACCACTCGGTCAGGTCGGTGTAGGTGTGGCGCTGGGTCAGCGGCGCGGGCAGGATCGCGACCCCGATGGATTCCAGCAGCAAGGGCTCGGGGCGCAGGCAGACGTGGACGTTGTCGGGAATGGCCTTGAGCCGCGCGGCGCGGGTCCAGACCGATTCGGCCAGGCCGGCGTCGTGGTTGCCTGGGATCAGCACCCAAGGGCCGGCGTAGCCCTTCATAGCATGGAACAGGCGGTGGATGGTCTTGTCGGCCACGCCCTGGGCGTCGAAGACATCGCCGGCCACCAGGACCAGATCGACCTGCCGGTCGAGCGCCAGAGCGGCGAGCCGCTCGACCGTATTGAAACGTGCTTCGGCGAGGAGGGCCGCCTCGTCGGCCTCGAATTGCCCGTAACATTTGCCGATCTGCCAGTCGGCGGTATGAAGCAGTCTGATCAATTTTGCCTCCCTGGCAATGTAATCTGATCATGATTGTTGACGTGGGGCGATTCGGCTAGCTATGAGCTTCACCTGACTATTGCTGCATTGTGGACCTCTTGCCGCGACATGGCTTGATTTTGGGAGCAAATGCTCAAGGCATTAAAGCCGGATGGGGAAAATTCCGCCGATAAGTCAGAGGCACCTCCCAAGTTGGCGAGCGCCTGTCCTACATCAGATAGCCAACCTTCATTATGCCGTAGGTCGAACGTCTCTTCAGGGTCGGTAGCGGCCACAGTCGAGCGCACAGCCGGCAGGCCGCATGGCCGAGAAGGCGCCGTGGCGTTGGCTTGAATCAACGTCCAATCGTGGTCCATTGCGGACCCAAGTGAATCAAGCCAAACGCTGGATGCTCGCTTGCACGGGCATCCCGAAGCGGTTAGGCCAGGGACTGTCCGCTCCGCTCGATCGCCTTCTTGAGATTGTGGCTACGGCCGACCGCTGCGCGGTCTTAACTTCGCAAGCGAAGTTAGCCTGCGTCGAAACCTCAAGCCAGCGCTTGAGCTATCCGCTCTATCGCCAGCTTGAGGTTTTCCCTCGAGGTGGCGAAGGACAACCGGATGCAACCTTCCGAGCCGAAGGCGGAGCCGGGCACCACGGCAACGCCGTGGTCGAGCAGGTAGGCAGTCAGGGCCAGGTCGTTGTTCCCGGCGATCTTGCCGGCGGCATGCAGCTTGGCGATGGCGGTGCTGGCGTCCGGGAAGGCGTAGAAGGCGCCGCCGCTGGCGACGCATTTCAGGCCGGGGATGCCGTTGAGACCGTCGACCACGTAGCGGTGGCGCTCCTTGAAGGCGGACAGCATGGGCTGGATGCAGCCCTGATCGCCGTTCAGGGCCATTTCGGCAGCGACCTGGGAAATCGAGGTCGGATTGGAGGTGCTCTGCGACTGGATGTCGTTCATCGCTCCGATGATCGCCTTGGGGCCGGCGGCATAGCCGATCCGCCAGCCGGTCATGGCATAGGCCTTGGATACGCCGTTGAGGACCATGGTGCGGTCGTACAGGTCCGGACAGGCATTCAATATATTGGCGAACGGCTGCTCGGATAGCAGGATGTGCTCGTACATGTCGTCCGAGGCGATCAGCACGTCGGGATGCCGGCGCAGCACCTCGCCCAGGGCGGCCAGTTCGGCCAGGGTGTAGACGGCGCCGGTCGGGTTGGACGGGCTGTTGATGACCAGCATCTTGGTGCGCGGGGTGATCGCCGCTTCAAGTTGCGTCGGGGTGATCTTGAAACCTTGCTCGATGCCGGCATCGACGGCGACCGGCTTGCCGTCGGCCAGGATGACGATATCCGGGTAGGAGACCCAGTAGGGCGCCGGGATGATGACTTCGTCGCCGGGGCCGATGATGGCCTGGCACAGGTTGTAGAAGCTCTGCTTGCCGCCGCAGGAGACCAGGATCTGGTTGGCCGCATAGTCGAGGCCGTTTTCCCGCTTGAACTTGTCGATCACCGCCTTCTTCAGGCTGGGGGTGCCGCCGACGGCGGTGTACTTGGTGAAGCCATCGTGGATGGCCTGGATGGCCGCGCCCTTGATGTGCTCCGGGGTGTCGAAATCGGGCTCGCCGACGCCCAGGTTGATGATGTCCTTGCCTTCCGCCTTCAGTTGCGCGGCGCGGGCGCTGATGGCGAGGGTGGGGGAGGGTTTGATGTTGCGGACGCGTTGCGAGAGTTCCAAGATGCTTTGCCTTAGCCAAGTGCGCCGGTCGGGGGGGCGCGAAATGTTAATATCCGACGATTGCGCGCGATTCTACCCATGGCCGTCACATTCCCCAATAGTCCCTATCACCTGCACCAGCCATTCGAGCCTTCCGGCGACCAGCCGGAGGCGATCGCCAGGCTGGTCGAGGGCATCGGCAAGGCCATGAAATACCAGACCCTGCTCGGGGTGACCGGCTCGGGCAAGACCTACACCATGGCCAACGTGATCGCCCGTACCGGCCGGCCGGCCTTCGTGATGGCGCCCAACAAGACCCTGGCTGCGCAGCTTTATTCGGAATTCCGCGAGTTTTTCCCGGACAACGCGGTCGAGTACTTCGTCTCCTATTACGACTACTACCAGCCCGAGGCCTACGTCCCGGCGCGCGACCTGTTCATTGAAAAAGACTCCAGCATCAACGAGCACATCGAGCAGATGCGCCTGTCCGCGACCAAGGCGATCCTGGAACGGCGCGACTGCGTGATCGTCGGTTCAGTATCGGCCATCTATGGTATCGGCGACCCGTCCGACTACCACGACATGATCCTGCACCTGAAGCAGGGCGAACGGATCGAGCAGCGCTATATCGTCAAGCGGCTGACCGCCATGCAGTACCAGCGCAACGAGATGGAGTTCAAGCGCGGCGTGTTCCGGGTCAAGGGCGATGTGATCGATATTTTCCCGGCCGAGCATGCCGATTTGGCGGTACGCATTTCGCTGTTCGACGACGAACTGGAGACCATCACCCTGTTCGACCCGCTCACCGGCCAGGTCCAGGGCAAGGTCGGCCGTTTCACCGTATTCCCTTCCAGCCACTACGTGACCCCGCGCGAAACCACCCTGCGCGCCATCGAGACGATCAAGACTGAACTGCGCGAACGGCTCGACTTCTTCTACGGCAGCCAGAAGCTGGTCGAGGCCCAGCGCATCGAGCAACGGACCCGGTTCGACCTGGAGATGATGGAACAACTGGGCTTCTGCAAGGGCATCGAGAACTATTCCCGGCATTTCTCCGGGCGCCGCCCAGGCGACCCGCCGCCGACCCTGATCGACTACCTGCCGGAAGATGCCCTGATGTTCATCGACGAGTCGCACGTCACCGTGCCCCAGGTCGGCGGCATGTACAAGGGCGACCGGGCGCGCAAGGAAAACCTGGTCAACTACGGCTTCCGGCTGCCCTCGGCGCTGGACAACCGCCCGCTGCGCTTCGACGAATTCGAAAAGATGATGCGCCAGACCGTGTTCGTCTCCGCCACCCCCGGCCCCTACGAGCATGCCCACCAGGAACAGGTGGTCGAGCAGGTGGTGCGGCCGACCGGCCTGGTCGATCCGACCATCGTCATCCGCCCGGTCGGCACCCAGGTCGACGACCTGATGAGCGAGATCAGCCTGCGCACGGCCAAGGGCGAGCGGGTCATGGTCACCACCCTGACCAAGCGCATGTCCGAGCAACTCACCGAGTACTACACCGAGCACGGCATCAAGGTGCGCTACCTGCACTCCGACATCGAGACCGTGGAACGGGTGGAGATCATCCGCGACCTCCGCCTGGGCGTCTTCGATGTCCTGGTCGGCATCAACTTGTTGCGCGAAGGCCTTGATATTCCAGAGGTTTCACTGGTCGCCATCCTCGACGCCGACAAAGAGGGCTTCCTCCGCTCCGAGCGCTCCCTGATCCAGACCATCGGCCGCGCCGCCCGCCATATCAACGGCACCGCACTGCTTTATGCCGACCGTATCACCGACTCGATGCGCCGGGCCATCGACGAAACCGACCGCCGGCGCAACAAACAACTGGCCCACAACAAGGAGCACGGCATCGTGCCCAAGGGCGTGCAGAAGCGGATCAAGGACATCATCGACGGCGTCTACGACATGGCGGAGGAACAGCAGGCCCTCCAGGCGGCCCAGGAACGCGCCCATTACGAGTCCCTCGACGACAAGGCCCTGACGCGCGAGATCAAGCGGCTGGAGAAGGACATGCTGGCCGCCGCCAAAAACCTCGATTTCGAGCGTGCCGCCCAGCTGCGCGACGAACTGCATGGTCTGAAGAAACTGCTGTTCGGCGTCGACGAAACGGACTTGCCGCCGAATCGATAAGGTAAGCTTTCGCAATGGCACTCCGATTCGTCAGCAACAACGAACACCTGATCGACTACGGCAGTCTGCGGACGCTGGTGGTGGACGACATACCGGGCATGCGCAGCGCGCTGAAGATGACCCTGGCCAACTTCGGCATCACCCGTACCGACGTCGCCAGTACCGCCCAGGAGGCCATCTTCCGCCTCGGCAACGGGCCGTATGACCTGATCCTGGCCGATTACAACCTCGGCGAGGCACGCGACGGCCAGCAATTGCTCGAGGAATTGCGCCACCGCGGCCTGATCACCCTGCAAACCGTCTATGTCATGGTGACCGCCGAGGCCATGTACGAAAGGGTGGCCGCCACCGCCGAACTGGCGCCCGACGATTACCTGCTGAAACCCTTCAACGGCGAAGTGCTGCGCAACCGGCTGGAGGTGATCTTCCAGCGCAAGCTGGCCTTTTCCGAGGCCCATCGCCGCTTTGCCGAAGGCGATCTGGAGGGGGCCGTGGCCGCCTGCGACAGCCTGATGCGCAACAAGCCGCGCTATCTGGTCGACGCCCTCCGCTTCAAGGGCGAACTGCTCAATGCCATGGGCCGCTTCGAGGAGGGCGAGGCGCTGTACCGGCTGGTGATCGAAATGCGTGCGGTGCCCTGGGCCCGCCTGGGCCTGGCACGCGTCCTGCACGCCCTCGGCCGGGCACAAGAGGCGGAGGCCATCCTGCTGGATGCCTTGGCGGCAGCGCCGGAGATGATGGCGGCCTATGACCTCCTGGCCGAGGTGCGTATCGCCAGGAAGGACCTGGTCGGCGCACAGCAGTCCCTGCAGGAGGGCGCCGCCATCTCGGGCAAGACCGTGCGCCGCCAGCAGCAATTGGGCGAACTGGCCTATGAGAACGGCGACCTGGAAACCGCCCGGACCGCCTTCCAGGCCGCCCTGGACAAGGGGCGCCATTCCATCTTCGTCAGCCCGGCCGATTACGGCAACCTGTGCCGGGTCCAGGTGGAGCAGGGCAATCTGAACGGCGCGCTGGATACCCTGAAGAAGAACAAGGACTCACTGCAACTGGCGCCGGAAGGGCAGCTGGTCACCGCGGTGATCCAGAGCATGGTGCATAGCCGATCGGGCCAGGCCGATCTGGCCAGGCGGGCCCTGGACGAGGCCGGCCGCCTGCGCGGCGAGGGGGTGCACGGCGATGGCCGGCTGATGCTCGACCTGGCCGACTCCTGCATGACCCAGGGCCGCAATGAAGAGAGCGACGCCATCATCGGCGAGGTCGCGAAAAATGCCCATGACAGCGAGGCCCTGCTGAGCAAGGCCAGGGAGATCTACGCTCGTTGCGGACGCGCCGCCGACGGCGAGGAACTGCTCAAGAAGGCCACGGCAGACGTGCGCAAGCTCAATAACGAAGGCGTCTACCTGGCCCAGAAAGGCGATTTCGACGGCGCAGTCAGCCGTCTGCTGACGGCAGCGAAGGAAGCGCCCTACAATCCGCGGATATTGATGAACGCGGCCTGGGTATTGCTGAGGGATGCCGACCAGAACGGCCTCAAGGAGGGCGGACTGCAGGAAGCGAAACGCCTGCTCGACGAGGTCGAGCGCCTGGCGCCTGGACACAGCCGGTTGCCTGGACTGCGCAGTCAGGTCAGGGAAATCGAAGCCCGCTACGGAATCAGCCGGAGACCGCACCCATGAGCCTGGAAGCCAAGGATCTCTACGCCGCCCTGATGCACGAACTGAAAAACAACCTCGGTCTGCTGGCCATGGCCATGGAGCAGATACCACGCCAGGATAGCGAGGCGCACGACCGTCCGCTGGACGATGCCCGTCTGCTCTGCCAGCAGGTGATCGAAAGACTGCGCCAGTCGCTGTTGCTGTACAAGGCGGCGGAACGCCCCCTGCCGATCGAGATCGACGCCTATTCGCCGCACGAATTCGTTCAGGAGATGCGCGACGAGGCGGCCTCCCTGGCGCACGGGCGCCTGCAAGTCAGCGCCGCAGTCGACGACGGCGTGCCGCCGATCTGGTTTTTCGACCGCAACCTGGTCGATATCGCGTTGACCAACGCGATCCACAATTCGCTGGCCTATGCCCGGTCCCGGATCGAGATCCGGGTTGGCATGGCCGAAGAGCGGCTGTGCATTACGGTCAGCGACGATTCCGACGGCTACCCGGAGCACCTGCTGCACGCACCGGGCCTGGATACCCCCCTCGGCTCAGGCGGCACCGGGCTGGGTCTGCGGCTGTCCCAGATGATCGCCCAGGCCCATGTCAACCGGGGCCGGACCGGCGAACTGCGCCTGAGCAACGTCCCTGGCGCCGCGTTCAGCATCCTGCTGCCCTGACCGCCCAATTTAAGGACAAGATGAGCAAGACAACCCGCATCGGTGTATTAATGGTTTGCATGGGCAATATCTGCCGTTCCCCAACCGCAGAGGGCGTGTTCCGCCAGCGCCTGCGCGAGGCCGGCCTGGAAGACGCCGTCCGGCTTGATTCGGCCGGCACCCACAGCTACCACATCGGCAAATCGCCCGATTCGCGTGCCAGCCAGGTGGCGGCTCGGCGTGGCTATGACCTGTCGGACCTGGTCGGGCGCCAGGTCAGCCCGACCGATTTCGATGAGTTCGACCTGATCCTGGCCATGGATCATGACAACCTGGCCAACCTGAAACGCATCTGCCCGCGCGGCCAGGAGCACAAGTTGCGCCTGTTCCTGTCGTTCAGTTCCCGTTACACCGGACAGGAAGTGCCCGACCCCTACTATGGCGGAGCCCAGGGTTTCGACCATGTACTCGACATGGTGGAGGACGCCGCAGAGGGATTGCTGGACGAGATTCGCCGCCGGCAGGCTTGAAATTGACTATTACGACCATAGAACTCCATGACGCACACCCACTAACCAGGCCATGACCGAACACCACCCCATCGAAGGCGAAATCGTCGAGTCCACCGAGGAGACCGAGCAATCGGAAACCCTGGCCGGTCTGCCGGCGCAGACCCTGCCGGCGACGCTGCACCTCCTGCCGATGACCGACAAGCCGTTTTTTCCGGCCCAGACCCTGCCGCTGGTGATGAACCAGGGGCCCTGGATGGAGTCGGTGAAGCAGATCGGCGAGACCGCGCATCACCTGGTCGGCCTGGTGCTGGTGCACGGCGACCAGTCGGACGACGCCAAGCCGGATGACTTCTATCAGATGGGCACCCTGGTCCGCATGCATCACCCGATGCATGCCGACGGCAAGATCCAGTTCATCGCCGAAGGCATCACCCGGTTCAAGGTGGTCGAGTGGATCTCCGGCAAGCCGCCCTACTATGCCCGGGTGGAGTATCCCGGCGCCGGGCGCCAGAACCAGAGCGAAGAGGTCAAGGCCTATGCCCTGGCGATCATCAATGCGATCAAGGAGTTGCTGCCTCTCAACCCGCTCTATTCCGAGGAGCTGAAGTTCTTCCTCAACCGCTTCTCGCCCAACGAGCCGGCCCTGCTGACCGATTTCGCCGCCAGCCTGACCACCGCGCCCAAGGGCAAGCTGCAGGAGGTCCTGGAGGCGACCAACCTGCGCCGCCGGATGGAAAAGGTGCTGGTGCTGATCAAGAAGGAACTGGAGGTGGCCAAGCTGCAGAGCCAGATCCAGGAAAAGGTCGAGGAGAAGATGACCACCCAGCAGCGCGAGTTCTTCCTGCGCGAGCAGCTGCGGGCGATCCAGAAGGAACTGGGCATCGCCAAGGACGACCGCACCGCCGACCTGGAGTTGTACCAGGGCCGGATCAAGAAGCTGAAGCTGCCGGTCCACGCGGCCAAGAAGATCGACGAGGAGATGAACAAGCTGTCCGGCCTGGAGCACGGCTCGCCGGAGTACACCGTCACCCGCAACTACCTGGACTGGCTGACCAACCTGCCCTGGGGCAAACACACCAAGGACAAGCTCAACTTGGAGCGGGCGCGCAAGATACTCGACCACGACCATGACGGCCTCGACGACGTCAAGGAACGCATCATCGAGTTCCTCGCCGTGGGCGCCATGAAGGGCGAGGTGGCCGGGTCCATTCTCCTGCTGGTCGGCCCGCCCGGGGTCGGCAAGACTTCGATCGGCCGCTCGGTCGCCAACGCATTGGGGCGCAAGTTCTACCGTTTCTCGGTCGGCGGGATGCGCGACGAAGCCGAGATCAAGGGCCACCGCCGCACCTACATTGGCGCCATGCCGGGCAAGTTCATCCAGGCGATCAAGGAAGTCGAGTCAGAAAACCCCATCATCATGCTCGATGAGGTCGACAAGATCGGCGCCTCCTACCAGGGCGACCCGGCCTCGGCCCTGCTGGAGGTGCTCGACCCGGAGCAGAACGCGGAATTCCTCGACCACTACCTCGATGTCCGCTTCGACCTGTCGAAGACCCTGTTCATCTGCACCGCCAACCAGCTCGACACCATCCCCGGCCCGCTGCTCGACCGCATGGAGGTGATCCGCCTGTCCGGCTACCTGACCGAGGAAAAGCTGGCCATCGCCAAGCACCACCTGTGGCCCAAGCAGCTCAAGAAGGCCGGCCTGACCCGCGGCCAGGCCAACATCACCGACGGTGCCATCCGCAAGATCATCGACGGCTATGCCCGCGAGGCCGGGGTGCGCCAGCTGGAGCAGAACCTGGGCAAGGTGATCCGCAAGGCGGCGGTAAAGATCGTCCGCAAGGAGGCCGAGAAGGTCCATGTCACCGTCACCGACCTGGAAGACCTGCTCGACCAGCCGGCCTATGTCCGGGAAAAGCCGCAGACCGGCATCGGCGTGGTCACCGGCCTGGCCTGGACCGCCCTGGGCGGCGTCACCCTGACCATCGAGGCGACCAAGGTGCATACCCTCAACCGCGGCTTCAAGCTGACCGGCAAGCTGGGCGAGGTCATGAAGGAGTCGGCCGAGATCGCCTACAGCTATATCTCCAGCCACCTGAAGGCGTACAAGGGCGATGCCAATTTCTTCGACGGCGCCTTCGTCCACCTGCACGTCCCGGAGGGCGCCACGCCCAAGGACGGCCCCAGCGCCGGCATCACCATGGCCACCGCGCTGCTGTCGCTGGCGCGCAATGAGAAGATCTCCCGGCCGCTGGCGATGACCGGCGAGCTGACCCTGACCGGCCAGGTACTGGCGATCGGCGGCGTGCGCGAGAAGGTGATCGCCGCCAAGCAGGTCGGCATCCATGAGCTGATCCTGCCGGCCGCCAACCAGCCCGATTACGAGCGCCTGCCGGATTACGTCAAGGCCGGTCTGGAGGTCAATTTCGTCAAGCATTACAAGGACGTGGCCCGGATCGTGTTTGGCACATGAGCGACCCCGAACAGTTGGAAATCCCAACCGCCGAGCCCGCAGCCGAGCCGGCGGCCATTGCGCGCGTGCTCGGCCAGCCCTGGAACGAGCTGCCGCAGGACCTGTTCATCCCGCCCGACGCCCTGGAGGTGATCCTGGAGGCCTTCGAAGGGCCGCTCGACCTGCTGCTCTGGCTGATCCGGCGCAACAACATCAACGTGCTGGACATCCCGATGGCGGATCTGACCCGCCAGTACATCGTCTACATCGAGGCGATGCAGATCCACCGCCTGGAACTGGCGGCCGAATACCTGGTGATGGCCGCCATGCTGATCGAGATCAAGTCGCGCATGCTGCTGCCCCGGCCGGAAAAGTTGGCGGAAGGCGAGGAACACGATCCGCGCGCCGAACTGGTGCGCCGGCTGCTGGAATACGAGCAGATGAAGCTGGCCGGGCGCAATCTGGACGAGCTGCCGAAACTGGGCCGGGACTTCGAGATGGTCACCGTCTATCTCGACCGCCTGGCGGTCAAGCGGCTGCCCCAGGTCAGCGCCGGGGATCTCCAGGCGGTTTGGTCCGACATCCTGCGGCGGGCGCAAATGAACAGCCATCATCGCATCGGCCGCCAGGACCTGTCGGTGCGCGAGCATATGAGCCGCATCCTCAAGCTATTGAAAGCAAAGGGCCAGTCGCTGTTCACCGATCTGTTCCCTGAGCCGGCCGGTCGCCCCGAGTTGGTGGTAACCTTCCTGGCCGTACTGGAACTCACCCGCGAACGGCTGATCGACGTCATGCAGACCGAGCCGTTTGCACCGATCTATGCCAACCTCTGCCATGTCGATCAATAACATCGAAGACGTCAAGCGGGTCCTCGAGGCCGTGCTGCTGAGCGCGAGCGTGCCGCTGACCCTGGGCGAGTTGAAGCGGGTGTTCGAGGAAGAACTGCACAATGACTTCCTGCGCCGCGCCCTCGACGAACTGCGCCAGGAATGGCAGGGCAGGGCGGCCGAACTGACCCAGGTGGCCGAAGGCTGGCGTTTCCAGACCCGGCCGGAATACCAGCCCTACATCGATCGCCTGAATCCGGAGAAACCGGCGAAATACTCCCGTGCGGTGATGGAGACCCTGGCCATCATCGCTTACCGGCAACCGGTGACCCGGGGCGACATCGAGGAAATACGCGGCGTCGCGGTCAACAGCCAGATCGTCAGGACACTGGAAGAACGCGGCTGGATCGAGGTGGTCGGGCACAAGGACGTACCGGGCCGACCGGAACTGTTCGCCACCACCAAACAGTTCCTCGGCGACCTCAACCTGAGGGCGCTGTCCGAATTGCCCGCCTTGGCCGAACTGGGCAAGGCGGCGCTGTTCGCCGACAGCCATGGCGAGGCGGACGTAATTGCGGATAATCAGGCTGTTTCGCCATGACCGCCCCGTGCCGGCACGTTTACAGGGTATAAGATCGCCGTCGCGACGATTGCATTTAGGAAAACCACCCCATGCCCCGAAATCCCCCCCCTGGCCGACCGCTGAAGGCCGAACCTGAAACGGACGCACAGAGCGAAAAACTGCACAAGATGCTGGCGGCCGCCGGACTCGGCTCACGCCGCGAGATGGAGACCCTGATCGAGACCGGCGCGGTCACCCTGAACGGTGAAACGGCCAAGGTGGCGGACCGGGTCACGCCGGACGATCTGGTCAGGGTAAAGGGGCGTCCGGTTAAACTTGTTTGGGAGATATCCCTACCTAAGGTACTGATATATCACAAGGAGGAGGGCGAGATCGTCTCCCGCGACGATCCCGATGGCCGGCCCAGCGTGTTCGACAAGCTGCCCCGTCTGAGGGGCCAGCGCTGGATCTCGATCGGCCGCCTCGACTTCAATACCGAGGGCCTGCTGGTGTTCACCACCAGCGGCGAGCTGGCCAACCGGCTGTCCCACCCGCGTTACGAAGTGGAACGGGAATACGCCGTCCGGGTGCTGGGCGAACTGACCAAGGAGCACATGGACAGCCTGACCCAGGGTATCGAACTGGATGACGGCATCGCCCAGGTCGAAAGCATCTACTCGCTCGGCGGCGAGGGGGCCAACCAGTGGTACCAGCTGGTCATCAACGAGGGCCGTAACCGCGAGGTGCGCCGCCTGTTCGAAACCCTGGGCCTCACCGTCAGCCGGCTGATCCGGGTCCGCTTCGGCCCGATCGCGATGCCGCCCAAGGTCAAGCGCGGCATGTTCCTGGACCTGACCGACGCGCAGGTACGCGAGTTGTTGAAGTGGTGCAGCCTGGAATCGAGCCAGCCGGCCAACAAACCCATCAGCCGCCGCGGCGAGGGGGCAGGCAAGGCCAGCAAGTCGAGCAAGGCCGGCCAGCCGTATCGGCGCCGGGTGCATAAGAAGAAAAGTGAAGACTAGGGCGGCTGGCGCTATCCGCTGCCCGGCCAGCCAGTCCGGTAGGCCGGCCGGGTAAGATTGAACGCTTGTTGGCCGGTCAGCTCTTCTTGCCGGCCTTGGTGTGCTCCTCGATGACGCGGGCGGCCCAGTCCCGGCCGCCCAGCCCGAAGGCCAGGGCAAAGGCCAGCCCGATCGCGCCGAAGGCAATGACGAATGCGGCGGTGAGCAGTTCGTTGGCGATCTGGAGTTGCTCCATGGCCATGAAGAAGACGAACACCAGCATCGCGTATTCCGAGAAGGTGGACACGGTCAGGGCGCCCTCGAACTCGACGTTGCTCAGCCAGGCGAACACCAGGCGGTTGATGAACCGGGCCAGGATGGTGCCGAACACCAGGACCAGGATGGCGACGATGACGTTGGGGATGTAGAGCACAACCCGGTTGAACAGGTCCGCCACCACATGCAGGCCGAGGGAATTGGCCACGAACACAATCATCACCAGGATGATCAGCCAGTAGGCCAGGTTGCCCAGGATGGATGCAACCGAGACTTCCAGCTCGGCATGCTTGAGAAAGGACTCCAGGCCGGATTTTTCGGCGGCGCGTTCGAAATTCAACAGCTTGAGCAGGCGCATCACCCCGGTACGGGCCAGCTTGGCCAGGATCCAGCCGACGAAGAGCAGCACCAGCGCAGCCAGAAGCTGCGGCACGAAACTGGCCAGTTCGGACCAGAACGAGGCCAGGGAGCTGATAAAGATGTCAAATTGTTCCATGATTGATTCCGTTCAACAGTTGTTCTCGGTGCACGAGGAAGATGGTGTTGGCATCCCATTCCACATCGGGCCAGATCAGTTCGAGGTTGGGGAAGGCGGCTTCCAGGGCTTCCCGGTTATGACCGATTTCCACGGCCAGCAGGCCGCGCGGATTGAGGTGTTTGGGCGCCTCGTTCAGGATCACACGGACCGCGTCGAGGCCATCATTGCCCGAGGCCAGGGCCATTTCCGGCTCGTGCCGGTACTCGGGCGGCAGGGCCGCCATGGCCGGGGCGTCGACATAGGGCGGGTTTGACACGATGAGGTCATAGGTCTGCCCGTCCAGGCGGTCGAACAGGTCGGTCCGGACCAGGTGGATGCGGTCTGCCAGGCCATATTCCCCGACATTGCGCTGGGCCACCTCCAGGGCATCGGCCGACAGGTCGGCGGCATCCACCTCCGCCTCCGGGAAGGCCTCGGCGAGCAGGATGGCCAGGCAGCCGGAGCCGGTGCACAGGTCGAGTGCGCGCTGGACGTGCTCGGGCTGGTCGAGCCAGGGGTCGAACTGCTCCAGGATCATCGGGGCCAGGAAGGAACGCGGCACGATGACCCGCTCGTCGACCTGGAAACGATAACCCTGCAGCCAGGCCTCGCCGGTCAGGTAGGCGGCCGGCAGGCGTTTTTCCACCCGCTGGCGCAATACGTCGGCCAGCCTGGCACCTTCCTCGGGCAATACGCGGGCATCCAGGAAGGGGTCCAGGCGGTCGATCGGCAGGTGCAGGGTATGCAGGATAAGG
The DNA here is from genome assembly GCA_028714735.1 of Gallionellaceae bacterium. Lineage (GTDB taxonomy): Bacteria > Pseudomonadota > Gammaproteobacteria > Burkholderiales > Thiobacillaceae > Parasulfuritortus. Next base: position 173,305 of record JAQTLU010000003.1, on the reverse strand, counting down.
TAGGCCGCCTCGTCGTAGGCGTCGGTGCTGCCATGGCCGAAGGACAGGCCGGCCTCGTTGAAGCGCGACACGGCGAAGCGCAGCCAGTCGCGCACGGTCGACAGCTCTCGTGCAGCCGAATCAAACATGCAGCAGTTTCTCCAGGGTGAGGCGGTAGATGGCCGCCAGTTGCTCGAGTTCGTCGACACCGACGTTCTCGTCGATGCGGTGGATGCTCTTGTTGACCGGGCCGAATTCCACCACTTCCCGGCAGATGTCGGCGATGAAACGGCCGTCCGAGGTGCCGCCGGTGGTGGACAGTTCGGTCTCGATACCGACGGTTTCCCGTATTGCCGCGGCCAGAGCGTCGACCAGCTTGCCCCTGGGCGTCAGGAAGGGCTTGGCGCCGACTTCCCATTGCAGGGCGTAGTCGAGGCCGTGCCGGTCGAGGATGGCATGGACCCTGTCCCGCAGACCCTCGACCGTGCTGGCGGTAGAGAAGCGGAAGTTGAACACGATGTCGACATGGCCCGGCACCACGTTGGTGGCGCCGGTGCCGCCGTGGATGTTGGAGATCTGCCAGGTGGTGGCGGGAAAGTATTCGTTGCCCTCGTCCCATACCGTGGCCGCCATTTCGGCGATGGCCGGCGCCGCCAGGTGGATCGGGTTCTTGCACAGGTGCGGGTAGGCGATGTGGCCTTGTACGCCGTTGACCGTGAGGCGGCCGTGCAGTGAGCCACGGCGGCCGTTCTTGAGGGTGTCGCCGAACAGCTTGGTGCAGGTCGGTTCGCCGACGATGCAGTAGTCGAGCCGTTCGCCGCGTTCGGCCAGGCGTTCCACGACCCGCACGGTGCCATCCACGGCCGGACCTTCCTCGTCCGAGGTAATCAGCCAGGCGATGGAACCGGGGTGCCCGGGGTGGGCCGCGAGGAAGTCCTCGACCCCGGCCATGAATGCCGCCACCGAGCCCTTCATGTCGGCGCTGCCGCGGCCGTACAGGCGACCGTCGCGCAAGGTGGGCTCGAACGGGTTGTTGGTCCAGCGTTCCAGCGGGCCGGTCGGCACCACGTCGGTATGGCCGGCGAAACAGACCAGCGGGGCGGCCGTGCCGCGGCGGGCCCACAGGTTGCTGACGCCGCCGGTGACCATCCGTTCGATATGAAAGCCCAGCGGGGCCAGCTTGCCGGCCAGCCAGTCCTGGCAACCGGCGTCATCCGGGGTGACGGATCGGCGGCTGACCAGTTCGCAGGCGTATTCGATTGCGGGGCTGGTCATGACAGAGCAAAGAAGTCGCGGTAGGCAGCTTCATCGAAGCCGAACAGGTAGCGGCCGTCGCGTTCCACGATCGGCCGCCGGATCACGCTGGAATTCGCCTGCATCACGGCCAGGGCCGAATCCGCATCCTTGACCGAGGCTTTCACTTCGTCCTCAAGTTTGCGCCAGGTCGGACCCTTGCGATTGACCAGGGCCTCCCAGCCATGGGCCTTGAGCAGCTTGTGCATCATGGCGGCGGGGACGCCCTGTTTCTTGTAGTCGTGGAACTCATAGGCCAGGCCGCGACCTTCCAGCCAGGTGCGGGCCTTCTTGACGGTGCTGCAGTTGGGGATGCCGTAGACTTTCATGGCAAACTTCTAGGTAAATGACAAACGCTATTCTAACCGTGTTCGCCACGGTCAAACCCCTACCGGAAGGAGTGAAAATCCGTCCGGGCCACTGGCCCGAGGACGCGCCGGCCATCGCCATGGTGCGGCGGCGCGTGTTCATCGAGGAGCAGGGCGTGCCGGAGGCGCTGGAGTGGGAAGCCATCGACCCGGAATGCGACTGGTTCGTCGCCTGCACCGGCGATGCCGTGGTGGGGATCGTGCGCCTGACCCTGCAAGGCCGCATCGGCCGCATGGCCGTGCTGACGGACTGGCGCGGCCGCGGCATCGGTTCCGGCTTGCTCGACCAGGCCCTGGCCGGGGCCGTGAGACTTGGGCTGCCGCAGGTGGAATTGCATGCCCAGTGCCACGCCATGGGTTTTTATCAACGCTACGGCTTTGTCGCCGAAGGGCCTGTGTTTTCCGAGGCGGACATTCCGCACCAGCACATGGTTTTGAACTTGAGGGAGGGATAGCTATGGATATCCGGGTTGGGCACGGTTTTGACGTGCATGCCTTTGCCGAAGGCCGCAGGTTGATCATCGGCGGCGTCGATATCCCCCACGAACGCGGCCTGCTCGGCCATTCCGACGCCGACGTGCTGCTGCATGCCCTCTGCGATGCCCTGCTGGGTGCCGCCGGGTTGGGCGACATCGGCCGCCATTTTCCCGACAGCGACCCGCGCTACCAGGGCATCGACAGCCGTGAATTGCTGCGCCACGTGGTCGGCCTGCTGCGCGAACAGGGTTGGCGGATCGGCAACGTCGACGCCACCATCATCGCCCAGGCGCCCAGGATGGCGCCCCACATCGCCGCCATGGCGGCGCGCATCGCCGCCGACCTCCTGGTCGCTGCCAGTGCCGTGAACGTCAAGGCCACCACCACGGAGAAACTCGGCTTCACCGGGCGCGGCGAGGGCATCGCGGCCGAGGCGGTATGCCTGATCGTGCGGAGCTGAAACCGGCCCGGGTCTTCCTGGCCCTGTGGCCGGAGGCCCTGATCAGAGACCGCTTGGCGGAAACGGGTCAACGTCTGCACAAGTTCATGCCCGGGCGCCTGACCCGGCCGGAGACCATCCACCTGACCCTGGTCTTCATCGGCGATCTGGGCCGTGACCGTATCCCCGAACTGATCGATAAGCTGGGCAAGGTCGAGGCGCCGTCCTTCCGGATCGATTTCGATCGCGCCGATTGCTGGCGTCACAACCGGGTCGCCTATCTGGCGCCAAGCCGGCCGCCGGAGGCGTTGTTCAGGCTGGTGGCGGGTCTGGAATCGGTACTGGACGATCTGGCGATCCCCTTCGATCGCCGCTCCTACCAACCCCACGTCACCCTGGTTCGCAAGGCGGCGTGCCCAAAAGCAAACCCGGCGGTTGGCCGGGTTTCCGATTCGCCCGAGTGGGGCGACATTAGGCCGATCATGTGGTCGGCTGAGCGCTTCGTTCTGGTGGAATCGGTGCCGATTCCTGTAGGGGTGCGTTATGACAAGTTGGGAAGTTTCGGCCTCCTATAACATGACATGGGCGGCCAGATGCCCGCTGAGCTCTTTGACGGGCAACTGGGTGTAATCCTTGTTGATGCTGCTGCTGATCTTGTTCTTCACCTGCGTGGTGATACGGCCGTTGAGCAGGCCCATGAAATGAGCCGAGGTCACCATGATCAGCTTCTCATAGGCGTTGTTGACGCGACCCTGTTCCAGTTCGTGGGCGATTTCCTGGGCGAAACGTTCCGCTTCATGTGCCTTGGGGTCGGTGGGCTGTGCATAACTGCCGGATCCGGCATAGTTGCCAATTCGGTCGCTGACCAGTTCGGCCGCCTTTTCGCGGCTTTCCGGGTGTTCGAGTTCCTTGACGAGTTCCAGGCCCTTGTTCGGCCCCTTGTTCGTGAACAGCCTGGCATGACTGGCGTTGGCCACCATGATCCACGTTATGGACATCGCGTTCCTCTCTGCAATGGTTGAGGGGGGAGGGCGGGAACCAGAACGATCACTCCCGTCACGGTTTCAACTTAGCAGCAGGACTGAACCCGTCAAGGCAGTCAGTTAGCCAGAATGCCTTGCGCCAGATGCTGGATGTACGAATGGTCAGGCGATTCGAGGGTGAGATGGGGCCCTTCCCGGCTCTGGATGAAATTGCGTCCGAGCGAGCGTTGATAGGCCGGGTCGTAATGCAGTTTCAGCAATTCCGCCACCAGTTCGTCCCAGCGGCCGGATTCGGCCAGGACCTTCCAGCGGACCACGACCTCCCGTCCGCGCAGTTCGGTCAGCCGGTCCAGTTGGTCGTTGAGTCGGGCCGGATCGGCCAGGAAGTGGGCATATTCCTCCTTGAGCAGTGCCACGCGCACCGGCACCGGCGCGGTCAGGTTGAGGCACTCCGAGGCACGCATCCGGCGCAGCAGCATCTCCGGGGTGTGCAGATTGCCGATCTTCTTGCTCTCGGATTCGACGTAGACCGGGTGCTCAGGGCGGAAACGCCGGAGTGCATCCCATACCAGGCTGTCGAACAGTTTCTGGCCCGGTTGCGGACGGGTCGGATAGGCCCCGAGTACCGAACCCATGTGGGCGGCCAGGTCTTCCAGGTCGAGCACCTGCCCACCCAACTCGGCCAGCGCCCGGAGAAAACGGCTTTTCCCCGTCCCGGTAGGGCCGCAGATCACGACAAACCGGTATCTTTCCGGCAAGGTATCCAGTTCGGCGAGTACGGTCTTGCGGTAGGTCTTGTAGCCGCCTTCCAGCTGCGCCGCCTGCCAGCCCACCGAGCGCAGAACATGGGTCAGCGCGCCGCTGCGGGTACCGCCGCGCCAGCAGTAGACCAGCGGGCGATAGCGCTTCGGCTTGTCGGCCAGCCAGGTTTCCAGATGCCGGGCGATGTTGCGCGAGACCAGGGCGGCGCCGAGCCGCTTGGCCTCGAACGGCGATACCTGCTTGTAGAGGGTGCCGACCCGGGCGCGTTCCGCGTCGTCCAGCACCGGCAGGTTGATCGCGCCGGGGAGGTGGTCTTCCTCGAACTCCCCCGGCGAACGGGCATCGATGACCTCGTCGAAGTCGGCCAGATCGGCCAGGCTGGCGATCGCAGGACGCCCGCGGACCGGTTTCCGGTCCTGGTCTTCATTGCACAGCATCAAACCTCCCGGCACAAAATGCGCCGCGACGGCTCATGCCTCACTCCGTACCAGGCGCTGCTTTTGGCTCCGGCCGCCACCTTTGGCGGCTTCACGTCGCTGCGCGGCATGAGCCTGCACCGAAAGAGCGCCACCGCGACGGCTCATGCCTCACTCCGTACCAGGCGCTGCTTTTCACGCTGCCAGTCGCGGTCCTTCTCGGTCGCCCGCTTGTCGAACTGCTTCTTGCCCTTGCCCAGGCCGACTTCCAGTTTTACCCGGCCCTTGCTGTAGTGCATGTCCAGGGGCACCAGGGTATAGCCCGCGCGTTCCACCTTGCCGATCAGCCTGTTCACCTCAATGGCATGCAGCAGCAGCTTGCGCGAACGGGTCGGGTCGGGGTGGATGTGGGTCGAGGCCGTGGTCAGCGGGCTGATGTGGCAGCCGATCAGCCAGACGGCGCCGTTGCGCAGGACCACATAGGCCTCTTTCAGCTGCACCCGGCCGGCCCGGATGGATTTGACCTCCCAGCCTTCCAGCACCAGCCCGGCCTCGTACTTTTCCTCGATGAAGTAATCGTGGAAGGCTTTGCGGTTGTCGATGATGCTCATGGGAAGGGTTGGGTCCGGCGACGTAATTTGGTGTATTTTAACAGCCCCGTCATCATTACCCCTCAGCCATGTCGCAAGTCGTTAAATCCGTCCTGGTGCCGTATACCCCGGCGGAAATGTTCGAACTGGTCGATGGCGTCGAGCAATACCCGAAATTCCTGCCCTGGTGCGCCGGCACCGACCTGCATTCCCGGGACGAATCGATGACGGAGGCGACGATCCATATCGGCTATATGCAGGTTCAGCAGCAATTCACCACGGTCAACAGCAAGCGTTTCCCCGAAGAGATGCAACTCAAGTTGAAAAGCGGACCGTTTCGCAGCCTGGAAGGCTACTGGCATTTCAAGCCGCTCGGCGACACCGCCTGCAAGGTCGAATTCATGCTGCAATACGATTTTTCCAGCCATCTGCTGCAGAAGGTGTTGGGACCGGTGTTCGGCCACATCGCCGGCACCCTGGTCGACGCCTTCGTCGAGCGGGCCGAGAAGGTTTATGGTGTCCGATGATTAATGTTGAAGTGATCTATGCCCTGAGAGATCAGCAGAAGGTGGTTGGCCTGACCATCGAGGAGGGCAGCACCGTCAAGGCAGCGATCGAGCGCTCCGGTTTCCTGGCAGAACACCCGGAAATCGATCTCGCCAAGCACAAGGTCGGCATCTGGAACAAGCTGGCCAAACTGGATGTCGTGCTGCGCGACAAGGACCGGGTGGAGATATACCGGCCATTGATCGCCGATCCGAAGGAAGTCCGCAAGCAGCGCGCGGCGGAAGGCAAGGCGATGAAGAAGGGCGGCGGCGACCTCGCCGAATAGAAAAAGGGCGGCTTGAAGCCGCCCTTTCGCATCAATCCAGCCGGATTACTTCAGTTCAGTGGAGGCATAGCCCGGCTGCAGGGCGCTGATCTTGCACAGATCGGAAACGGTCTTGGCCTGCTTGATCACGGCGGCGCTATCAAAGGCCTTGGCGGCTTCCTCGGCCTTCTTCATGGCGTTCTCAGCCGGAACCCAGTAGGTGTAGGCGGCCTTGGCGGCCTTGGCGTCGGCTTCGGCCTGGGCCAGGGCGGCCATGGCTTCCGCGCTCAGGGTCGGTTTGGCCGGCTCGGCGGGAGCGGCAGCCTGCTGGGGAGCACTGGCGCAGCCGGCCACGAACAAGGCGAGCAGGGCGGATAGGGTGACGGTAGCGAATTGCTGTTTCATTGTTGTTTCCTCTCTCATTGCCAAATCAAGTCGTGAATCCTGACGGATTAACTCGGAAATTATAGCTTGCCGGCGATGGCGTCAATCCGTGCAGTGCAAATAAGCATCCACTAATAGGCTCGTTCAGGTGGTCGCCGACCAGCCCGCGAACCCGTATAATGCCGTTTTGCGTACAAGGTCAGCGATATGCGCATTCTGCAGAAGGCTTTAACATTCGACGACGTCCTGCTCGTCCCCGCCCAATCCGACATCCTGCCGCGCGATGTCAGCCTGAAAACCCGCCTCACCAAGAAGATTTCCCTGAACATCCCGGTGCTGTCCGCTGCCATGGACACCGTCACCGAGGCGCCCATGGCAATCACGCTGGCCCAGGAAGGCGGCATCGGTATCATCCACAAGAACCTGACCGTCGAGCAGCAGGCCATCGAGGTGGCCAAGGTCAAGCGTTACGAATCCGGCGTGGTGAAGGATCCGATCACGGTCACCCCCAACATGAGCGTGCGCGATGTGCTGGAAATCACCCAGCGTTACCACATCTCCGGCCTGCCGGTGGTGGACAAGGGCGGCAAGGTGGTCGGCATCATCACCAACCGCGACCTGCGCTTCGAGACCAACCTGGATCAGCTGGCCCGTTCCATCATGACGCCGCGCAAGAAACTGGTCACGGTGCAGGAAGGCGTCAGCAAGGAAGAGATCATTGCGCTGCTGCACAAGCACCGACTGGAACGCCTGGTGGTGATCGATGATGATTTCGTGCTCAAGGGCCTGATCACCGTCAAGGACATCAGCAAGTCCAGCGAACACCCGCTGGCCTGCAAGGACGCCCACGGCCGCCTGCTGGTCGGCGCCGCCGTCGGCGTCGGTCCGGACAACGACGAGCGCATCGCCGCCCTGGCCGAGGCCGGCGTCGACGTGGTCGTGGTCGATACCGCCCACGGCCACTCCCGCGGCGTGCTCGAGCGGGTCAAATGGGTCAAGAAGCACTATCCCAATATCCAGGTCATCGGCGGCAACATCGCCACGCCCGAGGCCGCGCTGGCCTTGGTCGACCACGGCGCCGACTGCGTCAAGGTCGGCATCGGTCCCGGTTCCATCTGCACCACCCGCATCGTCGCCGGTGTCGGCGTGCCGCAGATCACGGCCGTCGCCAATGTCGCCGATGCCCTGGCCAAGCTGGGGATACCGTGCATCGCCGACGGCGGCATCCGCTATTCCGGCGACATCGCCAAGGCCATCGCCGCGGGCGGCAACTGCATCATGCTGGGTGGCCTGCTGGCCGGTACCGAAGAGGCGCCGGGCGAGATCGAACTGTTCCAGGGCCGTTCCTACAAGTCCTACCGCGGCATGGGCTCCCTGGGCGCCATGCAGAAGGGCTCCAAGGACCGCTACTTCCAGGACAACGAGGCCAACGCCGACAAGCTGGTCCCCGAAGGCATCGAGGGACGGGTGCCCTACAAGGGCTCGGTGCTGGGCGTGTTGCACCAGTTGATGGGCGGCCTGCGCTCGTCCATGGGCTACCTGGGCGCCAAGGACATCGAGACCTTCCACAGGACCGCGCAGTTCGTGGAAATCTCCAACGCCGGCATCAAGGAGTCGCACGTCCACGACGTGCAGATCACCAAGGAAGCCCCGAACTACCACGTCTGATCAACCACACCGGAAAAGGAGGGCGACGCCCTCCTTTTTTCATTGAGCCGCCGCCATGCATAACAAAATACTCATCCTCGACTTCGGTTCCCAGTTCACCCAGCTGATCGCCCGCCGGGTGCGCGAGCACAACGTCTATTGCGAACTGCATCCCTACGATGTCACCGAGCAGTTCATCCGCGACTTCGCGCCGGCCGGGATCATCCTCTCCGGGGGGCCGTCCTCGGTGACCGAGGAGGAGACCCCACGGGCGCCGCAGGTGGTGTTCGACCTGGGCGTGCCGGTACTGGGCATCTGCTACGGCATGCAGACCATGGCCGCGCAGCTGGGCGGCAAGGTGATCAACGCCAGCCATCACGAGTACGGCTACGCCGAGATCCGCGCCCACGGCCATTCCAGGCTGCTGGCCGACATCCAGGACCGCGCCGACCCGGACGGCAAGTGCTGGCTGGACGTCTGGATGAGCCATGGCGACCAGGTCGAGAGCCTGCCGCCCGGCTTCCAGGTGATGTGCGAGAACGCCTCCACCCCGATCGCCGGCATGTTCGACGGCGAGCGCAACTATTACGCGGTGCAGTTCCACCCCGAGGTCACCCACACCCTCCAGGGCAAGGCCATGATCGGTCGTTTCGTGCATGACATCTGCGGCTGCGGCCAGGACTGGAACATGCCGGACTATATCGGCGAGGCGGTGGCGAAGATCAAGGCCGAGGTCGGTTCCGACGAAGTCATCCTGGGCCTGTCCGGCGGCGTCGATTCCTCCGTGGCGGCGGCCCTGATCCACCGCGCGATTGGCGATCAATTGACTTGCGTGTTCGTCGATACCGGCCTGCTGCGCCTGAACGAAGCCGAACAGGTCATGGCGACCTTCGCCGAGAACCTCGGCGTCAAGGTCATCCACGTCGACGCGACCGAACAGTTCATGGGCAAGCTGGCCGGAGTGAGCGAACCGGAGCGGAAGCGCAAGATCATCGGCGGCGAGTTCGTCGCCGTGTTCCAGGCCGAATCGGCCAAGCTCAAGAACGCCAAATGGCTGGCCCAGGGCACCATCTACCCGGACGTGATCGAGTCGGCCGGCGCCAAGACCAAGAAGGCCCACGCGATCAAGTCGCACCACAACGTCGGCGGCCTGCCCGAGGACATGCACCTGAAGCTGCTGGAACCCCTGCGCGAGCTGTTCAAGGACGAGGTGCGCGAACTCGGCGTCGCCCTCGGCCTGCCCCACGACATGGTCTACCGCCACCCCTTCCCCGGCCCCGGCCTGGGCGTGCGCATCCTCGGCGAGGTGAAGAAGGAATACGCCGACCTGCTCCGCCGCGCGGATCACATCTTCATCGAAGAGTTGCGTGCAAGTGGTTGGTATGAAAAGACTTCCCAGGCATTCACCGTCTTCCTGCCGGTGAAGGCGGTGGGGGTCATGGGCGATGGCCGCACCTATGACTACGTGGTTGCCCTGCGCGCCGTGCAGACCCAGGACTTCATGACCGCGCACTGGGCCGAGCTGCCGTATTCGCTCCTGGCCAAGGTCAGCAACCGCATCATCAACGAGATCCGCGGCATCAACCGGGTCGCCTACGACATCACCGGCAAGCCGCCCGGCACCATCGAATGGGAGTGAAATCGGGTCCTTCGGGGGCTATCGCCGGCTATCGAAAAACCGTCATAACGTGTTGATTTATATTGAAATACGTCGCGACATCTATCGGTAGCTATCGCCAGCAAGCGGAGCAAGCTGGCGGTAAAGGTGACGGTAGATCCCTGGAGCCGGATTAAGACCCTGCCGTTTACTATTCGGACCAAACCGGTCTTTGACGGTAAAACACTCATAAGGAAAGCTTGTTTCATGCGGCTTTCCTGGCATCAGCAGGTCTCCTGACCCCTGACGGTAAAAGCCGTCACGAACAGGAGGAAAAACCTCGATGCTTACCGACACCGCACTACGCAATCTCAAGCCGAAATCCAAGCCCTACAAGGCTTCCGACCGCGACGGCATGTACGTCACGGTATCGACCACCGGTACCGTCACCTTCCGCTACGATTACCGTCTCAATGGCCGGCGCGAGACGCTGACCATTGGACGGTATGGGCCGTCCGGTATTTCGCTCGCGATGGCCCGTGAAAAGCTGATCGACGCCAAGAAGGCCGTCGCCCAAGGCAAGTCCCCCGCGCATGAGAAGCAGCGCGAGAAGCGCCGCCTGAGCGCTGCCAAGACCTTTGGCGACGTAGCCAGTAAATGGCTGGCGGATGCTCGGATGGCCGACAGTACCAAGGCGATGCGCAAGAGCATCGTCGATCGGGACATCCTTCCGGCCTTCCAGAACCGGCAGCTCAACGAAATCACCGCTGATGACCTGCGCGCCCTGTGCAACAAGGTGAAGGCGCGCGGTGCCCCGGCCACTGCGGTACACATCCGCGACATCGTGAAGCAGGTCTATGCCTTCGCCATCCTGCATGGCGAAAAAGTGGACAACCCTGCCGAAAGCGTCGGCGCAGCCTCGATTGCGACCTTTGTACCGAAGGACCGCGCCTTGTCGCCGTTGGAGATCCGGCTCATGGCGCGGCAGATGGAATCGGTGGCGACCTATCCGACCATCCGGCTAGCGCTACGCATGATTCTGCTGACGCTGGTGCGCAAGAGCGAGTTGATTCAGGCCACCTGGGATGAGGTCGACTTTGAGAACGCGACCTGGACGATCCCGAAGCAGCGCATGAAGGGGCGCAACCCGCACGTGGTTTATTTGTCGCGCCAGTCGCTCGACATCTTCGTGGCGCTGCACACCTGCGCGGCCGGCTCCAAGTTCGTGTTGCCGTCGCGCTACGATGCCGACCGCTGCATGTCGAACGCGACCTTGAACCGGGTCACGCAAATCGTGGCGGAGCGGGCGAAGGCCGCCGGCCTGCCGCTGGAGCCGTTCACCGTCCACGACTTGCGCCGCACCGGTTCGACGCTGCTGAACGAAATCGGCTTCAACCGCGACTGGATCGAGAAGTGCCTGGCGCACGAGGACGGCCGTTCCTCGCGCTCGATCTACAACAAGGCCGAATACGCCGAGCAGCGGCGCCACTTGCTGCAGGAGTGGGCCAACATGGTCGATGCCTGGATTGACGGGCAGACCTACGTGCCGAAGTTGATGCCAGAGAATGTAGTCGTGCCCGTGTTGAGCGCGGTGGCTTGAAATGGCGGCGAGGTTGTCACTTGACAACCTCGCCAATCATCACCATACTGGAGACCATTAATGGCCCGTCCCTTACATCCAAAGAAAGAGGTCGAGGAAGCAATCAGGCACGCCGAAAGGCAGGGCTGGCGCGTGGAAGTCGGCGGCAGCCATGCCTGGGGGCGGATTTATTGTCCGTACAACGACGCGGAGTGTCGCTGCGGCGAGTTTTGCATAACCAGCGTGTGGAGCACGCCGAAGAACCCTGGCAACCACGCGCGCGCCTTGCGACGCGTCGTGGACAACTGCACAACGCACCGTAAGCGGCATGAGGCTGACGACGATGCCGAGGAGTAGCACGATGGAATACACATTTACCTTGAAATACCAACTCGCCGACGATGACCGTGATCCAGATGCGCTGGTCGAGCGCTTGGGTGCGGCCGGCTGCGACGATGCCCTGGTCGGCATCGGCCAGCCGGGGCGGCTCGCGTTGGAATTCACCCGTGAGGCGGACAGTGCTGACGCGGCTGTGCGCAGTGCGCTGGCCGATGTGCGGAGCGCCGTACCGTCGGCCAGACTGATCGAAGTTGCTCCAGATCTGGTCGGCTTGACCGACGTGGCGGAGATGGTTGGCGTGTCACGGCAGAACATGCGCAAGCTGATGCTGGCCCATCCGAGCAGCTTTCCTGCGCCAGTGCATGAGGGCAGCGCGTCGATCTGGCACCTGGCGGATGTGCTGACTTGGCTACAGGCCAAGGGCAGCTATTCGCTGGCCAGGGACGTTCTGGATGTGGCGCAGGTGGCTCTGCAGGTCAACGTGGTCAAGGAAGGCCAGCGCCTGCCACGCTCGGCGTCCCAGGAGTTGCAAGCCTTGGTTGGATGACGCGTCGCTGGCTTCAATCCTGGTTCGAACCTGCCCGAACAGGGCGGGTTTTTCGTAGGTGGACATCGGGTTTGGCGGTGTTGGCGCGAGGGGCTTGCTTGCGTTCTTCGATCCAGGCTTCTACCTCGGCCAAGTCCCATACCACGCAGCGTGGAGTCAGGTTGAAGCGCCGAGGAAACTCGCCGCGGCGCTCCATTTCGTAGATCGTCGTTTCGGCCAAGGGGACGATCTGACGCAGTTCGTGGCGACGGATGGTGCGCCGAAAGGGAAGGGGGCTAGGCTTCAGAAACTGAGGCAGCGCCTCGTAGGCTTCCGTCCCAGGCGGGGGGAGAGACTGGCCATGGGCGGTGTCGAGAACTTTGGATAGGTGCGATAGGTTTTTCACCTCGAACTCCATGAATACGCTGCATGGAGATATGGTGAATTTCAGTACCTATCGGCACAACCTGTTGTGGCGTAGGAGGGCATAGGACGTCTACGGCTTCGTGCGCACTCGGTTACGCATCGTGTCCCACCCAGCGCGCTTCGCCTCGCCTCGCCTCGCCCAATGCGGCGGATTCTGACACTCGGCCCGTCTGGCAGCGGTTCGACTTCAAGCAGGCTCGGTGAATCGATCTGAAGCCGCCGCCGGCGCGGGGGATCAGCGCTGCCGACGTCAAACGTCTTCGCGTAGCCTTGAAGTTCAGCCTGCAGGTGTTCGCTCTTCATTTGCACACGTCGGCCTCGACGGTGCGCAGGAGCCGGCAAGCTGGCCAGGAGCCCCTACCACGCCGGCGGTAAACCCGGTTACGATCTATCAAAACATGCGAAACCATGGAGGTGACAGGTGGCAGACAAAAGGAATGTATTCATCAGCCATGTCCATAAGGACGATCATGGGCTCCAGAAGTTCAAGGATTTGTTGGCGCCGAAAGGGGTGGAAGTCCGGGATTCCTCCATCCACACAGGAAAGTTCAACAATGCCACTGATGAGCACTACATCAAGACGCAGATCCTTGCGCCTGCCATCAATTGGGCTGGGGTGTTCATTTGCTACGTCTCCCCACAAACCAAGAACAGCGATTGGGTGAACTGGGAAATCGAATATGCGGCCAAACAGGGCAAGCGCATTGTTGGTGTTTGGGAGCATGGCGAAAAAGAATGCGACCTGCCGGATGCGCTAAAAGAACATGCGGACGCCTTGGTTGGGTGGAACGGTGATTCAATCATCGACGCGATCAACGGGAAAGACTCGTGGGAAAAACCTGACGGCGGTGCCTGCGACCCGGTTCCACTCAAGCGGCATCCCTGCTGATGACACGCATTCACTCCTATGTCGTGCGGTACGACAGTGGTTTTGCGCCCAACCCCTTCTACAGCTACTGCACGCTCGCGACTTGCAAGCCCAGTATCCGAAGAAGCGCTAACATCGGTGATTGGGTGGTCGGCAGCGGAAGCAATGATCGAAGTGTCCGACGCGGTGGGCATCTGGTCTATGCGATGCGGGTCACCGAGACAATGACATTTGACGAGTACGGCCGAGACCCGCGGTTTGAATCCAAGAAGCCATATCGCAATGGCAGTCGGAAGCAAAGTTGCGGGGACAATATTTATTTCAAAGCTGCGGCTGGGGTTGCCTGGCAACAGCGAGACTCATTTCACTCCCGCCCTGATGGCTCGCTGAACCCTGATCACGTTGCTCGTGATACGGGCGTCAACAGGGTTCTGATCAGCAACGATTTCGTATATTTTGGGGGTGAGGGGCCTGAGTTTCCCAATGAATTGCATGATCTGCAGGGCCGCCCTCTATGCAAAACCGGAATAGGTCTCACCACCTTTGACGATGCACAATTGGTCGCGAATCTTGAGCATTGGATACGCAGCTTGGCCGTGAGCGGCTACCAAGGCGCCCCCTTTGAATGGCTGACTCTTCGCAGGTGACTGATGAAAAAGGAAGGCTCCCTCTTGCTTTCGGATTACGCTGCGGAAATTGCAGCCACGGACGTGCTCAATCCGAGCGACTTCAATCCGGTCCTCCAAGGACTGTATGGAGAAGTTGGCGGAATAATGGCCACTGTTAAAAAGCATGTTCGAGATAAATCAGCATACCCTGGCTTCAAGAAAGCTGCGGAAGAAGAATTTGGCGACACCCTTTGGTACTTGGCTGCAATCTGCAGGCGCCTGAATGTTCCTCTCGATGAGATCTTCGGGGAAGCGGCCAATCACGGAAATTTCAAGAATGTTGGTGCTGCAAGTGATATCGCCGAAGGTGCAATGGCCTATATCGCAGTGCCTATCGCTGCGACTGCATCGCTAGACACCACCCTGGTACGTTTGGGGCAGTCAGCCGCAGCGCTATTGGGAAGTACCCCTGCGCGTACTGAATTGGTCGCGTTTGCACGGGCTTACTTGGATGCAATCCATGCGGCCGAGCTAGCATTTTCGGAAGTGGCTCGCTCCAACCTTCGGAAAGCACGCGGCGCGTTCTTGGAGCCACAAGCAGATGATCTGGTTGACCTCGATTTCGATAGTAAATTTGGAATCGAGGAACAGCTACCTAGGGAATTCAGAATCCGCGTCAACCAACGAGGCAGTGGCAAAAGCTATCTCCAATGGAATGGCGTGTTCATTGGAGACCCTTTGACCGACAACATTGCCGACCGCGATGGCTACCGGTTCCATGACGTCTTCCATTTTGCTAACGCGGCGATCCTTCACTGGTCGCCCGTGATGCGGGCATTGATCAGGCACAAGCGAAAGAGCAATCCGAAATTCGATGAAGAGCAGGACAGTGGCCGAGCCATCGTCGTTGAGGAAGGGATTGCCACCTGGATTTTTTCAAGAGCCAAAGAACTGAATTTCTTCGAAAATCAGGAGAAAGTCTCACTCGGAATTCTCAAAACCATCGGCGAGTTCGTGAGTGGTTACGAAGTAGAGAAATGCCCACTGAAGCTCTGGGAAAAAGCCATCTTGGAAGGGTATGCTGTCTTCCGACAGCTTAAGGCAAATCAAGGCGGCTGGATCATTGGAAACCGAGAACAACGCACCATCAAATACATGTCACTTGAGTCTGAAAAATGAAGATCCATCCATTCGTTGAGGCAGTTGCTTCGTTGCAATTCGAAGACTGCTTCAATCCGTATTCGGATCGATGTGAAGTCCATGATCGGCGCGATGCGCCACGGCGCCGCGCTGCAGTACTCTCCGCCATGTTGCGTCGTGCAACCGAGGAGCCTGTAGATGCAATCTGGATCGGAAGGGATCTCGGATATCGCGGAGGGCGCCGTACTGGTTTAGCCCTGACTGATGACGTTCACATGGGCCAGCACGCCAAGCGCTGGAATCTCGATCTGGTCGCAGAGAGGCCCACGATAGGAAGCGCTGTAGCCGAGCGAACTGCGGCGGTCATATGGGGCATGCTGGAATACATTGATGCTCGCATCTTCCTCTGGAACGTCTTTCCCCTTCATCCGCATGAATCCGGAGATCCGTTTACTAACCGCCAGCACAACGCGCACGAAAGGCGAGCCGGCGAGGAACTGCTCCAGCAGCTCATTGTCTTGCTGAAGCCTTCTCGCATCGTCGCCATCGGCAATGACGCTGCCGCTGCGGCCCATCGTATCACGGATGCTGTACCGGTGATTTGCGTGAGGCACCCTAGCTACGGAGGACAGACACAGTTCCAATCGCAAATCTCGGAACTCTATGGGTACCCCATGAGTACCGGATCGTTGTTTGACGAAGTGCTCTGACTTCTAGCGCGCGGCGATCGCCGCTTCGATCCAGTTCGACAAGTTGTCGCTGATAGAAGCGTAGACCGCGCTACTGGTGGCCCCCGGTGGATCGTAGACGCGGACGACGGTGGATAGCTTTCTGCCGTCGTTCAAGGTAAATGAGTCGAACGGATTTGCACCTGCCGCCGATGGTTGCTGGTTGTGGTCTAGTAGCTTGTGGATACGTATCCCCAAGAGCCCCTTTCCGCTGTTCCATGATTGCTCAATCTCATATCGAATCCAGAGGCGATTTGCCGTTTCCGCGCCAATCAAAACAATTGTGCAAGTCCGCCCTTGCAATTGATCGTCAATCCAGCGCTTGATCGCGGCTTCTCCGCCTCGCTTCACTTCTTCCCATTTGTTATCGGTCGCTGATGGGTTGCCCTCTACAACGCCGATATTGCGTACCTTGGAGGCGCGCCAACTGTCTCGTTGATAGTGAAAGCTATAGAAAACTTTTCGTGGCATGAACAATCCTCGGTTGATTTTTAGAGTCCAGGATCGGGATGCGAACTAACTCGACTTGCCAGCCAAGGGCATCGCCAGATGCGCATGGAAGAGCTGAGCAAAGTCCACATCAACAAGCGCGTCACCGGTGAAATAGCCATGGTCCCTGGCGAGATTCAGCGCCGCTCCGCCCGGCGAGGACACCGGGAGCACCTTGGCTGCAGGATGGAATCGCCTGAAAAGCTCATGCTCGGCTTCTACCCCATCCATTCCACCAATAAACACAGCAGCGCTCAGGTCCGCACGCGAGAGCATCTTTTCACGCATGACAAGCAAGCTCGCCGCCCTGTCATTGGGGACAGCATCAGTGAAAACTACATTCTGGAAATGCTTGTTCTCTTCAGGGAACACATCTGCAAAGAACGTGCTCTGATACAAGACGACAGACTGCGAGTAGTCGACGCCCAAGTCTTCACATATGCTCCAAATCATCGGGGTAATCGCAGGATGCCCACCCCATACGATCTTGTGCTGGCGAATGACTGCTATGACCAGTTCTCTCACCGCACATTGGATGAGAAATGGATTGGCAGTTTCGTGGTAAGTGCCACGTCCAACAAGTGGCACGCTGGCCGAGAGGAATATTGCGCTCATGGCTACGCCGCCCAGTCCGCGAATTGCCAACCCGCCTCGCTGGCTTTAACCCACCTAGCGGAGTGAATGTGCTGGCCCAGCCAATCCAGATGGCCCAGCCACCTGGGATGCAGGCCTACGTGATCGTAGACAACGGCAACGGATTGTTCCGGTGAGTTCGTAGACGCATCGTGCAACGTAGTTGACGTGGGAACTCCGACCGTTGGATAAACAACTACATTCCGCCCATCCGGCAGTTGGACATAAACAGCTCTGTTGGCGCCCACTCCGCCAACTTGGCCACCGATTGTTTGAATAGCGTTGCGCAGGTTGCTCACGAGATTAACAGAGCGAACCGCATGGCTCTGGCTGCGAACTTCCTCCAACTGAAGACAGATGCGATCCACCGCGCCGTCTGCGATGCGTCCGGTCGCCGGATCGACTTCTTCGGGTAGCAGTTCCGCCCGACTGGCCGTCGCCGTGCGCGCAGAAGGCGTTGTATCCGGCCACCCCACCCGCAAGACGCTGATACCTTTGGCCAGAGCGCGGCCGAATTCAGCACTCGTCCAACGGCTTTCAAAATATCCTGGCGTGTCGAGCATCAGCAGGACATCCGAGTCACAAAGCCGATGCCATAGCATGGTCTGAAAATCTTCCGCAGGTGGAATGCCATGTGTATCGAGAAACACATCGAATAGCCGAGCAGACAGCGCATCGAACAACTGCAAGGCAGCTTCCCTAGCCTCGCCCCGCCGATAGCTTACGAACACCCGGCGCTGTCTAGGAAGGAGCCCTGCACACTCCAGCAAAGCAGTTGCGACACGTTGCGCCCCGCCAGCGGTGTATGCCAAGCAGTTGAGCGGTTGCAGCAAGGCGGGGATTTCTGCACTGACTCGATTGACGTCAGAGGCGACTGGGAGCAGCGGGATGCCTCGTGCCAGCAGCCGTGCCACATTCGCAAGAGGAGGCTCATGACCTCCGAAAAATGCCGCCGCAGAGGATCGCTGTTGGTCTGGATTGAATTCATCGGGACAAACCTCCCATCCAATCTCATGCCCCAAGCGCAAATTGAACATGCCGACAGCCTTTCCGACGACTTCTTCAAGTTCGGAAATTTGAGCTGCCGTTGGGGTGCCTAGCAGGGCAAGTTGATATAGCGCTGGCATGCCTTTCCTCGCAATTGCGGTGTTCTGACTACTATCAGACCGGGCGAGACCCAATTTGGGAATCTGTTGGCTCTAAAGATACCCGATTTTATGGCGTCCCCGAATGGGACGCGCTGTCGTACTTCGCATCGAGCCGCCCTTAGCGTCTCGCCCCTACGGGCGTCCATCGCTGACGCCTCCGGCCTGGTCAGGCCTGCGCGCACCGCTTGCCCGGTCAAGGGCGGGGAGGGCGGTCTTGCTGTTCCCTTCACCGTATCACGGCGTTCTCGCCGTCAAGGGCTGCGCCCCGTTGGCGCTTGCGGCCGTGGCCGTCTCGACCCTGTGACGGCTTGCGCTGCGCCGTGCTGGGGCCGGTTCCGGGCAATTCCGCCTGAGCAACCGGAGCACGATCATGTCGCAACTTTCTCTGTCTCTCGATTCTTCGCTGCTGGTGCGTGACGCGCAGGGGCGCTATCTGCTGGCGTCGGCGGACCAGATTCTGGCGGCGGCACGCCAGGTCATCGATCTGAAGAACCCACGCGGAACGCTGTTCACTTCGCCGGCGCTGGTCAAGGACTACCTTCGCACCAAGCTGGCCAGCTTCGAACACGAGGTCTTCGCGGCGCTGTTCCTCGACAGCCAGCATCGGCTGATCGAGTACGTGGAACTGTTCCGCGGCACCATCGACCAGGCATCGGTGTATCCGCGCGAGGTGGTGAAAGAGGCCCTGCGGCTCAACGCGGCAGCGGTGGTCTTCTCGCACAACCATCCGAGCGGGAGTCCCGAGCCAAGCCAGGCCGACAGGGTCCTGACCCAGCGCCTCAAGGAGGCCCTGGCGCTTGTGGACGTGCGCACGCTGGATCACATCGTCGTCGGCGGTGCGGTCACCACGTCATTTGCCGAATGTGGCCTGCTTTGATCCCGGGGGCTTCGGCCCCCTTTTTTGCTGCGCCCGGCGGCGCAACTCCGGCCCTCGCGGGCCTGCGCGTGCTGCGCACTTGCCGAAGGCAGGTCTGCCTGGGTGGTGGGGTGGGGCGGTCTTGCTGTTCCCTTCACGGTATCACGGCGTTCTCGCCGTCAAGGGCTGCGCGTGCAAGCACGCTGGCGGCCTCCGGCCGTCTTCGACCCCTGACCGCTTGCGCTGCGCCGTGACCCGGAGGTGACGGGCAATTCCGCCCGGAAATCTTCAGGAGTTCACCATGAACAACGCACTCATCACCGACGAGCAGCGCGTGATGCTGCTGGCCAACGGCCGCGAATCCTTGCAAAACCCGGACTTCGATCCGGCGCCCGTGGTCAAGCTCTTCACGCCGGACGCCGGCGTGACCTGGCTGCTGACCGAGATTGATCCCGACGACCACGATCACGCCTTTGGTCTTTGCGACCTGGGCCTGGGAATGCCGGAAATCGGCTGGGTCAGCCTGGGCGAGTTGGCGACTGTGCGCGGTGGACTGGGCCTGCCGATTGAGCGTGACCTGTCGTTCCGCGCCGAGAAGCGCTTGAGCGCCTACGCGCGCGATGCGCGTCTGGCTGGGCGGGTCGTCGTTTGACCCGGTCCTTGGAGCGCCGCAAGGCGCTCCTTGCGCTTTCTCAATCATCACAGGAAATCAATGCCATGAGCAGCCATCACGACTACATCATCGAAATCACGGCGCAGCACGATGCGCTGAAGCCGTTCGCACCGGAGAACGGCCAGCCCTTGCGCTTCGGGATCGGCGACGCGGTGATCTACACGAACGATGCCGGCTTGCAGTTCCGGCGCCGCGTTACCGGGTTCTACCGACCTGCCGAGCCTTCGGGGCTGTACGCGCGCGGCGCGCGCTATCTGCTGAACTCGTCCTCGCCGTGGATGCCGGTTTCGGATTCCAGCCTGCGCCCTGACGACTCGGCCTGAAGCCTTCGCGCCCCCGACGGGGGCGCTGCGCGTTTCGCTTGCCTCCAGGGGAAAGCCCTGAGGGCTATCCCCGCCGCGCAGGCTTGGCGCCCCTCAAAGACCGCCGAACCGGCTGCGCCGGATCGGCCAGAAACCAATCGCAGTTTCAGCAGCACAGGCAGCTCCTCGATGCTTTGTGCATGAGGGCAGTCCTAGGCGTGGTGTTCATCGGGCATCGAAGTCAGGGCGTCCCCTGCCAAGAAGACATGGCCGGTCGCGCTGTCGTGCTGCGCATCGAGCCGCCTGCGGCGTCTCGCCTCATTCGGGCTTCCATCGTTCCCTCGCTCCGCTCGGCTGAAGCCTCCGGCCCGGCTTCCAGATCCGGGCCTGCGCGCTTCGCTTGCCGTGCGGTCGGCACACAGGGATGGCCGTTGCCTGTCCAGCCATCTTTCCTGACTCCATCACCTTGCTCGCGACTGTAGCCCGCAGCCGTGTGCCGTCAAGGCGCGCATGGCCGAGTCCTCGGCTGCGCCTGCGGGCCGCACCAACCCTGCGCTTGTCTCCTTGACGGCTTCCGTCCGCGCGCTCCTGACCGTCGCGGGCGATGAACTCAGGAAAGACGGTGGCAACGAGGCCAACCGGGTTCTTCGTGCCGACCGCACCGAACAGCCGAAAGGCTGGGCTCCGAATCTTGGAATCCGGTGTGCGGTGTGAACAGCAAACCCTTTTTGTCAGGAGAAAGACCATGCAACTCGCATCCCGTTTCGCTTCCCGTTCCCCGTCGCTGCGCAGCGATTCCCCTCTGTCCGATGAGCAAATCCGCCGCGTGGCCCCGTCCATCTTCGCGGACGCCCCGCATGAGAGCCGTTCCGAGCGGTACAGCTACATCCCGACCGCCGCCGTGCTGACCGAGCTTCGCAAGGAGGGATTTCAGCCCTTCATGGTGACGCAGACCCGCGTGCGCGATGAAGGCAAGCGCGAGCACACGAAACACATGCTCCGCCTGCGCCACGCCAGCCAGATCAACGGCGCGGAAGCCAATGAAATCGTGCTGCTCAATTCCCATGACGGGACGAGCAGCTATCAGATGCTGGCCGGGATGTTTCGCTTCGTTTGCAGCAATGGCCTTGTCTGCGGCGACACCGTGGCGGATGTACGCGTACCCCACAAAGGCGACGTGGCCGGGCTCGTCATCGAAGGCGCTTATCAAGTATTGGGCGGCTTCGAGCAGGTGAAGGAATCGCGCGACCTGATGCGCGGCATCACGCTAGACGATGGCGAATCCGAAGTGTTCGCCCGCGCCGCGCTGTCCCTCAAGTACGACGACCCGGACAAGCCCGCGCCCATCACCGAATCGCAAATCCTGATGCCGCGCCGGTTCGACGACCGCCGCCCCGACCTGTGGAGCGTGTTTAACCGCACGCAGGAGAACTTGACCAAGGGCGGATTGCACGGCCGCGCCGCGAATGGTCGCAGGCAGAGCACGCGCCCGGTGCAGGGCATTGACCAAAACATCCGTCTGAACCGCGCCCTGTGGCTGCTGGCCGATGGCATGCGCGCGCTCAAAGCCTGAATCGTCCCTCCCGCCGGAGGGGCGGTTTCCCCTCCATTCCTTGTTTCAATTGATTGGAGATACACCATGAACGCCATTACCCAAACCGAAGCCCGCGCCATCAACACCGCCGCCGCTATCCCACTGGAAGCCGCCGACCCGAGCAAGAACCTGATTCTGGTTTCCCTGTGGCGGCTGGTGCTGCGCCCCACGGGCCGCAACGTGCGCAAGACCCCGCGCATGTCCATCCCCGAACTGGCCGCGAGCATCCAGCGCGTGGGCTTGCTGCAAAACCTCATCGTGATTGCCGCCGCCGATGGCGAGCATTACGAAGTCGTGGCCGGTGGCCGCAGGCTGGCCGCGTTGAAACTGCTGGCGAAGAAGCACCGCATCCCGAAGGAATGGGAGGTGCCTTGCCTGCTGGTGGCCGATGGCACGGCCCGTACCGCCAGCCTCACCGAGAACGTGCAGCGCGAAGCCATGCACCCGGCAGACCAGTTCGAGGCGTTCGCCGCACTGGTGGCCGAAGGTCGGCCCATTGAGGACATTGCGGCGGATTTCAGCGTGACGCCGCTGGTGGTGCAGCGCCGCTTGAAGCTGGCGAACGTCTCGCCGCGCCTGATGGCCGACTACCGCACCGATGCCGTCACGCTCGATCAGTTGATGGCGCTTGCCATCACCGACGACCACGCCGCGCAAGAAGGCGCGTTCTACGATGCGCCGACGTGGCAGCGCCAACCGTCCAACCTGCGCGAACGTCTTACCGAGCGCGAAATCGACGCCTACCGCCATCCGCTGGTGCGCTTTGTCGGGCTGGATACCTACGAGCACGCAGGCGGCGGCGTGCGCCGTGACCTGTTCGCGGAAGGCGATGCGGGCGTGTATCTGACCGATGCCGCGCTGTTGGAACGGCTGGCGCAAGACAAGCTGGCAGGTATCGCCGCCACTGTTCGCGCCGAGGGGTGGGCATGGGTGGATGCCACGCCCGGCCTGACCCATGCCGATCTTCACGCATTCCAGCGTGCCCCGAGGGACCGCCGCGAACCGACCAAGCGGGAAGCGCAACGCATCGAGAAGCTGAAAACCAAGATGCAGGAGGTGGGTGAAGCCCTCGATGCCGCGCTGGAAGCCGAGGACGAAGACAAGGCCGACGCGCTGCAAGAGGAAGGCGAAGCCCTGGGCGAACAATTGCAGGCGCTGGAAGACGGCTTGCAGGACTACAGCCCGAACGTGAAGGCCGCAGCCGGTGCCATCGTCACCATCGACCGCAACGGCGAGGCCGTGATTCATCGCGGCCTGATGCGCGAGGCCGAAGCGAAGGCGCTGCGCACGCTGGAACGTCTGCGGCAGGGTGTCGCGGAGGGTGAGGCCGTGAACGATGACGAAGGCGACGCGGTAGAAGAAACTCAAGCCCCCGCCATGTCCGACCGGTTGGCGCAGCGCTTGAGCGCGCACCGCACGGCCGCGCTGCAAATCGAAGTTGCCCGGCATCCGCAAGCGGCGCTGGCTGCGTTGGTGCATGGCATGGTGCAGACCGTCTTGCAGGAAAACCGCTACGGCCTCTACCGTGATTCTCTGCCGCTGGGCGTGCGCCTCACGGTGCAAGACCGGCTGGAAAGCATGGCCCCGGACTGGCCGGAATCATCTGCCGCCGTGGCGCTGCGCGAACTGCAACAGGCATGGGCGGGCAAGCTGCCCGAGGACAGCGCCAAACTGTTCGCCGCGCTGCTGGCGATGGAGCAAGGCGAGCTGGTCAAGCTGTTAGCCGTGTGCGTGGCTTCCACGGTGGGCGTGGTGACACTCCGCGCCACGCCGCACCAGCCCGGCGCGGAACTGGCGCAGGCCGTGGGGCTCGACATGGCAGCATGGTGGCAGCCGACTGCCGACGGGTATTTCCGGTATGTGCCGAAGGCCGCAATTCTCCAAGCCGTGGGCGAGTACGCGCCGGAGCAGGTCAACCGACTGGCGAAGTTGAAGAAGGGCGACATTGCCAGCGAAGCCGAGCGGCTGGTCAATGGCACGGGCTGGATGCCCGCAATCTTCCGGGCCGAAGGCCTGCGGGAGGTTGGAGCGGAAGCAGGGCCGGAGCAAGACACCCCGGAGGCTACTGAAGCCGTGGCGGATGAGTCCGCCGACGCGCTGGCCGCTTGACCCACATCGAAGGCAAGCGCCCCGGCTTTTGCCGGGGCGCTTCGCTTGGAAGGAGAACCACCAATGACTCACACCACGATCAGCCGCCCGAGCATGGTGGCGACCTACGCACCCGGCGCGGTGCGCGTCCGCCGCTGGCACGGCGACGGCGACGTGCGCGGCTACCGTCCGCCTCGCGGTTGGACGGCCCGCGCTGACCTCACGGACATTCACCCCATCACGGGCCGCACCTTGCCGCGTGCCGTGTGGTGGCTTATCGAGACGAAGGAATAGGCAAGCCAGCACCGGCCCCAGGTCGTCCCGCCCTGGGGCCGGTGGATACCAAAAAATCCGGGCGCGGCAGTGGCCGCGCCCGGTATGGAAGGCCAACAGCAGCATCGTGCCTGCTGCCCGATGTGGTCGGATACCGCAGGCTCGCGACAAGCGGCAATCGAAGCATCCGCGCGCCATCGGGTTCATCGGAGCCTGTCTGAAGGGCTCTATCGATCATTTTTCGTACCGATCATCGAATGCAACTCGCGACTCTCTTCCTTGGAGAGACTGCGCTGATGCTGTTCCACGATCAGCACGTTCTGCATCAGGTTCATGCGGGACGACGTGCCGTCGGCATGCGTTGCCAAAATCAGAATTCCAGGACTGTAGGTTGCTGTGACGGGATACCAGCCCCAGCGGTGATCCTGCAGCCATGCGGACACCGAAGCGATTTGTTCCGGCGAGAGTGGCTGAGCGGCGCGTTGTGGCTGTCCGCCCTGCCGATGGGTCACGACGGCCGATGAGACCGGCGGAAATGTTTCGTAGCACGCTGCGAGCAGCAGACACAGCACGGTGATCGGGACGAAGCGAAAGAAAGGGTTCATGTTCCAGTCCTGCACATCTATTGAGGTTGGGCCGTCAATGCCGCCTCGCGCGCAGGAAGGCGCTGGAGCGGCAAGAGGTCCATGACATCGCAAAACAGCGACCGGTTCTGCCAGTCGTTTCGGTCGCCGATCACGTAGAAGCGCCGCTTGGCCCGTGTGGCCGCCACGTTCAACAGGTTAGGTTCCGAGACCGCCCAATCCCGTGCGCCGGAACCTTCGGTATTGCCGCCCAACACCATGATGACGACGGGAGCCTCCTTGCCCTGCATGGTGTGGATGGTTCCGGAAACCATCGTGTCGCCGAGCAGGTGTTTGAGGCTTTCCTGGACAGCCTTGAAGGGCGTGATGACCGAGATGTCGGCCGCATCCACGCCGTCCACGCGCAGCAGGGCGAGCAGTGCCCGCAAGGCCTCTCCTTCGGCCGGCACCCAGTTTCCGTCGGATGCTCCGCTGGCGTGAATCCATCCCGTCGGCAGGCGGGCGCGCGTCTCCTTGTCGGCGCGCGGTGCGATGGTGCCGTACACCATGGCGCCGTCGTAGGCGATGCGGTTGGCCAGCCCGTGCATCGGCTTGTCGCAGCGCCGATGCACGACCAAGGGCAACCCCACCCACGTCTTGCTGTCGGCCGGTCCCGCCAAACGGCCCCATGTCGTGGCCTGGTCCGCCAAGGTCTGCGCGGATTGTCTGTTGGGGAGCCAATGCGCATCGACGCGGTAGCGCGTACGCATGTGTTCCAGCACCGCGTCGGACACGGTGACGATCGGCTTGAGTTGCAGGGGGTCACCCACCAGCAGCGCGCGCCGGGAGCGCCACAGCGCACCCACCGCCGCTTGCGGGGGCGCCTGTCCGGCTTCATCCACCAGCAGCCAGCCGATCTCCCCCGGCCCCAATGAGCGGAAAGAGCGTGCGAACGAGGCAAAGGTGCTGCTGAGTACCGGCACGACCATGAACAACGAGGCCCAAGCCGAGCGAATCGCCTCGCGCGAGAGTCCCTGCAGGTGCGCGCCGGTCAACATCGCGTTGATCAGGAACAGGTTGGAGCGCATTCGTGCCGCCTCCAGCTCGAAGAACGTCCGATGCAGCTTCAATGCATGGATGAAGACGCGCGCTCGGGCCTGTCGCCAGCCCTCGATGTGCCAGGGTTCGGCCAGTTCGATGGCGTCGCCACGACCGATGACGCCGCCGCGCAGCCATTCCAGCAGGTGGTCAGCCCGGCAAGCGCTGGCCAAATCGCTGGCCTGTTGCGTCAGGGATTGATCTTCCGCCCGCATTTTTCTCAACGCCTGCTGCGCGTTGGCGATCTGCCGATCCAGTTGCTGTCTGGAATCCTCGAACTGCTTGGCGAGCCGTGCGATGCGGTCGAACTCGGCCTTGGCGAGGCCATGCCGGTCTTGCAGCAGTTTCAATGCTGTGTTCCAGGTGCGTGACGCACCCCACAGACTGCATAGGTTCGCCCAGAACCCTGGCTTGCTGGCCTGGTGCTGTGCAAGCGCCTCCAGCGCATGTTTGAATGCCGCATTGGCGGGGCGGCCTTCCTCGGCATCCAGGCGCGCCTGTTGTTCCGTCGTGTGCACCAGTCGCTGTTCAAGCGCTTGCACCGTGGCGGTCGTTTCGGCGATTTTCTTCCTGGTCGTTTCCAGCGTCTGGATCAGAGCGCGGATGCGGGAGGCATCGGCGCATGCCGAGCGAACCTGCGCCTTGGCCGCCTCGTACTCGGTGACCGCCTGCTGCCAAAGGGCTTGGCGTTCTTCCGGCCTGCGCTCCTTGTTGCGCTGGCTGTGCCCGCCAAGCCAAGCCATCAGGCCTTGCGGCGCCTTCTTCTGTAGTTGCGGAGATGCTCGCAGGTCATCGGCCTGGGCAGCGGCGGCCGGGCCGGCAAACAGGGTCTTGACGACATTCTCATCGTCGGTTTCGTCGCTGGCTTCCTCGTTGTTGCCCACCTTGTCTGGGCTGGCCGATGGACTCTGTCCGTAGAAGTAGCGGTCCACGAACGCCTTGCGCCGCGCCTTGCTGCCCAGCGCACCAGAGATCAACCCCCAGGCCGGCTTGCCGGTGATCAGCTCGCCCAGGTCGGCGAAGTGCTCGGCCTCGGGCAGCCAACTCTCGTCGATCTTGTCGCGCTGGGGCAGTTCAAGGGTGACGTTCTCCACGGCGCCATTGTTGGATGAAGCGACCACGATCTCGAAGCCGTACAGCGAGGGATTGAGCTTGAAGGCGACCTGCTCCTTGCCGCCATCGTTGCTGGTTTCCCGCGCGTTGCTGGCGAAACCGTCGGATGCGCGGCGCAGCGTGGCAAGCACGTCGGCCCGGCTGGTGATGATGGCGGCGATCAAGTCGCGCAGCAGGGTCGTTTTGCCCGTGCCCGGCGGGCCATTGACTCCCAGAAGTCCATGTCCGTCAGCGAGCTTGGACAGTACGGTGTTCACGGCCAGTTGCTGAGAATGCACAAGCCCCAGGTGCCGTTCGGAAGGCCAGCAGCTATCGGCATGGGCCTGCGGCATCAGCCGCTCGATCAGCGACCGGGAAGCGTCGTCACTGTCGATGTGCAGTCGCGGTTGCGGATCGTGGCGGCGCAGGTATTGGCTCAACGCTTCGCTCGCCACGCCCTTGCTGAGGCTGTCAGCAACGGTGGCCAGGTCGTCGAGTAGGAAGCTGTTGAGCGGATCGTCTTCCGATGTGGGCTTGTCGGGTTTGACGGGTTGGGAACGGAATCGCAGTGGTGGGCGCTCAACAGTCGCAAAGAAGTCTGCCACGCCGAGGAACTGCAGCACCCACCGGGTGAAGTCCCGCAGCGCGTCGCCAGAGACCTGGCCCGGTAGCTGCGTTAGCGCCTGCTCGGCGGCGGCCCGTTGATCGTCCTCAAATCCGCGTGTCCAGTCCTTTCTCGCCAACGCCCGTCCGAGGAACCAGGCTTCGCTGGAGAGCACGAAACTGTCCTCCACCAGTTGCCCGCTCATGGTGAACTTCGCGGCGAACAGGGCTGACTCTCGGTGCTGTGGTTCGCGGTAGCCCTGGTCGGCGCCGTACAGTTCCTGGAGCGCGGCGGCGACGAGCCGACTGTCGTACAGGTGGGCATAGAGCGTGTGGCTCCATGCGCGCTTGTCTGGAAGCGCCTGCTTGCTGACGATGCTCTCGGGTGCCCAGGGAGGGATGGGGCGTGTGCACGGCGTGTCGTGAAGGAATGCCCCGTAGGGACTGTTGCGCTTTTTGATCTTGGGGGCTGATTGCGGCTGCAGCAACTCGACTGCATGCCAGTACCGGACGATGTTCTCGGACTCCTTCAAGATGCCTTCCCTTTCATGTTTTTGGTTTGCTTCAGGGTCCACGCTGCGGGTATTTGCCGTCCATCGGCTTGAATTGCCATGGATGCAGTTCGCATGCGGGACTCCTCAGTAATGCGCTGATTTTCCATATTGCCATGCTCTGGCTTTCCCACGGACGCTGTGCTTCGTCGTCGTTGGGGCTGACCAAGCGGAAAACGGGAACCGTGTAGCGTGTCGGTGCGCCGCACCGCCGGGCTTTCGGGCTGCGCCCCGTGCCGACTTCGCTGTCACGGCCATCCGGCTTCAATCCCTCACGCCTTCGCGCCCGGTGGCGCTACGCGCTTCGCTTGCCTCCAGGGGATCGGCGCAAGGCCCATCCCCGCCGCGCTCAGCTTGGCGCCCCTCGAATACCGCCGAACCGGCTTTCGCCGGATCGGCCAAGCCTGCGTCCCGCCGGCGAAGGGCAGGGCGGGGCGGGGTGGATACGCCGTGGCTTGCTGCGGCAGGTTGTGCGCATGCGTGCCTTCCTCAACGCTGCTGGTTCTTGCCCATCACGTCACGAAGGACGGTTCACGGACACGCCGCTCAGCCTCGCCATGGAGATTCCACACCACGCCTCAAGACTAGCGCCGCAGAGTGCGGCGGGGATGTTCTCGCCTGTCGTCGGGGTGTTTGACCTGGCCCGCGTCAGCAAGCATGCCGGTGCAGCCTTCGTGCGGGGATGTCGAGCCGGCCAGTCTCCTTTCGGAGCGGTTCGGCCCAAGGCGTCCTTGTCTCGTTGTGAATCCTGGCGGTGGCGCGGCTGCGCCTCGGGCTTCATGGCTGCAACCGTCTGGCGAAAACAATTTCCCCTGCTTTGTCACTGCGTTCGGCGCATTCCTCGCGGGACAAATTCTTTGCGCCTCCCGGCTCTCCACTGCGTTGCGACCGCATGCGGTGCAGCCAGCCCGTCCCCCGCCGGCCGGATCACAACAAGGACGCGATGGGCGCGAACCTTGTTCAACCGAAAGGAAAATCATCATGGCCAACATCGGCACCTTCACCGCAGACAAAGACGGCTTCACCGGCACGCTTCGCACCCTGACGCTCAACGTCAAGGTCAAGCTGGTGCCCAACGACAAAGGGGACAACGAGAAAGCCCCGGACTTCCGCGTCCAGGCGGCCAGTCACGACATCGGCGCGGCGTGGAAGAAGACCAGCGAGGCCGGGCGGGAGTACCTGTCCGTGACCCTCGACGATCCTTCGTTCCCGGCAACGGTCTATGCCCGCCTGATCGAAGGCGAGGACGGCACGCACGACCTGATCTGGTCGCGCAGCAAGCCGCAGGCGGCCTGACGGCCGCGTCAGCGCCCCGCCCATTGGGGCGGGGCGCCAAGACCTGCATGGGTAGCCACGGAAACGCTCAGCCCATGACTCGGATGGGAGGACGACCTTCAGTCGGCATCTCCCATAACTGCTTTCGAGTCATGCGGATGCCTGGGCGGTTGATTTCGCTGTCGTTGGCCATTTGAAGCATCCGGGCAATGCTTGGGCGGAAGTTGTCCAAGGTGCAGGGCGTCTTTTCCAGGTAGTCGTGAAAGCTGACGGCATTCGCCACATCCTTTTCCCTGTTCCTGACCTGATGGACGCCTGCATAGAAGCCACTGGGCGGGGGAACGAGGCCGACGTGCAGATGCTCCAGCCAGTCGTTGATCTCCGGATACTTGTTTGACACGGCAGCCGGAACGATTAGTTGCTCCGGCAAGCCATGGAAGAAGAAGTCGAACTTCTTTGCCCATGCACGCGTCAGGAATTCGGTCGGCGATATCAGCGTCTTGCTGGTTCTCAGTTCCGCGTAGAACGCGGCGGAGGTATGGTCGGCCACGATGTAGTGGACGACATGCTCTTTGTCCGCTTCCTCCACCTTGTCGAGCTGCACTTCCATGGCCTTGTCTTGCCACTTCAAGCGCCGGTCTTTCAGCACGTAGAGGTGCTTGGATGGCGTGACGAACAGCTGATGGATGTAGTTTGGATACGGAGAGCTGTAGCGGTTGATCATGTCGAAAACTTGAGACGGATTGTCCGGGGGCTGCGGATTGCTCACACGGTATCCGACGCATCTTTCAGTTCGGCGATTTCACGACGTACACGCTCCACAAGCAGATCGACGCCCTTGGCATCGCCACCATATGCCAGAGCTACCAAGGTCACCGGATGGATTTCCATCACCTCGCACAGTTCGGCCAGCTTGTTGAGCGTCGGGCTTTTCAGGTCGCGCTCCAGCGAACTCAGATAGGTCCGGCTGGACACGTCAGAGAACGCTTCCTGGCTCAGGCCGCGCGCTTTCCTGACCGTCTTCAATGCCTTCGCCAATGAGTTTTTCGCCGCCATCCCGTGGTTTCCCCAAAACCCAAGATGACAGTCGATTGCGCTCTATAGGGCTACAATCTATAGTGTTCATTTGACCGTGAGCCATACGGCTTTGTGCGTCTACAGAAATCCGCATCTGCGGATTTCGCCAAAACCGGGAAGCCGTATCCGTGCCTTCACTGACCCACGCAATTCCGCTTTGCCGCTTCCGTGCATGTACGGATTCGATGGCTTGCGCTTCCGTGTTTCCGCACGAAAGCGCACATCCGGTTCGGTGTTTCCACGCTTTCTCAAAAATGCGGATTCGTGCATCCTCTGTTCCGTGGGGTTCCTGACCATGACCCAACCACTCACCACCGCCGATGAGCGCACGCAGCTACTTGCCAACGGCGCAGCGCGGGCCGCTGGTCAGGGCATTGATCCGCTACCCGTGGTGCGGCTTTTCACGCCGGATGCGCACGCCACCTGGTTGTTGGCTGCGCTTGACCCGGCCGACGGCGATACGGCCTGGGGCCTCATCGACCTCGGCATTGGCATGCCGGAGTTGGGGACGGTCAAGCTGTCCGACCTGGCAGGCATCGTCGGGCCGCGTCAGCAGCCCATCCAACGCGATCTGTATTTCCACGCTTCGCGGCCGCTGTCGGAGTACGTCCGGCTGGCACGGACCGACGGATCAATTTCCGACTGATCGAGCGGCAAGGCCTCGCTGCGGCGGGCCATCCAGACACAGGCCGTTGCGGCGCATTGTGTCTATTTCGGTCTGGGTTATGACATTGGCAATCTGAGTCGCCGCTCTTGCGCCAACGCGGTGCATCCTGACCCAAATGGACATGATGCCTGGTACGGCTTGCGGCAGGGTGTCCGGTGCTGCGCCCCAATTCCGGGCTGCGCAGCCGTCGCATTCGGACGATCTACGGAAGACTTCGGAGCCAATCCGTCTTGACACCGCTCGTTACAGCTTGAGTGTATCCCTTTGCTGGTGGTGTGTTGAGGTTTTGATGGCGTAGTTCCAGCGTGCCGACGTGGCGACGATCCCTGCTCAACAGGAGGTTGCCTCATGGCCGATCGAAGCGCCGAACCCTGGTATCCCACTGCCGCGTATCTCTACGTGCTGCACCTGGATGACCTCGCACTGGCCTGGGAGTATTTGCGCCGGCACCCCGACTACTGCCGCGACTGGCTGCGCCGTCGCCGCCAACCAGAAACCGCCCACGGTTGGGGGCTGCGCATGCTGGAAGACCCGGCCTTGGATGCACGTGACGCGCATCCGGCCTGGCTTCCCGGACATCCCTGCGCAGCGCAGCTTCACCCGGACATCGACCCGCCACCGGATGCCGTCGCATTCGAGCTGTGGCGCATTCCCGGACACAAGCACCTGATCCACGATGGCCAACGCCTGACGCTTGCTGCGCGTTGGCCTGGCTGCTGCCTGCGCCTGACGTTGGCGTCGGGCTTGGAGGATGGCATGGCCTATGTCTACGCCATCCGGTCGTGCGACACGCCTTGCGCGCGTCATTGCATGCTCCGGGCCGAACTGGGCAAGCTGGCTGGTGCGGCCGAAGTCACGCCCGCGGCAGCGGCTCGGCCACGGCCTTCGCCGACTGCGCTGCAGGAGTTGCACACCTTGCAGGCACTCGATGCCAGTTTGGCAGGTGCGTCCTTGCGTGAAACCGCCGAGGGGCTGTTCGGCGCCGACGCTGTTGTCAATGGCTGGTATGCCGATGGTGGCCTGCGGTCGCGCGTGCGCCGCTTGGTACGACGCGGCCTGACGTTGATGCGCGGCGGATACCGGCGTCTGGCCCAACTCAAATAGCTTGGGGAGGGTCGTTTTGCGTTCCATGCAAAACGACCCTCAACGGGACGCATCCCTTTTCTGAGACTGCCTCCATCTGGCCGCGCTGGTGCGGCCGGGCTGTCCTGACCGATGGAGGCTTACCCGATGCGACCCACTCCCTTGCGGCCTGCTGCCGCGCCCGCTACACCGCAGTCCGCTGCTGCTGTACAACCCCAACGCTACCTGACGAACGACGAAGCCGCCGAATACCTTCGCTTGTCGCCGCGCACGCTGGAGAAACTGCGCGTGATCGGCGGTGGCCCGCGCTTCCGCAAGTTCGGCCGTCGCGTGATGTACGCGGTGGCCGACCTCGATGCCTGGGCCGACCAGCGCAGCTTCGAGGCCACGTCCGATCCCGAATACGCCGAGCACCACTCGGCCGACAGCCGTGCGCGCTGATCGGCGCTTCGCCGGTGGCCATCACCATGCCCAGCCCATCGCTGCCACCCCGGTCATCGGGGCAGCGATCGATGCAGGAGCGGGAACAGCTCGACCTGTTCCGCGCGCTGCCGGGCGACATGGCGCCGCGCGACAGCCAGGATTTGATGGCCTTTCCGTTCTTCTCGCTGGCCAAGTCGAAGCGCGTCCAGCCGATCGACTTCCGCGCCGGCGGCGTGACGATCCGCGTGGAGGGCACGCAGGAGCATGGCATCGCCACGATCTGGGATGCCGACATCCTGATCTGGGCGGCCAGTCAGATCGTCGAAGCGCGCGACGCGGGCATTCGCCCGTCGCGCCTCATGCGCGCCACACCCTACGAGATCCTGCGCTTCATCGGGCGCGGTACGTCGCTGCGCGACTACCAGCGCCTGAAGGCGGCCTTGGATCGGCTGCAATCGACCACAGTGGCCACCTCCATCCGAGAGATGACCGGACGGCGCCTGCATCGCTTCTCCTGGATCAACGAATGGAAGGAACTGGCCAACGCCCGCGGCACGCCCCTGGGCATCGAGCTGATCCTGCCGGACTGGTTCTACGCGGGCGTGCTGGATGCGGCGCTGGTGCTGACCATCGACCCGGCCTATTTCAAGCTCACGGGCGGTATCGAACGCTGGTTGTACCGCCTGGTGCGCAAGCACGGCGGCAAGCAGCCGGGCGGCTGGCAGTTCGACTTCAAGTACCTGCACCGCAAATCGGGCAGCACGGCGAAGCCCTACGACTTCGCCTGCGACCTGCGCGCGCTGGTGGCGCGGCAGTCGATGCCGGGCTACGTCCTGGGCATCGAACGGATGCCGGACGATGGAACCGAACTACTGACCTTCCGGCCCGTGCTGCGGACGGCACGGGGATAACTCGGGAAGAAACTGTGAATGGCCTCGTGCTATCAGGCGTGCCGAGTGTCGTGCTATCGGGCGTGGCCCTATCGTGCTATCAGGCGTGCGAACTCGCCGAAAAGCCAGTAACGACGCGGGTTCCGGGACCCTCTAACTTCCCTAACTTAAATTCTTTAACTTTTAAAAGAAGCGCGCCATTTCGGTGGATAAGCACCAAACGGCACGGCGCACAGCGAAGAAAACCCGGCTTTCCAGAAAGGAGGGCCGCGCCATGATCATCGCTTTGCTGAACCAGAAAGGCGGTGTGGGCAAGACCACGCTTGCCACACACATCGCAGGCGAGCTGGCCATGCGCGGCCAGCAAGTTGTTTTGCTCGATGCCGATCCCCAAGGCTCGGCGCTGGACTGGACGCAGCGGCGCGCCCAACAGGGCTTGCCGCGCTTGTTCAGCGCAGTGGGTCTAGCACGCGAGACGCTGCACCAGGAAGCACCCGAGCTGGCACGCCGGGCCGATCACGTCGTCATTGACGGCCCGCCGCGCATCGCCGCCTTGGCGCGCTCCGCGCTACTGGCGGCCGAGCGCGTGCTGATCCCGGTGCAGCCCAGTCCCTACGATCTGTGGGCATCTGCCGAGATGGTGGCGCTGATCCGCGAGGCGCAGGTGTTCCGGCCAGCGCTGCGCGCAGCCTTCGCCATCAATCGGCGCGTCAGTACGACCATCATCGGCCGTGAAGCGCGCCAGGCGCTGGCCGACCAGCCACTCCCCGCGCTGCGTTCGGAAGTGCATCAGCGCATCGTCTTCGCCGACAGCGTGGCCGCTGGTCGGCTCGCCCGCGAGACGGCACCTGACAGCGCCGCCGCGCGCGAGATCACCGCGCTGGTCGATGAACTGCTGCGGTGGTCGACATGACCACGGAGCGTCCCACGCGCGGCAAGCGCATCGGCATCGGCGCACGTCCGCCAGCAAACCCACATGCCGAGGCATGGGTTCGCCAGGGCGAAGCCAACGAGCTCCAGAAAGGCGACCTCTACACCGCGCGCCTGACCCTCGACATCACGCCCGCGATGCGCGCGCGCATCAAGGTATCAGCCTTCACGCAGGGCGTGACGGTGGCCGAACTGCTGCGTGCATTGCTGGAACGCGAATTCCCGGAGAACACACCATGAACGCTCATGCTTTGGCAGCCATGCCCGCCACGTCACCTGCGGTCACGCCGCCCCTCGCAGTGCTCGCCGGGCGGGCCGGCGCCCCACCGCTGACCCGCGTATCGCTCGCCCACGTCGAGCAGCGCATCGACATCTATCTACGCTTCGGCGAACCGGAGCGCACCATCCGGCTTGACCGCTGGCGTCGCGTCGCGATGTTCCTGCCGGGCGCCGTGTTCTGTCGCATTCGCTGGCACGCCAACGACTACGGCACCGTGCGCTGGCAGCTCATGGTGATGCAGGCTTGCATGCCGCTGGACGCGGCGCAGCGCATCCCCGGTGTGCTGCCCGGTGCGCGCCTGCTGTTACACGCAGAGGGTGAACCCGCCGTGCGCGCCGTGCTGGCGCAACTCGACGCCATCGAGGCGCAAGGCATCGCGCCCGCCGACGTGTCGCCCGCCTACTGGCGCACGCTAGGCAACCGCCTCGCTGCGCGCCTGGCGCTGCCCGAATACACCGCCGAGCGGCACGCTGCCTGGCTGGCCGGGAGGGTGCTGCCATGACAGGTTCCACATCCACCAACGCCACGGGAACGGCGCCACGTCCTCGTTCGGGCCTGCGCGCTCGCATCGCATTGGCAGGCCTTTCTGCCTGCGGCCTCGCTGCACTGGCCTGGGCGTCCTTCCTGCCTGACCACATGCGGCCGTTGCCACGCCTGATCTACAACCCGTCCGACAGCGTGGCGGTCGGCTGGTATCGCGTCGATCCGCTGGACCATCGCACCGACTCGCTGCCCCGTCCGTTGTCCGTGGGTAGCATCGTGCTGACCCAGCTTCCGGCCGATGCCGCCACGCTGGCGGCGCAGCGCGGCTACCTGCCGACGCGCGTCCCATTGCTCAAGCGCGTGGGCGCGGTGGCACCGCAGGAGGTGTGCATCGTCGGCCGCAGCGTGCTCATCGACGGCGTGCTGGTGGCCGCTGTCTTGCCTGCCGATCGCATGGGCCGATCGCTGCCATTCTGGAAGCAGTGTCGGCAGCTTTATTCCGGTGAATTGTTCCTATTGAGCACGACCAACCCGGCGTCGTTCGACAGCCGGTACTTTGGGCCGGTTGCTGCATCCACCGTGATCGGTGTTGCGCATCCGGTCTGGCTGGAGACGCGCCCATGATGGCTACCGATTCGCTACGCTTCATCGTGCCATCCCGCGTGTCGCCCTGCTGGCTGTTGCCGTGTCATCGCGCATGCCGTGCGCGTGCATTCGCACCGCACTTCGCGCAGCCTCCGGCGCCTTTTTCCCACGTGCAGGCGTCTTGCCTTGAATATGCCCGGCCGGTGGCCGTAGCCGCATTTGCCGGCGGGCTGGCTGCGAGCAGCGCAGCACCGCCGGGCCGCCGACGCCCAGAGCGAAAGCGATGGGCAAAGGCGGAAGGCAAGATAAAAGGTCGCGGCCCCCGGCCGCTTGAAAACCCTGTCTGCACACGGGATTGGCGCGGCACGCGCCAGGGAGCGGCAGCGTGCCGCGAGAGTGCGCAATGCCGCATCGGCATTGGCGAAGACGCGTGCTTCGCCCGCCCGGCTGCGCTGGTCTTGGATGGAGGCTCAGCATGAGCAACCACGATGATGACCGTTTCCGGGCGCGCCCTGGTGCGCCGAAACAGCGCGATGACGCCTTCATCAACAAGGTGCTGCGCCAGACCAACAAGGCTGGCGCCAAGCTTGGCAAGACAGTCGGCAAAGTCGGCCAGCGGCCCGGTTCACGGCTGGGCCGTGGCCACGTCGCAGCCCGCTTCGCCGGGGCCGCGCTCACGCCCAACGCCCGGCGCGTGACGATCAAGGCGCGGCTGGTCAATCTGGCCAAGGCCGGGCCGCGTTCGACCGCCGCGCACCTGCGCTACATTGAGCGCGAAGGGGTGGATCGCCAAGGCGGGCCGGGTCACGCCTATGGCCCGACGACTGATGCGGCGGACACCACTGCTTTCGAGGAACGCGGGCGCGAGGACCGGCACCAGTTCCGCTTCATCGTTTCGCCGGAAGATGCCGAACAGCTCGACGACCTGCGCACCTACACCCGGCACCTGATGGCGCGCATGGAGGCCGACCTGGGCACACGACTGGACTGGGTGGCGGTGGATCACTGGAACACCGACAACCCGCACACGCACGTCGTCCTACGAGGGAAGGACGACACCGGCAAAGACCTCATCATCTCCCGCGACTACATCGCCGAGGGGATGCGCCACCGGGCCGCAGAACTGGCGACCGAATGGCTGGGGCCGCGTACCGAGCTGGAGATCCAACGCACCATGGAGCGCGAGGTCGACCAGGAGCGGTGGACGAGGTTGGATCGCACCTTGCAGCGCGTGGCAGTGGACGGTCTTGTACGTCCGGAGACGCTGGCGGCACCTCGGCTGCAACGCCAGCGGCAGTTGCTGATCGGCCGCCTACAACGCTTGCAGCGCATGGGCTTGGCAACCGAGCAGCAACCCGGTGTCTGGGCCATCAATGCCGAGGCCGAGCCGACCCTGCGAGCCATGGGCGAGCGTGGCGACATCATCCGCACCATGCAGCGCGCCATGAGCGGAAAGCAGCGTGATCTGGTCGTGTTCCAGCCCGGCGAGGAAGGTCGCGCCATCGTTGGCCGGGTGGTCGGCAAGGGGCTGGCCGACGAGTTGCATGACAAAGGCTATCTGGTCATCGACGGGACCGATGGTAAGGCGCACTACGTCGTGCTGCCACCTCGCTCCGAGCTGGAGCAGTACCCGGCCGGTTCGGTGGTCGAGGTGAAAGGCTCAACCGACGTGCGCACGGCCGACCGGAACATCGCCGCGCTGGCCGTCGATAACGTGTACCGCACCGATCATCATTTGGCCGTCGCGCAAGGCCAGGCCACACCCGACCGCGACCCACGGGAAGTAGTGGTGGCATACGTCCGAAGGCTCGAAGCGTTGCGCCGTGCGGGCATAGTGGAACGTGAGGCCGAAGGCGTCTGGCGCGTACCAAATGACTTGGCCGAGCGGGGCCGCCAGTACGACGCGCAGCGCCTTGGCGGTGGCGTGGCGGTGGAGCTGAAATCACACTTGCCGATTGAACGGCAGACCAGCGTGATCGGCGCGACCTGGCTGGATCAACAGTTGATCGGCGGCGGCAAAGGGCTGGGCGACCTGGGATTTGGCAGCGAAGTCAAAGACGCGCTGCAACAGCGCGCCGATTTTCTGGCCGAACAAGGACTGGCCAAGCATCGCGGGCATCGCGTCGTCCTTGCACGCAATCTGCTGGTGACGCTGCGCGGGCGTGAGCTGGCAAAGATCGCGAAGGACATAGCGGCCGAAACTGGCTTGGAGCATCGACCGGTGGCCGACGGGCAGCGCGTGGCAGGCGTCTATCGCCGCAGCGTCATGCTCGCCAGCGGGCGCTACGCCATGCTCGATGACGGCATGGGGTTCAGTCTGGTGCCGTGGAAGCCCGTGATTGAGCGGCATCTTGGGCAAACCGTGACGGCG
The DNA here is from genome assembly GCA_028714735.1 of Gallionellaceae bacterium. Lineage (GTDB taxonomy): Bacteria > Pseudomonadota > Gammaproteobacteria > Burkholderiales > Thiobacillaceae > Parasulfuritortus. The sequence goes on along the minus strand of JAQTLU010000003.1, from coordinate 135,318 downwards.
GCGATGCGCATCAATGGTGTGTCCTGGGAACTTGGGCGGCAACGCGGGCTCGCAATTGGATAAGTCGGGCCTGTCCGAATTTTTGTGTAAACGGCGGTTGGATTACGCCTAAGGGCTGCGTTGGCGGCATGACGATCGAAGCGATCCGGGTCGAAATCTTCGCAGGCCCATTGCTGGAACGACGTGATTTCCTCGCAGTCCGGCTCTTCGTCCAGTAGTTCGAGGTAATCCTGATAGCAGCCCGCACCGTTGGGCTGGTCCAGCGGCAGCACTTCCTTCACGTGAACGACGTGATGCCAGTTGTCGCCGAAGTTGAGACCGAGCGTGAGGATGTCGCCCAGACAAATCTTGTGCTCGTCGATCACCACTCGATTCGGATCGTCCTCAGGATGGGAGATGACATTGGCCCGGCCCCTCTGGAGACAACAACCAGTGTCCAAGAACGGCCTGCAGTTCCGTTGGCTCCACCGGTTTGCGCAGCACGAGATAGCCTTGCTCTTCCGCCTCTGCCAATTCCGGGGAATCCAGTTCGCCGCTGATCATGGCCCCGCTCGCATCGGGCAGGCGTTCAAGCAATTCGCACAACAGCTCGAAACCGCTCTCGCCCGAGCGCAGCCGCTGGTCGCAGAACACGGCATCCGGTTTGAAGCCGGATTCGAGAAGGCGCAAAGCCTGCCCGCCCGATTCGGCGCAGGCGACCTGCAGACCCCACGATTGCATCAAGATTTGCCAGGCGCTACGCACCAACGGGTCATCATCGACCACGAGGCAAGCGCCCGACCAATGCGGCACCGCCTGGGGCAAGGCCGAGGCGGTCAGCCCAGCGAGGGCGGGATGCCCCACTTCCTTCGCCGCATCGAGACGAATCCAGAAACACGAACCCTTGCCCTCGCGGGAGCGGAATCCGTGCTTCGCGCCCATCATGGCGCAGCAGCGAGCGACGACGGCCAGCCCCAGCCCGTGGCCGGCACTGTCGATATCCCAGGCGTGCTCGTTGCGGAAAAAGGGCGAAAAGATGTCGGCACCGTCGCGCGTTGCGATTCCGATACCGGTATCCCATACTTCGCATCGCCAGCAGACACCTCGTCGGCGAACGGCCAGCAGGATACCTCCCCGGCGCGTGTAGCGCAGGGCGTTGTGTAGCAGGTTGCTCAGCGACTGGCGCAGCAGCGTCCCATCGGCAACGGCCATCACCCCGTTCGCCGGCAGATGGACGCGCAATTCCAGGCCCCGATTGCGTGCCTCCTCGCGAAAGATGGTCGCGACGTTGGCGATCACCTCGGCCAGATCGACGGCTTCGGTCTTGATTTGAACCCGGCCGCTCTCGATCCGGGACAGGTCGAGCAGGGCGTTGAACATCTGCGTGGCCGAATGCACGCTTTCCCGCAGGTCTGCAAGGGCGGCGTCGAGCGCCGGGTCGCGATTGCTTCGCGAAATCGACTCGACCAGGAAGCCCATGGCATGCACCGGCTGGCGCAGGTCATGGCTGGCCGTGGTCAGAAACAAATTCTTGTCGTACAACGCCTTTTCCGCCTCTTCCTTGGCCCGGCGGAAGTTCTCGGCCAGACGTGCGCCTTCTTCCTTTAGCACGATGTTTTGCACGAAAAAGCGGTGCGAGATTGCCGAATGTTTGAGCATCGTGCGGATATAGATCAGAGTCAGCGGCATCACGTAATACCAGTGATCCGGAAAGCTATATGGCACCAGCAGCGTCACGCTTCCCCAGCCGGTCAGAAAAAAGCTGCGGAATACCGATAACACTGGCGATGAATGGACGGAATTGCCGGCGACGATGGCTGCGATAGTGACCAGATAAAGCAGTTGAAACTCGAATGTGGCGTGATGTGCCGTCAGTAACGGCGGGACGGCCATGCTGCTGCCGTATACCAATGCCATACCGTGAATTCGCGGCGACCAGCGGCGCAGAATCGCCTCGGGCTCGCCTTCGACGCGCTCGCGGTGGTAGCGCCGATACTGCCAGCGCACCACCAGCAGCCCGACGAAATACCAAGCCGCCCACAGCACAAGCCCGAGCGGGTTCTGGCCGAGATGGATATACCAAGCGATGAAGGGCAGGCTGACAACGACCATCGCCCCGAAACCGTAGTTGACCCGGGCGAAAGCCACATCAAACAAACCCACCCGGCCGGCCGGGCTAATATCGGCGTAGCCGAGTTCCTTGCCTGCTTCGGCCGGCCGCTCCTCGCCCCGATCAGGCATCGATCCGCTTTCCCCGCAGCCGCGTGATCAACTCGACGCGATTTCGAGCGCCCAGTCGTTCCAGTATCCCGCTCACATGCTCCTTGACGGTTTGTTCCGTCAGCAAAAGCACCTGCGCCACCCGCTTGTTCGGCAAGCCCTTGAGCATCAGGGCGAGGACCTCTCCTTGGCGTGGAGTCAAGCCCAACTCGGCGGGGCTCAACGGCAGACTGCGCGCTTCGTCGGTCGCCTGGGCGACAACCGAAGCATCGTCGAACCATGCATCGCCGCGCAGTACCGCTGCGACGGCCAGCGCAAAAATCGCGGGCTCGGCGTGCTTCAACACAAAACCATCGACGGCCAACCGACGCACCTTGTCGCGGATCACGGGATCGCCGTCCCCGCTGATTACCAGCAGTCGAGTTGCCGGATACTCGTCCCGAAACCGTGCCAGCATCGGCAACGCCGTACCCTCCGGCAGCCAGAAATCGATCAGGGCCAAGGTTGGCGCCCCGAGTTGCCCGATGTGCGTCCAGAGGTCTGCAGCCCGGCAAATCGCATCGGTACGCGCAAACCCGCAATGTGTGCGCAGAAAGTCCGCAATGCCGCGCGCGACCAGTGGATGGTCATCGACAACCAAGGCTGAGCGTTCGTTGATTGTTATCGTCACGATAGATATGCGGCAAGGTTTTGTCTTTGGAGAAACTTCGTCGCGAGATTATCAAACTATTCATTCGACATGCCCCCTACCACGGTAGGGTTCCGTGTCATCCGTCGTCGCCAGAAAATCGCCAAAGCAGGCCTGTCCTGAGCCCCGGTCGGCTTGGCTGAGGTGGTCTGTGCCGGGATGGTCCCGGTCCAGCCTCGTGATGCTGGGAATCGCATTCATTTGTTAATCACTTGAAGGAGAAAGAACGATGTTGAAGCGGACTGAATTTCGGAATAGTAACTCTTCATCAATTGTTGTTTTGACGATGGCGGCACTTTTCATGGCATCGCCCACGGTCTTTGCAACCACGCTTGGTGCCAGTGAGTTGCACCCAAAACAACCCATTTCACAACCTGCTGTGCTCATTGACGACTTAACCTCGTTGAGGACTGAAGGTGGCCATGACGGCGTGATGGCGAGTCTTGTCTCGGCCGAGGCAGAAAAGCCCGGTGTTATCAAAGTCAGTCTCGGCAGGACTTGTGACGACCCCTGGTGGGAACTGAGCGGGATTCAATGGCTTACCTGTATGTTGAAGTAATACGCCCTTGCTTTGCGCGGGGGCAGGCCTTGAAGGAGGATGACCCCCGCAGAAAATGGCCTCAAAAGAGTTTTCAACGGCCCGCCCCCCATCATCGAACGCAATGACGAGTCCCATTTCTTCGGAAGGAGTTTGATCTCAATAGCGGCTACACCGAACTCCTACGATCCCGGCCTCAATCCCACCTATCAAGACTTTGCCTGCCACTATGGCACCACCATCGACCATCGTTATTCCTGGGGATTGGACAAGGTCCTGTTCCGGCGCCTGCCGCGCCAGTTCGAGGAATTGACCATCGTCTGGGGTGATGGCCGTTACGCCGAGCGCTACCAAACCCGGCCCACCGTCATCACCAGTTAGTTACCGGTCACCCACTGGCATGATTCCCTGGGCGATTCCACCCTGGCTGACGCGATTATGGATCGACTGGAAACCAAAATTGACGAAGGAGGCCGTCCCGGAGCAAACACCATTCAACCCATGCGTCGCTTCGCTCCGACGGTCCACTTTGCCGTGGACTGCTCGTTCAATTTCAAGCGGAATAGTCAATAATCGGCGCTACCGGCGAAGTCAATTATCGAGATTTGCCGGCCAAACACTGCTTCAGTTCATCGCGTGCCTTGAGTCCGTCGTGCCACGCGATGCTGGCAATCGACTTGCCCTGGTAGAGCACCTCGAAACTCCGTTCATCCTTCATCCCGTCCATCAGGGCCTCGATGGTCGGCACCGCGAACGCCAGCAGCGGCGGCGCGGTCGGGCTGACTTCCGTATAGATGGCATTGAGCGTCATCGCATCCGGCGCACTCTCCCGAGCCAGGTCAATACCGACAAAGGACCGAATCGCCTGACTGTCGTAAATCGCATCCTCAGTCTCTTCATCCGACAGCCCGAAACATTGCTGGGCAACGTACATCCTCAGCTTTCGCGTCAGCCCCACCGGCGGACGCCCGCGACGACCCGTCGTCGGATAGAACGGTGCGATCACCTGTACCAGATAAGACCATGGCACAACCGCCTCAAGCTCCTGCAAGAAACGATCTCGCCGGGTCACTATTCTTCTGTGCGTATTCCAGCTCCGAAAAACTCCGCTGCATCTTCAATGATCCAATGATTTCAAGCGGATTCTATTGTCTCAATTCCGAGCACAAAATGGATCGGGAAAAAATCAGCGTTTCCCTAAAGGAACTTTCCCGGGCGCGGAGCGACGTCGAGCCACTACGCCGAGCATGCCGAGTCCGGACAGCATGAGCAGGGCTACGCCTGGCTCCGGAACGGAAGCCGTGGCGACCTCGTAGCTCAGATTGTCGATGGCGAAACCCTCTAGCCCTCCCTGAAACCGGAGGGTATCGACCAACCCGCCATAGCCGGAGGCGACCCATTCGAGGGAGCCGCCAACCAGCGGATCCAGAATCGAGTGCACCAACTGCCCCTGATAAAACAATGAAATGCTGGTGATCGGATTGGCCCAGTCGGCCGCGTAGGATTTGTAGTAGGTGCCATGAAACACGACGGGGGCGCCGTCAAACCTCAACTCTCCGGTCGACGTTGGGCCGTAGAACAGGTAGTCGTCGATGCCCTCTCCGGCGCCATTGACTACGCTCCCGGCCTGAGACCAACCGGAAATGCCACCGTAGCCGTCGGCAATACCCGTTGCGGGAACATCCTCGAATGTAACCGTCACAGGGGTCGCCTGAACAGTGGCTGCCATGGTCAAAGCAAGTGAAAATAAAAATACGGTCGCGGAGCGATTCATGATGTTGTCCTTTCAGAATAGGTAATAGTTTTGGGTCTTTGGGATACAGAACCTAATGGTCAGAATCGTAAATGCCTTTTGTCATCGAAAGATTTACCAGCCAAACACTGCTTCAGTTCATCGCGCGCCTTGAGTCCGTCATGCCACTCAATGTCGGCAATCGACTTGCCCTCGTAGATGACCTCAAAACGCCAGGTGTCTTCCATGCCGCCCATCAGCGCCTCGATGCTCGGCACGGCGAAGACGATCAGCGGCGGCGCGGTAGGGCTCACTTCCATGTAGATCGCATTTAGCGTCACCGGGGCCACATCGCCTTGTTTCAAGGTGACCTTGACCGGCTGCCGGTTCTTCAATTTCGGGAAGGCGTGGTCCTTGCCCAGTGGCGAGAACCCGAGCAGCGCGCCTCGATAATTCCCCCCGGGGCCGAACAGGGTGACCGCCATGCCGTCGGAAAAGCCGTCCCCGCGCTCGCCTTTGGCGCGCTTGGCGAGTTTGGCGCGCAGAAACGTCGCCGCGCAGTACTCGCCCGGCTTGGCTTTCGAGTTGACCTGCATGAATTCCCACCACCCGGCGATGACCTTTTCGCGGTATCGGATCGCCTCTTCCTTGTTGGAAGTCATGATGTTCGCTGCATTGATTTCCTTCACGTTGGTCTCCATCACGGAGCCCAACACATCGAAAGATTCCCCCTGGGCTTCAGTCTTAGCGTGGCAGGGGACGGTCGCAACCATGAGCGTGGTGGCCAAAATCACTGTTTTCATCATTTTCCAGTTGCCTTTCATTGTTCGAAACCGCAGTGACAAGCAAGGATGGTCACTGCATCCGGTATCGCATGGTGTTGGGTTGTATCAGCGCTTGGGCCTGATGGCGTCGTTGCAAACGAGCCGGATTTCGCGCGACCCCGTTCCCTCGTAGTCGCCACGGACGACGATATCGTTCACCCGCCATTTGCCGCTGGCGTCGGGCCGCACGCTGAATTCGGCGAAGCATTCGGCATAACCGCCCGGGTCCCCGCCGATGACGCCCTGCGCACCGTAAACCGTGACACCCTGCTGTTCCCACCAGGCGCTGTAGCGCAGGAAGCGCGCGTCGGCGGTCTGGTTGAAATCATCGGGGTTGCCCATGATGTCGACGACTTTCTGTTCGGGCTGACCCATAAAGACCGCCGCCAGTTTGGCCTCGTGCTTGTTCATTTTCGAGCCATCCGGATGTTTGCCGGCGTTCTTGGCGACTTCGAGATCGGCTTTCATTTCTGCCTGGGTCTTCTTGATGCTCTCCAGCAGACCGGCTCGAATCGATGCGGTGCCGGACTCCAGTTCCTGCTGTTTCCGCTTGAGCTTTTCGATCGCCGCCTGCCTGTCGGCTTCAGAAAGCGGCTGAGCCCATTTACCGCTCGGGTCGGGACGTTTCTTAGCAAGGACTTTGTCCCACCAGAAGCTATCCCAGGCGAAGTCCAGGAATTCAGACGGTAAAGTTGCGCCGATGAGCAGCATATCTTCCGGCAGACCCAGCTTGCCGATGCGCTTGCCGAAACCGTCGAAATCGAAGGTGTCGCCCTTGATGGCGGCGTGCAAGGCCTTATCGAATTCGATGTCGTTGCAGGCGATCGTCCCGGCTTTCGAGAGCATCGGCGCGCTGGAGGTTTTCCAGTCGCTGGCAGCCACGGCTTCGGTTTTCAGATCAGAACGCCTTAATTTGTAGCTGTTCGGTCCGATGCGAAAAGTAACGACATTGCCGTTCTGTACCTTGTTCTTGTTTTCGGTCAACTTGCGGCTGGCCATGTCCATCGCAAAGGCGTTCGGACACTGGAACTGCAGCTTCATATGCACGAACTCGGGCTTGTTGGCGTTCTCATATACGGCCGTGACGTAGATTTCCCTGATTTCTGTCGGCCCCATGATCTGGTCTGGTGGCGTCCGATTCAAAATCGTTCTGACATCGGCAAAGTAAGCCACCCGGTCATCGACCTCGCCCTCGTATTGCAGAACCACACCGAAGGCAAAAGCCTCTACAGGCAATAGGAGTGATCCTGCACACACCATTAGAAACCAGCGTAGCGTAGGCATTGGGCATATCCAAACATTTTGAACTCCATAGAGAAAGCACTCATCGCTTGTAAAAACCATACCAAGCGGATTATCTGGCGCTAGCACCAAGAGGCGAAACCCTACCGAAGTAGGGTTGAATGATCGCAGCAGCTCTGGGACATTCCTCATTACCCATCAGCAACCCTGAAAAAGGAACTCCCCATGAAGAAGACGCTTGCGCTGGCCTCGGCGGCCGCATTCGTGGCCCTGGCCTCGGGCTGCGCTTCGTTTGCAGTCAGCGATGACGCCATTGAGCGAAACACTGCCCAGGCCCTCGGCCTGGCAAAAGGCTCATTCACCATCGCTGATCGCGTCGATGACGGCGTGAAAGCGAGCTACACGGTCAAGACCAACACCGGCAAGCAATACGCCTGCTACGTCACCGGCTCGGTGTCACAACTCGGGCGCGCCGTGTCCGATGCGATCTGCTCCGAGGTTGGCAAGGGCGGCAAGCCTGCGGCTGGTGCCGCTGCGGCCGGTAGGTCGTGCAATGCGCTGCTGAAGGCAGCGGGCAAGTGCTGAGGCCAAGGTCATGCACCGGCGCTTCAGTTGCACCGAGAGTCGTACCTCATGCAATTCGTGCAAATGGTGTTTCGCTATTCCACGTTATTGTATGAATCTGAACTCGTGTACCCAGCCCTGAAGACAGTGCGCGTTGCTCGCGTGATCTCCTCCTGAGGGAAACTCACTCCTCCAGCAACGCGACATAACTGACATTTCCTGCGCACTGGCGTCTTTGTGGGAAAACAGCGAGAGGGGGAGATAGATGGAGCTTCGCCACCTGCGCTGCTTCCTTGCGGTGGCCGAAGAGCTTCACTTCGCCCGTGCCGCTGAGCGGCTTCACATTGAGCAGTCGCCGCTTTCACGCGCCATCAAAGAACTGGAAGAAGAACTGGGAGTTCAGCTATTCGCCCGCACCACCCGCAGTACCCGACTGACGCGCGCGGGCCGAATGCTCTTGGAACACGTGCCTCGCGTATTCGCCTCCTTGCAGCAGGCTCGGGACAGCGTAAAAGCCGCCGCCAACGGCTTCCACGGCCAATTGCGTATTGCCTTGTCTGATGGCATCTCGCCGACTTGTTTCTCAGCCCTCTTGGCCCTTTGCCGACAGGAAGAGCCTGAGACTGAGATTCGCTTGGCTGAGGTCCCCTTGTCGCAACAGATCAAGGGGTTGCACGACGATCTCTACGACATCGGGTTTGCTCAGTTGGATGAAGCTGGTGATGGGCTTGTTGTTGAACCCATTTGGCACGATCCGTTGATGGTGGCGGTTCCTGCGCGCCACCCCTTGCTTGCCTACAAGCGTATACCGTTGGACGAGGTGTTGCGCTATCCCTTGGCGCTCGGCGACGCGCATGCATGCGAAGGACACGCCCGCCAAATTGATCGCGCATTGCGGCAGTCGAGCCTGGAGCCATTGATCGCCGAACGAGTCGCATCTTTCGATCTGATGATGACCCTTGTGTCTGCAGGCTTTGTGCTGGGGCTGGCGGGCGCGTCGCAGATTGCCGCCAGCCGCGAGCCCAGCGTGGTGGCCCGACCGCTGGCCGGTCGTTCGCACAGGCTCACGACTTTCCTATTGCGTGCGGATAGCGAGCCGTCAGATTCCTTGGCTCGCTTCATCGAACGAGTCCTTGCCATTGATCCCCCAAGAGGAAAAACCTCTGCTGCACTTGAACGACCTGATCCACCGGAGGAAATCGAACCATGAAGAAGTCACTTCTGCTTTTGCTTGCCATGGCACTGGTGGCTTGCGGCAAATCCGAACCTACTGCCACGCCAAGTGCGTCCGGCCCGACCGAAACGGTCGAATCGCTCGTGGCTAACCCCGAGCGGCTGAAGGCACTGCGCCAGCAATGCAAGACAGGTCGAGCAAAGCTCGGTGACGAACTCTGCAACCGGGTAGCCGAAGCGACGAATCGGCGTTTTCTCGGCGACGGTAAGACGCCCTACACGCCGCCGAAGGAGCAGCCCAAGTTCTGATTTCGGTCGGACCGCAACAAAACCACATTTATTTGCTCGATACGCCGCAGCGTGCCGTCGCTTGCGGCGTTTTTACTGGGTTCGCCGCTACATGAATTGATGCCGTATCAGGCATCCTTGTCCCAATAACGGTCTTTGACCGGCCTTGCTCTGCCCCCGATCCTGATGACAACGGCACGTCTTCGTGCCACTTGCCACATGGGAGAAATCGGAGGCCAGAATGCAAGGTCAAGGTGTGCTGTTCGGGCAGATCGCTGTTGTTTTCAGCATCGTGATCGCCGGTGTGTGGAGTGCCACACAATGGACAGCCAACGCCCTGGGCTATCAATTACGCCTGGGCTCGCCCTGGTTCGATTTCTTCGGCACACCGGTCTATCACCCCTGGCGGCTGTTCGAGTGGTGGTTTTTCTTCGATGCCTACGCGCCGCATGTCTTCGACATCGGTGGAGCGATCGCAGGCGGCAGCGGCTTGGTCGCCGTCCTGGTTGCCATCGCCATGTCGGTGTGGCGTTCACGGCAATCGAAGCTGGTCACGACCTACGGTTCGGCGCGCTGGGCCGATGCCGCCGACATTCGCAAAGCCGGCCTGAATCAGCCAGCCGGCGTTTTTCTCGGCCTGCATGATGGGCAGTACCTGCGGCACGAAGGACCGGAACACGTTCTGACCTTTGCACCGACGCGCTCCGGCAAAGGTGTCGGCCTCGTAGTGCCAACGCTTCTTTCCTGGCCCGCGTCCGCTGTCATCCACGACATCAAGGGCGAGAACTGGCAGATCACCGCCGGCTGGCGCTCGCGCTTCTCGCACTGCCTGCTGTTCAACCCCACCGATGCCAAGTCGGCAGCCTACAACCCGCTGTTGGAGGTCCGGCGCGGCGCGCATGAGGTGCGCGATGTACAGAACATCGCCGACATCCTGGTCGATCCCGAAGGCGCGCTGGAGCGCCGCAACCATTGGGAAAAGACTTCGCACGCGCTACTGGTCGGCGCCATCCTGCATGTGCTCTACGCGGGCGAAGACAAGACGCTGCGCGGCGTTGCCAACTTCCTGTCCGACCCAGCATGCCCGTTCGAGCTGACGCTGCACCGGATGATGACGACGCGGCACCTGGGTGATGCCCCACATCCTGTCGTCGCCTCGGCCGCGCGCGAAGTGCTCAACAAGAGCGACAACGAGCGCTCGGGCGTGCTGTCCACGGCCATGTCCTTTCTTGGCCTGTACCGCGATCCCACGGTAGCCGAAGTCACCTCGCGCTGCGACTGGCGCATCGCCGACCTGATCGCATCCGAGCATCCCGTCTCGCTGTACCTCGTCGTGCCGCCGTCGGACATCAGCCGCACCAAGCCGCTGGTGCGGCTGATCCTCAACCAGATCGGTCGGCGCCTGACCGAATCGCTCGACGGCAGCGACGGCATCGCGCGCCGCCACAAGCTGTTGTTGATGCTCGATGAGTTCCCGGCGCTGGGCCGACTCGATTTCTTCGAGACGGCCTTGGCGTTCATGGCCGGCTACGGCATTCGCAGCTTCCTGATCGCGCAGTCGCTCAACCAGATCGACAAAGCCTACGGCCAGAACCATTCCATCCTCGACAACTGCCATGTCCGGGTGACGTTCGCCACCAACGACGAACGCACCGCCAAGCGCATTTCCGAGACGCTGGGCACGGCCACCGAGCTGCGCGCGCAGCGCAACTACGCGGGACACCGGCTCGCGCCGTGGTTGGGCCACCTGATGGTGTCACGCCAGGAAACGGCGCGCCCGCTGTTGACGCCCGGTGAGGTGATGCAACTCCCGCCGGACGAGGCCGTGGTGATGGTGTCCAGCGTGGCGCCGATCAAGGCGAAGAAGCTGCGCTACTTCACTGACGCCAACTTCAAGCGGCGCGTGCTGCCGCCGCCAACGCTTGCGGCTGGGCGCTACGCCGATGCGCCGCCGACACGCGCCGACGACTGGAGCGGCATGGCAGTCCCCGCCGTACCAGCCGCGTCCGCCGCCGTGGGCCTGACCGGCAGCGACACCAGTACGACCGACGACGGTGGACCGCGCCGTCAGCCAGAGCTATCCGAAGTCGCCGAGTACCACCCCGAACAGGAGCCTGCCAGCAATGACCTGGCGCTACTCGATGACGACGACTTGCCGCTGCCGCTTCCCCGCCAGCTCGACCCGGCCATGCAACGCACGGCCCGGCTGGCATCCCTCGACCCTGACGACGGAATCCAGCTATGAGCCAATACCGCCTCAACCTGTTCATTCCGCCCGAGCACGCCAAGCGTCTGGACGAACTGGCTGCCAAGAAAGGCGTGTCCAAGTCATCCATCGTCGCAGCGGCACTGGCCTCCTGGCTGTCGCCGGATGCGGGCGATCAGCGCGAGGCGGCCATCGCCAAGCGGCTGGATAGGCTGACGCGCCAGTTCGAGCGGCTGGAGCGCGATCAAAACATCGAGATCGAGACGCTGGCGCTGTTTGTTCGCTACTTCCTCACTGTCAGCACACCGGTTCCCGAAGCACACCAGGAGGCGGCCCGCGCCCAAGGCAAGGCTCGCTTCGAGCAGTTCGTCAAACAGCTCGGCCGTCACCTGCTGCGCGGGCGCAGTTTGGTGCGTGACGTGGTGGAGGAACTTCAACCCGACACTGCGCGGCTGGACGAAGCGGCGGCGTTGGCCGACGCCCAGGAGCGTGCGTCATGAGCGCGCAATCCGAATCCTTCGCCACCACCTCGCTCGACCGACGCATCCGCATGCTGCGCACGGCCATGGGGCCGGTGATCGCCGCCGCGCTGGAAGACCCGGACGTGGTGGAAATCATGCTCAACCCTGATCGGTCACTGTGGGTGGATCGCCTGTCGTCCGGCCGCGCGCCGCTGGGCGTGGAGCTGTCCGAAGAAGATGGCGAACGCATCATCCGGCTGGTCGCAGCGCACGTTGGTGCGGAAGTTCATCGCGGCCAGCCGCTCTTGACCGCCGAGCTGCCCGAGACGGGCGAACGCTTCGAGGGCATCCTGCCTCCCGCCGCGCCAGGGCCTGCCTTCGCGTTGCGCAAGCGAGCCGTGAACATCATCGGCCTGGATCGCTACGTGGCCGACGGCATCCTGTCTGCCCAACAGGCTGAGTTCCTGCGCCGCGCGGTGCGGGAGCGGCAGAACATCCTGATCGCCGGTGGCACCAGTACGGGCAAGACCACGCTGGCGAATGCCTTGCTCGCAGAGATCGCCGTCACCGGCGACCGCGTGCTGGTGCTCGAAGACACCATCGAACTGCAATGCGCCGCCCGTGACCACGTGCCGCTGCGCACGCGCGCGGGCGTCGTCTCCATGACCGAACTGGTGCGCGCCACGATGCGGCTGCGCCCCGACCGCGTGGTTGTCGGCGAGGTACGCGGCGGCGAGGCACTGGATCTCATCAAGGTCTGGGGCACCGGCCATCCCGGTGGGATTGCCACCATTCACGCCGGTTCCGCGCTGGGCGCGTTGCTGCGCCTGGAACAGTTGGTTCTCGAAGTCGCGGTGAATCCGCCGCGCGCGCTGATCGCCGAGGCGGTGAATGTCGTCGTGTTCATCGTCGGCCGCGGCCGAAAACGCCGCATCGAAACCATCGCCCGTGTCGCCGGCTTCGACGGCACGGGCTATCGCCTGGCAGACGGACTGGAAACGCCGTTTCCAGAACTGCTGCCGCTGTCTTCCGATCTTTCTTCCCTGTCACCCAACCAACCTGGAGAACTTCCATGACACACGCCCATGCTTTCCGCATTTCCGTAAATCCGGCTTCGATCCTCGTCCGCTTGCGCCGTCTGGCCGAGCCTGCCCATCACGGTCTGCTGCTGGCCGCCGCGATGCTGACGATGGCAGGCACGGCGAAGGCTGCCGGTTCCTCAATGCCTTGGGAAGGGCCGCTGCAATCCATCCTCGACTCCATCCAGGGACCGGTGGCGCGGATCATCGCGGTCATCATCATCATTTCGACGGGCCTGGCGCTGGCCTTCGGCGACACGTCCGGTGGTTTTCGCAAGTTGATTCAGATTGTCTTCGGTCTGTCCATCGCGTTTGCCGCGTCCTCGTTCTTCCTGTCGTTCTTCAGCTTCTCTGGCGGGGCCGTCGTATGAGATCGACCAACGACCTGCCGGGCTTCGAGATTCCGCTGCATCGCTCGCTGACCGAGCCGATCCTGCTGGGCGGTGCGCCACGCACGGTGGCGATTGCCAACGGCACGCTGGCCGCCGCCGTGGGCCTGGGCCTGCAATTGTGGATTCCGGGCTTGGTGCTCTGGATCGTCGGCCACTCGCTGGCGATGTGGGGCGCGCGCGTCGATCCGCAGTTCATGCAGGTGTTTGCCACCCACCTGAAACACAAACCGCTGCTGGACGTGTGAGGAGCATGCCATGCTGAACCTCGCCGAATACCGCCAGCGCCCGGCCTTGCTTGCCGACTGGCTACCCTGGGCCGGTCTGATCGCGCCGGGTGTCGTGCTCAACAAGGATGGCAGTTTCCAGCGCACGGCGCGCTTTCGTGGGCCGGACCTGGACAGTGCGACGCAGGGCGAGCTGATCGCCACCACGGCACGGCTGAACAACGCGCTGCGCCGGCTTGGCTCTGGCTGGGCGCTGTTCGTCGAAGCCGAACGCCGGCCTGCAGCGGACTATCCGCACTCGGATTTCCCGGAGCCGTTGTCCTGGCTGGTGGACGAGGAGCGACGCGCCAATTTCGAGGAGTCAGGCAACCACTTCGAGAGCGGCTATCACCTCACGTTGCAATACCTGCCAGCGGAAGAATCCCGCGCTCGCGCGGCCAAGATGCTCTACGAAAACACGCCTACGCAAGGGGTGGACTGGCGCGAACGCTTGTCGGCCTTCGTCGCCGAAACCGACCGCATCTATGACCTGCTGGACGGTGTGATGCCGGAGATCACCTGGCTCGACGACAGCCAGATCCTGACCTACCTGCATGCGACTGTCTCGGCGCATCACTACTGCATCGGTGTGCCGGAAGTGCCGTTCCATCTCGATGCGCTGCTGGCCGATGCGCCGCTGATCGGCGGCCTCGCGCCCATGCTGGGCGACCAGAACTTGCGCGTGGTGACGATCCGTGGCTTCCCAACCTCGACCTGGCCGGGGATTCTGGACGACCTCAACCGGCTCGGTTTCGCCTACCGCTGGAGCACGCGCTTCCTGTGCATGGACAAGGCTGAGGCCGAGAAAGAGCTTGGTCGCCTGCGCCGGCAGTGGTTTGCCAAGCGCAAGAACGTCCTCGCACTGCTGCGCGAAACCATCTTCCAACAGGAAAGCCCGTTGGTCGATACCGACGCCAGCAACAAGGCCGCCGACGCGGACTCAGCCTTGCAGGAGTTAGGCAGCGATCAAGTCGCCTTCGGCTACGTCACCGCGACCGTGACCGTGCTGGATACAGACGCCAATGCGGCTGACGAGAAGCTGCGTAGGGTGGAGCGCGTCATCCAGGGGCGTGGCTTCGTGACCATCCCGGAGACGCTGAACGCCGTGGAGGCCTGGCTGTCGTCGGTGCCGGGCAATGTCTACGCCAATGTGCGCCAGCCCATCGTCTCGACGCTGAACCTCGCGCACCTGATGCCGGTGTCGGCAGTGTGGGCCGGGCCTGAGAAGAACGCACACCTCGACGGACCGCCGCTGATCGTGACGCGCACGGAGGGCGCGACGCCGTTCCGGCTGGTGACGCACATCGGCGACGTGGGACATACGCTGGTGGCCGGCCCGACCGGCATGGGCAAGTCGGTTCTGCTCGCCACGCTGGCGATGCAGTTCCGCCGCTATCCCGGTTCACGCATCTTCGCCTTCGACATGGGGCGCTCGATGCGCGCCACCATTCTCGGCTTGGGCGGCGAGCACTACGACCTGGGTACTGATGGGGAGATCGCGTTCCAGCCGCTCGCCCGCATCGACCGGGAGGGCTATCGCACCTGGGCGGCCGAATGGATTGAAGGCCGGTTTCGGCACGAGGGTGTGTCCATCGGTCCCGACGAGAAGGTGGCCATCTGGTCAGCGCTCAACAGTCTCGCCGGCGCACCAGTCGAGCAGCGCACGCTGACCGGCTTGTCAGTGCTGTTGCAATCGAACGCACTGCGCCAGGCGCTCGCCCCCTACGTGCTCGGTGGCGCTCACGGCAAGTTGCTGGATGCCGACAACGACCGGCTGGGCGTGGGCGACGTTCAGGGCTTCGAGATGGAGGAACTGATGCACAGCAAGGCCGCGGTGCTGGCCGTGCTGGGCTATCTGTTCGCGCGCTTCGATGAGCGTTTCGACGGCTCGCCAACACTGCTGATTCTTGATGAAGCTTGGCTGTTTCTTGACGACCCGGTGTTCGCGGCGCGCATTCGCCAGTGGCTCAAGACGCTGCGCAAGAAGAACGTCAGCGTCATCTTTGCCACGCAGTCGCTCGCCGACATCAAGGACTCGACCATCGCGCCCGCGATCATCGAGAGCTGCGCCAGTCGCATCTTCCTGCCGAATCCGCAGGCCACCGAGCCGCAGATTCGCACGATCTACGAGGGCTTCGGACTCAACAGCCGACAAATCGAGATCGTCGCCACCGCCCAGCCCAAGCGCGACTACTACTACCAGTCGCGTCTCGGCAACCGTCTGTTCGATCTGGACCTCGGGCCGGTCACGCTCGCCTTTGCGGGCGCTTCGACGCCCCAAGACCAGCGCGCCATCGACAACGTGCTGCGCGATGCCGGAATACCGGGCTTCGCAGGTGCCTGGCTGCGTCACCGCGGCCTCGATTGGGCGGCCGACCTATTGCGGTCCGCCCCCTCGTCCGCGTCCTTCCTTGCTTCCCAACCTCTGGAGGTTTCGCCATGAAAAAACGTCTTCTTGCCGTCGCTGCCGCCGCCTTGATCGGTGCCATGCCCGTCGCGCAAGCGCAATGGGTCGTCATTGACCCGACCAATCTCGTGCAGAACACGATGACGGCGGTTCGCACACTGGAGCAGATCAATAACCAGATCAAGCAGCTTCAGAATGAAGCGCAGTCGTTGATGAACGAGGCTCGCAACCTCGCGAGCCTGCCGTTCAATGTCGTCAATCGCCTGCGGGCCAACCTGGACACAACGCGGCAACTGATCGCGCAGGCTCGGGGGCTGTCCTACGACATCCAGAACATGGACCAGCAGTTCGCACAACTCTACCCGGACCAGTACGCCGCCACCGTGAGCGGCAACCAGATGTTCCAGGACGCGCACCAGCGCTGGCAGAACACGCTCCAGGGCTTGCAGACCGCCATGCGCATGCAGGCGCAGGTATCGCAGAACCTGAACCAGGATGAGGGCGTGTTGGCCGATCTGGTCGACCAGAGTCAATCGGCCACCGGCGCCTTGCAGGCCATGCAGGCCACCAATCAACTCCTGGCCCTGCAAGCCAAGCAGTCCATCCAGACCCAGCAGCTCCAGCTCACGCAGGGTCGCGCGGCCTCGTTGGAACTGGCTCGGCAAGCCGCCGCCGTTGAGCGTGGACGCGAGGTGACGCGCCGCTTCCTCGGCGGCGGCACGGCGTACACGCCGCAGTCCGTGAACTTCTACGGCAACTGACGGATGCGGCCATGAACGACGTTTCCGTCATCGACCGTTTCCTCAATGTCTTCTCCACGTACATCGATTCGGGGTTCGGCCTGCTGCACGGTGAAGTCGCTTTCCTGACCGCGACTCTGGTGGCGATCGACATGACCCTGGCCGGCCTCTATTGGGCGCTGGGCCATGCCACCGGCCAGGGCGAAGACGTGATGGCCAAGCTCCTGCGCAAGGTGCTTTACGTGGGAGCCTTCGCCTACATAATCGGCAACTTCAACTGGCTGGCGAGCATCGTGTTCCGGTCCTTCGCCGGACTCGGCCTGACGGCCTCCGGTTCGACCATGACCATGGCGACCTTCCTGCAGCCGGGGCGCCTCGCCAAAACCGGCATCGATGCGGCTGCGCCCATCCTGCAACAGATCAGCGAGATGGCCGGGTTCCCGGAGGTGTTCATCAACATCGCGCCCATCGTGGTGATGTTCCTCGCCTGGCTGATCGTCATCATCAGCTTCTTCGTTCTGGCGGTGCAGCTCTTCGTCACGCTGATCGAGTTCAAGCTGACCACGCTGGCCGGCTTCGTATTGGTGCCGTTCGCGCTCTGGAACAAGACCGCCTTCCTCGCTGAAAAGGTACTCGGCAACGTGGTGTCCTCGGGCATCAAGGTGCTGGTACTGGCCGTGATCGTGGGCATTGGAACGGGGCTGTTCGCCGAGTTCCAGGTCACACCCAATGAGCCCTCCATCGACCATGCACTGGTAGTGATGCTGGCCTCGCTCGCCATGCTGGCACTCGGCATCTTTGGCCCCGGCATCGCCACCGGCCTGGTGTCCGGTGCGCCGCAGCTTGGTGCGGGTGCGATGGCCGGTGCGGCGATGGGCGCAGCCGGTACGGCCGTCGCGGTCGGTGCTGCCGCGACCGGCGTGGGCAGCGCAGTGGTGTCCGGGGCGCGCATGGCACCCGCCGCAGCCAAGATGGCCGCCAGCGGTGCGCGTGCCGCTGCCTCGACCGCAGGCAGTGCGCGATCGGCCTATCAAGCCGGTTCCGCAGCAGCCGGCGGTGGTCTCAAGGGCACGGCTGCCGGCGTGGGCAACGTTGCCAAGACCGGTGCGCAGGCCGTTGGTCAAAAGGCCGCCGCCGGGATGCGCTCGCTCAAGGAGCGCGCGGCATCTGCCTTCCGTTCAGACGAAGCAGGGTCTGCACCCGGTAGCGCAGCCGCATCAGGCCAATCCACCACCAACGAAGCCAATTCCGTCGCCGCCGACCCGCAGCAGCAGGCGCAGCCCGCCTGGGCCAAACGCCTGCATCGCCGCCAGCAGATCAGCCATGCCGCCACGACCGCCGCCCACACGCTGCGCGGGGGCGACGGTGGCGGTTCGAGTAGCGGCCCGAGTTTGCACAGTTCCGACGATTGAAGCGATTCACAAGGAGAACCAACCATGCGATTCAAACGACCGCAGGTGCGCTATGCCGATACGCCGCAGCCTGCCACTCCCTACCAATCTGCCGCGCAGGTGTGGGACGAGCGCATCGGCTCGGCCCGCGTGCAGGCCAAGAACTGGCGGCTGATGGCTTTCGGCTGCTTGTTGCTCGCACTGCTGATGGCCGGTGGCCTAGTCTGGCGCTCGGCGCAGTCCATCGTCACGCCCTACGTGGTGGAAGTGGATCAGGCCGGCCAGGTTCGGGCGGTCGGCGAAGCGGCCACGCCGTACCGGCCGAACGATGCGCAGATCGCCTATCACCTGGCGCACTTCGTCGTGCTGGTTCGCTCGCTGTCCATCGATCCCATCGTCGTGCGGCAGAACTGGCTCGACGCCTACGACTACACCACCGACCGCGGTGCAGGCGTACTCAACGAGTACGCCCGTACCCATGACCCTTTCGCCCGTGTCGGCAAGGAGTCGGTCACGGTGCAGATCACCAGCGTCGTGCGCGCCAGCGATGCGTCTTTCAACGTGCGCTGGACCGAGCAGCGCTTCGTCAATGGCGCGCCGGCCGGCACCGAGCGCTGGAACGCCGTGATTTCCACCGTCCTGCAAACCCCGCGCACCGAACAGCGTTTGCGCAAGAACCCATTGGGCATCTACGTCAACGGACTGTCGTGGAGCCGCGAACTCGATGCTGCCGAAGGAGCCAAGCCATGAACCAGTCTTCCCGTTTTTACGCTTTTGTGATGATCCTTGCAGCGTTAGTTCTGTCGTTGCCGGGCTGCGCCACGAAGGGCACACCGCCGCCGGCCATCTCGCTCGATGAGCCGGTGCAGGCTCAGCCGCTGCCCGAACTACCCAAACCGGTTGAAGTGATCGAAGTACCGAAGGTGCTGCTGATGCCGGCACAGATGAAGCCTCTGGAGAGCATCGAGGCCAAGACGGCACGTGAGCCCGCTGATGAAAAACTTCGGGTATCGCGAGCCAACGCCGAGGCGCGTATCGCGCCCACGCGTGAGGGCTACGTCAACGCCATCCAGGTCTGGCCCTTCACCGATGGTGCGCTGTATCAGGTCTATGCGGCGCCGGGTCGGGTAACGGTCATCTCTCTCCAACCCGGCGAGGAACTGGTGACGGTTGCCGCTGGCGATACGGTGCGCTGGATCGTCGGTGACACGTCCAGCGGCGCCGGCGATGCGTTGCGCGTCAGCGTGTTGGTCAAGCCTATCCGCTCGGGCCTCAAGACCAATCTGGTCGTCACCACCAGTCGGCGCACCTACCTGATCGAGCTGACCTCGACCGAACGCGCCTGGATGGCTTCGGTGTCGTGGGAATACCCGAAAGATCGGATGCTGGCGCTGCAACGCCAGGCACAAGCCGCACAGGCGACCGCCCCGGTCGATACCGGCCTGTCGCTGGAGAAGATCCGCTTCCGCTACACCATCAGCGGCAGCACGCCGCCGTGGAAACCGCTGCGCGCCTTCGACGACGGCGAGAAGGTGTATATCCAGTTCCCGCCGGGCATCGCGCAAGGCGAGCTGCCGCCGCTGTTCGTGATCGGCGTTCAGGGCGATGGGCAACTGGTGAACTATCGTTTCCGCTCGCCGTACTACATCGTGGATCGGCTGTTCGGCGCGGCCGAACTTCGCCTGGGCGGTGACAGGGGCGAAGTGGTGCGCATCGAGCGCACGGATGGCGTAGCACGGGGGAACTGACCATGAGCCTGGACGACACTCCCGACCTTGGCGCGCCGCAGGCGTCCAAGGAGGCCCCCGAGGCGGTGGCGCTACGCGCCCAGCCGCGCCCCGTGACACGCTTGAACCGGCGCACATTGGCGATCTTGGCTGGTGGCCTCTCCGTGGCCGTGCTGGGCGCCACGATGTGGTCGCTGCAACCGCGCAAACGAACCGTGGGGGATCAGACCGAGCTGTACAACGTGGATCGTGTCTCGCGCTCGGAAGGGCTGGACCGACTTCCGACCGATTACTCCAAACTGCCGCCGGCTTTGCCACCGCATGTACCCGAGCTTGGGCCGCCGCTGCCGGGCGACCTGGGGCCGGCCATCGTGAAATCACAGAAGCCAGTGGCACCCATCTACACGCCACCCGGCCACGCGCCAGCTACCGCCGAGCACGAGGCACACCACAAGGAAGCGGAAGCGGCGGCTGGTGCATCGGTGTTCTTCCGTTCCAGCAACCAGCGCGCTGCTGCCGCGCCAACGCAGATGGCTACTGCCAATCCTGCGTCCGGCCTTGCGGGCTTCGATCCGATGGCTGCCGGGCCGGCCTCGACAGCGGCTCAACCGGCCGATCCGACCGCCGTGCAGAACCGGCAAGACCAAAAAGAGGCGTTCCTGAAAGCAGGAACTACGGAAACCCGCAATTCCGGGAATCTGAAAATGCCGGCTTCACCGTACCAGGTGATGGCCGGGACGGTGATCGCTGGCGCGCTGGTCACAGGCATCAAATCCGATCTGCCGGGCGATGTGATCGCCACCGTGACGGAGCCGATCTACGACACGGCCACCGGAAAGTTCCTGCTGATCGCGCAGGGCTCGCGCATCCTCGGCCGCTACAACAGCCAGGTGAGCTACGGGCAGAGCCGGGTGCAGGTGGTGTGGAATCGGATCATCCTGCCCGACACGTCCTCGCTGACGCTGGACAACCTGGCCGGCACCGACCCGGCCGGCTACGCCGGTTTGGAGGATGGCGTCGATTGGCATTGGGACCGCATCTTTGCCGGCGCTGCGCTGACGACGCTGCTGGGCGTCGGCGCCGAGTTGGCTGCGCCGGAAAGCCGCCAGGATGGCAATCGGGTCATCATCGCCGGTCGCGACAGCCTGCAGGACAGCGTGAACCAGGTCGGTCAGGAGATGACCCGGCGCAACCTCAACATCCAGCCCACGTTGACCGAGCGGCCGGGCCTGCCGGTGCGCATCATCGTCAATCGGGACCTAGTGCTGCGGCCATATCAGCCACTGTTCTTCAATCGGGGGACTTCGCGATGAGCACCACGCGCAAGCTGCGGCTTGGGCCGCTGCCCAAGACCGAGAGCATCAAGCTGACCTTTACGTGCCCGACCAGCCTCAAGGCGGACCTCGATCGCTACGCCGCGCTGCATGCGCAGACCTATGGCGAGACTGTCGATGCGACGATGCTGATCCCGCACATGCTTGAGGCGTTCATGGCGGGAGATCGAGGGTTCAGGCAGGGTAGGGGACTTAATAAGAAGACGCCGTCCGCAAATCGATTTGTGCAATCTGACGCCAACCACGGTCGAACGTGAATGTCCGGGCATGGCCGACAGGGTTCTGAATCCTGAGTATTTGGGCTTGCGCTGAGTCGGCCGCATGCTCGACCACATACAGCCAATACGCATCGCCTTTTTCGTGGGCGTGCTCAAACTGTGTGTGAGACAGCCCCACGGGTCGATCCTCCAAGCTGCCTGTCATGGACTTTACCTCCACCCATCGAATCTGTTTGCCACTGCTGTCGGCCTCGTAAAGATCGAAGCCGGGATTGCCTTCCGACGTGCGGTTCAGTTCCGGTTCGAGCGATGTAATCAGGGCAATGGCTTGCTCCTCGATCTCCATGCGTGCCGCTTGATTGAGGCCATCCGCGTCAGGTTCTTCATCATCGGGATGAGCAGCGACGTAGGAAATGAACGGTCGTCCGCCGGCCTGGCCAGGCAATCGCTTCCCCGGACCACCGCCGGCTGTTCCGCCGTTGCCGCCGCGGTTGGTGTGGCCACCTGAGCCGCTGGGTGTCCAGCCGCTGCCCTGACTGCCAACGCTTTGTGGCGTCCCGGTGCCAGTGCGGCCCTGACTGTTGCGCCCTGTACCCCCTGTTGCGCCGTCGCCGCCATCCGGGTCAGGCGTTCCGGGAGGGATGTCCGGCATATCGTCGCCATACAGGTCTTGCGCGTCATCGTAGACATCGCCGCCAGACGCCCTGGCGTCTTTCGCTTCCGCTTCTGCATTCGGCTTCGCTTCGTCCTCGGAGGGATGGTTGGTGATGCCCAGCCTGGACGCCAAGTCGGCAACACTAGTGATTCCGTGCTTCCGAAGCAGATCGATGGCAGCTGGATCGATACCCGCCTCTTTGGCCAGTTGGTCGATGATTGGCGGCTTAAAGGCGAGCCTAGTTAGCAGAAAGGGGTTCGGTTTCCACCCAAGGATGTCGAACACCACGAGGCCCGGTGGCACGAGTTCTCCGTTGGCGTCGGCCACCCAAGCTGCCTTGTTGAGGCGGCGCACGAAGGCTGCCGGGAAGGGCGGTGTCTTGCGCTCGCCGTAGTGCGACCAACTATACGAGCCATCAAAGATGCCGCGCCCACGGCGCTCTTCGAGGTCACCCAGACTCTCCCAGATTAGGCGGGCGCGCTCAGCGCGTTGTTCGGGCGCCAGTCTCGGCAACAGTTCGATCAAGGCATCGAAGCCTAGAAGTACCCAGTCGACGACCCGGTCGTTAATGCCGGACGTGTCTTCGTGGCCGGTTTGCCGACGAAGGGCGAAGCGTTCTTCCCTCGTAAGGGCAGTCGGAGCTTCCACTGGACGTGGATACCGCAATGCGCCACACGCCTCAAGCAGTTCGCGCATGTTTTCGCCACGCAAACAGTCGTACTCGTCATCGACGATGAAAACGCCTGGAACGCCTGCGAAGAGCTGCTTCAAGCGATCAGTGGCAATGTAGATACCGCCTGGCTTCGCGAAGTAGCGTTTGTCGTCACCGGTGCCGACCACTATCACAAAGCCAGTTTCGCGCAGGGCTGAACGGAGCTTCTCGCGCTGTGTCGTCGAATCGGTGTTGAAAGCCGCGCGGATGCGTTCGATGTCGGTAGCGTAGGTATCCTTACCCACTGTAATCGGGCTTTGCCGGTACTTCGGCAGCACGTTCCAAACCACGTCATCGACCGGATCGGGTTCGGCGATGCCCAGCGAAATGAGGAAGCTACACACTTCCGCTGTTGCGCACACCGCACGGCGCATCGTCGGAAAGCTGGTTTCGATGGCGCTGGGCAGAAAAGCCTTTGCTTCGCCGTGCTCCCGGGCGACGACGTGGGTGCCATCATTGAGGCGGATCAGCGGAACAGTGTCGAGGTGGCGACGCAAGGCCTTCTCCTGGCCGCTCAGGAACTCGTACAGCCGCA
Source organism: Gallionellaceae bacterium (assembly GCA_028714735.1). GTDB lineage: Bacteria > Pseudomonadota > Gammaproteobacteria > Burkholderiales > Thiobacillaceae > Parasulfuritortus. The sequence continues at coordinate 111,950 of JAQTLU010000003.1, read as the reverse complement.
ACACCCATTTGTCGGGTTGCGCCTCTAGGAATGCCTTGGTCAGGCTCTGCACCAGCTTCTCTGGTCTGATTTCATCGATGTCGAGTTCGCGCATCAGGTACTGACGAATCTCGGGGGCCTTGTCCTGGGTGATGTCGCCAGACAGCCACGCAGCGACTTCTGAGCCGAACAGCGCCGTGACCTGATCCGGGCTGAACAGATCGCGCAGATCTTGCGTGCGCGCCAGCTTTGCCTGATTGGCGGTAACGTAGTTGCCATTGAAAGTAAGGAGCAGCGCCTCATCCTGAAATGCTTGCCGGACGGCATCGAACATCGGTGCAAACCGCGAGCCATGCGAAAACTTCTCGCGGTCGAGTGGCAGGCAGCGCAGTGCCGAGACATCCAGCATCGCCTCGTCGCGCATCCAACGCATCGCCTCCACCAGCAGACTGGCCGTTTCTTTGACGAGATGCTGGTTCCACGGTTCGCCGGGTGGGATGTTGTCGCGGCTGGGCGTGGTGCGGTACGGCCCCTGCACAAGAAAGCCAAGGTGGCTCTCAACCACGGTCGGAAAGAACACCACCAGTGGTGACTTGGCCAGCGGTTGTACAGCCCAACGGCTGGGGGTGCCCTTTACCGCGACCAGCGAGAAGGCGATTTCCACCCGCCCGACCTTCTGCTGTTCGGCGGAGAACACGTCGCGGTGGAACACCAGCCAGTTTTGATCGACTTCGACCTGACCACTTTCCTGACCGATCACGGTGATGCGCCGGACATTCGGGCCGAGCGTTTCCGGGCTATTGCGCAGATAGAACCCGGACGCGCCACCTTCGATGCTCCAGCTGATTTCGTCGATGTGGCGCAGGAACAGCAGCGCGCTGGGGCCGAGGTGCCGGAAGCCCGCAGTGATGTCCTGCGGCGCGGCCGCGTCCTCTGGCTTCAGGGGCAGGATGATTTGCGTTTCGTCCGCCTCACGCGCGGAGCGCCCCATCTGTTTGGGAAAGACGTAATCATCAATGGCGAAGTCCTCGTCGCCAGAGTGAATTTCCGGAAGATCGGTGACGGTGTAAACCGACTTGAAGCCGAGGCCGAAGCGGCCAATCGAGGACTCGTTCTTGGTACTCTCGGCGATGTCACACACGCTTCGGACGTCTGCCTCGTCGAACGGCTTGCCGAAGTGGGAGAGCGTTAGACAAGTCGGATTCAGGGCGAACGCGACCTTGCGTGGCCCTTGCCAGACGCCGCGCCTGCCGAGGGCGTCTTCTGCGTTCTGTAGCAGTTCGAAGATGAAGTGCGTTCGGTCGTCGTACAGGCCTGCTGCCAGTCCACCAGACTTCTGAGCGCCTTCGGTGCCGTAGCGCCGCCGGTTTTCCTCGCAGATTCCCTCGTAGTTAGATGCCACCGCCGCTCCCTCTCGATCAGACATCTTCTTGATGCCAAGTTTGCCCAAGTTTGCCCAATCATGCCGATTATGACAAGATGCTCGGCAAACTAAACGAGCAGTCGGCCAAGGGTAACCATATGAGCGACCAGCGGGACGAAATCCTCACGATTGACGAGGTCGCGGCCTACCTAAAGGCAGGAAAACGCACGGTCTATCGCCTTGCCGCGAGCGGCAAACTCCCGGCGTTCAAGCTGGGCGGCACGTGGCGCTTCCGGCGTGGTGATCTGGACAAGTGGATTGCCAGCCGTATCGGCAAGGCGGCGATGGACGACGACGAGGGGGCGGAATGACAGCGAGCGCCGCCACCCTACAAAGCAAGGCCAACCCACAGCAGCTCGAAGCGATCCTGGCCACCGACGGCCCGGTGCTCATCATCGCGGGCCCGGGCTCCGGGAAGACGTTCACCCTTGTCGAGCGCATCGTCTACCTTATCAAGCACAAGGGCGTCGCGCCAGAGTCGCTGTTCGTCGTCACGTTCACCGACAAGGCTGCGCGCGAGCTGACCACCCGCATCTCGAACCGGCTGACCGAGCTGGGCATCAAGTTCAACCTGAACGAGATGTACCTCGGCACCTTCCACTCGATCTGCTTGCGCATCCTGGAGGACTTCCGCGAGTTCACCCGGCTCAAACGCAGCTTCACGCTGTTTGACCAGTTCGACCAGCAGTACTTTCTGTACCAGCGCATCAAGGAGTTCCGCGAGCTGCCCGATGCCCAACTCGTCATGGGCGATGACCAGTCGGGCCGCTGGGCGCAGTCAGAGAACCTGCTCAAATGGCTCAACAAGGTCAGCGAGGAAGCGCTCGACGCCGCCACGCTGGCGGCCGCCCCCGAAGTTGAAATCCGGGCGCTGGCTGCGTGCTTTGCTAAGTACCAGGAGCTGCTGCACGAGAACAACTCGCTCGACTTCTCCGGCATCCAGTACGAGGCCTTGCAACTGCTGGAAAAGCGCCCGGAGGTGCTGGCGCAACTGCGCGAAAAGTTGACCTACCTGATGGTCGACGAGTATCAGGACACCAACACCATTCAGGAGCGCATCCTCCTGCTGCTGGCGGGCGAGAAGCGCAATCTGTGCGTCGTGGGTGACGACGACCAAGGCTTGTACCGCTTTCGCGGGGCCACCATCCGCAACATCCTGGAATTCCCCGCGCTGTTCGATGAGGGCCAGTGCAAGCGCGTCACCCTCACGGTCAACTACCGCTCGCACCCGGACATCATTCGCTTCTACAACGAGTGGATGCGCGAGCAGACGTGGGACGACGGCAAGCGGGTCTTCCGCTTTGCCAAGCAAATCATTCCGCGCGACGACGTCTTCCCCGACATGCCGACGGCGGTGCGGCTGGCGGCCACCGACAACAAGGACGAAACCACCAACTGGCACGCCGAGGTGCTGGCCTTCCTCAACGGCCTGAAAGCGTCCGGCAAGCTGTCGGACTGGAATCAGGTCGCCTTCCTGTTCCGCTCGGTCAAGAACGACAAGGTGGTCGCGCTGGCACGCTTTCTCGAAGCCCAGGGTGTGCCCGTGTTCTCCCCGCGCTCAAACATGTTCTTCGAGCGCGAGGAAATCCGCCTGATGATCGGCGCGCTGATTTTCCTGTTCCCACAGTTCCCCAAAGTGCGCGCGTGGGCCGAAGGCGTCACGCTGCCGATCTGGGACTACTACGACCAGCTTTGCTTCGCCGCCTTCACCACGGAACTGCGCAAACCCGAGAACAAGCCCCTGCTCGATTGGGCGCGCCCGCTGGCCAAACGCCACGCCGTGCTGACCCAGAACACCGACTACTCGTTCTCCGGCCTGTTCTACCAACTGCTGCAGTTCCCGCTGTTCGCGCGCTTCCTCGCCGAGGATGCCGTGCAGGGCGTGGACAAGGGTCGTGCAGCGCGCAACCTGGGCACCTTCTCCAAGCTGCTCACCAAGTTCGAGTACCTGCATTTCGTCAGCGTGCTCAACCCGGAGTGGCTGGAGAAGAACATCCGCGACCTGTTCAACCAGTTCCTGCGCTTCCTGGTAGATGGCGGCATCGGCGAATACGAGGACGAGTCCGAGTACGCGCCCAAGGGCTGTGCGTCATTCCTCACCATCCACCAGTCCAAGGGCCTTGAATACCCGGTCGTCGTCTGCGGCTCGCTGGAGGCGGTGCCGCGCAAGCAATACAGCGCACTGGATGTGCTGCTGGAGGATGGTGGCTACCTCTCGAAGGAACGCTTTGAGCCGCTCGACCACATCAAGAACTTCGACTTCTGGCGGCTGTTCTACACCGCCTTCTCCCGCGCGCAGAACCTGCTGGTGCTGGCCGCGCAGGAAAAGCAAGGGCGCGGCAGGTCGCCGTCCAAATACTTCGAGCGACTGTTCTATGAACTGCCAAGCTGGCGCGACGTTGACCTCGCCGCCCTCAGCTACGACGCGGCCAAGCAGATCAGTCTCAAGCGCGAATACTCGTTCACCTCGCACATCAGCGTGTTCGAAAACTGCGCCGAGCAGTACCGATTTTTCAAGGAGCTTGAGTTCGCCCCGATCCGCGAAAGCCCGATGCTGTTCGGTACGCTGGTACATCAAACCATCGAGGACATCCACAAAACCGTCCTACGCGGCGAGGAAGGCAACATCAGCTTCGATGCCATCAAGGGCTGGTTCTCGGCCAACTACGCCCTGCTCTCCAAGAAGGAGCGCGTGTACCTCGCGCCCAGCTCGCAGCAGGCGGCGCTGCTGCACGTGATGCGCTACTACGAGCGTGAAAACGGAAATTGGGATCGCATCAAGGAGGCCGAGGTCGAGATATCCCTGGTCAAGGATCAGTACATCCTCAAGGGCAGCGTCGACCTCATTCGGGGCGAACACGACACGGTCGAGATCATCGACTTCAAATCGGAGAAGAAGCCCGACATGGAGAAGGATCGCAGTCGCCTCCATCAGTACCAGCATCAGTTGGAGGTTTACGCCCACCTGGTCGAGGAGCGCACCGGCCAGAAGGTTAGCCGAATGCATCTGTATTACACCGGCGAAGACGGCGGCAATCCCTACGTGTCCTTCACCAAGGACGACCGCGCCATCGGCAAAACCATCGCGCAGTTCGATGACATCGTGGCGCGCATCGAGCGGCAGGACTACCAGATCGCCGCACGCCCGGCCAAGCTTTGCCAGAACTGCGATATGCGCGCCTACTGCGACAACAAGAATTGGAAATTCAGGAAGAACGACAAATGACAAAAACCAATACGCCCGCGCAAGAAAGCCTGCAATTGGCCACGCCCGACGGCAGTGCCACGAACGTCGAGAAGTACGAGTTCGAGCCGATCAAGGGCTACCCGATGCTCAACTGGCGCGGCAAGCGCCCGTTCACCTCGACGCAGTATTACCCCGCGCAGTTGAAGGAAGTCCACGGCGAAGAAGTGGACGGCTGGCGCAACAAGATTTTCTGGGGGGACAACCTGCAGGTGATGAGTCACCTGCTAAAGCAGTTCAGGGGCAAGGTTGATCTGATCTACATCGACCCGCCGTTTGATTCCAAGGCGGACTACAAAAAGTCAATAACACTGCGTGGAAATTCCGCCACCAGCGATCAGTGGTTCTTTGAAGAGAAGCAGTACACCGATATTTGGAATAACGACGAATATCTCCAGTTCATGTATGAGCGATTGGTTCTATTGAGAGAGCTGATGCACGATGAGGCTGTAATTTGCCTTCACTGCGATTGGCACAAGGGCCAGTATCTCCGAATACTGCTGGATGAAATATTTGGACCGGCCAACTTTGTAAACGACATCATTTGGCAGCGAACAGGAGCGCACAACGATGCTGATCGGTACGGCATCGTTCATGACTACATTTTCGCGTACTCGAAGGCAACGAAGCATCCGTTCCATCCATGCTTTGTCGAACACTCCGAAGAGCATCTCGAAACTCGCTTCAATTTGACCGACCCGGAGAATGGGCGGCGCTTTTTTGCAGGCCCAATTACCGCTCCGGGCGATGGCCCTGCACGTGTTTTTGAGGGTCGTGAAATTAGCCCGCCCGCTGGGCGACACTGGAGTTACTCGCAGGATGGCATTGATCGCCTGATTCAAGAGAAGCGTATCTACTACTCCAGCACTGGCACTCCGTATCTCAAGCAGTACATGGATGAATATGTCTCTCAAGGGAGAAGGATTCAGTCCATCTGGACGGACATGCTGCCATCAAAGACCGGGGCAGAACTGGTTGGCTATCCGACACAGAAGCCAGAGAAATTGCTTCAACGGATTATTGAGTCGTTCAGCGAGCCAAATGCGTTGATATTGGACTGCTTTATGGGCTCTGGCACAACGCAAGCTGTAGCCATGAAGCTCGGACGCCGTTTCATCGGTGCAGATATCAATCTTGGCGCAATACAGATATCTACCAAACGCCTGATCGGTGTGGCCGACGCACTGCGTCAGAAGCAACTCGATGCTCAAGCGAAACCCTTCACCGGTTTCGAGCTTTACAACGTCAATCATTACGACGTGTTCCGCAACCCGGTTCAAGCAAAGGAACTGGTACTTGAGGCGCTGGAAGTGCAGAAGCTGGACTTCAGCACCGTGTTCGACGGCGAGAAGGACGGGCGCATGGTCAAGATCATGCCGGTCAACCGCATTGCCACGCGCGCCGACCTAAACGAACTGATCGCGGGCTTCGACTACAAGGCGTGGGAGCGCAAGCAGAACGAAAGCCCGAACCGCCCGGTCGAGAAGATCACCCTCGTCTGCATGGGCCACGAGCCAGACTTGGCCGCGCAACTGGAACTGGCCGCCAAGCCGTTCAAGATCGATGTGGAAGTAGTGGACATCCTGCGCGACAAGGCCGATCTGGAGTTCAAGCGCGACTCGCAGGCCAAGGTGGTCGTAAAGGGCGGCGAGCTGGTCATCGACAAGTTCTACCCGATGAATCTGCTGCAAAAGCTTTCGCTGCAGAAGGAATCGGTCGAGGACTGGAAGGAACTGGTCGAATCGGTGCTGATCGACTGGAACTACGACGGTGCGGTGCTGCAACCGACTGTGCTGGACATTCCAGGTAAGGACGATCTGGTCAAGGGTACGTACAAGGTGCCGGACGACGCGGGCACCATCCGCGTGAAAATTACCGACCTGCTCTCGGAATCATGGGAAGGGAGCGTTGGCAATGGCGACTAAACGCGCAGCGACCAAGGTCAGCGCCAAGGCGGTCAGCACATCGGGCGCTTCGCTCGACTTCGCCTTCTTTCGTTTTCTGTGGCGGTTCTACCAGGACAACCGGGGCGCGATCCGACAGAACTACAAGGAGCTGACCCGCAAGTTCCTCGACTTCAACAACCCTGAGAAGAACCCTAAAGCGTTCTTGCGCCAGCCTCAGTTCGAGGCGCTGGAAACCTACGTCTTCCTCAAAGAGTTCCTTGGCAATGCCAAGGTCGAGGAGATATTCAGGGCTTGGTACGAGCGCGGCGGCAAGTTCGAGGGCCGCAAGTTCGGCTCCTTCCTCGGCACGGCCGGGCAGGAGATGTTCCAGTTCGGCGAAACGGACGAGCTGGAACTAATCTCGTACAAGGTGCTGTTCGAGAGGATGCGCAAGAACTCGCGCGCGTACCCGAATTACATCTTCGCGCTGACGATGGGCACCGGCAAAACCATCCTGATGGCGACCTGCATCTTCTACGAGTTCCTGCTGGGCAACAAGTTCGAGAAGGACGCGCGCTACTGCCACAACGCGCTGGTGTTCGCACCGGACAAGACGGTGTTGCAATCCTTGAAGGAAATCGAGGCATTCGACCTCACCCGCGTAGTGCCGCCAGAGTACGTCAACTTCCTGACCACACACCTGCGCTTCCACTACCTCGAAGAAGCAGGCACCTCGCTGGACACGCTGGATCGCTCGCGCTTCAACATCATCGTCTCCAACACGCAGAAGATCATCCTCAAGCGCCAGCACAAGGAGAAAACCTCCGTCGACAAGCTGTTCGGCGCGACTGGCGAAACCCTCGCCACCAACGGGGTCTATGCCGATGCTGCTGACCTCTACAACTTCGACCAGCCGGAAGAAGAAGGCGAGCTGACCACCAACCAGCGGTTCGAGAAGCTGCGCCGCCTGGAGCAGTTGGGCATCTATGTAGACGAGGCCCACCACGCCTTCGGCAAGGCGCTGGCCAAGGACATGGGCGTCGGAGCGAAGGAAACCGACACCAGCCTGCGCACCACCATCGACATCCTCGCGGCCAGCCTCAACGCAGCAGGCACCCGCGTGGTGGCCTGCTACAACTACACTGGCACGCCCTACGTCGGGCGCGAGGTGCTGCCCGAGGTGGTGTACGCCTACGGCCTGAAAGAGGCCATCGAAAAGGCCTACCTCAAGAAGGTGGTGCTGCACGGCTACGGCAACACCCGTACCGACGAGTTCGTGGACATCGCCATCGAGGCTTTTCTGAAGGAATCTGGCGAGCTGCGTCCAGAGGGCCTACTGCCCAAGCTAGCTTTCTTTGCCGCCACCATCGACGAGTTGACTGGCGAGCTGAAACCGGCGGTCGAGCGTGCACTGCTCAACCACGGCATCCCGACCTCGCGCATCCTAGTCAACGTCGGCGACGACAAGCTGACCACCAACGACGACATCCGCGAGTTCAACCGCCTCGACACTGAAGACTCAGAGAAGCAGTTCATCCTGCTGGTCAACAAGGGCCGCGAGGGCTGGAATTGCCGCTCGCTGTTCGGCGTGGGCCTGTTCCGCGAGCCGAAGTCAAAGGTGTTCGTGCTGCAAGCCACGATGCGCTGCCTGCGCGCCATCGGCGAGGCCCAGCACACCGGCCACGTCTTCCTCTCGGACGACAACCTGAACACCTTGAACGACGAGCTGCAGCAGAACTTCCGTCTCAGCGCCGACGAGTTGCAGAAGACGGGCAGCGACAAGGAGCGCGTGGAAGTGCGCGTGGTCGAGCCTCCGGTCAAGATCAAGCTGGTGCGGGTGCGCAAGCAGTACCAGATGCGCGAAAAGCAACCCGTTCCGGGCCAGGAACTGGTGCCCGAGCGCGTCGACCGCGAGGCATGGAACACGCTCATCGAAAAGTACCGGCTGATCGAGACGCAACAGGAAGGGCTGACCGCCGCCGACGCAGCACGCGCGTCGGGCAGCCGCACCTTCGACCTGACGGCCCGCCGCGAAAAGCGGACGTTCTCGCCGATGACGCTGGTGGCGGAAGTGTCCCGCTACCTCAATCTCAGCCCGCTTGACATCGAGGAGCTACTGGATGCAACAAAGGAAGGCACCGGCGAACTGGTGGTTATGACCAACGAGTTCAACGAGCTGCTCTACGACGAGATCATCCCGCGCCTGTTCCGGCAGCTCTACGACCTTGACGAGTCGCAGCAAACCGAGGAGCACGAGGTCGATCTCATCAAGCTCCCGCCGAACGGCTACTACGAGGTGACGGCGGCCAAGGACAAGATCGTTCGCATGAACGACGTACAGATCAAGGACGAGGAGCGCGCCAAGAGTTTCCACCTCGACACCTACTGCTTCGACTCCGGTTCTGAGAACTGGCTGTTCTGGGATCTGCTGCGCGAGCAGCGGGTGAAAAAGATCTACTTCACCGGCATGCTGACCCATGGCCAGTCCGACTTCTTCATCCAGTACATCGATCCGGATTCGCGCACCGTGCGTAGCTACTACCCCGACTTCATCTTCCAGCGCGAAGAGCCGGATGGCAGCTTGAAGTACGTCATCGTCGAGGTGAAGGCCGACAATCAGATCGAAGACGCCGTGGTGCAGGCCAAGAAGGACTTCGCCCAGCAGATCGCGGTGGCCAGCGGCATGGAGTACCGGATTCTCAAATCCACGGACGCCGACAAGCGTCACTTCCGCGTGCTGCTGTAGCCTGCGTGGCCAGTACTCTACGAATAATGGAGGACAAAGAGAGATGGGAAGATCGAGTGCAAGAAAAAAGGCCTGCGGGGAAGTAGGGATGACCCATTCGACTGAGCTGAATCTTCATCAAGAATAAGTATCTCGGAGAGAGAAAAATGCCCCTCGCGCTGCCTGGATCGACCTGGAAGAAATGGGACCTGCATGTCCACACTCCTGAGTCCTTCTATCACAACTATCCAGGAACCCATGAAGAGGCTTGGGAGGCATTTCTGAAGGACATCGAGAACCTGCCAGAGGAATTTAAGGTTATTGGTATCAATGACTACGTGCTTGTCGATGGCTACGAGAGAGTCCTGAAGGCGAAGCAGGAGCAGGGAAGGCTGAAGAACATCGATTTGATATTGCCGGTGGTCGAGTTGCGGCTTGACAAATTCGGTGGCGTGGTTCAAGGCGGTAAGAACGGAAACGCTCCGTCGAGCTGGAGCAGGATCAATATCCACGTCATATTCGATCAGGTCGACTCGGAATTCATCCGCCAGCAGTTCATTTCGGCAATCGCCCCAAGTTACCGTCTTCTTCCGGGGACGACTGGCGAAGGCAAATGGAACTCCGTGATCTCAAGGCAAAGCATTGAAGCTCTGGGCGCGGCCATCATCGACTCGGTCCCTACAGACAAGCGGGCGGAGTATGGGAGTCCGCTCGTCGAGGGCTTCAATAACCTCAACGTGAGCGCGGATGGACTGCGCAAGGCCTTGGAAAACGATGCCCTCAAGGGGAAGTTCGTCGTCGCGGTCGGCAAGACGGAGTGGGAGAACCTGAAATGGGATGACCACTCGATCGCGGAGAAGAAAACGCTCATCAACAGCGCCGATCTAGTCTTCACTGCTGCCGAATCGCCCGAGGATCACGCCAAGGCCAAGGTCAAGCTGCGCGAAGCCGGCGTCAATGCCAATCTGCTTGACTGCTCCGATGCCCATTGGTTGAGCGCATCGCCTGACAAGGACCGCATCGGCAACTGCTTCACTTGGATCAAGGCGGATTGCACCTTCAAAGGCCTCTTGCAGGCCATCGAGGAGTTCGAGGATCGCGTCTTCGTTGGTGACAATCCGCCCAAGCGACAGCATGTCGAGCTTAACCGGACGAAGTTCATCCGCTCGGTCAAGGTTGCCAAGAAGGAGAGTTCAAAGCTCGAAGGCACATGGTTCGACATGGAGCTGCCTCTCAATCCGGACTTGGTGGCAATCATCGGGAATAAGGGGAGCGGCAAGAGTGCGCTCGCTGACATCATTGCCTTGGCCGGCGGCACCAAGAACCATCGTAGCTTCTCGTTCTTGAACGATGCGCGCTTCCGGGATCCCCGAGCGAAGTTCGCGCAGCATTTCGTGGGGACCTTGGCCTGGCGCGACGGTTCGGAGACTCCGCGGGATCTGGACAAGGACCCTGAGCCCAGCAGTGTGGAGCGAGTGAAGTATCTGCCGCAGAGCTACCTTGAGACGCTGTGCAATGAGCTAGGTGCGGGTGGCTCAGCGACCTTCGACGCAGAGCTGCGCAAGATCATCTACTCTCATGTGCCCGCCGAGGACCAACTCGGCCAGCCGTCGATGGATGCACTGCTGAAATTCAAGGTGGCCGAGATCAACAAGGCCGTGGAGGCGCTGCGCGCTCGAATCTCGGCGGTCAATACCGAGATCGTTGGCGCCGACGCCCGGCTTATCCCCGAGTTCAAGAAAGGCTTGGAGGAGCGGCTTGTGGCAAAGAGGGCAGAACTCGCATCCCTCGGGGAGTCCATGCCCAAGCAGGTCGAAGACCCGAACGCTTCACCGGAGGCTTTGGAGGAGTCCAAGCAGGCAGCAGCCAAGATCGATGGCCTGGAGCAGCAACTCCAGGCTGTCGGCAAGGAGGAAGCGGGCCTCCGGGAGGCGAAGTCCACTGCGGCTAAGAGGCAAGCGGTCGCGCGGCGCATCGCGCAGTCCTTGGCCAACCAGAAGAAGCAAAGCGACGCATTCGAAGGCGAGTTGAAGCAGATGTTGGGTGAGCTTGGGGTCGAGCTTCCCATCACCTCACTGTTCGAGGTCCGGATCGACGCCAAGCCTGTCGATGAGGTTGCCATGGCGATGCAGGCTGAGATCGACGTAATCGACGGGAAGCTTCAAAGCGCAGAGCCCGGCAGCCTCTTGAAGAAGCGCGAGGAGATCTCCGCCTCCATCGCCGATGCCAAGAGCAAACTCGGTGAGCGCCAGCGCCTCTTCGTGCTCTACAAGGAGGAACTGGCCAAGTGGGAGAAATCGAAGGCCGAGATCATGGGGCCGGCCGACAAGCAGGGAACCATCGCCTGTTTGGAATCTGAGATTGGATCGCTTGCCGCGCTGCCTGATCGGCTGCGTAGACTCAAGGTGCAACGGGCCGACCTCTCCAAGGATATCCACGGGCTGATACGTAGCATGGTCGATGAGTTTCAGCGGCTCTACCTGCCTGTCCAGGCGTTTGTTAGGTCGGCTGGCCAGATGGACATGAACCTTCCTCTAGAATTCCACGTTCGCATCGAGGAGGCTGGCTTCCTAGACCAGTTCCTTGGAAAGCTTAATCGCCAAATCCGGGGAACGTTCTCAGGCATAGATGAGAGCAATCAGTTGCTTCGGCGCATGCTACAAGAGGCGAGTTTCGTAGAGCCGGGCGACGCCCTCGCCTTTGCCGAGAAGATCGATCAGGCCATGCGGTCCGATCAGCGCGAAGGGCAGGAAGGCCGAGAGACGCGCCTGGCCGATCAGCTTCGCAAGGGCGTAGAGGCGACCGAAGTCCTTGATTACATCTTTGGCCTCGAATACCTCTCTCCCCGCTACTCACTGACCTACGGTGGCCAGGACATCGGCCAGCTTTCGCCTGGCGAGCGCGGGCTTTTGCTGCTGGTCTTCTACCTCTTGGTTGACAAAGACGACATCCCGATCGTGATCGACCAGCCGGAGGAGAACCTCGACAATCAGACCATCTACAAGATCCTGGTCAAGTGCATCAAGAAGGCAAAGGAGCGGCGTCAGGTCATCATGGTTACACACAACCCGAACCTAGCGGTGGTGTGCGATGCCGAGCAAATCATCTATGCCTTCCGCAACACAGAGGGCGTTCGGTTTGAGTATGAAGCGGGCGCGATCGAACAGCCGGAGATCAAGAACAGGGTTGTCCAGATTCTCGAAGGTACCGAGCCTGCATTCAAGAACAGGCAATCGAAGTATCGGCTGCAGTGACCGCGTTTCAGATGAACGAAGGACTGAGGCACGGCGCGCTGCCGAAAAATAACGAACAGGGGAAGAAATGATGGCTAGGCCAAGAAGAGGGACGGACACTGCCACGGCATCGTTCTTTGAAGAGGACTATTTGGTGCGCACGCTTGGGCGCATCGCGCACGATCCGGAAGTCGCGCTCACGGAACTCGTGGCCAACGCTTGGGATGCCGGGGCCTCGCTTGTGGACCTGACTATCCCGCCGTCCCGCGAGCTAGCCCTGACCGTGAAGGACGATGGACACGGCATGAGTGCAGCCCAGTTTAAGGGCCGCTGGATGAGGCTGGGCTACGACCGCATCAAGCACCAGGGGCCGAACGTAGAGTTTCCGGCCGAGCGCAGGGATTGGCGCCGCAGGGCCTATGGCCGAAACGGGGTTGGCCGGCACGGGCTACTGTGCTTCGCGAGCCAGTATTCTGTGGAGACTTGGCGCGAAGGCAAGGGTGCGGGTTTCAAGATCGGAACGCAAAGCCAAGAGACCCCATTCCGCATCGAGAAAGAAACCTCGTTCCTCCGTCAAGGGCATGGCACATTGCTCTCTGTGGTGGTGGAGCGCCACCTGCCCGACCCGGACAAGATTCGAGAAATCCTGTCGGCGCGGTTCCTGCATGATCCGCAATTCGTGGTGCGGGTCAACGGTCAGTCGGTGTCGCTGGCCGATCAGACAGGGTTGATCGAGAGGGCGGATTTGGCAATCGAGGGTTGCCCTTCCGCTGAGGCCTACGTTGTGGACTCAACCCGTGCGGGCAAGTCCACGCTCTATCAAGGCATCGCCTTCTGGGTGAACGGTCGGCTTGTGGGAACCCCTGGCTGGGTCGTGGGAACCGAGGCTGTGATCGACGGCCGCGCGCGCTTTGCCAAGCGTTACTCAATCGTGGTCAAGACTGACGATGGTTGGATGGCCGAGGTCGAGTCGGATTGGTCCCGCTTCAAGGTGGGTCCCAAGACAACCGCCTTGTTTGAAGCCGTGCGGCAGTACGCGCAGCGAGTTTTTTCCTCCCTCTCATCAACGTTGGTGGAGGAGAGTTCGGAGGAGGCGCTGGTTCGCAATAAGGAGCAGTTCAAGGAACTCTCGCAACTTGGGAGAGCGGAAGTCGCAACTTTTGCCCGCGAGTTAGCGAAGTCGATGCCAACGGTTTCTCAAGACGTCCTCTCCGTTGCAGTGCAGGCGGTGATCAACTTGGAAAGGGCTAGGGGTGGGGCGGCCTTGCTTGAAAAGCTTACAAAGCTGGATGAATCGGACATAGAAGGCCTGGATCGTCTGTTGGGCCAATGGACGGTGCGCGATGCTCTTTCGGTTCTTGACGAGATCGACCACCGGCTGGCGGTGCTTGCCGCGATCGAGAAGCTCTGCGGAGACGAGGCGACCGATGAACTGCACACCCTTCACCCATTGGTGACACAGGCTAGGTGGCTCTTCGGTCCAGAATTCGACAGCAGCGAATACGCCTCGAATGTGAGCTTGCGGACGGCGGCTGAGAAGGTCTTCAAAAAGCGAGTATCTACGCAGGCCTTCGTCAACCATAAACAGCGGCCGGACATTATGGTGTTGGCCGATGCGACTTGTTCGATCGTCGGGACCGAAGGCTTCGATCCCGCAGACGCCAGTCTCACCCGCATCCAGAACGTCTTAATCATCGAACTCAAGAAGGGTAAGTCAGCGATTGGCCGCGACGAGATGACCCAGGCCGATGGCTACGTACAGGATTTCCTGTCCAGTGGTGCGTTGGATGGGACGCCAATGTTCCGGGCATTCGTCGTCGGGTACGAGATCGCGTCGAAGATCACGAAAGAGAAGGAGCTTAGGGAGGAGGGTGTGCTTCGAGGCCGTGTGGTCGCCACCACCTATGGCCAACTCACGCGGACTGCCCATCAACGACTCTTTCGACTCAAGGAGCGTATCCCGGCTCGGTACGAAGACGTGTCAGGCGCGGACCTGTCGGCGAAGGTCATGCAGACTGCAACGCAGGCCCCGCTCGCGTTGTCCGAGCCAAAGCAGGGATGACTCATGCCATGGGGCAAGAGATTGAGCTTCCCACCTGGGACTTCAAATTGGTATCCTTGACGGTGATTGACAATGGCGTTGCCAGAGTCGCCGCCCCGCAAATCGCTCCATCTCCCGCGCCAGCAAAAGATGCGCGCTTCTGACGGTAAAAGCGACGGTATGTCACTATGTTGATCACAGCCAATCCCTTTAACCACGCGGGTTTGCGTGATCTGTTGATGATTGAGTGGGAATGAGACGGCCGTCCCGGGCCAGCCTGAAACGCTGGCTGTGGGATGCGGTCATCCTGCTTGCCGTATTCCTGGCCATCCAGGCCTGGCAGCAGCGCGACGTGCCCAAGGGGCCGGCGCCGGCCACTGCCGGCATCCTGGCCGACGGGCAGACATTCGACCTGAAGACCTGGCGAACCAGCCATCCCGACCAACCGGTCGCGCTGCATTTCTGGGCCGAGTGGTGTCCGATCTGCTCGACGGAGGAGGGCAGCGTGACCTCGGTGCTGGCGGACTGGCCGGTAATGACCGTGGCCATGCAGTCCGGTACGGCCGAACAGGTAGTCGGCCATCTCAGGAAGAAAGGCCTGGACTGGCCGACCCTGGTCGACCCCGCTGGGCATATTGCCGCCTCGTATGGCCTCAAGGGCGTGCCGGCCTTTGTGGTGATCGACCGCGACGGCACGATAAGGTCGGTCTCGACCGGCTATACCAGCGAACTGGGGATGCGCCTGCGCCTATGGTGGGCGGAACGTTCCTG
Source organism: Gallionellaceae bacterium (assembly GCA_028714735.1). Classification (GTDB taxonomy): domain Bacteria; phylum Pseudomonadota; class Gammaproteobacteria; order Burkholderiales; family Thiobacillaceae; genus Parasulfuritortus. The sequence goes on along the minus strand of JAQTLU010000003.1, from coordinate 96,648 downwards.
ACGCGGGGAAGGCGCTGAAATCCGGGTTGGCAGGCTCAACCTATGTTTTCGTGCAGGCGCCCTGAATCCTCGATCTGCCGGCGAAATTTATCCAGCAAGGTCTGGCGGATCTGTTCCATGTCGAGGTTGTAGATATCGCCCGGAAAGAGAAATTCGGCGACGCCCGAATCGAAGATGCGTTTTACCTCATATTCATCGTGGGCGATGTCCCGCTGAAAGCGGTAGTTAAGGTAGGACTGGTTGGTGTGAATGATCAATTCCACGCGCATCCCGCCCATCCGTGCGAAGAACTTGAGCATCGGCGTCTGGCTGCTGCTGCCGATGGTGTCCGAATGGTAATAGCCACCGGTCAGGGTGTCGGAGATATCCTCCAGGGTCATCAGCGAGCCGCTCTTGATGGCAGATCGGGTCATATGCCGTACGAAGCGTTTGACATCGCTGATGCTGTCCAGCACCGCCATCAGGCCCAGTTCGTCGTCCACCGCCACCGCCGGGTTCTTTTCGTTCTTGCGCAGCAGTTTGAGCACTTTGGCGGCCGAGTCCTTCTTGCGCACGCTGACGTAGACCGGAATGTCGTGACCGCCATCCTGGAAGACGCGCCGCTTCAGGAGCGTCAGTTTTTCACCCTCAGCCAGATCCTTCAGGTGTGCGCGGCTGGCGGCATCGACCACCTTCACATCCAGGCAGCGGAAATCGTCCGGATCATGCCGGCTCAGCAGGTAGGCCGTCTCCAACTGGCCGATCTTGAGTTGCGGACTCCAGACGTTGCGGTTGAGAAACTCGAGAAAGGTGTAGAACTTGTTCTCGATATCCGTTTCCCGCTCGCGCTGGTCGATGGAACCCGCCAGGTTCATCAACACCAGTTTGCGTTTGGCCTCGAAGCGGGTCTTCATATGAAAGCGGTCATCGAATACGCGCAGCAGTAGATCCACCGGATCGTGCGTGGTCTCGATCTCGTTGCTGGTCTCGATATGCGAGGCATACGGGGCCAACAGCTTGGTCCGCAACTGGTTGATGACGGCATCGGCGGTTTGCGCGTACTCCTTGATCTTGCTGCGGATTTCAGACGTGCTGCCGGCAATGCCGAACTGGTTGCCTAGCAGCAGGCACGCCTGCTCGCTGCGCCGTGCGCGCGCGTTTGCATCCGCAAGCAGCCGGGGGATTTCCTGGAAATCCTCGATCTGCAGGAAATCGAAGATCTGGGCCCGGACCACCCGGTACTTGGTGACCAGCAGCCGGTCATCGCCAAACTGCCTGGCCCAGGCCCGCGTTTGCCTGGAAAAAGGCCGGCCCAAAGTAAAACCGTCGGTAACCGCAAACGGACCGTTCTGCTTCATTGCGGTAAATATGGATTTATCGTCTATCAGGCTCATGAAAGGCTATCGAAAAACTGCCCACCGCGGGGCGGTCAGATTATGGACTCCATGTCGTGCTCGGCCAACAGCTTGCCACTGTCGGTAATCAGGTCCCAGACCGGCGGGGCCGCCGTCTTGATGTGCGCCAGCGCATCCCCGGCCGTGATCAGGCAGGGCACGCGCTGGCCATGGTAGTTCGCCTCCGGGCCGATCTGCTCGAAGACCACGCCGAAACGCCCGAGCAGACGCTTGAGCGCCGGTTCCATCACCGCATAGCCGTGGCTGATGTCGTGGGCATGGACCATGCGCATCACGGCCGCGAACAAGCCCAGGGACAGGTGCGGCAGCACCCGGCGCTCGCCTTCCTCGAAGTAGCGCTCCACATCTTCCGTCACGCCAGCCAGGGTGCCGGCTTCGCCAATCCGCTTCTTGAAGGCCTTGGAGACGGCGAAGCGGGATATCTCGCCCAGTCTCGACCGGATCGCTTTATCCGTAACCGGTTGCTCAAGGTCGCAATGGGCCTCGATGGGGAAGGGTTCGGAGCCGTCCTCCGGGTAGGGCAGGATCAGACGGGCGGTCGCGGCATAGAGGCCGGTGGCACGGTGGCGCAACAGGTAATGGTCGGAACGCCGGTCGAACTCGTCCTCTTCCCAGAGAAAAGGGCTGCCATCCCGGTCGATGCCGGCACGGCAATTGTCCCGCGGTTCAAAGCCGGTCTCCAATACGTAGACCTGGTAACGCAGCCGGTAGACCTGCATGCGCAGTTCGTCGTTGCTGGCATGGACCAGTTCGAAGTAGCGGTTGAGGGCTGAAATAAGGTCGGCGACCATGGCCTTGGACAAAAAAATAAGGATCAGCTAGGCCGAACCGGGTGGACACACAATAAAACGGCCGGATTGCTCCAGCCGTTCTGTACTCCTCGTAGCCTGCTGGCTGTCAGTCCGGGTCGACCGCCAGGCCGGCCGTGCTGTTGAAGCCGGAATCGACGTAGGTGATCTCGCCGGTCATGCCGGAGGCCAGGTCGGAGAGCATGAAGGCGGCGACGTTGCCGACTTCCTCGATGGTCACGTTGCGGCGCAGCGGCGAGTGCTTCTCGCCCCAGGCCAGCAACTTGTTGAAGTCGGCGATGCCGCTGGCGGCCAGGGTCTTGATCGGGCCGGCCGACAGGCCATTCACCCGGATGCCCTTGGGGCCAAGGGCCGCCGCCATGTAATAGACGCTGGCTTCCAGGCTGGCCTTGGCGACGCCCATGACGTTGTAGTGCGGCACCGAGCGTACTGCGCCCAGGTAGGTCATGGTCAGCAGCGCGGCCTTGCGGCCTGCCATCATCGGCAGCGCGGCCTTGGCCATGGCGGTGAAGGAGTAGCTGGAGATGTCGTGGGCGATGCGGAAATTTTCCCGGCTGATGTTGTCCAGGTAGTCGCCGTTCAGGGCCTGCTTGGGCACGAAGGCGATGGAGTGGACGATGCCGTCGAGACCATCCCAGTGCTGGCCGAGGTCCTTGAACAGTTGCTCGATCTGCTCGTCGCTGGAGACGTCGCAGTCGAAGCAAAGCTTGGAACCGAAGTCCTTCTCGGCGAATTCCGAGACCCGATCCTTCACCCGCTCGCCCTGATAGCTGAAGGCCAGCTCGGCGCCCTCGCGCTTGCAGGCCAGGGCGACACCGTAGGCGATGGAACGGTTACTGATCAATCCGGTGATGAGTATCTTCTTGCCGGCGAGAAAGCCCACTTTCAATTCCTTCCTGGGTAATTCAACGATTGGCCGCGATTATAACCATATTGGTGGTGTTCATATGCCCCGTGCCGGTGCGAGGGGGTCGGCCCCCAGTGTACCGTGCAGGGTGCTCAGATAGTCGGCGCTCCGGACAAGTTCCAGCTTGGCCTTTGCCGAATCGAGGCGGCTGTGGATATCGAAGCGCGCCACCAGGTCCTGGTGGCCAGGGCGGGCGGCGTAGTCCTCCAGGTAGGCGACATGCCGTTGCCAGAGGGCAATGTCCCGTTGCTGTTTGACCTCCAGGCGTTCGCGATACCAGTCCGAGGCGAGCAGAGCCTCGCGGGTGAACATGGCGCGGATGTCCGGATGATGGACGTCCATGCCCTGCCAGGTACCGGTGGCCATGATGTGCAGCAAGGCCTTGAGCGGCGGGCAGGCATCCCCGATGCTGCCGTCGTCGAGATAACGCTGGGCCACCCGTTGCTGCGCCCCCACGATGTTCTCGACGCCGTCGACGAACACCTCCAGGTTCTGCTTCTCGGGGCGCAGGATGTGCTCCGGCAACACGGCCATCGGGGTATCGAAGATCTTGCCCAGGAAGCCATGCACGAAACGTTCGGTAATCCGGTAACCGAGCCGGCTGGCCTGGATCGTCCGGCCTTCGTGTTCGAAATCGTCGAGTTTCTCCAGGTAGCCGTTGTCGATCAGCCAGGCCGGCGCCTGCTGCTCGGGCCTCAGGCGGGACCAGATTTCCGGCACCAGCAGGCTGATGTCATGGTTGACCCGGACCTTGGGGCCGATCCAGCCGGCGGCGGTGGAATAGCCGGCGTAGCCGGTGAGGATGAAGGACACCAGCGCGTTGTTCATGTCGGCGGTCGGCCGCAGGGCGTTGAACGGCCCCTTGGTGAGCGCGCCTTCGGTACCCGCCCCGGTGGTCGAGGGCGACTTGCCGGTCAGGCTGCACACGAAGTCCATGAACAGTTCGGGCAGTTCCTGGTAGTGGATCGGGTTGTACACCGCCAGGGCGCGGATGCCCGGTTCCGGCGGGTTGTTGCGGCGGCCAACCAGCACGGCATTGACCGGCTCGCATACCGGCCGGCCGAGCGGCACCTTGCGGTTGAAGCGGGCGCCGATCTCGGCGACGTAACGACGCACCGGCACCGCGACGTCGGGGCGCAATTGCAGGTAGCGCGGATTCTTGCTCGGCTTGCCGTCGACCAGGCGCGGATGCGCGGAAGAGACCGCGTAGCCATGGCCCTGCGCATGGCTGGCCTTGAGGATATTGCGCATCGGCCCGGTGTATAAGCCGAAGCCGACCTCGTCCTCGACGATCTCGGCCAGTACGGCGCCGGTCAGCGGCTCGAAGTTGGCCAGGAAGTTGTCGGTGCGCGCCATGTCGGCCTCGGCCTGCTTGTCATAGCCGCGGTGGATGGCGTCGTCCGGGCGCTGGAACAGGCGGCGCTCGCAGTTCTTCACCAGCTTGACCGATAGGTTGCTGCTGCGCGGCGAGCGGTTGTCCAGGCAATCGCCCGGCACCACCACGCTGGCGGAGATATCGTCCTCCATCTGCACCTTTTCCGCCGCGATGAAATCCTGGCGCATCTTGAACACGCGCCAGGCATTGTTTTCCTCGAAGCCGATCCGCAGATAGGAGCCGACCAGCTTGCGCTCGCCCAGCTTGAGTTCGTGGCCGGGCTGGCCATTGATGAAATCGACCGACAACTGTTTGCGCCATTCGTCGCCCCATTCCGGCCGGTACATGCGCTTGATGATGAAGGCCAGGGCCAGGATGCGGTCCGGAATGGCATCCAGCCAGGTGTTGTACGCCTCGGTGTAGATGGGCGAGTGGGTCAGCAGCTTGATCACCGATCCCAGGCTGCGCTTGGGCGAGAGGGGTTGGCGCGTGGGTTCGCGGTCTTCGTACTCAAAACCGGGCTTGAAGCGGTCGCGGTAATCACGCTCGAAAATGGCCGCCACCTGGTCGAGGTCCTTCTCCAGGTCGGCGACGAACAGGTGGCCGTAGATCACCGCGTCGTTGAGCGACTTGGAGATTTCCGACTTGCCGCCGCCGGATACCGTGCAGGGCTTGTGGCAGAAGGTGCCTTCCGGGTCGGTGCCGACCAGTCGCCAGGACGGTGCGCCCGGGTGCTTCAGCATTTCGACCTTGTAGCCGCTGGGCTGAACGTAGATCTTGCCGGAGTGCAACTTGATGCTCCGGGCGAGGCCGTCTTTTTCCCAGCTGATGGTCTGGCTGGGCAGGTCCATGCGCACCGCCTGGGGCACATAGACGACGTCGGGATAGCGCTTGTCGATGGCATAACCTTCCGGCTGCACGTCCATCAGGGCGCCGTAGCGCTCGACCATCTCCTCGAAGGTGTAGCCGGCCGGCCGGGTGTGACTGTCGACACCGTATTCCTCGCCATGATTGTGGCGCGGGAAGGCCAGGGCGCCGCCGGCGTGTTCCTCCTCGGCGAGGCCGAACAGGTTGGCGGCATAGCTGATCTGGGTCTTGACCTCTTTCTTGCAGTAGCCGTAGTAGTTGTCGGCGATCAGGGTGACGATCACGCCGCGCTCGTCGCGGGCGGTGATCTTGAAGGCGGCGCCCTCGTTGTAGAGTTCGGCCTCGTCCCGCCAGCACATGCCGTCGCGGCGCTGGGCCTCGGTGGCCTCGTCCCAGTGCGGCAGGCCGAGGTATTTCTTGCTGTAGCGGTTCAGATGCGGCGCCAGGATCACGCAGCCGGTGTGACCGGTCCAGTGTTCGACGTCGAGGCCGGCATCATTGGAGGACAGGAAGGGATTGCCGCCGTTGCCGAAGATGCTCTCGACGAAATCGAGGTTGCTGACCAGGCTGCCGGGGGCGAAGAAGCGGATCTCCATGGTCTTTTCCGCTTCCCGGCCGGGGATCTCCGGACACACGATGGGACGCAGCAGCAGCGAGGCGAACATCCTGGCCTCCTGCGGCTGATCCAGGGTATAGGGGATGGTGAGCAGGTCGTCGGGCGGGTTGAGCGCCTCCCGGAACAGGTTGGCGAAGACCTTGTGCGGCACGGCCTTCTTGTCGCCCGGGATGGGCAGGCCGCCCTCGGCGATATGGAAGGACCCCTTGGTGGTGCGCCGGTCCGAGGCCGGGTTGTGCAGGACGCCATTGCGGATACGATAGCTGCTGACGTACTCGTTGCGGAAGACGTCGCCGTTCTGGGGCAGGGATATTTCTCGCGCCATGCCATCCCGGTCCAGGTTCAGGGTGTTCTCCGGCAGTCGCGCCACCGCCACGCCGGTATCGGCCAGATAACCGTCGAGGAAATCCTGGACGCGCCGGTCGGGCGGGCACAGGTAACCGGCTAGCAGGCGAGACTTTTCCCGGTAGCTCTTGAGCAGATCCTCGGCCACCAGCAGGAAAGCGTGGTCGCGGCCATCCTGGCAGGGCGGTTGTCCGGAGGCAGCCAGCTTCAGGTTGATGTACATCTGGATACTTGCCCGTGATTCGTCCTCATTCACCACTGCGGCGCCCAGGTTGAAGTGCTGCATGACGGTCATGATGTTTCCTTGGCACTTGCATATCGTGGACAATGCCCATGATTCTAGCATTGACTGTGCCAACCCCTTTTAGAGCCCCCACCGCAGACATGGATACCGACGACATCCGCTTCATGACCGAAGCCCTGAACCTGGCTCGCGAGGCCTGGAAGATGGGCGAGGTGCCGGTCGGCGCGGTCGTGGTCCGGGACGGCGTCGTGGTTGGCCGCGGCTTCAATCATCCCATTGCCGCCCATGACCCCTCGGGCCATGCCGAGATCATGGCCCTGCGCGATGCGGCCCGGAACCTGAACAACTACCGCCTGCCCGGCTGTACCCTCTATGTCACCATCGAACCCTGTGCCATGTGTGCCGGGGCGATCTTCCATGCCCGCATTGCCCGGGTCGTATTTGGTGCGCCCGAGCCCAAGACCGGTGCCGCCGGCAGCGTGGTGGACCTGTTCGCCGAGGCCAGGCTCAACCATCATGCCGAGATCATGGGCGGGGTGCTGGCCGATCAGTGCGGCGGGCTGGTTTCCGCCTTCTTCGCGGAAAAGCGGCAGGCCCTCAGGAATGCGGCGGTCCAGACATGAAAATCGTCGTCAATCTGGCTCTGCAGCGGCTCGACCTGCTCGATGACAACGGCGAACTGCGGCGTTCCTGGCCGGTCTCCACGGCGGCCAACGGGGCCGGCGAGGAGACCGGCAGTTGCTGTACTCCGCGCGGCGAGCACATCGTCCGGGCCCGGATCGGCGCAGGCATGCCGCTCAATACCGTGTTCGTCGGGCGCAGGCCGACCGGAGAGGTTTATACGCCCGAGTTGGGCGAAACCGAGCCTGAACGGGACTGGATACTGAGTCGCATCCTGTGGCTGTCCGGCACGGAACCGGGCTTCAACCGGCTGGGCGACCGCGACACCATGCGGCGCTACATCTATATCCATGGCACCCCGGATGAGGGCTTCGTGGCTGAACCGCGCTCGCATGGCTGTATCCGCATGCGCAACCGGGACCTGGCCGAGTTGTTCGACCTGACTCCGGTGTATACGCCGGTGGATATCCGCGCGGCCTAACTCCCTTTCAGCAACACCACCACCGCACCGTCGCCACCGTCGGCGGGGCGGGCGCTGACGTAGGCGAGGACCTCGTCGCGCTGGGTCAGCCAGTGCCGGACATGATGTTTCAGCACCGGCTCCTTGTTGGGCGAACGCAGGCCCTTGCCATGGATGATGCGGACGCAGCGGCCGCCCCGGCGCTTGCATTCATGCAGGAATTCGGCCAGTTCATGCTTGGCCTCGACCTTGGTCAGGCCATGCAGGTCCAGTTCGGCCTGGATATGCCACTCGCCGCGCCGGAGCCGGCGCAGCGTCAGCCGGGTCAAACCCGGGCGGACATAGGAAGTATCCCGATCCTGCTCGGTGTCTTCATCCCAATGGGTCGGGTCCTGCATCGATTCCAGGATCACCTCGCGCTGGTCCCGGAACAGGCTGAGCGGCAGGGGTGGCAGGCGAGGGGAGGCGTGGATGACGCGGCCGTGCGGCGAGATGGGTTCGACGTCCTCCATCTCGCTCCTGAACGCGGCTACGTCCTCCTCCGCAATGGCTACTGGAGGAGGCCGATTACCAATACCTTTCATGACATTGCAGAATGTTACTAACCCTTGCTGTCAAGGTAGCGTTCGACGTCCAGGGCGGCCTGGCAACCGGCGGCGGCGCTGGTGACGGCCTGCTTGTACATCATGTCCTGGACGTCGCCGGCGGCAAACACGCCTTCGATGCTGGTGGCCTGGGCATTGCCGTAACGGCCGCCCTTGGTGACGATGTAGCCGTGGTCGAGTTCAAGCTGGCCGGCGAACAGGTCGGTGTTGGGCTTGTGGCCGATGGCGATGAAGATGCCAGACAGGGCGATGTCTTTGCTCGCGCCGGTCTGCTTGTTGCTCAGGCGCATCCCGGTGACGCCGCTCTTGTCGCCCAGAACCTCGGCCAGTTCACTATTCAATTCAAGGACGATCTTGCCTTCCTTAACCTTTTCCATCAGGTGGTCGACCATGATTTTTTCGGCCTTGAAGGCCTCGCGCCGATGCACCAGGGTCACCTTGGCGGCGATATTGGCCAGATAAATGGCTTCCTCGACGGCAGTATTGCCGCCGCCGATCACGGCGACTTCCTGGTTCTTGTAGAAGAAGCCGTCACAGGTGGCGCAACCGGACACGCCGCGGCCCATGAATTTTTCCTCGGATTCCAGGCCCAGGTACATCGCCGAAGCGCCGGTGGCGATGATCAGTGCATCGCAGGTATAGGTGCCGGTATCGCCGATCAGGGTAAACGGCTTCTCGGTCAGCTTGGCGGTGTGAATGGTGTCGAAGATGATCTCGGTGCCGAAGCGCTCGGCATGCGCCTGGAACCGGGTCATCAGGTCCGGGCCCATGACGCCGTTGACGTCGGCCGGCCAGTTGTCGACCTCGGTGGTGGTCATCAATTGGCCGCCTTGCTGGAGGCCGGTGATGACGACGGGCTTCAGGTTGGCCCGGGCGGCGTATACGGCAGCGGTATAACCGGCAGGACCGGAACCGAGGATCAAAAGGCGGCTGTGCTTGGTAGACATGCGTGCTCCAGAACTTGAGTTGTGAGAGAGGGCGTAATGAACCCTAAGATGTGGCGATATTCTAGCAATTCAATCCTGATCGACCGGCTCGGATTTACTATTTAACATAATATACATTAGGCGGTTATTAGATCGGGCAAAAGCCCTCTAAAATGACTGCCCATAGACAAGCTCCCTTCTAACCACTGTCCATTTCATGACCAACAATCTCGACGCGCTTTGCACACAGGCAGGCATCCTGCCGGATTACTACGACATCTGGGGGACGCGTCATGAAGCGAGCGATGAGACCCGGCTCGCCTTGCTGGAGGCCATGCAATTCCCCGGGGCAGAACATGATGGCGTGCTCCCACCGGTCGTGGTGGCCTGGGAAGACCAGCCGGTCACGATTCCGGTCGGCGATGGCATTCCGGCGGACTGGCAGTTGGTTCTTGAAGACGGCCAGATCATGGCCAGCCAGGCAAAGGCCTCTGCGATCGAACTGGCGGCGATCGGCCTGCCCGGCTACCACCGCCTGGAAGTGAGCCGGGCGGGCAAGTCGATTGCCGCCATGCCACTGATCGTGTGTCCGCGCCTCAGCTATCAGCCCGAAGCTGCACACCGTAAATGGGGGCTTTCAGTCCAGCTGTATGGCTTGAAGGCCGCATCCAACTGGGGCCTGGGTGATTACACGAACCTGACCGCCGTGGTCGACTGGGCGGCCGAGGCTGGGGCCGGCCTGGTCGGGCTCAACCCGCTGCACGCCCTCTTCCCGCACAACCCGCGTCATTGCAGCCCCTACAGCCCGTCCAGCCGGCAGTTTCTGAATGTGCTCCATATCGGCGTCGCCAGCCTGCCGGAATATGCCGAGTGTGCGGAAGCCGGGGCGCAAGTCGCCGAACCGGCGTTCCAGTTCCGCCTGACCGAATTGCGCCAGGCCGAACTGGTCGACTACGCCGGCGTGGCCGCACTGAAATTCGCCGTGCTGGAGACGCTGTACCGACATTTCCGCGCCAGTCATCTTGTTGCGGGAACCCCGCGCGCAAGGGAATTCCGGGCCTTCCAGAACCAGGGCGGCGAGGAACTGCGCCAGTTCGCCCTCTACCACGCTCTGCAGGAACACTTCTTCAGCCAGGACAACGCGCTCTGGGGCTGGCCGGCCTGGCCGGAGGCCTACCGGCGCCACGATGCCGCCGAGGTGCACGCCTTCGCCGCTACCCACGAAGCGCGCGTGGAATGGCATGAATGGCTGCAATGGCTGGCCGACCAGCAACTGGCAGCCGTCGCCGAGCGTTGCCGCGAACGCGGCCTTGCGGTCGGGCTGTACCAGGACCTGGCGGTCGGCGTCGACAAGGGCGGCGCTGAAACCTGGGTGCATCAGGATCTTTATGCCATCGAGGCCCGGGTCGGCTGTCCGCCGGACGACTTCAATCCGCTCGGCCAGGACTGGGGCCTGCCGCCCTGGATACCGCAACGGCTGCGCGGCGCCGCCTATGCGCCCTACATCACCATGCTGCGCGCCAACATGAAATATGCCGGCGCGCTGCGGGTCGACCACGTCATGGGCCTGATGCGGCTGTACTGGATACCGCCCGGCATGAAGGGCGATGCCGGCGCCTATGTCTCCTACCCGTTCCAGGACCTGCTCGGCATCCTGAACCTGGAGAGCCAGCGCAACCAGTGCCTGATCGTCGGCGAGGACCTCGGCACCGTGCCGGACGAGGTGCGTCATACCCTGCGCGAGGCCGGTGTGATGAGCTATAAGTTGTTCTATTTCGAGCGTCAGCCGGATGGCCATTTCTTCCCGGCCGAGTGGTTCCCCGAGCAATCCCTGGTCGCCGCGTCGACCCATGACCTGCCAACCCTGGCCGGGTTCTGGAAGGGCCGGGACATCGAAACCCGCACCGCCCTGAATCTGTACCCCCGCCCCGAGATGCGTGAACAACAGATCGAGTCGCGCAGCCAGGACCGGGCCCGCCTGCTGGCCGACCTGGCCCGCGAAGGACTGTTGCCGGAAGGCGTAGCGCAAGACCCGGACGCGGTGCCGGAACTCACCCCTGCCCTGCTGCGTGCCATCCATGCCCACCTCGCCCGCTCGCCGGCCCGGTTGGTGCTGGTCCAGGCCGATGACATGCTGGGGCTGGAGGACCAGGCCAACCAGCCGGGCACCGTGGACGAGCACCCCAACTGGCGGCGCAAGCTGGCCCTGGCGATTGAGGATTGGCCCAACGACGAACGCTGTGCGGCGATGGCGGCGACAATGACCGCCGATCGCCCGGCCATCGGGTAAAATCAGGCCGTCCATTGCATTCATCATTCGTCCGTTCCCGCGCACAGGGAACCCGGTCGATATGACCGGATTCCGGGCCCGGCCCGGAATGACGACAACGAGGTTATCGCTTAAACACCTATGTCTGGAAACGTCCGCCGCCCTCCTCCGGCTACCAGGAAACGCAAGCCGCTGGCGCCCAAGGTCGCCCGCCTGCTGCGCGAGGCCTGGTGGATCATGGCGGTCGGCCTGGCCCTGTTCCTGGCCCTGATCCTGGCCAGTTACCAGCCGGCCGATCCGGGCTGGTCGAGCACCGGCTCGGCCGACGCGATCGCCAACACCGGCGGCGCCTTCGGTGCCTGGACTGCCGACCTGCTGCTTTACCTGCTGGGCGGATCGGCCTGGTGGTCGGTGGCACTCTCGCTTTACCTGGTCTGGTGGGGCTATCGGCGGATCGGCGACCCCGACCCGGTACACCAGCACGGACTGTTCGTCACCCTGGGCGGCTTTCTGGTCATGCTGCTGGCCAGCAGCGGACTCGAGGCCCTGCGCATGCACAGCCTCAAGATCGTCCTCCCGCTTGCCCCCGGCGGGGTGCTCGGTGGCGGCATCGCCAGCCTGACCCGCTCAACGCTCGGATTCGAAGGCGGCACCATCGCGCTGCTGCTGTTCTGGGGCATCGGCTTCAGCCTGTTTACCGGCTGGTCCTGGATCACCATCGCCGAAAAACTGGGCGCCCTGATCGAGTGGCTGTACTTCCTGATCCTGGACAAATGGCAGGCCCGGCGCGACCGCAGGGCCGGCCTTGAGGCCCGCAGCGAACGCGAAGAGGCCCTGACCAAGGAACGCCAGCGCCGGCAGAAGGAAACCCCCATCCATATCGAACTGCCCAAGCAGGAAATCCCGAAATCGAAGCGTGCCGAGCAGGAACGCCAGGCCTTCCTGTTCCGCGACACCCCGGATGCCCAGCGCCCGCCCCTGCACCTGCTCGACGAGGCCGCCGGCCAGACCGCCAAGATCGACGAGGCCGGCCTGGAGACCACGTCCCGCCTGATCGAACGCAAGCTGATGGAATTCGGCGTCGTGGTCAAGGTGCTGGCCGCTTACCCCGGCCCGGTGGTGACCCGCTTTGAAATCGAACCGGCCTCCGGGGTCAAGGGCGTACAGGTCACCAACCTGGCCAAGGACCTGGCCCGTTCGCTCTCGGTGGTCAGCATCCGGGTGGTCGAGACCATACCGGGCAAGAACTGCATGGCCCTGGAGATTCCCAACAGCCTGCGCCAGGTGGTGCGCCTGTCGGAAATCCTCGGTGCCAAGGTCTATGCCGAGATGCATTCGCCGCTCACCATGGCCCTGGGCAAGGACATCAGCGGCCATCCGGTGGTGGCCGACCTGGCCAAGATGCCGCACGTGATGGTCGCCGGCACCACCGGCTCGGGCAAATCGGTGGCGATCAACGCGATCATCCTGTCGCTGGTCTACAAGTCGTCGCCTCAGGACGTCCGCATGATCCTGGTCGACCCCAAGATGCTGGAACTGTCCACCTACGAGGGCATCCCGCACCTGCTGGCGCCGGTGGTCACCGACATGCGCCTGGCCGGCACCGCGCTGAACTGGTGCGTGGCCGAGATGGACAAGCGCTACAAGCTGATGTCGGCCAGCGGCGTGCGCAACATCATCGGCTTCAACCAGAAGATCAAGGACGCGGAAAAGGCCGGCACGCCGCTGACCCATCCGTTCTCGATCACCCCGGACAATCCGGAACGGCTGGAACACCTGCCCTATATCGTGGTGGTGATCGACGAACTGGCCGACCTGATGATGGTGACCGGCAAGAAGGTCGAGGAACTCATCGCCCGCCTGGCCCAGAAGGCCCGTGCTGCCGGCATCCACCTGATCCTGGCCACCCAGCGCCCGTCGGTCGACGTGATCACCGGCCTGATCAAGGCCAACATCCCGACCCGGATCGCCTTCCAGGTCTCCAGCCGGATCGATTCCCGCACCATTCTCGACCAGCAGGGCGCCGAATCGCTTCTCGGCCAGGGCGACATGCTCTACCTGCCGCCCGGCCACGGCGTGCCGACCCGCGTCCACGGCGCCTTCGTGTCCGACGACGAGGTCCATCGTGTCACCACCTGGCTGAAGGAAATGGGGCCGCCCAACTATGTCGAGGCCGTGCTTGCCACGCCGGAAGAAGCCGAAGGCGAGGCCGGCGAGGGAACCGATGTCGAGGCCGACCCTCTATACGACGAAGCCGTCGCCATCGTGCTGAAGACCCGCCGGCCCTCCATCTCGGCGGTGCAGCGGCACCTGCGCATCGGCTACAACCGCGCCGCCCGCCTGATCGAAGCCATGGAACAGGCTGGACTGGTATCCCCCATGTCGAGCAATGGAAACCGAGAAGTACTTGCCCAAAACAATGATTAAAACCCTGTCCGCCAGCCTGGTCGTCCTGGCCATCGCGCTCCCCTCCTCCGCCCAGGCCGACGCCATCCAGCGCCTGCACGATTTCGCCACTGAAACCCGGACCCTGAGCGGCACCTTCAGCCAGGCCGTCTACGACAAGAACGGCCGCAAGACCCAGGAGACCTCGGGCGAGCTGTACTTCTCCCGGCCCGGCAAGTTCCGCTGGGTCTACCACAAACCCTACGAGCAGTTGATCGTCGGCGACGGCAAGAAGATCTGGATCTACGACGCCGACCTGGAGCAGGTCACGGTCAAGCAGCTCGACCAGTCGATCGGCGAAAGCCCGGCCGCGCTGCTGGCCGGCAACAACGATATCGACAAGCACTTCAACCTCAAGGACGGCGGCGTCATGGACGGCGTCGAATGGCTGGAAGCCACGCCCAAGGCCAAGGAAGGCACCTTCGAGATGGTCCGCCTGGGCTTCCGCGACAACATCCTCACGGTCATGGAACTGAAGGACAACTTCGGCCAGAAAACCTTGTTGAAATTCAGCGGCATGAAGAACAATCCCAAACTCGGGACGGATCTGTTCCGGTTCAAGCCGCCCAAGGGCGCGGATATCCTGGGCGATTGATCAGGGCGGTACCTCCCGGGGGCCGAATCCCATCGCGGCCGCGCCAAGCCATGGTGGACTCGATGGCTCGCCTTTATCGGCCGACTGCGGCGTATCCCCTGCAAATCAACTGCGGCGTATAGCGCACTCTGTTGGCGAGTCGGGCGCTGGCGTCACCCGTGCCAACTTGCGGTCCAGGGTCGGCTCCGCCATGGGCGCTGCCACGACCGCCATCCTGTGTCCTGCCGGCAATGGCCGCTTAAGATTTTTTTAAGAAATGGTCGCCACCATGTGCGACGCGCATGAGGCGTCCGCAGAGCCGCCCGGTGCATCAATCAACCGACACAGGAGTACACATGAAACACATCGATCTATTCGCCATCGGCCTGCTCACGGCTGCCCAGAGCGCTTTCGCCGCCGACTGGCAGGCGCTTCCAAGCACGGCTCCGGCCCCGCGCGACAACCCGACCACGGCAGCCAAGGTGGCCCTTGGCAGCAAGCTGTTCCTGGACCCGCGCCTGTCCGCCACCGGCACGGTTTCCTGCAACTCCTGCCACAACGTCATGGCCGGCGGCGACGACAACCGGCCGGTCGCCATGGGCATCCTGGGCAAGACCGGCGGCCGCAGTGCCCCGACGGTGTGGAACTCCGCCTTCAACGCCACTCAGTTCTGGGACGGCCGTGCCGCCACCCTCGAGGATCAGGCCAAGGGACCGGTGGTCGCCGACGTCGAGATGGGCATGCACTCGCTCGACGAGGTCGTCGCCCGCCTGGCCCAGATCCCCGGCTACCAGGCTGAATTCAAGCAGGTGTTCGGCGGCGCCCAGCCGATCACGGCCGACAACATGGCCAAGGCCATCGCCGCTTACGAGCGCACCCTGATTACGCCGAACAGCCCCTACGACCGCTACGTCAAAGGCGACAAGAAGGCGCTGACGGCGCAACAGCAACGCGGCATGCAGAAGTTCGCCGAGGTCGGCTGCGTCGCCTGCCATTCGGGTCCCGCCTTCAATGGCCAGAATGGCGCCAGCGCCGGTGCCTTCATGAAGTTCCCCGCCATGGCCGACAGCGACTATGTGGCCAAATACAAGCTGACTGCCGATCCCGGCCACTACAACGTCAGCAAACGGGAAGATGACAGGAACACCTGGAAGGTGCCAACGCTGCGCAACGTCGCCCTGACCGCGCCCTATTTCCACAACGGTGCCGTACCCAGCCTGGACGAGGCCGTGCGTGTGATGGCGAAAACCCAGCTCGGTGCTGACCTCAATGAGGCCGACTCCAAGGACATCGTCGCCTTCCTCGATGCCCTGACCGGCGAGTTCCCGACCCAGAAGATGCCGCGTCTGCCAGCGACCGCCGGCAAGTCCTTCGCGTTCTAAGCATTGAAGCTGCGGCGACCCGGGTCGCCGCAGCTTCAGGGTGATTGATGTCTTAAGGCCTGTTTAATCCGTCGGCACCATGCTGGTCACCCTCGACGCAGCCGCGTCGCATCTTAGGAGAACCACCATGAAAATCACCCAGGAACTCTTCGCCAGGATCATAGGCTCGCTGTTGCTGATCTTCTCGATCGCCTTCATCAGCATTCCCTACCTGATCGGCGGCCACCCGGGCGAACCCGGAGCCATGGCAACCAGCTCACCAGCAAACTGATCAGGCGGCTTTCTCCGGCAGAAAGTCGGCTCCGGCCTTGCCCAGCCAGTAGCCATCGCAGGGATCGGCATACATGAATTTGCGCAGTGCGGCCGGATCGGCTGTTTCGCCTGTCATGGCATTGCGATAGTGGTCCACCACCGCAGCCATATTGCGGTACTGCGGCGACAGGCGAAGCACCTCGACGCCGGCATCGGCCAGTTCGCGGACCCGGTGCGCCAGGGTGTAGATGCGCGCCGATTGGGTCTGGATGCCGTTCATGGCCAGGAAGGCTTGCTCCTCGCGGGTATACAGGGTGAGTCCTTCCGGGTGTTCCAGGCACTTGAACTGGCAGTCATCCTTTTGCAGGTTGTAGCGACGCGCGGTAAAACAGCGCGCCGAGTAGGCCAGCGGCAGGCGGCCATAGCTGAATAGCTCCGTTGCCATGCCCGCGGGGATCGGCATGGCCTTCAGCATGGCATGGGTCATCTCGACCGGCGGCACCCAACGGATGGCACCCATTCCAGCCAGCATGGCCAGGGTTTCCGGGTTGTATACGTTGAGCGTCGGCCCCGCCACGAAGGCGATACCGGCCTCGGCACACAAGCGCACCGCGCCGAAATCGTTGGCCTCAACCCGGTGCCGGCCGTTGCCAACCAGCTTGCGCAGGGCCTTGAGATCGGATTCCGACTCGATCAGCGGCAGCGTCGAGAGGACCACTTCCTTGCCCGCATCGGCCAGCCTGTCGGCCAGTTCCAGCCAGTCGCTCAGGCGCAGCAGGTGGCGGCGCGAGCAGACCGTCTCGCCCAGGTAGACGATGTCGACCGGCCATCCGGCAGCGGCTTCATAGAACGCCAGGGTGTCCTCGCGGGACCAGTAGTAGAGGAGCGGACCCAGTGAGAGTTTCATCATTTCCATGGCCGATAGTAAGCGCCGAGGGTGTGCATGCTGCCCTCGGACACCTTGACGAGCTGGGCGGTCCAGGTGGCCTTGCTGGCAAAGGCATCCGGCGCCTGCTTCACCGCGTCGATGGCGGCGCGCCAGACCTGGGTGACCTGGGCGACGTAGGTCGGGCTGCGCTGGCGGCCCTCGATCTTGATCGCGGCCACGCCCAGGCGGTACATCTCGGGCAGCATTTCCAGGCTGTTCAGGCTGGTCGGTTCTTCCAGGGCATAGTAGGTCTCGCCCTCGACCTCGAAACGGCCCTTGCACAGCGTCGGGTAGCCCGCCTTCTCGTCATCGGCGTAGCGATCGATCAGGATGCCGTTGAGCCGGGTTTCCATGCCCTTGGCGGTCTGCTGCCAGCGTACGGCGTGGCCGGGCGAGCAGGCGCCGAAGGTGTTGGGGGAATCGCCGCAGGCGTAGGACGACAGCAGGCAGCGGCCCTCGACCATGACGCAGAGACCGCCGAAACCGAACAGTTCGATCTCGACCGGGGTGTTGTTGATCACGTTCTCGACCTGGGCCAGCGAGAGCACGCGCGGCAGCACGGCGCGCTGGATGCCGAAGCGGTCGCGGTAGAAGTTGATCGCCTCGTAGTTGGTCGCCGAACCCTGCACCGACAGGTGCAGGCGCAGGTCAGGATGGGTCTTGCGGGCATAGGCCATCAGGCCGGGATCGGCCAGGATGACGGCATCGATGCCCAGCGTCGCCGCCTTGTCGACCGCCTGGTGCCAGCGCGGCAGGGTGGCGGGCTGCGGATAGGTGTTGAGCGCCATCAGCACCTTTTTCTTTTTCCCCTGGGCATAGCGGATGCCCTCCGCAAGCGTCTTCTCGTCGAAGTTGAGGCCGGCGAAGTTGCGTGCGTTGGTGTTGTCCTTGAGGCCGAGGTAAACGCCGTCGGCGCCGTGGTCGACGGCGGCCTTCAGGGCCGGCAGGCTGCCGGCCGGGCAGATCAGGTCCAGCAATGGTTTAGGCGACATGCTTGAGTTCCGTTGCGGCGGCGCCAGCGTGTGTGCCCTGCCGGCTGCCGCGTGTCTTCAAAAGGGTTTCGATACCATTGAGTATCGGCCACTTGTGCTGGCACCACATCGGCGCCAGCAGGATGTCGACCGGCGCGGTGCCGGTGATCCGGTGGTAGATCACTTCCTTCGGCGTCCGCTCGATCAGGTCGGCAGCGACGCGGATGTAGTCGTCCATGGCCATCGGCGCATATTCGCCATGACGCCACTGATGGGCCAGCAAGGTGTGGCGAACGACATGCAGCGGATGCAGTTTCAGGCCATCGGTGCCGAGGTCGAGTACCCGGTCCAGGGTGCGCTGGTAGTGCCACTCGGTCTCGCCGGGCAGGCCGAAGATCAAGTGGGTGCAGACCGGTATCGCCATTTGCCGGGCCTTGCGGCAGGTCTCGGCGTATTCGGCAAAGCCGTGGCCGCGATTGACCCGGGCCAGGCTGTCGTCGAAGGCCGACTGCAGGCCCAGTTCCAGCCAGACCTCCATGCCGCGGTCGCGGTAGGTCGCGAGCAAGTCGAGCACTTCATCCGGCACGCAGTCCGGCCGGGTACCGACCGAGAGGCCGATCATGCCCGGATGGGCCAGGGCCTCGTCGTATAGCTGTTTCAGCCGTTCGACTTCATCGTAGGTGTTGGTATAGGCCTGGAAATAGGCCAGGTATTTGCCCGCTCCGGTGCGCCGGCCGACGCCGCGCCGCCCGGAGTCCATCTGTTCGTCCATCGACTTATTCAAACGGCTGCCGGGGCTGAAGGAGGCGTTATTGCAGAAGGTGCAGCCACCCGTGCCCTTGCTGCCATCGCGATTGGGGCAGGTGAAACCCACATCGAGGGCGATCTTGTGCACCCGCTCGCCATGCTTGGCGAGCAGCCATTGGCCAAAAGTGGTAACGACGTCGGAAAGAGGCATGGTAATCGGCAAAAAAACGGATAAAAAGATAGCACGGTATTCTTAATGACGGTTAATCCCTTTTCCACAAGAGGCCTGCCCTGGTTGACTTATGTCAGCCGAATCCGGAAGTAATGAAAATGCAAGATGCTGTTGGATCGGATCGGAAACCCGTATCATGTCGCGCTCTTGATATATGCCATGTCGCGGATAGCCATTCGCCGACAACGGAGCGAGCAAACCGGATATGACGACGAAGTGTGTTGATGATTTCCGCCTGAAGCTGGGTGACATGGAACTGGTGCCGATCATGATCGGCGGCATGGGCGTGGATATTTCCACCGCTGAACTGGCCCTGGAAGCGGCACGCCTGGGCGGCGTCGGCCATATCTCGGACGCAATGCTGCCCACCGTGGCGGATCGTCGCTACGACACCAAGTTCGTCAAGGAAAAACTCAAGCAGTACAAGTACAACGTCGCCAATACCGACAAATCCGAGGTGAAGTTCAACCTCGGCCAGATCGAGGAAGCCACGCGTCTGCACGTCAGCAGAACCATGGAAGCCAAGCGGGGTGAAGGCATGGTCTTCATCAACTGCATGGAAAAGCTGACCATGAACGCGCCCAAGGAGACCCTCAAGGTGCGCCTGAATGCGGCGCTCGATGCGGGCATCGACGGCATCACCCTGGCGGCCGGCCTGCACCTGGGTTCGCTGGCGCTGATCGAGGAACATCGCCGTTTCCGCGACGCCAAGATCGGCATCATCGTGTCCTCCCTGCGCGCCCTGCAACTGTTCCTGCGCAAGAACAGCCGTACCGGCCGACTGCCCGATTACGTCGTGGTCGAAGGCCCTCTGGCAGGCGGTCACCTGGGCTTCGGCCTGGACGACTGGATGAAATACGACCTGGCCAGCATCGTCACCGAGATCCTCGCCTGGCTGAAGGCCGAACAGATCGATATCCCCATCATCCCGGCCGGTGGCATCTTCACCGGCAGCGATGCGGTGAACTTCCTTGAACGGGGCGCCGCCGCCGTCCAGGTCGCCACCCGCTTCACCATCTCCAATGAATGCGGCCTGCCCGACGAGACCAAACAGGAATATATCAAGGCCGACGAAAAGGATATCGAGGTCAACGCCATCTCGCCGACCGGCTACCCGATGCGCATGCTGATAAACAGCCCCGGCATCGGCTCGGGCATCCGGCCGAACTGCGAGGCCTATGGCTACATCCTCGACAGCAACGGCAAGTGCGCCTATATCGAGGCCTACAACCGCGAGGTGGCCGCGCATCCGGACGCCAAGAAGATCAAGGTCTGGGACAAGACCTGCCTGTGCACCCACTTCCGCAATTTCGACATCTGGACCTGCGGGCACTATACCTACCGGCTCAAGGACACCACCCGTCAGGCCGAGGATGGCAGCTACCACCTCCTCAGCGCGGAGCACGTCTTCAAGGATTACCAGTTCAGCAAGGAAGGCAAGATCCTGCTGCCTGAATGAGGCGTCATGCGCCCCGGACCACGCTGGGACATCTTCTGCACCGTCATCGACAATTACGGTGACATCGGCATCACCTGGCGGCTCGCCCGCCAACTCGTTGCCGAATACCCACTCCAGGTACGCCTGTGGGTCGACGACCTGGAGAGCTTTCGCCACATCCGGCCGGAGATCGATCCAGGCCTGGATTGCCAGACCTGTTCCGGGGTCGACATACGACGCTGGCGTTCACCCCTCCCCGAAGTCGAACCTGCCGACGTGGTGATCGAGGCGCTGGCCTGCCATCTACCCGAACAGTATGAAAAAGCCATGGCCGAGCAAGCGGTCAAACCACTCTGGCTCAATCTGGAATACCTGAGTGCCGAGGCTTGGGTAGCCGGTTGCCATGCGCTGCCCTCGCCCCACCCTCGCCTGCCCCTGACCAAGTATTTCTTCATGCCCGGCTACGTGGCCGGTACTGGCGGCGTCTTGAAGGAGTCATGGCTGATCCGGGAACGGGATGCCTTTCAGGCCGACGTTCAGGCACGCAACGAATTCTGGCGGGCGCTCGCCGTTCCGGTCGAGCGCCCGGGAGAACTGCGCGTCTCCCTGTTCAGCTATGAAAGCCAGGCCATCGAAAGCCTGTTCCAGGCCTGGGCTGAAGGGGCTCAGCCAGTACGTTGCCTGGTACCGGAAGGCAAACCACTCCTGAATGTGGCCCGATTTTCCGGCCGAACCGCCCTGGCGCCTGGCGCGGTTCTGGACCGGGGGGCCTTGACGGTGCATGTCCTACCGATGCTGGATCAGGATCGCTATGACCGGTTGCTGTGGGCCTGCGACTGCAACCTGGTACGCGGCGAGGATTCCCTGGTACGGGCGATGTGGGCAGGAAAAGCCATGGTCTGGCAGGCCTATCGGCAGGAGGAAGGCGCCCATTGGCCCAAGATCGACGCCTTGCTAGACCTGTACTGCAGCGGGATGGCCGAGGCCATGGCAGAAGCCTTGCGCCGGCTCTGGCAGACATGGAACGAGGACGGCGCTGCCGGCCCGGCCTGGGCGCCTTTCTGGGCGTACCGGGAACAATGGCTCATGCGATCGGCTGCCTGGCAGACCAGCCTGGACGAGGTCGACGACCTGGCTGGCAATCTGGTGAAATTCTGTAATGAAAAATCAAAATAAAAAGTTATAATAATCAGCTTTTTACAGACCCACTTTTCCGAACAGATCATGAAAATCGCACAGGAACTCCGCGCTGGCAACGTCATCATGGTGGGCAACGCCCCGCTGGTGGTTCAGAAGGCCGAATTCTCCAAATCCGGTCGCAATGCCTCAGTAGTCAAGATGAAGATGAAGAACCTCCTTACCGGCGCTGGCACGGAAACCGTGTACAAGGCCGACGAGAAGTTCGATACCGTCACTCTGGATCGCAAGGAATGTACCTATTCCTACTTCGCCGACCCCATGTATGTGTTCATGGATGGTGACTACAACCAGTATGAGATCGAAGCCGACAACCTGGGCGACATGCTGAATTACCTGGAAGACGCCATGCCCTGCGAGGTGGTGTTCTACGAAGGCAAGGCACTCTCCGTCAACATGCCCAACTCAGTGGTGCGCGAAGTCGAATACACCGAGCCTGCCGTCAAGGGCGACACCTCCGGCAAGGTAATGAAGCCGGCCCGCATCAAGCCCACCGGCCACACGGTTTCGGTTCCCGCCTTCGTTGAAATCGGCGACAGGATCGAGATCGATACGGCAACCGGCGAATATCGGAACCGGGTGAAATAAGCTGTCTTCGCTTGAAATCAAAAAAACCGCCTTCGGGCGGTTTTTTATTGGCGCCTGGAAAATGCCGCATATAGGCAAGGCAGGCAAATAAAGTTTTGTTTACAGATAGTCTGCCAGACTAATAATCAATGCCAAACTGAAACCACGACTAGGATGGTGGTATGCTTTACTCATCTCATCCTGCCGTTTGTGCGGCAGCGCTGGGGAGGCCAATACAATAAAATGGTGACGTCAGTTCCATAAATGGGATTAGGTATATTTACCTTTCAACAAGGAGAAGAAGACATGCGTACAACACTATTGGTTTTGAGTTCGTTGAGCACGGCGCTTTTTGCTGCCGGAATCGCCTGTGCTGAAACCACGAGCGCGCCTTACTACAACCCTGCCAATGCCGCTAGCGAGTCCGGTGTCACTACCGGTACCCCTCTGTACCGGACCATCGGTTGCCCGGGTAAGGGCCTGCTGGATCCGGGCTGCAAGGTTGATGAGCCGGCCCCGGTAGCCAAGCCGGTGGCCGCACCGAATCCGTGTCCGCTCCCGATGGGTGCCTTCACTGGTGGCAACGCCCCTGCGAACGCCGTTGCCGGCCAATGCTTCGCCAAGGTTGCCCGGCCCGCCATCATGCGTACCGACGTCGCCAAGAAACTGGTCAAGGAGGCCGGTGAGCGCATCGAGACCGTGCCGGCCGTCTATGAGAAGGTCAAGGAACGCGTCCTGGCCAAGGAAGCCAGCGAGCGCATCGAGATCGCCCCGCCGGTCTACAAGGCCGTGAAGGTCCATGTCGAGAGCGAGGAAGTCCAGGAGGTCGTGCCGGCGGTCTATTCGACGGTCAAGGAACGCGTCCTGGTGAAGGACGCCAGCACACGGCTGGAAGAAGTGCCGGCAGTCTATGAGACGGTCGATGAAAAGGTTTTGGTAAAGCCGGCCAGCAAGAGGGCCATCGAGGTGCCGGCCGTGTATGAAACCGTGTCCGAGAAAAAACTGGTGCACGAGGCCTACACGACCTGGAAACCGGGCACCACGACGAATATCCAGAAGATCGACGAAACGACCGGCCAGGTGATGTGCCTGGTCGAAGTGCCGGCCGAATACCAGACCGTCACCCGTCAGGTCGTCAAGTCCCCTGCGGATGTTCGTTACGAGGACATCCCGGCGGAATACAAGATGGTCAAGAAGACCGTGCTGAAGACCCCTGCCACGACGCGCACCGTGGCGATTCCCGCCGAATATGCCG
The DNA here is from genome assembly GCA_028714735.1 of Gallionellaceae bacterium. Classification (GTDB taxonomy): domain Bacteria; phylum Pseudomonadota; class Gammaproteobacteria; order Burkholderiales; family Thiobacillaceae; genus Parasulfuritortus. The sequence continues at coordinate 73,222 of JAQTLU010000003.1, read as the reverse complement.
AGCGCGATGTCACCAAGCTGGTAAAACCCGCAACGACCGTCACCAAGATAGTCCCGGTCGATTACGAGCGTGAAGTCATGACCATGGTGACACCGGCCACCCAGAAGCGTGTTCCCGTTCCTGCAGAATATGTTGAGCGCGAGGTCAGCAAGCTGGTCACCCCGGCCAAGGAAACCCGCATTCCGGTCCCGGCCGAGTACACCACCGTGCAGCAGGAGGTTCAGGTTTGCCCGGCTCAGGAGTACTGGACCGAGATATTGTGCGACGTCAATACCACCGAGGCCAAGGTCGCGGAAATCCAGCGGGCCCTGGCGGCCGCCGGCTTCAGCCCCGGCCCCGTCACCGGAACGATGAATCCCCAGACCATGGCTGCGATCGCCGCCTACCAGAAGCAGAAAGGATTGCCATACGACGGCTACCTCAACATGCCGACGGTCAAGGCACTGGGCATCTCACCCAGGTAAACGAGCGAAGAAACCCATCCCCCGGGCCACCCGGGAGATTCTTCCAATGCGCCCTTGAGGGGCGCATTTTTTTGCATCCCGGATATTGGCTGAATCAGTGTGCATCCGCACAACCGTGCGGGATGCCGGACCCAAAGTATCCGCAGAAAGGGCTCCCAGGCCAGTTTTCGATAGCATGAACACAGCCACTTAAGCGACAATTGAGCATATTCATATTTTCTAATAAGGAGTAACCATGCGTACCCATAATATTTTTATGACTTGTCTTGCCACTGCACTCGTGTCGATGGGTGCAGCCCAGGCCGAATCAATCGGAGAGCCGTATTACAACCCGGCCAATTCGGCGAGCGAAACCGGCAAAACAATCGGCAGCAACTTATACAAGACAATAGGTTGTCCTGGTCGCGGCCTGCTTGATCCCGCGTGTCAGGAAGATGCCCCCGTCCTTCCCGTGGTCACTGTCGCAGCGCCTGTTCCAGCTCCCGAACCTGCAGAAGCACCTGCGCTTCCCGCCGTGACTCAAGCCACCGCAGCACCAACAGAAACCCCCGTCGTCGTCGCCAGCGCTCCAGCCACTTCTCCCGCCGTTACAAGCGATATGGCAGCCAGCCAGCCGGGAAACATCAATTTTCAGGAGTGCTACACCAATCTGGTCAAGACCACGGCAGACAACTTCCGTAATTCAGCCGCCGTCTTCTTCAAGGCCACGGACGCCGGGCAGCAATAATCGCAGTACTTGTTTGCCCGGCTTGCTGTTCAGGCCACACATGAATAGCATTCCGGGCATGCGTAACCAAACTGTAGTAGATCTCCGTATTGACGCCGACTGGGTCGTGCCCGTGGAACCTGCGGGCAAGGTGCTGGAGCACCACAGCCTGATCGTCGGCGAAGGCCGAATCCAGGACATACTACCCAGCCACGAGGCCGATTCCCGTTATCTCTTTCGCGAGCGCGTACGCCTCCCGGGTCACGCGCTGATACCCGGACTGGTCAACCTGCACAGCCATGCCGCCATGGCGCTGTTGCGTGGCTACGCCGACGACCTGCCTCTGATGAGTTGGCTGAATGAGCATATCTGGCCGGCCGAGGCGCGCTGGATGTCGCCCGAGTTCGTCATGGACGGCAGCCGGCTAGCCTGCCTGGAAATGCTGAAAGGCGGCGTTACCTGCTTCAACGACATGTATTTTTTCCAGGACGCCACCATCGAGGCGGCACTGGAAGCCAAGATGCGGGTTGCCTCAGGCATCATCGTGATCGATTTTCCATCCGCCTGGGCGGCCGACCCCGACGGCTATCTGCAGAAAGGCATGGAAGTCCGCGATGCCTACCGGCACCAGCCGCTGGTGTCGTTCTGCCTGGCGCCTCATGCACCCTACTCCTGCACGGACAAGACGCTCGAGAAGGTACAGACCTACGCAGCGCAACTGGATCTGCCGATCCACATGCATATCCACGAGACCCACGACGAGATCCACCAGAGCCTGGACACTTACCGGCTTAGGCCGCTGGAGCGCTTGCACCAACTGGGCTTGCTGGGGCCCCAATTCATCGGGGTCCATGCCGTGCACCTGAGCAACGAAGAGATCACCCTTCTGGCCGAGCAGGGTTGCCACGTAGCTCATTGCCCAAGTTCGAACCTCAAACTGGCCAATGGCGGCGCGCCCACGGCGCAGTTGCTCGAAGACGGGATCAATATCGGTATCGGCACTGACGGTGCTGCCAGCAACAACCGCCTGGACGTGTTCGAGGAAATGCGCCTGGCCGCCCTCCTGGCCAAGGGCATGTCCGGCCGTGCCGACGTCGTGCCGGCCCATGCCGCACTGGCCATGGCCACCCTCAACGGTGCCAGGGCACTGGGGCTCGATGGCCAGATCGGCTCACTACTGCCCGGCAAACAGGCCGACATCGTGGCAGTCGACCTTTCCGGGGCATCCATGCAGCCCTGCTACGATCCCATCTCGCAGTTGGTCTACAGCGCCGGCCGGGAACAGGTACGGCACGTCTGGGTAGCGGGCGAGATGGTGGTCAAGGACGGTCGCTGCCTCTCGATCGACGAGGCCCACCTGGTCCGCCACGCCCGCCAGTGGCGGGAACGGATCGCGGCGGGCTGACCTCTTCCATCCGCCATTTACCCGGCGCGATGTCGTCCAGGCTCCAGTCGCCTAATCGCCAGCGGATCAGGCGCAGGGTCGGCAAGCCGACCTTGGCGGTCATGCGGCGCACCTGACGGTTCTTGCCCTCTTGGATGGTCAGTTCAATCCAACTGGTGGGAATGGCCTTGCGGAAACGAACCGGCGGGTCACGCGGCCACAAGCTCTCAGGCTCGGCAATCCGGCCCGCCTTGGCCGGTCGGGTGACGAAATCACCCAGGTCGACACCCTGCCGCAACACTGCCAGCGCCGCGTCGTTCGGTTCGCCCTCGACCTGGACCAGATAGGTCTTTTCCTTGCCGAATCGGGGGTGGGCAAGCCGATGCTGAAGCCCCCCGTCGTCGGTTAGAATAAGCAAACCTTCGCTGTCCGCATCCAGTCGGCCGGCGGCATAGAAACCCGGCAGGTCGATGTACTCGCTCAAGCCCGGATGGCCGTCCTCGCTGGTGAATTGACTCAGCACGCCCCAAGGCTTGTTGAACAGGATGATGCGGCTCATTTTTTTGCGTCTTTACCAGGAGTTATCGTGTCCAGTCGAATCCAGGTCCCCGCCCAGGGCGAAAAAATCACCGTCAATGCCGACTTCTCGCTGAACGTGCCCGACCGGCCCATTATCCCCTTCATCGAGGGCGATGGCACCGGCGTGGACATCACCCCAGTGATGCGTGCGGTACTCGACGCGGCGGTCGAAAAGGCCTATGGCGGCCAGCGCAAGATCGAGTGGATGGAGGTCTACGCCGGCGAGAAGGCGACCAGGATCTACGATGCCGAGACCTGGATGCCGGATGAAACCGTCCAAGCGGCCAAGGACTATGTGGTCTCCATCAAGGGCCCGTTGACCACACCGACCTCGGGCGGCATGCGCTCGCTCAACGTCGCCCTGCGCCAGATGCTGGACCTGTATGTCTGTTTGCGTCCGGTGCGTTATTTCCAGGGCGTGCCCTCCCCGGTCAAGGCGCCGGAAAAGGTCGACATGGTGATCTTCCGCGAGAATACCGAAGACATCTATGCCGGCGTGGAATGGGAAGCCGGCAGCGCCGAGGTGAAGAAGCTCATCGAATTCCTGCAGAAGGAAATGGGCGTCACCAAGATTCGCTTCCCGGAGACCTCAGCCATCGGCATCAAGCCGGTCTCGGTCGAGGGCTCCGAGCGCCTGATCCGCAAGGCCATCCAGTACGCCATCGACAACAACCGCAAGTCAGTGACCCTGGTGCACAAGGGCAACATCATGAAGTTCACCGAGGGTGGCTTCAAGAAGTGGGGCTATGAACTGGCCATGCGCGAATTCGGCGGCGAGCTGATCGACGGCGGCCCGTGGGTCAAGCTTCCCAACGGCATCGTGGTCAAGGACGTCATCGCCGACGCCTTCCTGCAGCAGATCCTGCTGCGCCCGGCCGAGTATGACGTGATCGCCACCCTGAACCTGAACGGCGACTATGTCTCCGACGCGCTCGCCGCCGAGGTTGGCGGTATCGGCATCGCCCCTGGCGCCAACCTGTCCGACACCGTGGCCATGTTCGAGGCTACTCACGGCACCGCGCCGAAGTACGCCGGCCAGGATTATGTCAATCCGGGTTCGATCATCCTGTCCGGGGAAATGATGCTGCGCCACATCGGCTGGCTGGAGGCGGCCGATCTGATCATCAAGGGCATGGACGGTGCGATCCGGTCGAAGAATGTCACCTACGACTTCGCGCGACTCATGGAAGGTGCCAACCAGGTTCCCTGCTCGGGATTCGGCCAGGAGATCATTCGCCATATGTAAGCGGAGGCCGCCTCAGGCATGTTTTTCCGTGTCCTGAGGCGGGGTCAGGCCATGACTGCGAAAGATGGCGAGCAATTCGTCGGCAATCAGCCCCAGTTCCTCCCGTTGTTGCCACAGCCCGGTAAGCAGACGCTCGACAGGCGGCGACACAGCCTGATTGGTGGGGGGGGCTACCGGGCCGGTATCCATCTCATGCTCCTGAGTTACGCCGAATTTATGTCGGTATAGCACAGGGGCACAGAAAAAACGGGCGGGCGCCTGAACGCCCGCCCGCTCGGATCAATGCTTGATCAGGCCGGTTGTATATTGGCGGCCTGCTTGCCTTTGGGGCCATCCGTTACGTCAAAGGTGACGCGCTCGCCTTCCTTCAGGGACTTGAAACCCTTGGATTGAATCGCGGAAAAATGGGCAAAAACATCTTCGCCGCCACCATCGGGGGTAATGAAGCCGAAACCCTTCGAGTCGTTGAACCATTTCACAGTGCCAGTGGCCATATAAAAACTCCCTACATAACAGTGATAAATGATGCGTTTGGGCCAAGCCAACACCAGCGGGTAGGACTCGAACTGCGCCAAACGGTGACTTTTTAACTGCGGTCCAGGATGTCGTCAACACCCTTGAAAAAAAATTACACGCACGCACAATAGCTGCAGCGTTTTGAACGGTAACCAAGCATGGCAATCAAACATCAAGATGAAGCCGCGCTCCTGCCTGGAAAGGTCGCTGCACCGCCGCCTTCCATGTATAAAGTGATGCTGTTGAACGACGATTACACGCCGATGGAATTCGTCGTGACGGTGCTGGAACGCTTTTTCGGGATGGACCGTGAAAAAGCCACCGTCGTCATGCTGAAGGTCCATAATGAGGGCGCCGGCCTGGCCGGGATTTATCCTCGCGACATCGCGGAAACCAAGGTCGGCCAGGTTACCGGATTCGCCCGTGAGCACCAGCACCCGCTGCAATGCATGATGGAGGAGTACCGATGATTGCCCAGGAACTGGAAGTCAGCCTGCACATGGCCTTCATGGAGGCCAGGCAGAAGCGTCACGAGTTCATCACGGTCGAGCACCTGTTGCTGGCGATGCTCGACAATCCCTCTGCAGCGGAAGTGCTGAGGGCCTGCGCGGCAGACATCAACGGTCTGCGCCTGCAGTTGACCGAGTTCATCGAAAAACACACACCACAATTGCCCGGTGAGAATGAAGTCGATACCCAGCCGACACTGGGTTTCCAGCGGGTGATCCAGCGGGCGATCCTGCATGTCCAGTCCTCCGGCAAAAAGGAGGTTACCGGCGCCAACGTGCTGGTGGCCCTGTTCGGTGAAAAGGATTCACATGCCTTGCACTATCTGACCCAGCAGGGCATCACCCGCCTGGATGTGGTCAACTATATTTCGCACGGTATCGCCAAGGCGCCGCAGGAGAGCACGCCGACCGGGCGCGCCGAAAGCAGCGGGCAGGAACCGGAAGGCGATAGCGCCAACGCCTCGCCGCTGGAAGCGTATACCGTCAACCTGAATGCCCAGGCGCTGGCCGGCCGCATCGACCCCCTGATCGGCCGCGACAAGGAACTGGTGCGGGTGATCCAGACCCTGTGCCGCCGGCGCAAGAACAATCCGCTGCTGGTCGGCGAGGCTGGTGTCGGCAAGACCGCCATTGCCGAGGGATTGGCCCGCCGCGTGGTGGAAAACCAGGTTCCCGAGATACTGGCAGAAGCGACGGTGTATGCCCTCGACATGGGCGCCCTGCTCGCCGGTACCAAATACCGGGGCGACTTCGAGCAACGCCTGAAGGCGGTGCTCAAGCAACTCACCAGCAATCCGAACGCGATCCTGTTCATCGACGAGATCCACACCCTGATCGGGGCCGGCGCGGCCTCGGGTGGGACGCTGGATGCCTCCAACCTGCTCAAGCCGGCATTGTCCTCCGGCCAACTGCGCTGCATCGGCGCGACCACCTACAACGAGTTCCGCGGCGTGTTCGAGAAGGATCATGCCCTCTCCCGCCGGTTCCAGAAAATCGACGTGAACGAACCCAGCGTAGACGAGACAATCGCCATACTGCGCGGCCTGAAATCGCGCTTCGAATCGCATCACGGCGTCCGCTACACCAACGCGGCCTTGAGTACGGCGGCGGAGTTGTCGGCGCGCTACATCAACGACCGCCACCTGCCCGACAAGGCCATCGACGTCATCGACGAAGCCGGCGCGGCCCAGCGCATCCTGCCCAAGACCAAGCAGAAGAAAGTCATCACCAACAAGGAGATCGAGGACATCATCGCCAAGATCGCCCGCATTCCGGCCAAGAACGTTGCCGCTGACGAGCGCAACTCGCTGAAAAACCTCGACCGCGACCTCAAGGCCGTGGTGTTCGGCCAGGACAAGGCCATCGAGGCCCTCGCCAACGCGATCAAGATGTCGCGTTCCGGCCTCGGCAATCCGCAGAAACCGATCGGCTCCTTCCTGTTTACCGGCCCCACCGGGGTCGGCAAGACCGAGGTCGCCCGCCAACTCGCCTATACCCTGGGCGTCGAACTTATCCGCTTCGATATGTCGGAATACATGGAGCGCCATGCCGTCTCCCGCCTGATCGGTGCGCCTCCGGGCTATGTCGGCTTCGAACAGGGTGGCCTGATGACCGAGGCCATTACCAAGACCCCCTATGCGGTGTTGCTGCTGGACGAGATCGAGAAGGCCCATCCGGATATCTACAACATCCTGCTCCAGGTCATGGACCATGGCACCCTGACCGACAACAACGGTCGCAAGGCGGACTTCCGCAACGTCGTCATTGTCATGACCACCAACGCCGGCGCCGAGACACTCAACAAGGCCAGCATCGGTTTCTCGCTGCCCGAGAAGAAGGGCGACGAGTTGGCCGACATCAAGCGCCTGTTCACGCCGGAATTCCGCAACCGCCTGGACGCAACCATTTCCTTCGCGTCACTTTCGGAGGAAGTTATCCTGCGCGTGGTCGACAAGTTCCTGATGCAGTTGGAGGACCAGCTCCATGCCAAGAAGGTCGAAGCCCGCTTCACCGATGAGTTGAAGGCCTACCTGGCCAGGAACGGATTCGACCCGCTGATGGGCGCCCGGCCGATGGCCCGCCTGATCCAGGATACCATCCGCAAGGCACTGGCCGACGAACTGCTGTTCGGCCGCCTGGCCAACGGCGGCGAGGTCACGGTCGATATCGACGAGGCCGGCCAGATCAAACTCGGCTACGAGGAAGAAGCCGTTCCCGTTTAAACAGCCTGATCGAACAGCCGGAAGAAATTCCGGCTGGTCGCCTCGCCCAGTTCGTCCGGGCTCATGCCCTTCAATTCCGCGATCAGTTCGCCGACATGCCGGACATAGGCCGGTTCGTTGCGCTTGCCACGGTGCGGCATGGGGGCCAGGTAGGGCGAATCCGTCTCGATCAGCAACCGATCGAGCGGGACCTGCTTGGCCACGTCACGCAAGTCGGCCGCATTCTTGAAGGTCACGATGCCGGAAAAGGAAATATGGAAGCCCATCTCCAATGCGGCCTCGGCGACTTCCCGGCTTTCAGTGAAGCAATGCATGACGCCGCCGATCTCGCCGGCGCCCTCCTCGGCCATGATCGCCAGGGTGTCCGCCGCCGCGTTGCGGGTGTGGATGATCAGCGGCTTGCCGGACTCGCGCGCGGCACGGATATGAACCCGGAAGCGATCGCGTTGCCAGTCCACGGCCTCGCGGGCCTGGCGGAAATAATCCAGTCCGGTTTCGCCGATCGCCACCACCCTGGGATGCTCGGCCAGTTTCACCAGCGTCGCCACGTCCGGCTCGGCGGCATCCTCATGGTCCGGGTGGACACCCACCGAGGCGTAGATATTCGCATGGGCCTGAGCCAGTGCCAGGATGCCGGGCAGGCGTTCCAGACTAACGGAAACACACAAGGCGTGACTCACCCCGGCGGCCTGCATGTGCTCCAGTAGCGGCGCCGCGCCTTCGGTGAAATCGGGGAAATCAATATGGCAGTGGGAATCGACGAACATGGTGTGGAGGAAGTGAAGGGCGATCAGCGGGCGGATGAGGTTTCTTCCCCATCCCTTCATCTCTTCGCCGAATTACATCGTATGGGTCTGGCGAGTCGCCTTCATGGCGTTGCCGAGTATGAGTTCGATCTTGTTGCGCACGATGGAGGAGGATTCGCTGCTGTCGAATTGCACACCGATGCCCTGCTGGCGGTTGCCCTGCGCGCCTGCGGGCGTGATCCAGACCACCTTGCCGGACAACGGCAGCTTGGTCGGGTCATCCATCAGGGACAACAGCATGTAGACCTGGTCGCCCATCTGGTGCAGCCGACTGGTGGGGATGAACAGGCCGCCATTTTTGAGATAAGGCATGTAAGCGGCAAATAACGCCGTACGCTCCTTGATGCTCAAGGAAAGCATGCCGGCACGACCGGACATTTGCCCCTGCGGACTATCTTCCATGCTTCGTCTCCAACGCATCCAAGTAGAGCAACAACCATGATTCTAGCAACAACTGGCCATTCAGCGGGTGCCGCAACCAGCGCCCGGCGGCAATCAGTTCCTGCTGGCATTGCCAGAGTGACGCAGGACTGGCCCTGGCGGCCAGTTTGCGCAAGGCCTGGTCGGAATCGGGAAAGTAGCGCGTCTGCCCGTTGGCCTGGATAACCAGGAGGTCATACAACCAGCGGGTCAGCCAGCCCCAGCACTCCTCGACGCGTTGCTGCGATTCCTGGGCCAGCCTGGACAGGCCCTCCGCCGTCGGCTTGGCCAGGACGGCAAGAAAACGCGACCGCCGAGCCAGGCGTTCGGGTTCGGCGCATTCGATGGCCAGCAGAGGGGCGCCGCCCACCTCATCCAGTATCGCCATCGGTGCCTGCATACCCTGCTCCGCCAGCCAGGCACGCGCTTGCTCGCTGGCGGGCAAGCCGACTGCCAGCTTGCGGCAACGCGAGCGCACGGTGGCCGGCAACCGCCTAGGTTGATGCGCAACCAGCACGATCAGTACGTTGGCGGGCGGTTCTTCGAGCGTCTTCAAGAGCGCATTCGCGGCCGCGGCGTTGAGCAATTCGGCCGGCTGGACCACTACCACGCGCCAGCCCCCCTGATGAGACACCAAACCAAGAAAGTCTCCCAGACTCCTGATTTCGTTGATGGTAATGAATTTTCCGCCCTTCTTCCCAGGCTCATCCTCGCGCGCGGACTCAGCGGCGGGTTCAACCAGCTTGAAATCCGGGTGGGCGCCTTGCTCGTACCAGCCGCAGGCCTTGCAATGGCCACAGGCGCCGTCCGGACCGGGCGACTCGCAGAGCAGCCATTGCGCCAGATCGGCAGCGAACTCGCGCTTGCCGATGCCCTTGGGTCCGTACAACAACAAGGCATGGGGCAGGCGGGCACGGTCGCCGGTCAGTTCCTGCCAGAGGTCGCGATTCCAGGGATGCAGGCTCACCACGGCTCCAAAGTCACCGCCAGTTGGGCGCGTACTTCATCGAGTGTGCGACTGCCGTCGATCACCCTGATCCGGTTCGGGTAACGCATCGCCCGGCGCAGGTAGGCCTCGCGGACCCGGCTATGGAAGTCCATCCGCTCGCGCTCGAAGCGATCCGGCTCACGTGCCGCAGCCAGGCGTGCCTGGGCGATTTCGCCCGGCACATCGAACAGCAGGGTCAGGTCAGGTTGCAGGTCGCCATGCACCCAGTTTTCCAGTATCTCCAGACGTGCCTCGGGCAAGCCACGGCCGCCGCACTGATAGGCGAAGCTGGCATCGGTGAAACGGTCCGAGATCACCACCTCGCCGCGTGCCAGGGCCGGGTGGATGACCTGCTCGACATGCTCCCGCCGGGCGGCAAACATGATCAGGGCCTCGGTTTCCGGGTGCATGGCGTCATGGAGGACAATGTCGCGCAGTTTCTCGCCCAGCGGCGTGCCGCCCGGTTCGCGGGTAAACAGCACGCTGCGGCCGAGCGAACGGAAATGTGCCGCCAGCCATTCGACGTGGCTGCTCTTGCCGGCACCGTCGACGCCTTCCAGGGTGATGAACAGGCCCCTCATCCTCTGCCTCCGCGTTGGTAGCGGTCTACTGCCCGGTTATGCTCATCCAGGGTATTGGAAAATTGGTGCCGGCCGCCACCCTTGGCGACGAAATACAGCGCCCGGCTGCTGTCCGGGTGCAGCACGGCGTCGATGGCCGCCTCGCTCGGCAAGGCGATCGGCGTCGGCGGCAGGCCGGCCCGGGTGTAGCTGTTGTACGGCGTATCGGTCAGCAGGTCGACCTTGCGCAGGTTGCCGTCGTAGCGCTCGCCCAGGCCATAGATCACGGTCGGGTCGGTCTGCAGGCGCATGCCGATGCGCAACCGGTTGAGGAAGACGGAGGCGATCAGCGGCCGCTCGTCCGGGGCGCCGGTCTCCTTCTCGACGATGGAGGCCATGATCAGCGCCTGGTAAGGCGAAGCATAGGGCAGGCCAGCCAGCCTGCCCTGCCAGGCCGTGGCCAGCTTGCCGGCCAGGGTGTGATAGGCGCGGCGATAGAGATCCAGGTCACTGGCGCCGGCGTCGAAAAAATAGGTATCTGGAAAGAACAGTCCCTCCGGATAAGCCTCGATTGCTCCGATGGCCTTGAGCAGATCGGCGTCCGACATGCCGGCGCTATCGTGGCGCAGGTGAGGGTCGGCATCGATTGCGGCACGCATCTGGGCGAAGCTCCAGCCTTCGATCACGGTGACCTTGGCGAGCAGGGTCTCGCCCAGGGTGACCTTGTTGAGCAGTTGATAGGGCGACAACGGCTTGCCCACCATGTAGCTGCCGGCCTTGACCTTGCCGGCCTGGCCGAGCAAGCGACCGAGCAACACGAAGGCAGTCGGATGGCTGATCAGCCCCATGGCTTCGAACTGCTGTGCCGCGCCGCGCAGGTGGGTGCCGGACGCGATGGAGAACTCGGCCGGCAATTGCGCCTGGGTGACCGGCGTGCTGGCATACCAGCCCAGCCAGCCCAAACCGGCCAGGACGAATAAGGACAGGATGGCAATCAGACGCCTGAGCACAGCTTCTCCTGCAAGTTGTCGAAATCGGCCGGACAAGGCCAGTTGCGTTCGCCAAGCCGTGCCACCCAGCGCACCCGGATCAGGCTGTTGGTCAGCAGGATGGCGTCGGCCTGCATCAGGTCAGCCAGCCCGAACCGGCCTTCTTGCGCGGCAAGGATAGGCATCAGCCGGCCCCGGGTCACACCGGCCACACCGCATCGAGCCAGCGACGGTGTCTGCCAGACCCCGTCGCGGTGGATGAACAGGTTGGCCATGACGCCGGAAATGACCTGGTCGTCGCTGTCCAGCAGTATCCCCTCATCGATCTCCGGATCGTCCCATTCCATCCGCGCCAGCACGTTTTCCAGGCGGTTGAGATGCTTGGCCCCGGCCAGGCGCGGCTGGTGGCCGAGACGCAGATCGCAGATCCGCACCACGGCACCGGTTGTCGCAACCGGGTCGGGAAAACCGGGTAATGGCGAGGCGGTGGTGACGCGGGTCGGCAACAGCGCCTCCGGCACCCGGTAGCCGCGCGGGCCGGGGCCGCGGGTGACGATCAGCTTCACGACCGAATCGGGTTGCCTGGCGGCCACCCAGGCGATGTCCTGTTCCCATTCGGTCCGGGTCGGGCAATCCAGTTGCAGTTGCCGGCAATCCGCCGCCAGCTTGGCGTAGTGGTCGAGCCACCAGACCGGTTCGCCGGACTCCAGGCGCAGGGTACGGAAGACGCCGTCTCCGAAGGCCAGCCCGCGGTCGAGCGGCGACAGCAATGCCGCAGGAGAACCGTTCACCAATACCAGCGGTTCGGGCGACGTCATGGTTGTTGGGGAGAAAGATGCCGGACGGGGTGGTCCGGCATGCCATCAAACCCGGCGGAACACGATGCTGCCGTTGGTGCCGCCGAAGCCGAAGGAGTTGGAAACGGCGATATTGACCCTGGCCTCGCGGGCCGTGTTGGCCACGTAGTCCAGGTCGCAGCCCTCGCCCGCCTCGAACAGGTTGATGGTCGGGGAAACCACCTGGTTGGCCACGGTAAGTGCCGAGAACACCGCTTCCACGCCGCCGGCGGCACCCAGGAGGTGGCCAGTCATCGACTTGGTCGAGCTGACCATGGTCTTGTAGGCGTGGTCGCCCAGCACCAGCTTGACCGCCTTGGTTTCTGCCAGGTCGCCCAAAGGGGTCGAGGTGCCATGGGCGTTGATGTAATCCACTTCATCCGGATTGACGCCGGCGACCCGGAGGGCATTCCGCATCGTCCGCGCGGCACCGGAGCCATCCTCGAGCGGGGCCGTCATGTGGTAGGCGTCGGCGCCCTTGCCGTAGCCGGCCAGTTCGCAGTAGATGCGCGCCCCCCGCGCCTTGGCGTGCTCATATTCCTCCAGCACCAGCACGCCGGCGCCCTCGCCCAGCACGAAGCCGTCGCGGTCCTTGTCCCAGGGACGGCAGGCCGTGGCCGGGTCGTCGTTGCGGGTGGACAGCGCACGGGCGGCCGAGAACCCCCCCACCGCAAGCGGACAGACAGTTGCCTCGGCACCGCCGGCAACCATCACGTCGGCGTCGCCGTACTCGATCATCCGAGCTGACTCGCCGATGGCATGGGTACCCGTGCTGCATGCCGTCACCATCGCCAGGTTGGGTCCTTGCAGACCGAACATGATCGACAGGTTGCCGGAGATCATGTTGATGATGGATCCGGGGATGAAGAAGGGCGAAATCTTGCGCGGCCCATCCGCCATATAGGTGGTATGGGTATCCTCGATCAGGGGCAGGCCACCAATGCCGGAGCCGATGTTGACGCCGATCATCTCACGGTTGGCGTCAGTCACCTCGAGGCCGGAATCCTTGATGGCATCGATGCCGGCCGCCAGGCCGTAATGAATGAAGGTATCCATACGGCGCGCTTCCTTGGCCGACAGATACTTCGTCACGTCGAAACCCTTGACCTCGCCGGCGACCTGGGAGGCCATGGCGGAGGCATCGAACTTGCTGATGCGCCCGATACCGGTACGACCGGCAGTCAGGTTTCCCCAGACCTCGGCCACGGAATTGCCGACCGGGGAGATGATCCCCAGGCCGGTTACAACGACTCTGCGTTTGGACAAATGAACACCCGCGCGGTTGATTTCAGCCCAGGTGGGCGTTGACGTAGTCGACGGCCTGCTGGACGGTGGTGATCTTCTCGGCATCTTCGTCGGGGATCTCACACTCGAACTCTTCTTCGAGGGCCATCACCAATTCCACCGTGTCGAGAGAGTCGGCGCCCAGGTCGTTGACGAAGGAGGACTCCAGCTTCACGTCCGCTTCGTTGGCGCCCAGTTGCTCGGCTACAATTTTCTTGACACGCTGTTCGATATCGCTCATTTGGGTAAGACTCCCTAAAGGGTAAGGATAAGGTCCCGGAGGTTAGCGCAACCATCCGGAACCGGTGGAAAATCGGGTTGCATTCTAGCAAATTCCCCTCTCCCGGTGAATTCGCAGAAAATCCCTGTCAATCCATGTACATGCCGCCGTTCACGTGCATCGTGGTGCCGGTGATGTAGCCGGCCTGGTCGGAAGACAGGAAGACCACCGCCTGGGCGATGTCTTCAACACCTCCGAGACGGCCGAGCGGGATGTACTGCAGCAGGGCCTGGCGCTGGGCCTCCGGCAGGGCGCGGGTCATGTCGGTGTCGATGAAGCCCGGAGCAACGCAGTTGACGGTGATGCCGCGGCTGCCGACTTCCTTGGCCAGCGACTTGCTGAAGCCCATCATGCCGGCCTTGGCGGCGGCGTAGTTGGTCTGGCCGGGATTGCCCATGGCCCCCACCACCGAGGCGATGCTGACGATGCGGCCGCTGCGCGCCTTCATCATCGGCTTGATCGCCGCCTTGGACAGCCTGAAAACGGAGGTCAGGTTGGTCTGGATGACGGCATCCCAATCCTCCTCCTTCATGCGCATCAGCAGGGTGTCGCGGGTGATGCCGGCATTGTTGACCAGCACATCCAGCTTGCCGTGCGCCTTGACGATGCCGTCGACCAGGGCATCGCATGAGGCGGCGTCGTTGACATTGAGCATCCGGCCCTCGCCCTTCAGGCCGGCCTCGGCCAGGGCCGCACCGATGGCGGTGGCGCCGGATTCGCTGGTGGCGGTGCCGATGGCGTAGGCGCCCCGGCGGGCCAGTTCATGCAGTATGGCCTGGCCGATACCCCGGCTGGCGCCGGTGACCAGTGCGATCTTTCCTTCCATCTCCATCACTCCTTATTGTTTCAGGGCCTCGGCCAGCGCCACGGCATCCGCCAGCGCCAGGGTCGGCACGTCGGCCAGTATCCGCTTGTTGAGGCCGGCCAGCACCTTGCCGGGGCCGCATTCAGCGATCCGGGTCACCCCTTGGGCAGCGAAGGCCTGCATGGACTCGACCCAGCGTACCGGGCTGCACAGTTGTCGTGCCAGGGCATCGCGGATGGCAGCCGGGTCGTCGTGGACGGCGACATCGGCGTTGTGGATCACAGGTACGGCGGGCGTCCTGATCTCGATGGCGTTCATGGCGGCGAGCAGCTTGTTGGCCGCCGGCTGCATCAGGGCGCAGTGCGAAGGCACCGAGACCGGCAGCGGTAGCGCCCGCTTGGCGCCCTTCTCCTTGGCCAGGACGCAACCCCGGTCGACCGCCGCCTTGTTGCCGGCAATCACCACCTGGCCGGGCGAATTGTAGTTCACCGCCGCCAGGACCTCGCCCTGGGCCGCCTCGGCACAGACCGCGCGCACGGCATCGTCATCCAGTCCCAGAATGGCGGCCATGCCACCCACCCCTTCCGGCACGGCAGACTGCATGGCCTCGGCGCGCAGGCGCACCAGTTTCAAGGCGTCGGCGAAATCAATTGCGCCCGCGCAGGTCAGGGCCGTGTATTCGCCCAGGCTGTGGCCGGCCATCAGGGCCGGCCGGGCACCGCCCTGGGCGAGCCATAGCCGGTAGACGGCGACACCGGCGGCCAGCATGGCCGGCTGGGTGTTGACCGTCTGGTTGAGCAGTTCAGCAGGGCCTTCGGCGACCATGCCGGCCAGATCGAAGCCCAGCGCATCCGAGGCCTTGGCGAAGGTGTCACGGATTGCGGTGGCCTCACCATAGGCCGACATCATGCCGACCGACTGCGAACCCTGACCAGGAAAAACAAAGGCTAACGTCATTTTATTGATCCTGTCTATCAGAAACGGAGCAGCACCGAACCCCAGGTGAAGCCACCCCCGAAGGCCTCCATCAATACCGTCTCGCCGCGCTTGATGCGTCCGTCGCGGACAGCCGTATCGAAGGCCAACGGGATCGAGGCGGCCGAGGTGTTGCCGTGCCGGTCGACGGTGACCACCACGTTATCCATGTCCATGCCCAGCTTCTTGGCAGTGGCCTGGATGATGCGGATATTGGCCTGGTGCGGCACCAGCCAGTCGATGTCGCTCTTGGCCAGTCCGTTCGCCTCCAGGGTCTCGTCGACGATGGCGTCCAGCGTCTTCACGGCCATCTTGAACACCGCGTTGCCGGACATGCGCATATGGCAGGCGCCCTCCGATTTCAGGGAAACCCCGCCATCGACGAACAGCAGATCCTGGTAACGGCCGTCGGCATGAATGTGGGTGGAGATGATGCCCTGCTCCTCGCTGGCAGAGAGCACCACCGCGCCGGCGCCGTCGCCCCACAGCATGCAGTTGCCGCGATCGCTCCAGTCGGTAATGCGCGACAGGGTCTCGGCGCCGACCACCAGGGCATGTTTCACCTGACCCGAGCGGATGAACTGGTCCGCCATGGTCATGGCGTAGACAAAACCGCTGCAGACCGCCTGCACATCGAAGGCCGGACAACCGTTTTCGATGCCCAGCTTGGCCTGCAGGACACAGGCGGTACTGGGGAAGATGCGGTCCGAGGTCGTGGTGGCAACCACGATCAGGCCAATATCGGAGGGATCGATGCCGGCGGCCTCGATCGCCTTTTCGGCCGCCTTCAAGGCCAGATCGCTGGTCAGTTCGCCCTCGCCGGCCTGATGGCGCTGGCGGATGCCGGTCCGCTCGACGATCCATTCGTCGGTGGTTTCAATCAACTTTTCCAGATCGGCATTGGTCACTACCCGGCTGGGCAGATAGCTGCCGGTCCCGGCCACTCGGGAATACAGTCTATGGTCACCGCTCACGCAGCGTCTCCTAGGGTGTTGTTCTCGCCATGGTGCTTGTGAACCTGATCGGCGATACGGCGCAACAGGCCACCGCGCACTTCCTCGACCGCGCGCAGTATGGCCTGCTGGAACCCGAACACATCAGCGGAGCCATGGCTCTTGATGATGATTCCGTTCAGACCGAGCAGCGAGGCGCCATTATAGGCGCGCGGGTCCATCTTGCGCTTGAAGGCACGGATGACCGGCAAGGCAATCAGGCCGGCGACTCGGGTGAAGAGGTTCTTCTTGAACGCATGCCGGAGTTCCTCGGCGATCAACTTGGCCAGACCTTCCGAGGCCTTGAGCGCGACATTGCCGACGAACCCGTCGCAAACCACGACATCGACGGTGCCCTTGTAGATGTCATCGCCTTCGATATTGCCGTAGAAATTGAGACCGCTGTCCTTGAGCAACTCGCCGGCCTGCTTGACGATGTCATTGCCCTTGATCGCCTCTTCGCCAATGTTGAGCAGACCGACCGAAGGGGCGTCCTTGTGCTCGGCCACCCCGGCCAGGGCCGCACCCATGATGCCGAACTGGAGCAGGTGCTCGGCCGAGCAATCGACATTGGCACCCAGATCGAGCACGTAGGTACGACCATTCTGACTGGGCAGCGTGGAGGCGATGGCGGGACGATCGATGCCCGGCAGGGTCTTGAGGACAAAGCGGGAGATCGCCATCAGGGCGCCGGTATTGCCGGCCGAGACGCCGGCATCGGCCTCGCCGCGCTTGACCAGGTCGGCAGTGACCCGCATGGAGGAATCCTTCTTGCCGCGCAGTGCGACCGTCAGGGGATCGTCCATGGAGACGATTTCGGATGCGTGATGGATGCGCAGGCGGGTATGGGTCGCGGCCTTGCGAACCAGCAACTCGGCAACAAGCACATCCTCCAGGCCCACCAGGATGATGTTGACCCCCTCGAACTGGCGGAGCACATCCAGGGCGGCCTGAACGGTGACATGAGGGCCGTGATCGCCCCCCATGGCATCAATGGCAATGGTGACTTCGCGCATGATTGCCATGCCCATCCCGAAGGACGAGCATCGCTAGCTTGAAGATATCAGGAGTTGTCGGCCTTGGTGTTGACCACTTTGCGGCCACGGTAGTAACCGCTCGGGCTGACGTGATGGCGCAGGTGCACCTCGCCGGTGGTCGGCTCGACCGCGGTGGGCGGGTTGGTCAGGAAGTCATGGGCGCGGTGCATACCACGCTTGGACGGGGATTTCTTGTTTTGTTGAACAGCCATTTCATGCTCCTTGCAATTATCTTAAAAGCCAGCCTGTCCACATTCGCCCTCGGCATGCCGGGGCACTACGGGCAGACTCAGCAGAATCTCGTCTTCCACCAACATCAGCACATCCAGTTCCGGATCGGCGACCAGGGCATCGAGGAGCGGATCGTCCCGCTCCCAGAGGCCCAGCTGCTTCTCGTCGCGCGCCACCGGGAACACCCGGCTGATCCGCATTTCCTGCTGGTAGGACTCCAGACACGACTGGCAAACCAGCATCACCGCCGTATCCACATCCAATTTCAGAATGGGCCGGCCGGCCGACATGCCGCCGCGTATCCGGTAACTCACCATGCCCGCATCCGAAACCAGGACATCGGCCAAGCGGGTCAGGTCGGCGAGGCGTACCTCGCCCGACTGGTCCTCGCCAGCACGCGCAAAGCGCATGGAATCCAACGTCGGTCGTGCAGACATAAGCACGGAATGATATTCTTACGGGCTTTATATGTCAAAGCCAATCCGGACGCTGGATTGTCCCGATGCCCGCACCGCAGCGACAATCGGGCATACTCCGGATAGACTATCGACATTCAACGGGCGCCTTCCCATGCGAAGCTGAATAGGCGCCCACTGCCGCTGACTATTTGCCCGCCATGATCAAAAAGATACTCGTAGCCAACCGTGGTGAAATCGCGGTCCGGATCATTCGTGCCTGTCGCGAACTGGGCATCCGTTCGGTCGCCATCTATACCGATGCGGATCGCCACGCCCTGCACGTCAAGAAGGCGGATGAAGCCTACAACATCGGTTCCGACCCGGTGGTGGGCTATCTGAATGCCCACAACATCGTCAACCTGGCGGTCGCCTCCGGCTGCGACGCCCTCCATCCGGGTTATGGCTTCCTGTCGGAAAACCCGGTCCTGGCCGAGGTCTGCGGCCGGCGCGGGATCAAGTTCATCGGCCCGTCACCCGCGGTGATCCGCCAGATGGGCGACAAGATCATGGCCCGCCAGGCCATGATCAAGGCCGGCATCCCGGTCACGCCGGGCTCCGACCACAACCTGGAAAACGTCGAGGAGGCGCGCAGCCTGGCCGGCAAGATCGGCTACCCGGTCATGCTCAAGGCCACCAACGGCGGCGGCGGCCGCGGCATCCGCCGGTGCGACTCCGAGGACGACCTGCTGAAGAACTACGAGCGTGTGGTGTCCGAGGCCAGCAAGGCGTTCGGCAAGCCCGAGGTGTTCATCGAGAAGTGCGTGGTCAACCCCAAGCACATCGAGGTGCAGGTGATCGGCGACAGCCACGGCAACTGCGTGCACCTGTACGAACGCGACTGCTCGATCCAGCGCCGCAACCAGAAACTGATCGAGATCGCCCCCTCGCCGCAACTCAGCGAGGCCCAGCGCGAATACATCGGCAAGCTGGCCGTGCGCGCCGCCAAGGCGGTCGGCTACGTCAACGCCGGCACGGTCGAGTTCCTGCTCGACAAGGACAACCAGTTCTACTTCATGGAAATGAACACCCGGTTGCAGGTCGAGCATTGCATCACCGAGCAGATCACCGGCATCGACGTCGTCCAGGAGCAGATCCGCATCGCCGATGGCCTGCCCTTGCAATACAAACAGGAAGAGATCCGCTACCGCGGCTTCGCCATGGAGTTCCGGATCAATGCCGAAGACCCCAAGAACGGCTTCCTGCCCAGTTTCGGCCGCATCACCCGCTATTACGCCCCGGGCGGTCCCGGCGTCCGCGTCGATGCCGCCATGTATTCCGGCTACGTCATCCCGCCCTACTACGATTCCATGTGCGCCAAGCTGATCGTCTGGGCGCTCGACTGGCACAGCGTGGTCGAACGCGGCAAGCGCGCCCTCGACGACATGGTGGTCTACGGCGTCAAGACCACCATTCCTTATTACAAGGAAATCCTCGACGACGCCGAGTTCCGCTCCGGCCGCTTCAACACCGGCTTCGTCGAGGCGCATCCAGAACTCATCAACTATCACGTGCGCCGCCCGCCCGAACTGACGGCGGCGGCAATCTCGGCGGCCCTAGCAGCCCATCTGGGCATGTAAACGGCCCGCGCACCTCGGCATGTAAATCAGGAAGTCTATAGAAATGGCAAAAGTTCAAGTCACCGACCTCGTCCTGCGCGACGGCCACCAATCCCTCATCGCCACCCGCATGCGGACCGACGACATGCTGCCGATCTGCGGCAAGCTCGACCAGGTCGGCTTCTGGTCGCTGGAGGCCTGGGGCGGCGCCACCTTCGACTCCTGCGTGCGCTTCCTCAAGGAAGACCCGTGGGAGCGCCTGAAGCGTCTCCGTCGCGCCCTGCCCAACACCCGCATCCAGATGCTGCTGCGCGGCCAGAACCTGCTCGGCTACCGGCATTACGCCGACGACGTGGTGCGCGCCTTCGTGCAGAAGTCCGCCGACAACGGCGTCGACATCTTCCGCGTCTTCGACGCCATGAACGATATCCGCAACATGCAGGTCGCCATCGAGGCGGTGAAGAAGTCCGGCAAGCATGCCCAGGGCGCCATCTCCTATACCGTCAGCCCGGTCCACGACATCCCCTACTTCGTCGCCATGGCCAGGGAACTGGCCAACATGGGCGTCGACTCCATCGCCATCAAGGACATGGCCGGACTGCTCACGCCCTATACCGCCCATGAGCTGGTCAGGGCGATCAAGGGGGCCACCAGCCTGCCGATCAACACCCACAGCCATGCCACGGCCGGCCTCTCCGCCATGGTGCACATGAAGGCGGTCGAAGCCGGCGTCGACATCATCGACTGCTGCAACTCGGCCTTCTCCGAGGGCGCCAGCCATGCCACCACGGAAAGCCTGGTCGCCGCCCTGCAAGGCACCCCATACGACACCGGCCTGTCCCTGCCCCTGCTGCAGGAGATCGCCGCCTACTTCCGCGAGGTGCGCAAGAAGTACTGGCAGTTCGAGATGGACACCCACCTGGTCGACACCCGCATCCTCACCTCCCAGGTACCTGGCGGCATGATCTCCAACCTGTCCAACCAGTTGAAGGAACAGGGCGCACTCAACCGCATGGATGAAGTGATGCTGGAGATCCCCCGGGTCCGCGAGGACCTCGGCTTTCCCCCTCTGGTCACCCCGACCTCGCAGATCGTCGGCACCCAGGCGGTGCTCAACGTACTCACCGGCGGCCGCTACAAGTCGGTCACCAACGAGGTCAAGAACTACCTGCTCGGCCGCTACGGCCGAGCCCCCGGCGCCGTCAACGAGGAAGTGCGCAAGATGGCCGTGGGCGACCAGGAGGTCATCACCTGCCGGCCGGCCGATCAGATCGGCGACGAACTGGACAAGCTGCGCGCCGACATCGAGGGGCTGGCCAAGACCGACGAGGACGTGCTGACCTACGCCATGTTCCCGGATCTCGGCCGTACCTTCCTGCAGGAACGTGCCGCCAACAGCCTGACCCCGGAACCCCTGCTGCCGGCCGAGGCCAAGGAAGCCGCCGCCAGCCCGTCCGTCTATGCGCCGAACGAGTTCAACGTCACCCTGCACGGCGAGACCTACCACATCCGCATCACCGGCAGCGGCCGCGGCGACGACACCGAGCGGCCGTTTTACGTCCATATCGACGGCGTTTCCGAGGAAGTGCTGGTGGAGACCCTGGACGAGATCGAACTCACCGCCGGCGTCAACACTGCCCGCAAGAGCGGCGACAAGCCCGGTCCGGCGGCGGGCGGCAAACGCCCGCGGCCCAGCCATGCCGGCCACGTCACCACCGCCATGCCCGGCGCCATCGTCGACGTCAAGGTCAAGGTCGGCGACAAGGTCAAGGCCGGCGACGGCATCCTCATCATCGAGGCCATGAAGATGGAAAACGAGGTCCAGGCCGCCGTATCCGGCACCGTGGTCGCGGTATACGTGGCCAAGGGCGACGCGGTCACGCCGGACCAGGTCCTGGTCGAGATCCAGCCGGAATGAAGCAGCGGTCAGCAATCAGCAGTCAGCTTGATCCATGAAACTCGTCCTTGCCTCGACCTCGCCCTACCGGCGGGAACTGCTGGCCCGGCTCGGCGTGCCTTTCGAGGTCGCCGCGCCGGACGTCGACGAGACCCCGCTGGCGGGCGAATCGCCCGATGACACCGCCCAGCGGCTGTCGGTGCTCAAGGCCCGGGCCGTGGCGGAAAAATTCCCGGATGGCCTGATCATCGGTTCCGACCAGGTCGCCCTGCTCGAAGGCCGTCAGCTCGGCAAGCCCGGCACGCACGCCAAGGCGGTGGCGCAACTCCAGTCCATGCGCGGCAAGGCCCTGGAATTCCACACCGCCCTGACCCTGCTCAACGCCCGCACCGGCAGCGTGCAGACCGCCAACGTGCCGGTGCGCCTGGTCATGCGCGAATATTCCGACGCCCAGATCGAGGCCTACCTGAAGAAGGACCAGCCCTACAACTGCTGCGGCAGCGCAAGAAGCGAGTCGCTCGGCATCGCCCTGATCGCCCGCTACGAGACCGAAGACCCCAACGCCCTGGTCGGCCTGCCCCTGATCAAGCTGACCGAGATGCTGGCCAATGAAGGCCTGGACGTGCTGACGTGGCGACCGGCAGCCTCTACCTGATCCCCACCCCGCTCGGGGAAACCGCGCTCGACCTGGTACTGCCCGAAGCAACCCGGCGCATCGCGGCAGCACTGAGCCATTTCGTCGTCGAACACCCGAAGACCGCACGCGCCTTCCTCAAGCAGGTCGGCACCGCAACGCCGCTGCAGCAGCTCTCCCTGACCGAGCTGAACGAGCACACCCGGGACAGCGAACTGCAAGACCTGCTGGCCCCGCTGCTGGCCGGCCACGACGTCGGCCTGCTGTCCGAAGCCGGCTGCCCTGCCGTGGCCGATCCGGGCGCCAACCTGGTCCGCCTGGCCCATCGCCAGGGCATCCGGGTCAAACCCCTGGTCGGCCCCTCGTCCATCCTGCTGGCATTGATGGCCTCCGGCCTGGTCGGCCAGCGCTTCACCTTCCACGGCTATCTGCCGACGAAACCGGAAGAGCGGACCAGGGCCCTGAAGGAACTGGAGCAGCGGGCCGGGCGCGACAATGCCGCCCAGGCCTTCATCGAAACGCCCTACCGCAACAACGCCATGCTGGAAGGCATCCTGGCGGCCTGCCGCGACGACACCCTGGTCAGCGTGGCCTGCGACCTGACCCTGGCATCGGAGTTCATCGCCACCAAACCGGTGACCGAGTGGCGGCTGACGCTACCGGACTTGCACAAACGGCCCAGCGTATTCCTGATCTGGCGGCAATAACCACGATCAGCCGGTCCCCGCCGAGCAGGCCTGGTTGACCCGCCTTGCGGCATCATCAATACTGAATCTTCCCGGTTGCCGCCACGCCGCTGCAGTTCAACCGCCCCAGTCAGGGAGGATCCGATGGCCAACAAGCGCTTCAACCAGCCGACCTGCCTCTCGTTCTGCCATCCACCGATCGATCCGGGCACCCTCAATCGCAACGCCTCCGATGCACCGGGTCCGATAGGCCAGGCACTGGGGAACCTGTTTTCCGCGCTGGGCGATGGCACCGGCTGGGTAATCGATACGGTGAGCCTGTACAAGACGCTCGAGAACGAGGGGCTGGGCTTCCTGATCGACATCTATGGCGGCAAGGAGGGTGGCGGCGCACTGGCCATCGCAGAATCCATGGACCAGCGGATCAGGAACATGTCTTATGCGCACTACGCCTTCAGCAGCGAACACCGGTTCGGCGCCATGCAGCCGTTCAATGCCCTGGCACGCTGGTTCGCCGGCAACGACCCAATGAAACGGGTGCTGCTCGATCACTACATCGAGGGCCAGGGCAAGGACTACGAACTTACGCTCGAAGAGATGAAGCGGATGCCGACCTACATCGATCTGTTCGAGACGACGGCCTATTCGACGCACCTGCGTGGTGCAATTGACGAGGCCGTGGCTGGCAAGACCGTGACGGTGAAGACCCGGGTGAGCGGCCAGAACGACGCCCTCGGCAATTTCGGCGTGCATCTGCGCGGCATACTGAAACCGGCCGCAGGTGCGCCGGTCGGCAGCGCGGCCAACCCATATACCAACAAGCTGAGTCCGGCCAGCCCTAAAGTTCCTCTGATGTTCGAGGGCGAGATGAACTGGACCGACTATTGGGATTTCGATTCCAAGGTGGCCCAGCGCTTCAAAGGTAAAACCGGGCGTCCGGCCACCGCCGAGGCAGCCGTGATAGCGGTGGCCACGCTGGTCGATGGGATCCCCTTCAATGTAACCAGTGTCAACGTGCCGATGACCCAGTATTCCGGCCGTTTCCCGGACTACTGAGGAGGCGGCCGCCTGTATCCGGCCACATCGGGCGATGCTAGGATTCGCCCCCTCATGCGTATCGAACAACTCCGCCAACGTCTGCGCGCCCTGGGTGCGAAACCCGGCCATGAACAGCGCGTGCTCAGGGCCTGGACCCAGGTGCGCTCGTTCGACCAGCGCCACAGCCGGGCCGAGGACTTCTTCCCTCTGGACCTGCGCAAAGCCTTGCCCGGCCTGGTCGCCGAACTGGAGGAGCTGGCACGCGTGCGCTCCGAACACCCCGGCGAGGACGGCTCGGCCCGGCTGCTGGTCGAACTGGCCGACGGCCAGACGGTAGAAAGTGTCCTGCTGCCGCGTGATGGCGTCTGCGTCTCGACCCAGGTCGGCTGCGCGGTCGGTTGCCTGTTCTGCATGACCGGCCGGGATGGCCTGCTGCGCCAGCTCGGCAGCGCCGAGATCGTCGCCCAGGTGGTGCTCGCCCGCCGCCGCCGCCCGGTCAGGAAGGTCGTCTTCATGGGCATGGGCGAACCGGCCCACAACCTGGACAACGTGCTGGAGGCGCTCGACCTGCTCGGCAGCGAAGGTGGCATCGGGCACAAGAATCTGGTCTTCTCGACCGTCGGCGACCGCCGGGTATTCGAACGCCTGCCCGAGGGTCGGGTAAAGCCGGCCCTGGCCCTCTCGCTGCATACCAGCGATGCCGACCTGCGCGCACGCCTGCTGCCGAAGGCGCCGCGCATCGACCCCGCCGAACTGGTGGAACTGGGCGAACGTTATGCCCGCACGACGGGCTATCCGATCCAGTACCAGTGGACCCTGCTCGCGGGCGTCAACGACAGCGACGCGGAACTGGAGGCGATTGCCCGTTTGCTGGCCGGAAAGTACGCGATGATGAACTTCATCCCCTACAACACCGGCGAGGGCATGGACTTCAACCGGCCAAGCCGCGAACGTGCCGAGGCGATGGCCCGTTACCTGCATCGGCGCGGCATCCTGACCAAGCTGCGCGACTCGGCCGGGCAGGACATCGACGGCGGCTGCGGCCAGTTGCGGGCACGGGCCGCCAGCATGACTCGGATCGCCTGATCGACTACAATTGTTTGCAACTAATTTGCATATCGAGTCATGGCCACCCGTAGCGAAACCCTGATCCAGCCCCTCGGCCGCACCACCCCGGCACGGGTGCGGGTCCTCGAAGTCCTGCTGGCCGCACCGCATGCCCTGACCCGCGCCGAGGTCGAAGCCAGGCTGGAGGCCGACGCCTGCCCGGATCGGGTCACCCTTTACCGGGTGCTCGACTGGCTGGTCTCCCGGGGCCTCGCCCACAAGATCGCCGGCGACGACCGGGCCTGGCGTTTCAATGCCGTCGACCGGGAAGACCACAGCCATGCCCATTTCCGCTGCACCCGCTGCGGCCAGGTGTTCTGCCTGAGCGAGTTGCAGCCGGCCTTTGCCTTCAGCCTGCCGCCGGGCTACCAGTATCAAAAGGCCGAGCTCAGCATCCAGGGCTTGTGCCCATGCTGCAGCGGCAGCGCCTGAAGTAACCGGGTTGCACTTATCTACCGCCTTGCTTACTATGCAACAAAGTTGCATTTATTAGACACCGATGACACTGCTCAACATCCTGATTGCGAACCTGGCCGGAGGCGTCCTTTCCGTACTGGCCGCCGCGACGCTTTCCCTGACCATCCTCAAGGACATGTCGCACAAGCTGGTCGGCTTTTCGGTCGGCATCCTGCTGGCGATCGCCTTCCTCGACCTGCTGCCGGAAGCGAGCGAATCGCTCGACGGCCATGCCGTCGGCGCGACCGTGCTGGCCGGCATCATGATCTTCTTCGCCCTGGAAAAGGCGGCCCTGTGGCGGCACGACCACCACGAGGACGACGAGCATGTCTGCCACTCGCCAAACCACGCTGCCGGATCGCTCATCGTATTGGGCGACGGCATGCACAACTTCGTCGATGGCGTGCTGATCGCGGCCGCCTTCCTGCAGGATACGACGCTGGGCTGGGCGACCACGGTTGCGGTCATCTCCCACGAAGTGCCGCAGGAGGTGGGCGATTTCATGGTCCTGCTGTCTGCCGGTTACAGCCGCATGAAGGCGCTCTGGCTGAACATCCTGTCCAGCCTGGCCTCCGTGCTCGGCGGCGTGGTCGGCTGGCTCGCCTTGAGCGGCGCCTCCGGCGTCATTCCCTATGTGCTGGCCCTCGCCGCGGCAAGTTTCATCTACATCGCCGTGGCTGATCTGGTGCCGGCCCTGCACAAGCACCGCAAACCGATCGATGTCATCAGCCAGTTCGCCCTGCTGGCGGCCGGCATCGGCGTGGTCGTGCTGGGCACGCATGCACACTGATGCGCGTCCGCATCAGCGGCAGCCGGGTATTGCCGGCTAGCCTGTGGCCACCGGGGTCAGTTTCCAGATCTCGGCGTTGTATTCCAGCATGGTGCGGTCGGTGGAGAATTTCCCGCTGCGCGCGGTATTGAGGATACTCATCCGCGTCCACCCCTCGACATCCCGATAGGCCACTGCCGCGCGTTCCTGTGCGGCGACAAAGGCGCTGAAATCGGCCGCTACCAGCCACGGATCATGCGGACTCCGGATCGCATGAACGATCGGCTCGAACAGGCCGGGCTCGAACTGGTTGAAATGACCGGACTCAAGCAGCCCCATCACCCGCTTAAGCGCTGGATCGGCCTCGATGAGCCCGTTCGGATCATAGTGCTGCCGGGTTGCCTCGACTTCATCCGCAGTCAGGCCGAACAGGAAGAAGTTTTCGTCGCCGACTTCCTCGCGGATCTCGATATTGGCGCCGTCCAGGGTGCCGATGGTCAGGGCGCCATTCATCATGAACTTCATGTTTCCGGTGCCCGATGCCTCCTTGCCGGCGGTGGAGATCTGTTCGGACAGATCGGTTCCAGGCGCGATGACCTCCATCGCCGAAACCCGGTAGTTGGGCAGGAAGGCCACCTTGAGCCGCCCGCCGATATCGCTGTCGCCATTGATCACATTGGCCACCTTGCAGACCAGGGCAATGATCCGCTTGGCCATGAAGTAGCCAGGAGCGGCCTTGCCGCCGATCAGTACGCAACGCGGCGTCCATTCGCCTGCGACGCCGGACTTCAGGCAGGCATACAGATGGATGACATGCATGATGTTGAGCAGTTGGCGCTTGTACTCATGGATCCGTTTGACCTGGACGTCGAACAGCGCATCCGGATCGAAGTCGACCCCGCAATCGCGCCTTACCAGTGCAGCCAGCCTGACCTTGTTGGCCCGCTTGGCTGCCCGCCACTGCTGGCGGAAACCGGGATCGTCGACATGACCGGCAAGGCCCTGCAGATCGTCGAGCCGGGTGACCCAGCCCTCGCCCACCGTGCGGCTGATCAAGCGGCTGAGTTCCGGGTTGGCCGAGGCCAGCCAGCGCCGCTGGGTGACGCCGTTGGTCTTGTTGTTGAACTTGTGCGGCCAGAGTTCGTAAAAATCACGGAACAGGCCTTGCCGCAACAAATCCGAGTGCAGTTCCGCAACCCCGTTCACCGAATAGCTGCCGACGATCGCCAGGTAGGCCATGCGCAACTGCGGTTCCGATCCCTCCTCCACCAGCGACATGCGCGCCAGGCGGGCGCCATCCCCGGGCCAGCGCCGCGCCACCTCGGACAGAAAGCGGGCATTGATCTCGTAGAGGATCTCCAGGATGCGCGGCAGCAATTGGCCGAACAGGCGCACCGACCATTTCTCGAGCGCCTCGGGCAGCAGGGTATGGTTGGTGTAGGCCATGGTCCGGCTGGTTATCTGCCAGGCCTCATCCCACTCCAGGCCGTGCTCGTCGAGCAACAGGCGCATCAGCTCGGGCACCGCGCAACTGGGATGGGTGTCGTTGAGCTGGAAGCAGTTCTTCTCGGCGAACCGGCTGAAATCGTTGCCATAGCGCGTTTCCCATCGATCCAGCACGTCCTGGAGACTGGCCGAGGCGAGGAAATACTGTTGGCGCAGGCGCAATTCCTTGCCGTTCTCGCTGGCATCGTTGGGATAGAGCACCATGGTGATGTTCTCGGCGGCGTTCTTGGCCGCCACCGATTCGGTGTAGGAGCCGGTATTGAACTCGCCCAGATCGAACTCGTCGGTCGCGGCGGCGCTCCATAGCCGCAACACGTTGACGGTATCGTTGTGGTAACCGGGCACCGGCACGTCATAGGGCACGGCCAGCACATCGTGGCTGTCGACCCAGCGCACATGTATCCGGCCATTCGCGTCCTTGTACTGCTCGGTGCGGCCGTAGTAATGGATGCGTCGGGTATGCTCCGGCCGCTCGAGTTCCCACGGGTTGCCTTCGCGCAGCCAATGATCCGGCTCCTCGATCTGGCGACCGCCCTCGATGCGCTGGCGGAACATGCCGTATTCGTAACGGATGCCATAACCCATGACCGGCAGTTGCAGGGTCGCGCAACTGTCCAGGAAACAGGCCGCCAGGCGGCCGAGGCCGCCGTTGCCGAGGCCGGCGTCATGCTCGACGTCCACCAGTTCCTCGAAGTCCAGCCCGAGTCGACGCAGTGCCGCATCGGTCGTCTCGCCCAGGCCCAGGTTGAGCAGCGCGTTGTTGAGCGCGCGCCCCATGAGGAACTCCAGCGACAGGTAATAGGCGTGCTTGGCGTCTTGTTCCTCGTAGGCGTAGCGGGTGCGTTTCCAGCGCTCCATCAGGCGGTCGCGCAGCGCCAGCACCAGTGCCTGGTAAGGATAATGGGATGAGCGGCAGTATTTGTCGCGGCCGAGAAAATTACCGTAATAACGCCGGATGTCGAGTGCCAGCGATTCAGCGTCCAGACCCAGGGGGGGCACTTCCGAGAGTTCCGGGGTGGGTTTGCTGATGCGCAGAGGCTTGAGATGCGAGGGGCTGCTGTTATGTGGCATGGCTGGCGTCTGGCTATTGCTTCAAGGATATGGCTTACAAGGATATGTGTCGGGTGCGCACTTGAACAGCCACAATTTCATGGCAACCGTCGCCGTGGCTGCCCCCACAAGATCAGCGCCAGGCTCAGACAGCGTTCACGCTTGGCCAGGAACTGACAAAATCGGCCTTCCCTGGCGATACAATCCACATTTCCGCCGAATCAGAATCGAATCATGGCCCAGTACGTAATGTCCATGCTCCGCGTGAGCAAGATCGTCCCCCCGAAACGCCAGATCATCAAGGACATCTCCCTGTCCTTCTTCCCCGGCGCCAAGATCGGCCTGCTCGGCCTGAACGGCTCCGGCAAGTCCACCGTGCTCAAGATCATGGCCGGCGTCGACAAGGAATTCGACGGCGAGGTCCAGCGCCTGGCCGGCATCTCCATCGGCTACCTGGCCCAGGAACCCGAACTTGACCCGGCCAGGACCGTGCGCGACGAGGTCGAGGCCGGCCTGGGCGAGGTGATGCAGGCCCAGCAGAAACTGGAGGCGGTCTACGCCGCCTACGCCGAACCGGACGCCGACTTCGACCAACTGGCCGAGGAACAGGCCCGGCTGGAAGCCATCATCGCCACCGCCGGTTCCGACACCGCGACCCAGATGGAAATCGCCGCCGACGCCCTCGGCCTGCCCGCCTGGGACGCCGTCATCGGCAAGCTGTCCGGCGGCGAGAAGCGCCGCGTCGCCCTGTGCAAGCTGCTGCTGCAAAAGCCCGACATGCTGCTGCTGGACGAGCCGACCAACCACCTCGACGCCGAGTCGGTGGAATGGCTGGAGCAGTTCCTCACCCGCTTCCCCGGCACCGTGGTCGCCGTCACCCACGACCGCTACTTCCTCGACAACGCCGCCGAGTGGATCCTCGAACTCGACCGCGGCCACGGCATCCCCTGGAAGGGCAACTATTCGGACTGGCTGGAACAAAAGGAAGCGCGCCTGGAAACCGAGAACAAGCAGATCGACGCCCACATGAAGGCGATGAAGCAGGAGCTGGAATGGGTGCGCCAGAACCCCAAGGCGCGCCAGGCCAAGTCCAAGTCCCGCCTGGCCCGGTTCGAGGAGATGAACTCGGTCGAATACCAGAAGCGCAACGAGACCCAGGAGATCTTCATCCCGCCGGGCGAGCGCCTGGGCGACAAGGTGATCGAGTTCGACGGCGTCAGCAAGTCCTTCGGCGACCGCCTGCTGATCGACAATTTGAGCTTCCAGATCCCGCCCGGCGCCATCGTCGGCATCATCGGCCCCAACGGCGCCGGCAAGTCCACCCTGTTCCGCATGATCCAGGGCAAGGAGCAGCCGGACAGCGGCGCCATCGACATCGGCCCCACCGTCAAGGTCGCCTCGGTCGACCAGTCGCGCGAAGGACTGCCCGACGACAAGACCGTGTTCGACGCTGTCGCCGACGGCGCCGACATCCTCACCGTCGGCCGCTTCGAGATGCCCAGCCGGGCCTACCTAGGCCGCTTCAACTTCAAGGGCGGCGACCAGGGCAAGATGGTCGGCAACCTGTCCGGCGGCGAACGCGGCCGCCTGCACCTGGCCAAGACGCTGATCCAGGGCGGCAATGTCCTGCTGCTCGACGAACCGTCCAACGACCTCGACGTGGAAACCCTGCGCGCCCTCGAAGACGCCCTGCTCGAATTCGCCGGCTGCATCCTGGTGATCTCGCACGACCGCTGGTTCCTCGACCGCATCGCCACCCACATCCTGGCCTGCGAAGGCGACTCCCACTGGGAGTTCTTCGCCGGCAACTATCAGGAATACGAGGCCGACAAGAAGCGCCGCCTGGGCGAGGAAGGTGCCAAGCCGAAGCGGATCCGCTACAAGCCGATCAGCCGGTAGCGAAGTCCGGACATAATCCGCTCACCGACGCCCTTCTGACGCCATGAACCTGGACCCCCGCACCCTGCTGTTCGCGCTTATCGTCACCAACGCCTTGACGGTGTTGAGCCTGGTCGTCGCCGCCAGCGGCAGCCGCGACGGGAAACGTGACGGCATGGGCAAATGGGCATTGGCCATGCTGCTGGAGACCCTGACCTGGGTGCTGATCGCTGCCCGCGGCAGCATCCCGGACGCCTACTCCGTCGTTCTCGCCAACGCCCTCAAGGCCGGCGCCCAGGCACTGATACTGGTGGCCATCTGCGAATTCCAGCGCCGCCCGGTGCCGCCCTGGCAGTACCTCGCGCCGATCGCGCTGACCGTGCTGATGACGGCCGTCCTGATCGACGACCTGCCCGGCCGCTTCGTCTGGGGCGGCCTCATCTACGGCTTCCAGATGGTGCTCATCGCCCGTGCCCTGATCTCCGACCCGGAGACCCGCATCGGCCGGGCCTGGCGCCTGCTGTTCGCCGGGACCGTCCTGATCGTGCTGGTGCTGGGGCTGCGCGCCGTCGTCGCCCTGTCCGGCCATGGCGAACTGGCGCAACCCCAGGGCGGCATTGCCCTGCATCCGGTGCAGATAGTCTCCTTCATCGCCATCATGGCCACCGCCCTGATCGGCACCATCGGTTTTGTCCTCATGGTCAAGGAACGCACGGACCGGGAGATACTGCACCTGGCCATGACCGACAGCCTCACCCAGGTTCCCAACCGGCTCGCCCTGATGCAGCAGGCCGAACACGCCCTGGCCCGGCGCAGCGGCCTGCCCCTGGCCCTGCTGATGGTCGACGTGGATCACTTCAAGCGTATCAACGACAGCCTCGGCCACCCCGCGGGCGACGAGGCATTGCGTGCGGTGGCCAGGCTGCTCACAGGGCGGCTGCGGCGGCAGGATATTCTCGGCCGCTACGGCGGCGAGGAATTCTGCGTACTCGCGCCGGACACCGATGGCGATGGCGCGTTCAGGCTGGCCGAAGCCCTGCGGGAAACCGTCGCCGCCACGAAACTGGTCACCGAACAGGGGGAACTCCAGGTCACGGTCAGCATCGGCTACGCCCTCTGCCCTGCCGGCACCGAACGGGCCCTGAAAGACCTCATGGCGGAAGCCGATGCCGCCCTTTATGCCGCCAAACGGGCCGGACGCAACCGGGTGGTGAACTTCAATGCCGAACTGACCCGGCCCGGCAATCCGGTCGAACCGCAGGTTGCCGGTGCGCGGGAGGACGAGCCTCCCGCCAGGCACGTTCGGACGCCCCTCGGCAGTGTGTTGGCGGATGGGGCCACCCTGGCGGCAAGTCCAGGTAATGCAAACTGCGAAACCTGAGCCCCAGCCTGTCATCGCGATTCACCGCATGACGGGACCAGGACTGTTTTTTCGCGGGCCGACTCGCCCGGTGGCTCACGAAGGCGGACGGCGGCGGGCCGATGCCAAAGCTGGCCTCGGCATGTTCAAGGCGCTTTGCATCTGGCCCTGCCAGATTTAACATATGCGCAAAACGCCCCCGCATTCAGTTCGACATCATGGGGACCAAGAGCCAATGGCCCCGCCATGGCTACGGAAAATAACAATTCATCGAGCCACTGTAGGCTTGGTCGCGAGCGATTCGGCCAGCCTCCTGAATCCTTCCAGAACCGATTACCTGATCAAACCTATGCTTCGCCTTGTCCTTTTCCCGCTTCTTGCCGCACTGAACTTGGCCGCCCTTGCCGCGCCGGCCGAACCCGTTCCGGCCACCCCGGCTGCCGCCCCGGCCACCAAGACGGACGTCGTCGACTCGTGGTGCGACTATCTCGGCAACCGTCTGCACAGCGTTTCGCTGGATGCCTGCCATGCCCGGAACTTCACGGCCGCGCAGGAACCCACCAGCCAGGGCAACGCCCTGGTATTCGTCGACATCGATGCCGCCAAGACCAGCAATCCAGCACCGGCCGCCAAGCGCATCCTGGTCATCGGCGGCATCCACGGCGACGAACTCACCTCGATTTCGGTCGTCTTTCGCTGGCTGGACTGGATGCAGCAGCCCGATGCGGCCCAGTACCAATGGCGCGTGATCCCGGTGGCCAATCCGGATGGCCTGAAGGCGCGGCCATCCACCCGCGTCAACGCCAATGGGGTCGACCTCAATCGCAATTTCCAGACCCCGGACTGGGACAAGGACGCCCAGAAATACTGGGTCAAGCGCACCAAGCGCGACCCGCGCCGCAATCCTGGCAAGGCCGCCGGATCTGAAATCGAGACACGCTGGCTGCAAGCACAGTTCGACGAATTCCGGCCCGACCTGATCATCAGCATACATGCCCCGTACAACCTGCTCGACTACGACGGCCCGGTGCCGCAGCCCATGCGTTTCGGCCGCTTGTCGCTCAACCGCCTGGGTGTGTACCCCGGCTCGATGGGCAATTACTGCGGCCTGTTCAAGCAGATCCCGGTCATCACCATCGAACTGCCCAACGCCACCTCCATGCCCAGCCAGCGCGATCAGCAGGCGATGTGGGAGGACATGCTCAAGTGGATGAAGCACTACATCAAGGTCGAGACGGATTGAGCCGCTCCCGGTCCCCCCGGCGGTTACCCGCAAGATACCGGCATTGAAGCGGCTACACCGTGATCTTGTTCGACCCTGATAGTTGCGAGGCTTGCCTGGAAGATCTTCAACCGCGTTCAGTCTGGTCGCACTTCGCCAGCCTGTGCGCCATCCCCCGCCCGTCACTGCATGAGGCCGCACTGCGCGAGCAATTGGTCGCCTGGGCGCCGTCGCACGGGATCGAGACCATGGTCGATCCCAGCGGCAACCTGATCCTGAGGAAACCGGCCAGCCCGGGCTTCGAGTCCAGTCCCGGCGTGATCCTGCAAGGCCATCTCGACATGGTCTGCCAGGCCAACGCCGGCACCCGGCACGATTTCAGGCGTGATGCCATCCGTACGGAGGTGCGCAACGGCTGGGTGGTGGCCGAGGCGACCACTTTGGGAGCCGACAACGGCATCGGCGTGGCGCTCGCGCTGGCGGCGCTCGAAGAAGCCGATATGGTGCATCCGCCGCTGGAGGTGCTGCTCACGGTCAACGAGGAATCCGGCATGGACGGCGCACGCGGGCTGGCGCCCGGCACCTTGCGGGGCAAGACGCTGATCAACCTGGATACCGAGGAGTGGGGGCATTTCTACCTGGGCTGCGCGGGCGGCGTGGATGTGGAAGTGCAACTGTCCGTTGCGCCAATGGATCTGCCGCCGGGTTACACCCTGAAGCGGCTGGAGGTGGCCGGGCTGCGCGGCGGCCATTCCGGCATCGACATCCATCTCGGCCGCGGCAATGCCATCAAACTGATGGCCGAGGCGCTGCGCGACCTGGCCGGGTGTTTCGACCTGCGCCTGGTCGCGTTGCAAGGCGGCACCGCGCGCAATGCGATTCCGCGCGAGGCGGTCGCGGAATTCGCACTGCCTGACGATCAGGCGGCGGGGCTGGAGGCCTGGCTGGGGCAGTGGATGGAGGCCTGGCGACAGCGTTTTGCCGAGTCCGATCCGGCGCTGTCGCTGGTTTGCACGCCGGGGCAGACCCCGACGGGCAAGGCTGTCGCACATAGCGACCAGGACAGTTTGATCGGCTTCCTCGACAGTGCGGCCAGCGGCGTGGCGCAGATGAGCGCAGACTTCCCGGGTGTGGTGGAGACATCCGACAACCTGGGCGTGATGGGGCTTGCCGATGGCAGGTTCCGCGCCACCTTCAAGGTGCGCTCGCTGGATGACTGCAAGGCCGACGCGCTGGCCGACGAACTGGTCGCGCATGCCCACGGCCATGGCCTGCAGGCCTGGAAGGACGGCAGCTATCCAGGCTGGACGCCGGACCCGGCCTCAGGCTTGCTCGCGTTGTGCCAGCGCGTTTTCACCGAACAGTTCGGCCAACCGGCCCATCTTCAAGTGATCCACGCCGGGCTGGAATGCGGCCTGCTCGCGGCCAGCCACCCGCATCTGGAGATGATTTCATTCGGGCCGGACATCCGCGGCGCCCATGCCCCGGGCGAGCGGGTCGAGATCGAGTCCGTCGAACGCTGCTGGGTATTGCTGAAAGCGGTTATCCAGGCGTTGGCCAGGAACTGAAGGCCATGGCCATGGCGGCTCCCGATCCCTGTACCTACCAACTCGTCATCCACGTTGCCCGGTCGCTCGAAATCCAGGTCGGCCGCCTGGGCAACCTTGCTTTCCCGCCCGGCACCTACGTCTATACCGGCTCGGCCAGGCGCAATTTCGAGGCCCGCATCGCCCGCCATCTGCGCCAGGAGAAGACCTTGCGCTGGCATATCGACTACTTGCTGGCCGCTTCCGGAGTGTCGGTGCTGGAGGTGCGTCGCTCGGCGTCCGACGAGTGCACGCTGAACCAGGCCACCGCCGGCAAGATCGTGGCGCCCCGCTTCGGCGCTTCGGATTGCCGGCACGGTTGCCGCAGCCACCTCAAGCGGATATCCGATCGATGAGGCTATCAACCGGCCGGACTATGCCGTAGAGTTTCGCCGCTTCCGCGCAGGAACACTGAAACCGACCCGGACATTGAAACTCGCCGCTGGCTGAATATCGCATGATCTCCCGGATTTACCCGAACTTCGCCACGCACATGGAGAAATTGCGCCATGCCATGCCGGCCCTCGCCTTCTTCGGCGGCTTCCTGTGGGATGCGCTGACCATCGGCCGCTCCGTGTCGGCATTCGACCTCTGGACCCTGACCGCCTACCTGATCGGCGCAGGCGCCTTGCTCTGGTATTTGGGCCATCGTCAGGCGGCGCTTGCCGAGGCGGTGCCGCACGAGGAGGCCACGCCGGAGACACCGGCGCCGTGGTGGCGCGAAACCGGCCCCTATTTCCTGCTGCAATTCCTGTTCGGCGGCCTGTTCTCGGCCCTGTTCATCTTCTACTTCAAGAGTTCCAGCCATTTTCTCGCCACGTTTTGGGCACTCGGCCTGGGCGGTCTGCTGGTCGCCAACGAGTACCTGGAAGACCGTTACCGGCGCTTCACCCTGACCTGGGCCCTGTTCGGCCTGTGCGCCATGCTGCTGTTGAATTTCGTGCTGCCGCACGTGGTCGGCAGCATTTCAGTGGTCTGGTTCGTCCTCAGCACCCTGGCCGGCGCCGGGCTGACGCACTGGCTGCGCCAGAAGACCCCGGGCCGGCCTGGACGCATCACGCCGGTATGGGGCATCGCCGCCGCCCTGCTGGTCGCCTATGCACTCGATGTCATTCCGCCGGTGCCGCTGGTGAAGCGCGACATCGCGGTAGGCCACGCATTGACCCGGGACTATCACCTGCAGCAGGAAAAGGCGCCCTGGTGGGTGTTCTGGCGCCGGGCCGAAAGCGAGATCCACCTGAAACCGGGCGAACGTCTGTATTGCGTATCGGCCGTGTTCGCACCGTCCGGGCTGGATACCCGCCTATACCATCGCTGGTCGCATTACGACGCCAAGCAGGGCTGGGTCGATACTTCGCACATCGGCTTCGACCTGGCCGGCGGCCGTGAGGGCGGCTATCGGGGCTACACCTGGAAGCAGAACCTGGCGCCGGGCGAGTGGAAGGTCGCGGTGGAGACCGAGAATGGCCATACCGTGGCGGTGCATCGTTTCGTGTTGTCGGCGGAACCGCTGGCCGACGGCGCGGCGATGATCGACAAGACCTTCTGATCAGTAGTGCGGCGGCAGTTCCTCGCCCGGATCGCGGCTTTCGACGGCCTCCGATTCGCGCATCCGCCGGTGCATCTCGGTCAATTGCCGCTGCAGCAGATCGATCTGTTCCTGTTGCCGGAACACGCTCTGGTTGAGCGTATCGATCATGTCCTCGGCAAAGCCGAGCTTGATCTCCAGTTCGGTGACCCGTTCCGCCAGGTCGGTCATGCCGCGGCCTCCTTCGCGGCCGCCAGCATGGCGGCACGGGTCTCGGGGGTTTCCAGGCTGATGCGGCCGAGGGCGCCGGCGCGGAAATCGGTGAGCAGGATGATGGCCGCCTTTTCCAGGTCGAGGCCGCCGCCCTTGCCCTTCAGGATGCAGCCACGCCGCCTGGCCACCGCCTCGACCACGGCATGGCCGTCGCAGCCTTCCGCTTTGATGCCGTAGCGCTCGACCAGCCGCTCCGGGTAGCGGGCCAGCAGGATGCCGGCGAGGAACTCGGCCACCTCCTCCTCGATCACCGCGTTGCGGCCGATGGCATGGCCGACCGCCAGCATGTAGCCGTCGCTGTCGTGTTCGATCCTCGGCCACATCAGGCCCGGGGTGTCGGTCAGGGTCATGCCCGGGCCGAGGTCCAGGCACTGCTGCGACTTGGTCACCGCCGGCTCGTCGCCCACCGCCGCCACCCTGCGTTTCAGCAGGGCGTTCATGATGGTCGACTTGCCGACGTTGGGGATGCCCATGATCATCATCCTGAGCGGCTTGGTGTTGTCGCTGCGGTGCGGCGCCAGTTGCCGGCACAGGCCGGGCAGCCTGGCCACGTCGGCCGGCTTCTTGGCCGACAGCGCCACCGCCTTCACCCCCGGCTGTCGGTCATACCAGGCCAGCCAGGCCTGGGTGGCGGCCGGGTCGGCCAGGTCGGTCTTGTTCAACACCTTGAGGCAGGGCCGCTGGCGGTGCTTGCGCAACTCGTCGATCATCGGATTGGCGCTGGCCTCGGGCAGGCGGGCGTCGAGCACCTCGATCACCACGTCGATGCGCGCCAGGGCGTCGGCCGCATGCTTGCGGGCCGAATTCATGTGTCCGGGGAACCACTGTATCGCCATGGTCAGCCTGTTACCTTGATCGTCACACCCCGGCATTCGACCCGCTGGCCGGCACGTATCTTGGCGGTCTTGCGGTCCTCGGGCCGGCCGTCCACCGTGACCTCGCCGGTCGCCACCAGGACCTTGCCCTGGCCGCCGCTGTCGGCGATGCCGGTCAGCTTGAGCAGGTCGCACAGCGGCACATGGTCGCCGGTCAGTTTGAATTCGATGGGGGCTGATTTATTCATGGCGCGAAGGTTAACCCGGATTGTCCACCGGCCCAAATCAGGGCACGATCCTGCGCTCTGATTTCATTCCCCGCCGGCCCTTCAGTCGACGCCGACGATGCCGATAAGAACGCCATAACATCATTTAGACGGAGACAGACGACGTGAACTGGTTCGCACACAGCATACGCAACAAGATGTTTGCCATCACCGGC
Organism: Gallionellaceae bacterium; assembly: GCA_028714735.1. Lineage (GTDB taxonomy): Bacteria > Pseudomonadota > Gammaproteobacteria > Burkholderiales > Thiobacillaceae > Parasulfuritortus. The sequence continues at coordinate 35,132 of JAQTLU010000003.1, read as the reverse complement.
ATCGGCACCGCACTGTTGGTAGGCGCGGCCCTGCTCGGACTATGGCTGACCTGGCAGGAGATCGATGCCCTGCAAGCCGCGCAAACCACCACTCATACGCTGTCGCAGAGTGAAATCACCACCTTCGCGACCCGGGCGCAACAGGAAATACTGTTCAGCCTGGGCCTGATGGGCGTGGCCATCGTGATCGCCTTCATATCCTTCCTGTGGCTGATCAACAAGGTCATCCTGACCCCGGCCAGACATCTGGTCGCGGATTTCAGCGAGATCGCCAAGGGCAATTTCCGCCAGGAAATCCGGCGCGACACCCAGGACGAGATCGGCATGATCGCCACCACCGCCGAACAACTGCGGCTCGAGATGGCCAGCATACTGGGCGATGTGATGAACTCTTCCCAGCGCCTGAACGAGACTTCGGGGCGGCTGTCCGACAGTGCCGGCGAACTCAGCAACAACTCCCATAGCCAGCGCGAAGTGGCCGCCTCGACGGCAGGCAGCGTCCAGGAGATGGTCGTCGCCATCGCCACCGTCGCCGACAATGCCGCCGCGGTCCGCAGCCAGACCGAGCAAAGCCTGGAGCACAGCCGGACCGGCAACGTCAAACTGTCGGAACTGATCGGCGAGATCGGTTCGGTCGAGAACTCCGTGGCCGAACTCAGCCGGTCGGTGCAGGAATTCATCCGCAGCACCGAGGCGATCACCAGCATGACCCGGCAGGTACGCGACATCGCCGACCAGACCAACCTGCTCGCCCTCAATGCCGCCATCGAGGCGGCCCGTGCCGGCGAACAGGGGCGCGGCTTTGCCGTGGTGGCCGACGAGGTGCGCAAGCTGGCGGAGAAATCGTCCGAATCGGCCAGCCAGATCGACCAGATCACCAGCAGCCTGGGCAGTCAGTCCGGCCAGGTGGATCGTTCCATCGAACAGGGCCAGCAGGCCCTGCTGCGCAGCCAGGATATCCTGGAGGAAGTGGCCATGGTGCTTGCCGAATCCAGCCAATCGGTATCCAGCGCCCATGGCGGCGTCAACTCGATCTCCGAGGCCGTGCAGGAACAAAAGGGTTCCAGCCAGGAGATCTCCGGCCACATCGAGCGCATCGCCCAGATGTCCGAATTGAGCGATGCCTCGGCCCGCCGCAACGGCGAAGTGGCCGGACAGCTGAAGGCGCTGGCGGCCAGGCTGCAGGCCAGCGTCGGGCGTTTCCAGCTCTAGGACTCAGGCCGGGAAGATCCCGGTCGACAGGTAGCGGTCGCCGCGGTCGCAGACGATGGTGACGATGACCGCGTCCGCCACCTCCTGCGACAGGTGCAGCGCCGCCCACAGGGCGCCGCCGGAGGAGATGCCGGCGAAGATGCCCTCCTCGCGCGCCATACGGCGGGTGGTCTCCTCGGCGTCGGCCTGGCCGACATTGATCATCCGGTCGATGCGGTCGAAATCGCAGATGCTCGGCAGGTATTCCACCGGCCACTTGCGGATACCCGGAATATTGGCGCCCTCTTCCGGCTGCACGCCGACGATCTGGATCTCGGGGTTCATTTCCTTGAGATAGCGCGAGCAGCCCATGATGGTGCCGGTGGTGCCCATGCTGGAGACGAAGTGGGTGATCCTGCCGCCGGTGTCGCGCCAAATCTCCGGCCCGGTGGTCTCGTAGTGGGCGGCCGGGTTGTCCGGGTTGGAGAACTGGTCGAGCATGATGCCCTTGCCCTCGGCGACCAGTTGGTCGGCCAGGTCGCGGGCCGCCTCCATGCCGCCCGCCTTGGGCGTCAGCAGCAGTTCGGCGCCGAAGGCGCGCATGGTCTGGCGCCGTTCGATGGACAGGTGCTCGGGCATGATCAGGATCATCCGGTAACCCTTCATCGACGCCGCCATGGCCAGGGCGATGCCGGTATTGCCGGAAGTCGCCTCGATCAGGGTGTCGCCCGGCCGGATCTCGCCCCTGGCCTCGGCCTTGGCGATCATCGACAGGGCCGGCCGGTCCTTAACCGAACCGGCCGGGTTGTTGCCCTCCAGCTTGGCCAGGACGATGTTCGAGGTCTGCCCCGGCAGGCGCTGGAGCCGGACCAGGGGAGTGTTGCCGACGAAGTCTTCGATGGTCTTGTACATTTGGCTGATGGCTTGATTCAATCCATACCGAACAGGTCGCGGCTGTAGACCTTGTCGGCCACGTCGCGGATGTCGTCGGTGATGCGGTTGGCGACGATGACGTCGGACTGTTTCTTGAACTCGGCCAGGTCGTTCACCACCCGCGAGTGGAAGAAGTGGGGTTCGGTCAGCACCGGCTCGTAGACGATGACCTCGATGCCCTTGGCCTTGATCCGCTTCATGATGCCCTGGATGCTGGAGGCCCGGAAGTTGTCCGAGCCGCTCTTCATGATCAGGCGATGGACGCCGACCACCTTCGGGTTCCGGCGCAGGATGCTGTCGGCAATGAAGTCCTTGCGCGTGGTGTTGGAATCGACGATGGCGCGCATCAGGGTCTGCGGCACGTCCTGGTAGTTGGCCAGCAACTGCTTGGTGTCCTTGGGCAGGCAATAGCCGCCATAGCCGAACGAGGGATTGTTGTAGTGCTCGCCGATGCGCGGATCGAGGCAGACGCCCTGGATGATGTGCTTGGTATCGAGGCCGTGGGTGGCGGCGTAGGTGTCGAGCTCGTTGAAATAGGCCACCCGCATGGCCAGGTAGGTATTGGAGAACAGCTTCACCGCCTCGGCCTCGGTGGAGTCGGTGAACAGCACCGGGATGTCCTGCTTGAGCGCGCCCTGCTTGAGCAGGTTGGCGAACACGGCGGCGCGTTCGGACTGCTCGCCGATGATGATGCGCGAGGGGTACAGGTTGTCGTACAGGGCCTTGCCTTCGCGCAGGAACTCGGGCGAGAAGAGGATGTTTTCACAGTTGAACTGCGCCTTCAGCTTGGCCGTGTAGCCGACCGGCACGGTCGACTTGATCACCATCACCGCCTGCGGATTGATCGCCATGACGTCCCGGATCACCGCTTCGACCGTACTGGTGTTGAAGTAGTTGGTCACCGGGTCGTAGTCGGTCGGGGTGGCGATGACCACGTAGTCGGCCCCGGCGTAGGCATCCTGCTTGTCCAGGGTGGCGCGGAATTTGAGCGGCTTCTGCTGGAGGTAGTCCTCGATCTCGACGTCGACGATGGGCGATTCCTTGCGGTTCAGCATCGCGACCTTCTCGGGGACGATGTCGAGCGCGACCACTTCGTTATGCTGCGCGAGCAGGACCGCGTTGGACAGACCGACGTAGCCGGTACCGGCAATGGCGATTTTCATGGCTTGGTTCCCAAAGAGTTGAGTATTTCAGCATTGATCCGTTGCAATGCGGTGACCGGGTCGTCGGCCTGGGTGATCGGCCGCCCCACCACCAGATAATCGGCGCCCGCCGCGATGGCGCGCCCGGGGGTGAGGATGCGGCTCTGGTCGCCGACTGCGCTGCCGGCCGGCCGGATGCCCGGCGTCACCAGCAGGAAGTCGGCGCCGATGGCGGCGCGCAGCAGGGTCGCCTCCTGGGCCGAGCAGACCACGCCGTCCAGGCCGGCCTCGCGTGACAGCCTGGCCAGGCGCTCGACCTGTACCGCCGGTTCGACCTCCAGGCCGATCTGGCGCAGGTCCTCGCCACTCATGCTGGTCAGCACGGTGACGGCGATCAGCCTGGGCGGATTCGCCGTCTTGTCGACCGCCTCGCGCGCCGCCTGCATCATCTTCAGGCCGCCCGAGGCATGCACGTTGACCATCCACACGCCGAGGTCGGCCGCGGCCCGGCAGGCCTGGGCGACGGTATTGGGGATGTCGTGGAATTTCAGGTCGAGGAAGACCTTGAAACCCAGCGCGGCCAGCCGCTCGACCAGGGCCGGACCGGCGCGGACGAACAGCTCCTTGCCGACCTTGAGCTTGCACTGGCCGGGGTCGAGTTGCCCGACCAGGGCCATGGCCTGGCCGGCATCGGGAAAATCGAGGGCGACGATGACGCGAGGATCGTTATTCACTTTCTATTCTCTCCGGCGGGATGCCTTCCCAACTGGCGCAGGCCGGGCACTGCCAGAAGAACTGGCGCGCCTTGAAGCCGCAATGGACACACTGGTAATAGGCCACCCGGCTGACCTGCCGGTGCACCAGGTCCTGGGCCATGCGGATCTCCAGGTCGTTCTCGGTGCCGGCGGTGCGCGCCTGCAGATAATCGTCGAGCACGCGCAGTCCCGGGTGCTGCTTGAGCGCCTCGGCCGACAACTGCTCGGCCGCCGCCCAGCCCCGGTTCTCCGCCACGGTGTTGAACAGGATGTGGAACAGATCGGCGCTCGGCTGCCGGACCAGATAGCCCTGCATCAACTCGATGCCGTCGTCCAGCCTGCCCTGGCGCTGGTAGGCCTTGATCAGGCGCTCGGCCACCACCGGCAGGTAGGCCGCGTTCTGCTGCTCGATCCGGCGCCAGTGCCCGATCGCCGCATTGTCGTCGCCGGCCTGGGCCTCCAGGTCGCCGAGCAGCTGGCTGGCGCGCACCGCCTTGCGGTTCATCGCCAGGGCCTGGTTCAGGTAGTCGCGGGCCTGGTCGATCTCCTTGCGCAGCATGGCGTTGAGCGCCAGCTCGCAATAATAGTGCGCGGTGTCGGCGTTCTGCGACGGGCTGCCCAGCTTCTCCAGGCGCTGGGCCACCACGATGGCCGCCTCCCAGTCCTTTTCCAGGACGTAGATGTCGAGCTGATGGCGCAGGGCATCGAGTATGTGGACGCCGGTTTCCAGCTTCTTGAAGATGTCCTCGGCACGGTCGAGCAGGCCGGCCTTGAGGAAATCCTGGCCCAGTTCGTACAGGGCCTTGAGCCGTTGCTCCTGCTTCAGGTCGCTGCGGTCGACCAGGTTCTGGTGGATGCGGATGGCCCGGTCCAGTTCGCCCCGGCGGCGGAACAGGGCGCCGAGGGCGAAATGCAGCTCCAGGGTATCCGGGTCCAGCCGGGTCACTTCGAGGAAGGCCTCGATGGCCCGGTCCGGCTGTTCGTTGAGGAGATAGTTCAGGCCGCGGAAATACGAGGTCGGTATGCTGCGCGATTCCTTCACCACCTGGCGGATGTCCACCCGTGCGGCCAGCCAGCCGATGGCAAAGAAGAATGGCAGTACCAGCAGTTGCCAGGTTTCGAATTCCATCAGGGCTTACCCAGTCGTTTCGCTTTGCGCAGGCGTATCAGTTCGCGCCGATTGTTCAATATCTGCCGGGAAGCGCCCAGCAGCCCAAGCAGTACGCCGAGCGCAAACGCCAGCAGCAGCACCAGGGACAGCGGCGCCCGCCACTCCAGGCCCATCAGGTAGCGCACGCTGACGACTTCACCGTTCTTGATCGCGAAAGCCAGCAACAACAGGAACAGGACCAGCTTGATGACCAGCGTCAATGCACGCACATGGGACTCCCGGGAGGACGCTTGGATTGTAACGCCGGGGCCGGAAAAAAAATAAGCGGCATCGGGTTTCCGATGCCGCTTATCGCGTCGCTTGTAGCGGATTAATCCTTGAAATCCACCCGATCGCGCAGTTCCTTGCCCGCCTTGAAATGCGGCACATGCTTACCTGCCACAGTCACCTTCTCGCCGGTCTTGGGGTTGCGGCCAACCCGAGGCGGACGGTAGTTCAAACTGAAACTGCCGAAACCCCGGATCTCGATCCGCTTGCCCTCGAGCAGGCTCTGCATCATGGCGTCAAGGATGGTCTTGACCGCCAGCTCGGCATCGGCAGCAACCAGGTGCGGGTTGCGCTCAGCCAGCCGGTTGATCAACTCCGACTTGGTCATGGCAGAAAGATCTCCGAGCAAATCAGGACTCGGTATTCTGGCTGTCCAGCTTGGCCTTCAGCAGCGCGCCCAGGTTGGTGGTGCCGGCGGAGTGGCCGGCAGACAGTTTCTGCATGGCATCGGCCTGTTCGACGGCATCCTTCTGCTTGACCGACAGGTTGATCTGACGGTTCTTGCGGTCGACGTTGATGATCATCGCCTCGACGCTGTCGCCTTCCTTCAGGTGGGTGCGGATGTCCTCGACGCGGTCGCGGGAGATCTCGGAGGCGCGCAGGTAGCCGTCCATCTCGCCGCCGATGTCGATCACGGCACCCTTGGCATCCAGCGACTTCACGACGCCGGTGACGATGCTGCCCTTGTCATGGCTGGCGACGAAGGAGTTGAACGGATCGCCTTCCAGCTGCTTGATGCCCAGGGAGATGCGCTCCTTGTCGGTATCGATGGCCAGCACCACGGCCTCGACTTCCTCGCCCTTGCGGAAGTTGCGCAGGGCTTCTTCGCCGGGCAGGGACCAGGACAGGTCGGACAGGTGGACCAGGCCGTCGATACCGCCGGGCAGACCGATGAAGACGCCGAAGTCGGTGATCGACTTGATCTGGCCGGAAACCTTGTCACCCTTCTTGAAGGTGATGGAGAAATCTTCCCAGGGGTTGGCCTTGCACTGCTTCATGCCCAGGGAGATGCGGCGGCGATCCTCGTCGATCTCCAGGACCATGACTTCGACCTCGTCGCCCAGGGAGACGACCTTGGAGGGGTTGACGTTCTTGTTGGTCCAGTCCATCTCGGAGACGTGCACCAGGCCTTCGATGCCCGGCTCGATCTCGACGAAGGAGCCGTAGTCGGTGAGGTTGGCCACCTTGCCGAACATGCGGGTGCCGGTGGGGTAGCGACGGGACAGGCCGACCCAGGGGTCTTCGCCCAGCTGCTTCATGCCCAGGGAGACGCGGTTCTTGTCCTGGTCGAACTTGAGCACCATGGCGGTGACTTCGTCGCCGACGTTGACCACTTCGGTCGGGTGCTTGACGCGGCGCCAGGCCAGGTCGGTGATGTGGAGCAGGCCGTCGATGCCGCCGAGGTCGACGAAGGCGCCGTACTCGGTGATGTTCTTGACGATACCCTTGACGGTGGCGCCTTCCTTCAGGTTGGCCAGCAGCTGTTCGCGCTCGGCGCCCATGCTCTGTTCCAGGACGGCCTTGCGCGACACCACGACGTTGTTGCGCTTGCGGTCCAGCTTGATGACCTTGAATTCGGCTTCCTTGCCCTCGTACGGGGAGGTGTCCTTGACCGGACGGACGTCGACCAGGGAACCCGGCAGGAAGGCGCGGATGCCGTTGCACATGACGGTCAGGCCGCCCTTGACCTTGCCGTTGATCACGCCCTTGACGACGCGACCCTCTTCCATGGCAGCTTCCAGGTCCAGCCAGGCGGCCAGGCGCTTGGCGCGGTCGCGCGACAGCTTGGTGGAGCCGAAGCCGTCTTCCAACTGCTCGATGGCCACCTGCACGAAATCCCCGATCTTCACATCGAGTTCGCCACGGTCGTTCTTGAATTCCTCGGTGGGAATCAGGCTCTCGGACTTGAGGCCGGCGTTGACGGTGACGAAGTTGTGGTCGATTGCCACGACCTCGGCGGTGATGACCTCGCCGGAGCGCATTTCCTGCTTGGAAATGCTTTCTTCAAACAGGGCGGCAAAGGACTCCATGGGAGAATCGGAAGCGGAAGGGGTTGCGGTTGCAGTGGACATTGATTGAGGGACCTGAAAAACCGTGTTGCCACGGGCTGGTTAAATTAAAAAACCCAATATGGGGTTAGCTCTGTGGCCTAGGCCTGGCGGTACCACCCGAGCACCCGATCGACCGCTTGCGCGATGGTCAGGGCCGTGGTGTCCAGCAGATGGGCGTCGGCCGCCTGGTGCAGGGGAGCGGAGGCTCGGCTCGCATCGCGCGCGTCGCGTTCCCGCAGGTCCTGCACAAGGGCGGCGAGATTAGCATCAAATCCTTTTTCGATCAACTGCTTATAGCGCCTTTGTGCGCGCTCTTCGGCGCTCGCGGTGAGGAACACCTTGACCGTGGCGTCGGGGAACACCACCGAGCCCATGTCGCGCCCATCGGTGACCAGCCCGGGGGCCTTGCGGAAACCGCGCTGCAGTTCCAGCAGCGCCGCGCGCAGGGCCGGCAGCGCGGCGATGCGCGAGGCCGCCCGGCCCGCCTCCTCGGTGCGGATGGCATCGCCGACCGGCTGACCGTCGAGATACACCTCGACGCCGTCGAAGCGCAGTTCCAGCCCGCGCGCCAGTTCGGCCAGCCCGGCCTCGTCGGCGAGGTCGACGCCCCGGTTGCCGGCGGCATGGGCGGTCACCCGGTAGATGGCGCCGCTGTCCAGGTAATGAAAGCCGAGCGCCCTGGCGGCCAGGGCGGCGACGGTGCCCTTGCCGGAGGCGGAGGGGCCGTCGATGGCGATGACCGGAATCGTCATTGCGCGATCCCCTTGAACACGTCCCAGTAGGTCGGGAAGGTCTTCGCGGTGCACTTCGGGTCGTTGATCCGGATCGGCACGCCGGCCAGGCTGACCAGCGAGAAGCACATGGCCATGCGGTGGTCGTCGTAGGTGTCGATGACGGCGTCGGCAGTCAGCTTGGCCGGCGGCGTCACCTTGATGTAGTCGGCGCCCTCCTCCACCGTGGCGCCGACCTTGCGCAGCTCGGTGGCCATGGCGGCGAGGCGGTCGGTCTCCTTGACCCGCCAGGAGGCAATGTTCCTCAGGGTGGTGGTGCCCTCGGCGAACAGGGCCGCCACGGCCAGGGTCATGGCGGCGTCCGGGATGTGGTTGCAGTCGAGGTCGATGGCGTGCAGCTTGTCGGCGCAGCCCAGGCGGCACTGGATCCAGTTCGGCCCGAAGTCGATCTCGGCGCCCATGCGCGCCAGCGCCTCGGCGAAGCGGACGTCGCCCTGGATGCTGTTGCGGCCGACCCCCTCGACCCGGGTCTGGCCGTGGCCGATGGCGCCGGCGGCGAGGAAGTAGGAGGCCGACGAGGCGTCGCCCTCGACCTCGATGCTGCCCGGGCTCTTGTAGTTGGCGGCGGGCACCACGAAGCTCTCCCAGCCGTTCCGCTGCACCTCGACGCCGAAGCGCTTCATCAGGTTGAGGGTGATCTCGACATAGGGCTTGGAGATCAGCTCGCCATCCACCTGCACGGTGACCTCGCGGCCGAGCAGCGGCGCCGACAGCAGGATGCCGGTGAGGTACTGGCTGGAGACGTTGCCCTTGACGGTGACCTCCGCGGTCGGCAGCAGCACCGCCGGCGTCATCCTCAGGGGCGGGAAGCCCTCCTTGCCGAGATATTCGACCTGGGCGCCGAGTTGCCGCACCGCGTCGACCAGGTCGCCGATCGGCCGCTCATGCATGCGCGACACCCCCTTCAGCACATAGTCGCCGCCGGCCAGGGCACAGGCGGCGGACAGGGAGCGGAAGGCGGTGCCGGCATTGCCGAGGAACAGTTCGGCCTGCTTGACCGGGAAGACGCCGCCGACGCCGACGACCCGGTAATCGTCGCTGCCATCCTGGCGGGTCCAGTTGACGCCCAGTTGGCGCAACGCCTCCAGCATCACCTGGGTGTCGTCGGAGTCCAGCAGGGCCTTCACCTCGGTCACGCCTTCGGCCAGGGCGGCCAGCAGCAGGACACGGTTGGAGATGCTCTTGGAGCCGGGCAGGCGCACCGTGCCGCGGGCGCCCTTGGCGGCGGGCAGGTCGATGAAATCAGCGGTCATTCGTCTTCTTCCAGGGTGTCACCGGGCTGCCAGCGGCTGCGGGCCAGGCTCGCGCGGGTGAAGGATTGCATGAGGGTGCCGGCGTCACCGGCAGCAAGGGCGTCGCGGTAGGCGGACAGCCGGGCGATATAGGCGTCCAGTTCGGCGGTCAGGGCCGGGCGATTGGCCAGGGCGATGTCGCGCCACATCTCGGGCGAACTGCCGGCGATCCGGGTGAAGTCGCGGAAGCCGCTGCCGGCGTGGCGGAAGAACAGCCCCGCCTGTGGCCGGCTGGCCAGTTCGTCGACCAGGGCGAAGGCGGCCAGATGGGGCAGATGGCTGACCGCGGCGAAGATGCTGTCGTGCTCGGCGGCCGCCATCTCGGCCACCTGGGCGCCGCAAACCTGCCACAGGCCGGCGATGGCGGCGGTATCGTCGAGGGCGTTTTCCGGCAGCGGGGTCAGGATGACGTTGCGGCCGTCATAGAGGTCGGCGCGGGCGGCCGAGGCGCCGCTCCGCTCAGCCCCGGCGATGGGGTGCGCCGGCACGAAGCGGGCGATCCGCGCGCCCAGGCCGGCCCGCGCCGCGGCGATGACGTTCTGCTTGGTGCTGCCGGCGTCGGTGATCAAGACATCCGCGGCGAGATGATCGGCGATGCCGGCGAAGGTGGCCGCCATGGCGCCCACCGGCACCGCCAGCAGGACACGATCGGCGCCGTCGACGGCAGACTCGGGACGATCGGCGATCTCGTCGATGACGCCGAGGGCAAGGGCCTCATCCAGGTTGGCCCGACTGCGGCCGTAGCCGACCACGTGACGGACCTGGCCGGCCCGCTTCAAGGCCAGGGCCACCGAGCCGCCGATCAGGCCGACGCCCAGTATGGCGAGACGTTCGATCATGCTTCCAGGCACTCCGCCAGCGCGACCAGGAAGCGGACGTTCTGTTCCGGCAGGCCGATCGACACGCGCAGGTATTCCGGCATGCCATAGCCGGCGACCGGACGGACGATGATGCCCTTCTTGAGCAGGCCCTGGAAGATGGCCGCGGCATCGCCGACCTTGACGCAGACGAAGTTGCCGGCCGAGGCGATCCAGTCGAGCCCTAGGAACCTGAAGCCCTCGGTCAGCAGATGCATGCCGGCGTCGTTGACCCGCTTGGACTCGGCCAGGAACTCGGCGTCGTCGAGCGCGGCGGCGGCGGCGGCCAGGGCCAGGCTGTTGACGTTGAAGGGCTGGCGCACCCGGTTCAGCAGATCGGCCAGCCCCGGATCGGCCAGGGCATAGCCGACCCGCAGGCCGGCCAGGCCGTAGGCCTTGGAGAAGGTGCGGGTGACGATCAGATTGGGGAACTCGGCCAGCCAGGCGACCGACGGCGCCCGCTCAGCCAGGTCGAGGAACTCGACGTAGGCCTCGTCCAGCACCACCGCGACGGTCTCCGGCACCGATTCCAGGAAGGCGTGCAGTTCGTCGGCGCCGAGCAGCGTGCCGGTCGGGTTGTTCGGGTTGGCGATGAACAGCATGCGGGTATCGGCCCGGATGGCCGCCCGCATCGCCGCCAGGTCGTGGCCGAAGGCCCTGGCCGGCGCGCAGATTCCGGTCGCGCCGACGGCCTGGATGGCGAGCGGATAGACCGTGAAGGCGTGTTCGGAAAATACCGCCGACTGGCCGGGCCCGAGCAGGGCGCGCGCCGCCATCTCCAGGACATCGTTGGAGCCGTTGCCGAGCACGATCCGGTTCAGTTCGACGCCCAGCTTGCCGGCGATGGCGCTCTTCAGGGCAAACCCGTTGCCGTCCGGATACAGGGCCAGGCCGGCGAGTTCGGCCCGGATCGCCGCTGCGGCCCTGGGCGAGACCCCGAGCGGATTCTCGTTCGAGGCCAGCTTGACGATGTCGGCCTCGTCGAGATTCATCTCGCGGGCCAGTTCGGAGATCGGCTTGCCGGGCTGATAGGGGGCGATGGCGCGGATGTGCGCGGGGGCGAGTTCGATCAATGTCATGGCTAGGCTCAGGTCGCGCTCGGGTAGGAACCCAGCACCTTGATGGACAGGGCATGCCCGGTCGCTTCCTGGATGGCCTCGGCGACGCGGACATCGAGGCGGTGGCCTTCGAGGTCGATGAAGAAGACATATTCCCAGCTGCCGCTCCGGGCCGGCCGGGATTCCAGCTTGCTCAGGCCGACGCCCAGGCGGGCGAAGGGTTCGATCAGTTCGAGCAGGGAACCGGGGCGGTTGCGGGCGTATACGGCCAGCGAGGTCTTGTCCTTGCCTGAAGGCGCCGCCGCGTCCTTGCCGATGACCAGGAAACGGGTGGTGTTGCCGGCGATGTCCTCGATCCCGGGCGCGGCGATGTTGAGCCCGTAGCGGGCGGCGGCGGTGTCGCCGGCGATGGCGGCGGCGATCGGGCTTTCACTGGCCAGCCGGGCCGCTTCGGCGTTGCTGGCCACGGCGACCCGCTCGGCATCGGGCAGATGGGCGGTCAGCCAGCCCTGGCACTGGCCCAGCGACTGGGCGTGGGAATAGACCACCCGGATGCCGTCCAGGTTATCGTTCTTGCGCAGCAGGTTCTGGCGTATCCGCAACATGACCTCGCCGCAGACGATCAGCGGCGTGGTCAGCAGCAGGTCGAGGGTGCGGCCGATGGCGCCCTCGGTGGTGTTCTCCGCCGGCACCACGCCGTACTGGGCCTGGCCGGTTTCCACCGCCTTGAACACCTCGTCGATGGTAGCGACGGGCAGACCGTTTGTGCTCTGGCCGAACTGCTTGATCGCCGCCGCCTCGGAGAAGGTCCCCTCCGGGCCGAGGTAGGCGCAGGTCAGGGGCTGCTCGAGGGCGCGGCAGGCGGACATGATCTCCTTGAACAGGCGTTCGACCGACTCGTCCGGCAACGGGCCTTCGTTGGCGTCCTGCAACCGGCGCACCACCTGGGCCTCGCGTTCGGGCCGGTAGATCGGGCCGCCCTCCTCGCCGTTGGCGAGCTTGAGATGGCCGACCTCCTGGGCCAGCCGGGCGCGCTCGTTGAGCAGGACCAGCAGGCGGTCGTCCAGCTCGTCGATGCGGTCGCGCAGTTTGGCGAGTTCCTCGTTCATCCGTGTTTCTTCTCGAAATCGGCCATGAACTCGGCCAGGGCCTGGACGCCTTCGAGCGGCATGGCGTTGTAGATCGACGCGCGCATGCCGCCGACCGATTTGTGGCCCTTGATCTGGACGATGCCGCGCGCCTTGGCCTCGGCGATGAAGGTTTCGTCCAGGGCCGGATCGGCCAGGGTGAACGGCACGTTCATGCGCGAGCGGTTGGCCGGCTCGACCGGGTTATGGAAGAAACTGCCGGCATCGATCCTGTCGTACAACAGGCGCGCCTTCTCGGCATTGACCCGGGCCATGGCCGCCAGGCCGCCCTGGCGGAGCAGCCACTTGAACACCAGTCCGGCCATGTAGATGGCGAAGGTGGGCGGGGTGTTGAGCATGGAGCCGTTCTCGGCCTGGATGGCGTAGTCGAGCAGGGTCGGGGTATGCACCGAGGCCTGGCCGAGCAGGTCCTCGCGCACGATGACCAGGCAGACGCCGGCCGGGCCGATGTTCTTCTGGGCGCCGGCATAGATCAGGCCGTAGCGGGAGACGTCCATGGGCCGGGACAGGATGTGCGAGCTCATGTCGGCGACCAGCGGCACCCCATTCGGCAGGGCCGCCTCGTCGAAGGTCTCGACGCCGCGGATGGTCTCGTTGGTGCAGACGTGCAGGTAGGCCGCGGCCGGGTCGAGGTCCATCTCGGCCACGGCAGGGAAACGGCTGAAGCCGGACGCCTCGGTGGAGGCGACCAGACGCACGGCGCCGTAGCGCTGGGCTTCCTTGTGCGCCTTCTTGGACCAGTCGCCGGTGACCAAGTAGTCGGCCGAGCGGCCGGCCATCAGGTTGAGCGGCACCTGGGCGAACTGCAGGGTGGCACCGCCCTGCAGGAACAGCACCTTGTAATTGGCCGGGATGGCCATCAGGTCGCGCAGGTCGGCCTCGGCCGCCTCCAGGATGCTGGTGAATTCCTTGCCGCGGTGGCTCATCTCCATCACCGACATGCCGCAGCTGCGCCAGTTCATCAATTCGTCGCTGGCCTGTTCGAGGACCTCTTTGGGCAACACGGCCGGGCCGGCGCTGAAGTTATGTATGCGTTCCATCGTGATCGTTCCGGTTTAGTGGTGGCTTTCGGCCCTGGACTTCCTGCCCCGGGGCTCGGGGGCATCCAGGCCCTTCATCAGGTCCAGCGCGGCGATCCGGGCCGGATCGGTCTCGCCGTTGACATTGATGACGGTCAGCTTGCCCTGGCCCTGGTTGAGTTCGTTGCGGAAATCGTAGACGGCGCCGACCACGGTCAGCTTGCCGACGATCACCTCTTCCTCCCACTTGGCCATGGCCCGGCGGACCTGGTTGTTCACGTTCAGCTTGACGCTGCTCATGCCCGGGTCGCCCTTGGGGATCTGGATGGTGTCCAGTTCGTTGCGGATCGGACCGGATTCCTGGGCATAGTCGCCGGCGGCGGCCTTGATGGCGCCGCAGGCGGAATGACCGACGATCAGGAGCAGCGGCGTGTGCAGGTGATGGACGCCATATTCGACCGAACCTTCGGCGGTGGCGATCTGGTTGCCGATGTTGCGGATCATGAACAGGTCGCCGTCTGGCGCGGCATCCAGGGCGTGGACATGGACGCGGGAATCGGAACAGGTGATGACCGTGGCGCGGGGATGCTGGCCGTCCATGAAGGGGGCGAAATAGGCGGGCTTGTGGCTGCGGACGAAGGCGCGGTTGTCCTGGGCGATGTTGCGCAGGACGTCCCTGGCCGCCGGGTCGGCCTGCTTGTCGCCCAGGGTGGCGGCATATTCACGCAGGACTTCCTTGACGATGGTGCGGATGCGTTCCTTGTCGGCCGCGCTCGCCCCGCTCATGTCGGCCGCGAAAACCGGCCCGGCGAGCAGGCAGGCAGCGAAAGCCCAAGCCGTCAGACGCTTCATCTTGGTCCCGGTAACAAAATGGAAAACAATATTTTAGCGTGGATGGCGGGCCGTCGTCGCCGTCATTCCTTGCCTGAACGCCAGATCGAGTAGATCAGCCAGATGCCGTTGGCCATGGCCAGGAGAAAGCCGAGCAGCCCGAGCATGAAGGGGGCCTGCGGCACCGTCATGATGATCGAGGAACCGATCACCAGCGAGGCGGTCAGCACGCCCACGGTCAGCCGGTTGGCGGCATCGTTGAGCTGCTGGCCGAAATGATCCAGCCGCTTGAGGTCGAGGTCGATGCGCAGGCGGCCGCGCCGGGCCTGGCGCAACAGCCGGGCCAGGTCCCTGGGCAACCCGGTGACGACCTCGCCGATCTCGCGGATGCCGCGCCGGATCCGGCGCAGGAGGAAGGCCGGCGCATAGCGCGCCTCCATCACCTCCAGCACGAACGGCTCCAGGTGGTCGACCATGTGGAACTCCGGGTCGAGCTGGTTGCCCAGGCCTTCGAGCGTGATCAGGGCCTTGAACAGCAGGGTCAGGTCGGGCGGGATGGATAGATTGTTCTCCCGCAGCACCGCGGTCACGTCGGACAGCAGCGGGGCGATGCGGATTTCCCGGAGCGGCAGGTCGTCGTAGCTGAAGATGACCTCGGTCAGGTCATAGGCCAGCTTGTCCTCGTCGATCTCGGCATCGCCCGCCCACAGGGTCAGGACGTTGAGCAGGGCCTGCTCGTCCTTGTTGATCAGGGCGCCGAGGAAGTCGGTGATTTGCGCCCGCCTGGCCTCGGTGAGCCGGCCGACCATGCCGAAATCGATCATGCCGACCCGGTTGCCGGACAGGAAGATCACGTTGCCGGGGTGCGGATCGGCGTGGTAGTGGCCGTGCACCAGGATCATCTTGAGTACCGCGTCGGCTCCGCGTGCGGCGAGCAGTTCGAGATCCATGCCGGCGGCGCGCGCCCCGGCCAGGTCGCCGGCGGGGATGCCCTGCAATTCTTCCTGGACATCGACCATTTCACCGCAGTAATTCCAATAGACCTTGGGCACCCGTACGGTCTCGTCGCCGGCGAAATTGCGCGCGAACACGGTCAGGTTGCGCGCCTCCTTGGCCAGGTTGAGTTCGTTCATCAGCGAGCGGCGCAACTGGCTGACGATCTGGATCGGCTTGTAGCGGCGCATCTCCGGCATGTCGAACTCGACCAGGCGGGCCAGGTGATCCAGGATGCGCAGGTCCGCCTCGACCTTGGGCACGATGTCCGGACGCCGGACCTTCAGGATGACCGGCGTGCCGTCCTTGAGCCGGGCGCGATGCACCTGGGCGATGGAGGCGGCCGCGAAAGGCGTCGTTTCCAGGCCGTCGAAGACCTCTTCCAGGGGGCGGCCGTATTTCTCCTCCAGTATCGGGCGCAGCAGGTCGAACGGGACCGGCGGCACATTGCTGTGCAACTGCTCGAATTCGGCGATCCAGGCGGGCGGAAAGACATCGACCCGGGTCGCCAGGATCTGGCCGAGCTTGACGAAGGTCGGCCCCAGTTCGGTCATGGCCAGGCGGATGCGCACCGGCAGGTCGAGCCTGGAGATCTCGTCCGAGGTATGCCAGTGCAGCAGCTTGCCGGCCCGTTCGAGTAACCGGGCCAGGCCGAGCATGCGCACCACGTCGCCCCAGCCGTAGCGGATCAGTACCGAGGTGATTTCGTGCAGACGCGGCAGATCGCGCATCACGGACAGGGTTTCACGCAGCATATGGAGCCTATGTCAGCAGGAAACCGGTTCTCACGGCTTGCGTCCGTCCAGGGCATCGGCCAGGCCGCGCAGGATGCCCGAGGTCACCGCCGACAGGCGTCCGGTGGCCTCCCTGGCATCGCTCTTCAGGGCACGACCGGCCTCGGTCGCGGTATGGCCGAAATCGCGGCCCAGCACGGCCAGCACCGACTTGATCTGGCTGCCGGTGTCGGAACCATTGCGGCCCAGGTGTTCGCTGATGTGGTTGAATTCATCCTTGAGGACCCCCTTGGTCCGGCCGCCGACCTCCTTCAGGGTCCCGACCAGGTCGTCGTCGAGGCCGCGTACCGCATCGTAGGCCTCGCGCAGGTCGGCATCGGCGAACCGGCGGCCGTTGCCCCAGGTCTCCTCGACCGCAGACTGCAAGGCGTACAGGCTCTTGCCGATCGCCTCGTCGAGTCCGCTCACGGCGCTCTTGAGGGTGGCGCCGGCCGAATCGGCATGGCCGCCGAGGCCCTCGCCCAAGCCTTCCACGGTATCTTTCATCACCGCGCGGATGGCTTTCGGATCGGCCTTGCGGGCCACGATCGCCTGCAATACCAGACCACGCACCCGGTCCTTGAGGTCGCCGCCCTGACTGGCGGCTTCACGCATGGGAGCCCGCACTTCCTCTGTTTCGCCTGTCATGTCCCGCCTCCTTGGAAACCCGCCGCATAGGCGGTCTGCCACATTTGACCACATTTTCAGGGTAGACAAGCCGGTCTGGAGATGGCTAAATCGCGCCACTCACCGATTACGAAAACGGATGCGACACTTAATACCGATAGCTGCCCTGGCCGTCGCCCTCGCGCTGACGGCCGGATATGCCCCAGCCGACGAGAGCGGTTTCGTCGCCGGCATGAAGCAACAGGCCCAGCCGCTGCTGTACGCGCTGGGCCTGCTTGGCAGCCCCTACAAGATGGGCGGCACCGACCCGAAGAAGGGCGTCGATTGCAGCGGCTTCGTCCGTCACGTCTACAAACAGACCGAGGACATCGATCTGCCGCACAGCGCCAGGGCCATCAGCCAGAACGGCGAAGCCGTCGGCAAGGATCAGTTGCAGCCCGGCGACCTGGTCTTCTTCAACACCCGCCACAAACCCTATTCCCACGTCGGCATCTATGCCGGCGACGGCCAGTTCGTCCATGCCGCCAGCAGCCGCAGCAAGCAGGTCATGGTTTCGGACATGAACGACGGCTACTGGACCAAGCGCTTCAACGGCGCCCGCCGGCTGCTCTCCGGCGAAACCCGCCTCAAGGTGCAGTAAACCCGCCGCCGAGCCGGCAATGCGCCGGCCCCGGTTGCTATCCCCCGATCAGGACTGCAGGGCCGCCGTGACCATGGCACGGGCCTCGGCGACGATGGCCTGCAGGTGCTCCGCGCTGACGAAGCTCTCGGCGTAGATCTTGTAGATGTCCTCGGTGCCGGACGGCCGCGCGGCGAACCAGCCGTTCGCGGTGGTCACCTTGAGGCCGCCGATGGCCGCGTCGTTGCCGGGCGCACGGGTCAACTTCGCGGTGATGGCGTCGCCGGCCAGGGTCGCGGCGGTCACCCGCTCCGGGGTCAGGTGCTTGAAGGCGGCCTTCTCCTCGCGGCTGACCGGGCTATCGATACGAACGTAGAACGGCGTGCCGTACTTCGCCGCCAGGTCCTGGTAGTAGCGGCCCGGATCGCGGCCGGTCACGGCGGTGATCTCCGCCGCCAGCAGGGCCAGGATGATGCCGTCCTTGTCGGTGGTCCAGACCGTGCCGTCGCGGCGCAGGAAACTGGCCCCGGCGCTCTCCTCGCCGCCGAAGCAGAACTTGCCCTCCAGCAGGCCGAGCGAGAACCACTTGAAGCCGACCGGCACCTCGACCATCTTGCGGCCGAGCCCGGCCACCACGCGGTCGATCATGGCCGAGCTGACCAGGGTCTTGCCGACCGCCGCGTCGGCCGACCATTGCGGCCGGTGGGTGAGCAGGTAGTCGATGGCGACGGCCAGGTAGTGGTTCGGGTTCATCAGGCCGACCGAAGGCGTGACGATGCCGTGGCGGTCGACGTCGGCATCGTTGCCCCAGGCGATCGCATACTGGTCCTTGAGCGCCACCAGGCTAGCCATGGCGTAGGGGCTGGAACAATCCATGCGGATCTTGCCGTCGTGGTCCAGGGTCATGAAGGCGAAGGCGGGGTCGACCTTGTCGTTGACCACCTCGATGTCGAGGCCGTAGCGGTCGGCGATCGGCCGCCAGTAGGCCACCGCCGCGCCGCCCAGGGGGTCGACGCCGATGCGCACCTTGGCCGCACGAATCGCTTCGAAATCAATGACATTTTCCAGATCATTGATGTAAGGAATCATGAAATCGATCACCTGCACGCAACCTGCCGAGGCCGGGTCGACCCGCTTCACCCCCGCGTTTCCGGCCGCCATGAGGGCGTTGGCGCGCTGTTCGATCCAGCCGGTGGCGTCGGTATCGGCCGGGCCGCCGTGGGGCGGGTTGTACTTGATGCCGCCGTCCTGGGGCGGGTTGTGCGAGGGCGTGATGACGATGCCGTCGGCGCGCGCCCGGGCCGGGTCGCGGTTCCAGTCCAGGATGGCGCGCGAGATCACCGGCGTCGGGGTGTAGCCGCCCTCCGCCTGCATCCGGGTGTCGACGCCGTTGCCGGCCAGTACCGCCAGGCAGGTGGCCTGGGCGGGAGCCGACAGGGCATGGGTGTCCATGCCCAGAAAGAGCGGCCCGGCGATGCCCTGCCCGGCCCGGTATTCGCACACCGCCTGGGTGATGGCCAGGATGTGCGCCTCGTTGAAACTCTTCTTCAGCGCGGTGCCGCGATGGCCGCTGGTGCCGAAGGCCACCCGCTGGCCGGGATCGCTGACGTCCGGCAGGTCATGGTAGGCACGCAACAGGGCGGGGGCGTCGATCAGGCATTCTGCGGGGGCGGGCTGGCCGGCCAGTGGGTGCGTCATGGGGATACTCCGTAAGCGGGTTGCATGCGTGAATAGCCGTCAATGGTACTGCCGTCGTATGACGAAAGACACTGGCGCCAGCGGAAAACGGTGCGGATCAAGGCTTCAGGCCGGTTCCCCGCGTGCAGGCCGGTCATGACCGCTCACGATCAATCGGCGGCTTGACCGGGGATTTCCTGCACCAGCACCCAGGGCGCCGCCACCACGGCCCAGAACTCCGCCTGGCGGCCATGCCAGGCCAGGGCGTCCTCGGTTTCGGCCCGGGCAATCGCGCCTGAAGCGAGCCAGGACTCGATGGCCGCCTTGTCGTCCTGAGCCACGCATAGCGCCACCTCGACCAGGTCAAGTTCGGCCGCCACCTTGATGACCGAACCCCGGGCGAAATGGCGCTCCAGTTCCTGCCAGCCCAGCCTGCCGGTCTGGGCATTGAGCTGTTGCCGAATATCCGTCTTCGCTTGCATGAATTCACTCCCGATCATGTTCCGCATTGGAACCGCCCCCCGGTCGCTTAGTCAATCCACAGGCTGAATGCCCGATGTCTTTTTCCACGCTAAAATGTGGTTCAATTCGCCAGCCCACCCCACATCAGGCAAGGAACAACACGGATGCAAGAGTTGGCCGACCGATACGGCTTCGCCATCCTCGGCGAGTCATGGTTACCGGAGGTAATGGTTCTCATCATGGTCGTCGTGGCCGTGAACGTTGGCGCCTACTACCTGCTTCGCCATGCCGAGAAGATCGCAGCCAAGACCTCCAACATCTGGGACGACGCCCTCATCAGCGCCGCCGTCAAGCCGTTGCGCCTGACCATCTGGCTGGTCGGCCTCACCGCCGCCGCCGGCATCCTCGGCAAGCACCTGGGCAGTCCCATCTTCGAACTGGTGCCGCCGCTGCGCAACGTCGGCGTGGTGGCCTGCCTGGCCTGGTTCCTGGTCCTGCTGACCGGCAACGTGGCCGACAACATCGTCAATTCGCGCGAAGCGATCAGCGGAGAAGTGGACCGAACCACGGTGGATGCCGTCGCCAAGCTGGTCATCCTGGTCATCCTGGTGCTCAGCGCGCTGATGGTCATGCAGACCCTGGGCATCAGCATCGCCGGGATACTCGCCGCCGGCGGCATCGGCGGCATCGCCATCGGCTTCGCCGCCAAGGACATCCTGGCCAACTTCTTCGGCGGTCTGACCATCTACCTGGACCGGCCCTTCTCGGTCGGCGACTGGGTCCGCTCGCCGGACAAGGACATCGAGGGCACGGTGGAGTACATCAACTGGCGCCACACCCGCATCCGCCGGTTCAACAAGAACCCGGTCTACGTGCCGAACGCCCTGTTCACCACCATCGTGGTGGAAAACCCCTCGCGCATGAGCAACCGGCGCATCAAGGAGACCATCGGCATCCGTTACCAGGACGTCGGCAAGATGGCCGCCATCGTCGCCGACGTGAAGGCCATGCTGCAGAACCACCCCGAGATCGACACCGAGCAGACCCTGATCGTGAGCTTCAACGAGTTTGCCGATTCATCGCTCAACTTCTTCATCTACACCTTCACCAGGACCACCCAGTGGGTGCGCTACCACGAGATCAAGCAGGATGTCCTGCTCAAGGTGGCCGACATCATCGCCGGTCAGGGCGCCGGGATCGCCTTTCCCACCCGGACCCTGTACCTGGAACCCGAACCTGCCCAGGGTGCCGCGTGAACGCAGTCGACGGACTCAAGCGCCTGCGCCTGTTCGCCAAGCTGCCAGTGGAAACCCTGGCCAGGCTGGGCCGCAGCACGCAGGTGATCCATCTGGAACGCAACGACTGGCTGTTCCGTTCCGGCGAGCCCGCACTCGGGTTTTACGGCATCGCCAAGGGCAAGGTGCTGCTGGGTTTTCCGGACAGCCCGAGCGGCAACTCGATCGGCAAGGCCCTCGCCGTCATCAACGAAGGCGAGATGTTTTGCGACGCCATCGCCTTCCTGCACACACCCTACCCGGTCAACGCCCAGGCCGAGGTGGCCAGCGACATCGTGCTGATCGAGCGTACGGCGATCATCGAGCTGATCACGGCCGACGATGATTTCGCCCTCAAGATGTTCGGCCACATCAGCCGGGCCATGGAAAAGCTGGTCTACGAGGTGCGCGACCTCAAGCTCAGTTCGGCCAGCAAGCGGGTCGCCTGCTTCCTGCTCCATTACGCCCCCAAGGTCACCAGCAACAGCTACGAGTTCACCCTGCCGGTGCAGAAACAGGTGGTTGCCGCCCGCCTCAACATGTCGCCGGCCCATTTCTCGCGCGCCCTCCGGCAACTCGAACAGGCCGAGGTGATCGAGGTACGCGGCCGCAATATCGGCGTGCTCGACGCCAAACATCTCAAGGAGTTGTCGAGTTGATTCCAGAAACCTGGCAACGGCCCGGGCCGCTTGCACCCGCCGAGCCCGGTGCTCGACATCCATCGGCATGACCCGGACGGCCGACGTGGACAAGGACCGGGTCAGCGCCCTCAAGGAGCAATTGCGTCGACGCGAGCACGAGATTGCCCTGCTGCGCGAAACCGCCCTCGCCGTCGGCAGCGAACTCGACCTCGACAAGGTCTTCGCCCTGATCGTCGATCGCGCCCGAGAATTGATCAGCGCAGAAACAGTGCTGTTGCCGCTGCTCAACCGCGACTGCAACGAATATACCTATCGCGCCGGCTCCGGGGCCAATGTCGACGAGATCGTCGGCGAGTCGCTGCCGCTCGACTTCGGCATCTGCGGCTGGGTCTGGAAGCACAAGCGGCCCTGGTGGCGCGGCGTGTTGAGCGAGTTGTCCGAGCAGGAAAAGAACCTCTGGGAAAAGGACGCCGGCACGCTGTTGATGGTGCCGCTGGTCGGGCGCCAGCACTTCCTCGGCGGCATCGCCTGCATCGACAAGTCGGGCGGCGGCGAATTCAGCGAAAGCGACCTGCACCTGCTCGAACTGTTCGCCGGCCAGGTGGCGATCGCCATCGAGAACGCCATGGCGATGGAAAAGGTCGAGCAGGCCCGGCGCGAGGCGGAAGAGGCGCAGGGTGAACTGCAGCGGGTCAACAAACGGCTCTCTGCGGTCAACCAGGAACTGGAATACCTCTCGCTCTACGACAACCTCACCGGCCTGCCCAACCGTTCGCTGTTCCATGACCATGTCCGCAAGGAACTCAAGCAGCGAGGCGAAGGCGACGGCGGCCTGGCCCTGCTCATCGCCGACATCGACCGCTTCCAGGACCTCAACGACACCCTGGGCCATGAGGCCGGCGACGAACTGCTGCGCATCGTGGCCCAGCGCTTCGCCAGCCGGCTCGGCCCGACCGACATCATCGGCCGCATGTCGGGCGACGAGTTCGCCGTCCTGCTCACCGACGTCGACGAGAAATCCGCCATGGCCTCGGCACGCAGCCTGCTCGACGCCCTGGACCAGACCATGGAACTGGCCGGCAATGAGGTGCTGGTGACGGCGGGCATCGGCGTCGCCCTGTTCCCGCAGCACGGCAACGACATCTCCACGCTGTTCAAGCATGCCGACGCGGCCATGCTCGCCGCCAAACGCGAAAAGAGCGGCGCCCATCTGTTCGACGAGCAGCACGATGCCGGCAATGCCGGCCGCTTTGCCCTGGTGCGCGAGTTGCGCGCCGCACTCGACAACGGGGAATTCGTCCTCTACTACCAGCCCAAGCTCGAACTGGCGACCAGCACCATCACCGGGGTCGAGGCCCTGGCACGCTGGTACCGCCAGGACGGCTCGTACGTGCCGCCCGACATGTTCATCACGGCGCTCGAACAGACCGGGCTGATCCAGCGCTTCACCTGGTGGGCGCTGGAAACCGCGATGCTCCAGCGCAACGCCTGGCTGAAGCAGCGCCTCGACCTGCGCATCGCCGTCAACGTGCCGATCAGCGTCATCACCGACCCGCGCTTCATCAGCGGCCTGGCCAGGCTGGTCGAGCGCTATTCGGCCCGCGGCGGCATCACCCTGGAAATCACCGAGAACATCTTCTTCGGCGATTACGACCGCCTGAATGCCGTGCTCACCGAACTGCGCAGCTTCGACATCGAGTGTTCGATCGACGATTTCGGCACCGGCTATTCGTCGCTCGCGCGCCTGCGCCTGCTGCCCGTGGCCGAGATCAAGATCGACCGCTCCTTCGTCATGGACATGCTGCACAGCAATGACGACGCGGTGATCGTCAAATCGACCATCGACCTGGGCCAGAACCTGGGCATCAAGGTGGTGGCCGAAGGCGTCGAGAACATCCAGACCCTGCAGCAGCTCTACCGCCTGCGCTGCGACAGCGTGCAGGGTTACTACGTCGCCAAGGCCCTGCCAGTGGCCGAACTGGAGGCCTTTTTCGCCCAGTCGAAATGGACCGTGCAGCGGGCAGACAAAGCGGCCGCCACGACTGCGGGCGATCCGATCTGAACCCGCCCGGCTCGGCCGCGGTGAAGCCGATCAGGTGAGGGCCATCGGCAGGTTCACCTGATGTCGGCCAGCTGCCTTAGGAGTTCCTTGATGTTTTCGAGGATGGAACGCTCGCTGGCAATCCGAAGGCGCGCTATCGCAATGGCTGCATCTGAAAAGCCAGCCGTACCGGTTGCACGGACAGGTATCGACTTGTCGAGCCCGTTGCCCTTGAGCTGGTACTGGACACTGGACTTGACATCGAGTGTCAGACCGATCAACGGCTGATCCAGCTCAAGAAAGTTTGCCGACAGGGCATACTTCGCCTGGTCATCGCTGGAGGCAAGATAACCCGCATTGCCGAGGCTGTCAGTCAGTGCCTTCTTGAAGTCCTCCGTACCGACCTGGGACGTCCAGAGCGGATTGGTGTCCTTGCCGCCAGCGACGCTATCGATTCGAATTGCATGCTTGAAGGTGTCGTTCGTCCGTTCCACCATCGATGGCGTAACCGTCATGCCTTGTTGCGTGGCTGGCGAGGCGCACCCCTGCAAGGCACCGGTCATGATGGCCAGGCTGACAAGAATCGCCATGCCTGAGGCACGCTTTACGCCCTTACGGCAATGAAGCAATTGTGCAACGCCCTTGGTCATTTGTTCGTGTCCCCCTGCGCCACATGTTGAGCGGAACCCTGATCCTTGCGATCAACCAAAACGGAGCCGCCCATCTTGACCGGCAACTGGTCCGGGTAGTTGTAGCCATTGCCACTGTTATGGTCGATCAGGGCCCCGACGCCACCACCGAAGATGATGTTGCCAAACATCGAGCCTGAGGCACGCGAGACCGCTTTCAACACGCCGTCAGTAAAGCCTTCCTTCTTGCAGACGACGGTCAAGTCTTCAGCGCTGCGATGGACCATGACGAAGCTGGGCGTGCTTGCGGCCCAGTGTCCCTTGTCGTTGTCCATCACGCAGTCGGCTTTCTCGATGGTCTTCCCGTCCCTGTCTGCGGCGGTCACCGACAACGACTGCATCTCGCTGCCCGTAATGGATGCGCAGCCTGAAACAAAACAGGCAAAGAGTGGAAAGTAGAAAAAATTATGAGTTGCTTTCAAATTACCCCCTGTCATGGCGTGTCAATCAAGGCAATTTTGCCGCCCGGTAATATGAACTTTGTCGTGAACAAAAGCATTACCCAAACGATATAAATCGTGCCCTTACGCGCTCTCCACCATCCGCACCGCGTCCTCGACGTCGACCGCCACCGGCCGCGACACGCCGGGCTCGGGCATGGTGATGCCGATCAGGTGCAGGGCCATCTCCATGGTGATGCGGTTGTGGGTGATGAACATGAACTGGGTCTCCTGCGACATCTTGGCGACCAGCCGGCATAGGCGCTCGGTGTTGCTGTCGTCGAGCGGCGCATCGACCTCGTCGAGCAGGCAGAACGGCGCCGGGTTGAGGCTGAAGAAGGCGAACACCAGGGCGATGGCGGTGAGCGCCTTCTCGCCGCCCGACAGGAGATGGATCGAGCTGTTCTTCTTGCCCGGCGGCTGCGCCATCACCACCAGGCCGGCGTCGAGGATCTCCTCGCCGGTCAGGGTCAGCGAGGCCTCGCCGCCGCCGAACAGCTCGGTGAAGTATCTCTTGAAGCCTTCGCTGACGTTGTCGTAGGTCGCCTTCAGGCGCGAGCGGGTCTCGGCGTCGATGCGCCGGATCGCCTCCTCCAGGGTGTCTGCGGCGGTGGTCAGGTCCTCGGCCTGGGCGTCGAGGTAGTTCTTGCGCTCCTGGGCGGCATCGAGTTCCTGCAGGGCGGCCATGTTGACCGCGCCCAGGGCCTCGATCTCGTTGCCCAATCGGCCGATGTCGGCGCTCAGCGAACTGTCCTTGTGTGCCGGCGTCAGTTGCTCGGCCAAGGCGGCCTCGTCGCGGTCGACCAGCTGTTCGGCGAACTGCTCCTCCCTCAGGTGCGCCTCCTGCAGCTTCAGCTCCAGGCCCTGCAGGTTGCCGCGCAGGGGTTCCAGGGCGCGCTCGGTCTGGATGCGCCGGTGCTCCA
Organism: Gallionellaceae bacterium; assembly: GCA_028714735.1. Lineage (GTDB taxonomy): Bacteria > Pseudomonadota > Gammaproteobacteria > Burkholderiales > Thiobacillaceae > Parasulfuritortus. The sequence goes on along the minus strand of JAQTLU010000003.1, from coordinate 9,467 downwards.
TCTGGCGCAGCTTCTCGTTGGCGCCCTCCATGCCCTCGCGCGCGGCGACCAGGGCCAGTTCGGCCTCGCGCCGGCGTTCCAGGGCAGCCTGCACCTCGGCCTGGATGGCCGATTCGTCCTGGACGCCCAGTTGCTCGCGCAGCTCCCGTTCGTTTCTGTCGATCTCGGCCAGGGTCTGTGACAGGCGCTGGCGGCGCTCGCCCAGGTCCTGGAAGCGGGTGACCAGGCTCTTGACCCGGAAACCGGCCTCCTGGGCCTCGCGCTCCTGCCGGCGCAACTGTTCGCGCAGCGCGGCCAGGCCGGCCTCGTGCTCGCGCCGGGCCTCGCGCGCACCGTCGAGGTGCTCGCGGGCGAATTCCTGCTGCAGCTTGGCCTCCTGGTAGCGCGCCTCGGCCTCTTCCCGGCCCATCGCCTCCTCGGCCAACTGCTCGGCCAGCTCGGCCAGCTCGTCGGCCAGTTGCCGGCGACGTTCCTCCAGCCGCTTCACCGTCTCGCTTTCCTTGGCCAGGACCAGCTGGCGCTGGTGCACCTCGGCCTGGGCCTGGTTGACCGCCGCCTGCAGGCGCTCGACGTCGCGGCGCGATTCCTGGATGAGTTCCTCGGCGTCCTCGGCGATCTCGCGCATCTCGTCGTGCAGGGCCTCGGCCTCCTTCAGGCGCACGGCCAGGATCTCGATGTCGCGGGCGCGCTTGAGCAGGCCGTGGTGGCCCTTGTCGGGCGCGTTGTAGGTGATCGCGTCGCGGCCGACCAGGTGGCCCTGCGGCGTGGCGATGACCCCGCCGAGCGGCAGGCGGTCGCGCTGGGCCACCGCCGTGGCCAGGTCGGGCGCGGCATAGACCAGGGCCAGCCAGTCGGCCAGCATGCGCTCGGCCAGGGGGTCGAGGGTCTTGATGCGCTCGGCCAGCCTGGGCAGGCCGACGTCGTCGATGAACGGGCCGGCGCCGCCGACCCGGGGCAGGGCCAGGTCGAGCCGCCCTTCCGGCGGCGCCGCCAGCCAGTCGGATCGGTTCTCGGCCAGCAAGGCGGCCAGGCGTTCGCGCAGGGCGGCCTCGGCGGCGTCTTCCCAGCCCGATTCGACCCGGATCACCTGCCACAACCGGCGGCACTCGCCCAGGCCCTGGCGCGACAGCCAGGTCTGGCCTTCGTGCTCGGACCGGCTGGCCTGGTCCTGCAGGCGCCGGAGCGCGCCCAGTTCGGCCTCGATCTTGTGCAGGTTGCGGCTGGCCTCGTCGACCTGGTCGGCGGCATCGCGGCGCTTGCGCTCCAGGGCGGGGAACTCGGCGCGCAGGTCGTCCAGCTCGTCGCGCACCAGTTCCAGGCGCTGCTCGGCCTCCTCGACATCCTCTTCCAGGCGGGCCAGGTGTTGCGGGGTGGCGGTGCCCAGGGCCGACTGTTCCTGGGACAGCCGGGTCTGCCGGGCCTTGAACTGTTCGATGGCGCGGTCGGCGTGCTGGCGGTGGGTCAGCTCGACCTGGGCCTGGTGCTCCAGTCCCGACAGTTCGCGCTGGCGTTCGGCCACCTGGCGCTGCGCCGCTTCCAGGGCCTGCTCCACCTCGGGCAGCCGGGTCGCGGTCGCGCGCGCCTGCTCGGTCAGGGTCTCGAACAGTTCGCGCGCCGCCTCGCCGTCCATCTCGCATTGCTCGCCCTGATCGGCCAGCTCGGCCTGTTCCTGGCGCGCCTGCTCGATCCGCTCGACCGCGCGGGAAAGCTCGATGACCAGGCGCTCGCGGGTCTCCTTCATGTGGCGCAGGCTCTGTTCCAGCCGGGTCGCCTCGCCGCCCTCGGCGTAGAAGTGCGCCTGGGCCTGGTTGACCGCCTCGGTGGCGGCAAACTGGTCCAGGTGGGCGGTCTCCATCTCGCTTTCCAGCCGGCGCAGGTCGGCGATGCCGGCCTCGATGGCATTGCGCGCCTGCTCGATGTCCTGGCCCAGCCGCTGCTGGCGGACCTGGGCATCGCGCTTGCGCAGCAGGGCCAGCAGGCCTTCCTTGAGGTTCTTTTCGTCGTTGAGGGCGAAGTAGCGCCGGGCCACCTCGGCCTGGCCGGTCAGGTGTTCCAGTTGCACGCCCAGCTCGGCGCGGATGTCGTCGACCCGGGACAGGTTCTCGCGCGTGTCGGACAGGCGGCGCTCGGTCTCCTTGCGCCGCTCCTTGTACTTCGACACCCCGGCCGCCTCTTCCAGGTAGCCGCGCAGTTCCTCGGGCTTGGACTCGATCACCCGCGAGATCATGCCCTGCTCGATGATGGCGTAGGCGTCGCCGCCCAGGCCGGTGCCCAGGAACAGGTCGTAGATATCCTTGCGCCGGACCTGGATGTTGTTGATGTAGTAGCTGGAGTCGCCCGCGCGGGTGAGCTGGCGCTTGACCGCGATCTCGGCATATTGCGACCACTGGCCCTGGGCGCGGCCCTCGGAGTTGTCGAACAGCATCTCCACCGAGGCGCGCGAGGCCGGCTTTCTGTTCGCGGAGCCGTTGAAGATCACGTCCTGCATCGACTCGCCGCGCAGTTCGCGCGCCTTCGACTCGCCCAGCACCCAGCGCACGGCGTCGATCACGTTCGACTTGCCGCAGCCGTTCGGCCCCACGATGCCGGTCAGCCGGGCCGGGGCCGGGATGGTGACGGGATCGACGAAGGATTTGAAGCCGGCGAGGTGGATGTGCTTTAGACGCAAGGCCGAAGAGGAATCAGGAGAAGTGGGGCTTCAGGTTTTATAATTGCTGTCACATTTTAACTGAAACCGCCCGACCGCCCATCATGCCCAGCCAACCGACAAAGACCCTGGAAACCTTCGACAGCCCCAACAGCGGCCGCGATTACCACATCCACATCGAGATTCCCGAATTCACCTGCCTGTGCCCGAAGACCGGCCAGCCCGACTTCGCCACCCTGTTCCTCGACTACATCCCGGAGCAGAAGTGCGTCGAGCTGAAGAGCCTGAAGCTGTACATCTGGTCCTTCCGCGACGAAGGCCAGTTCCACGAGGCGGTGACCAACCGCATCCTCGACGACCTGGTCGCCGCCACCGAGCCGCGCTTCATGCGCCTGACCAGCAAGTTCTACGTCCGCGGCGGCATCTTCACCAACGTCGTCGCCGAGCACCGCAAGCCCGGCTGGCAGCCCGCCCCCTTCGTCGAACTGAGCCAGTTCGCTCCGCAGTCGAACACCCGCGGCTGAAACGCACACCGCCATGGCAGACGCCAACGCCCTGACCGCGCTTGGCTTCCATGGCATCGCCGTGCTGGCGGTCACGGTGCTGGTGTTCGGCCTCTACATCTGGGACCGCTATGCCATCACCTCGGTGAGCTTCGCCCTGCTCGCCACCCTGGTGCTGCTGTTCAGCCTGTTTCCCTACGCCCCGGGCGGCGTGCCGTTCGATCCCTTCGCCTTCTTCATGGGCTTCGGCCACCCGGCCCTGGTGGCCATCTGCGCCCTGATGATCCTGGGCCATGCCCTGGTCGTCACCGGGGCGCTGTCGCCGCTGACCCGAAAACTCTCGGCGCTGTTCGAGCGCCACCCCCGCCTCGCCCTGGTCGGCATCATCGTCAGCCCGGCCCTGGCCAGCGGCTTCGTCAACGACACCCCCATCGTGGTGATGCTGATCCCGCTGATCATGGGGCTGTCCCTGAGCAACGGCAAGGTGGCCGGGCAGATCCTCATGCCGATGAACTTCGCCGTGCTGATCGGCGGCATGGCCACCACCATCGGCACCTCCACCAACCTGATCGTGGTCTCGCTGGCGGCCGACCTGGGCCTGCGCCAGATCGGCATGTTCGACTTCTACCCCATGGTGGCGCTGGCCGCCGTGCCGGGGTTGATCTACCTGGGACTGGTGGCGCCGCACCTGCTGCGCCACGTCAAGCCGGCCCTGCCCGACCGCGAGCAGGCCGTGTTCGAGGCCGAGCTGCTGGTCGACGCCGACAGCACCGCGCTCGACAAGACCCTGATCGAAGTGCTGGAGCTGACCCACCGCGACATGGAGGTACACCGGATCGTCCGCGGCGAAGGCCTGGAACTGAGCCGACTGCCCAGCACCCAACTGCGCGAAGGCGACCGCCTGGTGATCCGCGGCACGGCCGCCCAACTCAAGGAATGGGAGGCCCTGCTCGGCGCCGATCTGCATGGCGTGGGCGATTCCAGCCTGCAACCGACCCTGGCCCATCCCGACAACGGACCTGAGCCTGCCAGCGAGACCGAAGAGGACATCCTCGAACAGATGATCATCACCCAGGGCTCCTACCTGGCCGGCCACACCCTGCGCAGCACCCGCTTCGCCCTCCTCTACGACCTCATCGTGGTCGGCATCCGGCGCCATGGCAGCACCGCCCAGGTACGCCGCGCCGACCTGGCCGACACCCGCCTGTCGGTCGGCGACGTGCTGCTGGTGCAAGGCCCGCGCGAGCGCATCCTCGATGCCCAGATGCACGGCGTCGGCCTCAGCCTGAACAGCGGCATCACCATCCCGCGCCGGCGCTACTCCACCCTGGCCATCGTCACCCTGGCCGCCGTGGTGCTGGTGTCCGCCCTCAAGATCATCCCCATCGGCCTCGCCGCCGTGCTCGGCGTCGGCATCCTGGTGGTCGCAGGCTGCCTGCGCTGGGACGACATCACCCAGGCCCTGAGCGTCAAGGTCATCCTGCTGGTGGTCTCCAGCCTGGCCCTGGGCCTGGCCCTCACCGCCACCGGCGGCACCCACTTCCTGGCCGGCCTGCTGATCGAGGCCGCCGCCATGCTCGACACCGGCTGGTTCATCGCCCTCCTGATGCTGATGATGGGCATCCTCACCAACTTCGTCTCCAACAACGCCGCCGCCGCGGTCGGCACCCCCATCGCCATCGAGGTCGCCCGCCTGCTCGGCGCCCCCGCCGAACCCTTCGTCCTGGCCGTCCTGTTCGGCTGCAACCTGTGCTACCTGACGCCCATGGGCTACCAGACCAACCTGCTGGTGATGAACAGCGCCGGCTATCGCTTCGGCGACTTCGTCAAGGTCGGCGCCCCGCTGTTCCTGATCATGTGGGCGGCGCTGTCGCTGATCCTGGTGCGCAGCTACGGGCTTTGACCCCAGGCCGCGCGGCCGCTATCGGGCGAAAGGCGCAGCCCTCAAGCGGCCCAATGGGCGAACAGATGGGGTAACCGGCGGCTGAACCGCCTACCAGTCGTCGCCGCCCATGGCGGTATCCGAGGCGTCCCAGCCATCGCCGCTGCCGGGGTCAAAGTCGATGTAGTCCGGCTGCGGCTGCCCCGGGGCATCGAACATCGCGGGGCTGGCGGCCGGCGCCGCCTGCGTGCCGCCCTCGTGTTCCAGCACCTTGGCCAGGCCGTAACCGGCCGCCATGCCGGCCAGGCCGCCCAGGACGGCACCGCCGACCCCGCTGCCCGAACCGGGCGGAACGGCCCCATAACCCGGCGGATTGCCATAGCCGGACGACGGAGCATAGCCCGCAGGTGCGAGCGAGGTGGCGTTCGAGGCCATGCCGCTGCGGCGTACCAGCAGCCAGAGGCCGAGAAGCACCCCGCCGCCGATCAGCAGGTATGACCACGGGAACGGCGCGCCGGCAGGTGACGAGGTAAAGCCACCCGCGTGCTGCGCCGCGCTGACGGGGCCATTCTCGACCCGGTTCAGCAGTTCGCGGAAGTGCTCCGGGCTCTTGGCGAACTTCAGGTCCGGTTCCAGCTTGCCGGACTCCATCAGGGCCTGCCGCGCCTCGCCGCGACGGCCTTCCATGATCAGGACCTGGCCCAGTTCGTAATAGGCCTTGGCGCTCTGCGGCCGGGCCTGGATGACCTCGTGCAGCATGGCCTCGGCCTGGCTGAACTGCCTGGCCTTGACCGCGGCATCGATGTCCTTGGGCGTCGGCAGCGCCAGGGCAAGCTGGGAGAACAGTGCGAGCAGGAATGCAAAGGGTAACTTCCACATATCGATAACCTCTCCAATGGTCTCCGAAGGCGATCCCAAGGCCTGGCCTAGGGCATTGCAGTTCCGGTGCCGGAAACTATCGGACTGTGACCCTTACCGAGGCGTTAAGGTTGCCATACGGTTTTGTAACCATGCCGAGCGCCGGAAAGCCGCTAGGCCGGACGCTTCTCGAGTATCACCAGGGCGATCCCGCCCAGGACCGCGATGGCGGCCAGGATCAGGCGCAGGCTCAAGTGCTCGCCCAGCAGGACGATGCCGCCCAGGGCCGCGATGACCGGCACGCTGAGCTGCACCGTGGCCGCCTTGGTGGCGGTCAGGGTGGGCAAGACCGTGTACCAGATGGCATAGCCGATGCCGGACGCCAGCGCGCCGGAGGCCACCGCATAGGCGAATCCGGCGGCATCCAGGGCACTAGCGTTCGCCGTCAACAGGCTCAGGCCGGCGGCGATGGGAACGGCACGCAGGAAATTGCCCGCGGTCACCCGGGTGGCATCGCCCGCCCGCTTGCCCCGGATGGAATACACCCCCCAGGCCACCCCGGCCGCCAGCATCAGGGCCGCGCCCTGCAGCGGCGGCGCCGAAAGGCCGGGCAGCAACAGGCCGACCAGCCCGACGACAGCAAGCAGCAGGCCGACCCACTGCCCGCCGCGCAGGCGTTCACCGGTCCATAGGCCATGGCCGATCATGGTCGCCTGGACCGCACCGAACAGCAGCAGCGCGCCGGTTGCGGCCGGCAGGCTCAGATAGGCGAAGGAAAAGCCGGCGGCATAGGTGAACAACGCCAAGGCCGACGGCCAGTTGCCGGCACCGGGCGGGCTGCCGCCCCTGACCCGCACGGCCAGCCAGAGCATGACGGCGCCCGAGGCCAGGCGGATGGCCGTGAAGCTGGCGGCATCGATACCGGTGTCCCTGAGGGCGGCCCGGCACAGCAGCGAATTGCCGGCGAAGGCGATCATCGCAAGCGAGGTCAGGGCAATGATGCGCACGAATGACATTCAGCTTTTCCTCGACCACATCGCACCCGAATAGCCAGCGCACCAGACCAAGCCGCCGGATCACTTGATATTCTGGGCCGGCGTGTCCTGCGTGGCGGAGATCTTCTACATCATGTGGCGAGTGTACTGCCGAGACCCGCCGGACAGCCGGATCGAACCTGGCCCGGGCCTCAGGCGCAGCAGGAAAGCGAGCCGTCTAGCCCTGGCGAAGTCGGCCCGTACCGACCGGGTATCGTGCAGCACCTGCATGATGGCACGAGGTCGTACCTGCGTGGCCACTCCCGGTCTGCGCCCCGGCAGGCTGGCGCCCATCGAGAGCGCCGTGTTCCCTGTGGTTCCGGGATAGGCGACTTAGCGCAGAAGTGCCTTGGCCAGACGCACTGAAAGCTGATCATGAGTGAATTGCGGCTCATTCGGCGGATACAGGGTGTCTTCCTGGAATTCAAAGCCATGTTCCTTGGCCAGGGCGAACATCTCCTTCATTTTTTCACAGGCCTTGAGTTGCTCGGCCAGTGCGGCGTCGCTCCTTGCCTTGGCCGAGAATGCGGCAATATTTTTGATAGACATCGATTTCCCTCATGATGGTTAGCTTGAACAGGTTGATCCAGCCGATGATTGGTCGCGTGCTGGAACCTGATACCAATAGCAACTATCGGGCCATCATGAAAGGAAAGGAAAAGTCTCAATAAAACAACCGCATCGCCGTTTGTCGTGCCGATTTGTTCCGGCTGAAATCATTGTTTGTGGCACAACCGACAGCGTGTGTTGGACCTTTGCTGACATTTCCTCGGGTGTCCGACTGGAACCTGATGGCGATAAGGCACCCTGTCGGAGGTTGGAGAAGATTGACTGCGCTTGATGATTTCAGAGTGACGTCGGCAATGGATCACACATGAGGAAAGCCCGGATTGTGTGCAACCTCCCAAAGGAAGCCGTCAAGGTCTGTGAAGTACCCGGAATAGCCGCCCCAGTCTGTGGCCTGCCCCCTCTTTGTAACCTTGGCGCCGAATGCGGCAACACGCTCAAGCAAAGCATCCACCTCTGCCGGCGAGCGCACGTTGTGGGCAAGCGCAAAGCCGCGAAACCCAGAGCCTTCGGGCGGGAGACCTGCATCGGCGGCCAAACTTTCCCTGGAGTTGCACCGATTTGACGGACACCCTAGTGTTCTAGAAAAGGAGTGCTCGAATGCCCAAGACCCACCCTCCCTATGCGCCGGAATTTCGGCAGCAGATTGTCGAGTTGGTGAAAGCCGGCCGGAATCCGGCCGAGCTTGCCAAAGAGTTTGGTTGCCATGTCACCAGCATCAGCAACTGGATCAGTCGCGCCACGGTCGGCCCTGCCCGTGAAACACCTGCCGCGCTGAGTCAGGCGGAGCGGGAGGAACTGATTGCCCTGCGTCGCAAGCTGCGCCAGGTTGAAATGGAGCGCGACATCCTGGCAAAGGCTACGGCCTGGTTCGCACACAACGGCGACAAGACATCCACACCGTCTACACGTTGATTGCAGCGAACCAGGCCGACTTTCCTGTCCGGGTGATGTGTCGCAGCTTGAAGGTTTCCGCCAGTGGCTACTACGACTGGAAGGACCGGCCCGTGTCGGCCCGAGCCGTGGCGAATGCCGCCCTGCTTGAGCGCATTCAGACCATCCATCAGGCCAGCGACGCTACCTATGGTCGGCCACGGATTCTGGTGGAATTGCGTGAAGCGGGCGACCGTATCGGTCATAACCGGGTGGCGCGTCTGATGCGCCAAGCCGCGATTCGCGGGGTCAGCCGCCGCCGGGGCTATGTGGTGACGACGGAACGGGATCCCCGCCAGCGTCCTGCACCGGATCTGGTCAAGCGGGCGTTCGTCGCCACCCAAGCCAATCAGTTGTGGGTGGCGGACATGACCTATCTGCCGACTTGGGCGGGTTTCCTGTATCTGGCGGTCGTTCTCGATGTTTACAGCCGGCGCGTGGTGGGCTGGGCGTTTGCTGAGCAGATGACCGCCAGTCTAGTGATTATGGCGCTCAACATGGCCCTGACCCTGCGCAAGCCGGAAGGCGTCATCCATCACTCCGATCAAGGCAGCCAGTACACCAGCCTGGCATTTGGACAGCGTTGCCAGATCATGGGTGTCCGGCCCTCCATGGGGACGGTCGGCGATGCCTACGACAACGCCATGGCGGAAAGCTTCTTCGCCAGCCTGGAATGCGAACTGATTGCCCGCCGTACCTGGAAATCCAAGACCGAGGCCCGCCTGGAGGTCTTCACCTGGATTGAGGCTTGGTACAACCCAAGACGACGCCATTCGGCCTTGAACTACCTCTCACCGATCAACTTCGAAAGGAGCCAAGCTGACCCCACCGTGACAGACGACAACACCTCAGTGCATCATCCCGTTACCGCTCTCATTGAGAGTCCATAACTGTCCGTGAAAACGGGGCAACTCCACCCAGGACCAAAGAGCTAGCCATGTCTTCCCAAGCTCGAAAAACGTGATCGACGGAGGCGTTTCGATCCGGGGCAGGCCAAGACACTCCACGTAGAACCGGGTTGCTCTTTCCAGATCGGAGACCCC
>JAQTLU010000002.1:438457-518779 GCA_028714735.1 Gallionellaceae bacterium | reverse complement strand
CAAAGGCCGCCTTGTTCCAGCCCGCCGCCCACACCGCTCCCGGCTTCAACAGCCCGGCCGCTACCGCCACCGTCACCATGCCGGCCGCGCCTGCGCCCTTGAGTATCTTTCTGCGATCACTGTTCATGTCTGCTCCTCAATCTCTGTCAATTTTCACAGGCCGTAGATGAACTCGACGACCTTGTCGATCTGTTCCTCGGTCAACGCCTTGTGCTTGCCGAAGGGGGGCATGATCGTGCTCGGATTGGACGCGGTGGCATCCCAGATCTTGGCACGCAGCACCTTCTTGTCCGGGAAACGGGCGCTCATGGCGATCAGCGGCGGCCCGCTGTTGCCGGGCTGCTCGGCATCGGCCATGGTCGGCATGGCATGACAAGCCAGGCAGTTGCCCTTCTTGTTGTCATAGGCGATCTCCTTGCCGGTCTCTTCCTTGGCCGGCTCGGCGGCAGCGGCGACGTTGACCAACAGCGCAGCGAGCAGAGCAAAACCGGTACTAACGGAAACAGAATTCCGCATAGTCTCTCCTTCCTCTTCCAAAAATTTATCGATATCCGCAAACAGCCGGGTGCCATTTCAAACAAAAGGCATAGGCGCACTATAAACCAAACTAATTTGCTCGGACAAACAGTACATCAGTACATACCGAGATAGCTCAACCGGTATTCGGCCCCGCAATCGTCCGAATCAGCCGGCCGGCCGGCAAACGGGACTGGCTGCCGACCCTGCGCGGCCGTGAGTAGTATTACCTCGCAACGGCATTCAGGCTTTTTATCCCCTGCCAACCCTTAGCGCAAGCTACTTTTTGGCTTCCCGCTGCTCGCGCTCCTTCAACTCGCGCAAGCGCGCATCCACCACCGACATGGTGTAGAAATCCCCGTCCCCGGCCTGGCGGGCAAGTTGCAGCTGTTCCATGGCGAGTGCGGGCTGATCGAGCCGGATGTGCGCCTCGGCCTGGGCCAGATGGCCTTCGGCGCGCCGGCCGAGGGCGTGGTCGCTTTCAGCCAGGAGGCGGTACAGGTTCTGGTCATCGGCCCACCAGCGCAGGCGTTCGGAGACGAAACGCTTGGCCTCCTGGGCCTTGGCCGTACTCAACAGGGCGCGCGCATAGGCATAAACGAGCGGCTTGTAGCTGGAATATTTGGCCACCCCGGCGCGCAGTATCTCCAGTGCCTTGCCAGGCTGGCCGGCCTCCATGCGCAACCTGGCCGCCAAGGTCACCAGCATGGGTGAAGCCTGCAGTTCCGGCTCCAGCTTCGCAAATGCCTTCACGGCCGCATCGCGTTCACCCGCCCTCAGCGCCGCGATGACCAAGCCGTAGCGGATCGCGACATCAGCCTGATCGCTGCCGGCCAGGACCTTGAAGCGCTTGTAGGCGTCGATGGCCTCGCCCTCCGAAGCCTGTATCTTGGCGCGGACCAACTGATAATCCAGACTGTCGGCGTGCTGGTGGTACTTCATCTCGGCCAGCCTGTTTTGCAGGTCGGCAATCCGTTCGTAGGTCAACGGGTGAGTACGCAGATAAGCCGGCGCCTGGCTCTCATAAAGACGCGAATTGGCTTGCAGGCGCTCGAAGAAGGTGGCCATGCCGGCCGGATCGTAGCCGGAGCCGGCCAGGGTTTGCAGGCCGACCCGGTCAGCCTCGCGTTCATGTTCCCGGGTGTAATCCAGTTGGCTCTGGATCGACATGGCCTGGGCCGTGGTGATGGCGGCCTGGGCGATCTGCGGATTATCCGAACGGGCCGCCAGGATCGCCACCGCCAGCGCGGCCAGCGAGGTCAGCGCGGAGCCTTTCTGGGAGTCGATCATGCGGGCGATGTGGTTCTGGGTGACGTGCGAGATCTCGTGGGCGATCACACCGGCCAACTCGGATTCGTTGCGGGTCGCCGAGATCAGGCCGGTATGCACCCCGACATAGCCGCCCGGCAGGGCAAAGGCATTGATCGAGGCATCGCGGACGACAAAGAACTCGAAGTGGCGGTAGGGTGCCGGACTGGCCGCGACCAACTTGTCACCCATGCTGTTGATGTAATCGACCAGTTCCGGATCATCGAGGAAATCCTTGTCGCCACGGATCTGGCGCATGATCTCCCCACCCAGTTGCGCTTCCTGCGCCTCAGTTATGGTCGCGCGAGCAGACTCGCCGAGATCGGGGAGTTCGGAAGCGCTGGCCGGCAAGCCCAGCAACGCAGCCAGTATCATGGTGAAAAGTAAACGCATCCGGCTATGATACCGCTGTCTCAAACGAGGTTCCCTTGCGATGAAGGCATTCACCCACTTTAACGAAAATGGCCAGGCCGTCATGGTCGGGGTCGCGGAAAAGGCCGAAACCCGGCGCATCGCCGTCGCGGCGGGGCGCATCGCCATGCGCCCCGAGACCCTGGCCATGATCCAGTCCGGCGACGCCAAGAAGGGCGACGTACTCGGGGTCGCCCGCCTTGCCGGGATCATGGCCTCGAAGCGCACCGCCGACCTGATCCCGCTCTGCCACCCCATCGCCCTGACCAAGGTGAATGTGGATTTCGAGATCGACGAGGGCGCCAGCGCCATCGCCTGCGCCGCCACGGCAGAGACGGTCGGCCGCACCGGCGTCGAGATGGAGGCCCTGACCGCCGCCAGCATCGCCCTGCTGACCATCTACGACATGTGCAAGGCGGTGGACCGCGGCATGGTCATCGAGTCGGTGCGCCTGCTGGAGAAGCAGGGCGGAAAGTCGGGCCACTGGCGGGCACCGGACCAGGATCCGCCAGCGCCGTCACCCTTATGAATTTTGAATACGGCCCTCTGTATCCTGACCCTTGAAGTCCATACTGCTTCTCAAAGACGCCAACCCGCACCGCCATGTCGTCGATACACTCGTACCCGCATGGCGGAACATGGGCTACAGCGTCATCCAGCACACCGGCCTGCTCGACCTGCCCCATGCGGACGTGCTGTTTTTGCACATCGACAGGACGGTGCTTCCGGACGAGTATGTCGCCCGGACAGCCGAATACCCGGTCGTCATCAACGGCCGGGCGGTCGACATTTCCCGCCACCGCTACAGCATGGCCAGACTGTCGCAAAACGACGGCTACGATGGACCAGTCATCATCAAGACCAACGCCAACTATGGCGGCTTGCCCGAGCGCCGCGGCCAGGCCGAGCGGCGCAGCCCGCTGGCAAGACTGGCCAGGCATGCAGCGCGTATCTGGCCAGGGACGCAATGGGCAGAAAACACCGGAAGCATCGACTGGTCCACGGTTGATCATCTGAATCCGCGGCACTACCCGATCCTGGAAAATCCAGGCGAAGTCCCCGCGGAGGTGTGGAACAACACGCACCTGGTCGTCGAGAAATTTCTCCCGGAAAGGGAAGGCGAATTTTTCTATGTCAGGTACTGGACCTTCCTGGGTGACCAGAGCATGTCTGGCCGCTACGGATCCCGCCACCCCATCGTCAAATTTGGCGGCATGGCAACCCCGGACACCTTCGTCGAACCACCACCCGAGCTAAGGCAATGGCGGGAGCGCCTCGGCCTCGACTATGGCCGCCTCGACTATGTCATGCACGAAGGCAAGCCGATTCTGCTCGATGCCAACAAGACCCTAGGGGGCGGCGACTCGATCATGGCATACCGAAACCGCTTCGATATCCTGGCAACCGGCATCGCGGCATACCTGTCATGAGACTCGACGACCACAACAGCCTGCGCGGACATATCCGGCCGGAGGCATTCGATCCACGGCAACGCCAGGCATGGCGGGAAAGCCGTTACCAGGAAGCCCTGTCCGCCCATCATGCCTACAGCACGGACAGGCCGGCCTTGCTGCGGGTCATGTCCGACCTGCTGCGGGCATTCGTGCGCGACACCGAGGCAATACGGCCCGGACAGCGTGCGCGCATACTCGATGTCGGCTCGGGCACCGGGGAAGTTTCCGGTCAACTGCTGGCCGCGCTGACACCCCTGGCCGGCATCGAGTATTGCGGTATCGACAAGGACCGGGCGGTTCTGGAATCGGGGCATGCCCGCCTGCGCGCCGCGACGAACCCCGATGCGGTCATTTCGCTGGCGGCGGCTGACTTTTCCCGTGCCGATTGGGATGAAGGTCTCGGAGACCGCCATTTCCACATGATCTGGCTGGTTCACAGTGGCTATTACCTTGAACAAGGTCATGCCGAGTTTCTGACCACCCTGGAACGTCTTGCCGATCCTGACGGCTTTATGGTCCTCATACACAATCCGGAAGGCCATGCGCCGTTCAGGCATGCCGCGGAACAGCTTGATCTGCCATTCCAGGCCATCCGCTATGAGCGGCGGATAGTACCGCCAACGGTCTCCGCCGAGGTTTTCGAGACCTTGGCCACGGACCCGGGCAGCCTGGATGAATTCAGCGAATGTTTCGCCGCCTGGCCCGAGGCCCGGGCGTTGCGTCTGATGCTGGAGTTTTACCTGCCGGAATATCCGCTGGAAGCGCTCTCCGGGCCGGACCGGGCGGCCTATGTCGGGCATTGGCGGCAGCATCTGGCTTCCGCTTCGGGCCGGTTCGCCAACCAGCATGAAATGCTGGTCATGTGGCCACGCCGGCACGGCCAGCGCGCCCGGGCGTGGATGCAGTCATATTTCAAGGAGCATGACAAACCATGAACGAAGAGCAACGCTATTTCAACAAGATTGCCGAAGGCTATCAGGCACTCGACACCGGCAGTACGCCAGTGCGCAAGTTCAGCGAGGTGCCTAGTCTGCTGAAGTACGCGCAACCGCTGGCTGGCGCGGCCATACTGGAACTGGCCTGCAGCGACGGCTTCTTTTCCCGTCTGCTGAAAAACGCGGGGGCGGCCTCCGTGCTGGCCATGGACCTGTCGCCCCAGATGATCGAGCTTGCCTGCCTGGAGGAAGCCAGGAAACCGCTCGGCATCGCCTATCGGGTTGGCAGCGTGCTGGAGATGGGCGTGCTCGGCCAGTTCGACATGGTGTTCTCGCCCTTCGTGATGAGCTATGCCAAGGATCGCCAGGAATTGCTGGCCATGTGCCGCGCCCTGTATCGGAATCTCAAACCCGGCGGACGCCTGCTCAGCATGAATGACAACCCGTCCCTGTTGCCGGATTCCGAAACCGGTTTCTCTAAATACGGCAAGATCAAACGGATTGCCCCGCCGGTGCAGGACGGTGCGAGGCTGACGGTGACCTGGGTAGCGCCCGATTCCAACGCTACGCTCCAGTCGCTGGCCTTCGAGTGTCGCTACTACACTCGCGAGTCCCTGGAGTGGGCGCTGACCGAGGCCGGCTTTGTCGATGTATGCATCCATCACCCGGAGGTGTCGCCCGAAGGCCTGGCTGCCTACGGCCAGGCCTACTGGGCCTTGTTCCTGGAACATCCCTTGCTGGTCTTTATCGCCGCTCGCAGACCCTGACCGTTCTGGCACGGGGACATCGGCGACCGCCACGTATTGGCGAACCCGGGTCGGTCGCCTCCCTCGTGCCGCCTATCCGTGCACCCTGCCGATGCTGGGTCGCCCGGCACGGTGGACTACTCATTCGGATCGCTGCGCCACCCGGCGCAAGCCTCCCGAATGGCGGATTTTTCGCTTACTTGACGCGACCCATGAAGCGCATCACCTTGCAGGGATCGCCATCGAACAGGATGCCGCCTACGGGAGGCAAGGAGACGTGCTTGTCCGCCGCACGCTTCTGCAACTCGACTTCATGTGTGGACATGTAGCTCTCGCACTGATCGAAGGTCTTCATGTCGAGCAACTGGGCGACATGAGCCTTGCGCTCATCCTCGGTCATCAGTTCCGCGCCACGAAAGCCCGTGCCGTTGGCATAGGAGGGAAAGGCATTCGCGGTCTGGCTGGCCAGGACCAGAAGCATTAAGGCAAACAAACGGGTCATCATCAGCTCCAAAGAAAAGGCCCCGCTCGGGGCGGGGCCATTTTAGCGCGAATCGTTTCCGTGCGTATCAAACGCAGCCGGTCGGCTTCGGCGTGCCGGCGTAACGGCCAGCCTGCTTGGCCGGGCCGAAGGGAAACAGGTCGAACAGGAATTTCTTCTCGCCCCATTCGTCGCCGTATTCCTCCTTCAGGCCCTTCTGCAGGAAACGCAGGTTGGGTGCGGTGCCGTATTCGTTGAAATAGTCACGCATGTAATGAATGATCTTCCAGTGGTTCTCGCCCAGTTCCAGCTTGTCCTGGCCAGCCAGGAAGGACGCCACGTCGTCGGACCAGTCGTCCAGATTGACCAGATAGCCCTCGGGATCGGTTTCCACGATCTTGCCGTTGATGTTCAGTTCCATGTCATTCCTCTCTTCACCTGATTATTGGTAACCAGCAAAGGCTGGCATGGACAGGAGACTACATTAGTCGACTATTTGAGTCAACTATTTGGCGCAGTTAATTGTGGTCTTTTGTGCAAGCCGTGAAATGTCATCGTCAAGGGCGCAAAATAGACCTTCGCATTCCGGAGGTAACCATGAGAAGACCCTGGCCCCTGCTCGTCGCCGCTCTACTGGCCGCGCCCGTCCTTGGCGCCGAACTGGAAGCCTTCACCCCGCAGGGGCTGACCGGCGCGGTCCGCCAGGTCCAGGCCCGCTTCAGCGCCGCGATGGCACCCCTGGGCAAGGCCGACGCGCCGGCGCCGTTCAGCGTCGAATGCAGCCCCGGCCACGGCTACTGGGCCGACGAACGGACCTGGGTCTACGACCTGCAGGCCACTCCGGCGCCGGGCACCTCCTGCACCTTCAAGGCCGTTCCCGACCTCAAGACCCTGGCCGGCGAAGCGGTCACCAGCGAAACCGCCTACGGTTTCAGCATGGCCGGCCCCAGGGTCGTCGACGTCCGGCCGGGCAGCGGCAGCCGGGTCGACGAAAACCAGGCCTTCGTACTGGTGCTGGACGCGGCCGTAGCGGCGGCCGATATCATCGAGAACGTCCATTGCGCGGTCCAGGGCATCTATGAGCGCATCCCGGTCCGGCGCCTGGTCGCCGAGGAGCGCCAGACGATACTGGCCGAGCCCTATATCCATGACGACCTGGCCGAGATCCCGGCCGACCGGATCGAAGTCGTCCAGTGCGCGCGCCCGCTGCCGGCCAATGCCAAGATGGCCCTGGTCTGGCGCCCGGCAGGCCAGGCCGGCACGGCCGAGCAGCCGTTCAACTATGTGGTGCGCGATCATTTCGTCGCCCGCCTGCGTTGCACCCGGGAAAACGCCCGCGCCGGCTGCATGCCGCTGCAGCCCTTGCGGCTGGAGTTCAGCGCCTCGGTGGCGCGCGGCGACCTCGACCGCATCACCCTCAAGGACGCCTCCGGCAAGGCCTACCGGCAGAAGCCGGAGACCGGCCGCTACGACGACGGCATCGCCTTTCCCGGCCCCTTCCCGGCCGACAGCAAGCTCACCCTGGTGCTGCCGGCGGCACTCAAGGACGATATTGGCCGCGCACTGCTCAACCAGGACCGCTTCCCGCTCAGTGTCGGGATCGACGAGATGCCGCCGCTGGTGAAGTTCTCCGGCGACTTCGGCATCATCGAGCGCAATGCCGGCGGCCTGTTGCCGATCACCCTGCGCAACCTCGAACCCGGTCCCGACGGCACCGCCGCGAAGATACGCTGGCTGCGCCTGGACAGGGACACCGACATCGCGGCCTGGTGGCAGCGGCTGTACGACTTCGAGCATCCGCGCACCTATCCCAGCCCGGACCGGCGCCGCGAACGCCTGCTCGGCGAAAAAACGCCCGGCCTGGCCGAGCGTACCCTGCCCAAGCCCAATGGCGCGAAGGAGTTCGAGGTGGTCGGCCTGCCGCTCGACAAGCCCGGCTACTACGTCCTGGAGGCGGAAAGCCGCCGCCTGGGCAAGTCGCTGATAGGCACCGACACGCCGATGTACGTCCGCGCCGCCGCCCTGGTGACCAATCTGGCGGTGCACTTCAAATGGGGGCCCAAGAGTTCCCTGGCCTGGGTGACCACGCTGGACCAGGGCCAGCCGGTCAACCAGGCGCGCATCGCAGTGACCGACTGCAAGGGGAAGCAACTGGCCAAGGGCGTCACCGACGCCAAGGGCATGAGCCTCATCCCGGCCGGCCTGCCCGACCCGCGCGCGGCCGAATACGGCTGCCCATTGCTGGTCAGCGCCCGCGCCGGCGACGACGTGAGTTTCGCCCGTTCCGACTGGAACGACGGCATCGAGACCTGGCGCTTCAACCTGCCGTCCGACTGGCAGCAGGAAGACCGCCTGGCCAAGACCCTACTGGACCGTACCCTGCTCAAGCCGGGCGAGACCGTGCACATGAAGCACATCCTGCGCGACAAGCGCATGACCGGTCTGGGCTACCCCGTGAAATTGCCGAAGACGCTCCAGATCGAGCACACCGCCAGCGGCCAGCATTGGTTCCTGCCGTTGACCTGGAAGAGCGGCGCCGCCGTCACCGACTGGCGGATCCCGGCCACCGCCAAGCGCGGGGCCTACGGCCTGCGCCTCATCGACAAGGAGATCAAGCCCGACACCGCGCCGGAACAACTGCAATCCCTGGACGGCCTGGACAGCGGCGGCTTCACCGTGGCCGATTTCCGGGTACCGCTGATGAAGGCGACCCTGAACCCGGTCGAGCCCGACCTGATCGCAGCCGATGCGACCGACCTGGACATCTCGGTGGCCTACCTGAACGGCGGCGCGGCGAAGAACCTGCCGGTCAAGCTGCGTGCCCAGTTCAGTCCGCGCTACGGCATCGAGTTTGCGGCCTGGCCGGACTACCGCTTCGCCCAGGCCGCCAGCGATGCCGAAAACGACAAGGAGGCCTCCGTTGCCTCCGGACCCTTGCTGCTCGACAGCAGCGGCACCCGGCGCCAGCGCCTTGCCGACCTGCCCATGCGCGCTTACCCACAAAGGCTGGCCATCGAGCTGGAATACAGCGACCCCAACGGCGAGATCCAGACCGTGTCGCGCAGCCAGAACTGGTGGCCGGCCGACGTCGTGATCGGCTTCAAGGAGCCGGATTGGGTCAAGGCCGGCACCAGCACCACGCTGGAATTCCTCACTGTCGACACCGCCGGCAGGCCGAAGGCCAACGTGCCGGTGAGCGCCAAACCGGTGCTGCGCCGCAACCTCAGCTACCGGGCACGCCTGGCCGGCGGTTTCTACGGCTACCGCGAGGAGACCGAGGACATCCCGTTGCCAGGCCAGTGCGAGGGTGTCAGCGATGCCAGGGGCCACTTCGCCTGCACGGTAACCAGCGCGGCCGGCGGCGAGATCATCCTGACCGCCGAGGCGCGCGATGGCGTCGGCCGCATCGCCAGCACCAGCGCCAGCTTCTGGGTGGCCGGCCAGGACGAGTGGTGGTTCGACCAGGACAACCACGACCGCATCGATCTGATCCCGGAGAAAAAGACCTACCAGCCTGGCGAAACGGCCCGCTTCCAGGTCCGCATGCCGTACCGCGCGGCGACCGCGCTGGTCACCGTGGAACGCGACGGCATCCTCGACGCCCGCGTCGTGCAGCTGAGCGGCAAGGCGCCGGTGATCGAACTGCCGGTGCGGGCCGCGTGGGCGCCCAACATCTTCGTCTCCGCCCTGGTGGTGCGCGGCCGGGTCGACGATGTCGCGCCCACCGCCCTGGTCGACCTCGGCAAACCGTCCTTCAAGCTCGGCATCGCCGGCATCGGGATCGACCAGCGCGAGCACCGCCTCGACGTCCAGGTCAAGGCCGAGCGCGACACCTACCAGACCCGCGCCAAGGCCCAGGTGAAACTGGCGGTGAAGAGCGCCGACGGCAAGCCGTTGCCGAAGGACACCCAGGTGGTCGTCGCCGCAGTCGACGAGGGCCTGCTGGAACTGGCCGACAACACGAGCTGGGACCTGCTGCCGGCCATGATGGCCGAGCGCGGCTACAACATGCGCACCTTCACCGCCCAGATGCAGGTCACCGGCAAGCGTCACTTCGGCAAGAAGTCCCTGCCGGCCGGCGGCGGCGGCGGCCGCTCGCCGACCCGCGAGTTATTCGACACCCTGCTCTACTGGAACCCGGCGGTGACCCTGGACGACAAGGGCGAGGCCACGGTCGAAGTGCCGTTGAACGACAGCCTGACCCGCTTCCGCATCGTCGCCGTGGCCGCCTCGGAGTCGCGCTTCGGCACCGGCTGGACCGGCATCCGCGCCACCCGCGACCTGCAGCTCAGTTCCGGCCTCGCGCCGGTAGTCCGCAGCGGCGACCGGGTCGAGGCCCACTTCACGGTGCGCAACGGCACCGGCCGGACCATGCGCATCGCCATGGGCGCCCAGGCCGGGAGTCTCGGCGCGCTGGCGCCCAAGCAGTTCGAGCTGGCGCCCGGCGACGGCAAGGAAGTCGGCTGGACCGTGACGGTGCCGGACGGCATCGCCAGCCTGCCCTGGTACGTCAACGCCAAGGATCTCGACAGCACCGCTCTGGACGCGGTCAAGGTCAGCCAGTCGGTTGCGCCGGCGGTGCCGGTGCGCCTGGTCGCCGGCCAGTTGTACCGGCTCGACCAGCCGCTCGACCTGCCGGTCGCCCCGCCCACGGACGCCTTGCCCGGCCAGGGCGAGATCCGTGCCACCCTCGCGGCGACGCTGGGCGATGGCCTGACCGGGGTCCGGGAATATATGCGCCAGTATCCCTATACCTGCCTGGAGCAGAAGACCTCCAGGGCCATCGCCACCCGCGACGCCAAGGCCTGGGCCGAACTCGTGGAAGCCCTGCCCGGCTACCTGGACGGCGACGGCCTGGCCGCCTATTTCCCCGGCCTGCCACATGGCAGCGTGGCGCTCACCGCCTACCTCCTCTCGATCAGCCAGGAGGCCGGCTACGCCCTGCCGCCGCAGGCCCGCGCCCAGATGGAGACGGGCCTGACGAACTACCTGGCCGGCCGCCTTGAACAGTCCCGCCCGCCCTGGCTGCCCGAACTCGCCGACGCCGCGCAAAGGCTGGCCGCCCTGGCCGCCCTGGCGCGCTCCGGCAAGGTCACCGCCGAACTGGCCGCGACCGTGAAGCCGGCACCCGGCTTGTGGCCGACCAGCCTGCTGGTCGACTGGATCGAGGTGCTCAAGCGCAGCCCGAAACTGGCCCACCGCGACGCCGACCTGAAGGCGGCCGAAACCGCCCTGCGCAGCCGGCTGACCTACACCGGCAGCCGGCTCAACTTCGGCGACGACGGCCTCTGGTGGCTGATGAGTTCGGGCGACGGCAACGCCCTGCGCGGCCTCCTCGCGGTGCTCGACCGGCCCGGCTGGCAGGCCGAAATGCCCAAGCTGGTCGCCGGCGTCATGGCCCGGCAGTCGCGCGGCCACTGGGATACCACCACGGCGAACGCCTGGGGCAGCCTGGCCCTGGACAGATACAGCCGCCAGTTCGACCGCGTCAGACCGGCCGGCAAGAGCACCGCCTACCTGGGCAAGACCGGCCGGGTGGTCGACTGGAAGGCCCTGCCCAACGGCGCCACCGCCAGCTTCCCGCTGCCGGATCAGGCCGCCACCCTGAAGCTGCGCCACAACGGCGCCGGTGCGCCCTATGTCAACCTGACCACCCTGGCCGCGGTCGATCTCAAGCAAGCGGTCGCGCGCGGCTACGCGGTCAAGCGCGAGTTGATCCCGGTCGAGCAGAAGACCCCCGGCCAGTGGCACCGGGGCGACATCGTCCGGGTACGCCTGACCGTCGACGCCCGCGACGACATGGGCTGGGTGGTCGTGGAAGACCCGGTCCCGGCCGGCGCCAGTATCCTGGGCAGCGGTCTCAAACGCGACTCGGCCATCCTGACCGGCGACGAAAAACAGGACGGCAACGCCTGGCCGGCCTGGCAGGAACGCCGCTTCGACCGCTTCCAGGCCTATTACGAGTACATCCCGCGAGGCCGCTTCACCCTGGAATACACCCTGCGCCTGAACAACGAAGGCAGCTTCAGGCTGCCGGCCACCCGGATCGAGGCGATGTATGCGCCGGAGATGTACGGCGAGGCACCAAATGCAGCGTTCGTGGTGAACCCGTAGCGGCAAAGGGGGGCACCGCCCCCCATGAATTGGGGTCCAATCCCCACACCGCATACACAATATGCTGTAGCGATACTGTATGTGCTATCCAGACAAACAAGGCTAATGTGTGAAATATGCACTCGGCCACGGGGAGGGGCCAAGAAGCTATCGTCCCTATCCGTCTGCGAGGATGCACATCATGGCCAAACTCTGCCGTCCCCTGATCTTGCTCATTGTCCTGGTTCTGGGCCAGATCGCCTGCCTGGCCCCGGCCAGCGCCGCCGCCCTGGCCATCACACGGGCCGAATGGAGTACTAGCAACGGCGGCCGCTTGACGGTGGCCGGCACCGGTACGACCAGCAGGACGATTACCATAAAGAACGCCGCCTCCGGCGCCACACTGGCAAGTTCGAGGGTCCGCAACAGTAGTTGGAGCACCCGGATCAATCGGCCGTCACCCGTGCCGTGCCGGATCCGTGCCGAACAATCCGGCGGCGGCGGCACCGTCGAGCGCGACGTCGCCAACCGCCCAGCCAATTGCGGCCCGAGCACGGGCCTGCCCAGCCTCTCCATCACCGGGGTAACCGTCACCGAAGGCGGCAGCGCCAACTTCACGGTCAGCCTGTCCACGGCCAGCAGCCAGTCCGTCAGCGTAATCGCCTCGACCGCCAATAACAGCGCCGTCGCTCCCGGCGACTATACCGCCCGCACCGGCGTGACGCTGACCTTCCCGGCCGGCACCACCAGCCAGAGCTTCGTCGTAGCCACGGTCAACGACAGCGTGGTCGAGCCGACCGAGACCTTCTTCGTCAACCTGAGCGGCGCAAGCAATGCCACCATAGCCGTCGCCCAGGCGACCGGCACCATCCTGGACAACGATACGGCGACAACGCCGCCCAGCCTGTCCATCAACAACGTGACCGTCACCGAAGGCGGCAATGCCAACTTCGCGGTCAGCCTGTCCGCCGCGAGCAGCCAGACGGTCAGCGTGCTTGCCTCGACTGCCAACGGCAGCGCCGTCGCCCCCGGCGACTACACCGCCCGCACCGGCGTGACGCTGACCTTTCCGGCCGGCACCACCAGCCAGACCTTCACCGTGAAGACCATCGACGACTTCAGCGTCGAGGCCACCGAGACCTTCACAGTCAACCTGAGCGGTGCGACCAACGCCACCCTGGCCGACGCCCAGGGCGTGGCCAGCATCACCGACAACGACCAGGCGGCGACCCGACCCAACGTGTCGATCAACTCGACCAGCCAGAACAGCACCAGCATCCCGGGCACGGCGGTGACGCAACAGCCGCGCTCCTTCACCAACAACTTCCAGGTCCTGGCCAACAACGACCTGGGCATGCACTGCGGCGACCTGGATACCCGCATCTCCAGCATCCTGCCGCCGTTCAACGTCCTCCACGCCCAGGTGGTGCGCAAGGGCAGCACCGGCGCCAACCGGCCGACCAAACTGGGCGAGGATCAGGTGATCGTGCGCTATTCGGCCGCTGCCAACCCCAACGACCCCATCCTCGCCAACCCCGGTTCGGTCCTGGACAGCAGTTTCACCGCCGTCTACAAGACCAACTTCTGGGAGGTCGCCCGCGCGGCCTACGACCCCTTCTATCCGCCGAACGTGCTGCCCATGTTCTACCCGGCCGGCAGCAACATACTCGACCTCGGCCTGCCGATGCCGGACCTGGAACGGCTCTACCTGGGCGACGGCCAGCTTTTCGCAGACCAGCAGGAGATGCCGGGCCGCCTGATGCCCTACGATCCGGCGAGCGGCAACCAGACCCTGTCCTTCTCGCAATTCATCGGCACGCAACCCTTCTTCACCGCGTTCCCGTTCGGCTATAGCGCCCCGGTGAACTGGTTCGAGGCGGCCGGCATCCCGATCACCACCTTCGACGACTTCGGCCGCGAGAACGCCTATCCGCTGATGCGGGTGCAGGCGACCGCGGCGCCCGGCAACAGCCTGGGCCTGGCCGCCGGCACCGTGCTGGCCTCGCTGGACACCGTGCTGCCAGTCTCCGGCGAAGCCAACTGCGCCGCCTGCCATGCCGCCACCAATGACGGCGGCAACGGTTCCGCCGTGGCGCGTCTGGTCGGCAAGGTCACGGTTTCCATCGACGATCCGATGTTCGGTTCCCTGCCCAGCCTGGTCAGCGTCGAGTGGGCAGCCGACAAGAACATCCTCAAGCTGCACGACATCAAGCACGCGACCCGGCTCATCACCGGCACCACCGAGGACTTCCCGGCCGCGGGCGCCGACGCCTTCAAGCCTGTGGTCTGTCAGACCTGCCACTACACCCCGGCGCTCGATCTGGCCCACGTCGGACCCAATGACGTCAACGGCCGCCAGCAGAGCAACCACAAGAGCATGTCGGCAGTCATGCATGCCGCCCACGCCAACGCGACCGGCACCAACGGCCAGCGCCTGTTCCCGGACATGCCCGGGCCGGTGGGGCGCGATTCCATCTTCGCCCACCAGGTGCTCGAACAGACCTGCTACCAGTGCCACCCGGGCAAGCGCACCCAGTGCCTGCGCGGCGCCATGGGCCAGGCCGGTTCGGTCTGCCAGGACTGCCACGGCAACCTGGCCCAGGTCGGCAACGACTTCTCGCGCAACCAACCCGGCGGCGGCTTCCAGCTCGGCTCCGATTTCTACAGCAATGCCAATACCCCGCGGGTGCCCTGGGCCAATCAGCCTGGTTGCGGCTCCTGCCATACCGGCGACGCGGTGAGCAACCTGACCAACACCACCGGAGCGGTCGATGCGCCCGACAACATTCGCCTGCTGCAAGCCTGGCGCGCCGGCGACAGCCAGGCCAAGCCGATCGTGCCGACCAACAAGCGGTTCGCGGAAAACGTGATATCGAGCACGGAAAACGCGGCGGCAGCCGGCAATCCCAAGCTGTTCCGGGTCAGCACCGGCCATGGCGGCCTGTCCTGCGAGGCCTGCCACGGCTCGACCCACGCCGAATGGTCGTCCAGCCCGGCCAATCCGAACGCCAACGACAACCTGGCGGCGAATCAGCTGCAAGGCCACCCGGGCGCCATCATGGAGTGCAGCACCTGCCACACCGCCGCGACCGGCACCAACCTGAACGGCCCCCATGGCATGCACCCGGTCGCCGACAGCAACTGGATCAACCATCACCACGAAATAGCGGAAACCACGACCGAGAAAAACGCCTGCCGGTCTTGCCATGGCGTGTCCGGCCAGGGTACACCGCTGTCGAGGACGCCGATTGCCCGCACCATGAGCAACCGTAGTTTCGCCAAGGGCGAACAGGTGACCTGCAGCAAGTGCCACAGCAACAAACTTTGAGCCAGCCGCCCTGGCGTGCCTGAGCGGCACGCCAGGGCGGCGCATTGACATGCGCCGTCCCTGGACGCACATTGACGCCGACCGAACCACCGAGCCGATGTCACATGCCCACCCTCCCCCACCCGCTGCCGGCAGTCTGGCGGCGGGTGGCGTTCTTTCTGCTGCTGGCCGCCTTTTGCCAAAGCACGCAGGCCGCCCCGACCGGCTTTGACCAGGTCAGGTCCAGCTGGCCTTCGTCCGAGGCCAAGCTGCTCGACCGCCACGGCGAACTGCTCCAGGAGATCCGCCTCGACAACCATGCCCGCCGCACCGACTGGACCGCGCTGGCCGACGTGTCACCGGCCATGCAGGCGGCGGTGCTGCTGGCCGAGGACCACCGTTTCTTTGCCCACAACGGGGTGGACTGGCTGGCCACCGCCAAGGCGGCGCTGACCAACTGGCTGGCGGAAAAACCGCGCGGCGCCTCGACCATCAGCATGCAGGTCGCGGCCCTGGTCGATGCCGACCTGATGGCCCGGGCCGGGCGCCGCAGCGTGATCGAAAAATGGCGCCAGATGAAGGCAGCCAAGGCGCTCGAAGCGTCCTGGACCAAGGCGCAGATACTCGAGGCCTATCTCAACCTGACCAGTTTCCGGGGCGACCTGATCGGCATCGACGCCGCCGCCCGCGCCCTGTTCGACAAACGGCCGGCCGGCCTGGGCACGGCGGAATCGCTCATCCTGGCCGCCCTGATCCGCGGCCCGGGCGCCAAACCGGATATCGTGGCCAGACGCGCCTGCGGCCTGGCCGAAGCGCTGACCGGCGGCCCCGACTGCCGTGCGATCACCCGTTTGGCGCGCAACAGCCTGACCGGCCGCCACCCCATCGTCGCCGCCGCCAACCTGGCACCTCAACTCGCCCGGCGCCTGCTCTCGAAACCGGGCCAGCGGCTCGTCAGCACGCTCGACGCCGGCCTGCAAAAGGGGGTCGTGGGCATCCTGCACGAGCAACTGGTCCGCCTGGCCGAGCACCAGGTCGAGGACGCCGCCGCCCTGGTGGCCGACAACCGGACCGGCGAGGTGCTGGCCTATGTCAGCCTGAGCGGACGCACCTCCGCCTCCCCGGAAAGCGACGGTGTCGTTGCGCCGCGCCAGGCCGGTTCGACCCTGAAGCCCTTCCTCTATTCCCTGGCCATCGAGCGACGCTACCTGACCGCCGCCTCGCCCCTGGACGACACCGCCCTCACCCTGGCCACGCCGGGCGGCAGCTACGCCCCGGAGAACTATGACCGCCGCTTTCGCGGCCTGGCCAGCGTGCGCACCGCCCTGGCCGGCTCGCTCAACATCCCGGCCGTGCGCACCGTGGAACTGGTCGGGGTCGACCTGTTTGCCGAGCGCCTGGCCAGCCTCGGCTTTGCCGGCCTGACCGAGGCGGCCGACTTCTACGGCCCGGCCCTGGCGCTGGGCAGCCTGGACGTCAGCCTGTGGGAACTGGCCAACGCCTACCGCAGCCTGGCCAACCAGGGCCGCCGCAGCGAACTCACCTTTACCACCGGCCAGACCAAAAGCCTTCGGGTGATCGATTCGAATGCCGCCTTCATCGTCGCCGACATCCTGTCCGACCGGGCGGCGCGGGCGACCACCTTCGGCCTCGAAAGCGCCCTCGCCACGCCCTGGTGGACCGCCGTGAAGACCGGCACCAGCAAGGACATGCGCGACAACTGGTGCATCGGCTTCTCGGATCGCTACACGGTCGGGGTCTGGGTCGGCAACTTCTCCGGCGAGCCGATGCACGACGTCTCCGGCATCTCCGGCGCGGCGCCGGCCTGGCGCCTGATCATGGAACGCCTGCATGCCGGCAACCCGTCCAGGCCGCCGAAGGCGCCGGCCACCCTGGTCCGCATGGAGGTCAGCCCGCCCGGCGAGGCCACCCGCCAGGAATGGTTCATCGCCGGCACCGAGCCCGGCGCGCCGGCCTGGACCGCCGCCCGGCCGCCCGCCGCCATCGTCCAGCCGGCCGACGGCGACATCCTGGCCATCGACCCGGACATCCCGCCCCTCAACCAGCGCCTGCACCTGCGCGCCGTCAACCAGCCGGCCGGCAGCCGCTGGCTGGTCGACGAGGTGGCGCTGGACGGCGAGGACTGGCCGCTGGCCCGCGGCCGGCATCGCCTGAAGCTGCTTGACGGCGATAACCGGGAGTTGGACCAGGTCGAATTCGAGGTACGTTGAGCCTGGAGCTTGGCCAGTGATCTCAGATCACTGCGGGTTCAGCCGCAGCCTGACGACCAAGGTCCGGCTCCGGGTCAGTTCGGCAGTGCAGTCCATTACCGACGGCAACACGTCCGTATGCCGCTGCCATCGGGGCAATATGAACAAAGTCAGGTCGTTTGTACGCTGGGCTGAGAACAAACGCCGGTCGAGCCTGAAGCCGGCCTGCCAGCGTCGACGCAGGCGGTCGATCGGGCCATTTCCGCCGACCAGCCGGGACAAGGAGATGGCGCCACAATGAATCCTGCAGGTCCAATGCGGCGTCGGAACGGACTCGGCATTGATTTGGATCCTCAGCCTCCGGATATCGCCATCCGGCAGCCCGATATCGACCCGTCGACCCTGTCCACTCAGGCGGACCTCGGGCCGGGTCCGCACCGGCCAGTCGGACGCTGCCTCCTGAGCGGAGGCACACCAAATCTCGGCACGACGGCGCTGGGCCCGAACGTGGGCGCGCTGTGTCGCACCCGGTAGTTTTAAACCACCGAAATGGTTGGCCAGAGATTCGGCAACGAACACCGGCTCCCTGCTCTGGGGTTCCAGTGCGGTCAGAACCGCATCGGGCACAGCCAGGCCGCATTGCCTGCCGAGATAACGCAGGCGGGCTTCGACGGGCACCGCGAGGCGGCGCCGCAACGCCGCCTCGACCACCGCCTGCCAGTCCAGTCGGGGATTGCCGATCAGGTGTGCGGCGTCAAGGCTCCAGTCCAGGACCTGGTCGGGGTCACGCCGGAAACTGTGTTCCAGGGTAGTGACCAGCAAATCCTCGAGTGCCGGCCGCAGGCAGGGCAGGCCGAGGAAACTGGCGGTCTCGGCGCGCGACCACAACAAGTCGTCATCGCCGGCACAAAAATTGGGGGCCAGGGCAAACCGGTGCAAGTCGACCTCTCCGCCCTCCGGCCCCTTGAATTCGAGCGCATGGGTACGTGCCAGGCCGATCAAACGGGCCTCCTCGACGTTCTCGAAAAAGGCATTGCGCCAGCCGGCGGCACTGATCAGATCGACCGCCTCGGCAGTGCGTTCAGCCGGGACCAGGATATCAACGTCACGAAGGAAGCGCCGCCCCGTCGTGGCCGGATAGGCGGCAATCAACGCCGCGCCCTTGAGCAACATGAACGGTATGCCTTGCGCGCCCAGGCGCGCAAGGATCGGCCGCGCCGCCAGCATCTGCTTCTGGCTGCCGGCCCAGACGAAACGGCGGATGCCGTCCAGGCGCGGCAACAGATCGGCCTGGATGGCCAACTCGGCGGCGCGTGCGGCGACGCTCGGCAGCATGCGCACCTCGGCCCAGCGGGCCTCATCGAGCGACCGCTGCGCGGTCCAGGCCTGCCAGGCCGCGCGCGCCAGGTCGGCCGGGGCGACGGCGGCCTGGATCAGCAGGCTGTCGCTGCCTTGCGGCACGAAGGCGAGCAGGCGGCGGTCGGTCATGCGCCCTGCCGGCGCCGGGCGATGGCGCGCCGGGCCATCTCCAGCATGGCGGCATCGCTGCCCCGGTTGCGTGCCGCCAGGCTGCCCGGATGCAGGCGCCGGCGCAGCAGGACGGCGTCGAGCATGGCGAAGCCGAGGCCGGCGGCACGGGCGCGATCGAACCAGTCGATGGCGAAGCCGTTGCTGAGGTCCTCGGCGAAGTGGCCGACGCGCGCAAAGGCTTCGGTACGGACCAGCAGGGTGCCGGTCAACCAGCCCGGCTGCGGCGCCGACGGCACCACGAAGCGGCCGGCCTCCACGGCCGGCACGCTGGGGCAGACGAAGGACTCGAAATGACCGAGCACGCCATCGAGATCCGGACGGGCGGCCAGGATATCGGCCTGGCGTTGCAGCTTGTCGGCCGGCCAGAGATCGTCGGCGTCGAGGAAGGCCAGGCAGTCGCCGGTGGCGCTGGCGACGCCCAGGTTCATGGTCGCCGGGGCGCCTGAATGCGCCTTGCGCAACAGGCGCAGGCGCAGCGGGTGGGAGACCGCAATCTCGGCGCTGGCATCCGTGGAGCCGTCGTCGACCACGATCACCTCGTCCGCCGGCCGGGACTGGGCGGCGACGCAGTCCAGGGTCTCGGCCAGGGTGGCGGCGGCGTTCCAGGCCGGGATGACGACGCTAATCCGCATGGTATTCCGGCTCGATCAGGGTTTCGAACGGCGCCAGGGGCATCACCTGGCCTTTGCGCCGGCGCCGCATCAGGGAGCCGGCCAGGGTGCGCTTGAAATCGCGCTCCTTGGCCGGGTCGGCCTGGGCCATCAGGGAATCGTCGTGGCGCCGGTAGTACAGGGTGCGGGCACGCAGGATGGTCATCGGGATGGCCTCCTCGCGGATGCGCAGGAGCAGGTCGACGTCCTCGCTGTAGCGCAGGGCCTCGTCGAAGCCGCCGACCGCGTCGAACACGGAGCGGCGGAACAGCGCCGCGCCCAGGTGGACGTGGAACAGGGTCTCGACCCGGGAGTCGGCGGCGGGGGCGAGGCGCTCGCGGTCGAGGCGGTCGAAATACTGCACGAAGCCGGACACCACGCTGACCGCCGGCTCGGCATCCAGGCGGGTGAGTTGGCGGGCCAGCTTGTCGGCCGGCCAAAGGTCGTCGGCGTCGAGGAAGGCGATCACCTCGCCGGTAGCCGCGGCCAGGCCCAGGTTGCGCACCCCCGATGGGTTCGGGGCCTCGGAGTGGAGCAGGCGGACGCGCGGGTCGGCCCCGGCCAGGCCGGCGATTACCGCCAGGCTGTCGTCGGAGGAACTGGCGTCGATGATGAGGATCTCGCTGACCGGCACGGCCTGACGGGCGATCGAGGCCAGGGCCTCGGGCAGGAAGCGGCCCATGTTCAGGTTGGGAATGATCACCGAGACGCGCGCGCTCACCCCTGGCCCTCCAGCCAGGCACCCAGGTAGGCGGCCGAGGCACGCGGGTCGCGGGTCAGGCGCAACTGCCAGGTCGGCAGGCTGCGCACCAGGCGGGCCAGCTTGTCGGCCAGCACGGTCTCCTCGCCGCGCAGCAGGAACAGCGTGGTCGGCGCCAGGGCGCGCAGCACCACGCCCGGACTGACCGGCTGCAGCGACGGCGCGGCATCGTCGGTGATGACCGGCTGGACGACGCCGATGAGGGGCACCGAAGCGACCAGTTGGTCCGGCATGACGTCGGTCAGGTGCACGCGCGCCTTCTGGTCGTCGGCGCGCTCCGGGTTGGCCACCTGCGGCCGCAGTTCCTCGAACCGGGCCAGGGCATTCTCGTCCAGCTTGATGGTGTCGTACAGGCAGTAGGCGGCCGGACCGGGCGCGGCCTGGTCGACCATGACGAAGTCGTCGCCGCAGGTGCGCAGGCCCTCAAACAGCGCGGCCACGGTGGTGGTCGACTTGCCGGAGCCGCCGCGCCCGGTCAACAGGACGCCGCGGCCGCCCCGCTCGACCACGGCGGCGTGGGCCAGGCAGCAGTCGTGGCCGGTCGACAGCCAGTGCAGGATGGAGCGCAGCGGGAAGGAGTCTTCCCAGTCCGGCAGGCGGTCGGCACTGGCAGTCCAGGTCACGGCCAAGTTGCGTTGCCGGTCCAGGATGGTCCAGTTGCTGGTATCCGGGTTGTGGTGCAGAAGGCGCCGACCGTCCGGGCTGACGTGCAGGCGCTCCAGATGCCGGCGCTCGTAGGTGGGCAGGTCCCACGTCGGCGGCCGCCGGCCGCAGGCGCTGCCGTCGAGGGCGATCACCCGCACGCCCTCGGTGGCGTCGGCCGGTCGGGCAGCGTGCCGGATCGCCATGGTCAGACGCCGGGCCAGTTCGGTGCCTTCGACTTGGAGATCGACCCGCAAGGGTCCGAACCGGTAGGGCACGGCGGCCGGCAGGGCGGCGGCACGTCCCTCGGCGAAAGCGAGGACATCGTCGATGAAGGCGTCGTAGCGCGCCGCCATGACAGCCTGCGGCTGGGTCATGCTGGCGCGGCTCAGTCGAGCTGGACCGGTGCCGGGCGATGCGGCCAGCCCTGCATCGGATCGACCTCGTGCACCGGGTCGATGGCGATCAGTTCCTGCAGATCCTCGAAGGCCTCCACCACCGCCGCCTCGAAAAGGGCGGGGCCGGCGGTCATGTCATAGCCGGCGCGGCCCGGGGCGGCCTGGTCGCTCTCTACCACCAGTTCGCACTCGCCCAGCCGGGCAAGCGTGGCGGCGACCTCGGCGCGGCTGCGCTCCGGGTCGAGGCCGTAGCGCTCGGCCAGGAGTTCCGCCAGGGTGACCTCGTCGGCACCGGCCTGGAGCCATTGCCAGAGTGCCATGGCAGCGCCTCGCAGGCTGAAATAGGTGCCGCGCAGGAAGTGGATCACGACGATCTCGGTCTCAAAGGTTTCGGCCGAAATCTGTGCATTGTTGGTTAACAGCATTTTTGACATTCAGAGATTAAAAAACGTATGGGGGCCGATCGAGGCATTCGCCGGATTTTCCGGCAGCCCAACCTGTTGTTCGGTCGTTGCAATCCAAATCCGCGCTTATCAATTCTACTCACTGCATAGTATTTCTGGCACCCTCAAGCCGTAAATCCGCCTGAACCAGTGCAATTGCCGCCGGGTCATCGTCGGCTTGGGCCAGCGATATCTGTAATTGGGCTCGACTGTCTCCAGCCGGTAGTCGGTCAGATCCGCCAACTCTGCCAAGGTCATCCGTTCCATGCCCAAATAATTGGCGAACCGCGGGCTCAGCCGATAGTTAGGCAGCTTGACCAACAGATTCCGGTCGCCCGTCGTAGCCATCGGCCAACTCAAATCGCCGGGCAATCGGCTCCAGGCCTCCGACCGGCCCCGGTAATCCGGATCAACCGTATTCCTGGTCGGATCGGCCAGGAGTGCTTCTTCGTAGACCGGCAAGCCGACCTGGGCCATCAGGCCATTCATGGTTGCCAGGGGCGTGTCGCGCAAGTCCTCGTAACGGACCCGGAGACATCTTTCCCGCCCCTGCGTCACGTGGCCAGCCGCAACTGCGCCCATCCAGAAGCCCACCGATTCGAGAAGGCCGAAGCCCTTGCGGACATAGCTGTTGACCATGTCGAGGGGATGTCGGAGCAGTTCCACGACATGGGTATCTGTCCAGTCGAGCAACTGGCGGGCGCAATAGATGTTGGATGGCGTTTTCTCGGCGAACACGCGCTTGCCGGTCGCCCGGGCGACGTGCCCGGCAAGACGGTCAGCAAAGGCACGGAAATCCGGTTCCGCCAGCATCATCCGGCATGCCTGCTTACGCGACATGCCCAAGGAGTCGGCATCCTTGAGCACAATCGGCACGCCTGTCGGCAGGTCGGGCATGCCATTGGAAAAGCCTGTCTGGGCATGCCATTTGAAAATCCGCCAGCGCTCGTGGGCATTGCGATGGTTGAACAGGAAAAGTTCCGGCGCACAGTAGATGTCCGGATGACGGTCGAGCAGGGTGGCCAGATGCGTGGAACCGCTGGACGGTGCGCTGCCGACGAATATCTTCATTTCCTCTCCTCGCTTCCGGGCTCGGCGTCTGACGGTCTCCCGGAGTCAGCGCGGATTGCCTCAACCGGCTGCCTGAGCACCCGTCTGCCCAGCCGGATCCCGGTGGGCTGTACCGAGGGCAGTTGAAAGTGGGACATGGCATGGCGCAGCCAGGGCAGGCGATCCAGGAAGCCTGCGGGCTTGATTCCAGCCGGAATCTTGCAGTCGTCGCAGCGGTCCAGGGTAATCAGGGAATGTTCCAGCCAGTCGTAGTCGACCGCCTCCTCCATGGTCAGGTTGATATGCGAGCGCCATTGCTTGCGCGGCATGAGGGCGTGCGACTCCTGCACCCCGACCGTTCCGACACAATTTGCGCAGGCGGTCAGCGGCACAGTGGCGTTGACGTACGCCAGGAGGTCGGTTTGGAAGTCCGTCCCGTCAACGATGGCGATGCCATCGGGCTCGGGCGGCCGGCCCGCCAACAGAGCCGCGTAGATGCTCTGCGGACATTTGTAGAAATAGCCCTCGCGCACCGTATGGCAACCCCACAGATTGGCGATCTTGCAGGCCGCGTACACCTTTCCGACCAAGTCGCGATCGGTGGTCCCCTGCAGGTTGAAGGTGGCGCGAAACTGATCGTAATAAAACACCGTCAGCTTCTTGCCTAAAGCACGCGCCTTGTCGCGCGTCTGGCGGAGGTTGTCCTCGATCCCCGCCACCCCGGGATAGACGGAGACCTCCAGTTCGTCGATCGCCTCCCAGACCGCATCGCTCATCCTGTCCAGCAGGGTGCCGTTGGTGGTCAGGGTGAAATGGTCGCCGATGCCGGTAGCCCGCGCTGCCCCGATGACGCGATCGAGATGCCTGTGCATCAGTGGCTCACCGCCCAGCACCTTGATGAAGGCAGGACGGTAATGCCTGGCCAGGATGGCATAGTCGCGGAACACGGTATCTGGGTCGGCGAACCAGGCCGGCATGATGGGCGAGGCATGGTTGCAGGCGCGGCAGGCGATATTGCAGTGATCCACCACATTCAATTCGAGGTGCGTCGGCGGAATGATAAATCCGTCAATCAGCTTGCTTAAGCCCGATATGCCAGACAAATCCCTAACCCCATTTAGAATCCGCCAATCTGCTGTCCAACCCATTGATCGGTATATTTTTCGTAGGCCACCCCTGAGGCCACTGGCCGATTGTAGTCGCTCATACGCAGTCCGTACCAATTTCCCCCGAACCGCAAACCTTCCAGCATGAATACCCATACTTCGACATGACAAATAGTTTACGTTTATAGTCAACTATTGCCGACCGCTGGCGTTGCCCGTAGAATCCCCAGCGCAGCATTCAACTACTAACCGGAGATAAGACATGGAACATCAACTGCCCGCCCTGCCCTACGCCAAGGACGCCCTGCAACCCCACATGTCCGCCGAGACCTTCGACTATCACTACTCGAAGCACCATCAGGCCTATGTCACCAACCTGAACAACCTGATCAAGGGCACCGACTTCGAGAGCAAGTCGCTGGAAGACATCGTCAAGACCGCGCCCGCCGGCGGCATCTACAACAACGCCGCCCAGGTCTCCAACCACACCTTCTTCTGGAGCTGCATGAAGCCGAACGGCGGCGGCGCCCCCACCGGTGCCCTGGCCGCGGCCATCGATGCCAAGTGGGGCTCGCTGGATGAGTTCAAGAAGGCCTTCCAGGCCTCCGCCGTGGGCAACTTCGGCTCCGGCTGGACCTGGCTGGTGAAGAAGGCCGACGGTTCCGTCGACATCGTCAACATGGGCGCCGCCGGCACCCCGCTGACCACTGCCGACAAGGCCCTGCTCTGCGTCGACGTCTGGGAACACGCCTACTACATCGACTACCGCAACCTGCGGCCCAAGTTCGTCGAGACCTTCCTGAACAGCCTGGTCAACTGGGACTTCGTGGCGGCCAATTTCGCCTGATCATTTTTTCTGCCGGAACATCACTTGATGTACAAAGGGCCGCCAACTGTGCGGCCCTTTTTTTCTCCATACCCAAATGAAAAGATCGGCGACAACCGGGGCAAGCACGCCGTAATGCAGTAGCGATCGCCAAATAAACGAGCATTGCCCTTTGCGCGCGGCGGTTGTGGTGGAATACTCAGACGTACCATGGAGCCGCATCCCTCAGAGGAACTCCCAAATGAACTTCAGATGCACCAGATCGAGCCGGGGAAGCAGAATGAAGTGCAGGGCCGGATGCGGGTCGAACTGAAGACCGGGCAGCAGGGTTGTTTCGACCTGTATGACCTGGCGTGGGTGGGCTACCTCACCCTCAACGAGCCTGGTTATGTCCTGCAGGCCAATCTCGCCGCCGCCGCCCTGCTGGGCAACGATCGGGACGCTCTGACCAGGCAGCAGATCAGCCGCTTCATCCTCAAGGAAGATGAGGCCATCTATGGCCGGCTACGCCAACGCCTCATCGAGACCGGTGAGCCGCAGTCGTGCGAGTTGCGCATGCTGAAACACGATGGCACGCCATTCTGGGTCCGTCTGACGACCGCCGGGACCCAGGACCAGGGCGGCGAAGCGGTGCTGGGCTTGGTCCTGAACGACATTACCGAGCGCAGGCAAGCCGAGGCAAAACTGGCGGAGAGCGAGTATTTCGTCAAGGCCATTGCCGATAACATTCCCGCCCTGCTGGGCTACTGGACCCAGGATCTTCGTTACACCTTCGCGAGCAGGGAATACACCAGACTGTTCGGCCGCTCGGAGACGGAAATGCGCGGCATCCGGATTCAGGAACTGGTGGGCGAAGAGCTTTTCCGGATCCGCGAACCTTACATACGCGCCGCCCTGGCTGGCGAACCGCAATCGTTCGAAGGCATGCTGCCCAAGCCCGACGGCGAAACCCTGCACGTGCTGGCCCAATACATTCCGCACAAGGTGGATGGCCAGGTGCAGGGGGTTTTTGGCCTGGTAACCGACATCACGGCCGTCAAGCGGGACCAGGAGCAGCTTCGGGTGAGCGACGCAGCCCTGAAGGCGGTGTCCCAGGGGGTGATCATCATCGGCCCCGACCACTGCATCCTCTCGGCGAACGAGGCTTTTGCCTCGATCACCGGCTACAGCAGGCAAGAAATCGTCGGCAGGAACTATCATTTCCTCGAAGGACCGCTCACCGATCCGGAAAAGGTCGCTTCGATACGGCTGGCATTCCAGGAGGCCACAGGCTATTCCGGCAACATCCTCCACTACCGCAAGGACGCCGGCGCATTCTGGGACGAACTGACGATCTCGCCCGTGCGCGACGAGCAGGGCCAGTTGACCCACTTCGTCGCCATCACGCGCGACATCACCGAGCGCAAGCACACCGAAGACGCACTCCGCATTGCCGCCGTGGCGTTTGAATCCCAGGAAGGCATGGTGATCACCGATGCCGACAGCGTGATCCTGAAGGTCAACCGCGCCTTCTCCGAAACCACGGGTTACACGGCCGAGGAAGCCGTTGGCCGGACACCGCGCATGTTCAAATCAGGCCGTCACGGTGCGGATTTTTATGCCGGGATGTGGGATAGCATCAAGCGCACCGGCAGTTGGCAGGGGGAGGTCTGGGACCGCCGCAAGAATGGCGAAATCTATCCGAAATGGCTGACCATCACGGCCGTGAAATCGGACGACGGAACCGTCACCCACTACGTTGGCGCGCAAACCGACATCTCCGCGCGCAAGGCGGATGAAGACGTGATCAAGAATCTGGCCTTTTACGATCCGCTGACCCAGTTGCCCAACCGGCGGCTGCTCAACGACCGCTTGAGCCAGGCCATGGCAGCCAGCAAGCGGAGTGGCCGCTATGGCGCACTGATGTTTCTCGATCTGGACAACTTCAAGCCCCTCAATGACACGCATGGGCATGTGGTTGGCGATTTACTGTTGATCGAGGTGGCGAACCGCCTGAACAATTGTGTGCGCGAGATGGACACCGTGGCGCGCTTTGGCGGCGACGAGTTTGTCGTGATGCTGCGGGAATTACACACGGACAAGGCCGAATCGACCTCGCAAGCCGGAATCGTCGCAGAAAAGATCCGGATCGCGCTATCGGAACCCTATCTGCTGACCACCCGGCAGGAGGGGAAAGCCGATGCCACCATCGAGCATCATTGCACTGCAAGCATCGGCGTGGCGTCGTTTATCGATCATGAAACCGGCCAGGACGACATCTTGAACTGGGCCGATGCGGCGATGTTTGAAGCCAAGGAGGCCGGGCGCAATCTGATCCGCTTTCATAACCCCGCAGCCTGAGCGGCCGCCGAGTCGGGGCCGAACGACCGGCTGCGGCGCCGATTCGATATTCCGACGGACGCGCCGACGGCATTGAGGTCGGAATTTCAGGCGAAATAGGTCTCCCGGACGGCCGCGTCGATACCCGCGAGGCCCAGTTGAAATTGGTCGATGAACCGGTGCAGCTCGGATTGTTCCAGCGCCCCCGGATTCACCGCCTCGACCGATTGCGCCAACTTGCGTATCCGGGCGACCACCGGGGCGTTCTTCTTGAGCGACAGGGCGCAGCCCTCGATCTCGCCCAGGCAGTGCAGGATGGCGCGCG
Source organism: Gallionellaceae bacterium (assembly GCA_028714735.1). Taxonomy (GTDB): domain Bacteria; phylum Pseudomonadota; class Gammaproteobacteria; order Burkholderiales; family Thiobacillaceae; genus Parasulfuritortus. The sequence goes on along the minus strand of JAQTLU010000002.1, from coordinate 491,269 downwards.
GGAAGCGGCGCTCCTTGAACAGGAATTCCAGCACATCGCGCCGGCGGACCGGCTCCTGCACCGAACGGCGATACATCTGGTAGCCGGTCAGCGATTTCAGCACGCTCATCCACTGGATGTTCTCGAACGGGGTGAGTTCGTGCTCAGCCGGCGGCACCAGGTCGGCGGAGCGGACATCGATGATGCGCGAGGTCATGTCGGCCCGTTCCAGATTGCGGCCCAGACGCACGAACTGGTAGGTCTCGTCGTGCAGCATGGACCCCGCCAGCATGCCGGTGATGGTCTGGGCGCCGCGTACCACCTGTTGCAGATAGGCATGCCGGTTCTTCGGCCAGTATCCCTTCTGGGCATCCGACTTGGCGGTCTGGTAGAGGCTGTTGATCTCCTCCCAGGCTTCGCGCGGCATGACGTCCCGGACAGTGCGGGCACTCTCCCGCGCCAGGAACAGGGAACTGAGTATGGAGCCGGGATGATTCAGGTCGCCGATCAGGAATTTCATGATCTGACGCTCGTCATCCGCCACGCCTTGCTTCTGGAACGCCTCTTCGTTGCCCAGGATGTGCACGATGCTGGTCCAGCCCGGACGGATGCCCTTCGGCAGGTCGAGCTGCAAATGGCTGGTGACGCTGATCAGTCGGGCGGTGTCCTCGGCCCGCTCGATGTAGCGGCCGATCCAGTAGAGGCTGTTGGCGACGCGTGAAAGCATGTCAGTTCCCCCCTTCCAGATCGACGATCCAGGTGTCCTTGCTGCCGCCGCCCTGGGACGAGTTGACCACGGTGGACCCCTTGCGCAGGGCGACCCGGGTCAGCCCGCCGGTGGTGACGTAGGTTTCCTTGCCGGACAGGATGAATGGCCGCAGATCCAGGTGGCGCGGCTCGACCTTGGTGCCTACCAGGGTCGGCGCCGTGGACAGGGTGAGCATGGGCTGGGCGACATAGTTGCGCGGGTTGCGCTTGATGAGGCGGACGAACTGTTCGCATTCCTCGGCGCTGGCCTGGGGACCGATCAGCATGCCGTAGCCGCCGGACTCGTTGGCCGGCTTCACCACCAGTTCGGCGATGTGGCCGATCACATAGTCCCGCTCCTCCTTGTATATGCAGCGGTAGGTCGGCACGTTGGGGATCAGGGGTTCTTCGTGCAGGTAGTAGCGGATCAGGTCCGGCACATAGGCATAGACCACCTTGTCGTCCGCCACCCCGGCGCCGGGTGCGTTGGCCAGCCCCACCTTGCCGGCCTTCCAGGCCCGCATCAGGCCGGCCACGCCGAGGGTGGAATCGGGGTTGAACGCCTCCGGGTCGAGGAACAGGTCGTCGATGCGGCGGTAGATCACGTCCACCCGCTTCGGACCATCAATGGTCCGCATGTAGACGCAATCGTCGTCGTCCACCACCAGGTCGGAACCTTCCACCAGTTCCGCGCCCATCTGCTGGGCGAGATAGGAATGCTCGAAGTAGGCCGAGTTGTAGATGCCCGGGGTAAGCACCGCCACCACCGGCTTGGCGACCCGGCGCGGACTGAGCGAGGCCAGCATGTCGTACAGCTTGGAGGGGTAGTCGTCCACCGGCAGGATATTCTCGTTCTCGAACAGGTCCGGGAACACCCGCTTCATGACCTGGCGGTTCTCCAGCATGTAGGACACTCCCGAGGGCACCCGCAGGTTGTCCTCCAGGACGTAGACGGTGCCATCCCTGTCGCGCACCAGGTCCGAGCCGCAGATATGCGCCCAGACCCCCTGGGGCGGCTTGACGCCCATGCACTGGGGGCGGAAGTTGACCGAATCCTCCAGCAGCTCGCCCGGGAACACGCCGTCCTTGATGACCCGCTGCTGATCGTAGAGGTCGGCAATGAACAGGTTGAGGGCCTTGACCCGCTGAATCAGGCCGCGTTCGATCTGCCGCCATTCGCGTCGGTCGATGACCCGGGGGATGATGTCGAATGGCCAGGACCGGTCGATCGAGCCGTCCCGATCGGAGTAGACGGTGAAGGTGATGCCCATCAACTTGATGGCGAGCTCGGCCGCCGCCTTGTACTCCTCGATCTCCTGGTCGCTCAGGCCGCGCAGGAACTGACAGAGCCGGTGGGCTGCCGGGCGCGATTTGCTGCGCGCCTGGATCAGTTCGTCGTGGAGTCCTTTGACAGGATAACTGCCCCAGCGAATAGCCATTCATCCCCCTTCGGGTTTGTCCGCAGATAGCGGCTGGATATCTATGGCAAAACCATCCTGACCCGCATCACCGCTCCGTCCGCCCAGATTGAGGATGCCGGCCGCGGCGCCATCCACCACCACGAGGGACGATCGCTCGGTCAGACGCCGCTCGTACTTGCCGTTTGTCCAGCGGACCTTCAAACGGTTGCCGCGCTCGACGGGGCAGAGGCGCAGAAGTAGCGCTTACCGGCTGCGCAGTTTCTGCACGACCTGCCAGGTTATCCAGCCGCGCCGCAGCCATTTGCCGACGCGGTTGAGGCGCATCGCCGCAAGCATGGCCACGCCGCCGACCACCCAGACTGGACGACGCTTGAGTATCCGCAGCGCATCCAGCCCCAGATCCACCCAGGTCAAGGGCGTACGCCAAGGCTCGATGCTCTGCGCCAGCGCCGTGCGCTGTGCGGCGGCCTGGGCAACCAGCTGTTCACGGCGTTCGGCGAGGAGGCTCAATTTGTTGTTCATGAGCGGGAAACCAGCTGCTCGCGATCCTTCAACAGTTCCGTCAGACTTGCCGCAAACAATCTTGGCTTGGTTCTCGCCTTGTGCAGGGAGTACCGCCATGCCGCAACCCCGACGGCCAGGAACAAGCCGGTCAGCACACCCAGCACCAGCAGGCGCTGCGTGTCCCAGAATGCCACCACCAGCAGGATCGTACCGAGCACCACGCCCACCCCGAGGCAAAACAGGGCGACCAGGGCCAACGCCAACTGCGAGATGAAATGCTCCCGTTCTTCCTCCAGGTCCGTCGACAACAGATCGAGGCGCGTATGCGCCATGGCCACCAGCGTTGCCGCCAGCGCGGTCAGCGACGCCAGCAGCCCCTTGCTCTCCCCGGTTGCTTGATCAGACATGGCGAACGGCTAGCGGCGACCGATCAACAAACCGATCACCAGACCGACCCCGGCGGCGACACCGATGGCACGCCATGGATTTTCATGGACATAAGCGTCGGTCGCCTTGGCGGCCGCCCTGGTCTTGATGATCAGCGCCTCCTGGGCATCTGCCAGCCTGGCTTTGGCGACCCTGAGGGACTCTTCCGCCTTGGCGCGCACTTCGGCCAGTTTCTCACCACCTTGACCAGCCGTCGCTTTCAGCAACGCTTCCGCGTCGGCCACCACCACCTTGAAATCGGCAACCAACTGTTCACTTGTGACTTCACCAGACAGATCGTTCATGTTCATCTCCGTTGTAAGTTCTATGGTTCCAGGGTGGATTCCCATCCTCCTATGGTAACGCCATGTGAATTCAATCAACCGATTCAACGCCCACACAAGCATCATCCTCAATCAATATAGTTACACTTCGATTGAAAAGCCTGGTCTCGGCAGCAAACATGTTGCCGGCCAGGTCGCCAGCACCGTAGCGCCGCCGCCTGGCCTATGCTGAACAGTCAGGAATCTCCCGTTTATAAAGGCGGAAACATGTATGACTTCCACGCTTGGCGACGCTTGCTGCATGGCCGCAAATTGCCGACAGCCCTCTTGCTGTCCCTTGCCGTGACCCCTTTTGCCGCCACCACGCTCCATGCCGAATCGCCCGAAAGCGGCGTTGCCTGCTGCCAGGCACTGGATCTGCACGCCAGGACGACCCTCGATAGCCTGATGCCCGGCCTGCTGGACAAGCAGGTGATCTTCGTCGGCGAGACACATGATCGCTATGAACATCACCTCGCCCAACTGGAGATCATTCGCCGCATCCATCAGGCCTATCCCGACCTGGTCATCGCCATGGAATTATTCGCCCAGCCGAACCAGGTCCATCTGGACGACTATGTGGCCAGTCGCAGCGACGAGGCCACCATGTTGCGGCTCGCCGGGTATTTTCATGGCAACCGGCTGGACTACCGCTTGTACCGTCCCATCCTGCAATTCGCCCGCGACCATGCCATCCCGGTGCTGGCTTTGAACATTCCCCGGGAGATCAGTCACAAGGTGGCACTGCAGGGCTTGGCTGCCCTCACGGGCGACGAGCGCAAATGGATTCCGGCCGAGATCGATCGGGGCAACGAAAACTACCGGCAGCGCGTGCAGGAATCCTTTCGCCAACACCCGCAAGGGATGAATTTTGACTTCGATAATTTCCTTGAAGCCCAGTTGCTGTGGGACGAAGCCATGGCGGCGCGGGCGGCGGACTACCTGAAGCAGCACCCCGGACGCCACATGGTGGTGCTGGCCGGCATGGGACACCTGTTCTACGGTGACGGCATTCCGTCGCGCCTCGCCCGCCGGGCGCCGACCAGCATGGCCATCGTACTCAACAATCCGGGCGACATGCTCAGCCCGGATATCGCCGACGTAGTGCTCTTCCCCAGCCCTCAGGACTTGCCGGCAAATGGCAAGCTGGGCGTTGCCTTCAGCGAACAGGATGGCCTGATCAAGGTGGACAGCCTCGAACCCGACAGCGCGGCAGGGGCAGCAGGCATCCTGGCCGGCGATTACCTCATCGCCGTTGCAGGGCAAGCGCTGACCAGCAGCGACGATCTGCGGCTGGCCATACTGGACAAGTTGCCGGGAGATACCGTGCGCGTCACGGTACGCAGGCCAGGCTCGCCATTCGCCCCGGAGCGCGAGCAGGAAATCCCGGTGACACTGCGCTGACGCCTCGGGAAAACCCCGTGCAACAGGGCATCGACCAGCCTGGCCGGCAGTCCCTGAAAGGAGGTCGGCGTGGCACCTTCGTCATTCGTGCCGCCGCACAGTCAGACCGCTTTGATAAGATTGGCCTGTCCAGACAAGGAATCCTATCCAGGTGAACCCTCACATCATCGTCATCGGCGGCGGCATCGCCGGCCTGGCCTCGGCCTGGGCATTGGCCCGGCGCGGCGCCCGGGTCGAAGTGCTGGAGCGCAACGAAATCGGCCGGGAATCGTCCTGGGCCGGCGCCGGCATCCTCAGCCTGCTCCTGCCCGGGGACTATCCGGTCCAGGTGACCGATATCGCCGAGCACAGCCAGGCCATGTATCCGGACTGGATCGCCGGCATCCGCGCCCATGCCACCATCGACCCGGAATATCGCCGTTGCGGCATGCTGATCCGGCCGCCCCATGCGGCCGACCGCGCCGCGCCGGGCGCCCCACTGCCGCCTGAACTGGCGCAATTCGGCGCCGGCCTCTGGCTGCCGGAGGTGGCCCAGGTGCGCAACCCGCGCCTGCTGCAGGCCCTGCTGGAGGCCCTGCGCCAGACCGGCGTCGCGATCCACGACCGGGTCGGCTCGGTCACCCTGGAAGGCGCGGCCGGGCAGGTCACGGCGGCATTCGCCGACGGCCGCCGCTGGCAGGCTGACCGTTACGTCGTTGCCGCCGGCGCCTGGAGCGCCGAACTGCTCGGCCCCCGCGCCGCCGGGCTGCCGGTCTACCCGGTGCGCGGCCAGATGCTGCTCTACCGGGCCGCGCCCGGCCGCCTGCCCTGCGTAGTCTACCAGGGCGGCCACTACCTGGTGCCAAGACTGGACGGCCACATCCTGGCCGGCAGCACCCTGGAGGAAGTCGGCTTCGACAAGACCACCACCGAGACCGCCGGCGCCGAACTGGCCGCCTTCGTCGCCGAGATCCTGCCCGATGTCGCCGCGCAAGGCCCGATCCGCCATTGGGCCGGCCTGCGCCCCGGCTCGCCCGGCAACGTGCCGATCATCGACCGGCATCCGGAACTGGCCAACCTGTACGTCAGCGCCGGGCAGTTCCGCTACGGCGTCACCCTGGCCCCGGCCAGCGCCGAACATCTGGCCGACCTGATCGAAGACCGCGCGCCGAAACTCGATCCCCGCAGCTATGGCTGGCCTGATATAATCCGCGCCGCGCCGGCATAGCTCAGTTGGTAGAGCAGCGCATTCGTAATGCGAAGGTCGGGGGTTCGACTCCTCTTGCCGGCACCATACAAACTCACTTTCGCCCCACCCTTTGACGAACACTTTCCTGACCGATCTGCTGCGCGACGACATGGCCGAAGTGGATCGGGTCATCCGCGTCCGTCTGCATTCCGAGGTCGTGCTGGTCAGCCAGGTTGCCGAATACATCATCGCCGCCGGCGGCAAGCGCCTGCGCCCGGCCATGGTCGTGCTGTGCGCCAAGGCGCTCGGCTATCAGGGTGGGCACCATCATGAAATGGCGGCGGTGGTCGAGTTCATCCACACCGCCACCCTGCTGCACGACGACGTGGTCGACGAATCCGCCCTGCGCCGCGGCCGCGCCACCGCCAACGCCGAGTTCGGCAACGCCGCCAGCGTGCTGGTGGGCGATTTCCTCTACTCGCGCGCCTTCCAGATGATGGTCTCGGTGCACGACATGCACGTCATGGAAGTCCTCTCCGACGCCACCAACGTCATCGCCGAGGGCGAGGTCCTGCAGTTGATGAACTGCCACGACCCCGACATCGAGATCGACGCCTACCTCCAGGTCATCCGCTACAAGACCGCCAAGCTGTTCGAGGCCTCCGGCCGCCTGGGTGCCATCGTCAGCGGCGCCGATGCCGAGGTGGAAGCCGCCCTTGGCCGCTACGGCATGCACCTGGGCACTGCCTTCCAGTTGATCGACGACGTGCTCGACTATTCCGGCAACGCCGAGCAGACCGGCAAGAACGTCGGCGACGACCTCGCCGAGGGCAAGCCCACCCTGCCGCTGCTGCACGTCATGCGTACCGGTAGCCCGGAACAGGCCGCCTGCGTGCGCGACGCCATCAGCAACGGCAGCGTCGAGCAGTTCGACGCCATCATGACTGCGGTCCAGGCCACCGGCGCCCTGGACTACACCCGCGACTGCGCCCGCCGCGAGGCCGAACTGGCAATTGCAGAATTAACCTGCCTGCCGGATGGTATTTACAAGAAGGCTTTGCTAGAATTGCCGGCCTTTGCGGTCGAGCGCGACCGCTAAAGATCAATTCGGGGTGTAGCTTAGCCTGGTAGAGCGCCACGTTCGGGACGTGGAGGCCGGAGGTTCGAATCCTCTCACCCCGACCAGATTTCCTGATCCTCTCCGCAAAACACCCGTTTATTCCAACGGTCATGGATTCGCCCATGAATTTGCATAACAGAGTGACCGCACTGCTGCCCGCCCATCAGGCGAGCGAATTCATTCAGCCCACCCTGGATTCGCTGTCGGCGCAAACATTCAGTGACTTCACGGTGATCATCTCGGTCGATCGCTGCGACGACGACACCCATGCGATCTGCATGAAGCATTGCGCGCGCGATCCCCGCTTCCGGGTCATCCAGCAGGAACAGCGCCTGGGCTATGCGGGCAACTGCAACTTTCTGCTCGACCAGGCCGATGCCGAGTACGTGTTGTTTGCATTTCACGATGACATCCTGGCGCCCAGTTATATCGAGAAGTTGTGCGCGGTGCTGGACACCCGGCCCGAGGTCGTGCTGAGCTACTCCGACCTCTTGCTGACGGCCGTCGACGGTACCCGTCAGAATTGCATCTACACCGGGCTGGATGGCATGACCGACAGGGCACAGCGTGGCCTGAAGATGCTGGAACGGCCCGACATGTGGTGGGTACCGAATCGCGGCCTGTTCCGGTTGCAGGAAGCACGCCGGATTCATGGCATCAAAACGCATGATGCAGGCGAGTTTTCGGTGGACTGGCCCTGGCTGTTTCACATGAGCCTGCTGGGCGAGTTTGCCCGCGTCCCCGAGATACTGTGCGACAAATTCTGGAAACCGGGCAGTCTTTCCAGAAGCTGGGCATTTTCAAAAAAACAGTATTACGAGGCCTCCGCAGCCTGCCTGCGGGAATTGTGGAATTCGGACTTGTCGAGCGACGAGAAACTCATGCTGGCGGCACCGCTGACCCGGTGGATGGTCAAGGCCAAAGCCAGGATGCAGCCACGCGCGCCCTCGATAATGAATCGGCTCTTTCATCGGTGGTAAGCAGACCGGACAGCGAAACCGAATATTTTGGCGGCCGCGCCAGGCTGATTGCGTATCCATCGCATGCCGATCATCGTGGCGTCCTGCTGCCTTTCCAGTTCGATCAGATGCCCTTCCTGCCGTGCCGCGCATTCACCGTCAGCAGCGTGCCGGCTGGCGTTGGCCGTGGCGGCCACGCCCATCGATCCGGGATGCAGATGCTGGTATGCCTGCAAGGGCGTATCGAAATCCTGATGCGCTACCGACAGGAAGAGGCCGCGTTCATCCTGGAGCCATCCTCCTTCGCGCTCGTGCTCGAAGCGGGCGTATGGTGCCAGCAACGCTACCTGGCCGAAGGCACCAGCCTGCTGGTCTTCGCCAGTGAGCCCTATGATCCGGACTCGTACCTTGACCACTGGACCTGAAAGCAGCCAGCCGACCAGGCAGGGCAGCGCGCCGCGATGACCCGAGCGCCACGCATCGCCATCCTCGGCGCCGGAATCATGGGCAGTTCGAGTGCGCTGCTGCTGGCACGCCGGGGCGCCTCGGTGACGCTGTTCGACGCGGCCGCGCAACCGTTCTCGGCCGCCAGCCGGTGGAACGAAGGCAAGATCCACCTCGGTTTCCTGTACAACGCCGATCGATCGTTGGGAACGATCCGGCACATCCTGCCCGGCGGCCTGGCATTCAAGCGGCTGACCGAACAGTTGATCGGCTGCTCGCTCGACCCGGCCACCACGACCGGCGACGACATCTACCTGTGCCACCGCGAATCGGTCGTGGCGCCGGAGGCCATGCAGGATTATTTTCGCCAGGCCAGCGACCTGATACGACAGCATCCGGATGCCCGACGCTATCTGGTCGACGTCTCCGCCTGCCGAACGGAAAGAATGACGGCCCGCGAACTCGGCGCCATCACCGGCTCGCCCGACATCGTCGCCGGCTATCGCGTTCCGGAGCGTTCCGTGGCCACCGGGTGGGTTGCGGACCGCTTCGTTGCCGCCCTGTCGGCGGAAACGGGGATCGCGCAGCAGATGGCCACACGGGTGACGTCGGTCCGGCCGCAAAGCGCACAGGAAACCGACGGCCGCTGGTTTGTCGAGACCGAGGACGGTCGCCACGGCCCTTACGATTTCATCATCAATTCGCTCTGGGAAGGCCGCCTGGCCGTCGACCTCACCGCCGGCCTGAAGCCGGAAGGAAACTGGTCCAATCGCTACCGGCTGGCGCTCTTCATCCGCACCGACCGACCGCTCGAAGTGCCGAGCGCCATCATCACCACCGGCCCGTTCGGCGACATCAAGAATTACAACAGCCGGGATTTCTACCTCTCCTGGTATCCCAAGGGCTTGATCGCCGACAGCAACGCCATTTCCCCGCCCGCCCTCACAGCATTGAGCCCAGACCGGACACGGGAAATCAGCCACTCGGTCCTGGACAGCCTGGAAGCCCTGCTGCCGGAAACGGCCCGTATCAGGGCAGGCATCGAACAGATGACCGTGGCGGGCGGCTGGGTATACGCAGCCGGACGAGGCGCCCTGTCCGATCCGAATTCGACCCTGCACCGCCGCTCGGACTACGGCATCGCGCGGCTGGGCGCCTACCTATCCATCGACACGGGAAAATACTCGACCGCACCCTGGCTGGCCCATCAGGTGGCCGACAGCATCATGCCAGTCGCGGCCTGAAACCCGGACATGCTCTACCGTTTTAGCCGGGGTTTGCCTGGCGTGACGGCCAACCGCCAATCGCCTGGCAGGCTGTCAGGCATCCGCTTGGGTACGTCTTTCTTCGCCACGGCCGAATCACTCCAAGCAATGCGGCAGGGTCCCGCCGGGGCGAGGCCCTGGTTGCAACCGTGGCGACGCTTAGCAGGTGCAGGGGGATGGCGCCAATTCCACCAGACTGCAACTGGTCTTGCGGCTCACCAGGCAGTCCGGCATGCCCGGCTTGTGTTCCAAAGAGCAAGCCATGCCTTGCAGCAAGGCCCAGTCTTCCTCTGAATAGGCGTAGGGAGGCAGGTTGGGCGGGTAGAGCACACAACCGAAACAATACCTTTCGACAAGTGGCGTGACGTCATGTCGCACGAAGGGGCTCCTAATCAATGAATGCGGAACAACAGATTCGTAAAAAATGTCCTGAAACCCAGGGGATTAGAACGTAAGTTCCAGTCACGGATCGCCCGGACCGTGACCTTCATGGCGCCGGCGCCGCCATTGCGACGGCGCGCCAGGCACATGCCCAGACTGCGTCGAGACATTCCGGCAAAGGCTTGTCCACCAGGCCGTCCAGACGACCGGTGATCATACGCAATGGGCCGCCGAACAAGCTCGCGGAAGCGATCAGCGTGTCCATCGGACGGATCTCGCCACGTTCCATGCCCATGCTGACGATTTCCCGCATCAACACGAACGGACGCGAGGAGCAGACCGGCCCCTGGCGGGGGAGGAACTCACGATGCTTGGCGTAGAGCATGAATTCCATGGCACGAGGCTCGGACTCGGTCAGCTGGAACAATCGGGAGACCAGTTCCATCGCCTGGTCATGGGCAGTAGTGTGACGACGCCGGATCTCGCTGATGAGCCCCTCCATGCGCGCTCCGAGTTGCTCGTACAGCGCGCTTGCGACGCCTTCCTTGTCGCCGAAGTGATGGTAGATGGAACCGATGCTCACCCCTGCCTCGCGACTGATATCGTGCACCGACGTGCTGAAAAAACCACGTTCGGTGAACAATGTCAGCGCCGTGTCCAGGACCAGGAAACGGGTATCCGGACGCGGTGAAAGCACATGACTCATGCGAGAGGCCCGACTAGAACGATCGTTCTAATTTATTGCCTGGCCATGCCACTGTCAAGCCTTCCCTGGCCCCTTGCCCGCTAGTCCGTGCGCAAGGTCTGCCCCCATTGCAGTATCGCCGCTACCAGCAAGTCGAAATCCTCCCGGCGGCTGCGGTGGTTGGCGATGGCCACCCGAAGGCAGCGCATGCCCTTCAGGGAGGTGTCCGAGAGGGCGGCGACACCCTCCTCCTGCAGGCGCATCATGATCTCCAGATTGACCTGATCCAGCTCGACGCCGTCCATGCCGCCCGGGTTATAGCGAAAGCAGACGATATCCAGGCTCACCGGCGCCATCAATTCAAGTGCTGGCGAGGCCTCTACCAGACTGCACAGATAGCGGGCCTGGGCAATGTTGCGCTCGATGAGACGGCCGTAGCGGTCCAGGCCATGCTCCTTGAACGACATCCATACCTTCAGGGCACGGAACTGACGCGAAGTCTGCAGACCGTACTCCATGAACCATGGCTGCGCCGCGGCCAGGCCCCGTTCCCGGGTTTCCAGGTAGTCCACAGCCAGTTCGAAGGCCCGGCGATGGCTGGCCTGGTCCCGGATCAGGATGCAGCCCACCTCGAACGGCATGTGCATCCATTTATGCAAATCCAGGGCGATCGAGTCGGCCCGTTCCAACCCGGCCAGTCGGGCCCGCGCCGACTCCGCCAGCACGGCCACGGCGCCGATGGCACCGTCGACATGAAACCAGATCGCCTCGTCCCGACAAAGATCGGCCAAGGCGTCCAGGTCGTCTATCGCGCCGGTGTTGATCGTACCGGCACTGCCGATGACGCAGACCGGTTGCCGCCCGGCCGCACGGTCGGCGGCGATGGCAGCGGCCAGGGCGTCCACATCGATCGCGTAGTCTTCGCGAACCGCAATCCGGCGGAAATGCCGGCTGCCGAAGCCGAGCATTTCCGCCGCCTTCTGATTGCTGCCGTGCGCCTCGGCGGAGGCATAGACGACCATCGGCCGGCTTGCCGCGGCCATGCCCTGAGCACGCACGTCGAATCCCGCCTTGACGTGCCGGGCCACAGCCAGACCGATGAAATTGGCCATGGAGGCGCCACTTACGAGCAAACCGCTCGCCCCGGCAGGAAAACCGAGCATCTCTTTCACCCAATCGATGACCTGCCGCTCCACCAGGGGCGCAGCATGGTTGCCGCCGCCCAGGTTCGTGTTCATGACCGAGGCAAGGAAATCCGCCAGCGCGGCGAAAGGCGTGCCGTTGCCCATGAACCAGGCCCAGAACCGGGGATGCGTATTGCCCATGGGATAGGGCTGGATGTACTGGCAAAACTCCCGGTACACGGCTTCCGGCGCCTGGGGCAAGCGAGGTGCGGACAGCGTGAAACGGTCCGTCAGGTCCGGGGGCGGCGCGCGCCACACCGGCTGCTCCGCCACGCCGCGAAGCCGGGCAAAACTATCGTCCACCATGCGATGGGCCAGGGCGAGCATGGCCTCCCAATCCTGCGGATCCAGGCTTTCCTGGGGGGCATCTTCATTCTTCATCGGAAAACATCTCGGACAGGGGCATGCATTATGCCCGGCGGCGCAGCCCTGCCTGCTCAGGTATCAGGCACGAACAGGTCGTGCCTGATGACATGCCGGTTGGCGATCAGTTCGTCGATGGAGGGTTCATCGTTGAGGGCGCGCCGGATCGCCAGCTTGGTCGCCTCGTAATTGGTGCGATAGAGGTCCTGGTGATCAAGGTTGCCATCCGTAGCGCAGCGTGGATCGATCCACACCAGGCTGACGATGCACAGTTCGTTGACCTGATCCCGGGGCAGGACGCCTTCGATGACGCTGTCCAGCACGGCGTCTGCTGTCGCGGCTTGCACCGTGCCGCCGAACAGTTCCACGTAGGCCATGCTCTTCATGGTGACCTTGGGCACCATCAGGGTCGCGGGACGCACTTGCTGGTTGCAGGCACGGATCGCAAACATCCGGGTATGGCCCGCGCTCTGGCCCATCATGCTGGCAAAGGCATGGCCGACCGGGCCGTCGACCCGGCCGATCAGGATTTCCGGCATGGCGTCGGTGTACTGGCCTTCCGCGGCGAGCACGGTGGCCTCGCCGGTTTTGAAAACGATGTCGCTCAAGGAAACTCCTTTCGGTTTCGGCGCAGCTTGCTGCATCTTTCGCATCGCTCAGGGATAGACGGCGATGGCATCCATATAGGCGTCGGAGGGGTCTTGCTCCAGACTGGGCGGCGAAGCCGGTGCCATCCGCGCGTCGTGCGTCAACGCCGCCAGGTTATCCCCGGTCAGGGTCTTCATGAAGGCCACCAGCGCGGCTTTTTCCGCGCTGCTCAGCTTGAGCGGTTGCAGCAGTGGCGACTTGTTGTCGTTGTCGATACCGCCCTTGTCGTAGAACTCGACGACATCCTCCAGCGTCGACAGGGAGCCGTCGTGCATATAAGGCTGGGTGACCGCCACGTTGCGCAGGACGGGGGTCTTGTAGGCCCAGCGGTCCTTGGTATCGATGGTGACCTCATAGCGCCCGACGTCGGCCTGGGGCGGCTCGAATGACTTCAGGAGTGAGCCCATCACCTGGACGAAGATGCCGGGGGCGAGTTGTACCCGGTAGTTGTTGCGCTCGGGGAACATGGTGCGTTCCCAGCCCAATCCGGTGTTGTGGAATTTATGATCGGTGAACAAGGCGGATTTCTCCCCGATCAGGTGGCAGGTGGAACAGTGCCCCTTGCCAGTGAAGACCTGAAAACCCAATTGCTCTTCCGCATTCAGCACATCCCTCTGGCCGCCGTAGAACCAGCGGTCGAATCGGGAGTTGCCGGAAATCATGGTGCGCTCCCAACTGGCCAGGGCCTGGCCGATGCGCTCGGCGTTGACCGGCCCGCCGAAAGCGGCTTCGAACAGACCTTCGTACTCCTTCAATTGCCGTACCTTCTCGACCACATAGCCGATCGACGGCATGTCCATTTCCACCTTGGTCAGCAAGGGTCCCCAGACCTGGTCTTCCAGATGCGGCTCGCGCCCTTCGTGGAACAGGGAGCGTTGGTAGCCCACGTTGTAAATCGTCGGGGAGTTGCGCCGCAGGCTGCGACCTTCCAGTCCGATGGCCGTACCCAGTTCATGGGAGGTGAAGCCCTGCTCGGGCACATGGCACATCGCGCAGGACATGGTGTTGTTGTGGGACAGACGCCGGTCCATGAACAAACGGCGGCCCAGGTCGATCTTCTCCTTGGTCAGGGGGTTGACCGCAGGCACCGTCAGAGGCGGCAATCCCAGGGGCACCTCGAGGTTGACCGGCGTACCCAGGGCAAAAGCCCATGAGGCATAGAAAACGCCGATGGGCAGCCAGAACAAGGCCCGGGAAAAGATCATGGCAGTTCGATTCCCTGTTCGATCAGGAGGGTGAGAATGTCGTTGTAGGTCACATCGGGCTGGAGATAGACGGTTGTATAGATCTCGCGCACCACGCGCTCACGATCGATGAGGAAGACCTTGAGCACATGGTTCAGGGTACCCAAAGGCTGTTGCGTGACCGGGTCCAGTTCGATAAAAACATCCTGGCCAAAACTGTCCAGGATGGGCATCAATTCCTTGTAGGAGGCCGTGGTCAGAAAATCCCATTGTACGGGCTGATTGGGCAGCGCGTTGTCGCCGGCATACAGCCTCAGCATCTCGGGGGTATCCCGTTTCGGATCGAAAGAGAGGCTTACCAGGCGCACCTTGCCATGCAGTCTGGGCTCTTTTGCCAGGCGGTTTTTCAGGTTATGGAAAACCTGGTAGGCATAGGGGCAGCCGTTGGGATCGGCACAGGTGGAATAGATGAATGACAGCAGTGTCACCTTGCCGCCCGTGAATTCGGACAGGTGCCTCGGCTTGCCATCCACATCCAGCACCTCGCCATCGGCAGCCGTCATGATCCGCATGAGCTCATAGCTGCCCGGTCTGGGCGGCACATAATCCGGCACGACCGTATCGGCGGTTTCGATTGCTTTCAGGCTGTTGTCGGGTGACGCGGCATGGGCCCAGTGAATCCCGAAAGACTGCAGCAGGAGAAAAAAAACACCCCCCCAGAAGGGGAGGTGTAAAGCCTTCAAGAGGCCGTTGCGAGGAAGGACCATCAGATTACTTGGCAGGCGTTTCGGTGCTAGCCAGACGCACGCTGTCCAGCCTGTCCGCTTCAGCATGTAGCGGCCGCAGCGTATTCATGTTGCGAGCCTGGAACTTCATATGGTGGGCGCGACCGAGCTTTTCCTTGTAGAAATCGATCTCGAAGCCGAGCTTCAGGTCCTTGCCGTCCCAGTTGTACATCTTCAGGAACTGCTCGTCGTCCTTGCCCTTCTTGTCCCAGTTGCCGAGCAGCGAAGAGGTGTAGTAGACGCGCTTGCCGTCATAGCTTTGGGACACCATATTGACCTGGGAGCCGATCTTCTTCGTATAGACTTCCTTCGGCTTCATCGGGTTGGAAAAGTCCCAGAAGCGCGTGGTTCCATCCATGAAGGTATTGATCCACATGGCCTTGCCGTCCGCGGCCATGGAGATATCGACCGGCAGCGGGATATCGGCCGGATTGCCGATGGTCCCCACGTTATGGGCCTGCCATTCCTTCTTGTCATCCTGCTTGAACACCCAGATGTTGGAGGTCAGCGCCGTGGTGGTCACAGCGAAGTCGTCCCCCTTGCCCCAGTTCCAGCGCGCCTCCAGGGGCGCGCCCGGGGTACTGAACACCTTGATGGGCTTCATGGTCTTGAAGTCCCACATGACGGAGGTGTTGCCGAAGTGCTTCATCGCCTCCGGATCCTTCACCATCTTGCCCAGGTCCATCATGTAATTGTTCCAGCCGGTGAACGACGTGGACAGCATCGCGTTCTTGCGCGGGTTGATGGCGACGTCATAGTTGTAGCCATCGCCCATCGCCCCGCCGACCTCGCCGGTGGGGACTTGCACGGTCTTGATGTAGTCGCCCTTGTTGTTGTAGATGACATGGGCCGTCACACCGCCGTGGTCCTGGTTGTTGGACAGGCCGGTGATGATCATGCGGCCGGGGGCGGCGTAAAAGGTATGGGGACCGACGATACCGCCGGATTTCTCTACGAAGTCCTTGATGACCTTGACCAGTTTCGGCTTGGCCGGGTCGGTGGCGACATCAAAGATGAAGATATGACTGCTGTCCAGACCGCCACCCCAGACGTAGCGACGATCATCGGACAGGCCGATGTGGTGTGCTTCGTTGCGGCCGCCTACCGACAGGCTGTTGATGACCTTGCCGTAATTCTTCGACTTGGGGTTCACATCCACGGTCACCAACTTGTCGGAACCGTCGCCAAGCCCTTCCACGCCCAGGGTCCAGACATAGACGAAGTCTTCCTGTCCCTTGATGAGGGGGGTGAAGGGGGAACAACTGGTTTCGTCGGCAATACTGGTGGCAGGAAGGGCCGTCACGGCCAAAGCCACCGCGGCGGAAATTGCCGCCGCCAGGGTCTTGATGGAATTGCGTTTATTGCATTTAGTCATATTAGTCTCCTGAGTCATCCACAGAATCAAGCGCACAGCAGCCACGCAAGCGGGGCTCCTAAACGACGCCGGCAGCGCAAAGCTACCCGGGGACTACAGCAGCAACCGTGCCAACACAATTAATAGTTACATATCAATGACATACGGTATTTCACCAAAAAACGCACTCCCCCTTCTCGTGACAGACTGATTTTTCAGGCGTGACATTTTGTCGCAGTCCTTGGTCCCGATCGTCCACCCGAACAGGGTGACAGACTGTCACGCCGGCAGCCTGTCGAAAGCCGGACAGTCGCCGACAAGGCTTGATCAAAGCATTGATTTATAAGTACAAATACGCTTACGCCCGGGCCGGAATCACGCTGGCATGCGACTTGCTGCAACTGGCATCTCCTTATCAAAACATTATTTTCATGCCCGAACAGACACATCCTGGCGCCGACCCATCCGGGTTGCTGCCGGCCCTGCACCGGCTGCAAGAGGAGCATGGCTACATCCCGGACCATGCCATCGCCCAACTGGCCAAGATCCACAACCTGTCGCAGGCGGACATCATCGGCGTGATCGGCTTCTATCACGACTTCCGGCGCACCCCACCGGGACGCAGCCAGCTCCTGATCTGCCGCGCCGAATCGTGCCAGGCGATGGGCGCGGACGCGCTGGCCGGACATGCCAGCCAGCGACTTGGCATCGCCTTCGGAGAAACCACCCGGGACGGCGCCTACACCCTGGAAGCCGCCTATTGCCTGGGCAACTGCGCCTGCTCTCCGGCCATGATGGTGAATGGCAAGCTGCTAGGCCGGGTCAGCGCGGAACGGCTCGATACCCTGCTGGACGAGATCGATCAATCATGACCGCCCGCCTATATATCCCCGGCGATGCGGCCGCCGTTTCCGTCGGCGCCGACCTGACCGCTGAAGCCGTGGCGGCGGAAGCCCGCCGCCTGGGCCAGGAAGTGGCCATCGTGCGGAACGGCTCGCGCGGTCTCTTCTGGCTCGAACCCATGATCGAAGTGGCAGCGAACGGCACCCGCATCGCCTACGGGCCGGTCGCACCGGAGGATGTGCCCGACCTGTTTGCAGCCGGCTGGCTGACTGGCGGAACGCATCCGCTGTGCCTGGGCCCCACCGACAGCATCCCGCAACTGGCGCGGCAGACGCGCCTGGTCTTTGCCCGCCTCGGGCTTGACGACCCGGTATCACTGGAGGCCTACCGCAGCAACGGCGGCCTGACGGGCCTGCACAAGGCCCTGGCCATGGCCCCGGAGGCCATCATCGACACCATCGACAGCGCCGGCCTGCGCGGCCGCGGCGGTGCGGGGTTTCCCACCGGGATCAAGTGGCGCACCGTGCTGAATGCCGGCAGCGACCGAAAATACGTCGTCTGCAACGCGGATGAAGGCGACTCCGGCACCTTCTCCGACCGCATGCTGATGGAAGGCGACCCCTACAGCCTGATCGAAGGCATGCTCATCTGCGGCCTGGCCGTGGGCGCCGACACCGGCTACATCTATCTGCGTTCCGAATACCCGGATGCCTGGAAAATCTTGCAGGCGGCCATTGCCGGGGCCACCCGGGAGGGGCTGCTGGGCGATAACGTGCTGGGCAGCGGTCGCCGCTTCGATCTGCATCTGTTCAAGGGCGCCGGCGCCTACGTATGCGGCGAGGAAACCGCCCTGCTGGAAAGCATCGAGGGCAAGCGCGGTCTGGTGCGCGCCAAACCGCCCCTGCCGGCGTTGCAGGGCCTGTTCGGGCAACCCACGGTGGTGAACAATGTCATCACCCTGGCCAGCGTGCCCTGGATTCTGGCCCATGGCGGTGCGGCCTACGCGGCCTACGGCTGCGGTCGCTCCAGGGGCACCCTGCCGTTCCAACTGGCCGGCAACCTGAAGCGGCCTGGCTTGGTGGAGGCCCCGTTCGGCGTCAGCCTGAGGGAACTCCTGCATGACTACGGCGGCGGCTCGGCCAGCGGCCGGCCCATCCGCGCAGTACAGGTGGGCGGACCACTGGGCGCCTACCTGCCCGAGTCCCGCTTCGACCTGCCTCTGGATTACGAAGCCTTTGCCGCCGTCGGGGCCACGGTCGGCCATGGCGGCATCGTCGCCTTCGACGATACGGTGGACATGGCCGGGATGGCCCGCTACGCCATGGCCTTCTGTGCCCAGGAATCCTGCGGCAAATGCACGCCCTGCCGCATCGGCTCGGTGCGCGGCGTGGAATTGCTGGACGCCATGCTGGCCCGGCGCCCGCAGCGGAGCAACGACGACACCCTGTTGCGCGACCTCTGCCAGACCATGCTGGAGGGCTCGCTGTGCGCCATGGGCGGCATGACCCCCTACCCGGTCCTGTCTGCCCTCGACAACTATCCGGAAGACTTCGGCCTGGCGCCCAGGCCCGTGGAGAAAACGGCATGAGCATGCATAGCCATCACGACCGCGGCACCCCGGCACGGGTTTCCAGCCGGCAAGTCACCCTGAGCATCGACGGCATGACCGTCACCGTGCCGGCCGGCACCTCCGTCATGCATGCCGCGGCCGAGGCTGGCGTCGACATCCCCAGGCTGTGCGCCACCGAGCAACTGGAAGCCTTCGGCTCCTGCCGCCTGTGCGTGGTCGAGGTGAAGGGCCGGCGCGGCTACCCGGCCTCGTGCACCACCCTGGTGGAGGAGGGCATGCAGGTGGCGACCCAAAGCGATGCCCTGTTCCGTCTGCGCCGGGGCGTCATGGAACTGTACATCTCCGACCACCCGCTGGACTGCCTCACCTGTGCCGCCAACGGCAACTGCGAGTTGCAGGATATGGCCGGCCGGGTCGGTCTGCGCGAGGTGCGTTTTGCCGACGGCGCCAACCATCTGACTGAAGCCGCGGACACCTCCAACCCCTATTTCGCCTACGACCCGGCCAAGTGCATCGTCTGCTCCCGCTGCGTGCGCGCCTGCAGCGACATCCAGGGCAGCTTCGCCCTGACCACCACCGAGCGGGGCTTCGACACCCGCATCGCCGCCGCCGGTGGCGACGACTTCCTGGCCTCCGAATGCGTCTCCTGCGGCGCCTGCGTGGCCGTCTGCCCGACCGCCGCCCTGATGGAGAAATCGGTCATCGAACTGGGCCAACCCCGGCGCAGCGTCACCACCACCTGCGCCTACTGCGGTGTCGGCTGCGCCCTGGACGCCGAATTGCAGGGCGACAGGGTGATCCGCATGGTGCCGAATCCGGCCGGTGGCGCCAACCGCGGCCATGCCTGCGTCAAGGGACGTTTCGCCTGGGGCTATGCCACCCATGCCGATCGCATCACCACCCCCATGATCCGCAGTTCCATCCACGAGCCATGGCAGGCCGTCAGCTGGGAGGCCGCCATCAACCATGCCGCCGCCGAATTCCGCCGCCTGCAGGAAAAATATGGCGCCGAATCCGTCGGTTCCATCACCTCATCCCGCTGCACCAACGAGGAAACCTACCTGGTGCAGAAACTGACCCGCGCGGCCTTCGGGGTGAACAATGTCGATACCTGCGCGCGGGTCTGCCACTCCCCCACCGGCTACGGCCTGAAACAGACCCTGGGGGAATCCGCCGGCACCCAGGATTTCGATTCGGTCATGCAGGCCGACGTGGTCCTGGTCATCGGCGCCAATCCTACCGACGGCCATCCGGTATTCGGCTCCCGCCTGAAACAACGTCTGCGCCAGGGGGCCAAGCTGATCGTCGTCGATCCCCGCGCCATCGACCTGGTAGACACGCCCCACGTCCGCGCCAGCCAGCACCTGAAACTCAGGCCGGGCACCAACGTGGCCCTGGTGAACGCCCTGGCCCATGTCATCGTCGACGAGAACCTGCTGGACGAGGCCTTCGTGGCCGCACGCTGCGAGGCCGAGCCCTTCGCCAAGTGGCGGGCGTTCATCGCCGATCCGCGCCACAGCCCGGAGGCCACCGCCGCCGTGACCGGCGTGGCGGCGACCGAGCTGCGCGCCGCCGCCAGGCTCTACGCCACGGCCGGCAACGGCGCCATCTACTACGGCCTGGGCGTAACCGAGCACAGCCAGGGCTCCACCATGGTCATGGGCATCGCCAACCTGGCCATGGCCACCGGCAACATCGGCCGTCCCGGCGTCGGCGTGAACCCGTTGCGCGGCCAGAACAACGTCCAGGGCTCCTGCGACATGGGCTCCTTCCCGCACGAACTGCCCGGTTACCGCCATGTCTCCGACGAAGCCACCCGCAAGCAGTTCGAGGCCGCCTGGGGCGTGCCCCTGTCCGGCGAACCCGGGCTCCGCATCCCCAACATGTTCGACGCCGCCATCGGCGGCAGTTTCAAGGGCCTCTATGTACAGGGCGAGGACATCGCGCAATCGGACCCCAACACCCGGCACGTCACCGCCGCCATGGAGGCGCTGGAATGCCTGGTCGTGCAGGACCTGTTCCTGAACGAAACCGCCAAGTTCGCCCATGTATTTCTGCCCGGGGCCAGTTTCCTCGAAAAGGACGGCACCTTCACCAACGCGGAGCGGCGAATTTCCCGCGTCCGCAAGGTGATGCCCCCCCTGGCCGGCCATGCCGATTGGGAGGTGACCCAGATGCTGGCCAACGCCCTCGGCTACCCCATGCACTATGCCGACCCGGCCGAGATCATGGCCGAGATCGCCCGGCTCACGCCCAGCTTCCATGGCGTCAGCTATGCTCGGCTGGAAGAACTGGGCAGCATCCAGTGGCCCTGCAACGAGGCACATCCGTCCGGCACCCCCACCCTGCACGAGACGGAGTTCGTGCGCGGCAAGGGTCGCTTCATGCTGACCGAGTTCGTCGCCACCGACGAGCGCGTCAACCGCCGCTTCCCCCTGCTGCTCACCACCGGCCGCATCCTGTCCCAGTACAACGTGGGCGCCCAGACCCGGCGCACGGCCAACACCGTATGGCACCCCGAGGACCTGCTCGAACTGCACCCGGTGGACGCCGAGGACCGCGGCATACGGGACGGCGACCGGGTCGGCGTGGCAAGCCGCGCCGGCGAAACCGTGCTGCGGGCGAAGATCAGCGAGCGCATGCAGCCAGGCGTGGTCTATACCACCTTCCATTGGCCCGGCTCGGGCGCCAACGTGGTGACCACGGAAAACTCGGACTGGGCAACCAACTGCCCCGAATACAAGGTAACCGCAGTGCAGGTCTCCAGGGTGGAGCAGGTCTCGGCATGGCAGCAGCAGTACGCCCGCTTCAGCGCGGAGCAAGCCGCCCTGCTGAAGGACCGGAGCGGGACGAAGGCAGCCGATGCGCCAGTTTGACCTGCCCGAGTCGGCCTTGATTTTCCCCGCGCCCCTGGTGACGACCCCCGTGCACGGGAGCGGGGGTGCGCACATGGACACGGTGCCGGAGGAGGTGCCCGTGGCCCTGGCCTACAACGGCATCGCCCATGCGGTGATGCTGGCCAGCCCGGCCGACCTGGAGGACTTCGGCCTGGGTTTCAGCCTCAGCGAAGGCATCCTGGAGCAGGCCGGGGAACTCTACGAGTTGGCGTTGCAGGCCGGGCCGCAAGGCGTGGTGGTGCAGATGCGCATCGCCCAGCGCCGTTTCGCTGCCCTCAAGACCCGCCGCCGTGCCCTGGCCGGACGTACCGGTTGCGGCCTGTGCGGGGTCGAAAGCCTGGATCAGGTCGCCCGCTCCTTGCCACGGCTCGCGCCCCCCGGCAGCGCGATCCCGGCTACGGCGCTGCAGCGGGCCCTGAGCCAGCTCGACGGCATGCAACCCCTGCATGCCAGCACTGGCGGCGTCCATGCCGCGGCCTGGGCCGACCGCGCCGGCAAGCTGCTGGCGGTGCGCGAGGATGTCGGCCGGCACAACGCCCTGGACAAGCTTCTCGGCGCCATGGCCCGCCAGGGCATCCGACCGGACGACGGCTTCGCCCTGGTCACCAGCCGCGCCAGCTTCGAGATGGTGCAAAAGGCGGCGGGATGCGGCATCGCCCTGCTGGCGGCAGTCTCGGCCCCGACCGGCTTCGCCATCCGTCTGGCCAGTGAGACCGGCCTGTGTCTGGCCGGATTCGTCCGGCCCGGACGCTACACCCTGTACAGCCACCCTGAACACGTTTCGGATTAAAGCCATGAACATCGAGCGACTGGTCAGCATGGCCAACCAGATTGGCACCTTTTTCGCGACCGACCCCGACGCCGATGCCGCCAGCATCGGCATCGCCCAGCACCTGGCCAGCTGCTGGGCGCCCAGCATGCGCCAGGCCCTGCTGGATCACCTGGACGACCGCAATGGCGAGGGACTCGTGCCCATCGTCGGCAAGGCCCTGCGCGATCACCGGGAACGCCTGGCGGGCCGGCGGGGTCATCCGTGAGCCGCGCCCACGTCGCCCTCGGGGGCAACCTGGGCAATCCGGCCGAACGCCTAAACCGGGTCTTTGCCGAATTGGACCGACTGCCCCACAGCCATCTCGTACAAGCCTCCTCCCTGTACCGCAGCGCGCCGGTCGGCCATGCCGACCAGCCCGATTTCGTCAACGCGGTGGCCCTTCTGGAAACCAGCCTCTCCCCCTACGCGCTGATGCACGAACTGCTGGAGCTGGAGAGCCGGCACGGCCGCGTGCGCAGCCTGGTCAACGGTCCGCGCACCCTGGACCTGGACCTGCTGCTGTACGACCACCGGGAAATGCAGGCCGACCACCTCACCCTCCCGCACCCCCGTATGCACTTGCGCCGATTCGTCCTGGCGCCATTGCTGGAGGTGGACCCCGACTGCGTCATCCCCGGGCGCGGCCGTGCCGACCTGCTCCTGGCCGGACTCGACGACCAGGCCGAGGTTCACTACCTGCGCCCTCCCGCGCTGGATACGGGATTTCTCGCACTCTGCAACCTGGGCCGCGGCATGGTCCCCCGGGAGCGCGGCGCCTGGCCGCTGCCCATGCCGGCGGCGTCCTGAGACAGCGGCGCCAGCGGATATCAATAGAGCCGCGTTGCCGCCTTGAGGGTCACGTCCAGGCTGGCGGTCCCGCCGTGACCGTCGTCGAATGCCAGGGACATGGGCACCAGATCGCCGGCCTTGATCGGCGCCTTGAGTCCGATCAGCATGGCATGCAGGCCGCTGGGCGCCAGGTTGACGGTCTTGCCCTTGGGCAGGCGGAGGGACTTGAACGCGCGCACTTCCATGCCGCCGTCGGCCATGCGCATGCGATGCAGTTCCACGGCCTGGGCCACCGGGCTGCTGGCGCCCACCAGCGCCATGTCCTGCTCGGCGGTGATATCCATGAACCCGCCCGCCACCTTCTGGCCCGGCAGGGTGGCCATCAACCAGGCGTTTTCAACCTTGATGCCGGCGGCCGGCGCCAGGTTGGAGACCACTAGGCCGGCGGCGAACAGGAACCTTGCAATCTGCATGTCGATCCTCCTCTCGGAAAAAATCATTGGTCATGGCCCAGGGTTTCCAGGACCTTGAGAGCATCGATGGTGGCGGCCACGTCGTGCACGCGCAGGATCGCGGCACCCTGCATGGCCGCCAGCATGGCGGCGGCGACGCTGGCGATGGTCCGCTCCGTCACCGGCCTGCCGGTGAGTATGCCGAACAGGGACTTGCGCGACATGCCGACCAGCACCGGCGCCAGCTTGGCGAAATGGGGCAGCGCGCGGAACAGCGCCACGTTGTGCGCCGGCGTCTTGCCGAAGCCGAAACCGGGGTCGATCAGTATCCGCTCCCCGGCGATGCCGGCCTGGCGCAAGGCGTTCATGCGTTCGTGCAGGAAGCCGGCAACCTCGGCCACCACGTCGTCGTAGTCGGGCGCCAACTGCATGGTCTGCGACGTGCCCTGCATGTGCATCAGGCAGATGCCGCAATCCGAGCCTGACACGGCCGCCAGGGCGGCCTCGGCACGCAGGGCGTTCACGTCGTTGATCATGTCCGCTCCGGCCGCCAGGGCGGCCGCCATGACGCGCGGCTTCATGGTGTCGATCGACAGGGCGGCGCCGCAATCATGCAGGCCGGCCAGCACCGGCAACACCCGTGCCAGTTCCTCATCCTCCCCGACCGGCGTGGCGCCGGGACGGGTGGATTCGCCGCCGACGTCGAGGATGTCCGCCCCCTCCTGGCGCAAGCGCAGGCCGTGCTCGATGGCGCGCTCGGCAGTGGCATGGCGACCGCCATCGGAAAAGGAATCCGGCGTGGCATTGACGATACCCATCACCAGGGGACGGGTCAGGTCGAAGCGGAATCGGCCGCAGCGCAACATGGCTTCAGTCCAGGTCGAATTCCAGGCTGGTGCCATGATCCACCCCGATCCGCCACATGGCGTCCATGGTCAGGCCCATGAAGCGGCCCGCCACGGCCTGGATCACTTCATGGTGGGTCACCACCATGGCAACGGGCTCGCGCACCCCCGCCAGTTCGTCGATGAAGGCATCCACCCGTGCCGCCATTTCGCGGTAGGACTCGCCGCCAGCCACCTTCCAGGAGAAGGGGTCCGGCGCCGCGCCCATGGCGCATAGATACGATTCCACCGGTGCGCCCTCAAATCCGGTCCTGCGGTCGTCCAGCCGGGCATCCACGTGGATGTGGGCGCAATGGCCGCCACAAATGATGGCGGCCGTTTCCTGTGCGCGCTGCAGGCGGGAAACGTAGACGCGACGTATCGGCGCGTGGCGCCAGCGCCGGGCGGCCACCTCCGCCTGCTGACGCCCCCTGGCCGTCAGGCCGACCGGTACGGCAGGATCGGCATTGCACAGGCCGCGCAGGTTGTATTCGGATTCGCCGTGGCGCATCAGGATCAGCTTCATTCCGGCACCAGTACTTCGCCCTTGCCGCCGAACGCCAGGTCGCCCATGTGGCGCCGCATGCGCCCGCTGCCGGGCACGACATCCGGCAGGATGCCCTGGGCATGACGCTGCAGCAGTCCGAGCCAGGTCAGGTCGGCGACGCCGGCATCGTTGAATGTGGCTGGCAGCCGGTCCGGCGCCCGGCCCAGGATGAGGGAGCCGCGGCGCAGGGCGAAGCCGGCCAGATCGCCGCAACCACCCGCCACCACCAGGGTGCCCGCCAGCATGCGCGCGCCGCAGGCGTTGCCGGCCCGGCCGCGCACCAGGACCAGGCCGCGGCGCATGCGGTCGCCCAAGCGCGCGCCGACGTCGCCGGCCACCGCCACCACGCCTCCAGCCATGCCAGTCCGTTCGCCGATCAGGGCGGCGCCGAGCCAGTCGCCGGCGTTGCCGTGGACGCGCAGCAAACCGCCGCGCATGCCGCTGGCGGCGAAATCCCCGGCATCGCCGGTTATGACCAGCTCACCGCCGCGCATGCCCTGGCCAGCATAATGGCCGGCCGGGCCCTGCACCCGCAGGGTGCCGCCGGTCATGTCCCGGCCCAGGCAATCCAGGCGCGCGGCTTCGGCGCGGATCAGCAACGCCTCGCCGACGTCCGGCCCCACTTCGAACAACTCGCCCAGCGGCACCGCTTGGCCATCCAGGCGGACGGTCATGGCGGCGATCTGCGCCGGCGATCTTCCGGCCGTGGTCTCGGGCAGCACACCGCTCATGTCGATGCGGCCCGCGGACCCCGCGCGCAAGGTCAGGATCGTGGCGCTCATGCCAGTATCTCCCGCAGGGGGTAATGGAACTGGCCCAGTTTGCCGCCGTAATTCCCTGCCGACAGGCGCACGATGCCGCCGGCCGCGCCCACGGCAAGGACCGCGTCCATGCCGGCCCTCATGGCCACGCGCATGTCGGCGTCGGTGACCGCGTCGATGACGATCTCAAGCACCGCCTCCACCTCCGGCGACAGTGCGGTCCTGGCAACCCCGCGCAGGGTGGGGCAATAGGCATCGTTGGTGGACGCCGGCAGGGCTTTGTATTTGGAGCCGACCTTGGAGCCGGAGCGCACCACGCCGCCGGGAAAGGGGGCGATGGCGCCGGGCACCCGGGCGATCGCCGCCGCTGCCGCCGCGCAGGCCGCCAGGGCCTGGCCGCGGGAGCGCGCCAGGACCAGGAAGTTGCCGCCGCCCACCGAACGCATCAGGCCGGTGCTTTCCTCGGCCAGGAACTCGCCGTCCATCACCGGGATGCGCCAGTAACGCCGGCCCGCCACGAGCTTGGAGACCTGCCAGCCGTCGCCGAAATAGCGCAGGTTTTTGCCCAGGGGCAGGGACTCCTCCCCCTGGCAGCCGGCGAACACGGCCGTGGACGGGCAGGTCAGGATGCACTGGCCGACCCGCCGCTCCAGCTGCTTGGCCAGCTCCTTGGTGGAGACGGCGAACAGCAGGCCGGCCACGCCGGGGCGGCCGTCCGGCGTAGCCTCCGGGGCCAGTTCCTGTTCGATGCCGGCCTCGCAGCCGCAGGCGATGACCGAAGTGGCGAAGCCGAAGGCCGCGTTGGCGGCGTGTTTCGCCCAGGTCAGGGAATCCGCGGTGATGATGATGCGGGTGGCCTTCATGGCGAAGGCCTCGGCGTAGGTATCGTCGACCAGGATGCCGTTGACGATCATGCCGCCCGCCTCTTGCACTGATGGGGAATGAGCTTGCTGGCGCCGCAGGCGCAGATCTCCTCGTCGCTCACCTTGATGTGCTCCATCTTCACCGTCATGTAGCGGTCGAAATACTCCTTAAGGGGCTTCTCGATGCCCTTGTCGTACTCGGGCTTCGCGGTGTGCAGGGCGCCATTGACCACGTTCACCACCTTGCCGTCGCGCACGATCAGGCGGCCGTCCTTGAACACGTACTCGGGTTTTTCGAACATCGCCTCGCGGTCGGCGAGATCGCGATACACCACGATGTCGGCGGCGGCGCCCTCGCCGAGGTGGCCGCGATCGCTCAGCCCCAGGGAGCGGGCCGGCGCGGCGCGGGTCATGATGGCGATCTCGTACAGGCTGTACTCGCGGTCAAGACCGCGCAACTGGCTGTGGGCGGCGGCTTCGGCATTGATTTCGTCCAGTTTCGAGTTGCGGAAACTCCGGTCCATGAGCAAGCGGATCAGGTGCGGATAGCTGGTGAAGGGGGCGCCGTTGGGGTGGTCGGTGGTGAGGAAGATGCGCCATGGATCGGTGACGCGCAGGAACAGTTCCAGGCCTATCGCCCATTGCAGCGCGTTGACGAAATTCTTGTCCTTGTACCTGAACGGCACCACGCCGCAGCCGGCATCGCACTCGATGTCCATCACCACCCACTTGTCCGGACTGGCGTGGCGATGGTTGCGGTGCTGGGCCATGGTGTCGCCCGAGGCGGTCACGGTCTGGCCGAACAGGATCTGGCCGACGTCCGCCGACACGTTGGCCATGCGGTTGATGGCATCGGCGATGCGTTCCGCCTCCGAGGAAAAGGCGCGCTCGCCCTCCTTGCCGTAGCTGTGGAACTGGATGTGGGTCAGGTGGATGGGCAGCCCTTCCGCGGCGGCCATGGTGGCGAGCGTGGTGTCGGCGTTGCCGGGTATGCCCAGGTTGCTGGCATGCACATGCAGCGGATGGGCCAGGCCGAGTTCGTGCACGGCCCGGGCCAGCACCTGGATCACGCGCCGGGGCGTGACGCCGTAATGGGGATGGGCCTCGTCCAGATCCAGGTTGCGGGCATTGAACTTGAACGCGGAAATGCCGCCCGGATTCACCACCTTGATCGCCATGGCCTGGCTGGCATCCAGGGTCCAGCCGACATAGTCGTTGATCAGGCGCTGCTCGGCGCCCGAAGTCAGCAGACGGAGGAAGAAGTCGTCGCTGCCCAGCATGGCGTAGGCGCCCTTGTCCACCATCGGGATGTCGCCCATCTCGAGATGGGCATGGCGTGCATTGGCGGGCAGCATGGCCGGTTCGAAGCAGGCGGTGTAGCCCATCTCGGCATAGCGGTAACCGGTGGTCCAGGTCGAGGGCGCGGCGTGACCGCAGCCGGCGTGCAGCCCGGCCATGGCGGGCACCAGGTCGCGCCGGTGGTCTTCCGGCAGCAAGGCTCGGGCGATGTTCATCTTGCCGCCGCCGATATGGGTATGCAGGTCGATGGCGCCAGCCATCACCGCCCGCCCGGCCAGGTCTATCTCCGTATCGACGGGATCGCCTGGCAGGGGGGCGGCGACCACGCGGCCGTCCCGGACATGGATGTCCCGCACCTGGCCGTCGATGCCGTGGACGGGGTCGTAGACCCTTCCGTTCTTAAGCCGCAACACGCTTCATCTCCTCCTGAATGGCAGCGATGGCCTGGGCCACGCTGGGCAGTTCGCTGGCCACCCGGACGCTCAGGGGCAGGGCCACCACGCCGTCCATGCGATGCATGAAGCCGGCCTGGTGTACGCCGGGCACGGCCACCGGGATGAATACCTCGGGCGGGTGCTCGAAGACCATGTCCGGACGCCCCAGGACGATGCGCGGACAGGCCGCGTCAGGCGGCACGCGCGCCGGATCGAGCGCGGAGATCCAGAGCAGGGCGTCCGCCTCGCCGGCCGCCAGCAGGCGCGCGGCATCGAACAGCAGGGGCTCGTAGCGCGGGCCGGCGGACTCGAAGGCCACGCGCAGCGGATAACCGGTGCGCCAGGTGCAGACCTGGGCGGCCGTGGTATCGCCGTCGTTGCCGCCCAGCGGCAGCCCGGACCAGCGCGTGTCGCGATTGAGGTCCTTCACCAGATCGACCATGGCCTGGATGGTCAACTCGGCACCGGGGAAATCGAGCTCGGCGGCATTCCATGCCAGGACGCCATAACGGGCGCTGCGCAGGATTTCCAGCACGGCATCGATCTGCGCTGCAGGCACCCCGGCCACCTCCCTGACCGGGAGCGGACGGCCGGTCAGGCGGGCGCGCAGGACGGCGCACAGTTCGCCCAGGCGGGTTGCCGGGACGGGAATGGTGAGGGCCGATCCGGCGAACGGCTCGGGAAGACGCGAGATCGGCCCGCCCAGGACGATCACGCGCCGGGCCAGATCGCCAAACTGGGACTCGGGCGCCAGGCAGCGCTCGAAGAAGCGGGGAAAAGCCGAGGCCACCGTGCCGGCCAGGATGACGACATCGGCGCGGTTGCGCACCTCCGAAAGGGTGGTGGTCATCCAGCCGCCGTCCTGGAACGCCAGCCAGTTGCGGAATTGGGCCGGGCCATTCATGTGGTCCACCCTGGCGCCGGTCCGCTCGGCCAGGTCGAGGGCGGCGCGATGCCCGGTCACGTCGCAGGCCAGGCCGGCCACCAGGGGCCGCCGGGCGCCCGACAGGATGCCCGCGGCAACCCGGCGGGCCTCGGCCGGGTCCGCCGGCCGACCGGACACCCGGCACTGCCCCTGCGCCGGTACGGAAAAGAGCCGGGTGGCACGGGCGCAACCGATACGCTCGACATCGGCGGGCAGGTCATCGCACAGCAGACCGCAGAATGGACAACTGAAAAAGGAGTCGGGCACGGCAGGCACACGGGTGAATACGGTGGGAGCCTCAGAGCACGATCCATGCCACGGAAACCAGCGCCGCGCTTTTGTCCGGCGAATCAAACAGTTCATCCCGCCGCGACCGTCCAGGACCGGCTGAACGCTGTACCGAGACCGGCGCGCCCGGCGTGACACAGTGTCACGCGAATCCATGCGGAGTAACGCTAGCCGACTGATTGATATGGAGTTTTTCCATGGCATGGATATTGCTGCCCGCTGATACCCGATATTGCCATGACGACGACATGACTCCGACTGCCTGTTTCAGCACCACGGTACGCGCCCCAGCCAGGCTGCACATGGGGTTTCTCGACCTCAACGGCAGCCTGGGGCGCTGTTTCGGCAGCCTGGGCCTGGCTTTGGAAGAGCTGGCCACCGAGGTCACCGCCTGGGGCGATGAGCGCATCCGCGCCGATGGCCCCCAGTCGCAGCGCGTCGAGGCCTTCGCCAGAGCGACCCTGGAAGGCATGGGCATCAAATCCGGCGCCCGCCTGCTGGTCCGGCAGGCCATTCCGGAACACGCCGGCCTGGGCTCGGGCACCCAGCTTGCGCTGGCGGTGGGCACCGCCCTGGCCCGGCTTTACGGCGTCGAGCGGTCGCCGCGAGCCCTGGCCAGTTCCCTGCACCGGGGCCACCGGTCAGGCATCGGCCTTGGCCTGTTCGAGCGTGGCGGCTTCGTGGTGGACGGCGGCCGAGGCGACCAGGACGTGCCCCCCACGGTGACCGCCAACCTTGAGTTTCCGCCCAACTGGCGCCTGCTGCTGATCCTGGACCCCGCCCACCGGGGCCTGCACGGCGATGCGGAGAAGCAGGCCTTTGCGGCCCTGCCCAGGTTTTCCGAGAGCCAGGCCGGCCAACTCTGCCGCCTGGCCCTGATGCAGGCCATGCCGGCCCTGGCCGAGAAGGATATCGCCTCGTTCGGCGCCGCCATCAGCGGCATTCAGGCCGTGGTAGGCGACCACTTCGCCCCGGTCCAGGGTGGCCGCTATGCCAGCGCCCGGGTCACCCGGGCACTGGCCTTTTGCGCCGGCAACGGCGCGGCCGGCGTCGGGCAGAGTTCCTGGGGGCCCACCGGTTTCGCCCTGACCGGCTCCGAAACCCAGGCCCACTCCCTGGCCCGCGCGGCGCGCCACGCGTTCGCCGGCGGCGGCCTGGAATTCATGGTCTGCACGGGCCGCAACCGGGGCGCGGAAATCGATTTCGAACCCTGCACGAGCCGCGCCACGGCCTGACCAACCCTCTGGATGAGCCTTACATGGACAAACCCTTTCTACTGCATTTCGCCACTCCCGGCCCACGGGTCAGTCCGTTCGACGTCAACATGGCCTACGACGCAGGCTGGGATGCCGTCATCCCCTACGCCGGCGTAGCCCTGGCGGAGATTGCCGGCTTTACCCAGGACGCGATCTTCTCGCGCGGTCCCAAAGGGGCCAGGCGCACCGGCATTTTCATCGGCGGGCGCGATGCGGTCGAAGCCGCGGACATGCTGGACGCAGCCCGTGCGGCCATGGTTCCGCCCTTCCAGGTCTCGGTCTTCGCCGACCCCAGCGGCGCCTTTACCACGGCTGCCGCCATGGTGGCGAAGGCCGAGCGGACGCTGACCGAACACCATGGCCGCACGCTGTCCGGGTGCCGGGTGGTGGTATTCGGCGGCACCGGCCCGGTGGGCATGGCGGCGGCGGTGCTGGCCGCCCAGGCCGGGGCTGAGGTCACCATTCCCGGTCATGACGGTCTCAGCCGCGCACGTGCGGCCGCGGACGCCATCAACGCCCGCTTCGGCGTGGCGGTGGGCGCGGCCGACGGCAGCGGCGAAAGCGCCAAGGGGGCACTCCTGGCCGACGCGGATATGGTGTTGGCCACGGCCAGGGCCGGCGTCCAGGTGATCGGCCCGACCCACCTGGCCATGGCCCGGACGCTGCTGGTGGCGGCAGACATCAACGCGGTGCCGCCCGCCGGCGTGGCAGGCATCGACGTCATGGCTGACGGCGCCCATCTGATCGCCGCCTCGGGACGGGCCCTGGGCATCGGGCCACTGGCCATCGGCAACCTGAAATACAAGGTCCAGCAGACCCTGTTGCAGGCCATGCGCAACACCGAATCGCCCCTCTACCTGGGCCTGCAAGACTGCCTGCAGGAGGCCCGAAGGCATGTCGCCTAGCGGCTTCCTTATCGTCGCGCTGTCGGGGCGCATCCTGGCCCGGGCGGCGGCCCGCGCGGGCCGTCCTGCCGTGGGCGTGGATGCCTTCGCCGACCGGGATACCTGCGAATTGGCCCGGGCCTGGGCCCAGGCGCCGCTGGATTCGGACTGGAACATGGACGCCGACGCCATGCTGGCGGCGGCCGAACGCCTGTGTCCAGGCCGGCATTGTCACGGCCTGGTCTATGGCTCCGGCTTCGAGGCCCGGCCGGACCTGCTGCGCGCCCTGGCTGCCACGCGCCCGCTGCTGGGCAACCGTCCCGAAGTCCTGGATGTCCTGGCCAACCCGATCCGGTTCGCCGCCATGCTGGACGAGCTGGGCATCCCGCATCCCGTTACCGTGCCGACCCGGCCCGCCGATCCGGAGGGCTGGCTATGCAAGCAGGCCGGCGCCTGCGGCGGCGTCCATGTCCGGCCGCTGGCCGAGGCCCGGGATACCGACGCGAGGAGCTACTTTCAGCGCCGGGTGGCGGGCGACGAATGGTCCCTGCTGTTTCTCGCCAACGGCGAGGAGGCCATGCCGATCGGCTTCAACCGCCCCCTGGCGCCATCGCCCGGCGCGCGCCACCCCTGGCGCTATGCCGGAGCCGTGCGCCAGCCGCACGGACCGGAAAGGCAGGCGGAGGCCGTGTTGAAGGCGGCCGCAGCGCTCACGCAACGGCTGGGCCTCAAGGGGCTCAACGGCCTCGACTTCATGGTCGGCGATCAGGGCTGGAGCTTGCTGGAGCTGAATCCGCGCCCCACCGCCACGGTCGAACTATGGGACCGCGCGCCCCTGCCGCCGCTCTTCGACCTGCATGTCCAGGCCTGCCAGGGCCGCCTTCCGACGCACCTTCCGGAAGCCGCGGATTCGGCGGCGACGGCGCTGGTTTATGCCGATCGTCCGCTCCAGGTGCCGGCCGACTTCGCCTGGCCGCGCTGGTGCGCCGACCTGCCCGAAGCGGGACAGGCGATGACGCCAGGCGACCCCGTCTGCAGCGTCCATGCCGAACACGGCACCGCCGCCGCCGCCGAGCGGGCCGTGCTGGCCCGGCGCGAAGAAATCCTGCATCTGCTCGAGCAATGCCAACCCCGGTCCCGCGGCGGCATCGCCGCCGTCGCGGCACACCCCGGCCTGCTGACCACCCTGTGAACCTGAACCCATGACCGCCATGATTCCCAGCCTCAACCGACTGGCCGCCCCCCTGGTGGAAGACCTGGTCCGGCGCGCGCCTGAACTGCGCCTGGCGGTAACCCGCGCGGAGAACGGCGTCCGCCTCGTCGATGCCGGCCGCCAGGTCGCCGGCGGCATCGAGGCCGGCCGCCTGATCGCCGAGATCTGCCTGGGCGGTCTGGGCCGGGTCGAAATCAATCCGGCCCAGACCTCCCCCGTCTGGCCCTGGGAACTCTCCGTCGCCACGGCCCAGCCGGTGCTGGCCTGCCTGGGCAGCCAGTATGCCGGCTGGAGCCTGGCCCACGGCGAGGGCAAGGAAGCCTTCTTCGCCCTGGGTTCGGGCCCCGCCCGCGCCCGCGCCGGCAAGGAGGAACTGTTCCGGGAAATCCCCTACCGGGACCATGCCGAGGACGCGCCGGCCTGCCTGGTGCTGGAAACCGACAAGATCCCGCCCCTGCCCCTGCTGGACAAGATCGCCCGTGACTGCGGCGTCGCGCCGGAGGACCTGACCCTGATCCTCACCCCGACCAGCAGCCTGGCCGGCTCGGTACAGGTGGTCGCGCGGGTGCTCGAAGTGGCCCTGCACAAGGCCCATTTCCTGGGCTTTCCCCTGGCACATATCGTCGATGGCCTGGGCACGGCACCGATCTGCCCGCCGGCGCCGGACTTCCTCACCGCCATGGGCCGCACCAACGACGCCATCCTGTTCGGCGGCCGCGTGCATCTGTTCGTCGCGGGCGAGGATGCCGCCGCGGAGGATCTGGCCCGGCGCATGCCCAGCTCGGCCTCGGCCGATTACGGCCAGCCGTTCGCACAGACATTCAAGGCCGCCGGCTACGACTTCTACAAGATCGACCCGTTGCTGTTCGCCCCTGCCCGGGTCACGGTGACCTGCCTGACCAGCGGCCGCAGCTTCCATGCCGGGCAACTGGACCCGTCCTTGCTGGAGCGCTCTTTCGCATGAACGGCCGCATCGCCATCATCACCGACGATCCCGGCTGGCACGGCAAGCGGCTCAGGCGCGCCTTCGCCGCGCAAGGATATGGCTCGACCTTCCTGTCGCTGACGGAGTGCCGGATGGACCTGGAAGGCGGCGTGGGCGGCCTGGTGCTGCCCGGCTACGAGGATCGCCTGCCGGACGGCGTCTTCGTGCGCGGCGTTCCCGGCGGCACCCTGGAGCAGGTCGTCCTGCGCCTGGACTTCCTGCACCTGCTGCCGGCTTTGGGCGTGCCGGTCTACAACTCGGCGCGGGCCATCGAAAAAAGCGTCGACAAGGCCATGACCAGCCTGCTCCTGCACCAGGCCGGCATCCCCACGCCGGCGACCTGGGTGTGCGAATCGGAACACCAGGCCCGGACCGTGCTCATGCGCGAAGTGGCCCGAGGCGGCGAATTGGTGCTCAAGCCCCTGTTCGGCTCCCAGGGCACCGGTCTGCGCCGCCTGGCCCGGCCCGCCGACCTGCCGCCGGCGCAGGACTACCGCTGCGTCTACTACCTGCAGCGCTACATAGGCGCCGTGGCGGAGGGTTGGGAGGATTATCGCGTGCTGGTGATCGGCGGCCGCAGCCGGGCCGCCATGACCCGGCGCGGCATCGGCTGGATCAACAACGTGGCCCAGGGCGGCGCCTGCCTGCCGGCGCCGGAGGAGCCCGGGCTTTTCCAACTGGCCGAGGCGGCCACCCGCGCCCTCGACATGGATTACGCCGGAGTCGACCTGATGCGCGACCGGGATGGCCGCCTCGTGGTCATCGAAGTGAACAGCATCCCGGCCTGGCGCGGCCTGCAGGGGGTCACGCAGCCCGACATCGCCAGCCTGCTGGCGCACGACTTCATCGACCGCCATGTGGCGCCCGGGCAGCTGGAGCGGCGGGCATGAACGCCCGCCTGGCGCCCCCCATCCCGGCTTGCCCGATGGCTCCGGCAGCGGCCTTCATCGAGGCCTGCGCCCTCGATGTGTCGGCCTTCAAGCCCGGCAACGTGAGCCACGACTCCCCCGGGCACGGCATGACGGCCGATGATTTCCTGCTCAGTGCCGCCGCCGCCGCCCCGCCGCTCGCCGACCCGGCGCTGGGCGTCGGCGAACGCATCTACCGGGCCATCGAGGCCACGCACCGGGCCGTGGCATGCAACACCAACCTGGGCATCGTCCTGCTCGCCGCGCCCCTGATCCATGCCGCCCAGAACCGCCGGCCCGGCGAGACCCTGGCCGGGCGTCTGCACCACACCCTGGCCGGGCTCGACCGGGAGGATGCCGAGTGGGCCTACCGGGCCATCTGTCTCGCCGCCCCGGCCGGTCTGGGCACAAGTCCGCGCCACGACGTACGTACGCGCCCCGCGGTCAGCCTGCTGACCGCCATGGCCGAAGCGGCGCAGCGCGACCGCATCGCCTGCCAGTACGCCAACGGCTACGCCGACATCTTCGCCTCCGGCCTGCCTGCCCTGCGCCGGGAACGCATCCGCCTGGGCAGCGACGAGCGGGCCGGGGTGCTGGTCTATCTCGGCTACCTGGCCGAATTTCCGGACAGCCACGTGGCGCGCAAGCACGGCCTGGCCACCGCGGAACGGGTGCAAGGCATGGCCCGGTCCTGCCTGGATGAGCTATCCCGATGCCCAGACTGGCGCAGCGTGCGGACCCGCATCGAGGCCCTCGACCAGGCCTTCAAGTCGGCGGCGATCAACCCCGGCACCAGCGCCGACCTCACCGTGGCCACCTGGCTGGCGGACCGGCTTGGCCATGCCGGCAGGGACATGAATTCAAATCAGGCCCGGAATGAAAAACGGGATGTTTGATGTTTTGAAACGCCTTTCAGGTGTTGAAACCACTGGTTTGCCCGCGAACGACTCGGCGCTGGCCCACCATTTCAATCCAACCGAGTCTGTGCAATTCCAAGGAGAATAAAGATGGCTAAGATCGATCGCGTGATGGTAGGCGAGTCCCTGGTGGGCGACGGCAACGAGGTGGCTCATATCGACCTGATCATGGGCCCCCGCGGCAGTGCCGTCGAATCGGCGTTCTGCAACGGCCTGGTCAACAACAAGGACGGCTTCACCTCCCTGCTCGCCGTGGTGGCCCCCAACCTGCCCTGCAAGCCCAACACCATGATGTTCAACAAGGTGACCATCAAGGGCGCCAAGCAGGCGGTGCAAATGTTCGGGCCGGCCCAGCGCGGCGTGGCCATGGCGGTGGCGGATTGCGTCGAGGACGGCACCATTCCGGCCGACGAAGCCGACAACCTGTTCATCTGCGTCGGCGTGTTCATCCACTGGGAAGCCAACGACGACACCAAGATCCAGGACTACAACTACGAGGCCACCAAGCAGTCGATCAAGCGCGCCGTGGCCGGCACGCCCACCGCCGTCGAGGTCGTGGCCCAGAAGGGCAGCGCGGGACACCCCTTCGCCGCCCACATCTAAGCGGAAGTGCGCTGTGCGTTGCCTGGAGTGCCAAGCCACGGTGGAGGAACTCGACAACGGGCATCTGTTCGCCTGCAGCGGTCTCACCCTGCAGGAATACGCCCTGCGTCACGCCCTGCCGCTCGATCTTCTGGTCAGCCCGGACAGGATCGACACGGCGCGGGATGAGGACCTTCCCCTCCTGCCCGCCGCCGTGCCGGACGAGACCGCCAGAGCGGTCCTGGCCGGCCTGCGCCTGGCCGGGAAGGTCGTCGACCAGGGCAGTCAGTGCCGGATCGAAGGGGAAGTGGCCAGGCTGGACCTGCTGTTCTGGGTCCTGGCCCGACTCGCCCCCTACGGCTTCCGGTATCGACAGGAATACCTGTATGCCCCCGGCAACCACCGGGTCGTGGCCAGGAACTGCCTGACGACGCACAAACGCAATCTGGTCGGCCCCTGGCTACCCGCCAGGGTGCCGCCACCGGAACAGCGACTGAAATATGCCAGCTATCTGGCCCATGCCGCAGAACGGCATGCCGGATACCTGTTCCTGCCCTTCGCCTCGGAACATGAGGCCGAGGAGGCAGCCGAATTCCTGTCCCGCGAACTGGCCGTGCGCACCCGCCGCCTGGACGCGGGCGCCCCCCTGCTGCGGACCTATGCCAAATCCGACGCGGAGCGTCTGCTGGCGGGGCTGAAGTCCGAACTGGAGGCCATGCCTGGGGTCTGGGCGCGCTTCCATCCGGACACCCCTGAAGTCAGCGTGAGCAAGGAGGTGGTCTTCGATGCCGCCCACTTCCTCACCGACCATCCGGCCAAATGCAGCAACCTGCATGGCGGCCGCTATGTCCTCCAGGTCAAGGTACGCGGCCAAATCGATCCCGCCACCGGCTGCGTGCTGGATTACGGCTATCTGAAGCGGGTGGTGAACGCACGGGTCGTGGAACGCTTCGACCACCACACCCTCAACTATGCCGGAGCCGAACTGGCCTGGCGCTCCACGACCGAGCTACTCAGCGTGTACATCTGGGAGCAGTTGATCGACTACCTGCCCGAACTGGACACGCTCACCTTGTACGAAACGCCCCAGTCCTGGCGCCAGTACACCGGGCCCGACCTGGAAACCTGGCAGCGCCAGGGCAGCCAGCCCCTGCTGGGACAATTCACCGACCCGGCGCGGGGCAGCTCGGTCTGGCGGCAATGGCTGCGCTCGGAGGTCAGCCGGAATGAAAAGCGGCAAGCTCGACTCGACTGAATATCCCGTCATGCAGGGCCGAAGCCAGCATGACGCCCGCCGCCCCGGCCTGCGCCAGCGCAGCCAGGTCGGCGCCATCGCGCACGCCCCCCGCGGCGTAGAACCGGCGGCCCGGCGCCAGGCCGCGCAGATGCTTCAGGCGCGCGATATCCGGCCCCTGGCCCATGCCCACCCGCGCCAGGGTCATGACGATGACCTCGTCGGGCCAATGCCGGGCATCCTGCTCGAGTCCGGCCGGGCCCAGGAACTCCTCGCCGCGGAAATCCAGGGAGAGCAGCCCGCCGGGCGGACACGCGACACCTTCCGGCAGCCCGGCCAGGCTCTCGCTGCCCAGCACGGCACGGCCCAAGCCGCCGGCCTGCCAGTCACGGGCGGCGGCGGGGCTGGCGAAGCCGGCGTCGACCCAGAGTTCCAGCTCCGGATACGCCCTGCGCAACGCCTCCAGGGTGGCGCGGTGATCGCCCCGGCCCAGGATGGCATCGAGATCGGCGACGTAAAGCCGTCGAAACGGATGCAGGTCCAGCAAGCCGGAAACCACCTCGGCAGGCTGGCTGGAGCGGCACAATGCCGACTGTAGCGGACGGTATTGATCGCGCCGGCCCGCGCGGGCGCGCACCACGTGTCCGTCCATCAGGTCCAGCACGGGAATCAGTTGCAAGGAATCGACCATGAGAATCTTTGTCTTCGAATATGTTACCGGCGGGGGCTATGCCGACCAGCCGCTGTCCGGCCTGCTCGGCGACGGCGAGGCCATGTGGCAGGCCTTGGTGGATGATCTCATCGCCCTGGACGAAGTGGAAGTCATCAGCATGCGGGACAGCCGCCTGGCGATGCCGCAGCGACCGCGCCTGGAGGTCGTCGCCACCAGTGCGGAGCGCTTTGCCGAGGATTTCCGCCAATGCCTGGCGGCGGCGGACGCCGTCTGGCCGATAGCGCCGGAATGCGACGGCATCCTGGAGCGCCTGAGCCGGGACATCCTGGCCGCGGGCAAGCGCCTGCTCGGCTGCCACCCCGATGCGGTGCGCGTGGCGGCCAGCAAGCACGCCACCCTGCAGCACCTCGCCGCCTCCGGTGTGCGGGTGGCAAGAACCTACAGCTCGCCTTTCCTGATGAGCGCAGACCGGCCGCTGGTGGCAAAACCCGACGACGGCGCCGGCTGCCAGGACACGTTCCATTTCGAGTGCTTGCACGCAGCCGAGGCCTGGGTGCTGGCCAACGGCGGCAAAAATTTCGCCTTCCAGTATTACCTGGCCGGGGAGTCGATCTCCCTGTCCATCCTGTGCTGCGACGGCCAGGCACAACTGCTGAGCGTGAACCGCCAGCAGGTCAGCCTTGAGGATGGCCGCTTCCGCTTCCGCGGCGTCACCGTCAACGCCATGGCCGATCCGGACGGACGCTATGAAGCGGTCGCCCGGTGCATCGCCGAGGCCCTGCCGGATCTGTGGGGATACGTGGGCATCGATCTGGTCGCGGCGGCGGACGGGCCCCGCGTACTGGAGATCAATCCGCGCCTTACCCTGTCCTACGCCGGCCTGCATGCGGCCATGGCCAGCAATCCGGCGCAACGCGTGCTGGCCCTGCCCGAATTCACGCCCTGCCATGCCCTCGTCCCGGTGACCCTGGCCGAAACCTGTGCGCCCAGCCCGGAAAGGATCGCCGCGTGAACCGCGCCGGCGGGGTCATGGGCTGGGATGTGGGCGGCGCCCATCTGAAGGCGGCCCGGGTGGAAGCGGACGGCGTCGTATCGGGCGTCTGGCAGGTGCCCTGCCCGCTCTGGCGCGGCATGGACCGGCTCGCGACCGCCCTGGATCGCCTGCTGGAGCTGGCGGGCACTGCCGCGGCCTGCCATGGCATCACCATGACCGGGGAAATGACCGACCTGTTCAGTTCCCGGGAAGCGGGCGTGAACGCCCTGGCCGAGGCCATGCGGCAACGCCTGCAACCCGCTCCGGTCTGGTTTTTCGCCGGCGCCGCCGGCTGGCTGGGCGGCAACGATCTGGGCCGCGCCGCCGACCGGGTGGCGTCCGCCAACTGGTACGCGACAGCGCGCCTGCTGGCCAGCCATATCGAGGACGCGCTGCTGGTGGACATCGGCAGCACCACCACGGACATCATCCCGGTGCGCAACGGCGGCGTCGCCACCGACAGCCAGGGCGACAGCGACCGCCTGGCCGCCGGCGAATTGCTCTACACCGGCGTGGTGCGCACCCCGGCCATGGCCCTCGCGGACCAGGCCCCGGTCGCCGGCCGCTGGCTGCCGGTCATGGCGGAGCATTTCGCCACCAGCGCCGACGTCTACCGGGTCCTCGGCTGGCTGCCCGAGGCGGCTGACCAGCATGACAGCGCCGACGGCGGCCCGAAGACCCGGGCGGCCAGCCGCCGGCGCCTGGCCCGGATGGTAGGCAGGGATGTCGGGGAACTGCCGGAGGCGGCCTGGAGCGAATTGGCGGCCTGGTTCGCCCAGGCCCAGTTGAACCGCATCGAACGGTCGCTGCGCCAGGTGCTGTCCCAGGCGCTGCCCAGCGCCGACGCCCCCCTGGTGATGGCCGGCGCCGGCGCCTTCCTGGGGCCGCACCTGGGCGCCCGCCTGAGACGGCCGGTGCTGGGTTTCCATCGCCTCCTGCCCGACAGCGCCGCCGAACACGCCGACTGGTGCGCCCCGGCCCTGGCGGTAGGACGCCTGTTGATGAAGGACAAACCATGCGCATGACGGCCATCCCCTATCGCCCCGACAGCGCCTTGTTGTTCGAGGCGATCGCCGACGAACCCTGGTCCGTGTTCCTGGACAGCGGCCGCCCCCGCACCAGCGCCGGACGCCTCGATATCCTGGCCGCCCGGCCCAGCACCACCCTGGTCACGCGGGGCGGCATGACCGAGATCCGCCGATACGGCCCCGACCGGCAGGCCGCCGTCAGCCTGTCTCCCGGCGACCCCTTCGCATTGCTGCGCCAACACCTGGCGGCGGACGGGATCGGCCACGAACTGCCCTTCGCCGGCGGCGCCATCGGCTATTTCGGCTACGACCTGGCCCGCCGGGTGGAACGCCTGCCCTGCCAGGCCCGGGACGCCGAAGCGATCCCTGAAATGGCCGTGGGCATCTACGACTGGGCGGTGGTGGTCGACCATGAACAACGTACGGCCTGTCTGGCGGGTGCACTCCGGGACCCGCGCACCGAGCGCGACTGGGACAAGCTGGTGGCCCTGTTCAGTGCGCCCCCGATCGCCGCTGACCGCATCCCGGCGCGGCCGCCTTTCCGGGTCGGCCCGATGCGCAGCAACTTCGACCCGGCTGCCTATCGCCAGGCCTTTGCCCGCATACAGCGCTACATCGCCGCCGGCGACTGCTACCAGGTGAATCTGGCCCAGCGTTTTTCCGCCCCGGTGGCGGGAGACCACTGGCTCGGCTACCAGGCCTTGCGCCGGCTCAATCCGGCCCCTTATTCCGCCTATCTCAACCACCCGGCCGTCCGCGTGCTCTCCTCCTCGCCGGAACGTTTCCTGGTGGTTCGACAGGGCCGCGTGGAAACCAAACCCATCAAGGGCACGCGGCCCCGCGCCGCGGCGCCGGAAGCGGACTCCGCTCTTGCACGCGAGTTGCAGGGCAGCATCAAGGACCGGGCCGAGAACCTGATGATCGTGGACCTGTTGCGCAACGACCTGGGCAAGTCCTGTGTCCCCGGCTCCGTGGCCGTGCCCCGGCTGTTTGAGATCGAGAGCTTCGCCACCGTTCATCATCTGGTCAGCACCGTGATCGGACGCCTGAGCAAGGACGTCGACGCGGTCGCCCTGCTGCGTGCCTGCTTCCCCGGCGGCTCCATCACCGGGGCGCCCAAGCTGCGTGCCATGGAGATCATCGAGGAACTGGAGCCCGACCGGCGTGGCGTGTATTGCGGCGCCATCGGCTGGCTGGGCTTCAACGGCGACATGGACACCAACATCGCCATCCGCACCCTGGTCAGCTCCGGCGCGCAACTGCGCTTCTGGGCCGGCGGCGGCATCGTCGCCGACTCCCAGGCGGATGAGGAATATCAGGAATGCCTGGACAAGGCGGCCGCCCTGTTGCGACTGGCGCAAGAGTGCGGCAGCGGCATGGACGACGCGCAATGCTCAGGGTCGTGAAGCTGGGCGGCAGCCTGCTCGACGCCCCGCGCCTGCCCGATTGGCTGGAGGCGCTGTCCGGGGCGGGAGGGCAGGTGGTGGTGGTCCCCGGCGGCGGCCCCTATGCCGACGCGGTGCGGATCACCCAGGCGCGCCTGGGCTTTTCCGACGCCACGGCCCACAGGATGGCCCTGCTGGCCATGGAGCAATACGGCCTGGCCTTGTGCGACCTGCATCCAGGCCTGCTGCCCGCCGCCTCCAGCCAAACCATCGCGGCCATCCTGGAGCGGGGACGGACGCCGGTCTGGCAACCCGCGGCCATGTGTCTGCAGGCCCCGGACATACCGGAGGCCTGGTCGGTCACCTCGGACAGCCTGGCGGCCTGGCTGGCCGGCGTCCTCGACGCCGACGCCCTGGCCCTGATCAAGCACGGCCCCGACGGCGTACACGCCTTCGATCCTGCGGCCGATCGGCACCGGGTGGATACGGCCTTCGCCGGCTTCGCCGCCGCCTTCGGCCGGCCCGTCGGCATCCTCGGCCATGACGACCCGGCTGCGCTGGGTGCCTGGCTGGCGAAGGCGAAGGCGAAGGCCGACTAGGCGCCCGTCGGCGACGCCGCGCTCGCCATGGCCCGGCCAAGCGAGGCCAGGGCAGCCGGATCCAACGAGCGGGTACGGGCATGCTGATGGCAAAGGGCGCCGCGAAAGCCAAGGTACTCCGGCACGAACGGCAGCAGGTGGGGAATATCGGCGACCTTGAGGGAGCCCGCCAGTCCGCACAGCAGGCCCGAGCGACGGGCCAAGGCCACGAATTCCGCCAGCCTGGCCGGGGACTGGTGCGCCAGCAGGCCGCCTGCGGACTTGTCGGCCGTATCCAGCATCACGCCGGCGAAGCCGAGCCCGGCCAGCCTGGCCGGCAGGCGAAAATCAGGCACCCGGTCGGCAAACAGCACGGCCACCAGGCGCTGGCGGCGGGCCAGGGGCGCCAGTGCCTGCAGGCAGGGATCCAGGCCCGGGCCCGGGAACAGGCCGATCTTCACGAAATCCACGCCGGTGCCTGCCATGGCTGTCACCGCCCGGGTGACGGCCTCGGCCGGCATGTCGGGGAAGTCGCCGATGGTGGCGCTGACCGGCCGCCGTTGCGCAACCGCCGCGACGATGGCCGCCACGACCTCCAGGTCGAGGGCGCCCAGGGCGCCGGCATGGGGATTCTTGGCATCGACGATGTCGGCGCCGGCGGCCAGGACCTGCCTCGCCTCGTCGACATCGACGATGCTGGCGAGCCAGCCGGTCATGCCGCCCGCTCCCGGGCCAGATGGCCGGCGACCCTGTCCTGCAGCCACCCCCACGCCTCCCACTCCCTGGGACCGGCGGTCTTCTCGATGGCGATGCCCAGGTAATCCATTTCCTGCGCCACCTTGTCCGCCGACAGCCGGTCCAGGCGGCTGACCAGGATGCACGCCTCGATGACGGCGGCCTGGGCGCGGTTGTAGCCGGGGTAGGCCGCGTGGCTGGCGCCGGCCACCTCCCGGCACAGGAAGCGGGGGCGCACCGGATCTTCCTCGACCCTGGCCACGACCAGTTCGACATGGCTCAGCGCCTCGGCCAGGCGGCCGCAGGCGATGCGCCCGCAGGCCGTCATGGGCCAGTCGCGGCGGCCCGTGAGGCTGCCGGCGTAGACCCGCACGTCGTCCGTGTGGTTGAGGGCGGCAACGCCTCTGGCGCGCAGGTTATCCAGGCTTCGGGAGGGATGGAAAGGCGCCAGGACGATGAATTCGCCCTCGCGCCGGAAGCCCAGGGGTGCAATGTGAGTGCCGCCGTCGGGGGCGCGGGTGGTGAGTATGGCTTCGTGGATCAGGCTCATGGCGGCGGTTCGCTGTTGGGACTGCTGTGGCTGCTGACCGGGCCGCAGGCCGGGTTCGTGCCGGCGTCCGGACGCCGCACCATGCAGCCCCAGGCCAGCTCCTCATCCTGGTTGTAGCGTTTGCCCAGCTGCCAGGCGATCTGGGCCCGGGCCAGCTCGACCCCCAGGTAGAAGGCGTGGCCGCCATCCTGTTCCAGCTTGAGGTGGGGCCACAATGCGAAGGGGTCGGTGGCGGTATGCAGGCCGTCCCGGTTGAAAACATGTACACCGCTGCGGCTGACCTGGACCCGGAAACTGGGGTCCTTCACCGCCTCGGCCATGCTGGCGATCTCATCCTGGCCGTAGGGAAAGGGCTTGCGATGGCGCAATCCCAGCAGGGCGTCGCTCCAGTCCCGGGGCAGGCTCCGGGATTCCATGGCGGCGAACATGATGCGCCGGGCCATGTCGATTTCCCTCACCGCGCTGCGGCAGTGCGGACTGACCTGCGTGGTCAGCAGGGCGCGGATACCCAACTCCGCCATGACCCCCAGGAGCAGGGCGTGGATGCCCGGCGTATCGGCGTCGGTGAGTTCCGAGACATTGCCGCAGCCCATCAGCATCTCGGCCTGCGGCATGCGTCGACGCAGTTCGTGGTAGCGGGCCAGCGAGGCGGCGAAGCCGAAAGGCAGCGGGTCGAGGATGGGGTCGGCGAGATAGGCCCGGCCCTGGGCCTCGAGCCGCTCCATGGCGGCGACGAGGTCGTCCAGGTCGCCGTGCCGGGCGGGAATGAGGATCGGCGTGGCGGCCACCTGGTCGAGCAGGTGCAGGGTCTGGCTGGTCAGCGAGAGCA
The DNA here is from genome assembly GCA_028714735.1 of Gallionellaceae bacterium. Lineage (GTDB taxonomy): Bacteria > Pseudomonadota > Gammaproteobacteria > Burkholderiales > Thiobacillaceae > Parasulfuritortus. The sequence continues at coordinate 446,772 of JAQTLU010000002.1, read as the reverse complement.
GGTAGTCGGCGCCGGCGCGGCCGCCGCGCAGGAGCTCGTCCGGGTCCATGGAATCGACGCTGACCTTGTAGCCGGCGCCCTTCAGGGCCTGCACCGCCTCCTCCAGGTGAGGGAAGGGGGTCTGCGGCAAACCGCCGATGTCGATCACGTCCGCGCCGTCGGCGGCATAGTCCGCCGCCTGGGCCAGGATGGCCTCCACCGACATGCGCGGCGCCTCCACCAATTCGGCAAACACGCTCACATCGTGGCGGGACAGGTCCGGCGCGCGGCGTTTGCGGCCGAAGAACTCGGGCAGGTCCATGAGTTCGTCCGGACCCCGTTCCACCGGAATGCCGAAATGGGCAGACAGGGCGGCCAGGTCGCCGCGACAGCGGCCCGGCACCAGGATGCGGTCCGCCCCGCGGGTATCGGTCAGCCGGCGCCGGATCATGTCGGCCGTCATCAGGGCGGCCACCTGCACCCCGAGCACCTGCACCTCCCAGGCGAAACCGGCCTCGCCCAGCTCGGCGAGCACGCGCCTGAGCTGCGGCTCGGCCAGACGGCCGGTCAGGAAAAGGATACGTTCAGGCATGCCAGCCGCTCGTCGATGGCCGCCTTCAGCGCTGCGAGATCTTCCGCCACCGTGGTGTAGGGATGGTCTTTCAGTCGCTCGGTATTTGCCAGGTCGATGGGGCGCGGATACAGGGTGACGGTTTGCCCCGGCGCCTCGGTGATCACGGTGGACTCGCAGTCGCAAGCGAAAACGATGCTGGGCACCCGGCACTTGCCGGCCTGGGCGTACAGGTTGGTCACCAGGGTGTCGGAAATGCCGGCCACGCACTTGGCCACCGTGTTGGACGTGGCCGGGCCGATGACCAGGGTGTGATAGTGGCCGGAATAGAGGAAGCCCACCGGCACGCTGCTGGCGGTGTGGTCCTGGAATACCCGGTGCCTTTCGCGCAGCCTATCGAGGGGGATGCCGTACATGCTGAGCACCTCGACGGCGGCCTTGGTGACGAACAGGTCCACCTCGGGCAGGGTCTCGATGTACTCCAGGCTTTCGCGCAGGTAATGGCCGGAACCGGTAAGCCCCCAGGCGATGCGCGGTGCTTGACGCCGGGTCATGACAGCGCGTGGCGGGAGATGCCCCACTGGCGGTCGGCCTCTTCCACGCCCACCTCCAGCAGGCGCAGGTTGCCGTCCAGCCCTTCCCGGCCAAGGACATCGACAAGTCGGCTGCCGATGTAGCGGGCGACAAGTTCCGCGGTGGCGTTGCCGATCGGCAGGATGGCGCAGCCGTCCCGCTCCAGCCAGTAACGCTTGCCGAAACTGCTCACCTTGACCAGGCCATCCTCTTCTTCGAGGCGCACCACCGGACTGTTGCCAGGCAGGATCACCCGGTCGGAGAGTTCCTCGCAGATATCCCGGGCGAGGCGGGTCAGGGCGACGAAATCGAGCACGTAACCTTCCCCCATGTCGTCGCCGTGGGCCGCCACCCGGGCGTGGAAATTGTGGCCATGCAGGTTCTCGCAGACATTGCCGTAGGTGATGAAATGCGCGGAATTGAAGCCCAGGTCGACGGGTTCGACCCAGGTGACGAAAGGTGAAGACAACAAATCATTCCTCCTCGGTGCTGCGTATATTGAGGTTTTTCATCTTGCGATAGAGGGTGTTTCGGCTGACCTTGAGTTGCTTGGCCGCTATGGTGACGTTCCAGCGGCATTTTTCCAGGCTCTGCAGGATGGCATCCCGCTCGGCGCTTTCCAGGGCGCCCAGGGATGCCTCGACGGCATGGGCGCGCACATGGCTGGAATGCACCTGATTGCTGACCTCCCCGGGCAAATCGCAGATGGTGATCTCGCGGCCTTCCCGCAAGGCCAGGGTGGTGCGCAACACGTTGCGCAACTGGCGGATGTTACCGGGCCAGGCGTACTCCTCCAGCTTGCGCAGGGCGCCCTCGCTCAACTCGACCTCTTCCCCGCCCTCGCATTCCAGGCTGAGGATGTGATGGATCAGGGCGCATTTGTCCTGTCGCTCGCGCAGGGCCGGCAGGTTCAGGGTGATGCCTTGCAGGCGGTAGTACAAATCCTCGCGGAAGCGGCCTTCCGCCACCAGTTCCTTCAGGTTTCGATGGGTGGCGCTGATCAGTTTGATATCGACCTTGACCGGGATTTCACTGCCCAGCGGAACCACTTCCCGCTCTTCCAGCACCCGCAGCAAACGGGCCTGCAACATGATCGGCATATCGCCGATCTCGTCCAGGAACAGGGTGCCGCCGTTGGCCTGGAGAATCTTGCCGCGCCGCCCCTCGCGGGTCGCCCCGGTGAAGGCGCCGGATTTGTAGCCGAACAATTCGCTCTCGATCAGCGACTCCGGTATGGAGGCGCAGTTCACCGCGACGAAGGGACGCCCCTCGCCGGCCTGCTCGGCATGGACAGCCAGCGCGAACACCTCCTTGCCGGTACCCGTCTCGCCCGACAACAGCATGGGGATATCCTTGCCCAGCACGCGCCTGGCGCAACGCACGTTGTACTCCATGGCCTGGTCGCCAAACTGCAATTCGTCCAGACCGATGACCTTGTGCCCGCCCGGGGCCGCCTGCGAGGGCTGGGCGCGACGGGCGGAGGCCGGGGCAGCGGCAGCCGGTGCGGCGGAAGTCTGGGTTTCCGGCGGGCGGATCAGGCCGAAGAAGCGGTTGCCCTGGCGCGCCTCGTAGAGCGGAACCGGGTTGAGCCAGCCCTGGTTCTTCTTGCCCAACAGTTCGGCCATGCCGGTGTTGAACAGGTCCGCCACCCGCAATCCCAGCAGGTCGGCCGGTTTCTTGTAGCCGAGCTGAAACAGGGCGCTGCGGTTGGCCGCCAGGATGCGCCCGTCTTCGTCCAGCGCCAACGCCCCCTCCCAGAGGGTGCCGATGAACTCCGGGCGGCTGTGGAAGCGCAGGGCGTAGTGATCGCGGAAACGGCACAGGAACACGCGGTTCTCGATCATCTGTGCCGACATGTTGACCAGCACCAGGGTGTGCTGCTGGGCCATGTGGGAAAAACTGGAGGCATCCAGCACGGCCAGCAGGCTGCCCTCGTGGTCGAAGATGGGGGCAGCCGAGCAAGTGAGGCCCACGTTGCGGGTGAGGAAGTGTTCGTTATGGTGGATCAGGATGGGACGTTGCTCGATGGCGCAGGTGCCCATGCCATTAGTGCCCTGATAGCGTTCGCTCCAGACCACGCCTTCCATCATGCCGCATTCGGTCGCGGTATCGGTGAAGGAGGGATCGCCCAGCAGATCAAGCACCACGCCATCGCTGTCGGTGAGCAAGACGGAGAAACCGGAGCCGGCCAATTGTTGGTAGAGTGTGGCCATCTCGCCTTGCGCGATCGCGCGCAGACGCGCCAGCTTTTCCTGCCTGGCCTTGAGCTGCCGGCTCTCCAGCACGACCAGGGGTTCGTCCCGTATCGGATCGAGACCGAAGTCGTGGACGCACCGGTTCCACGAGCGGGCGATCGCCGGCATCACCTCCACCGGCTCCATGTCACCGCCGATTCCAACCACCGCATTTACCAGACGGGCGTGTTCCAAGATTTCCTGCCTCTGCATCGTTCCATCCTTGCCGATAGCAATATCCGAGCCAAATTATTTCGACTGCCGTAATTGCCTGTCTGTTCCTGTGCCACAGCCTCTTGTCGACCCGCTGTCGCTGCAAACATGACCAAGCAAAAAATCTCCAGGGACATTCTGTCACGGATACGGGACACCTTGCATGGCACATGTCCGCTGCCCCGCTGCCAGCTCGCGGCAAAGCGGTTACGGGGTTTCATGGCGCGGGTCCGCGGCGTGGCACGCTTCGTGCATCGGGACGCCCCGCCATATCGTCCAAGGTAATCCAGATGAGATTTCACCATGTGCTGCTGACCTGCCTGCTTGTTTGCCTGGCCACCCCGTCCTGGGCAGGCGGCAAGCTGGGCGGCGACTTCACCCTGTACACCAGCAAAAAAAAGGCCGTCAGCCTCGCCTCCCTGCGCGGCAAGGTAGTGCTGCTGTACTTCGGGTTCACCTACTGCCCGGAAATGTGCCCCACGGAACTGCTGCAATTCCAGCGCCTCCTTGCCGAACTGCCGGCGGACAAGCGGAACCGGGTGCAGCCCATTTTCATCAGCGTCGACCCCAAACGGGATACGCCCGCGGTGCTGGACCCCTACGTCGGTTATTTCGGCAGCGGGATAATGGCTTTGACCGGAAGCGAGGATGAACTGCGCAAGGTGGCGGGGCAATATGGCGCCCAGTTCCGCTACGTGCCCTCCGGCTCCAGCTACACCGTGGACCACACCGTCAACACCTTCGTGGTCGACACCGGCGGTCGGCTGGCCAGGGTCATGCCCTACGGCACGCCAATCCAGGAACTGTTGAATTACGTATCCAGCCTGCTGCCGTAGACCGGCAGCCCAATCGAGATCCCCATGACCACATTTGATACAGCATGCGACGTCGCCTGCGATACGGAATCACCCGGCCCATCGAACCCGGGCGGCAATGCCACCCGCAACGTCGGTGCCGCCTTGCTGCCAGACGTCCAGAAAACACCCGACACCCGCAAGATCGCCATCGACAAGGTGGGCATCAAGGCCATCCGCCATCCCGTCAGGGTGCTGGACAAGACCGGCGGCGTGCAACACACCATCGCCACCTTCTCCATGTATGTGTACCTGCCCCATCACTTCAAGGGCACCCACATGTCCCGCTTCATCGAAATCCTCAACGGTTACGAGCGGGAGATCTCCGTGGAATCCTTCGAGCACATGCTGCGCCAGATGGCGGAAAGGCTGGAGGCCGACTCCGGCCACGTGGAGATGAGCTTCCCCTATTTCGTCAACAAGAAAGCCCCCGTTTCCGGCGTCCACAGCGTGATGGATTACGACGTCACCTTCCTCGGCGAGATCAGAAACGGCGAATACCACCTGACCATGAAAGTCATGGTGCCCTGTACCAGCCTGTGCCCCTGTTCGAAAAACATCTCGGCCTATGGTGCCCACAACCAGCGTTCCCACGTCACCGTCACCGTACGCACCCGCGAGTTCGTCTGGATCGAGGACATCATCAGGATCGCCGAAGAAAACGCCTCCAGCCAACTCTATGGCCTGCTCAAGCGACCGGACGAGAAATTCGTCACGGAACGCGCCTACGACAACCCCAAGTTCGTCGAGGATCTGGTGCGGGATGTCGCGGCCGCGCTCAACCAGGATTCGCGCATCGTCTCCTACGTGGTGGAGGCGGAAAATTTCGAATCGATCCACAACCATTCTGCCTACGCGTTGATCGAGTCGCGCACGTAGCGATGCCTAGCCGCCGAGGCAATGACCGCTTCGTCACCGGCGGCAAGACAATACCCAAGTCCTTTATCCGGTTACGGGCTCAGGCGGCGGCACGCAACTGCGGGAAGAACAGGGTGATCACTTCGCCGTGGTTCATCTCGGCGATGAGGCGGATGGTGGCGACGTTGGCCGGCTTGAGGCCGGTCAGCGACCAGATGCTGTCGTCGAACAGCTGCGCGATGGCGTCGTTTTCCATCTGCTGTTCCATGGCGTCGGTCATGATCCGGGCCAGATGCAGCAGCGCGGCGTCGCGCCGGAACGGACCCTCGGCATCGGCCGGGTCGATCTGCCCGGCGATGGCCGCGGAAAGCCGCGGCGGCAGGCGCCATTTATCGGCCAGTGCGGCGCCGACCTGGGCGTAGTCGCAGCCGAGCAGTTCGCGCTCCGCTTCATGCAGCGGCGCGCCGCTTTGGGTCGCCTGGATTTGCGCCTGTTCGGCCAGCCGGGGCTCGACCTGATACATCGCCAGATGGCCGATATCGGCCAGCAGGCCGGCGACGAAGAAGCGTTCGAGGTCGCCGGAGCGGACCATCTCCGCCCCGGTCCGGGCGATCAGCGCACGCATGACGCTGTTGCTCCAGAACCGGGTCATGTTCATGTTGGCCGGGCTGATGCCCTTGAACATCGCCGCAACCGAACTGGCCAGCACGATGTCATGCACCTGCTGCATGCCCAGCACGTTGACCGCGCGGGTGACAGTGTCGACCCGGCTCATCAGGCCGAAGTAGACGCTGTTGACCACGTGCAGCAGGCGCGCGGTGATCGCGGCATCCACCGACACCACGTTGGACAGGTCGACGATGGAACTGTCCTCGTTGTCCAGCACCCCGCGGACCTGATGGTATACGGCCGGCAGCGAAGCAAGCTCTTCGATGCCGGCGACCATATCCTGCGCTTTCTCCATTCCGTTCTCCTGCACCGGGTCTACATTTCGATCTTCGGCAATGACGCAGCGCGTTCGCTGTTCGTCGATGCCGAAAAAGCCGCGGCGGCGGCGCCATTGTTTTCCGCTTCGTGCAACAGCAGATGCAGCTGCCGGGGCGAATCGGCATTGGCCCGGGCTTCATCGAGATCGATCAGTCCGGCCTTGTAGAGTTTCACGATGGCCTGGTCGAAACTCTGCATCTCTTCGTGGCCGCCGCGTTCAATCATTTCCTTGAGTTCGTCCAGGCGGCCTTCGCGGATCAACTGTTTCATGTGGTAATCGGCGACGAACACCTCGATTGCCGGAATCCGCTTGCCGTTGACGCCGAGCACCAGACGCTGGCCGACGATGCCGAGCAGGCAGGCGGCCAGATCGAACAGCACCGTGGTACGGGTCTCCAGGGGGAAGAAGTTGAGGATCCGGGTCAGCGCCTGATGGGCGTTGATGGCATGCAGGGTGGACAGGCACAGGTGCCCGGTGTTGGCGAAATTGATCACTTCCTGCATGGTCGTGCGGTCGCGGATCTCGCCGATCATGATCATGTCCGGCGATTCGCGCAGGGCATTCATCAGCGCGGTTTCATAGGACTCGGTGTCGGAGCCGATCTCGCGCTGATTGACGATCGATTTCTGGTGCTTGAAGATGAACTCGATCGGGTCCTCGATGGTGAGTATGTGTCCGGACGTATTGGCATTGCGCAGCGACAGCATCGACGCCATGGTGGTCGACTTGCCCGAGCCGGTGGCGCCCACCACCAGGATCAGGCCGCGCCGCTCGGTGACCAGGCGCCCCAGCACGGGCGGCAGGCCGAGATCGGCCAGTTCCGGTATCTGGGTCGACAGTCGCCGGATCACCATGGCGACCGCGCCGCGCTGGCGGAACACATTGACCCGGAACCGCCCCACCCCCTGCAGGCTGTAGCCGAAGTTCATCTCCCAGCTGGACTCGTAGCGCTTGATCTGGTCCTCGGTCATGATCGAGTAGGCCAGCTGGCGGACATCGTCGGGACTCAACTCCGGCGAGGCGATCGGGCGTACCAGTCCCTCGATCTTGATGCTGACCCGCGCGCCGGCGGAAAAAAACAGGTCCGAGGCCGCCATCTGCGCCATGGCCTGAAGTAGCTGGGCAATATTCACCACGGAACGACCCCCCATCCTCGAAATAGGCTCCCGGCTACCAAGATATCAAACAAAACGGGGAAACGCTTGATCTCCAGCGTTCCCCCGTGCCATCCAGCCGAAACCATTTCACCTCATCGATCCGCGCCCTGCCTGCACTTTCCAGTCCTCCGCCCCGCCGAAACAGGTCAACGATGCGCCATCATGATCCAGAACATGCGCCGCACCATGTCCGCCTTGCGCGCCCGCAGACGATCCTCGCCCGGCGCCTGGATCCGGGAAGATACCGCCGACTGCATGTCCGACCCGGCATCGCCGACCCGTTCCCAGGCCGCCAGCCTGATGGCCTGCGCCTCGACAGCGGGCTTGCCCGTCTCCGCAACCGCCTGACCGCTGGCCGCCATCGTGAGCGCCAGGACCGTTAGCCATTTTGCCGTCGATTTCATGATGTCTTCCTTTCGCATCTTGCCGGCCCATGCCGACCATGGCGTAAAGGTAGGCCGACGCAGCCCGCGCCGTTAGCAACCTGGTCGCAACCGGGTGGACCAACCGGGTTGGCCCGGCCGGGTTCAGGCACCCAGGCCGGCAAGCGGCGCAGGCTGGATTTCCGCCACCGACTGCCCTAAGCTAACCGGCGACAAGACGGGTCGGATCGATAGACGCCCCCCAATACGCCAGGAGATAACCCATGCATGCCACAGTGCCATCCGCGAAGCCCCTGATCCTGCCGGCGTTGATCGCCCTCAGCCTGGCCGGCTGCGCCAGCAAGGAATTCGTCCAGCAGGAAGTGGGCGGCGTCAATCAGCGTATCGACCAACTGCAGGCGATGCTGAGCGTGGCCAGCCAGCGCATCGACACCAACACCCAGTGGCTGAGCGAGACCGAAGGCCGCGTCGGCAAGACTGAAACCGGCCAGACCGCGCTGAACAC
>JAQTLU010000002.1:307168-438357 GCA_028714735.1 Gallionellaceae bacterium | reverse complement strand
AGCGTATCGACCAACTGCAGGCGATGCTGAGCGTGGCCAGCCAGCGCATCGACACCAACACCCAGTGGCTGAGCGAGACCGAAGGCCGCGTCGGCAAGACTGAAACCGGCCAGACCGCGCTGAACACGCGGCTCGATGAAACCGCCACGGGGCTGGCCGGCACCGACAAGCGGATCGACGCCGTCGCCGGCGACCTGGCGGTCGCCAACCAGCGCATCGACGCCAGTACCGCCGCGGTTGCCAGCGCCAACCAGCGCATCGACGGCCTGGACGGCCGCCTGGCCGCCGTCGGCAGCCAGGGCGAGAACACCCGGCAGGCCCTGTCCGGCAGCACCAGCCAGATCGCCAGGCTCGAAAGCGAGATCGCCGCGGTCAAGGCCAGCCTCCCCACAGTCACGGCGCTGGCCCCGATTGCCGCGGCACCCGCCGCGACGACCGAAGCAGCACCGGCCGCGCCGATCGAAGCAGCGCCGGCCGCGCCGATCGAAGCGGCACCGGCCGCGCCGATCGAAGCAGCCCCGGCCGCAACGACCGAAGCGGCCCCGGCCACAACGGCCGAAGCAGCACCCGCCGCGCCGACCGAAGCAGCGCCGGCCGCGCCGATCGAAGCGGCCCCGGCCGCGACGACCGAAGCAGCACCCGCCGCGCCGATCGAAGCAACCCCGGCCGCGACGGTCGAGGCGGCACCGGTGCCGGCAGCGGCAGTCGCCGCACCGGAATCCGCCGCCGTGGCCGACAACCGCGCCCGCCTGGACTTCATCACGGCCCGAATCGACGCGGCCTCCAGGCGCATCAACGAAAACACCACGGCCATCCAGGCCACCTCTGAACGGCTGAACAAGGTGGAAGGCAGCCTGGCCACCGCCCAGGGCGGCGCTCAAGTCGGCGAGGCCGACCTGACGACGGTCAACCAGCGCATCGGCGCGGTCCAGGACAACCTGGCCGCCACCGGCAAGCGCCTGGACAACCTGGAAACCACCCTGGCCGTCGCCATCAACCAGATCGAAAACAGCAACCGGCAGATTGCCGACTCGGCCAGCCAGATCAAGGCCCTGGGCGACAAGCTGGTGCGCACCGAGAGCGATACTGCGCAGGCGTCGGACACCGCCAGGGAAGCCCTGGAACGCGCCAGCGCCGCCGGCAAGCTGGCCGAGGGCAAGCTGGTCTACGAGACCCAACTGTCCGACGAGAGCGCCCCCTTCAGCCTGCAATCGGCCAAGCTGACCGATGCCGCCAGGCAGACCCTGACCGCCTTCGCCGACCAGCTCAAGCAGGCGAACCAGAACGTCTTCCTGGAAATCCAGGGCCATACCGACAGTTCCGGTCCGGCCGAAGCCAACTACCGGCTGGCCCTGGCCCGCGCCGAGGCGGTGCGCGACTTCCTGTACATGGACTGCGGCCTGCCGCTGCACCGCATGTCGGTCGTCTCCTACGGCGAAACCCGTCCCCTGGCCGACAACAAGACCCGCGAGGGCCGCATGAAGAACCGCCGCGTCCAACTGGTCGTACTGAAGTAACCTCGTCCATCCCGGCCCGTGCCCGGCGGTACGGGCCGTTTGTTTTTTTACGGTGACCGCCATGGAACTGATCTCCGCCATCCAGGAAAACCGCGCCCGCCTGTCCGCCCTGCGGCGCGACATCCACGCCCACCCGGAACTCGCCTTCAAGGAAAACCGCACCGCCGACCTGGTCGCCAGCGTGCTCAGCCTCGCCGGCATCGAGGTCCACCAGGGCCTGGCCGAGACCGGCGTGGTCGGCGTCCTGCGCGCCGGGACCAGCCCGCGCAGCATCGGCCTCAGGGCCGACATGGACGCCCTGCCGCTGCACGAGCAGAACGGCTTCCCGCACCGCTCCCGCCACGACGGCCGCATGCACGCCTGCGGCCACGACGGCCACACCGCCATGCTGCTGGGCGCGGCGGAATACCTGGCCAAGTCGGGCCAGTTCGATGGCACCGCCTATTTCATCTTCCAGCCCGCCGAGGAGACCATCGGCGGCGCCCGGGTGATGATCGAAGAGGGCCTGCTCGAACGCTTCCCGATGCAGCAGGTGTTCGGCATGCACAACTGGCCCGGCCTGCCGGCCGGCCAGTTCGCCGTGCACTCCGGCCCGGTGATGGCCTGTGCCGACCAGTTCGACATCGTCGTGCGCGGCCATGGCGCCCACGCCGCCATGCCGCACCAGGGCCGCGACCCGGTGGTGGCCGGCGCCGCCCTGGTCCAGGCCCTGCAGAGCGTGGTCAGCCGCAGCATCGACCCGCTCGAATCGGTGGTCCTGTCGATCACCCGCTTCAACGCCGGCGAGGCCTACAACGTCATCCCGGACGAGGTCCGCATCGGCGGCACCCTGCGCGCCTTCAAGAACGATCTGCGCGACCAGGCCGAAGCCGCCATGGAACGCATCTGCCACGGCGTCGGCGTCGCCCACGGCCAGCAGATCAGCCTCGACTACCGGCGCGGCTATCCCCCGACCGTGAACACCGCCGCCGAGGCCGCCCTCTGCCGCGAGGTTGCGGCCGGCATCGTCGGCGACGACAACGTCCGCACCGACCGCCACCCCTCGATGGGTGCCGAGGACTTCGCCTACTTCCTCAACGAGCGGCCCGGCTGCTACGTCTGGATCGGCAACGGCCTGGGCGAAGGCGGCTGCATGCTGCACAATCCGCACTACGACTTCAACGACGACATCCTTGCCCTGGGCGCCAGTTACTGGGTCAGGCTGGCCGAACACCTGCTCGCGAAACAGCCATGAAAAACAGCCTGAAACCCGGCATCACGAACGAACTGCGCTTCACCGTGCCGGAGCAGAAGACGGTCCCCGGCCTGTATCCGGAAGCGCCCGAGTTTCAGACCATGCCGCCGGTATTCGCGACCGGCTACCTGGTCGGTTTCCTGGAGTGGGCCTGCCTGCAGTCGGTCATCCCGCACCTGGACTGGCCGCGCGAACAGACCGTCGGCACCCATGTCAACGTCAGCCACGAGTCTGCCACCCCGCCCGGCATGACCGTCACGGCACGGACCAAACTGATCGAAGTCGACGGCCGCCGCCTGGTGTTCGAGGTCGAGGCCGACGACGGCGTCGACCTGATCAGCCGGGGCAGCCATGAGCGCTATGTCATCGACACCGAGCGCTTCAACGCCAAGGTCGCAAAGAAAAAGGAATCGACATGAGCGAAATCGCCACCCTCGCCGGCGGCTGCTTCTGGTGCCTAAATATTTTAGGCAAAGCCTATGCCTTTTTTTCTTCGCGTTTTTCCTGATTTATAGTGACTTTTTTTGTCAGGCATTTTTGTCAACCGATTAGGACCAAGCCCGTGATGAGCTGTGCCTCAACCGATCCAATGGGGTTCCTGTCCCTGCCTCTATCTGTGGATAAGCCCTACCCAGCTTGTTAAGATTAGGATGGTTCCTCATCCACGATCTACTTAATAAACGAGGGAGGCGGCATGAGTCGCATAGCCACTTATTTTCTTACAGCGCTTGTAATTTCACTCTTCTTTGCAACGAACGTAGGCGCTTCCGTTATTGCAATACCCAGCCAGCGATTTTACGACGATTATGTAATGTTCAATAACAGCGAGATTAAACCCGCTCTAGAACGATTTACCAAAATACTAGGTGACGACTTTAATATTGTTGCAAAAGAATGTGGTGTCATAAATGCATACTATAGCAAACAAAACAAAACCATAACTCTTTGCTATGAATATCTGGCAGATGGAGACAAGTACATAGAACAAGCATACAAGAATGAAAACATTGCCACACAAGCCAATTTAAAGACAGGCATCTTCTTCTATGTCCTTCTACACGAATTTGGACATGCTGCCATAGACATCAAAAACATCCCAGTAATGGGTGGCGAAGAAGATGCAGCAGACAAAATTGCCGCCATCATACTTCTTGAGTTCGCCAAATCCAATCCACAATTCGGCAAATCTTTATTTGTTGGCTTTTTATCCTACAACTGGAACAAACGGTTTGGGATGCTTACCAAGCTGCTTAACAGCCGCAATCTATACGCCGATGAACACCCATTTAACGAACAACGAGTTTTCAACACAGTCTGCCTCGCATACGGATACAACCCCGGATTGTTTATTGATATTGCACAAGCCTTTAAATTGCCAGATGCACGAGCCGTGCGTTGCCAAGAAGAATACATAAAAGCAAACAATGCCGTAAAAACACTTCTCGAAGAGAAAGTGGAGCAGACACAAACAAACTATTCCCGCTGGAGATCTAATTTAACAAGCGACGAATCTTGTGTGCATCCAGCGCAATGCGCATCTGGACTCACATGCATAAACGGGCATTGCAAACCTTACAATAACTTACCACTGGATATCTCAGAATGCCAATACAACTTCAACTGCCCAGGTCCACAAAACTGCATTAACAACAAGTGCATACCAATTTCCACAATTTTAAACACCGAACGCAATTCAACAAACGAACAAAACTCCACACAATGGAAAACAGACTTATCAAAAGGCGAACAATGTAAACATCCAGCGCAATGCTCTCGTGGCCTTACTTGTATAGATGGAAAATGTTTGCCTTACTAAAACCATATAGTACAACCAAGGATGACTCACGATGAGCGACAACATACAATTCACTTGGGATGTATCAGCTAACTCCAAACAGCATATGCTAGTGGTTTCTGTTGAAAGCGATTTTTTTATGGATACCCTAACAGCTCATCTAGATGGAAAACCACTATTTAAAACAAAAGTTGGCGGATCTTCCTACAAAGGCGAATATAAGTTTAATGTTGATAGTTCGCCATATACGATTGAATGGCAGTGGTCGCAAACCACAGGTAAGCCAGAGCTTATAGATTTGAAGAATGGCAAAAACGAAGTAGTGCATCGTTATGGCGAAGGCACAACCGCCAATTATGACGGCAGTGGTTTGGCTGGATGGCTATTTATGTTATTCTTCATCGCTATAATATTTTTCACCAATCCATCACACGAAAAGCACAAAGAGGCGATTAGGAACTACATTGCACAACAAGCGCCTATTGCCAGTGTTCTAGGTATTGGCAGAGTTGCCGCATGGGCGACTGAATACAAGTCTTATGGCATCGTTTCAATAACAGAAGACGGAGGAAGAACTATTTCTATCGGCGCTTTGGGAATGGTTTTTGTTGTCGGCATAAAATAACGCAAGGTTCACAATGCCAACTATGAAACAACAACAAAAAAACCAACGAATTAATTTTTTACTCCGAACACATACAACCCACATCAGTGGGCATACTTTTGACAATATTTTTGTCAAGCCAAGCTGTTTAACACAGGTTTGCTCGTCGTCAGGAGCCAATTAAATGGCAAACAATCAGCTAGATACAGCGACTTTAGCTGGCGGCTGCTTCTGGTGCCTGGAAGCCGCCTATCTGCAACTGAAAGGGGTCGAATCGGTGGTCTCCGGCTACATGGGCGGCCAGGTCGAGAAGCCGAGCTACGACCAGGTCTGCACCGGCCGCAGCGGCCATGCCGAGGTAGTGAAAATCGCCTTCGACCCGGCCGTGATCGGCTATGAGGATCTGCTCGCCGTCTTCTTCGCCATCCACGACCCGACCACCTTGAACCGCCAGGGCAACGACGTCGGCAGCCAATACCGCTCGGCGATCTACTGGCACAGCCCGGACCAGAAGGCCGTCGCCGAGGCGATGGTGGCGCAGCTCGCGGCGGAAGGCGCCTATGCAAGCCCGATCGTCACCGAGATCACCGAGGCCGTCACCTTCTGGCCGGCGGAGGACTACCACCAGAACTATTTCGCCAACCACGCGAACCAGGGCTATTGCCAGTTCGTGGTGGCGCCGAAGGTGGTGAAGGTGCGGGCGAAGTTTGCCGAACGGTTGAAATAACTGAAGCGCTGGTTTGCTTTTCACCCCTTCAGCCGGAGCCGAGGGTTTCGAACTTGTGCGGGAATGACGTCAGGAAAGTTCGATCCACACCGGCTGGTGATCCGACGCCGCCGTCTCCGCGTTGACGTGATGCCCCCGCAGCCTCGGCGCCAGGTCCTCGGTGACAAAGACGAAATCGAAACAGCACGGCCGCTCGACCCAGTCGACCTTGTGGATACCCACCGTCGGCGCATGCGGCGTCTCGCCGTGCAGCACCGACCAGCTATCGAGCCAAGCCAGCGTGCCGTCGCCGTAGGGCGCCAACATGCGCGCCCGCTCGGCCGCCTCGGCCGGATAGTTCATGTCGCCGCACAGGATGGCGGCAGATGGCCGCGCGAACACCTCGAAACTGCCGCCCTCCTCGCCCTTGCCTTGCCGGGGCTGCCGGGCATGGACGCAGGCCTCGGCATGTAGTTGCCGGATGGCATCGATCTGCGCCTCGCGCTGCAAGCACGAGTAATACTCCAGATGCGTGGTCAGCACCCGCACCGGGCCGGACGCCGTGGCCACCACCACTTCCAGCAGGGCACGCTGCATGCTGGTCACGGCGGGATCGCTCGGCCAGGGCAGCAGATGGCGCCAGACCTGGCCGACCGGCAGGCGGGAGAAGAGGGCGTTGCCGAACAGCTTGCGCCCGCCCCGGCCGTCCGGGAGGTCGGTAGCCGCGCCGTAGATGGCGGTGTAGCCGGGCAGCCCGGCGGCCAGGATGGCCATCTCGTCCTCGCCGGCGCTGCCCGCCAGGCCGGGAAAATTCACCGCCACCTCCTGCAGGCAGATGACGTCGAACTCCGCCATGGCACGGATTTCAGCGAGGATGCGGGTGAGATCGACCCGGCCGTCCATGCCGCGCCCCCATTGGATGTTCCAGGTGAGCAGCCGCATGGCGGACGCGATCCGGTAACTTACCGGAAGTGGTGGATGTCCTGGCCGAGCATCTCGGGCGTCACCAGGGTCACGCCCTTGTCGGAGACGAAGAAGCGTTTCCTGTCCACTTCATGGTCGATGCCGATGGTGGTGCCGTCGGGAATGACGCAGCCCTTGTCGATCACCACGTCCTTCAGCACCACGCCCTTGCCGATGCGCACGTCCGGCAGCACCACGGCACGTTCCAGATTGCTGCCTTCGTGGACGTGGACATTGGAGAACAGGACCGACTGGCGGACCACCGCGCCGCTGATGATGCAGCCGCCGGAGACCATGGAATCGACCGCCATGCCGCGCCGGTCGTCGGAATCGAACACGAACTTGGCCGGCGGCAGCTGTTCCTGGTAGGTCCAGATCGGCCAGTCGCGGGCGTACAGGTTGAGGTCCGGGGTCACCCGGGCCAGGTCCAGGTTGGCCTCCCAATAGGCATCGACCGTGCCGACGTCGCGCCAGTAAGGCGGCTCGGTGGGGCCATGCACGCAACTGTCGGTGAAGCTCTGGGCATAGACCCGGTAGCCGCTGCGCAGCAGGCGCGGGATGATGTCCTTGCCGAAGTCGTGTTCCGATTTCGGGTCGTCGGCGTCGTAGATCAGCTGTTCGTACAGGAAGGCGGCATTGAATACGTAGATGCCCATCGAGCACAGCGCCACGCCGGGCCGGCCCGGCATTTCGTCGGGCTCGTCCGGTTTCTCGGTGAACTCGGTGACCCGGTTGTCATCGTCTACCGTTATCACGCCGAAGGCGCCGGCCGCCTCCGGCACCGGCACCTCGATGCAGGCCACGGTCATGTCGGCGCCGGTACGCACGTGGTGCGCCAGCATCTCGCCGTAGTCCATCTTGTAGACGTGGTCGCCGGCCAGCACCAGGACATGCTCCGGCTTGTAGATGCGCAGGATGTCGAGGTTCTGGTAGATCGCATCGGCGGTGCCGCGATACCAGGTGTTCTCGTCCAGGCGCTGCGAGGCGGGATGCAGTTCGACGAACTCGTTGAACTCGCCCGACAGGAAGCCCCAGCCGCGCTGCACGTGCTTGATCAGGCTGTGCGCCTTGTACTGGGTGATCACGCCGATGCGGCGGATGCCGGAGTTGATGCAATTGGACAACGGGAAATCGATGATGCGGAATTTGCCGCCGAACGGCACCGCCGGCTTGGCCCGCCAGTCGGTCAGTTGTTTCAACCGGCTGCCCCGGCCTCCGGCCAGGATGAGTGCGACGGTGTTCTTGGTGAGCAGACTGACGAAACGCGGTTGGTCTTTTTGCAGCACGTGGTTTTCCCTTTGGTTATTGCGAGGACAGGAGACGGTTTCTTTGATGTTTTTGACTATAGTCTGGGATCGACAGGTCCGAAATATCCCGGCAGGAAGAGCATTGGCGGATAATGCTACCCATATACCGTTACAAATGACATCGGCAATTCCATGCATATATCAAGTATCGAGTCCCTGCTCACTGCCCGCTACCATGATCCCTTTGCCGTTCTTGGCCTGCATACCAGCCATGGCAAGGAAGTCCTGCGGGTGCTGCGACCGCACGCCGAATCGGTCACCCTGCTGCTGCCCGACGGCGAGGCCGTCCTGAAGTGCGTCGACGAACGCGGCCTCTACGAATGGCACGGCGAACACGCCCCGGCCAAGCCGGTGCGGCTGCGGATACGCGAGGATGGCCAGGATTTCGAGATCGTCGACCCCTATTCCTTCCTGCCCGTATTGTCTGAACAGGAACTCTACCTGTTCAACGAGGGCCGCCTGCTCGAGGCCTACAACACCCTGGGCGCGCATCACGTCGTGCATGAAGGCGTCGAAGGCGTCACCTTCGCGGTCTGGGCGCCCAGCGCCGAGCGCATCTCGGTGGTCGGCAACTTCAACCGCTGGGACGGCCGCGTCCACATGATGCGCGCGCGCGGCGGCTCCGGGGTGTGGGAACTGTTCATCCCCGGCCTGAAGCCGGGCGACCTGTACAAGTACGAAATCCGCAACCGCGACAGCGGCGCCATCGTGGTCAAGTTCGACCCCTACGGCCAGCGCTTCGAGAAGCGCCCGGGCACCGCCGCCGTGGTGCCGGGCCCGAGCGCTCACCAATGGGGCGACGACGACTGGCTGCGCATCCGCGCCGAGGCCGACTGGCTGCACGCGCCGATGAACATCTACGAGATCCACGCCGGTTCCTGGCGCCGGCATCCGGACGGCCGCGTGTTCAACTACCGCGAGCTGGCCGATACCCTGGTGCCCTACGTCAAGGACATGGGCTACACCCACATCGAATTCCTGCCCATCACCGAGCACCCGCTGGACGAATCCTGGGGCTACCAGACCACCGGCTATTTCGCCCCCAGCTCGCGCTTCGGCGGCCCGGACGACCTGAAATACCTGATCGACGCCTGCCACCGCGCCGGCATCGGCGCCATCCTCGACTGGGTGCCCGGCCACTTCCCGATGGATGCCTGGGCGCTCGCCCGCTTCGACGGCTCCGCCCTGTACGAGCATGAGGACCCGCGCCTGGGCGTGCACCAGGACTGGGGCACCCACATCTTCAACTACGGCCGCAACGAGGTGAAGGGCTTCCTGCTCGCCAGCGCCGACTTCTGGCTGCGCGAATACCACTTCGACGGCCTCAGGGTCGACGCCGTGGCCTCGATGCTCTACCTCGACTATTCGCGCAAGCAGGGCGAGTGGCTGCCCAACAAGTACGGCGGCCGGGAAAACCTGGAGGCGATCGCCTTCCTGCGCGAGATGAACGCGATGATCCCCGAGCGCCACCCCGGCGCACTCACCTTCGCCGAAGAATCGACCGCCTGGCCGATGGTGTCGCGGCCGACCTACGTCGGCGGCCTCGGCTTCTCGATGAAGTGGAACATGGGCTGGATGAACGACACCCTGAGCTACGCCAGCCTCGACCCGGTCTATCGCCGCTACAACCACAACAACCTCACCTTCGGCCAGCTCTACGCCTACTCGGAGAACTTCGTCCTGCCCTTCTCGCACGACGAGGTGGTGCACGGCAAGAGCTCGCTGCTCGGCAAGATGCCGGGCGACGCCTGGCAGAAATTCGCCAACCTGCGCCTGCTGTTCGCCTACCAGCTCAGTTCGCCGGGCAAGAAGCTCAACTTCATGGGCAACGAGATCGGCCAGGGCCGGGAGTGGAACGACGGCGGCGAACTCGACTGGGACCTGCTGAAAATCGGCTGGCACGAAGGCGTGCAGCGTTGCCTGAAGGATCTCAACCGGCTCTATCGCGAACTGCCGCAATTGCACGACCAGGACTTCAACTTTGACGGCTTCGGCTGGATCGATTGCCACGACGCCGACCAGTCGGTGCTGTCCTTCCTGCGTCGCGACCGCAACGGCCGCACCGTGATCTGCGCCTTCAACTTCACCCCGGTGCCGCGCGACGGCTACCGCATCGGCTGCCCAGCGCCCGGCATGTGGCGGGAAATCTTCAACAGCGACTCCGAGTGGTACGGCGGCTCCAATACCGGCAACGGCACCGGCCTGCTGGCCGAGGAGCAGCCCTGGATGGGCTTCCAGCATTCGCTGGTGATCACCCTGCCCCCGCTGGCCGGCGTCATCCTGATAACCGATTGAGCCACGGCGAACGCAAGGCCCGCCTGGAGGCCTTGTTGCTGGGCTTCCAGGCACTCTGGCGGCCGCAACCGTTCAAGATCGAAACCCCGGACTGGTGCGCAGCCCATCCTGCGCTGGCCGCCGAACTGCTTGCCCTGGACGATGAAACCGTCGACCGGCTGATGCCGGACAACCAGGCCCTGATCGCCTTGCTGTCCGGGCACCTGCCCGAGTTGGCGGAACTGGCCCGGCTGATCGATCTGCCGCCCGCCTCGCAGGCTTCGCCCCACCCTCACCCGTCTGATGACGGCGGCCGCCTGTTCACCGACATCCCCGGCCGCAAGCAGCGCCAGATCGTGGCCTATGCCGCGGCCTTCGGGCAACCGCGGGCGCCGGTGCTGGAATGGTGCGCCGGCAAGGGCCATCTCGGCCGCCTGCTGGCGCAGCGCTGGCACTGGCCGGTGGCCAGCCTGGAGGTCGATGCGGCGCTGTGCGAGGCCGGCGAGGACCTGGCCCGGCGGGCGCAGGTCGACTGCATGCAGCACTTCGTCCGCGCCGACGCCCTGGCCGCGGGGTCGGCCCGCCACCTGGCCGGCCGCCATGCCGTCGCCCTGCATGCCTGCGGCGACCTGCACACCCGGCTGATCGCCGCGGTGGCGGCAAGCGCCAGCCCGGCCGTCGACCTGGTGCCCTGCTGCTATTACCGCACCGCGAACGAGACCTACCGTCCATTTGCCGAAACGGCGCTGACCCTGTCGCGCGACGACCTCCACCTCGCCGTGACCGAGACCGCCACCGCCTCGGCGAAACAGCAAAGGCAGTCGCGCCAGGCCCTGGCCTGGAAGCTGGCCTGGGTGGAACTGCGCCGGCATCTGACCGGCGAGGCCGCCTATACGCCCTTCCCGCCGGTGCCGGAGGCCTGGCTGCGCGGCCGCTTCGGCGAGTTCATCGATCACATGCTGGAGCGCAGCCATCTCGTTGCCGACCTCGATGCCGTGACGCCGGACCGCTTCGAGGCTATCGGCCACGCCCGCGCCGCCCGCATGCGGCGCCTGCAACTTGTCCGCCTGGCCTTCCGGCGGCCGCTGGAGGTCTGGCTGCTGATGGACATGGCGGTGTTCCTGGAGGGCCACGGCTACACGGTGGCGGTCGGTCCTTTCTGCGAGCCGGCACTCACCCCGCGCAACCTGCTGATCTCCGCCCGACGCTGAACGCCAGTTATACTTGCGGCCTTATTGCCGAACCCTTTTGGACCCACGGATGAAATCACCCGCCCCGGACACCTGGCGTCAACTGCAAGCCCACCGCAAGACCTGGAACGACCTGCGCCTGCGCGACCTGTTCGCCCAGGACAAGAAACGTTTCGAACGCTTTTCCATCCAGCTCGACGGCCTGCTGCTCGACTACTCGAAGAACCTGGTCGACGCCGGGACCATGAAGCTGCTGGTCCGCCTGGCCCGGGAAAACAAGGTCGAGCTGATGCGCGAGGCGATGTTCAGCGGCGACAAGATCAACCTGACCGAAGACCGCGCCGTGTTGCACACCGCACTGCGCAACCGCTCCGACCGTCCGGTCATGGTCGACGGCGAGGACGTCATGCCGGACGTGCGCCGTGTGCTCAAGCAAATGCGCGCCTTCAGCAACCAGGTCCGCTCGGGCAAGTGGCGGGGCTACACCGGCGAAAGAATCACCGACATCGTCAACATCGGCATCGGCGGTTCCGACCTCGGCCCGGTGATGGTCTGCCAGGCCCTCGCCCCCTACGCGAAGAAGGGCCTCAACGCCCATTTCGTCTCCAACGTCGACCCCACCCATCTGGCCGAGGTGCTCAAGCGGGTGCGGCCCGAGACCACCCTGTTCGTGGTCGCCTCGAAGACCTTCACGACGCAAGAGACCCTGGCCAACGCGCATGCCGCGCGGGCCTGGTTCCTGAAGGCGGCGAAGCAGCCGCAGGCGGTGGCCAAGCACTTCGTCGCCGTATCCACCAACGCCGCCGCGGTCGGCGAGTTCGGCATCGACACCGCCAACATGTTCGGCTTCTGGGACTGGGTCGGCGGCCGCTATTCGCTCTGGTCCGCCATCGGCCTGCCGATCGCCCTGTACGTCGGCATGGACCACTTCGAGGACCTGCTGGCCGGCGGCTTCGACATGGACGAGCACTTCCGCAGCGCGCCGCTGGACAAGAACATGCCGGTGCTGATGGCCCTGCTCGGCCTCTGGTACAACAACTTCTGGGACGCCCAGAGCTACGCCGTGCTGCCCTACGACCAGTACCTGGCCCGCTTCCCGGCCTACCTGCAGCAGCTCGACATGGAGTCGAACGGCAAGTCGGTCACCCGCGAGGGCAAGGCGGTCAAGGTCTCGACCGGCCCGGTGCTGTTCGGCGAACCCGGCACCAACGGCCAGCACGCCTTCTACCAGTTGATCCACCAGGGCACCAAGCTGGTCCCGTGCGACTTCCTCGCCGCCGCCGAGCCGCATAACCCAGTTGCCGACCAGCACGCGATCCTGCTCGCCAACTGCTTCGCCCAGACCGAGGCGCTGATGAAGGGCAAGACCGCCGACGAGGCAAAGGCCGAACTGGCCGCCGCCGGCATGGCCAAGGCCGAGGTCAAGGAACTGCTGCCGCACAAGGTCTTCCCCGGCAACCGGCCCACCAACACCCTGCTCTATCGCCAACTGACGCCGCGCACCCTGGGCCGCCTGATCGCCCTGTACGAGCACAAGGTCTTCGTCCAGGGCGTGCTCTGGAACGTCAACTCCTACGACCAGTGGGGCGTCGAACTGGGCAAGCAACTGGCCAAGGTGATCCTGCCCGAGATCAAGGCGGACACCGGGACCAAGGGGCACGATGCCTCCACCAACGCACTGATCGATTACTGCAAACAATGGCGTTGAACATGCTGGCAACGAAGGGAGACCGACCGTGGCATACACCCTGCTCAAGCTGATCCATGTCGGCACGGTCTACATCACCTTCGGCCTGTTCCTGGTCCGCGGCATCTGGATGCTACTCGACTCGCCCCGCTTGCAGGATCGCTGGGTCAAGGTCGTGCCGCACCTCAACGACACCCTGCTGCTCACCGCCGCCATCGCCATGCTGGTGGTCGGCGGCCTCAACCCGATCAGCCACCCCTGGCTGCTGGTCAAGATCATTGGCCTGCTGCTCTACATCTGGCTCGGCACCATGGCCCTCAAGCGCGGCAGGACCAAGGGCCAGCGAACGCTGTACTTCGTCGCCGCCCTGGCCACGATCGGCTACATCATCGCCGTGGCGGTCACCAAGCAGGTCATACCGGGACTGATCTGATGGACCGCATGCAGCGCATCTTCAAGCTGCACCAGATCCTCGCCGCCCGCCGCTACCCGGTCCCGCGCGGCCAGCTCGAAGCCGAGCTGGAATGCTCGCGCGCCAGCCTCACCCGCATCATCGCCGAGATGCGCGACTTCTTCGACGCCCCCATCGAGTTCGACAAGGAGGCCGGCGGCTACCGCTACAGCCGTGACGCCTTCGAGTTGCCCGGCCTCTGGTTCACCCCGTCCGAACTGCTCGCCCTCAGTGCCGCGCAACAACTCCTGGCCGAGGCCCAGCCCGGCCTGCTCGACGGCCAGCTGGCCCCCTTGAAGGCCCGCATCGACAAGCTGCTCGACCAGGAACACCTGGGCCGCGGCGAACTCGCCCGCCGGCTGCGCATCCTGCGCATGGCCGCGCGCCAGCCCGACACCCCCATCTTCCAGACCGTCGCCGGCGCCACCGCGCAGCGGCAACGCCTGCGCCTCGAATACCACGGCCGCGAACGCGACGCCGTCACCGAACGCACCGTCTCGCCGCAACGCCTGGTCCACTACCGCGACAACTGGTACCTGGACGCCTGGTGCCATGAACGCGACGCCCTGCGTAACTTCGCCCTCGACCGCATCCGCGCGGCCAAGGCCTTGCCTCAAGCCGCCCGCGACATCCCCGACGCCGAGATCGACGCCCACTACCGCAGCACCTACGGCATCTTCGGCGGCAGCGCCACGCATCGCGCCGTGCTCCGGTTCACCGCCGAACGCGCGCGCTGGATCGCCGACGAACGCTGGCACCCGGACCAGCAGGACCAGTGGCTCGCCGACGGCCGTTTCGAACGCGCCCTGCCCTACGCCGACCCGCGCGAACTCAGCCTCGACATACTCAAGTACGGCCCCGACGTCGAAGTCGTCGAGCCGCCGGAACTGAGAAAAGAGATCGCCAGACGCCTCAAGTCGGCCGCCGCGCAGTACGAATAACAGCCGGCCGTCATTCCCGCGTAGGCGAGAATCCAGAAAAAAACCGTAGGCTCAGCTTATAAGCACGGCCAGCCGGATCATGGCTTCCACAAGAGACAAGGAAGCCCACCATGACCCGCCGCGATTTCCTCCACACCCTGGCCAGGCTGCTCGGCCTCATCGCCCTCCCCGTCGCTGCCCAGGCCACCCCCGCGCCACGCCGCCTGATCCAGCAATGCCACCTGGCCGGATTCCAGCACCACGACGGCGAAGAACTGTGGCACTACCTCACCGTCGGCGACAGCCTGCAACTGGTCCGCGAAGCGAACAATCCACACGACGCCCACGCCATCCGCATCGACTGGAACGGCCGCCAACTCGGCTACATCCCCCAGGCACAAAACGAAACCACCGCCCGTCTGATCGACCAGGGCAGGTGGCTGGAAGCCAGGATTGGCGGCTTGAAGAAGGACGGCAATCCGTGGCGGCGAGTGGCGATTGAGGTTTGGCTGGCGGGATGAGAGACTAGAAAAAAAACGGGGAGACATAATGTCAACGGGGAATCAACCGATAGCCCATCACCGCCAGAGTGATGGAACAACTCAGAGCCTTGCTAATCATTTAGTTGGCGTTTCAATGCTGTCACGCTGTCACGCCGTAAAAATTGGCATGTCAGATCAGGGCGAATTGATCGGCCTGCTGCACGATCTCGGTAAATACAGCGCGGAATTCCAAAACTATCTGAAATCCGCCGTTGAACTACTCAATCCTGATGAGGATGAGTTTGTTGATGCGAAGGGCCTCAAAGGCAAGGTGGATCATTCCAGCGCTGGTGCCCAATTCGTATGGCGAGAACTATCCAACCAAGGGCGGCTAGGACAGATAGGCGGACAGATACTCGCCCTATGCATAGCTTCCCACCACTCCGGCCTCATCGACTGCCTGACATCGGAACAAAACCGTCCTGTGGAAGATGCGTTCACCAAGCGCATCAACAAGCTGGATGGACGCACCCATCTTTACGAAGCGCTTGGCAAGGCTGACAAGGTCATCCTCGCCAGGGCGCAAGAACTCATCGCCAAACCAGAAATGCTCAATGGCATTCAAACTGCGATCAGAGAAATCATCCTCGTTGCGCCTGGCATGAACGACCGAAGCATCGTCGCCCAACAGCAAGTCGGTTTGCTCGCCAGATTCCTTTTCAGTTGCCTGATCGACGCCG
The DNA here is from genome assembly GCA_028714735.1 of Gallionellaceae bacterium. Classification (GTDB taxonomy): domain Bacteria; phylum Pseudomonadota; class Gammaproteobacteria; order Burkholderiales; family Thiobacillaceae; genus Parasulfuritortus. The sequence goes on along the minus strand of JAQTLU010000002.1, from coordinate 422,487 downwards.
ACCGCATCGACACGGCCGATTTCGAGAGTCCCAAGCACGCTAGGCTGAGAACAAACGGCAACTATACGGGTTGGGAGACCTTGATTGACCGGCTGGAAAGACACTTGGTTTCCCTTCAACCCCGCCACCCCATCGACCAACTTCGGCAAGACATCTCACGCCATTGCCTCGAAGGCGCATCCCGGAGCAAAGGCATTTACACACTCACCGTGCCAACCGGTGGCGGCAAGACCCTGGCCAGCCTGCGTTTCGCGCTGCATCACGCCAAGGAACACGGCATGGACCGAGTGATTTACGTCATCCCATTCACATCCATCATCGACCAGAACGCCGCAGTCGTTCGCGGCATTCTGGAACCCGAAGGAACCGACCCAGGCAGCGTGGTCCTCGAACACCATTCCAACCTCACGCCGGAACAGCAATCCTGGCGCGGGAAAATACTATCTGAAAACTGGGATGCGCCAGTGGTCTACACCACCAGCGTTCAGCTTCTGGAAACCCTGTTCGGCGCAGGTACACGCGGCGCCCGGCGCATGCATCAGTTGGCCAATGCCGTGCTGGTCTTCGATGAAATCCAGACTCTGCCGGTCAACTGTGTCCGCCTGTTCAACAACGCGATCAACTTTCTGGCCGACCGATGCAACTCCACGGTTGTCCTGTGTACCGCCACCCAGCCGCTGCTGGACAAAGTCGATGCGAACAAGGGCGCCATCCGCATCCCAGACGGCAACGAACTCATGCCAGACAAAAAACGGTTGTTCGATGACCTGAAGCGGGTGGAGGTGATAAACCGTCGCAAACCTGGCGGCTGGACCATGGACGAAATTGCAGCGCTGGCCCAGGAAGAAACTGTGAAAGCCAGTAGCTGCCTGGTCATCGTCAACACCAAGAACGCGGCGCAAACGCTTTATCGTCTAATCAAGGACCGAGCCGACACTGCGGTGTTTCACCTGAGCACCAACATGTGCCCGGCACATCGCAAGACTATCCTGACCGAAGTGCGGGAACGGCTGGCAAGGTTGGAGCCAACGCTTTGCATAAGCACCCAGTTGATCGAGGCGGGCGTGGACGTGGATTTCGGCGCAGTCATTCGCTTTACCGCCGGCCTGGATTCCATCGCTCAAGCGGCGGGCCGCTGCAATCGAAATGGCATCCGTGACATTGGATATGTCCATGTGGTCAATCCGCAGGATGAAAATCTGACCATGCTGCCGGACATCCGCATCGGGCAAGAAAAGGCCGAGCGCGTGCTGAACGACTACGAGGAAAACCCCAAAAAGTACGGCAACAGTCGCATCGGGCCGGAAGCGATGGAGTGGTATTACCAGAACTATTTTTTCGAGCGTGCCGGCGACATGAATTACTCGGTTTCTGCGCAGGCTCTGGGTCGTGACGACACCCTGCTTAACCTGCTCTCAGTTAACTCGCAGGCGGTCGCTGCATTTGGTCAGGCAAAGGGCCAGGCACCCGACATCTACTTGCGCCAATCCTTCATGGCAGCGGCCAAGGCATTCAAAGCCATCGATACGCCCACACGCGGGATCATCGTTCCATATGGACAGACGGGGCGCGACCTCATCACCACGCTCTGTGCGGCCTATTTGCCCGACAAGGAATTCAACCTGCTGCGCCGGGCGCAACAATTCAGCGTCAACGTATTCCCGCAAGTTCTCGAACGGCTTACACGAGCCAACGTCGTGCAGGAAATCCAGGAGGGAACAGGCATCCTGTTCCTGGCCGACTCTCGCTACTACAGCGACGAGTTCGGCTTGAGTGAAACACCGGAGGGAAAAATGGAGGTTCTCTGTGGCTGAACGAAACAGCATCGAATTCAAGGTCTGGGCGCGGCATGCCCTGTTCACCGATCCGTTGACCCGGATCGGCGGCGAGAAGTGCTCGTACCACGTCCCTACTTACGAGGCGCTAAAGGGCATCGCAAAATCCATCTACTGGAAGCCCACCTTCATTTGGGTTATCGACGAAGTGCGGGTGATGAAGCGCATCCGCACTCAGACCAAGGGGACCAAGCCGCTGGAGTTCGGTGGCGGCAACACCTTGGCCATCTACACCTTCCTGGCTGACGTGGAATACCAGGTACGTGCGCACTTTGAGTGGAACAGGAATCGCCCGGAACTAGAAGATGATCGTAGCGAAGGGAAGCACAACGCTATTGCCCAACGCATGCTGGAACGGGGTGGACGGCAGGACATCTTCCTGGGTACGCGGGATTGCCAGGGTTATGTGGAACCTTGCGTGTTTGATTCAGGCGATGGCGACTATGACGGCGTGGGCGAACTCGCCTATGGGCTGATGTTCCATGGCTTCGACTACCCCGATGAGACCGGAGAGAACCAACTGCACGCCCGTTTCTGGCGACCGACGATGGCAGATGGCCGTATCGTCTTTCAACGCCCCGAAGCCTGCACCTTCCGCAAGTTTGTTCGAGAGATGAGTGCTAAGAAGTTCGGCAAGGGCACGCTGCGTAGCAGCATGGACGAAGCTGCGGAATTGGCGGTCTGAGATGAGTTGGATACAGAAACTTTACGAGACCTACGAGCAATGCAAAGGGCATGAACCGCCCGGAGCAGAACCGCTGATGCCGATCAGCCATACACCGCAGCAAGCACACGTCGAAATCACCCTCGATGCCGATGGCAATTTCAAGGGGGCCAGTGTCATCGAGAAGGTGGAGACAGTTATTCCCGCCACAGAAAAATCCGCCGGACGAACCCGCGCGATCGAACCTCACCCGCTCTGCGACAAAGTCCAGTATTGCGCCGCTGATTACCCGGCGCATGGCGGCGAAAAGCCATCCTACTTCAAGGAATATGAAGCACTGCTGAGCACATGGTGTGATTCTAAGTTCAGCCATGCCAAAGCCAGAGCAGTGCTTGCTTATGTCCGTAAACACAGCGTGGTGGCTGACTTGGTAAATGAGAAAATCTTTCACGCCGACCCAGATGGAAAGCTGCTGAAACGTTGGTCAGGTGAAACGCCATCGCCAACGCTCTTTCGGCTACTGACAGCCAAAGATGGTGAGCGTGACCAAGGTGATGCCTTCATCCGCTGGCATGTCCGCGAAGCCGACTCGCCATGCACCGCCGTCTGGGAAGACAGCGCCCTGCAAGATGCTTGGGCGCGGTTCGATGCCAGCACGAAAGAAGTAAAAGGTCTGTGCATAGTGACTGGTCAAGCTGAGTCCCCGCTTGCCATGAGCCACCCCAAGCGCATTCGACACCCCGGAGATGGTGCCAAGCTGATCAGTGCCAATGACAGTTCTGGATATACCTTCCGAGGACGGTTTACCGATGACACCGGCCAACAGGCATGCGGCGTGGGCTACGAAGTTACGCAGAAAGCCCATAACGCTCTGCGCTGGCTCGTCAAACGGCAAGCCCACCGAAATGACGACCAAGTCATCGTCACCTGGGCAGTGGCAGGCAAACCGCTACCCGATCCGTTTCAGGATTCGCGCGCGCTTTTTCTCAGCAGCGAAGAAATCGCCCGCTCAACGGCTGTCGCCGCGCCACCAAACATCGGTGATGCCGGACAAGCCTTCGCATTGCGACTGAAGAAGGCTATCGCTGGCTACCGTGCACAGATCGACACAGCCGAAGACATCGTCGTTATGGGTCTGGATTCAGCCACGCCAGGGCGTATGGCGATCACGTTCTATCGGGAATTGAATGGCTCGGAGTTTCTAGATCGTATTGAGGCTTGGCACAGAAACTATGCCTGGCTGCAGAACTTCGGCAAGGAAGCCCGATTTGTCGGGGCTCCCGCACCGCGTGACATCGCCGAAGCGGCTTTTGCCACTCGCCTTGGTGAAACGGGTGAATTGCGAATTGATGACAAGCTGCTCAAGGCCACGGTAGAGCGGCTTCTTCCTTGTATCGTCGATGGCCGGCATTAGATCGAGACCTCATGGTCACTGTCGTTCGTCGAACATGCAATCGCGCATCCTTCAAGAAAGACAAGAAGGGAAAGCAATGGGAGTGGGAGAAAAGCCTGGGCATCGCCTGCGCCCTGTTCAAGGGATTTTTCAAGGAAAGGGAGTACGAAATGACACTGGAAACAGCCCGGACAAGCAGGGATTACCTCTATGGCCGCCTATTGGCGATTGCCGAACATATCGAGGGCCGAGCGCTATACGTTGGCGGCGAGACACGTGACACAACCGCCGCCAAACTGATGCAGCGTTTCGCTGACCGCCCCGCCAGCACTTGGCGCACCATCGAACTTGCCCTGACGCCAGCCAAATCACGCTTACGAGCCAAACGCGCAGGTTTTTTGCATGAGATGGAAAAGCTGCATGACGAGGTCGTTTCCAGCTTTGTCGGAGATGGTTTTCTCGACGACAGCAAGCTTACTGGCGAATTCCTGCTGGGCTACCACTGCCAGCGGCAGACGCTGAATCCGCCCAAGACGGATAGCGCCATGCCCGATGAAGACACCCCCACCGAATAATTTAATTACGGAGCCAGACATGACCACCCTGCAAAACAAGATCGACTTCGCCGTCATCCTTCGCGTCAAGAATGCCAATCCCAATGGCGACCCGCTTAATGGCAACCGGCCGCGTACTGACTATTCCAACTTTGGCGAAATGACGGATGTTTCGATCAAACGGAAAATTCGGGATCGGCTCGTGGAGCGTTACGTGACGCTGGCAAAAGATGGCCACCCCACAGACGGGCAAGCCGTCTTTGTTCAGTCTGATGACCGCAAGATTGACGATGCCAAGAATTTGCGGGAACGGGCCGAGAAGGCATTGGGTAACAAACTGGGTTCGAATGAGACATATGGCCTCGCCTGCAAGACGTGGCTCGACGTGCGCGCCTTCGGCCAGCTCTTCGCTCTGAAGAGCAACAAGAAAGCGGGGAAGAAAAAGGACGATGGCAGCGATGAAGAAGGCGACACCGGGGTTTCTATCGGCATTCGCGGCCCTGTCACAGTTCAGTCTGCCTTCAGCGTCGAGCCCATTGATATCACCAGTACACAGATCACCAAGAGCGTCAGCGGCGAGGGCGACGGCACCAAACGTGGTTCCGACACGATGGGGATGAAGCATCGCGTCGACCATGGCGTGTATGTCTTCTATGGCAGCATGAACCCGCAACTCGCCGAGAAAACACACTTTTCCGACATAGACGCCGAAGCAATCAAGCAAGTCCTGCCCAAGCTCTTCGAGAATGATGAATCCTCCGCACGCCCTGCTGGCAGCATGGAGGTTCTGAAAGTCATCTGGTGGAAACACAACTGCAAGTCGGGTCAGTATTCCTCGGCCAAAGTGCATCGTACCCTGACGGTTCAACCCGATGGCCAATATGAACTTGCTGAATTGGATGCACTGAAACCGGAAGAAATTGACGGGTTCTGATTTCGACCACACAAGGAGCCTGCCATGCCCATCCGTTCCACCCCCATGGAAACTGCCCTGCTGAACAAGCTCGACCGCCTGCCGGTCACGCCCAGGCGGAAGCTTCGTCTGCGCTGGTTCGATTTTTCTAATTACCCGGTGTTGTGCTGGTATCACGGCGTGACCCGGCAGGGCCGCCATTACACGATGCAGTGCGACGTGCGCGCGGACGGCTCGCTGGAAGTGTCTTGCCGCCCGATCCTGAACGGCGGCAAGGCCTTCCGCATGCCGAAGGCGAAGCGCTTTCCCGGCCAGCTTGGTTATTGATCCGACCTGCCTACCGCCGCCCCGCCCAGCATCCTGGGCGGCGGCTGTGGCTGGAGACAGCCAAGATGATCAATGTAGCCGCTTCCACGCGGTAGACGAGATCGTAAGGAAACCCATGCAGGACCAGTCTTCTTACCTTGGCACGGGAACTCACGCCGATTTATGGGTGCTCCTGCATCAAGCGCACCGCCCCACTGACAGCGGCTACAAAGTTTCTGCCAACGGCTGGACAGGCTTCCACGAGGTAGTAGTCCACCGCCTCGTCATACTCGGCGCTGGCCAATGGATGCCAGCGATGTTTCATGCGCCGGCTTCGCGCAGTTTCTTATCGATTTTTGCGAAAACTTCCTCGCCTGGTATCAATTCCACTTTCCCGGATTCAATTTCCTCGATGCGCCGCGCGATTTCCGCATCCCATGCGGCCTGTACGGATTCACGTGATTCGACGCTGACCAAAAGCCAATCGGCCAGGTCCGCTCGCGTCTCTGGCGGCAATTTCATGGCTTCCGCCTTGATCTGTTCGATGGTCAAGGACATGGCAAAGCTCCTATGGATATGTCAGTGCAGTAAACATTCAAACCATACGCTTGAGCAACAGCATTGAGCGACCCCGACGCCATCCCCCTCTCCGCCCTCCAGCACTGGGCCTACTGTCCGCGCCAATGCGGACTGATCCATCTTGAGCAGGCGTTCGAGGACAACATCCACACCGCGCGCGGCCAGGCCGTTCACCATCTGGTCGACGAACCGGGCTATGAGATGAAGGCCGGAGTGAAGGTGGAACGGGCCTTGCCGCTGTGGTCCGACCGTTTGAACCTGATCGGCAAGGCCGACCTGGTGGAATTCCACCCCGACGGCACCGTCTTCCCGGTGGAATTCAAGCATGGCCGCAAACGGGACAAGATTCACGATGACATCCAGCTCGCCGCCCAGGCGATGTGCCTGGAGGACATGCTCGGCCGGCCCGTGCCCAAGGGCGCCATCTATCACGCCAGCAGCCATCGTCGCCGCGAGGTGGCCATCACGCCGGAACTGCGCCTTCTGGTCATTGAAACCGCCGAGGCCATCCGCACCATGCTGGCCTCGGGCAAGTTGCCGCCGCCGGCCAACGACGGCCGCTGCCGGGAATGCTCGCTGAAGGACATCTGCCAGCCCGAGGCCATCGCCGCCATCAATCGCCAGCGCGATCTGCGCATCGACCTATACACCACCGAGACCTGACGATGTATACGCTGCTCAATACGCTCTACGTCATGACGCCCCATGCCTACGCCCACCTGGAAAACGCTACGGTACGCATCGACGTGGAGCACGAGAAAAAGCTGCAAGTACCGTTGCACCACATTGGCGGGCTGGTCTGCTTCGGCAACGTCATGGTCTCGCCGGCACTGATGCACCGCCTGGCGGATGAAGGCAAGGCCCTGGTCCTGCTGGAAGACAGCGGCCGCTTCAAGGCCCGCCTGGAAGGCCCGGTCTCCGGCAACATCCTGTTGCGGCAGGCCCAGCATCGGCAGGCGGCCGACCCGGCCTTTGCCCTGGAAATCGCCCGCGCCATCATCGCCGGAAAACTGAAAAACAGCCGTTCCGTGATCATGCGCGGCGCACGGGAAACCTTCGACAATGTCGAAGCCGCGACCCTCACCCGTACCGCCGACGACCTCGCCGCTTCGTTGCGCGCAGCCAAGGATGCGCCCGACCTGGACACCCTGCGTGGCGTGGAAGGCGAAGCCGCGCGCGGTTACTTTGCCGCGCTCAACCTCATCGTCAAGCCTCAGGCGCGCGAAGCGTTCGCGCTCAATGGCCGCACGCGCCGGCCACCGCTCGACCGCTTCAACGCCGTGCTTTCGTTTCTCTATTCCATGCTCATGAACGACTGCCGCTCCGCTCTGGAAAGCGTCGGCCTCGACCCGCAGCTTGGCTTCCTGCATGCCGTACGCCCGGGCCGCGGCGCGCTGGCGCTCGACATGCAGGAAGAGTTCCGCTCAATAATCGCGGACAGACTAGCCCTCACACTCATCAACCGGGGCCAGATCGCGGAAGGCGATTTCGACCTGCGCGAGGGTGGCGCGGTGATGCTCAACGACAAAGGTCGGCGCAAAGTCGTCACCGCCTGGCAGGAACGCAAACAGGAAGAAGTCACCCATCCGCTGGTCGAAGCCAAGATGCCGCTTGCCATCCTGCCCTTCATCCAGGCCCGATTCCTGGCCCGTGCACTGCGCGGCGAAATGAACGGCTACCTGCCCTATCTGGCGAAGTAACGGGACCCCGAATGCTCATCATCGTCACCTACGACGTATCGACTGAAACCCGGCAAGGACGGCGCCGCCTGCGTCGAGTGGCCAAAGCCTGTGAAAGCATGGGGCAGCGGGTACAAAAATCCGTCTTCGAATGCCAAGTCAACGACATGCAACTCGAACAACTCGAACGCACGCTATTGGCTGAGATCGACGAAACAGAAGACAACCTGCGCTTCTATCGCATCACCGAGCCAACGGGAATCCGGGTCAAACAATTTGGAAATTTTCGTTCGGTGGATTTCGAAGGGCCTCTGGTCGTATGACCCGCGAACCCCAAGCAACGACAAAACCCCGGCCGATTCGCGGCAAGGGTAAACCACTGTTCTTTAACAACTTGCATACCACGACAGACATGGTCGCTCAGTTCCGCATTGCTCAAAGCTGGACGTTCGCGCAATCATGCATAAATCCGCAATCGAAACCAAAAGTTACGAGCGCGGAGCATCGCCCGGCCTCACAGCCGGGCGCGGATTGAAACGTCGTTTATCCACATCCCATCAACATTCCTGAAGAACGCATCGCCCGGCCTCACAGCCGGGCGCGGATTGAAACATCCGCTTGACCTCGAACACGAATACCCCGTCCGGCATCGCCCGGCCTCACAGCCGGGCGCGGATTGAAACAAGGAGGCCGGCCGGGCAACCAATGCTATTGGCAGCATCGCCCGGCCTCACAGCCGGGCGCGGATTGAAACCTGTCTGATAGTGACCACTCGGTCAGACAGCTTCGCATCGCCCGGCCTCACAGCCGGGCGCGGATTGAAACCGCCCAAGGCGGCCGGCATCGGCGACTTCCAGGTGGCATCGCCCGGCCTCACAGCCGGGCGCGGATTGAAACCTTCCCGCAGACCGCCCGAGTCCTGCAGTGCTACAGCATCGCCCGGCCTCACAGCCGGGCGCGGATTGAAACAGGAATATCATCCAGCGCTTATTCGCAGACTCGGGCATCGCCCGGCCTCACAGCCGGGCGCGGATTGAAACACCCTGACCTGGCCGGACTACAGCATCCATCAGGTGCATCGCCCGGCCTCACAGCCGGGCGCGGATTGAAACTGCAAATCATCGGTGGCGGTGAACGACAGAATCCCGCATCGCCCGGCCTCACAGCCGGGCGCGGATTGAAACGGCTTCGCCATGGTCGCCGGGCGGCTGGTGCCTACGCATCGCCCGGCCTCACAGCCGGGCGCGGATTGAAACGATCATAAAACCCAATTGTGTGAGATACCAGGATTGCATCGCCCGGCCTCACAGCCGGGCGCGGATTGAAACGGATGTGCACGACAGTAATTTCTCGCCGTTGATAGCATCGCCCGGCCTCACAGCCGGGCGCGGATTGAAACTCGGCAATTTCGGTAGCCATTTCAAAAAGCCGCATGCATCGCCCGGCCTCACAGCCGGGCGCGGATTGAAACCAGAACCACGCGAATGCCGTTTCGATCTCGGCCACGCATCGCCCGGCCTCACAGCCGGGCGCGGATTGAAACTTGCGCTTCCGTCGCCATGCGGCTCCCTGGTCACCGCATCGCCCGGCCTCACAGCCGGGCGCGGATTGAAACAGAAAACAACCCAAACGGTTTCCAAGAAGAAACCGCATCGCCCGGCCTCACAGCCGGGCGCGGATTGAAACTTCTTTATGTGGACGATGATGGCATTAGTCTAGAGCATCGCCCGGCCTCACAGCCGGGCGCGGATTGAAACGCGTCGACCCTGACCACCATGGACGAGGCGTTCTCGCATCGCCCGGCCTCACAGCCGGGCGCGGATTGAAACATGTTTTGGGTAACCCTTAAACTTTATCGACTTGGCATCGCCCGGCCTCACAGCCGGGCGCGGATTGAAACGGTTTCGTCGGGTTCGTGGCCCGAAAACTCGCGGGCATCGCCCGGCCTCACAGCCGGGCGCGGATTGAAACTTGGCGTCCCACGAGGCGCTTGGGTTGTGCACCCAGCATCGCCCGGCCTCACAGCCGGGCGCGGATTGAAACCGGTCGCTGACGATCACTTGCTGGCAGGCGGCGAGGCATCGCCCGGCCTCACAGCCGGGCGCGGATTGAAACCGAACGACAGACAGCCCCAACTCGAAGGCCCGCAAGCATCGCCCGGCCTCACAGCCGGGCGCGGATTGAAACGTACATCACCCCAGCCCACCCAGTGCTCATGCATGCATCGCCCGGCCTCACAGCCGGGCGCGGATTGAAACGCGTTGCCCGATACCTCGATCACCGCGCCGCCGGAGGCATCGCCCGGCCTCACAGCCGGGCGCGGATTGAAACAAAATGTCCATCTTCACAATCACAGCCACTCGCCAGCATCGCCCGGCCTCACAGCCGGGCGCGGATTGAAACATCGGCCACCTGCAGCCTCTGCGATTGGCCCTGCGGCATCGCCCGGCCTCACAGCCGGGCGCGGATTGAAACGTCCGCAAGGCGGCATAACCCTTCCTTGTTCTGTCCTGCGCATCGCCCGGCCTCACAGCCGGGCGCGGATTGAAACACCTTAGCCGACCGCCTCGTCTCCTGGTTCGATCCGCATCGCCCGGCCTCACAGCCGGGCGCGGATTGAAACGTACATCACCCCAGCCCACCCAGTGCTCGTGCATCGCATCGCCCGGCCTCACAGCCGGGCGCGGATTGAAACGACCCGTTCCAGGACGGCCTGGACGGCATGCTGGGCATCGCCCGGCCTCACAGCCGGGCGCGGATTGAAACCCGAGCGCCATATTATTATCGCCGACAACGGCCGGGCATCGCCCGGCCTCACAGCCGGGCGCGGATTGAAACCCATCCCGGTGCCGTGTATCCATTCCGCACCGACGCATCGCCCGGCCTCACAGCCGGGCGCGGATTGAAACGGCTTGATCGAGTTGGTTCCCGAGGAATATCCCGGCATCGCCCGGCCTCACAGCCGGGCGCGGATTGAAACTTGGCGTAGCTGAGGGCTTTACCGGGCGCCTTGTCGCATCGCCCGGCCTCACAGCCGGGCGCGGATTGAAACGCCACTCTGCGCGCGCTGCGCAACAAGAATGACCCGCATCGCCCGGCCTCACAGCCGGGCGCGGATTGAAACGCTACTGTATCCAAACCACGCCCAAACTTTGTGAGCATCGCCCGGCCTCACAGCTGCAAATTATTCACTAAGACAACCTAGCCCTAGCTTCTGAAAGAAGTGGCAACTCTAATTTCCTTTCGCCACTATTACCTACACCACTCGGTAGAACTTGCTCGCTGACCTAGAATGTATTTGGTTTTTTCAGAACCAAGGAAATCAAATGACCAAGCACTCCGTACTTCTCTCATTACTTCTGGCTGCCCTGCTCGCCCCCCTATCGGGCTGCGAACCCTATGCGCGCCACGACAATGACCAGTCACGCGACCGGCGTTATGACCGTGACGATTCAGGCGACCGGCGTTATGACCGCGACGATTCACGTGACCGGCATTATGGCCAGGTCGATTCGCGTGACCGGAATTACGAAGTGCGGGTGGTATTCAGCGACCGCGACAGCACGTACATCCGCGACTATTACAAGCCGCGCAATCAGCACGGCAATCCCCATGGCTATCCGCCCGGCCTGGCCAAGCAGGGCAAGGTGCCGCCCGGTCAGGCCAAGAAGCTGCGCCGCGGCGAACCGATGCCGCAGGACTACCGCTGGCAGCCGTTGCCGCGCGACCTGGACGACCGCCTGTCGCGCCTGCCGGATGGGTATGTCCGGGTCGTCGTCGGCGCGGACATCGGGATCATGAACGTGCGTACCCGGGTGCTGGTGGACCTGCTGGAAGACTTGGCCGACTGATGGCAATGTGCGGCTTCGGGCGACGGCCGGATTGAATCCCTTGTCCGTCATCGGTGACAATCCGGCGGACTGATACCGCCCGCCTCAACTCCATGCTCGAAGCCGAATCCACACCCCGCGTCCTCACCGTTTCCGAACTCAACCGCCTGGCCCGGATGGCGGTTGAGCGCGCCCTGCCGGTGGCCTGGATCGCCGGGGAGATTTCCAACCTGACCCGGGCGCCGTCCGGGCACTGGTATTTCACCTTGAAGGATGCCGGCGCGGCAGTGCGCTGCGCGATGTTCCGCAACCGCAACCAGTTCATGGACTGGCGCCCCGAGAACGGCATGCAGGTGGAAGTGCGCGCCCAGGCGACCCTGTACGAGGCGCGCGGCGAGTTCCAGCTCAGCGTCGAGGCGATGCGCCGGGCGGGATTGGGAGCCCTGTTCGAGGCCTTCCAGCGCCTGAAGGAAAAGCTCGAACAGGAGGGCCTGTTCGATCCGGCCCGCAAGCGGCCGTTGCCGGAGCAGCCGGCCAGCATCGGCGTGGTGACATCGCCCCGTGCGGCGGCCTTGCGCGATGTCCTGACCACCCTGAAACGGCGCTGGCCGCTGGCCCGGGTGGTGATTTACCCGACCCTGGTGCAGGGTGCCGGCGCTGCCGGGCAGATCGTGTCGGCGATCCGCAGCGCAGGCGAGCGCGCCGAGTGCCAGGTGCTGCTGGTGGTGCGCGGCGGCGGCAGCATCGAGGACCTGTGGTCGTTCAACGATGAAGCGGTGGCTCGCGCCATCGCGGCCTGCCCGGTGCCGGTGGTATCGGGGGTGGGCCACGAGACCGATTTCACCATCGCCGATTTTGCCGCCGATGTGCGGGCGCCGACGCCGACCGGGGCGGCGCAACTGGCGACGCCGGACGGCGAGGAGTGGTTGCGCCGGGTGGCCCGGCTGGATCGCATGTTGGGCGGTGAAATGCGCCGCCACCTGGATGGCCTGGGCCAGCGACTGGACGGCCTGGGCCGGCGACTGCGCCATCCCGCGACCCGGCTGGAGGCGCAGGCCCGCCATCTCGACCATCTGTCCAGGCGGCTGGCGCTGGCTCGCCATGCCGGTCTGGCGCGCCAGCACCAGCGGCTGGACCGGCTGACTGCCCGGCTGGCCGCCCTGGCGCCGAGCGTCGAAAACCGGCGCGACCGAAGCGAAGATTTGCAGCGTCGCCTGCGATTTGCACTACGGGCCAGCCTGGCCCGGAAGTCGGTGGCGGTGACTTCCCTGACCGATCACCTGGCCCATCTTAACCCTCACGCCGTGCTCAATCGCGGCTACAGCATCGTGCGCGACCAGGAAGGCAAGGTCGTGCTGGACAGCCGACGGGTGGATGCCGGCGCCGCCATCGCCATCACCCTGGCCCGGGGCGCGCTCGACGCCGAGGTCCGGAAATGCACCTACCTGGACGGTGAATGACGCGATAAATCGCACCAAAGCCCGGCAAATCAACCGTCCCTGGCGATATTTGGCTAGAATCCAGAGGCATATCAAAATAATAGCTACGGAATACATGCCCTCTTACCTACGCCAACTGATGCTGCTGATACCGCTGCTTGCCGGCTTCGGAGTGCATGCCGCCAGCATCGGCGCAATCGATGTCAGCAGCCATCTGGGCGAGCCCCTGCAGGCCAGGGTGCCGATCGACCTCGACGGAGTCAGCATTTCCGGTGACGATTGCGTCCATATCGTCGGCCCGGCCCGGCGCCACCCGGTCCTGTCCACCGCTGTGGTTACCCTGGTCAGCCGGGACGGCCACAACTTCGTCTCCATCGTCACCGACAAGCCGATCAACGACCCGCTGTTCGATCTCAGCCTGCGCACGTATTGCGGGCCGTCGCTGCAGAAGGATTTCGTCATCCTGCTGTCGCCCGACAGCCTGACGCCCGCTGCCGCTGCGGTTCCGGCCATGGTTGACATTACGGTTCCCACCGTCGTTGCCGACGCGGTTGCGCCGGCCAGGCCTGTTCGCCGGGCGACCACGCCACGCGCGTCGACACCCCGCCGGGCTGCCGTTGCTGCACCTGCTGCACGCCGCCATAAAGCGGCCTCTATCTCGGTACTGAGGCTGGATTACGGCCATGAAGCCTTCGGCCGCCAAGCCGACGGCATCGCCCAGACCCGGCTGGCGGAGCATCCGGCAGAGGCGGCGAACAAACCCTCCACCTCCGACCGGCTGGTTCTGCAGGCCCCCACCGAGCTACCGGCCGGCGCCGGGGCCATGCCACCCGACCAGGCAGGGCAGTCGTATCGTCCGCAAACCGAGCCGGCCGGGACGCCGACCGGACCGGTCGCGGGCAACGGCGGGGCCATCCAGGCACCGGCGCCGGCACCGGTCGCCCCCCCCTGGTATGCCCGGCTGTCCGGCATCTACCTGCTGTTGCCGCTCATCCTGCTGGCGGGGGCCGGCGCCCTGTGGCTGATTAGACGCAGGCCCAGGAGCCGCTTCCAGAACGAAACCTTGCCTGACCTGAACACCCTGTTCCCGTCCGAGCCGGAAACCCAGCCCAGGCATGCCACGCTGACGCTCGATCTGCCGGATCATGAACCGCCGCCGGTCGAGCCCGCACCGGTCCAGCCGGCCAGGACCAGGCCCATGCCGACGGAAGCCGCGCCGCCGCCGCCGTCCAGGCTGACCACCGAAGCCATGGAACACATGATGGGCCTCGGGGCGCCAGCCGGCCCGGCCGAGGAGATCCAGGTCGAACATCAGGACTCGTTCGACCATGTCATGGAACTGGCCGAGGTCATGCTGGCGTTCGGCCGCAGCGGCCAGGCGATCGAGGCCCTGAGCCGGCATATCCACGCCAATCCGCGCCAGTCCGTCGACCCCTGGCTGAAGTTGCTCGACCTCTATCACCAGTCCGACCTGCATGCCGAATTCGATGCCCTGGCCAGCGACCTGCACAGGAATTACAACATCGCCATGCCTGACTGGGACGACTTCGCGGCCAGCCAGGCCGTGAATCACGAGTCCGGCCCGCCGGACCTGGAATCGCTGCCCCATATCATGAGCCGGCTCACCGAGAGCTGGGGCAGCCAGGCGGCCCTCGACTACCTCAACAAGTTGCTCGAGGACAATCGAGGCGGCCAGCGTCTCGGTTTCTCGATGGCCATGGTTCGCGATATCCTGTTGCTGCGGGACATCCTGCGGCAAATTTGCCCGGGCTCTGCAATCCCTCACTAAACCGGACTGCCTGACCCCATGTTCACAGAAGTCGCCTCCCGCCTGCTGGGACAGATTGCCAAGGAATTATCCGGACCCGACGTCGTTTTTCCGACTTCGTTCGACTTGAGCCTGCGCGTACAGTCCCTGCTCAAGAATCCGGATACCACGATCGAGCAGCTTTCCGGACTGATCCAGGCCGAACCGCTGATGAGCGCCAAGATTCTCACCTATGCCAATTCGGCGGCGGTGCGTGGCAGCGGCCAGGAGATACCGGAACTGGGCCGGGCCATCCTGCGCATCGGCTTTGATGCGGTGCGCACGGTGTCCTACACGCTCTCGGTCGAGCAGATCATCCGCTCCCGGCACATGCAGCCCTTCCAGCCGCTGTCCAACGCGATCTGGGAACACTCGCTCGCGGTAGCGGCGATCGCCCGCATCCTCGCCCAGCGGCGGCGGATGAATTCGGAAAAGGCCTTCTTCCTGGGCATGGTCCACGACATCGGCGCCTTCTACCTGTTGTTCCGGTGCAGCCAGGATCCGACCCTCGCGGCCAATCACGATGAACTCCTGCGGACGGTGTATGAATGGCACGACGGCATCGGCCACGCCCTGCTGGCGGCCATGGATCAGCCGGAGGACATCCTGGTCGCGGTCCAGGATCACGAGGCACCGACCACGGTCAGCAGCCTGAGCAACTGGACCGCCATCCTGGCCAGTGCCGACTGCCTCGGCCAGCAGATCGCCGACTGGGTGCCCGCAGAGTTGCGCGCCAATTGCCCGCGGTCCGTCTCGGAAGGCCTGATCAGCGCCGAGGAACAGGCGGCAATCATGCTCCAGGCCAAGGAAGAACTGGCGACCCTGCGCGCAGCGCTGTTCTGATTAAGCCGCCAGCCGCGCTGCCAGCCAGGCCGACACCGCCTCGACCAGGTCCGGCCGCAGGCTGTCGAAGGCCTCGGCGCCCTGCCAGCTCCTGAGCCAGGTCAGTTGCCGCTTGGCCAGTTGCCGGGTCGCCGCCGCACCGGTCTCGAACAGCCGTTCCGCATCGATCTCGCCGTCCAGGTATTGCCAGGCCTGGCGGTAGCCGACGCAGCGCATCGAGGGCATCTCGGGCCCGAGCGGATAGCGCTCGCGCAGGCGGCGCACCTCATCGACCAGCCCGGCTTCAAGCATGGCCCGGAAGCGGGCGTTGATACGCGCGTGCAGCACGGCGCGCTCGGGCGGCAGCAGGGCGATCTCGATCAGCCGGTAGGGCAGGTCGGCGCCGGCCCCGCCGTGCAATTCCGAGAGCGGCCGCCCGGCCAGCCGGTACACCTCCAGCGCGCGCTCGATGCGCTGGCTGTCGCCCGGCTTGATGCGCGCGGCCGAAACCGGGTCCAGCCGGGCCAGTTCGGCATGCAGGGCCGGCCAGCCCTCGCACGCGGCACGGGCCTCGATCTCGGCCCGGATGGCCGGGTCGGCCGCAGGCAGCTCGTCCAGGCCATCCTTCAAGGCCTTGAAATAGAGCATGGTGCCGCCGACCAGCAAGGGCACCCGGCCGCGCGCGGCAATGTCGGCCATGAGCGGCAGCACCGCATCCCGGAAGCGGCCGGCCGAGTAGCGCTCGGTCGGGTCGACCACGTCGATCAGGTGGTGCGGACAGGTCGCCAGGGTGGCAGCGTCAGGCTTGGCGGTGCCGATGTCCATGTCGCGGTAGACCAGGGCGGAGTCGACGCTGATCACCTCGAGCGGGAAGCGCGCCGCCAGCGCCACCGCCAGGTCGGTCTTGCCGCTGGCGGTCGGCCCGATCAGGAAGACGGCGGGCGGACGGCCCGCTTTGCCGGTCATACGTAGGACTTGGATTCCCTGCGCCGGCCCGGCTTCTTCTTCATCACCACCACGCCCTTCACCGCCGACAGGTCGTCAGCGATCGGGATGTTGGGATAGAGCGGGTTGAGCGGCTTCAGCATCCAGCCGTCATCGTGCTTCACCAGCTGCCGGAAGATGTACTCCTCGTTGGCCCAGGCCACCACGTAGGAGCCGTCCTTGGCCAGGCCTTCGGGCTCGACCACGACGACCCAGCCCTCCTCGAACTCGGGCAGCATGGAATCGCCCAGCACCATCAGGGCATAGGGCTCGCCGCCCGAGCAGGCCGAGGCGACCAGGTCGTCCTCGATGTTCTCCTGGGCCGGGCGCACCGGGATGGGAAAGGGTTTCTTTTCGGTCATCATCATTTTCCTCGCATGAACATCCGGTCCAGGTCCGCCAGCGAGAGCTGGAACCAGGTGGGCCGGCCGTGGTTGCATTGATCCGCCCGCAGCGTGCGTTCCATGTCGCGCAGCAGGGCATTCATTTCCGGCAGGGTCAGCTTGCGGTTGGCGCGCACCGCGCCGTGGCAGGCCATGGTCGCCAGCATCTCGTTGCGGCGGCCGGACAGGACCTCGCTGGCGCCGAACTCGCGGATATCCTTCAACACCTCGCGCGCCAGCCGCTCGCTGTCGGCCTTCGCCAGCATCGCCGGCACCGCCCGCACCGCCAGGTGGGTCGGCGAGGCGGCGGTGATCTCGAAGGCCATCGCCGCGAGCACCCCGGCGTGCTCGGTGGCCGTGGCCATCTCCAGCGCCGTGGCCTGGAACACCAGCGGGATCAGCAGCGGTTGCGCCGCCAGCCGGTGTTCCGCCAGGGCGGTCTTGAGGCCCTCGTACAGGATGCGTTCGTGGGCGGCATGCATGTCGACCACCAGCAGGCCGTGTTCGTTCTCGGCCAGGACGTAGATGCCGCCGACCTGGCCGATGGCGTAGCCCATGGCCGGCATGGCGGCCTGTGGCTCATGCACTTCGGCCGCCGGCTCGGCCAGCGCCTCGGCGACCATGCCGTAATAGGCCTGGGTCTCGGCCGCGCGCAGCGGCATGGCCTGCTGCATATAGCCGTTTGCCCTGGCCGGGAATGCGCTGGCTGCGAACGAGGCAGGACGCGCCGCCTCACCCGTGCCGGTCTCGTGCGGGCGGCTTTCGGCCGCGGCGGCAGAAGGCGCGCTGCGCCCCAGCGCCCGCTCCAGGACGTGGAAGACAAACTGGTGCACCGCCTGCGACTGGCGGAAACGGACCTCGGTCTTGGCCGGGTGGACGTTGACGTCGACCTGTTCCGGCGGCAACTCGAAATACAGCACGAAGGCCGGGTGGCGGTCGTAGTGCAGGATGTCCCGGTAGGCCTCGCGCACCGCGTGGGCGAGCAGCTTGTCGCGCACGAAGCGGCCGTTGACGAACAGGTACTGGGCATCGCGGCCGGACCGGCTGTAGGCGGGCAGGCCGGCCAGTCCGTGCAGGCGCAGGCCGCCGGCGGCCTCGTCGACGCTGCGGGCGGCGGCCTCGAACGCCTCGCCGAGCAGGGCCACGGCCCGGGCGATGCCGTCCTGCGCCGGCAGGCGCCAGACCACCTTGCCGTTGTGGCGCAGCTCGAAGGCCACGTCCGGCCGGGCCAGGGCGGCCCGGCGCAGGGCCTCCTCGCAGTGGCCATACTCGGTGGCCGGCGTCTTCAGGAACTTGCGCCGGGCCGGAGTATTGAAGAACAGTTCGCGCACCTCGATCACCGAGCCCTTGCCGAGCGCGGCCGGTTCAACCTGGCTGAGCGTGCCGTCCTGGGCGCCGATCCGCCAGGCATGCCCGGCCCCGGCCACCCGGCTGCTCAGGCTCAGGCGCGCCACGGCGGCGATGCTGGCCAGCGCCTCGCCGCGAAAGCCCAGGCTGGCCACCGCCTCCAGTTCGTCCAGGCTGGCGATCTTGCTGGTGGCGTGACGGGCCAGGGCCTGGCCGAGGTCGTCGGCGGCGATGCCCTGGCCGTCGTCGGCGACCCGGATCAGCTTGATGCCGCCTTCCTCCAGGTCGACCCGGATCTCGCGGCTGCCGGCGTCGAGGCTGTTCTCGACCAGTTCCTTGAGCGCGGACGCGGGCCGCTCGACCACCTCGCCGGCGGCGATCTGGGAAATGAGCAGGTCCGGGAGCAGGCGGATAATGGACATCGCGCAATTCTAACCCGCCGCGCGGGGTACAATTCCCCCATGCCAATCAAGTCTTTTCTCGCTCGCCGGCGCGCGCGCCGGGGTGATTTGCGCCACAAGGCGAAGACCCACATTGCCTCGCGCGTGGTCATCAAGAAGCCGGTGTCCTGGCAGCGGCGACTGCTCTGGGGCGGCCTGATCGCGGTCGTAGCCGTTCTGGCCGGGGCCGGGCTGTTCGTCGCCGGGCAATACACGGCCGGCTACGACAGCCTCAGCACGGGCCGCCGGATGGCCACCCTGGAACAGGCCAACAGCGGCCTGCGGACCCAGAACGAGGAATTGTCGACGACCCTGAAGACGACCACCACGCAACTGCATATCGAACAGGGCGCGCGCCAGTCCATGGCCAGCCAGATCGTCAAGCTGGAGGACGAACGCAGCCGGCTCAACCGCGACCTGGCCCTGTTCGACAACCTGTTCCCCAGCTCCGACAGCGATGGCCAGCCGAGCATACGCGGCTTCCGCATCGAACCGGCCAGCGCCGCCGGCAATCCCGGTTCCTGGCGTTACCGCATCCTCATCATGCGCCCGGGCAAGGCCAGGGACAGCTTCGTCGGGGACGCCCAGCTGCAGGTCCGTTATCGCCTGGACGGGCACGATATCGTGGCCAGGACACCGGAGACCGGAAACATCAGCGAACACCTGGAATTCCAGCGTTATCAACGGGTCGAGGGGCATTTCCAGGCCCCGGCCGGGGCAAAACTGCTTGGCGCAACGGCGCGGGTGATGGACAATGGCAGACTTGTCGCGGAGTCGATCTATCGACCCTGACATCGTAAATCCTCCTCCAACCAACATCGATAGGTAAGCCATTCATGTTTGGAAAGAAGAACAACGCCGCTGCCACCGGCAGCATCGATTGCCTGATCGGTGTGAAGACGCGCATCGAAGGCAACATCCTGTTCGAGGGTGGTTTGCGGGTCGACGGACAGGTCAAGGGCAATCTGCTGGGCAGCCAGAACAGCATGTTGATCATCAGCGAACAGGCCATGCTGGAAGGCGAGATCAGCACCACGCAGGCGGTCATCAACGGCAAGATCACCGGCACCGTGCATGTGGTCGACCGCCTGGAACTGCAGGCCAAGGCGCGCATCACCGGCGATGTCCGCTACCGGACCCTGGAAATGCACCCCGGCGCGGTGGTCGAAGGCCGCCTGATCCATCAGGCGGCAGAGGCGTCCGACACCGTCGTCAAGCTGGACCTCGAATCGGCCTCTTCCCTGAAAAGCAATCGACAGCCCGGCTGACCGGAGCGAGGAAACACCATGCACGTCCTACTCATGTCCGACCGTCTTGGCCGCACCATCAGCTTCGGCTTCGGCGCCCGCCATGCCCTCATGCTGAGTGGCTTCCTGATCGTGGCCGTGATCGCCGCGGGTTTCCTCGGTTTCAGCTTCGCAGCCGACGGCCAGCCGGCACAGGCGCTGCCGGCGAGCGCGACCGCAGCCGCCCCCCAGGTCGACCAGTTGGCCATGCGGGTAGGTGAGCTGCAGGCCCGCCTGGCCAGCCTGGCCGCCATCGGCGAGCGGGTCGCGGCCAAGGCCGGTGTCCCCCTGCCCGATGCCGGCAAACCCGATCCGGGCCGCGGCGGCCCGCTGCTGGATCCCGAGCCGCGCCCGACCAGCGCGGCCGAACTTGCCAGCCTGCTGGACGATCTGACCCGCCAACTGGAACTGGCCTCCGACCACCTGATGGTGCTCGACGCCGAACTGCTGCTGCGCCAGGCCAAACAGGGCAAGCTGTCGATGGACCGGCCGGTGACCGAAAGCGCCTATGTATCGTCGGTGTTCGGCTATCGTATCGACCCATTCACCGGTCGCCGCGCCCGTCATGAAGGGCTCGACTTCGCGGATGATTTCGGCGCCCCCATCCTGGCTGCGGAGAGCGGCGTGGTGCTCACCGCCACCAGCCACCCGCAATACGGCAACGAACTTGAAATCGACCACGGCAACGGCCTGGTCACCCGCTACGGCCACACCTCGCGCCTGCTGGTAAAAAAGGGCGACCTCGTGAAACGTGGCCAGGAAATTGCCGAGGTCGGCTCCACCGGACGCTCGACCGGACCCCACCTGCATTTCGAGGTGCTCAAGAACGGGGTTCCGCAGAACCCCATCGGCTACCTTTCGGCGCGCTCCTGAGCCGCCTCGTAGAGTGACGGCGTGACCCTGGCCGAGGCCAGGTATTCGCGCAGGTGCTTGATCTCCTGCCGGCTGCATACGTTGCTGTGATGGGGGCGGTGCAGCACCCCTTCGACGCCGTTCAGCACCACCTTGAAGCGGGCGCCCTGGATCGGTTCCACCGTGGCGCCCAAATGATTCAGGAAAGACTCGACCTCGCGCCAGTGGATGTTCGCACTGATCGGGTCCTGGAAGATGGTGCGGATGAATTGATCGTGCTTGTGGCTCATGACAGCCCCCGCGGTGGCAACTAACTACAGGATATGCCATGGCCACGATCATTGCTGCCGCAACGACGTGTCCGTCTGCGGCGATCAATCCCTCCAGAGCCAGACCGTGAACACGATCAGGAACCAGAACAGCGCGGTCAACCCCGGCATGCCGGCGCATTTGTAGCCCAGCACCGGCAGCGCGGCAGCGGTCAGGAACAGCAGGGCACGGAGGCCGCCGTGACGGTTCAAGGCCAGCCGCGAGGCCGCATGCCAGGGCGTGGCGAGGCCGGGCCGCAGCCAGACCGGGGACAGCTGCGCGGCCGCCCCCGAAACCAGCGGGAACAGGAAGCCGGGCAGGAACACGACCAGGGGTTGCTCGAGCCCCTGCCAGGCGCCCAGCAGGGCACAGACGAAGCCGGCCAGCGCGGCGGCCAGCATCGGTTCGCCGCCGTGCAGACGTGCGATGTTCCGGCCGTACAGGCGCACCCAGGCCAAGGCCAGACGCGCCAGCGGCCAGGCCCAGCCGGCCAGGCCGAGCCAGACCAGCCAGTCGACCTCGACGGCCTTGCCCAGCGCCAGCAGCAAGGCCCCGGCAACGGCCCACTTCAGGTCCAGGCGCAAGCGCAGGCCGACCTCGGGGTCGGGCCGATTACTCAGGGTCGGCATCAGAACCTGCAGGGTGCCGACGGCCGTGAGGCCAACGAAACCGTACAAATTGATATGGATGTGGAAGGCCCGCAGGGCCAGGTGCTGCTCCGGCAGCCAGGGGATCAGCATGGCCGCCGCCAGGCCCAGCGCCAGACAGGCCATGGCGGCCAGATACCAGTTGAGGCCGGGGTGGGCCGGTCCGACCGCGCCGCGGCCCTTGCGTCGCATCCACGCCAGCATGGCGATGGCGCCGGCGAGACCAAGCCCGGCCGGCAGCGAAACGACTGGATAATCCAGCCAGCCGGCAAACACCACCACCGCCAGCACGCCGGCCAGGGCCATCAGCCAGGGTAGCCGGGCCAGCCATGGGCCGGTCCCGCGACTGCGGGTCAGCACCGGCACGAAATGCTGCATCGCCGCGGTGATCAGGGTCATCACCCCGACCGCCAGGACCAGGTGCGCCCAGAACGGCGTCGGCAGCATGACGGCGACGCGTGGCAGCGCCACCCCGGCCGCCAGCAGGGCCAGGGTGGCGGCGACCAGGAAGACCAGCATCGGAAAGGCTCTTCTCTCAGGCCCGGATGAAGTCGATCACCACGCCCTGCTCGCCCTGTTCCAGGTAATTCACCGCGATGGCTTCGCCATAGCGCGCCTGCATCTGCTGCAACAGGGGAATGGGGTTGTGGTCGTTGACGAAGCGCATGCGCTCGCCGGGATGCAGCGCGTCGAGGGCGCCGAAGATGGCCGCATGGCGGAAGCGCTTGGCGATGCCGCGGGCGTCGAAGGGGTAGATGCCATCGGGCGTGGTGTGGTTGTGGACGTGGATTTGCATGGCAGGACTCGCACTGTAAAAGGGGAGCCGGAATGATCCGGCATCCCGCCCTGACGGGCCTTGACTATGGTCAGGCGACCGCCTGCCGTTTACGCCACCTTGAGGTAACGCTCCTTGGCCGCGCGCGCCTCGGCGGCCTCGTCCGGGCTGTAGGCCTTGCCGGACCAGAGCATGTCGTAGGCGATCTCCTCGTTGCCGTTCTCGCACAGTTCCAGAACCTTGGCGAACAGCGGCTGGAAGGTGGCGGAACGGTGCGAACGCTCGTGCTCCTCGAAAGAATGCCAGAAGGTCACGATCAGCGCCTCCCTGCCCTTCATCGGACTGGCCACGGCCTGGCCCACGGTGGAGCCTTCGTTCGATACCCGGCCGGAGTTCATGGCCACGAAGCCGCCCACGAAGCCGGTGTCGGAATGGTAGGTCTTGACGTTTTCGCACAACTCGGCAACCCGCATTTCCAGGTCGTCGGTGCTGTATTCGGGTTTCAGGATCACCCGGTTGAGGGTGATAACGCCGTCGTGGTTGAAGCCATTGATGAGTGCCATGTCGTGCCTCCTTGGATTAGCAAATAATCGTTTACTGATT
The DNA here is from genome assembly GCA_028714735.1 of Gallionellaceae bacterium. Classification (GTDB taxonomy): domain Bacteria; phylum Pseudomonadota; class Gammaproteobacteria; order Burkholderiales; family Thiobacillaceae; genus Parasulfuritortus. The sequence goes on along the minus strand of JAQTLU010000002.1, from coordinate 399,040 downwards.
ATCCTCGACTGAAAAGTGGCGCCTCTCTCGCGCCATGTACATACCGTACCTTTTTACTCGACTATTATCAAGTCAAATTTATGTGCCCATAGATTATTTCTATCTTGTCGGCCGGGTTGACTTACATCAATGCCGCCCGGAGCCATGGCGATACCCTTCGACCCAGACTGACAAATCGACATGACATGACCGGAATCGCCAGCACACTCGCCGCCTCACCCCATCGCGCGCTCTTCCTGTCCGGCACCATCCAGACCGTGGCGACCATGGCCTGGTGGCTGCTGGTCCTCGCCGGACGACTGGGCGGCCCGACCTTCCTGCCGGAACCGGCCGTGGCCGCCGTGGCTGGCCATGTCTGGCTGATGCTGTACGGGTTGCTGCCGTTCTTCGTGTTCGGCTTCCTGTTCACCGCCATGCCGAACTGGCTGGAAACCGGCCCGATCCCGCGCCGCCGATATGTCGCCACGGCCGTGCTGATGAGCGTTGGCGCCGCCCTGTTCTATCCCGGCCTGTACCTGCCCGGGCTCGCCATCGTCGCGGTGCTGCTGCACCTGGCCGGCTGGGGCGTCGGCCTGATCGCCCTGCTCGGCTCTCTGCGCGCCTCCAGGGAACCCGACCGGCGCCACTCCTGGGCCGCCTGGGCCGCGCTGGTCATGGGCTGGCTGGGAGCGGCCGCCTGGGCGGCATGGCTGCTCGACACTGCCCCGCTGACCCTGGCGGTCCAACTCGGCGTCTGGGGCTTCCTGACGCCCCTGTTCCTGGTCGTCTGCCACCGCATGATCCCCTGGTTCACCAGCCGGATCGTGGCCAATTACGTCATGATCCGGCCCTACGGCGCGCTCTGGGTCATGCTGGCGGCCTGTCTCGGCCATGGCGCGCTGGTCGTGTCCGGCCAGACCGGCTGGACCTGGCTGGCCGACCTGCCCCTGGCCGCGCTGGCGCTGTGGTTCACCTCGCGCTGGGGCATCGCGCGCAGTTTCGGGGTGCGCCTGCTGGCGATGCTGCACATCGGCTTCGTCTGGGCCGCGCTGGCCTTCGTGCTGTCCGCCCTGGACAGCCTGGCGACCGCCATGGGCTGGCCGATCGGCTTCGGGCTGGCACCCCTGCACGCACTCGGCATCGGTTTCTTCGGCAGCATGCTGCTCGGCATGGCCTCGCGGGTCAGCCTGGGCCATTCCGGGCGCAAACTGGAAGCCGACCACTTCACCTGGATCCTGTTCTGGCTGGTGCAGGGGGTGGCCTTGGTGCGCATGCTGCCGGACCTGCTGGCTGCGCCCTATGTCCTGATCGACCTTTCGGCCGCGCTCTGGCTGCTGGCCTTCGTGCCCTGGGCAGGCCGCTACGGCCCCTATTACTGGCGCCCGAGAGCGGACGGCAAGCCGGGCTAGGCGGCGGTCTTGCGGGCGATGAGCTGGACCACGGCGCCGATGCCATCGTGGAACCGGCCTTCGCTGATCTCCCTATCCAGTTCGACCCCGTGTTCGATGGCCAGGCCGGACAATTCGCCGGCCAGCGCTTGCAGATCCATCATCATCCCGGCATTGGGCGGCCCGCCGGTGCCGAACTGCACCTGCCTTGGCGTATAGGCCTCGAGCAGGAACACCCCACCTGGCCTGAGCGCCCGCACCACGCCGGCATGCACCTGCCGGCGCAGTTCGGGCGGCAGGTGGCAGAAGACCGACACCACGGCATCCCAGCACGCCTCGCCGAGGTCAAACTCGGCCAGGTCGCCGTGCATGGTCTCGATCCCGACCCCGGCCGCCTCGGCCAGTTGCCTCGCCTTGGCGAGGCCGACCGCGGAGGCATCGACGCCGGTGACCCGGAAGCCCTGCCGGGCCAGCCAGACCGCATTGCGGCCCTCGCCTTCGCCCAGGCACAAGACCCGCCCGCCGGCCGGCAGGCGGCCGACCATGGCGACCAGGAAATCGTTCGGCTCGGTGCCGTAGGCATACCCCGCGCCGCTGTAGCGTTCATCCCACATGACCGTCAGCCGTTGCACCGTATGTAGAGCTGGCGAGACTGGAAACGGGTCAGGCCGGACATCGACTTCGGCACGTCCGGCAAACCGCCGGTGGGCATGGCATCGGGCGAGGCCGGCAGTTCGCCGCCATCCTGGTTGAGTATGGTGTAGCCGTAGCCCCGGCAGACCTCGCCCGCCTTTTCCAGGCAATGGCCCATGTTGAGCAGCGGGCCGCCGCAACTGACGACATGGGTCATCCAGCCGTCGGCACGGCGGACATCGCGCGAAGTGCTGCAACCGGCGACCAGGGTGGCCAGGGCGAGCATCAGCATGAGCGTCTTCACGCCGGGTTTCCCTGCCTTGTCTTCAGGCATGCCGCTCAACCGGCCAGGAAGGGATAGTCGGTATAGCCCTTCTCCTCGCCGCCGTAGAGGGTGGCGTAATCGAGCGGGTTGAACGGCAGCCCACGGCGGAAGCGTTCGACCAGGTCCGGGTTGGCGATCAGCAGGCGGCCGAAGGCGATGGCGTCGGCGGCGCCGGACTCCACTGCCGCCATGGCACTGGTGTAACCGTAGTCGTTGTTGAGTATCAGGTTGCCCTGGTAGAGCGCGCGCAGACGCTCGTAGTCGAACGGCGGCCAATCCTCCTTCGGCGCGCCGCCGATGCCCTGGAGGATATCGAGGAAGGCGAGTCCGAAGCGGTTGAGTTCGCCCACCACGTATTCGAAGGTCTCCTGGGGATTATCGTCAATGATGTCGTTGAAGGTGGTCACCGGCGACAGGCGCACCCCGACCCGATCGGCGCTGATGGCGGCGACGACCCGTTGCACCACTTCCAGCAGCAGGCGGGCGCGGTTGCCCTTGCCGCCACCATAATTGTCAGTGCGCCGGTTGGTCGAGGAACGCAGAAACTGGTCGAGCAGGTAGCCGTTGCCGGCGTGGATCTCGACACCGTCGAAGCCGGCCGCCATGGCGTTGCGGGCGGCCTCGACATAGCTGGCGATCAGGCCCGGGATCTCGGCCGTCTCCAGGGCGCGCGGGGTGACGAAATCCTTCATGCCCTCGAAGGTGACCGCCTGTCCGGCCGGCCGGATCGCCGAGGGTGCCACCGGCAGCGCGCCGCCCGGTTGCAGGTCGGGATGGGAGATGCGGCCGACGTGCCAGAGCTGGAGGGCGATCTTGCCGCCGGCGTCATGCACCGCCGCGGTGACCTTGCGCCAGCCGTCGATCTGTTCCGGGCTATGGATGCCGGGCGTGCGCGGATAACCGTGGCCCTCCGGGCAGATCGGGGTCGCCTCGGTCAGGATCAGGCCCACCGAGGCGCGCTGGCGGTAATACTCCGCCATCAGGGCGTTCGGCACGTCGCCGGGATGGCTGGCACGGTTGCGCGTCAGCGAAGACATCACGACGCGGTTGGCGAGTTCGATGGCGCCCAGGCGCAGCGGGGTGAACAGGTCGGACATGGCAACGCTCCTTCGGTGTGCAGGGACCTCCGGGATCCCGTTATCGTCATTCCCTCTACGGGGGAGTATCAAGCATAGCCGGATGGTAGCGCCTGCTCGGCAAAATGATAACCGGCTGTCGCGCTTACAACCGGCCGCCGTAGGCCAGGAAGGCCGCCCGCGCGGCGCGCAGGTTCAACCACAGGCCATGCCCGCCAAAGGCCAGCGCCAGCAGCCCGAAGCTGGCCAGCCAGGCGGGCAGGAAAGGCGCCGGCGCCAGCAGGCAGACGGCGGCGACATGAAGCCGGAAATGCCGGCGCGCAGCGGCCTCGTCGATCATCTCGCGCATGTTCGGGATGGTCCCCGCGCGCGCGCCGGTCTGGCTCTGCAAATGGAACCAGGCCAGGAAAGGGACGATCTTGTACAACATGCCGTTGACCACCGAGGCGGCAAAGCCAAGCAGGAACAGCAGGCCAAGGCTCAATTCGGCCGCGGCACGCGCCGGGTCGGGCAGCGCATCCAGGCCGGCGTACAGCAGCGTGGACAGGGCCAGCGCGGCCAGCCCCAGGCGCCAGAAGTCCAGCGTCACGTCGGCCAGTTTGCGCCGGCGGCGCTGTTGCAGGGTCAGCGTCGCCGCGGCGAACACCAGGCTGCCGCCGCCGGCCGCGGCCAGGCTCAGCCAGTGCAAGGCGGGCAAGCCGGACAGCACCTCCAGCGTGTAGGCGAGCAGGCCGGCCGGCAGCAGCCAGGCCAGGGCGCGGGTCACCCGGCGCGGATAGGCCGGGGTGATCTGCAACATCGGGACGACCTGGTAGGCCACGCCCACCACCAGGACCAGGATCCAGCCGTACAGGCCCCAGCCGGCATGCAGGTCGACCAGCCCGGCCAGGTCCGGCACGGACCAGAGGCCGGCCAGCCCGCCGGCCAGGGCCAGGCCGGTCAGCACCGTGACCGGCAGGGCCAGTCCGGCCAGGCGGAGCGGCCAGTCCATCTCGCCGCCGCTCAGGGCTCGGCTCAGGGCCACGGCGACGCCGGCCAGGAAGGGCAACCAGGCGACCGCCAGGGCGACCAGCGCCGCGACCAGGCAGACCGGCTCGCCGAACAACAGGCCGGCCGCCAGCAGCGGCGTGCCGGCGCCCAGGCCGAGCAGGCCGCACCAGGACAGCACGCCCGGCCACGGCACCGGCGAGCCCAGCACCACCGCCAGCATCTGCAACAGGGCGCCCTGCATCACCGCGCCCAGATAGCCCAGGGTAATCAGGTGGGTCAGCGCCAGGGCCGCCGGCGACCAGCGTCCGCTCAGCCAGTCGTGGCCGAGCAGGATGCCGGCCACGGCGGCCAGCATCAGGAACAGCGGCGCGACCAGGAACAGGCGCAGCGGCGCCGCCAGCGAGGGGCCCTGGTCGTAGGTCAGGCCGGCCATCACCCGGCCCGGATCAGGATTTCGAAGCCGCCGTCGTCGAGCATGCGGACCTCATGCCGATAACCCAGGCGGTCGAGCATGGGATACAGCGGCAGCGGTTCGCGATGGATCAGGAAACGGATCCGTTCGCCGGCACCCAGGCGATCGAGGGCAGCGAGCACCTGTTCCATCGGCTCGGGCGGCTCCAGCCAGCGGCCGTCGACCAGGATGTCATTGTTCATGGCGCCGGCACCCTCAGCCGGTCACCTCGGCCATGCGTGCCACCAGCACCGCAGCGTCCGGCATGGCCTGGTCGGCCATGGGATAGAGGATGCGCTCCTCCTTCATGTTGTGCTGCCGCATCAGCATCAGCAGCGTCTCCGACAGGCCGAGGAAGGTACGGGCATCGCGGCCGGCCACGGTGGCGGCCATGGCCTCCAGGGTATTGCGCATCTGCTCGTGCTCGTCGCGCATCACCGAGGTGGGCCCGCCGACCATGCCGGTACGCGCCTCGAAGGCCGGGAACAGGATGTCTTCCTCGCGGGCGAAATGACGCCGTACGTCCTGCCTCAAGGCGGCAAAACGGTCGACCGCCAGTGCCCAGTCGCCGGCGTCGACGGCGTTTTCCGCCTCGGCAAACAGGTGGTCGCAATGTTCGTGGTCTTCGGTCAGGTATTCGGTGATCTCGTTCATGTTGGTTCCTGGATGCAGAAGGTGCCGACATTTTCGAAAACGGCGCACGCCAGCGCTTTGACTTTTCGCAAGCGGCGCATTACCGGTTGCCTTTAGTCAAGGTCGCCTGACAAAGCGTTTTTTATCATTCATAAAACTTCCCCAACCCCGATCCGGAGACTGAATCATGAACCTGCAAAGAATCTTCGAACAAAACGAAAACAAGGCCGTATTCGTGTTCGTGAGCATCGCCATCGTCGCCCACTTTGCGGTGCTCTGGCTGTTCGGCATCATCTGACAGCGCGCGGATGCCGCCCGGTGGCCACGACCTGGGTCGTGGCCATTTTCATTTCAGCCTTCCATACCCGTGACCGAGGTCGCGCAAGCGTCTGGTCAAGACCGGCAAGACAGAATGACGACCACACGACTTCACGGTTACTGCGCCTTGTGCATCTCCCGCTGCGGCTGCATCGGCACGGTGGTGGACGGCGTCCTGACCCGGGTCGACCCCGACCCGGCGCATCCCACCGGCCAGGCCCTGTGCGTCAAGGCCAAGGCGGCGCCGGAAGCGGTGTATGCCCCCGAGCGCATCCTGCATCCGTTGCGGCGGACCCGCCCGAAGGGGGAGGCCGACCCGGGCTGGCAACGCATCTCCTGGGATGAAGCCCTCGACCTGCTCGCAGACCGGATCCGCGCCACCATTGTGCGTCTGGGTCCCCGGGCCCTGGCCTTCGGCGTGGCCACGCCGAGCGGTACGGCGGTGGCCGACAGCTTTGCCTGGATCCACCGCCTGGCCCATGCCTGCCACAGCCCGAACCTGATCTTCGCCACCGAGAACTGCAACTGGCACAAGGACTACGCCCCGGCCTACACCTTCGGCGCCGGCATCGGCATGCCGGATTACGCCAGCACCGGCTGCATGCTGTTGTGGGGCTTCAACCCGGCGACCTCCTGGCTGGCCCAGGCGACTGCGGTGCAACAGGCGCGCAAGCGCGGCGCCAAGCTGATCGTGGTCGATCCCCGCCGCGCCGGCCTGGCCGTTTCCGCCGACCTCTGGCTGCGCCCGCACCCCGGCAGCGATGGCGCCCTGGCCCTGGGCCTGGCCCATGCCCTGATCGAAACAGGGCGTTACGACCGCGATTTTCTCGCGCAATGGAGTGACGCGCCGTTTCTGGTCGCCGATGGGAATGAGCGTCCCCTGACCGCCGCCGACCTCGACCCCGACGGCGACCCCGGCCGACCGGTGCTATGGAACGAGACGCTCGGCACCGCCCAGGCCGCACCGCGGCGGCCGCCCAATGCCTCGCCGAAGGAGCGCCCGGCCCTGCGCGGGTGCCACACCGTGGCCACCCGGCACGGACCGGTTCGCTGCCGGCCGGTGTTCGAGCGCCTGGCGGAACGCTGCCGCGCCTGGCCCGCCGACCGGGTCGCCGAGGTCACCGGCATCCCGGCCGACCAGATCGGTCAGGCGGCCGACCTGATCGCGGAAAACCTGCCGCTGTCGTTCTTCACCTGGACCGGCACCTGCCAGCACGGCAATGCCAGCCAGACCGGCCGCGCCATCGCCGCGCTCTACGGCCTGACCGGCTGTCTGGATGCACCGGGCGGCAACGTCTGGTTCAGCAAACCGCCGGTGGCCGACGTCATGGGCTTTGCCTGGGTGACGCCCAAGGAGCGGGCACTGACCCTGGGCCTGGCCGAGCGCCCGGAGGGACCGCCGCAGAAGGGCTGGATCACCAGCCGCGACCTGTTCCGGGCCGTGCTGGCGGGCGAACCCTATCCGGTCTCCTGCCTGGTCTCCTTCGGCAGCAACTTCCTGCTTTCCAAGCCGAACACCCGCCTGAGCGACGAGGCCTTGCGTCAACTCGATTTCTTCGCCCTGGCCGAACTGGTCGAGACCCCCACCGCGCGCTATGCCGATCTACTGTTGCCGGTATGCAGCGCCTGGGAAAGGGAAGGCCTCCAGCCCGGCTTCCTGGTCAGCGCGGCCGCGGAGGCCCATGTGCAGCTGCGCCCGGCCTTCGTGCCGCCCCAAGGTGAAAGCCGTTCCGACACCTGGATCGTGTTCGAGCTGGCCAAACGCCTGGGCCTGGCCGAACAGTTCTTCGGCGGCGACCCGGAAACGGCCCTGGTGCAGATGCTGGCGCCGAGCGGCCTCGACCCGGAGGCCCTGCGCGCTGCGCCGGGCGGCATCGCACTGGGACTGGAGACACACTATCGAAAATATCGCCAGGACGGCTTCGCCACCCCCAGCGGACGCCTGGAATTCCACAGCGAGCGCCTGCGCGGCGCCGGCCTGGACCCGCTGCCGGACCACCTCGCCGAGACCCCGGCCACCGATGTCCACTTCCCGCTCACCCTGACCACGGCCAAGTGGCCACAGTATTGCCACAGCCAGCAGCGCCACCAGCCCTCGTTGCGCCGACGCATGCCCGAGCCCCTGGTCGAGATCCACCCGGACACGGCGGCGGCGCGGGGCATCGCTGACGGCGACTGGATCGAAGTGACCACGCGGATGGGCCGCATGCCCGCCCGCGCCCGGCTCGACCGGCACCTGTCGCCGCTGGTCGTCTGCGCCCAGTACGGCTGGTGGCAATACCCGGACGGCGCCGGCGATGCCAACCGCCTGTTCGACGGCGAGTGCTTCGACCCGGTGGCAGGGTCGAACTGCCTGCGCGCCTATCCCTGCCAGGTCGCGCCCCTGCCGCCGGCCTGATCCGCCGGTCAGTGGCTGGTGCCCTCCGATAGCCGGGTCTTGTTCCAGACGTTGTACTTGCCGACCGGCCGCTTCATGGGCAGGCGCTTGACCTCCTTCAGCGTCCTGGCGTCGTAGACGACCAGGGCGCCGTCCATCTCCCAGATCGACACCAGCGCGTACTTGCCGTAACGGTCGAACTCGACATGGGTGGAGGTCTTGCCCGGCTCCGGCTTGAGCGTGGCGACGACTTCGAGCGACTGCTTGTCGATCACCTGCATGATGTCCTTGTTGGGGCCGGAAAAGACGTCGGCCCAGGCGTAGGGACTGTTCTCATGGCTGCGCAGGAAGAAGCCCGGCCCCAGGGTGGGGATGGTCTTGACGGTCTGCCAGGTCTTCATGTCGATGACGCTGATCAGGCCTTCCTTGAGGTTGGGCGAGGCCATGACCGGGTGCATCTGGCCATCCGGCCCCTGCCAATCCCAGGTGATGCCCGAGCCCAGGTGGGGCATGCCGGTGAGATCCAGATCGGCGATCTTGCGGCCGCTGTCCAGGTGGATGACCTGGCCCTTGGCGCCGTTGCGGGCGGCGCCCATGAGGTAGACGTAATCCTGGTCGAAGAAGAAGTCGTCCAGGTAGTCGTCCAGCACGATCTGGCGCACCGGCAGAGGACCGGGCGCCGGGATGGCCTCCTTGTCCTGGAAGTTCCGTACCAGGTCCTTGCGGACCGGGGCATGGTCGGAGGACGCTGCCGGCACCTGTGCTGACCGTGCCGGGCCTGCCTCGCGGCCAGCCGCATCCCGCAAGCGCGGGCCCTGCTCGCTGCTCGCAGGCGCCCCGTCATAGGGAATCTCCCATACCTCCGGGATGTCCTTCAGGGCGGCGATGAAGCTGCCCCGCGGCCGGGCATCGTAGACGGCGGAGACGCGCGAGGGTTTGCCGTTCTTGCCAACCACGGGGATCACCTTGACCAGGGCCAGGTCCCTGCCAGCCAGCGCCACCAGCGTGTTGGGCAGGTAGTTGGCGACCATGACGACCTTGCCGTCCGACGATACCGCGACGTTGCGGGTGTTGATGCCGGCGCGCACCTCGGCCACCACCTTGAGGTTCCAGAGGTCGTACTTGGTGATCCAGCCGTCGCGCGAGGCCCAGTAGACGAAGCGGCCATCCTGGCTGAATTTGGGCCCGCCGTGCAAGGCATAGCGGGTGGCGAAGCGGGTGATCGGTTCCATGACGTCGCCGTCGAGCACGCTGATGTGGTGGTCGCCACCTTCCACCACCAGGGTGATATTCATCGGATCGGCCTTGAACACCGGCCTGGCGGGCAGGTCGAGGTTTTCCCTGTTGACGATGCGCGAGGCCACGATGTCATCGGCGTCCCACTTGGGCGGAATCCTGTTGGGCGTATAGATCCACTCGGCCAGTGCCTTGATCTCGTCCGTCCCGAGGATGCTGCCGAAAGGGGGCATCTGGGTGGCCGGCAGGCCCTCGGTAATGGTCTTTACCGCCTCCGGTTTTTTCAGCCGGGCCAGGGATTCCGGCAGCAGGGTCGGCCCCATGCCGCCGAGCCGGTTGGGGGCATGGCAGGACAGGCAGTGGGTTTGGTAGAGTTTCTCCGGATCGGGCGTGTCGCCGGCCCGGGCCGTGCCGGCCAGGCCGACCAGAAGCAGCGCCCAGAATATCCTGTTCATTCAGGCCTCCAATGCCATGGACGCGGTTTCGGCCAGGCCGATCTCCGCGTCGGTCAAATAACAGCCCGGGTCTTCCGCCCAGAAGTCGCCGGTGGTCTGCCAGGCCCTTACCCGGGTGTTGCCGTTGCAGATGTCGGCATGGCAGCAGGCGGCGCAGCGCCCGGTGACCGGCCGCCGGGCCGCTTTCAGGCCGGCCATGAGGGCATCCGAGGTGTCGGCCCAGATGGCGCCGAACGACCGCTCGCGCACATTGCCGAGCGGGTAGTTCCACCACATGGTGTCCGGGTGGACCACGCCCTGGTTGTCGATATTGGCGACGTTGACGCCCGAGGCGTTGCCGCCCCACTGCACCAGCTTGGCGCGGATGTGCGCGGCCCGGTCGGGAAAATATGTCCGCACCCAGTCGAGCAGGTAGGCGCCGTCGGCATCGTTGTTGCCGGTGACGAATTCGCGCGCCCGGCCGGCCTGGACATGGCGCCAGCAGCGGTCGAACAGCAGGTCCATGGCGGTCCGCGTGGTGCGGAAATGGGCATCGTCCTTGCGGTTCTTGTTGCCGCGGCCGGCGTAGTTGAGGTGGGACAGGTAGAACTTGGCGATACCTTCCTCCTCCATCAGGTTGAGCAGGGCGGGAAAATCGTGGGCGTTTTCCTGCGCCAGGGTATAGCGGATGCCCACCTTGGCCCCGGCCGCCTGGCACAGTCGCACGCCAGCGAGTGCGGCGGCGAAGGCGCCCGGCTTGCGCCGGAAGCGGTCGTGGGTCTCGCTGAGGCCGTCCAGGCTGATGCCGACATAGTCGAAACCGGTCTCGGCGATGGTGCGGATGTTGCCGTCATCGATCAGGGTGCCGTTGCTGGATAGGCCGACGTAGAATCCCATCTCCTTGGCGCGCCGGCCGATGGTGTAGATGTCCGGCCTGAGCAGCGGCTCGCCGCCGGACAGGATGAGCACCGGCACGCGCGCCGCCTTGAGGTCGTCCATGACCCGGAAGACCTCCTCGGTGGACAGCTCGCCCGGGAAGTCCTTGTCGGCCGAGATGGAATAGCAGTGCTTGCAGGTCAGGTTGCAGCGCCGCACCAGGTTCCAGATCACCACCGGGCCGGAGCGGGATGCCGGCACCCCCTCACGGGGTCCCTCGGGCAACGCGTCGGGGCGCCCATTGCGCCTCGGCCCGAGCGGGGTCGGCTGGATCAGTTCCTGCATGAATTGGCTGACGCGAAACACGCTCTATCCTCCTATCCGTAAACCGGTCTTTTTCAGTATCCCGGTGCTGTAGAGCACGTCGTGGCTGCGGCAGGCCTCGCCCAGCATGGACTGGATCTCGGCCCGATAGGCCTCGACCTCGGCGCGGTCGTGGCCGTGCACCATGGCGAACAGGTTGTACGGCCAGTCCGGCAGCCGGCGCGGCCGCCGGTAACAATGGCTGACGAAGGCCAGCTGGCCGACCCGTTCGCCGAGGCCGTCGACGCGGTCGTCGGCGACATCCCAGACCGTCATGCCGTTGGCCCGGTAACCCAGGGCATAGTGGTTGGGCACCGCACCGATGCGGCGCAGCACGCCTGCCTTGTGCATGGCGAGGAGACGCCGCATGACCTCTTCGGGTGCGATGCCCAATTGCTCCGCGACTGCCCGGTAAGGCTCCGGGGTCAGCGCCAGTCCGGCCTGGGTGGTAATGACCAGTCGGCGGTCCGTTGCATCCAGTTTCATAGCTTCAGCTTCAGTTCGACGAAATATTCCCGTTCCTTGGGAAAACGGTAGACCGGCAGTCCGGTGGCCGCCTCGATGCGGAGGAAGGCCGTCTCGACCGCCCCCGGCGTTTCGCCGGCACCGACGAACCACATGTTGAGCCGATGCTCGCGGCGATAGTTGTGGGCGATCTCGGGCTGGGCGTTGACCACGGCGGCGGTATCTTCGTAGTCGGCTTCGGGCACCACCATGGCCGCGAGCACATTGATGCCGCCCATGCGGTCGGCGTTGTAGAGCGGGCCGAACCGCGTCAGCACACGCTCCTTCAGCATGCGTTTCAAACAGGCCAGCAATTTTCGTTCGGAAAGGTTGAGCCGGTCGGCCGCCGCCAGATAGGGCCTCTGGCAGATCGGGAAGTCGCCTTGCAGGGCGTTCAGGATGCGGCGATCGGTTTCGTCCAGCATCAGGCGGCCCTGGCCAGTGCGGCGTAACGGGCGCCGCACTGCTTGAAGCGGCGGCGGGAAAACAACGGCTGGCAGGCCTCGACGTCGGCGCCCAGCTGCGCGCGCAAACGCAGCACTTCGGCCAGCACGGCGGCGCGGTCGCGGCCATGGACCATGGCGAACAGGTTGTAGGGCCAATCCGGCAGCAGGCGCGGGCGCCGATAACACAGGGTCACCGAGTCCTGGCCCGCCAGAGCCCGGCCGGCCGCATCGACCCGGTGCTCGGGGATGTCCCAGACCACCATGGCGTTCGCCGTGTAGCCCAGTTCGCGATGACGGACCACGACGCCGAAGCGGCGGATCACGGTCAGGCCGAGCAGGCGCTCCAGGCCGGCCAGCGCGGCCTCTTCGCTCAGTCCGCAACGGTCGGCCAGGGCTGCATAGGGACGCGATGTCAGGTCCAGGCCACCGTCCAGGGCGGCGGCCAGGCCAAAGTCGGCGGATTCCAGCCGGCCGCGCAACGCGGCGAGGTCATGCGGCGCACCGGCCGGGTCCTGGTGCGGCCGCGGCCGCCTGCCTCCTGCCGCGGCCGCCTGACCAGCGGCCATGTCGAAGCCGAGGTCGATGTGGTAGTCGGCCAGCATCGGCAGGTCCAGGGGCCGCAGGCCGGTGCGCCGATGGAGTTCGGCCAGCACCTCGGCCACCCGACGTTTGTTCGGCGCAGTCAGCACAAACCACAGGTTGTAGCGATGTTCGCGCTCGTAGTTGTGGTTCACCTCCGGGTAGGCGTCGATCAGGCTGGCCACTTCATCGATGCGCTCGGCCGGACAAGCCAGCGCGGCGAGGGTGCTCCAGCCCAGGACATGGGGCCGGAACACGGCGCCGATGCGGGAGATGTGGCCGCGCGCCTTGAGCTCGGCGAGGGTATCGCGTACCGCCAGCTCGCTGACGCCGAGCCTGGATGCCAGCTCGCCGTAGGGTCGCGCAACCAGCGGGAAACCGCGTTGCCAGTCGTTGAGCAGGTGGAATTCAAACGCGTTCAGCTCGCTCATAGTCCGAACCGGTGGGCGCGGGCAGTGAAGAAGATGCCGCTGGGGGCGTCGGCGGGCAGCTCGGCCAGTTTCCTGAAGCTGGCGGTGTCGTAGACCTCCAGCCGGTTGCCGTCGCGGACAGAGAGCCAGACCGCCTCCCCCCTGGGTGCGAACTCCATGTGCAGCACGGCGACACCCGGCTTCATGGTGTGGACGACCCGCTGGCTGGGTACGTCGATCACCTGCACGGTGTCGTAATTCGGGAAGGCGAAGTTGACCCACAGCCGGCGGCCGTCCGGCTGGGCCATGACGAAGACCGGCTGGCCGGCCACCGGGATGACGCCGGCCTGGGTCCAGGTGGCGGTATCGACGATCACCACCTCGTGATGGCCGACGCCGGGGATGAAGGCCAGGTTGCCAACCATGGCCCAGGTCTCCAGGTGCGGCATCTTGTACACCGGCAGTTTTTCCTCGCCGCGGCCGTAGTCAGGCAGGGCGCGCTTCACTCCGGCTTCAAGGTTCCAGGTATCCAGCACGGCGATGCCGTCCTCGCCGTACAGGCCGGCGACGTACCAGCGGCCGTCCGGCGAGACCAGGGCGTCGTAGGGCTGGTGGCCGATATTGGTGAACTTGGTCAGCCTGGGGTTCTTCGGGTCTCCGGACAGGTCGGCGATCCAGATCTCGTCCTTGTCCCACAGGCTGAAGCCGAAGCGGTTTCCGGGGATGTCTTCCAGGCCGATCACCTTGGATCCAGTCGGGATGTCCGCCACCAGATCGAGGCTGTCGCTGTCGAATATCTTCACGCCGCCCGGAGTGTAGTTGGCAGCGGCGATGAAGCGGCCGTCCTGGGAGATGGCGCCGCCGATGGAATTGCCGGACTGCATCACCCGCCTGGCGATGGTGCCGGTGAGCAAGTCCACCTTGGTCAGTCCGCCGTCGCGGCCGAACACGTAGGCGTAGCGCTCGTCGCGGGAGAACACCGCCGAGGCGTGGGACAGGTCGCCCAGGCCTTCGATGCGTCCGAGGCTGGTCATCTTGGTGGTGTCCAGCCATTGCAGACTGCCCTTGGCCCGCTCGACGGCGATACCCAGGTCGCCGGTGCCGCGCAACGGACCGTTGCCGACCGGGTCGGCAGCCAGGGTGGTGAAGGACAGGATTGCCAGCGCCAGCGCCGGCAACAGTTTATTTGACGTCATTCGGAAATCCTTCCTGCAGAGATTTCACAATCCATACGACCTCCGGTTCGGCGAGGAACGGTTGCCAGCCCGGCATCGCGGTGCCGGGGATGCCGTGGAGGATGACCGCCACCAGGGTGTCCATGGGCTTGTCCCGCATGGCCTGGGCGGTGAGCGGCGAGCCCAGTCCGCCGGTCAGGCGCAGGCCATGACAGAAGCCGCATTCCTGGCGCACGAAATGGATAAGCTCGCGCTGGCGCTCCGGGCCGGGCGCCATATCCGCGCTCGCCGCGCAGAACGGCACCATGAGGGCCACTAGACAGACAGCTTTGCTGATCATCGATGCGTTTCCATCCGGGTTTGTCCAGCGCCCGAGGGACAGACGCTGGACAAACCCGGCCGCCCGCGAAGGCGGCCGGGTTGCTGCATCAGTACACGTCGTACTGGGTGTTGTGGACGTTGAACTTGCCGGTCGGAGTGACCAGGCGCGGGTCCTTGATCACGGCCTTGACCTGCATGGTCTTGTCATCCATGACCACGATGGCCGACTCCTTGTCCTTGGGACCCCAGACCGACAGCCAGACCTCATCGCCCCTGGCGTTGTATTCCGGATGGGCGACCCGGGCCTCCTCGATGCCGGCGATCCTGGCGATGTTGATCACCTTGGCCGCCTGCTCCGGATGCTTGAGGTCGAACACCGACACTGACTGGCGGGTCTCCAGGTCCGGGTTCAACGGCGCGTCGGACCACAGATGGGCGGACTTGGGATGGGTCTTCAGGAACAGCGAGCCGGAGCCGTGGTTCTTCAGCCAGCGCACCACCGTCCAGGCCTGCTTGGGATGCCGCTTGGGATCGGTACCGATCTCGGCGATGCGGTCGTCGCCCAGGTGGCCGGTGGCCCATACCGGGCCGTATTTCACGTCGACCCAGTTGGTACCTCGACCCGGGTGGGGCTTGACGCCGACCTTGACGTTGGCGGCCAGCTTGCCATCCTTGGTGTCGACCACGGACACGGTGTCGCGCATGTTGGCGGCCACCATGAAATAGCGCTTGGTGGAGTCCCAGCCGCCGTCATGGAGGAAGCGCTCGGCCTCGATCTCGGTGGTCTTCAGGTTCTTGATGTCGCTGTAGTCGACCAGCAGGACCTTGCCGGTCTCCTTCACGTTAACCACGAACTCGGGCTTGATGTGGGAAGCGACGATGGAAGCCACGCGCGGTTCGGCATGGTATTCCTGCTCGTCGTAGGTGTAGCCCCGGGTGGACATGATCTTGAGCGGCTTCAGCGTCAGCCCGTCCATCAGCACATAGGCCGGTGGCCAGTAGGTACCGGCGATGGCGTACTTGTCCTCATAACCCTTGAACTTGGAGGTTTCGATGGAACGGGCGTCGGAGCCGGTGCGGATAGAGGCCACGGTGGCAGGCGTTTCCATCCACAGGTCGATCAGGTTGATGAGGCCGTCGCGACCAGTGGTGTACAGGTAACGGCCGGAATTCGAAATGCGCGAGATATGCACCGCAAACCCGGTCTTGAGGATGGTGACGATCTTCTTGCTGTCGCCGTCGATCAGGGCCACTTCACCGGAATCGCGCAGGGTGACGGAGAAGAGGTTGTCGATGTCGATCTTGTTCATCTTCTTGGTGGGACGCTTGTCCACCGGCACGATGACCTTCCAGCTCGCCATCATCTCCTTCATGCCCCATTCCGGCGGCGTCGGCGGCGTCTGCTGGATGTAGCGCGCCATCAACCCGACTTCCTGGTCCGACAGTTCGTTGGCGGTGCCGAAGCCCGGCATGCCCCCGGGGGTGCCGTAGTTGACGAAGACCTTGAGACTTTCGGTGCCCAGCTTCTGCATGTCGCCCGGCAACAGCGGCTTGCCGGTGGCGCCTTTGCGCAGCACGCCATGACACCCGGCACAGCGGTCGAAATAGATCTGCCGGCCCTGGTCGAACTCAGCCTTGGTCATGGCTGGCGCCTTCGGATCGGTGGACTGGTACATCTCGACGCCGGCCAGGGATGAGCCGCCGCCTTGAAGATAGGTGGTCGAGGGTGTGTTGGTCTCGCTGTCAGCCGCCCAGCCCTGGGACAGCGCCAACGGCAGTGCCGCCAGCATGAGAACCCCGCCTAACTGCCTCTTGTTCATCGCAAAACGCTCCTTTATGAAATGTCACCAGGGAAAAACCTCACAGAACGTGGGGCAAACCTTACCCCGGGGGGGTGGGGGGGAATCCTTGACTTTCGTCAACGGTTTTTGGTCCGGTTCCACCTACCGTTGACATATATCAAGGGCGCGGGGAACCGGCTCTTACACCATTCGTTCCAGTTCAACGAACACCACGCTAGGAGACTCACCCATGATCGAACCGGTCGCGCTGGCGAACTTCTTCACCGTCTTTTTTTCCGCCGCCATGGTCATCATGACCGGCGCGACCTATGCCCTGCTGTTCGCCTACAGCCGGGTCAAGGGCATGCCGCGCATGATGCTGCTGGCCTACCTCGCCTATCTCGGCCTGTTCGCCTCGGTCATGACCCTGGCCGACGCCGCCAACCTGTTCCACAACACTTTCTGGACGGTCATCGTCGGATTGATGCTGCTGGGCTATCTGGTCGCGCCCCATGCCATCTGGAAACTGTGCGTCGGCACCCACGCGCTGGAACCGGAAGACGACAAGGCGCACCCCGTAAAGATTTATCAACAGTCCTGACAGGAGCAAAAACCATGGCACAGGAAATTTGGTGGGCATCCACATCCTTCTGGCGCAAGTCCGCCATCTGGGTGACCGGATTCTCGTTCGTCGTCCTGATCTTTCTCACCTTCGACACGGTGAAGCAGATCACTGCGGGATCGCCCCGCGTCCCGGCCTATTCGGTGATCAACAACCGCATCGACTACGTGTTCGACGCGAAGCGTAATTTCCAGGTGCCGGTGATCGGCCCCGAGGAACCGCTGTTCGGCAAGAAGCTGACCGAAGAAGAGGCCGAGGCGCTGGTGAGCCACGGCAAGCTGACCACCCAGGCCAAGAACTGCATGGACTGCCATACCCTGCTCGGCAACGGCGCCTACTACGCGCCCGACCTGACCAAGGCCTGGCTGGACCCGTCCTGGGGCTCGAAGGAGGTGCGCGAGCAATCGATGGTGGAGTTCCTGATGGATCCGAGCGACAAGCTGCACAACAGCATCGGCCGCAGGATGCCCAAGCTCGGCATCACCGAAGAGGAAGCGAAGGCGACGGTCGCCTTCCTGAAGTGGATGTCGTCCATCGACACCAACGGTTTCCCGGCCAATTTCAAGCCGATCGACCAGGCCGACGCGCCTGCCCCCGCCACCGCCGAGCCCGCCGCTGAAGTCGGCGCCGCCCCGGTTCAATAACAAGGAGGCCAGACATGTCCGTTTTAGGCATTCTCACCAGCGCCAACCTGAACGGTGGCCAGAAGCTGGCAACGAAATATTTCACCGTCGCCATTGCGCTGTTCGGCGCCCAGGTCCTGTTCGGCCTCCTGGCCGGCATCCAGTACCTGAACCCGGATTTCCTCTATGGCATCCTGGATTTCTCGGTCAACCGCATGCTGCATATCAATGCCATGGTGGTCTGGCTGCTGTTCGGCTTCATCGGATCGGTGTACTGGCTGCTGGAGGACGAGTCCGGGGCCCCGGTGGTCGGGTTGGGGCTGGGTAATCTGATCTTCTGGGTCTTCACCCTGGCCGTGGTCGTGGTCGTGCTGGTCTTCCTGCTGGTCCAGGTCGGCCCCGGTGAATTGAAGTCGATCTGGCTGATCAACGAGGGGCGCGAGTACATCGAGGCGCCACGCTGGGCCGACATCGGCATCGTGGTCTGCGTCCTGGCCTTCTTCTTCAACGTCGCCGCCACCTTCGCCAAGGGCAAGTTCACCGGCATCGGCGGCGTCCTGGTGCTGGACCTGATCGCCCTGGCTGGCCTCTACTTGGCCGGCATGTGGTACACCCCCAACATCTCCATGGACCAACACTGGTGGTGGTGGGTGATCCACCTCTGGGTCGAGGCCACCTGGGAAGTGCTGGTCGGCTGCCTGATGGCCTATGGCCTGATCACGACCATGGGCGTGCGCCGCAGGATCGTCGAGACCTGGCTGTACATCGAAGTCGCGCTGATGTTCGGCTCCGGCATCCTCGGTCTGGGTCACCACTACTTCTGGATCGGCACGCCGGAATACTGGTTCACCATCGGCGGTTTCTTCTCCGCCCTGGAACCGATCCCGCTCGTCGCCATGGTCGTGCATGCCGTGTTCGACGCCGGTCACCACAAGCTGAAGAGCACCAACCACCCGGCCCTGGCCTGGATCATCGCGCAGGCCTTCGGCAACTTCTTCGGTGCCGGCGTGTGGGGCTTCATGCACACCCTGCCGCAGATCAACCTGTACACCCACGGCACCCAGTGGACCGCTTCGCACGGCCACCTGGCCTTCTTCGGCGCCTATGCCACCATGGTCATCGCCTTCCTGTACATCGCCCTGCAGAAATGGCGCGGCGGCGTGTACATGAGCAGCAACCTGGCCGGCGCCTGGAAGTGGAAATGGGCGATCTTCCTGCTCCACGCCGGCCTGATCGCCATGGTCATGGGCATGCTGATCGCCGGTTACGAGCAATCGCAGATCGAGCGTGCCATCGGCGGTTCCGACTGGGTGGCCTACTTCGCGGCCCAGTCCCATCGCTGGTTCATGCAGGGCATGTTCTGGCGCCAGATCGGCGGCTGGGTGTTCGCGTCCGGCTTCGTGCTGCTGGCCTGGGACCTGATGACCATCGGCAAGCGCGAGACCCGCCCTGCCGTGCAGAACGAGACGGCCGAGGCCGCCGCATAAGTTACTTTTCGTAGTCTCCCCTGCGATCCTTGGCCCGCCCCCCGGCGGGCCTTTTTTATTTACCGGCCCGGTTTCGCCTCGGCACTGACCCGCATCAAGTCATGCGCGATATATCTTTGGATATACTGAGGACATACCGGCATTATCCGGTGTCCCACCCAACCCGCGCCTGAGCGCTCCCCGGTCGCCGCATGAGACTACGCACACAGATCTGGTTGCTGTCGTCCAGCATGATCCTGCTGATCGTGGCGGTGGATGTCGTGACCGGCTACCAGCGCATGGAGGCCGGCATCCGCACCGAGATGGCCCGCGAGGCCCTGGAAATCCGCGCCATGCTGATGGCCACGCAGGACGTCTACGAGCGCCAGTTCAGCGCCAGCGGCCTGCCGCTCGACGACCGGACGCTGGGTTTCCTGCCCGCCCATGCCCTGTCGAGGGTCGCCCGGGACTTTCCGCAATGGAGCCGCAGCGGCATCACCTTCAACAATGTCTCAGACCGGCCGCGCAACCCGGACAACCGGGCCGATGCCGACGAACTCGATGCCATGGCCTGGTTCCGTGCCCACCCCGGAGAAAAGGAACGCCTGCTGGAAGGCCACGACCGGAACGGCCGTTCCCTCTATCACTACACCGCGCCGATCTGGACCAAACCGGCCTGCCTGGCCTGCCATGGCACCCCCGGTCAGGCCCCGCCCCTGGTGGCCAGGCACTACGACGGTGCCTACGGCTACAAGGTCGGCGACCTGCGCGGCGTGCTGAGCATCAAGCTGCCCAGCGACGAGCCGCGGCAGCGGATGCTGGCGGCCTGGCTCGACAGCCTGTATTACCGCCTGGCCGGCTATGCCGCCTTGCTGGTCCTGCTCGGCCTCTTTCTGGACCGCTTTGTGGTGGCCCGGCTGTCGCGCCTGCAACGCAATGCCGATCAACTCGCCGCGGGCGACTACACGATCCGCAGCGGCCTCGCCGGGAGCGACGAGGTACGCGCCCTGGCCGACTCGTTCGACCACATGGCCGCATCGATCCAGCAACGCGACACGGCCCTGAAGGACAGCGAGGAGCGCTTCCGCATGGCCACCGAGAACATGCGCGACTGCTTCATCCTGATCGCCGGCGAACAGGGCCGGGTCACCTGGTGGAACAAGGCCGCGGAGGCCACCTTCGGTTACCGCCGCGACGAGATGATGGGACAGCCTCTGCAAGAGTTCCTGGTGCCGCCCCGGCTGCGGGCCGCCATGGCCGCCGCCCTGCCCGATTTCGTCCGATCCGGCACCGGCGCGTTGATCGGCAAGACCGTGGAGGTCACCGCGCTACGCAGGGACGGCCAGGAATTCCCCATCGAGTTGTCCATCTCGGCGATCGACCAGAATGGCCGCTGGCAGGCCAGCGCCGTGGTCCGCGACATCACCCGGCGCCGGATCGAGGAAGCCTCGGAACGGCGCCTGAAGGCCAGCCTGCGCCGTCTGACCGATATCTCGGCCATCGCCGCCCTGCCCATTGCGGAGCAGTTGAAACAGGCCCTGACCCTGGGTGCCGAACACCTCGGGCTGGAATTCGCCATCGTCAGCCGGGTCGAGGGCGAGACCTACCATGTCCGCACCCAGGTCTCGCCGCCGGGCACCCTGCAGGATGGCCAGACCTTCCCGCTCGGCGTCACCTACTGCAGCCTGACCCTGGCGCACAAGCAGGTGCTGTCGATCGACGACATGGGCCATTCACCCTACCTGGGACATCCCTGCTACGCGGCCTTCAGGCTCGAATCGTATATCGGTGCGCCGGTGCAGGCGGACGGCAAGGTCTACGGCACCATCAACTTCAGTTCGCCGCGACCGTTTTCACGGCCCTTCGACGAAACCGACCGCGAGTTCGTCGCCCTGCTCGCCCGCTGGGCCGGTTCCGCCATCGAGCGCGACCAGGCGCAACAGCGGTTGGTCGAAAGCGAGGAGCGTTTCCACCAGATTTTCGAGGCCAACGTCGCGGTCAAGCTCATCCTCGACCCGGACAGCGGCCGCATCGTCGATGCCAATGCCGCCGCCTGCAGCTTTTACGGCTATGACAAGCCGACCCTGTTGTCGATGCACATCACCGACATCAACACCTTGCCGCCGGAGGCGGTGCGCGCCGAAATGCAGCATGCCGGGCATGAGGAGCGCCTTTTCTACAATTTCCGCCATCGTCTGGCCTCGGGCGAGGTCCGCGACGTCGAGGTCTATACCGGCCCGATCGAGACCGAACAGGGCCTGTTGCTGCATTCGATCATCCATGACGTCACCAGGCAGAAGCAGGCCGGCAACGCACTGCGCCTGGCGGCCAGCGTGTTCGCCAACAGCTACGACGGCATCGTCATCACCGATCCGGACAACAACATCGTCGACGTCAACCCGGCCTTCACCCGGATCACCGGCTACAGCCGCCAGGAGGTCCTGGGCCGGAATCCGAGACTGCTCAACTCCGGCCGCCAGGACGCCGCCTTTTATGCCGGGATGTGGCAATCCCTGCAGGACAACGACAGTTGGCGCGGGGAGATCTGGAACCGGCGCAAATCCGGCGAGATCTATGCCGAACTGCTGTCGGTCTCCAGCGTGCGCGACGACCAGGGGCGCTTGCTGAGTTACCTGGGCGTGTTCTCCGATATCAGCCAGTACAAGGAACACGAGGCCGAACTGGATCGCATCGCCCACTACGACACCCTGACCGGCGTACCCAACCGGCGCCTGCTGTCCGACCGCCTGGACCAGGCCATCGCCAGGGCCCAGCGCAGCGGCCGCTTCCTGGCGGTCTGCTACCTGGATCTGGACGGCTTCAAGCCGGTGAACGACACCTACGGCCACCAGACCGGCGACCTGTTGCTGACCGAACTCACCCATCGCCTGCAGGGCGTGCTGCGCTCGGACGACACCCTGGCGCGCCTGGGCGGCGATGAATTCGTGCTGCTGTTCAACGATCTGGGCCAGGGCCAGGAATGCTTTGCCGTACTCGAACGGGTGCTCGCCGTGGTCGGCACCCCGGTATCCGTCCAGGACATCCCCATCGCGGTGTCGGCCAGCATCGGCGTCTCGCTCTATCCACTCGACGACGCCGACGCCGACACCCTGCTGCGCCACGCCGACCAGGCCATGTACCGGGCCAAGGAGGCGGGCAAGAATCGCTACCACCTGTTCGATCCGGAGCAGGACCGCCAGGTGAAGGCGCATCAGGAAGGCCTGCGCCGGCTGGCCGGGGCCCTGGAAAACGGCGAGTTCGTCCTCTATTACCAGCCTGCGGTCAACATGGTCAGCGGCGAGGTGGTCGGCGCCGAGGCCCTGATCCGTTGGCAACACCCGGAGCGGGGCCTGCTCCCGCCGGCCGAGTTTCTCTACCTGCTCAAGGGTTCCAGCCTGGAAATCGCCCTGGGCGACTGGGTTATCGAAGCGGCACTGAAGCAGATCGCGGTCTGGAAGGGCATGGGCCTGAAGCTGCACGTCAGCATCAACATCAGCGCCGAACATTTGCAGCAAGCGGACTTCGCCGTCCGCCTCAAGGGCGCCATCGGACGGCATCCCGGCCTGGCCGGCGCCGACCTGATCCTGGAGGTGCTGGAAACCGCCGCCATCGCCGACATGGAACATGCCTCCCGCACCCTTACCGCCTGCGCCGCCCTCGGGGTGCGCGTCGCCCTGGACGATTTCGGCACCGGTTACTCCTCCCTGACCTATTTCCGCCGCCTGCCGGTGGACACCCTGAAGATCGACCAGACCTTCGTGCATGACATGCTGGACGATCCGGAGGACCTCGGCATCGTCGAGAGCGTGATCAACCTGGCCAAGGCCTTCAAGCGCCCGGTCATCGCCGAAGGGGTGGAAACCCTGAAACACGGCGAGATGCTGGTGGCGCTCGGCTGCAGGTTCGGCCAGGGCTACGGCATCGCCCGGCCGATGCCGGCCGGACAGTTGCCGGACTGGATCCGCGCATGGCATGGCGAACGTGCCTGGCGAATCACCCCGGGCAGGCCGGGCGAATGACCTTGAGCGGGCGTCTGCAACCTGCGCTCCAGTTCGCCGCGCGTTCCCGCTAACGGCTGATCCGGCCGGGCCCGGCAAGGACGGTTATTTCGTCTACATATCAAGGTATGAACCTGCCTCCGGGAGGCCCCCATGCCTGTCATCCTCAACCGTGCAATGCTCGCCACCCTGGTCTTGCTGGCGGCGTGCGCCTCGCCCCGCTATCAAACCGCCTACCGCTATGAGCCACCCGCGGATCCCGCAGCCGCGCCGTGCCTGGAGCAATGCGCGCTTGCGCAGCGCGACTGCCAGTCACGCTGCAGCGAGGCGCATCAGGCCTGCCTGAAGACGATCGAACCGGGGGTGGAGAGCGCCTATGCCGAGGCACTGAAGCGTTACGCCGGCGACCTCGACAGGTATCGGTCCGATCTGGACCGTTACCGCTTCAACCTATGGCTGGGCTGGGGGCATGGCTACTGGGGGTATGACCCGTGGCCGCCCTATTACATGTCGATGATCACGGCGACCCCGCCCAGCCGGGAGGTCATCCGCAATCAGCTGGCCAGGGAAAAATGCGATGCCGACTGCGGCTGCCTGGGCCGGCATGATGCCTGTTTCATCGGCTGCGGCGGCAGCAAGGTGGAGGAGACCCGCTGCATCGCCAACTGCCCGCCGCAATGAGCGGGTAGCCTGAAATCAGGTCAGGCCGCGCAGATCGCGGATACGGTCGTGGTAGCGCGCCCGATAGAGCAGGCGGCGCCGTTCCGGCGTATCGGTGAAACCGTCGCGGGTATGCAGCACGTTGTTGCAGAGCAGGCCCATGCCGGGTTGCAGCTTGAGCCGGAACCAGCCGGCAGGCTGGCTGGCGAGCAGGTCCTCGATGGCCTTCACCGCGGCCTGGGTATCCGGGTCGTCCTTCCAGGCGATGCTCTTGGTGCGGGCGGTGTAGCGCAGGTGCAGGCCGCCACTGGCAGGGTCGACCAGGAACACCGGGCCGGGCTCCGCCGGGCGCTCGCCGTCGATCTCGTCGACGCGCGCCGGGATGGTCATGGCATCCGGCGCCATCAGCGCCCGGATGAATTCCGGATTGCTGTCGCGCAACTGGATGTAGGCCAGATCCTGGTCGTACAGCTCGTTGTCGCCACCCTGCTCCGCTTCACGCACGCAGTGCAGGGTCATGGCCAGGATGCGCCGGGGCTCGGGGTTGTAATAGCCGTCGGTGTGCCAGCGGATACGGTGGTGGGTATAGGGAATGTAGTCGCCCCGTTTCTCGCCCCCCTCGTCGCGCGGGGTCAGGCTGGAGATGCCGTCCTCGTCGGCCAGCCAGTTGGCATCGAGCCGGGTCAGGCCGAACTGGGCCGACAGCGCACGCACCGCCGCCTTGTCCTCGGCTTCGCCCAACGAGGTGGCATAGATGACCATGTTGGTCCGGGCGACCCGTTCGAGAACGGCGCGGTATTCGGTGTCGGTCAGGGCATGCGGGTCGCGCACCTCGACGATGAGGTCCTCGCCCCGGGTCGGGTAACCGGCCAGCTTGGCGGTGCGCCAGCGCTGGTAGCCGGCTTCGTTATCGGGGTGGAACGGGCTGTCGGCGGGGATCATCATCGAATGGCAATTTGTCAAAGGCCAGGCTTGCCTGGTTACTTTGTCACCGGGTAAAACCCGTCGACCTGCTTCTTCACCGTGCCCAGTATCTCGGGCATCTCGATGTCCATGATCTGGTCCTGGATCCAGGTCTGGTCGGATTTTTCCATGTCGTCGCGGATCTGCAGGCTGAGGTAGCGCAGGGCTGGAAAGCTGGGCCGGTCGTCGGGAAAGTCATAGTGGCCATATTCGGTCATGCGGGCATTCAGCATGTCGATGTAGCCCTGCTGGTAATCGTAGTCGGCATCCTTCGCACCCTCGGTGAATTCGAGGATGTTGTCCTCCATGACCTCGGCCAGGCGCACGCCCAGGGCACTGACCAGTTCGCCGCGGGCCGCGTCGCTCATGCGGGGAAAGACGAGGCGGTCGACGTAATGCACAGCAAATGCCGTCAGCTCGCCGATGACCTTGAAGCCGCGCTGTGGCGTGATGATGTCGAAATCGGCCTTGGACAGGTTGTCGATGGCGCGGTCGGCCATGCGCCAGATGGTGGTCGCCAGTGCGGTGGCCATGTCCTCGACCGGACGTTCGCCTTCCTTCTTGAACCAGACGGTCTTTACTCGGGTGGGGGCAGCCATTGCGTTTATTCTCCAGTAGCGACCGGGCGCGAAGGATCGGTGATCCATTCGCTCCAGGAACCGACGTACAGCCTGGAACCGGGCAGACCGGCAACTTCCATGGCCAGGATATTGTGGCAGGCGGTGACGCCGGAACCGCACATGTGGATCACCTCGGACGGCGCGCGGCCCTTGAGCAGGGCCTGGTAGTACTCGCGCAGGGCCTCGGGCGGCATGAAGGTGCCGTCCAGGTCGAGGTTTTCATCGAACATCCAGTTGATCGCGCCGGGGATATGGCCGGCCACCGGATCGAGCGGCTCGTATTCGCCGCTGAAGCGGCGGTCCGGACGGGCGTCGATGATCAGCTTGTCACCGGTCTGCATGGCGTGCATCACCTCGTCCGCCAGCACGTACTGGCTGCGCTCCGGCAGGCTGGCGCAAGCGCCCTTGCAATCCGCCGGGCAGATTTCGTGCGTGGTCGGACGGTGCTCGCGCGTCCACTTCGGATAGCCGCCGTCGAGCAGGGCCACGCCGGGGTGGCCGAGCCAGCGCAGCAGCCACCACAGGCGCACCGCCATGGCGCCGAAACTGTCGTCATAGACGACCACCTGCTTGTTGACGCCGATGCCCCACTGGCACAGTTTCTCGGTCAGGGCCTGGACATCGGGCAGGGGGTGACGGCCGGTGTTGGGGCCGGTGGACGCCGACAGGTCCTCGTCCAGATGGGCGTAACGGGCACCCGGGATATGGCCCTTGAGATAGGCCTGGCGGCCCGCTTCGGCATCGGTCAGGGTAAACCGGCAATCGACCACGACCCAGTGCGGGTCGTCGAGGTGACGCGCCAGATCGTCGGTGGATACAAGGGTGGTGTAATACATCTGGAAATCCGGCGAGAGCGTTGGGTGGAAAGCCGCCGGCGCCGGGCGCCCGCGACTCTCGGCTCACAGCTCTAGGCTCAGTAGCCGCCCTTGCCGAACGGCTTGGGCAGGCCGGCGACCTTGGAGGCCTGGCGGTTGGGCTGCTTGGGGAACAAGGTGTAGAGCGTCTTCTTCCAATCGGTGCCGGGATGATCTTCATCCAGGCCAGCCACCATGTTGCGGAAATTGGGGGTGTGGCCGTCTTCCTGGTAGCGCTCACGCATGAAGCGGACGACAGTCCAATGATCATCGGTCAGTTTGAGGCCTTCGGCTTCGGCAATGATCGGCACGATTTCGTCACTGAAATTGGCTTCGGTCAGAAAGTCCTCGTCATCGACTTCCAGTTCTTCGCCGTTAAGTACATATCCCACGATTTTTCTCCTAATACACGAGTTGCAAAAAACTGCGATCGACTGAGTTGACAGACTCCTATCCGATCGCGACTGCCTTGATGGACTTGTGAGGAACGAACAATCCGCAACCATAGGCGCGGTGGCGGCCCAGCCCCTGCTCCTGCACCCGCAACGATTGCTGCGGGCTGACATCATGCAGCATCAGGCTGTAACCGCATATATCCCCATCGGGGAGGTATATTTTACGCTTCTTGCCAGGAATCATTCCGCACTGGATATCCATTTTTTCCAATTCGTCCCGTGCCGCGTCGAGAAAATCGACCTCATCCTCGATGCCGAGATCGACCAGCGGGGAATACAGGGTCGCAAACGGGGTCAGCAGTTTTTCCCTGGCCGCGCCGATGAGCAGTTCACCCGCCCCGGTATCGATGCGCTGGCCGACCAGGGCGTCGACGTCGGCCAACCGCTCCACCGGCAGCCGAAGAACCAGTTTGCCGCGCCGATTGATGATCAGATTGTCGTTGCGCCCCGTGGGCTCGCCATGGATCGGATGGATGCCCGCGCCGGCCATGTCGCGCAGCGTGGGCAACAGCGCGGCCAGGGACTCGAACAGCTTGTAACCGTGGTCGGCCGGGATCTCGGTACCGGCGAGGTCGAACTGCACATCCTTGAAACGCGGCGTGTATTCAAAATTCTTGATGGCTTCCCACTCGGGGTTGTACATGCGCATGTTATCGGTCGCCTTCCTGCTTGTCGGTTTCGCCAGCCAGCGGTTCGGCCCATTTCAACATTTCCTCGGCCCAATACCTGGCCGTCACCGGGTCGACATCGAAGATGGTGAAGCGGGCCCCGCGTTCGCGGATGCGCAAGCGCAACATGGGCGTGCCGCCCGCCTCGTACTCCACCTGCTGGAGCTCGATTTCCTGGTTGCCGAAGGGATTGCGAAACTTGCTGATTGACTTGATCTGGTCCATAGTAAGCAGATTACATTAGAATATCGTGGATTGCTTAATATTTGACATTAACTGTCAGGTATTGACATCCCCCGCCTTGGGATTAGGTGCACCTACCCGTTCGGGTAGGTGGTACCCCCCCCAACGAAGGAACGGGTTACCCCATCGGAATGATGGCCCCCAGCATCAGGTCTCACTAATATGGCAGGACTCATCTCGTGCCGGCCTGAAGCCCACGGGTAGTGTAAAGGTAGTGACGACATATCGTTTCGCAAGACCTAAAGGAGAAACAGATGGCTAAGCAAATGCACGATACGCCGAACCTGGACGAACTGGAGACCGGCCCCTGGCCCAGCTTCGTGACCGGCATCAAGCGTCTCGCAAAAGACAACGACATGATGGTCGACCTGCTCGGCCAACTGGAAACCTCCTACAAGACCCGCTTCGGCTACTGGAAGGGCGGCACCGTAGGTGTGATCGGTTACGGCGGTGGCGTGATCCCCCGTTTCACCGAACTGAAGAATGCCGACGGCACCCCGAAATTCCCCGAGTGCTCCGAGTTCCACACCCTGCGCATCCAGCCTCCCGCCGGCATGCACTACACCTCCGACCTGCTGCGCCAGATGTGCGACGCCTGGCTGGAGACCGGTGGTTCCGGCCTGATCGCCTTCCATGGCCAGTCCGGCGACATCATGCTGCAAGGCATCAAGACCGCCGATGTGCAGCGCTCCTTCGACAAGTTCAACGAGATGGGCTTCGACCTCGGTGGCGCCGGCCCGGCCCTGCGCACCTCGATGTCCTGCGTCGGCGCCGCCCGCTGCGAGATGTCCTGTTATGACGAGGCCCGTGCCCTGCGCATCGTCATCAACAACAACATCGACGACATGCACCGCCCGTCCCTGCCGTACAAGTTCAAGTTCAAGTTCTCCGGCTGCCCGAACGACTGCATGAACTCCATCCAGCGTTCCGACATGGCCACCATCGGCACCTGGCGTGACAACATCCGCGCCGACGAGAAGATCGCCCGTGACTGGATGGCTGCCCACAGCATTGAAGACCTGATCAACATGGTCGTCAACATGTGCCCGACCCGCGCCATCCAGCTGACCAAGAACGACGGCGCCGCCGCCGGCGAAGGCGTCACCAAGGTGGCCGTGTCCGATGCCAACTGCATCACCATCGACAACCACAACTGCGTGCGCTGCATGCATTGCCTGAACGTCATGCCCGGCGCCCTGCTGCCCGGCATGGACAAGGGTGTCACCATCCTGGTCGGTGGCAAGAGCGTGCTGAAGATCGGCGCCTCCATGGGCACCGTGATCATCCCGTTCATGAAGTTGGAATCCGACGACGATTTCGAGAAGCTGAACGACCTGTCCCGCAACATCCTGGACTTCTTCGCCGAAAACGCCCTCGAACATGAGCGCACCGGCGAGATGATCGAGCGTATCGGCCTGGTCAACTTCCTGGAAGGCCTCGACATCCCGGTCGATCCCAACATGATCAGCCATCCGCGTTCCAACCCCTACGTCCGCATGGACGGCTGGGACGAGGAAGTGGAGAAGTGGAACGAGCGCAAGGCTGCCGCCTGAGCTCCATGGTCGCCTGACCCTGACGGGCATGATGCCCGTCAGGGCGGCAGAAGATAGCGGATACAAGCATCTTAATGTTTTCTGATCTCACCTAGTTGGAGACAAGAATGGCAGAACGTACACACGAGACTATCGAATCCGGCGCTCCGGATCCGATGCCCTACATGCACCCCGTCATGGCCAAGAACTATGGCAAGTGGACCTTTCACTCCCATCCGAAGCCGGGCGTGCTCTATCACCGCGCCGAAAGCGGCGACGAAATCTGGACCGTCAAGGCCGGCACCCAGCGCCAGATGGACCACTACACCATCCGCAAGCTGGCCGACCTGGCCGACCAGTTCGCCGACGGCTTTGTTCGCTTTACCACCCGTTCCAACATCGAGTACATGGTGGCCGACCAGGCCAAGGTCGAACCCCTGATCAAGGCCCTGAACGACAACGGCTTCCCGATCGGCGGTACCGCCAACTCGGTGTCCATGATCGCCCACACCCAGGGCTGGCTGCACTGCGACATCCCCGGCACCGACGCCTCCGGCGCCGTGAAGGCCCTGATGGACGAACTGCATGACGAATTCGTCAAGTGCGAGATGCCCAACCGGGTCAAGCTGTCCACCTCCTGCTGCGAGATCAACTGCGGCGGCCAGGCCGACATCGCCATCGTCATCCAGCACACCAAGCCGCCCAAGATCAACCATGATCTGGTCGCCAACGTCTGCGAGCGTCCTTCCGTGGTCGCCCGCTGCCCGGTCGCGGCCATCCGCCCCGCCCTGGTGAACGGCAAGCCCTCCCTGGAAGTCGACGAGAAGAAGTGCATCTGCTGCGGCGCCTGCTTCCCCCCGTGCCCCCCGATGCAGATCAACGACCCCGAGCATTCCAAGTTCGCCATCTGGGTCGGCGGCAAGAACTCCAACGCCCGTTCCAAGCCGACCTTCCACAAACTGGTCGCTGCCGGCATCCCGAACAACCCGCCGCGCTGGCCTGAAGTGTCCGAGATCGTCAAGAATATCCTGGCGACCTACAAGGCCGACGGCCGTCCGTGGGAACGGATGAACGACTGGATCGACCGTATCGGTTGGCCCGCCTTCTTCGAGAAGACCGGTCTGCCCTTCACCAAGTACCACATCGACAACTGGCGCGGTGGCCGCAGCAGCCTGAACGCCTCCGCTCAGATCCGCTTCTGACGAAGCGCGCCGGGAGAGTTCCTCCCGGCGTTGTCGACGAATTGGTTAATTGGAGTTAGGGATATTCAAATGAAGATCGGTGTATTAGTTAACGAAGGGCCTTATACCCACGAGGCCTCCGACAGCGCCTACAACTTCACCAAGGCGGCGCTGGAAAAGGGTCATGAGATCTACCGCGTGTTTTTCTACCACGACGGTGTCAACAACTCGACCCGGCTGACCGAGCCCCCGCGCGACGACCGTAACATCGTCAACCGCTGGAGCGAACTGTCCAAGCAATACAGTCTCGACCTGGTGGTCTGCATCGCTGCCGCGCAACGCCGCGGCATCATGGACGAAAACGAGGCCAAGCGTCAGGGCAAGGATGCCAACAACCTTGCCGAGGGCTTCCGGATTTCCGGGCTCGGCCAACTGGTGGAAGCCGGTATCCAGAGCGATCGCCTGGTCACCTTCGGCGATTGAGGAATACGAGATGAATGACGAAATGGATATGGAAGAAGAAGGCGGCGTCGTCAAGCAGTTCATGTTCGTGAACCGCAAGGCGCCTTACGGCACCATCTATGCCCTGGAAGGCCTGGAAGTGGTGCTGATCTCCGCGGCCTTCGAGCAGGATGTGAGCATGGCCTTCATCGACGACGGCGTGTACGAGTTGAAGAAGGGCCAGGACACCAAGTCGCTGGGCCAGAAGAACTTCTCGCCCACCTACCGCGCCCTGGAAGGCTACGACATCGAGAAACTGTACGTGGAACGGGAATCCATGGAGGCCCGCGGGCTGACCGAGGAAGACCTGCTGGTCGACGTGGTCGTCCTCGACCGCGCCGAAATGGCCGCCAAGATGGACGAGCAAGACGTCCTGATCAGTTTCTGATGGAGATGACTATGCTGCACATCGTCAACAAGTCGCCCTACGAGCGCAACTCCCTGGAGAGCTGCCTGCGTATGGCGAGCAAGGGTTCTGCGGTCCTGCTGATCGAGGATGGTGTCTACGGCGCCACCAAGGGCGGTAGTTTCGAGGGCAAGATTCAGGCGGCCATGGCCGACGTGAAGGTGTATGTCCTGGGTCCCGATCTCTCCGCGCGCGGCATGGCCGATCGCGTTCTGGACGGGGTAAGTGTCGTGGATTACGGCGGTTTTGTGGATCTGGTAGCAGAGCACAGCAACTGTCAATCCTGGTTGTAATTTTTGAATCGTTAGGAGAATTAACATGCCCATGGTTGAAGTCGCTGGTAAAGAATTCGAAGTCGACGAAGAAGGCTATCTGGTCAATCTGGCTGACTGGGACGAGAACATCGCCGGTTACCTGGCCCAGGAAGAAAAGGTCGAGCTGACCGAGAACCACTGGGAAGTCGTCAACTTCCTGCGTGAGTACTACGGCGAGTATCAGATCGCCCCGGCCATCCGCGTGCTGACCAAGGCCATCGCCAAGAAGCTGGGCGCTGACAAGGGCAACAACAAGTACCTGTACGAGTTGTTCCCCTACGGCCCCGCCAAGCAGGCTTGCAAGATCGCCGGCCTGCCCAAGCCGACCGGCTGTATCTAAGCACCCACACGCGGCCGGCTCACAAGGCTGGCCGAAACTCACGGCTATTGTTTTCGATAGCCGAGAGTCGAGAGCCGAGAGTTGAGCGATGTATCCCTCGACTCTCCACTCTCGACTCTCGACTGTAAGTAAAGAGGATTGAATGTCCGCCCTGACCGTTTTCTACATCGGCCTTTACTACGTTGCCGCGATCATACTGATCGGCGGCCTGGCTTACCGGGTATACGAGTACGCGTCGACACCGGCACCGCTCAACATACCCACCACACCGGCCCCAATCACCAAGCTGGGCGTGCGCTTCCGCATGTTCCGCGAGATCGCGTTCTTCGAGAGCCTGTTCAAGTCGAACAAGTGGATCTGGGTCTTCGGCTACCTGTTCCATGTCGGTCTGGCCCTGGTCCTGCTGCGCCACATCCGCTATTTCCAGGAACCGGTCTGGTTCTGGGTCGAATTAATCCAGCCCTTCGGCATGTACGCCAGCCTGGCCATGATCGCCGGCCTGGCCGGCTTGTGGGCGCGCCGCTTCCTGGTCGACCGGGTGCGCTACATCTCCACCCCGTCCGACCACCTGATCCTGGTCCTGCTGATCGCCATCGGCCTGTCCGGCATGACGATGACCTTCGTCGCCCACACCGACATCATTGCACTCAAGACCTTCGCGCTTGGCCTGGTGACCTTCGACTGGCATCCGCTGCCCAGCGATGGCCCGCTGCTGGTGCATCTCTTTCTGGTGGCCCTGCTGATGATCATCTTCCCGATCAGCAAGCTGCTTCATGTCCCCGGTGTCTTCTTCAGCCCCACCCGCAACCAGGTGGACAACCCGCGTGAACGCCGTCACCTGGCCCCCTGGGCCGCGGCGCTCGACAAGGACAATGGCTGAGAGCGCGTCCTCACGGACATCGATTAAGAACGTAAGGAGCTAACACGTGGCCGCAGCACAGTTCGAAGTACCCAAACTGTCGGATACCGCCTATACCACCGTGCCCAAGATCCAGGAAGGATCGATGGCGCATGTCAAGACCTTCCCGGCCGTCAAGGCGTCCCAGGAGTTCCTGGGCTACCCGTTCGAACTCGCCGACGACTGGAAGGAGCGCGTTATCGAGCGCATGGGCCAGTCGCTGAAGAAATACCGTTCCCTGCGGGTGTTCATGGATGCCTGCGTCCATTGCGGCGCCTGCACCGACAAATGCCATTACTTCCTGGGTACCGCCGACCCGAAAAACATGCCGGTCGCGCGCCAGGATCTGATGCGCAAGATCTATCGTCGCTACTTCACCCTGCCGGGCAAGATCGCCCCCTGGCTGGTCGGCGCCGAGGACCTGACCAAGGACACCCTGAACGATTGGTTCACCTATTACCACCAGTGTTCCGAGTGCCGCCGCTGCTCCGTCTACTGCCCCTACGGCATCGACACGGCCGAGATCACCATGGCCGGCCGCGAAATACTCAACTACGCCGGCATGGGCCAGAAGTATTCCAGCGAGATCCTCAACAAGGTCCAGAAGATCGGCAACAACCTCGGCCTGCCCGGCCCGGCGTTGGAAGACACGCTGCTCGGTCTCGAGGAAGACATCGAGGCCGACACCGGCGTGGCGGTCAAGATGCCCCTGAACGTCAAGGGCGCCGAGATTCTGCTGATCACCCCGTCGGCCGACTTCTTCTCCGAACCGCACGTCGAATCGCTGATCGGCTATGCCAAGGTATTCCATGCTGCCGGCGCCTCCTGGACCTTGTCCAGCCACGCCTCCGAGGCCGGCAACTTCGGCCTCTTCAACGGCAACTACGAGACCATGCGCACGGTTGCCATGCGCATCCGTGACGCCGCCCTGGAACTCGGCGTGAAGCGCATCATCGTCGGCGAGTGCGGCCACGCCTGGCGCGTCGCCTATGCCTTCTGGAACACCCTGACCGGCATCGGCTACGGCGGCAACGACCCATTCTCGATCGAACTGCAGAGCAAGCTCGACTCCCGCTACAAGCAGCCCATGCATATCTGCGAATACACCTGGGACCTGATCCAGCAAGGCGTGCTGAAGTTCGACAAGTCCTTGAACGACCACCGCACGGTTACCTTCCACGATTCCTGCAACGTGGCCCGCGGCTCCCGCATGGGCGACGAACCCGGTGGCCAGTTCACCATCCCGCGCAACATCATCCGCGCGGTGGTGAACAACTACCAGGACATGGCGGCGGAAACCATCGGCGAAGGCACCTTCTGCTGCGGCGGTGGTGGTGGCGTATTGACGGACGACCTGATCGAAGCCCGGGTCAAGGGCGCCCTGCCGCGGATGAACGCCTACAACGCGGTAGCGCAGGAGAACGGGGTCAACTTCCTGGCCCTGATCTGCGCCATCTGCAAGGCCCAGTTCACCAAGGTAGTGCCTTATTACGGTTTTGACATGAGCCAGGTTGGCGGCGTGCATCAGTTGGTCAGCACGGCGATCAAACTGGAACAGGATTGATTGTTTGAATTAGCTGCGGGCGACCGCGTACAGACACAGGCGGCCCCCCGCCGCACGATTTACGATAGGAGAGCGAAGATGTCGGTCACATCCAAGGACGTAAACAAGAGTGAAGGTAAGAACTGGCGCCGTTATAAGGACGGTGAGACCGAGTCGGACTACCGTTCCGAGCAGGACAAGATTTTCCAGGCCAGTTGGACCCACAAGTGTCCTGAATACGTACTCTCCACGCCGCCCTGCCAGGGTTCCTGCCCGGCCGGCGAGGACATCCGCTCCTACCTGAACATCGTGCGCGGCATCGAGAAGCCGCCCGTCGGCGCCGACGGCAAGCCCAGCCTGTCCTGGCAGGAATACGCCTGGCGTCGCCTGACCGAAGCCAACCCGTTCCCGGCCGTCATGGGCCGCGTCTGCCCGGCCCCGTGCGAGTCCGGCTGCAACCGCAACCAGGTCGAAGAGAACGTCGGCATCAACTCGGTCGAACACTACCTGGGCAACTGGGCGATCGAGAACAATATGGCCTTCAACAAGCCTGACGTCGCCAGCACCGGCAAGAAGGTCGCCATCATCGGTGGTGGCCCCGCCGGCCTGGCCGCGGCCTACCAGCTGACCCTGAAGGGCCACAGCTGCACCATCTTCGACGATCACGCCGAACTCGGCGGCATGATGCGCTACGGCATCCCCGGTTTCCGTACCCCACGTGAAGTGCTCGACGCAGAAATCAAGCGCATCATCGACCTCGGCGTCGATACCAAGCTGAACTGCCGCATCGGTACCGACGTCAGCATGGAATCCATCGAGCAGGACTACGATGCCGTGCTGATGGGCCTGGGTGCCCAGGCCGGCCGAGCCCTGCCGGTCGACGGCGCCGACGCGCCCAACTGCGTCACCGCCATGTCCTTCCTGCGCGCCTTCAACGAAGGCCGCCTGCAGCACGTCGGCAACAAGGTGGTGGTCATCGGCGGTGGCGACACCTCCATCGACGTCGCCACGGTCGCCCGCCGTCTCGGCAAGATCACCAATGCCTCCGAGAAGGACCTGCCGGAAAACGTCCTGGCCGGCCAGACCGCCCATGACGTCGCCGCCATCGCCGCCCGCCAGGGTGTCGAAGTGGTGCTGATCTCCCGCGCCACGGTCGACAAGATGGCCGCCAACAAGCACGAAATCGAGCAGGCCCAGGCCGAAGGCATCGAGATCGTCGGCGGCGTCACCCCGATCGGCGTGGTCAAGGGTCCGGACGGCCGTGCCACCGCCCTGCGCGTGGCGCA
The DNA here is from genome assembly GCA_028714735.1 of Gallionellaceae bacterium. GTDB lineage: Bacteria > Pseudomonadota > Gammaproteobacteria > Burkholderiales > Thiobacillaceae > Parasulfuritortus. Next base: position 363,572 of record JAQTLU010000002.1, on the reverse strand, counting down.
GTTCGAGATGGTCGGCAAGGAGACCAAGATCATCGAGGGCACCGAGCAGGACATCAGCGGCGATCTGATCGTCTCCGCCATCGGCCAAGCCGTCGACTTCACCGGTCTGGAAGCCTTCAACAACAACAACGGCCTGATCAAGACCGACAAGAACTACCGTTTCCCGAACAAGCCGAACGTCTATGTTGCCGGCGACGTGATCCGTCCGCACCTGCTGACCACGGCCATCGGCCATGCCCGCATCTGCGCCGACGGTATCGATGCCTTCCTGCGCGGCGTGGAAGTGGACAAGCGGCCCAAGGTCGACGTCGACCACTGGGACATGGTGCGCAAGTGGCTGGAAACCGGGCACGAGTACAACGAACACCATGGCCAGGTAAACGGCACCGACACCTGGAAGGACGCGATCCACAACTTCGAGGACCGTTCCCTGCGCTACATCATCCCGTCCACCCAGTTGTTCCTGGGCCACTTCGCCAACACCCCGCGCCTGAAGCGCGAAGTCATCGTGCTGGACAAGGACTCCGCCCTGGGCAACTTCCAGGACCGCCTGCTTTCTCTCGACGACAAGAGCGCTCAGGCCGAAGCCAAGCGCTGCATGTCCTGCGGCCTCTGCTTCGAATGCGACAACTGCGTCATCTACTGCCCGCAGACCGCCGTGTTCAAGGTCAGGAAGAAGGATGCCCCGACCACCGGCCGCTATGTGGACACCGACTATGGCAAGTGCATCGGCTGCCATATCTGTGCCGATGTCTGCCCGACCGGCTACATCCAGATGGGCATGGGTGACTGAACATGACAGGCATGGCGAGACTGGGCCACTGGCTCCGCCTCGCCGCCCTGCTCGGGGCCTCCGCGCTGCTCGTTGCGCAAACCCCGAACGCGGCGGCAGGTGTAAACAAACCCGAGCCGACAATCGCGCAAGCGAAGGGCGATCATTGCATCAGGGATGATGAGTTCATGATGCGTCACCATCCCGATCTGCTGAAGCATCAGCGTGACGACACCATGCACCGCGGCATCCGGTCCGGCGAATTCAGCCTGAAGCGCTGCATGGAATGTCATTCCAGCAACAGCAACGGCGTGGCCAAGACGGATTGCGATACCTGCCATGCCTTCGCCGCCGTCAAGCTGGACTGCTGGGACTGCCATGCCAAGAAACCCGCCAAAGCCAAGGCCGTGCCGGCCGCGGCGAGTCAGCCATCGCCCATGATGACCTCTGTACAACCCGGGGGACAAATGCAATGAGCGAGCAAAACAAGCAAGTTCACGAAACCGCCAATAACGACCGGCGCGACTTCCTCAAGGTTGGCGCCGGTGTAGCCGGCCTGGCCCTGGCGCCGGGCGTGCTGTTCTACGGCATCTCGGCGGAAGGCAAGGCACCCGACGCGCCCGCCAGTGCCAAGGTGCGCTGGGGCATGCTCATCGACACCAGCAAGTGTGCCGATGGCTGCGATTCCTGCGCCACCGCCTGCGCTACCGAGAACGGCCTCTCCGGCCAGACCGGCCCCCAGGATTCCCAGTGGATCCGCAAGATGCACATCAAGAACCTGCAGACCGGTGCCGAGCACAATCTGCCGATGCTCTGCCAGCACTGCGAGAACCCGCCCTGCGTCGACGTCTGTCCGACCGGCGCCTCGATGAAGCGCGCCGACGGCATCGTCCTGGTCGACCGTCACATCTGCATCGGCTGCCGTTACTGCATGATGGCCTGCCCGTACAAGGCGCGCTCCTTCGTGCATGAACCGCTCACCGACCAGAATCCCGAAGTGCCGCGCGGCCAGGGCTGCGTCGAGTCGTGCACCTTCTGTGTCCAGCGTGTCGACCGCGACGAAACGCCTGCCTGCGTCGAGGCCTGCAGCAAGGACGGCCACATGGCCATGATGTTCGGCGACCTGAGGGATCCGAACAGCGACATCGCCCGCGCCCTGCAGTCCTACGCCACCACCGAGGTTCGTGCCGATCTGGGCCTGAACACCGGCGTCCGTTATCAGGGGATCTAAGCCATGGCCGAAAATGTTTGCATGAACCGGAGTTGCGCCAAGAGTTCGGAATTCTGGACCCTGCTGGTCATGGGCGGCCTGGTTTTGCTGGGCACCCTGGCGGCGTTCTTCTATATCGAGCACCACGGTCACATCGTGACCGGCATGGACAACCAGGTCGTCTGGGGCCTGCCGCACGTGTTCGCGATCTTCCTGATCGTCGCGGCCTCGGGCGTACTCAACGTCGCCTCCATCGGCTCGGTGTTCGGCAAGAAGATGTACAAGGCGCGCGCGCCCCTGTCGGGCCTGCTCGCGATTGCCATGCTGGCAGGCGGTCTCGGTGGCGTGGTACTCGACCTGGGTCGTCCAGACCGCCTGATCGTGGCCATGACCCACTACAACTTCAAGTCCATCTTCGCGGTCAATGTGCTGTTCTACAACGGCTTCTTCGCCATTGTCGGGCTGTACCTGATCACCCTGATGACGCGGAACCTGAAGCAGTACACCCATGCGGTCGGCCTGCTGGCCTTCCTGTGGCGTCTGGCCCTGACCACCGCGACCGGTTCCATCTTCGGCTTCCTGGTCGCCCGGGCCGGCTACAACTCCGCCCTGTACGCCCCGATGTTCATCATCTACTCGTTCGGCTACGGCCTCGCCGCCTTCATCGTGGTGCAGTCCGTGATGTACAAGTGGAACAACATTGAGATCGACGAGCGCATCCTGTGCCGACTGAAGAACCTGCTGGCGGTGTTCATTGCCGCCGGACTGTACTTCACCGCCGTACTGCACCTGACCAATATCTACTTTGCCAAGCAGTGGGATTTCGAGCGTTTCCTTCTGCTAGAGGGCGGCGTCTACCCGCTGCTGTTCTGGGGCGGTCAGGTCTTCCTCGGCGGCGTCCTGCCACTGCTGATGATCTTCAGTCCCGGTGCCCGCAAGTCCCCGCCCCTGGTGTTCCTGGCTGCGCTGCTGGTATTGATCGGCGGTCATGCCCAGATGTACGTGACCATCATCGGCGGCCAGGCCTTCCCGCTCAACCTGTTCCCGGGCTATGCCCAGTCGAGCAGTTTCTTCGACGGCATCGTCCATGCCTACACGCCGTCTCTGTGGGAAATCCTGCTCGGGGTCGGCGGCATCGCCATCGCCTTCCTGATCACCGTTATTGCGGTTCGTGTGCTCAAGTTCATGCCCGAGGATGACTTCAAGGACATCGACCTGGATGCCTGCAAGAGCTGACAACGGTTCTCTGTCCGCCCCAAAAAGCCGACTTAATTAGTCGGCTTTTTTTGTTACAATCGAGACATGGCCAGCCTGTACATTTCCGCCGCCCACAAATCCTCCGGCAAGACCACCGTCACGCTGGGCTTATGTCGTGCCCTGAAGGAACGCGGTCTGGCCGTCCAGGCCTTCAAGAAGGGCCCGGACTACATCGACCCGATCTGGCACGGCCTGGCGGCCGGAAGGCCCTCCTACAACCTGGATTTCCGCATGATGGAACGCGCGGAGATCGACGCCTTGTATGCCCGCCATGCCGCGCCTGCCGACATCAGCCTGGTCGAGGGCAACAAGGGCCTGTATGACGGCATGGACCTGATGGGTTCCGACAGCAACGCCGCCCTGGCCAAACAGCTGAACCTGCCCGTCGTGCTGGTGCTCGACACCATCGGCACGACGCGCGGTGTGGCACCGTTGCTGCTCGGCTATCAGGCCTTCGACCCGGCGGTGAACATTGCCGGCATCATCCTGAACAAGGTGGGTGGCCCACGCCACGAAGAAAAACTGCGCCGGGTCATCGAACACTATACCGACCTGCCGGTGCTGGGCGCGATCCACAAGGACCCAGGGCTGGCCATCGAGGAACGCCACCTCGGCCTGGTCCCCGGCAACGAGTCGGCCGCGGCAGAACGGCTTATCGAGGGCATTGCCCGCAGCATTGCCGCCCAGGTCGACCTGGATGCACTGATCAGGGTTGCCGCAACGGCGCCGGCAGCCACTGCACCGGCCACAGTGGCTGCAGCGCCGGTACTGAGGCCGCTGAAAATCGCCATCGCACGCGATCGTGCCTTTGGCTTCTATTATCAGGAAGACCTCGATACCCTGCGCGATTCCGGCATCGAACTGATGCCGGTCGATACCCTGCGCGACACGGCACTGCCCAAGGTCGACGGTCTCATCATCGGCGGCGGTTTTCCGGAATCATTCATCCCCGAGTTGTCGGCCAACCACCCCCTGCTCCGGGCTATCCATGACGCCGTCGAAGCCGGCCTGCCGGCATTCGCAGAGTGCGGCGGCCTGATGTATTTGTCCCGCTCGATCGCCTGGAACGACCGCCAGGGCGAGATGGTCGGCCTGATCCCGGGCGATGCGGTACTGGGCAGCCGACCGGTCGGCCGCGGCTACGCCAGCCTGGCACCGACCGAAGACGCCCCCCTGGATTCACCCTCGACCACCGAGATACCCGCCCACGAGTTTCATCATTCCCACTTGGAAAACCTGCCTGCCGGCCTCACCTACGCCTACAAGGTGATGCGTGGACAGGGCATCGACGGCCGCAACGACGGCTACGTCCACAAGAACCTGCTCGCCGCGTATTGCCATCGCCGCGGGACGGGGGCGCACGGCTGGATCGCGCCCTTCATTGCCAAGGCCCGCGCCCACGCCGAACAACACCAGGCGGCGCGCATTGCCGCCTGAAGCGACGACCATGACGATAGCGCCATGGACAACCAGGACTGCAGCTATCGTCATGGCCGTCGTCCTCACCCCGGCCCTCCCCCGCTAGCGGGGGAGGGGGACTTTAGTGTCGCCCCGGCGACGAAACATTAAGGAAACCAGCATGATCAGTCTAACCAAAACCGCCGCCGAGCAGATTGCCCAGGCCGCCCAGCAATCCGGCACCGAGAACCTGGGCCTGCGCATCGCGGCCCGAGTCAATGAAGCCGGCATGCTGGAATTCGGCATGGGCTTCGATGAAGAACGCACCAACGACAGCATCGTCGAATCCTTTGGCGTCACCCTTCTGGTGCATCCGACCAGCGCGGAATACCTCAACGGCGTTACCATCGACTTCGCCGCGGCCGAAAACGGCGAATCGCACTTTGTCTTCCTGATGCCCAACCAGGGCGGCAGTTGCGGCAGCAGCGAGGGGGGCGAGAGTGCCGGCGGCGGTTGCGGTACCGGCGGTTGTGGTTCCGGCGGCTGCGGCAGCCATAACTGAGCGACCCGGTGACAAGGTGACAGGTGACAACCTGCGCTTTGCCACAGGTGTGTGTCACTCCCGACTTTGTCACCTTGTTATTGAGTTCATATGGATTACCTACCGATTTTTCTCGACCTGCGCGGCAAGAACGGCCTGGTCGTCGGCGGCGGCGACGTTGGCGCGCGCAAGGCCACCCTGTTGATCAACGCCGGCGCCTGGGTCACCGTGGTCGAACCCGGCGACCTGGCTGACGTCTATGCCGGCCTGAAGAGCACCGACCGCATCATCCACCGCCGCGAGGCCTTCAAGCCGGAACATCTGGACGGCGCCGAAGTGGTGTTCGCCGCCAGCGCGGACGATGCCCTCAACAAGACCGTCTATGAGGCCGCCCGCGCGCGTCACCTGCCGGTCAACGTGGTCGACAAGCCCGAGGTGTGCTCGTTCATCATGCCCAGCATCATCGACCGCTCGCCGGTCGTGGTGGCGGTGTCCAGCGGCGGCGAGGCGCCGGTGCTGTCGCGCCTGCTGCGCGCCCGTCTGGAGACCCTGATCCCGGCGGCCTATGGCCGTCTGGCCGCCCTGGCCGGACGCTTCAAGTCGCAGGTGCGCAAGCACTTCCCGACCACCGAGGGCCGGCGCAAATTCTGGGAAAACGCCCTGATGTCGCCGGTCGCCGAGATGGTCTTCGCCGGCCGCGAGCAGGAAGCGGAACACACCCTGGCCAGGATGCTGGAAGACAGCAGTACCGCCGTCGGCGTCGGCGAGGTCTATCTGGTCGGCGCCGGTCCCGGCAACCCCGACCTGCTCACCTTCCGCGCCTTGCGCCTGATGCAGCAGGCGGACGTGGTGGTCTACGACCGCCTGGTCTCGCCGCCCATCCTCGACATGTGCCGGCGCGACGCCGACCGCTTCTACGTCGGCAAGGAACGCGACAACCATGCCGTGCCCCAGGACGAGATCAACATGGTGCTGGTGCGCCTGGCCAAGGAAGGCAAGCGTGTGCTGCGCCTGAAGGGCGGCGACCCGTTCATCTTCGGTCGCGGCGGCGAGGAGATCGAGACCCTGCGCGAGCATGGCGTGCCGTTCCAGGTCGTCCCGGCGGTCACGGCGGCGGCAGGCGTGGCGGCCTACGCAGGCATCCCGCTGACCCATCGCGACCACGCCCAGGCCCTGATCCTGGTCACCGGCCACCTCAAGGACGGCACCATGGACCTCGATTGGGACATGCTCTGCCGGCCGCGCCAGACCATCGTCATCTACATGGGCCTGAAGGGTCTGGTGACGCTATGCGACGAGATGAAGAAGCATGGCATGCCGGGCAGCACGCCGGCCGCCATCGTCCAGCAGGGCACCACGATCAACCAGAAGACCGTCACCGGCACCCTGGACACCCTGCCGGCCCTGGCGGCACAAGCCGAACTGAAGCCGCCGACCCTGATCATCGTCGGCAGCGTGGTTAGCCTGCATGAGAAGCTCAACTGGTTCCACCCGGAGCCGGCCGAGGATGACCACTGGCATACGCCGCTGGATCAGCCCGCGCATATGTAAGCACCTACCAACCCGGTGTCCGGAGGGGCGTGGCGCAAGCTGCGCCCCTTCGCTTTTACAGCATCCGGCTGACCCACTTGATGCTGTCGTCCTCCGGATGCGGCTCGATGCGGAAGCCCAGGCTGGCCGCCAGCTTCAGCATGCTCTGGTTGCGCTTGAGCACCTCGCCCTCCATGCTCCGCAAGCCCTTGGAACGGGCCACGTCCATCAGCACGTCCATCAACTTGTGGGCGATGCCCTGGTGCTGCCAGTCGTCATCGACCACGACGGCGAACTCGCAGGAGACCTGGTCCGGATTGCTGGCGTAGCGGGCCACGCCGACCTCGACTTGAATTCCATCCACGTCGGCCACCGCCAGCAAGGCCATCTCGCGGTCGTAGTCGATCTGGGTCAGGCGCACCAGCATGGCGTGGGAGAGTTCCTGCACGGCATCCATGTAGCGGAAGTACTTGGTCTCCTCCGACAGGCCGCGCACGAAGGTCTGGGTCATCTCGGCATCTTCCGGACGGATCGGCCGGATGGTCACGTCGATGCCGTTGGGCAGCTGCCACTGGGTGACCAGATGCACCGGGTAGGGGTGGATGGCCATGTGGCCATACTTGTCCCGGGTCGGCGGGCGCGAGACGATGGTGATGCGGGCATCCGCCGCCATGGCGCCATGCTCGTCCACCAGCAGGGGATTGATGTCCAGCTCGGACAGCCAGGGCAACTGGCAGACCATCTCGGAAACCCGCAGCAGGACGTTTTCCAGCGCCACCAGGTCGGCCGAGGCACGGCCACGGTATTCGCCCAGCAGCCGGGCGACCCGGGTGCGGCTGATCAGGTCGCGGGCCAGGAAACTGTTCAGCGGCGGCAGGGCCACGGCTCGGTCCTGGTAGGCCTCGACATCGACGCCGCCGGAACCGAAGGCGATCACCGGCCCCAGCACCGGGTCGCTAATGGTGCCGACCAGCACCTCGCGGGCATTGGAGCGCGACAGCATGGGTTCGATCACGACGCCGTCCAGGGTCGCCTCCGGCTGGTGCTTTTTCACCTCGGTCATCATGCCCGAGAAGGCCGCGCGCACCGCCTGGCCGCTGGACAGGCCGAGACGGACGCCGCCGACGTCGGACTTGTGGCTGATGTCCGGCGAATTGATCTTCATGACCACCGGGAAGCCCATCTGCTGCGCCATAAGCATCGCCTCGGTGGCGTTGCGGGCGATCAGGGTCTGCGCCACCGGGATATGGAAGGCACACAGCAGCGCCTTGGATTCCACCTCGTTGAGCTGGTGCCGGCCCTGGGCCAGGGCACCCTCGATGATCAGCCGCGCACCCTCGACGTCCGGCTCGGCCTGATGCGACAGCGAACCCGGAGTCTGCATCAGCAGGCGCTGGTTCTCGTAGAAGGCGGAGATGTAGGAGAACACCTCCACGGCCGGTTCCGGGGTCTTGAAATAGGGGATGCCGGCATTGCGGAACACCACCCGGCCGGCGCCGACCTGGTCCTCGCCCATCCAGCAGGTCAGCACCGGTTTGTCGGAGGCCTTGGCCACCGCGGCCACCGCCTCGGCCACCTCGGTCGGCTTGGTCATCGCCTGCGGCGTCAGCATCACCAGGACGCCGTCGACGCCGCGGTCGGCCAGGCAGGCGTCGATGGCGGCCTTGTAGCGCTCGGCGCCGGCATCCCCGATGACGTCGATCGGGTTGCCGTGCGACCAGTTGAACGGCAGGGCCGCGTTGAGCTTGTCGAGGGTCTGCGGCGAGAGTTCGGCGATCCGCACGCCCAGGTCGACCGCGCGGTCGGTGGCCATCACGCCCGGTCCGCCGCCATTGGTGACGATGGCCAGGCGGTTGCCGGCCGGACGCACCCGCGACGACAGCGCCAGGGCCGAGGAGAACAGTTGCAGGATGGTGTTCACCCGTACCACGCCAGCCCGCCGCAGCAGGGCGTCGAAGACATCGTCGCCGCCGACCAGGGCGCCAGTATGCGAGGCCACCGCCTTGGAGCCGGCCTCGTGGCGGCCGACCTTGACCAGCACCACCGGCTTCAGGCGCGCCACGGCGCGCAGCGCACTCATGAAGCCGCGGGCATCGCGGATGCCCTCGACATACATCAGGATGCCGCGCGTGGACGGGTCGTTGGCCAGGTAATCGAGTATCTCGCCGAAATCGAGGTCGGCCGAAGCGCCGCTCGACACCACCGCCGAGAAGCCGATGCCGTTGGAGGCCGCCCAGTCCAGCATGGCCGTGCAGATGGCGCCGGACTGCGACACCAGGGCCAGGTCGCCCTTTACCGGCTTGCCCAGGGCGAAGGTCGCATTGAGGCCGATGGCCGGCCGCTGGATACCCAGACAGTTCGGGCCGATGAAGCGGATGCCGTGCTTGCGCGCAACCGCGACCAGGTTTTCCTCCATCGCGACGCCCTTCGGCCCCATCTCCCGGAAACCGGCCGACAACACCACGGCGTGGCGCACGCCGCGCTTGCCGCAGGCGTCCAGAATGCCCGCCACGGTCGGGGCCGGCGTCGCGATGATGGCCAGTTCCGGGGTCTCCGGCAGGTCGGCCACGCTGGCGTAGCATTTCTGTTCGAGCAGGATTTCGTACTTCGGGTTGATCGGAAACACCCGCCCCTTGAAGCCGGCCTCCAGCATGTTGCGGAAGATGACGCCAGCAACCGATTCCTCACGGGTGCTGGCGCCGAATACGGCCACGGAACGGGGATTGAACAGGGGGTATAGATAGTGCTGGCTCATGGTATTTGTATGTTGTCTGGACTAGCTGCGTAGGCTTGACTTGCGCAAGGTTGCTATATGGTAGTTCCTATGCCGTGACACCGCCATGAAAGGCGTTATATTGCAGATTGGAAACTTCAATCGATACGGCCTCACGGCGGAGCCTCAGCCTTGCACACCGCATTTATCACCCACCCCATCTGCGTCAGACACCTGATCGCAGACTGGCATCCGGAGGCTCCGGCCCGCCTGGCCGCCATCGACGACCGCCTGCACGCCGCGCACCTGTACGATTTCCTGTACCACTTCCATCACCCGCCGCTCGCCACGCGGGAACAACTGATCCGCGTACACCAGCCGGAATTCATCGACCGCATCTTCGAACATGCCCCCAAGGCGATCGGCGGCCGCTGGGCCATCGACCCCGACACCGCGATGAACGAGCACAGCCTGGGCGCCGCCCTGCATGCCGCCGGCGCGGCCATCCGGGCGGTCGACAAGGTCATGCTGGGCAAGGTGCAGAACGCCTTCTGCGCCATCCGACCGCCCGGTCATCACGCCACCCGCGACCAGGCCATGGGCTTCTGCATCTTCAACAACGTCGCCGTCGCCGCCGCCCATGCCATGGCTGAACATGGCCTCAACCGGATCGCCATCGTCGACTTCGATGTCCACCACGGCAACGGCACCGAGGACATCTTCAGGGACGACGACCGGGTGCTTTTCTGCTCCACCTTCCAGCACCCCTTCTACCCCTTTTGCGGCGCCGACACCGGCAACGACCATATCATCAATGTCCCCCTGCCCGCCTACACCACCGGCAAGGACTACCGCGCGGCCTTCGGGGCGCGCATCCTGCCGGCGCTGGACGCCTTCAAGCCGGAAATGGTCTTCTTCTCGGCCGGCTTCGACAGCCATCGCGAGGACGACATGGGCCAGTTCGGCCTGGTCGAAGCCGACTTCGTCTGGATCACCGAAACGGTCATGGACATCGCCGCCCGGCACGCCGACAACCGCGTGATCTCGGTACTGGAAGGCGGCTACGACCTCAATTCGCTCGGGCGCAGCGTAGCCGTGCACATCAAGACGCTGGCCGGACTTTGAACAGGAACGCAACGGCTTGCCAACCCGCCATTGCCCACTGGCAGCCTTACTGACGCGGGCCGGGCTGTTCGGCCTGATCCTGGCCGCTTCGGCCGGCCAGGCCGGCGCGGTCGGGCCGGCGGCAGAGCAGGCCACGCCGGTCATCCAGGCCGTGGCATTCGGCCTGACCGCGGCCGCAACGGCGAATGAAACCGGGCCTGGCGACCAGTCGCCCCTGTTCGCGGCCAGCGACGCCGTCGGGCTGCCCGAGGAACTGGCCATCCAGCTCAGCGAGCTGTTTGCCGAGGAGATCGACTTTCACCGCGACCTGAGCCGGGGCTATCTCTGCACCCTGGTCTACGAAATGTATTACCCCGGCGGCATGCCGGAGGCCGGCCGCATACTGGCCGCCCGGTTCGTCACCCCGGACAGGCAGGCGGAGGCCTACCTGTTCCAGGACGAGCCCGGCCCAGCGGCCTACTACGACGCCCGGGGAGTGGACATCAACAAGACCCTGCGCCTGGTCGACCCGGACCGGGAACCCTGGCTCAAGGCCCTGTCCGGCGCGGCCATGGTCTCGGCCTTCCGCCGCTCGCCGCTGGAATTCAGCCGCATCACCTCGTTGCCGGCGGCCCTGCGTTACCACCCCATCCTGAAGGAATGGCGCGCCCATCGCGGCACCGACTACGGCGCAGCCACCGGCACCGGGGTGCGCGCCACGGCCGCGGGCCTGGTCACCTACGTCGGCGTGCGCGGCAACTATGGCAAGCTGATCGAATTGCGCCATTTCGACCGCTACACCACCCGCTACGGCCATCTGAGCGACTATGCCCCGGGCCTCGCGGTCGGAGACGCCATCGTCAAGGGCCAGGTCATCGGAAAGGTCGGCATGACCGGGCTCGCCACCGGCCCCCACCTGCACTACGAACTCCGCAGCGATCCCGGCGCCAGCCCGCCCGACCGTCTGATGTTCGCCATCCGGAGCGTCCCGCCGGCCATGCAGGCCCGCTTCCAGGCCACGATGAACGAACTTGGCCAATTGTTCGCCTATGCCGACCGGGCGAATCGTATCCTGTTGCCATGGCCGCTCGCGCGGCGCGTCGATGCCGCACCCGGACATGAGAAGGGCGGACCCAGGGGACCGGGCTCGAACGGACCTTGATGGCGCCGCCCGGCAACCGCCGTCAGCCCCGCTTGCCCGCCTCCAGCCCCGGCGCCAGCCGGTGCTCGACCACGAACACCGCCGCCTCGACGCGCGAGGACAGGTTGAGCTTGGCCAGGATGTGGCGCACGTGCAGCTTGACGGTGTCGTAGCTGATTTCGAGCTGGCGGGCGATGGCCTTGTTGCTTTCGCCCCGGGCCAGGTGCGACAGGATTTCCCGCTCGCGCTGGGTCAGGCTGTCGAGCACCGATTCGGTGGCGTTCTTGGCGTCGAGCAGGCTGACCAACTTGGCGGTCATGGCCGGGGCGACCACGGTTTCGCCTTTCACGGCGCGTTGCACGGCATCGACCACCTCGTCGGGTTCCATGCTTTTCAGCAGGTAGCCGTTGGCGCCCGAGCGCAGGGCCCGGGCGAGGTCTTCCTCGGCCTCGCTGACGGTGAGGATGAGGATGGGCAGCACGAAGCCTTCGGCCTTGAGTTCCTGCATCAGGTTGATGCCATCGGTGCCGGGCATGTTGAGGTCGAGGATGAGCACGTCCGGCCGGTGTGCGTGCAGCAGGTCCTGGACTTCGGCCGGGTTGCCGGTCATGGCGACCACGCTGACCAGGCCGTCGCGTTCCAGCAGTTCGGCCAGGCCTTTGCGGAACAGGGTGTGGTCGTCGACCAGGACCAGTCGGGGCTGACTCATTTTGCGGCCTCCTGATCGGGCAGCTTGGCCGGGAAGGTCAGCCGGACGGTGGTGCCGCCGGCCGGCCGGCTCTCGATGGTGAGTTTGCCGTTCAGCTTGGCGGTGCGCTCGCGCATGATGGTGAGACCGAAACTCTTGCCGACGCTGGCCACGCTGCTGCTCATCAGGCCGACCCCGTCGTCGGCGACGTTGACGATGTACTGGCCGCCTTCGAGGTCGAGGGTGACGATGACATGGCGCGCGCGGGCGTGCTTGCAGATGTTGTAGAGGGATTCCTGGATGATGTGGAAGACCTGGATTTCCTCTTCCGGGGTCAGCATCACATCCTGGGCGATGTTGAGGAAGTCGACGTCGGCGTTGGCCTTCTTGCGGAAGCTCTCGACCATTTCCTGCAGGGCCGGCACCAGGCCGCGCGGGTCGATGCGGTCGCGGAACTGGCTGATCAGGTTCCTCAGTTCCGAATAGGCCATGTCGACCGCCTCCTCGACGTCGCCGAGGTAGCGGTTGGCGTCCTCCTGGTCGCCTTCCGCCATGGCCTCGTTGAGCACGGTCAGGCGCATCTTGGCGTAGGCCAGGGTCTGGGCCAGGGAATCGTGGATCTGGTTGGCCAACATGGTGCGCTCGTTCATCAGCGAGATGCGCATGTTCTCGCGCGTCAGACGGGCGTTTTCCAGGGCCATGCCGAGGTGTTCGCTGATCGAGTTGAACAGGTAGTTGACGTCGTCAGGCAGGGTATCGTCGCCGTCCATGAACAGGTTGTACACGCCCAGCACCCGGCCCTTGTGGCGCAGCGGGATGGCGTACACGGTCTTGCAGCGCTGGGCGAAGTAGAGGTGGCGTACCTGCTTGCTGCACACCGCCATCACGTTGTCGACCTGGGAGTTGTGCGCGAGGGTGGCGCGGCCGCAGATGCCGCATTCCAGCGGGACATAGCGTTCCTTCTCCAGCAACGCCGGCGACAGGCCGATGGCGCCGACCATGCGCAGGTGGCCGCCGTCCGAGGTCAGCACCCGCACCACGCCGGCCTTGGCTTTGGACAGGCGCATCATGATTTCCAGGAAGCGGGTCAGCATCTGCTCGACGTTGGCATCGGAACTCATGCTGCTGGCGATCTCGGCCAGCACCTCGACCACGGGCAGTCGGTTGCTTTCGGTGACCTCCACCATGGGATCGGTGGCCTCCGGTACGGGCTTGCCGAGGGCGGAAACGGGAATTTGTTGCTGAAGCACGGGGTACGGCCTAAGGGATGATTCAGGGATGGTAAGTACCCTGGCGGCGGATTGCAATGCCGCCGCCGAACCTGACTGTTACAGGCTCTGCGCCATCTTGGAGCGTGCCATCGGCGGGTTGTTGTCGAAATAGCGCTTGATGCCGGAGACGATGGCATCGGCCATCTTGTCCTGATAATCCTCGTCCAGCAGCCGTTTCTCTTCGTCCGGGTTGGAAATGAAGGCGGTCTCGACCAGGATGGAAGGCATGTCCGGCGCCTTCAGTACCGCGAAGCCGGCCTGTTCGACATGGCCGCGATGCAGGTTGTTGATCCCGCCCAGTTCGTCGAGCACGGCGCGGCCGAGGATCAGGCTGTCGCGGATCTGGGCGTCCTGGGACAGGCTGATCAGGGTCTGCTTGAGATAGGGATCCTTGACGTCGATATTGACGCCGCCGATCAGGTCGGCCTCGTTCTCGCGCTTGGCCAGCCAGCGCGCCGCGGCCGAGGAGGCGCCCTTCTCGGACAGGGCGAACACCGAGGAGCCCTTGGCGGTCGACTTCAGGAAGGCATCGGCGTGGATGGAGACGAACAGGTCGGCTTGGTTCCGGCGCGCCTTGTTGACCCGCTCATGCAGCGGAATGAAGTAATCGCCGTCGCGGATCAGCACCGCGCGCATGTTTTCCTGCTTGTCGATATGGGCCTTGAGCCGGCGCGCCACGGCCAGGGTGATGTCCTTCTCGTGGCTGCCGTTGGCACCGGTGGCGCCGGGGTCTTCGCCGCCGTGGCCGGCATCGATGGCCACCGTGACCAGGCGGATGTACTGGCTCTTCGAACCGGCTGGCGGCTTGGCATTGACACCGTTATCGGCCTTGGCCGATACCGCGTTGTCCGGCTTGCTGTCCGGTTTTTCGGCCAGGGCCGGCTTGTCCGCCTTGCCACCCCGGTCCTCCGCCTCGGTCGGCTTGTTGGCCTGGGCGATGGCGTTCTCGACCTGTTTCTCGACACTGACCGGCGCCGAGGCAGGGCCGGCCGGATAGAGGTCGATCACCAGCCGGTGGTCGTAGTTGCCCATGGGGTCGAGGGTGAACACCTTGGGCTTGGCCTGGGACTTCAGCTCGGTCACCAGGCGTATCACGCCGGGCTGAAAGACACCCGAGCGCACCGCCGAGACGACGGCATCGCCCGGACCGACCTGTTCGCCGAGGGCCTGGAGCAGCGGAGTCAATTCGACATCGCGCAGGTCCACGACCAGGCGGTCCGGATTGCTCAGGGTGAAATACTTGAATTCGGGGACCTTGGACAGTTCGAGGGTGATGCGGGTGTAGTCAGGCGAGGGCCACAGGCGCACGGCCTTGATCGTGGTGGCGGCCTGGGCGGGCAGACACCAGACCAGTGCTGCGATCAGGCCGAACCAGACTCCGAAATATCCTCTACGCATCGCCTACCCTCCTCCGTCCTGCCGTACAGCCTTGCCAGCCGGCCTTCGCCGTCGATTTCCAGGCGAATTTCAAGATCCGGCAGGGGCAAAATCGCACCACCCTTTTCGGGCCATTCCACCAGACAGATCGATTCCGGATTGAAGTACTCGCGGAACCCAGCCTCTTCCCACTCTTCCGGATCAATGAATCGATACAAATCAAAGTGATATAGATTAAAGCTCGAAAATGGATAAATTTCAACCAGCGTATAGGTCGGACTCTTCACCCGACCGCCATGGCCGAGCGCACGCAACAGGCCGCGCGTGAGTGTGGTCTTGCCGGCGCCCAGGTCGCCGACCAGCCATACGGCCATGCCTGGCCGCACCCCGGCCGCCAGGCGCGCGCCCAGCGCCAGCGTGGCCGTTTCATCCGGCAACGACAACTGCAAGAACGGGCTATGATCGTCATCATGACGCACGACTGGTCTCCAATCAGGCTCAAACAGGCAATCCGGCAATGGGGCCGGGAACTGGGCTTTACCGCCGTGGGCTTCGCGCCGGCCGAGCCTCTGGACAGCGGAAACTACCTGCGCTGGCTGGAATCGGGTTGCCACGGCGACATGGATTATATGGCGCGCAACCTCGACAAGCGGGCCCGGCCGGCCGAACTGGTGCCGGGCGCACGCGCCATCATCAGCGTGCGCCTGGACTACGCCCCCGCCGACCTGCCGGAACCGGAACCGGAGACCGCCGTCATCTCGCGCTATGCCCTCGGCCGCGACTATCACAAGGTCATGCGCAACCGCCTGCAGAAGCTGGCCGATCGGATCGAGCAGGAGATCGGTCCGTTTGGCCACCGGGCCTTCGCCGACAGCGCCCCGGTGATGGAGGTCGAACTGGCCCGCCTGGCCGGACTGGGCTGGCGCGGCAAGCACACCCTGCTGCTGTCACGCTCGGGCTCCTGGTACTTCCTGGGCGAGTTGTATACCGATCTGGCCCTGCCTGCCGACGCGCCGGAGCGGGAACATTGCGGACATTGCACGGCCTGCCTGGACATCTGTCCGACCGCGGCCTTCGTGGCGCCTTATGTGCTCGACGCCCGGCGCTGCATCTCCTACCTCACCATCGAGCATCCCGGCGCCATCCCGGAACCCCTGCGCCGCCTGATGGGCACCCGCATCTACGGCTGCGACGACTGCCAGCTCGCCTGCCCCTGGAATCGTTTCGCGCAGCCGACCGAGATCTCCGATTTCAGGGCCAGGAACAGCCTCGATCTAAGCCGGCTGACCGACCTGTTCGGCTGGACCGAGCAGGAATTCGACGACCGGCTGGCCGGCTCGCCGATCCGCCGCATCGGCCACGAGCGCTGGCTGCGCAACATCGCCGTGGCGCTCGGCAACGCGCCGCGCACGCAGGCGAACCGGCAGGCGCTGATGAGCCGGCGCGATCATCCGTCTGCCCTGGTGCGCGAGCATGTGGCTTGGGCGCTCGGCCAATTCGATACAATGGCGGCAGCGATTTCACCGGACCCGACATGAACCCCAACGCAGCCAACCCCATCGGCGTATTCGACTCCGGCGTCGGCGGCCTGACCGTGGTGCGCGCCCTGATGGAGCGCCTGCCATTCGAGTCGATCCACTACTTCGGCGATACCGCGCGGGTGCCCTATGGTGTCAAGTCGGTCGAGACCATCGCCCACTACACCACCCAGATCGCCGAGTTCCTCCTGGAAAAACAGGTCAAGCTGCTGATCGTCGCCTGCAACACCATGGCGGCGGTGGCCTCCCAGGTGGTGCACGATCTCTCCCCGGTGCCGGTGCTCGACGTCATCGAGGCCGGCGCACTGAATGCCCTGGCCGCCACGCAGACCCGGCGCATCGGCGTCATCGGCACCCCGACCACGGTCAACAGCAATGCCTACGGCCGTGCCATCCACGAGGTCGAGCCGGACGCGCGCGTGGTCTCCCAGGCCTGTCCGCTGTTCGTGCCACTGGTCGAGGAAGGCTGGCTGGACCACCCGGTCACCCGCCTGACCGCCCAGGAATACCTCAAGCCGATCCTGGCCGAAAAAATCGACACCCTGGTCCTGGGCTGCACCCATTACCCGCTCCTGAAGCCGCTGCTCGCGGAGGTTGCCGGTCCCGGCGTGACCCTGGTCGATTCGGCCGAGGCCATGGCCGAACAGACCGCGGCGCTGCTCACCAAGCTCGACCTGCATACCCCCTCGCGGGCGCCGGCCGACTACCATTTCTACGTCACCGACGTGCCCCTGCGCTTCCAGACCATAGGCGAGCGCTTCCTGGGCCGCTCGCTGAACAACGTCCACGTGGTGAAGTGGTAGGGATGCTCAAGTTTCGGATTTACCCTGTCATAACAGCCCCGACCGGACCGGTCGGTCCAGGCGCCAACTAAGGGAACCACCATGCAACCCAGCATCCTTCGGCGTGTACTCATCGCCTACCTCGGTTTCGGCGCCGTCGTCGCCGGCGTCTTTCCCGTCTACGCGAACTATTTCGTGGAGTGGAAACCGGGCATGCTGACCTGGTTTGTGATCGGCTGCTTCATCGCCGGCCTGGTCATCGGCCTGGTCAACTACTGGGTGATGAACCTGATCCTGGTCTCCAAGCTGAAACGCATTTCCCAGGTCGCCAGCGCCATCGCCGACAAGGATCTGACCTTCACCTGCGGGATCAAGAGCAACGACACCATCGGCGAGATCATCGCCAGCTTCAACAACATGGTGGCCACGCTACGCGACCTGATCGCCAGGACCTCCGGGCTGTCCAGCCAGGTCCGCAACGGCAGCGACGTGCTGCGCGGCCAGGCCGGCGAAATCCATGACCGGGTCGATCGCATGGCCGAACGAAGCCACGACATCATGGCCAGCGTCCAGCAACTGGAGGCGGCCAGCGCCGACATCTCCAGCCGCAGCGAACGCGCCTCCCAGCGCACCGCCGAGGCCGGCAGCACCGCGCGCCAGGGCGTCGGCATGGCCAAGATCAGCATCCAGGGCATGGAGAACATCCACGCCCGCATCAGCAGCGCCACCGAACGGGTGGAGAAACTGGCGCAAAGCTCCCAGGAGGTCGGCAGCATCGTCGCCGTGATCAAGGAGATCGCCGACCAGACCAACCTGCTGGCGCTCAACGCCGCCATCGAAGCGGCCCGCGCCGGCGAGCAGGGCCGGGGCTTCGCGGTGGTGGCCGACGAGGTCCGCAAGCTGGCCGAAAAGACCTCGGACGCCACCAACCAGATCGGCCTGACCATCGATACCATCCAGCAGGAAACCCGGCATGCCCTCGACGCCATCGGCGAGAGCATGCGTGAGGCACAACAAGGGGTAGGCCATGCCCGCCAGGCCGGCGAATCGCTCGAACGCATCATCGACGCCGTGGCCCAGGTGGACGCCATGGTCAATGAAATCGCCCACGCCACCTCGCTGCAAAAATCGGTTGCCCAAAGCGTCTACGGCAACGTCCAGGCCATCGAGGAGCTCAACTCGCAAACCCTGCACGACTCCGAACAAGGCATTCAGCAAGCGGCCAACCTGGTCAACGACGCCAATCGCCTGGACGATTCGGTGAAAGCCTTCCGTCTGTAGCCGGCAGGGGAATGCCGGACACTGGTATCAATTGACCCCGGGCGAAGGTTGATCAATATCAAGCATCGCTTTAAAGGTTTGAATATAATTTAGTCATAATATTTCGTGTCCCATAATCCGTCCCCCCAAACACAGAAAGGTAAAACCATGAAAATTCTGACCGCTGTTTTCGCCGCCGCCGCCCTGACCATCGCCCTGCCGACCCTGGCCGACGATGCCGTCCTCACCAAGAACAAGTGCAACGTCTGCCACGACGCCACCGCCAAGAAGGTCGGTCCGTCCTGGAAGGACGTCAATGCCAAGACCAAGGATATCCCCACCGCGGTCAAGGACGCCGTCACCAACGGCAGCACGGGCAAGTTCGGCAAGATCCCGATGCCCAAGCAGCCCAATGCCGTCGCCGACATTGCCGCCCTGGCCAAGGCCATCGAAAGCCACAAGTAAGCCTTGAAGCGCCAAAAAACGCGGCTCCGGCCGCGTTTTTTATTTGCTCGGCCGGCAGGCGCCAGAAGCCGCCCCCAAAAATCCCTTATCGCCCGATAAAAAACCCTAGCGACATATGGGCCGCCGGCCCGGTAAACTTGTCGCCTTTCGTAATTGGATTCAGGAGATTAGCCATGGCCACCCGGGAAACCCTGGAGTCGCGCGTTACCGGCGCCAGCAACGCCGAAGACCTGTACACACTGGCCCGAGAGGCTTTCGATGCCCCCGCCGATCTCGGCTATGCCAAGGAAATCCTGTCCCGGCCCGAATTCACCAGCGCGGCTGACGCCAAATCGGTGATCGACGACATCGCCGGCAATGCCATGTTCACCAACGACTTCGTCTGCTGCGCCTTCGGCTACAAGGCCCTCGGCCTCGGCGGCGACGCCGACTCCATGCTCGGCCAGGGTGCCGACTTCGCCATGAGCGGCGAGGAAAAGGTCGCCGTCGGCATGGCCCAGATGCTGGTCTCCGGCGATGCCGCCGCTGCCGCCAAGACCCTGGGCGGCGCGCTCAAGGAAATCTCCACCACGGAAGAACTGTACAGCCTGGCCAAGGTCGTCGCCTGCGACATCAAGGATGCCGCCCTGGCCGGCCAGATCTACGACAAGATCAAGACCAAGTACGGCCGCGCTGCCGACTTCGCCCGCCTGGCCAAGACCATCGCCAGCGACCTCGGCGACAAAGCCCTGGCAGCCGCGATCATCAACGAGGGGGGCGCGAAGTACTCCTCCGCCGGCGACATGATCACCCTGTCCGGCGCCATGGCCGAGATCGACCCGGCCGCTGCCGGCGCCCTGTACGACAAGGCTCTGGACTCCGCCAAGGACTTCACCGCCCTGATGCAGGTGCTGGCCGCCGCCAAGGACAACGCCGAGTTCGCCAAGGCCGTGCTGACCAAGGCCGGCGCCACCGCCGGCAACGCGATCGACCTGATCAAGCTGGCCGATGTCTATGCCGATCTCGGCGACAGCGCCGGCGTGGCCGACATGGTGACCAAGGCCGAGGAGGCCGTGGCTAACCTGGACGAGATGCGCAAGGTGGTCGAAGCCGCCAACAAGCACCTGTCTGCCGATGCCGCCCGGGTCGCCCGCCTGGCCGAGAAGCTGGTCAAGCGCGAAGCCAACCAGGCCAAGTACATCGAGATCCAGAACGAGGAAGCCAAGGCCAAGACCGCCAAGCAGTTCATCGCCCTGTCCGACCGCATCATCGCCGAACTGGCCGACGCGTCCTACGCCGGCAAGCTGCTCTCCAGCGCCGAGGAAGTCATGCGCGCCGACGGCTTCCACTTCAGCCGCTTCAAGCCCCTGATCCTGGGCGTCGACCGCCTGGGCGACAAGGAATGGCTGGGCAAGTTGCTCGACGAATCGGTCGCCTCCGCCGCCGACTTCGTCTGGTTCCGCGAGATCGTCCTGACCGCCGCCCGCGAACTCCAGGACGCGGCTTTCGGCAAGGGCCGCGCCAAGGCCTACATCGACGCCCGCGTCGGCCAGTCCGGCGACAACCCGTACGACTGGACCAAGCTGGCCCAGATCGCCCAGGAGGCACTGGGGGATTCCGCCATGGCCTCCAACCTGCTGGCCGAAGCGGCCAAGCGCGCCAAGGACCATTTCGCCCTGGCCCAGATCGGCAAGCTGTTCGCCGACCTCGGCGACGAATCCACCGCCAAGGCCATGTACGCCAAGGCGGTCGACGCCTGCAGCAGCGGCGAGAACTGCGTGCAGCTGGCCACCCGCCTCAACAACCTGGAGATCGCCAAGCCCGACATCGCCGTGCTGATGGACAAGTGCGGCGACAGGCTGGCCGCCGCGGGCGACAAGCTGCGCTGGGCCGAAGGGGTGGCCGACCTGCTGCTAGACGCCGACTGGGCCGGCAAGGCCTATGCCGCCATCGCCGGCAGCTTTAGCGACGAAACCGGCAAGAAGCGTCTGGCCCGCAGCCAGCAGATGCGCACCGGCTACCGCTTCTTCGGGCCGGGCGTGCAGTCGCACTGAGACCCCCTGCAAACCACGAAAACGGCCGGGTTTCCGGCCGTTTTCGTTTGGGTGGCATGCTAAACTCCGGCCAGATAAATCTGGTGGGAAACAGGACCCCGGAGAATGGCGGAAGACAGCGATCTCGAACGCACCGAACCAGCCTCTGGACGAAAGATCCAGAAGGCCCGCGACGAGGGCAACGTCCCGCGTTCGCGCGAGCTTTCGACCTTCGCCGTGCTGATCGCCACCGGGTCCGCGCTGGCGCTGATGAGCAGTTTCCTGATCGAGACCCTGCGCCGGATGGTGCACGACAGCCTCAGCTTCGGTCGCGCCGACATCGCCAGCCCCACCATGATGGGGAACACTCTTTCCCTGGCTGCCTACGATGCCATGCTCACCCTGCTGCCCATCGGCGCCGTGGTGGTTCTGGCCGCGCTGATCGCCAATGTCATCATCTCCGGCTGGAACTTCAGCCTGAAACCGCTCCAGGCCGACCTGGGCAAGATGAACCCGCTCAAGGGCCTGGGCCGGATGTTCGGCTGGAAGTCGCTGGTGGAACTGGGCAAGGCCGCGCTGAAAGGCGGCGTCATCGCCGGCGCCTCGGTCTGGATGATCTGGCTGCAGTGGGACGAAATCCTGACCCTGTCGGCCGAGCCGCTGGAATCCGCGATGCCTCATTTCGGCTGGATCACCATGTACACCTTCCTGGCGGCCGCCGCGGCCTTCGCCCTGATCGCCGCGATCGACGTGCCCTACCAGATCTGGAACTACCACCATGGCCTGCGCATGACCAAGGAAGAGGTGCGCCAGGAACACAAGGAAACCGAGGGCGACCCGCAGGTCAAGGCGCGCATCCGCGCCCTGCAACGCGAACAGGCACGGCGCCGGATGATGCAGGCGGTGCCCAGGGCGGATGTCGTGGTGACCAACCCGATGCACTTCGCCGTCGCGCTGAAATACGAGGAAAAGGGCGCGGCCGTGCCCGTGGTGATCGCCAAGGGCTCGCAGCTGGTGGCCGAGCGGATCAAGGAAATCGCCCGCGAACACCATGTCCCGATCGTCGAGGCGCCGCCGCTGGCACGCGCCCTGCACCGCCATGTCGAGGTCGGCGAGGTCATCCCGGGCACCCTGTTCTCCGCCGTGGCCCAGGTCCTGGCCTATGTCTACCAGCTGAACAACCAGATGAATCCGGCCCTGCCCGAGGCATGGCAGGTGCCTGCCGAACTCGACCCCGCCAACAGGCCGACAGCATGACGTTCATGCTCGCCGCCGACATGACCGTCTCCCCCACTCCGGCCCGCCTGCGGGAACGGGGGTCTGATATCGTCCCCATGCGACGTTCAGACTGATGGCGGAGGCAACCATGCCCGGCATACAGTGGCAGAAGATGGCCGCCCCGATCCTGGTCATCGCCATCCTGGCGATGATGATCCTGCCGTTGCCGGCCTTCGCCCTCGACATGCTGTTCACCTTCAACATCGCGTTGTCGATGATCGTCCTGCTGATCAGCCTGTACACCCTGAAGCCGCTGGAGTTCTCGGTCTTCCCGACCGTGCTCCTGATGACCACCCTGCTCAGGCTGTCGCTCAACGTCGCCTCCACCCGCATCGTCCTGCTGGAAGGCCATACCGGCCCGGACGCCGCCGGCAAGGTGATCGAGGCCTTCGGCCACTTCCTGGTCGGCGGCAACTACGCGGTCGGCCTGATCGTGTTCATCATCCTGGTGCTGATCAACTTCATGGTCATCACCAAGGGCGCCGGCCGCATCGCCGAGGTGTCCGCCCGCTTCACCCTGGACGCCATGCCGGGCAAGCAGATGGCCATCGACGCCGACCTCAACGCCGGCCTGATCGGCGAGGACGAGGCCCGGCGCCGGCGCGCCGAGATCGCCGAGGAGGCCGACTTCTACGGCTCCATGGACGGCGCCTCGAAATTCGTCCGCGGCGATGCCGTGGCCGGCATCATCATCATGCTGATCAACGTCATCGGCGGCCTCATCGTCGGCGTCATCCAGCACGACATGTCGTTCGCCGACGCCGCCTCCCGCTACACCCTGCTGACCATCGGCGACGGCCTGGTGGCACAGGTCCCGGCCCTGGTCATCTCCACCGCCGCCGGCATGGTGGTGTCGCGGGTATCCAGTTCGTCCGACCTCAACGAACAGCTGCTCAGCCAGATCTTCAGCAAGCCCCAGGCGATCTTCCTGTCGGCCGGCATCCTGACCCTGATGGGCATCCTGCCGGGCATGCCGCACGTCGCCTTCCTGCTCATGGGCGGCATCCTCGGCGGCGCCGGCTACTGGCTGGTCCAGCAGGAACGCCTGGCCATGACCAAGGCCCAGGAGGTGCCGCCGCCGCCGGCGCCGAGCGAACCGGAGGAGGTCGGCTGGAATGACGTCGCCCCGGTCGACCGCCTCGGCCTCGAAGTCGGCTATCGCCTGGTGCCCCTGCTCGACAAGGGCCAGGACGGCGAACTGCTGCGCCGCATCCGCGGCATCCGCAAGAAGGTCGCCCAGGAAATCGGCTTCCTGGTGCCGCCGGTGCATATCCGCGACAACCTGCAGCTGCGGCCCAGCGCCTACCGGATGACCCTGAAGGGCGTCACCATCGCGGAAAACGAGATCCAGGTCGGCAAGTACCTGGCCATCAACCCGGGCCGGGTCTTCGGCACCATCCAGGGCCAGGCCACCACCGATCCGGCCTACGGCCTGCCGGCGGTCTGGATCGACGCCAGCCTGC
Organism: Gallionellaceae bacterium; assembly: GCA_028714735.1. Classification (GTDB taxonomy): domain Bacteria; phylum Pseudomonadota; class Gammaproteobacteria; order Burkholderiales; family Thiobacillaceae; genus Parasulfuritortus. The sequence continues at coordinate 339,772 of JAQTLU010000002.1, read as the reverse complement.
GCGAGCAGGCGCAGACCTACGGCTACACCGTGGTCGATGCCGGCACCGTGATCGCCACCCACCTGTCCAAGCTGATCAACGAACACGCCCCCGAACTGCTGGCCCGCGAGGAAACCCAGCAGCTGCTCGACCACATGGCCAAGGAAAGCCCGAAACTGGTCGAGGACCTGGTGCCCAAGCAGCTCTCGCTGGCCACCGTGCAGAAGGTGCTGCAGAACCTGCTCGACGAGAAGATCCACATCCGCGACATGCGCACCATCCTGGAGACCCTGGCGGAACACGCCAGTCGAATCCAGGACCCCGACGAACTGACCGCCACGGTAAGGGTCGCGCTGTCCCGTGCTATCATTCATGAAATCTTCGGAGGAGAACAGGAATTGCAGGTGATGGCGCTGGAGCCCGGCCTGGAGAACATCCTCGTACAGGCCCTGTCAGGCCGCGGAGAAGGCAGCGTCGGCCTCGAGCCCGGGCTGGCCGAACGTCTGGTGCGCGAAACCGTCCAGGCCACCGAGCGGCAGATGCAGGCCGGACAGCCTGCCGTGCTGCTGATTTCCCCCGCCATCCGTGCCCTACTCTCCCGTTTCCTCCGTCGCTCCGCGCCCATGCTGCGGGTCATCTCCCATGCCGAAGTTCCTGACGGCAAATCGATCAAGGTGGTCCAGATGATTGGTCAAGGCTGATGGTCAAGAAATTCCACGCCCACACCACCCGCGATGCCCTGCGCATGGTCCGCGACGCCCTCGGCGCCAACGCCATCATCCTGTCCAACCGGCAGGTCGACGGCGGCGTCGAGATCATCGCCGTGGCCGACCTCGACATGGCCGCGCTGGCCGAGCAGGCCGAGCCAGTCTTCGCGCCGCGCCGTCCGGCGCCAGCCAGCCAGCCCGCGCCGGCCCAGCCCGCTGCCGCCCGGCCCGCGCCGGCCCAGCGTCAGGAGCCGATCCCCGAACTGACCACCCTGGCCGACTTCCTGGCCCAGCGGGAAGGCTCCGTGATCCGGCCGGCCCCGGCCCGCAAGTCCGCAGCCGAGGCCGCTGTGCCGGCCTGGCACGATGAACCCGCCCAGGCGATTGCACCGCCGCCCCCGGTACCTGCTGCCGCTCCCGCGGCCGAAGGTCCGGTCATGCAGGAACTGGCCCACGAGATGCGCATGCTGCGCTCCCTGGTCGAGGGTCAACTGGCCGGACTGGCCTGGAACGATGCCTGCCGGCGCGAGCCGCAACGCGCCGAGATCATGAAGCAGCTCATGTCGGCGGGTTTCAGCCCGGCCCTGACCCGGCAGGTACTCGACCGCATGCCGACGGATCAGGATTCGGCCCATGCCCTGCGCTGGGTCCAGGCCGCCATCGTGAAGAACCTCAAGGTCGCCGCCCCGATCGACGACCTGATCGAACGCGGCGGCGTCTACGCCCTGGTCGGCCCGACCGGCGTCGGCAAGACCACCACCGTCGCCAAGCTGGCTGCCCGCGCCGTGCTCAAGCATGGTGCCAACAAGGTCGCCATGATCACCACCGACAGCTATCGGATCGGCGCCCAGGACCAGTTGCGCATCTATGGCCGCATCCTCGGCGCACCGGTCTATGTGGTGCGCGACGAAAGCGACCTGGAACTGACCCTGCTCGACCTCGCCGGCAAGCACCTGGTCTTCATCGACACCATCGGCATGAGCCAGAAGGACCGCCGGGTCGGCGAACAGACCGAGATGCTCTCGGGCCAGAACCAGGGCGTGCAGCGCCTGCTGCTGCTGGGCGCCCCCGCCCAGGGCATCACCCTGGAGGAAGTGGTGCGCTCCTACAGCGGCCCTGGCCTGGCCGGCTGCATCCTGACCAAGATCGACGAGGCGCAGACCTACGGGCCGGCGCTCGACGTGATGATCCGCCACCAGTTGCCGATCCATTACGTCACCAACGGCCAGCGCGTGCCCGAGGACATGCACCTTGCCAACGCCCGCTACCTGGTCGACCGCGCCTTCCGCCCGGGTGCGGCCGGGGCCGCCTTCGTGGCGGAAGACGACGACTATCCGGTACTCATGGCCGCCGCCGAGGCACGGGCGCCGGACGAACGTTATTCCGCTCAGGGTGCCTACGGTGCGGCGGCTTGAGCCGGATGACCAGGCGGCCGGTTTGCGCCGCCTGCTCGGCGGCCATAACAGCTTTCGCGCCGTCGGCCTGTTCGGGCCCGATGCCGACCTGAACGCCACCGCCGCCGCCGGCATCGCCTTCGCCCTGTCCCTGCGCGGCAACCACGTCTGCCTGATCGACGAGGCCCCCGGCCCGCATAACGTGGCCGGACAGCTGGGCCTGACCCCGCGCCATGCCCTGGCCGACCTGGCGCACGGCAACCAGCCGCTCGAAAACGTCCTGGTCGCCATCCCTGACGGGCCGCACCTGGTGCGCGCCGAGCAGGGCCTGGCCCATGTCGCGGAAGCGGACGATCGCCACTGGAGCCGGCTGTCCGAGGACTTCGCCGCCGGCGCGTGGGAATGGCTGATGTTGGCCGCACCGGCCGACGAACGCCCCAGCCTGGCCCTGACCGCGCCCCTGCGCCTGCTCATCCTGCCCGCCGCCAGGGCGCGCCTGACCGAGGCCTATGCGGTGCTCAAGGCGGCCCACCGCAAGCAGCCCGATGCCGCCTGGCTGGCGGTATTCATGAACGCCGGCGACGACGACCGGGCCGAACAACTGATCGCCAACCTCAACGAGACCTCCAGGCGCTTTCTCGGCATCGGCGTCGGCCTGCTCGGCTCGGTGCCCAGGGACCCCAAGCTCGACCAGGCGATCCGCTCGATGCGACCGATCCACCAGGTCGCCCCTTCCGCGCCGGCCGCACTCGCCTTCCGCCAACTGGCCGAGCGGCTGCATGCCAGCGATCCCGGCTCAGGCATGGACGCCAAGATATTCTGGCAGCGCCTGGGCCTGTTCGGCCGCCTGAACCGACCACCCCGACACCAGACCACACGACATGTCCAACATGGAAGGGCCTACGGATAAGGACGCGGTCATCCGGGCGCACCTGCCCCTGGTGAAACGCATCGCTTACCACCTGATGAGCCGGTTGCCGGCCAGTGTGGATGCGGACGACCTCATCCAGGCCGGCCTGATCGGCCTGCTCGACGCCATGGATCGTTTCGACGACAGCCAGGGCGCCCATTTCGAGACCTATGCCACGCAGCGGGTGCGCGGCGCCATGCTGGACGAACTGCGCGAATCCGACTGGGCCTCGCGCACGGTACGCAAGGCCAGCCGGAAGATCGAAAACGCCATCCATGCCCTGCAGCAGCGCCTGCAGCGTCAACCCACCGAGCAGGAAATCGCCGGCCAGCTGGGCATGCCCATCAACGACTATTTCGAACTCCTCGGCGAAACGCGCGGCGCCCAACTGGTCTACTATGAGGACCTCCATGCCTCCGACAGCGACGACTTCCTCGACCGCTTCGTCGGCGAACTGGCGGATGGCCCGTTCGAAATGCTGTCCGACCAGAATTTCAGGAAGGCACTCACGCAGGCTATCGTCGAGCTGCCGGATCGGGAAAAAATGCTCATGGGCATGTACTATGAGCAGGAAATGAACTTCAAGGAAATCGGCGCCGTCCTCGGCGTTTCCGAATCGCGCATCTGCCAACTGCATGGCCAGGCCGTCGCGCGCTTGCGCGGTTTCCTCCGGGACTGGGTCAATTAAGGGACGCCCGCAGACATCATGGACATCATCAGCATCGCCGGATTATTACTGGGCCTGGGCGCCATCCTGGTCGGGCAGGCCCTGGAAGGCGGCGGCATCGGATCGCTGCTCCAGCTCACGGCCTTCCTGATCGTGATCGGCGGCACCATGGGCGCGGTCATGCTGCAAAGCTCGCTCAGGGTCTTCCTGGACGGCCTGGCCATGGCCAAGTGGGTGTTCCGGCCGCCGGTCTACCTGCCCCAGGACACCCTCAACCTGATCCTGTCCTGGAGCCACCTGGCCCGGCGCGGCGGCCTGCTCGCCCTGGAGCCGATGATCGACGAACAGAACGACCTGTTCGAGCGGCGCGGCCTGCAGATGCTGGTCGACGGCGCCGAACCGGAGGTGCTGCGCGACACCCTGGAAATGGAACTGCACAGCCACGAAATCCACCGCATCGAGGCCAGCAAGGTCTGGCAGGCCGCCGGCGGCTATTCGCCGACCATCGGCATCATCGGCGCGGTGATGGGCCTGATCCACGTCATGGAAAACCTGTCCGACCCGTCCAAGCTCGGTGCCGGCATCGCCGTCGCCTTCGTCGCCACCATCTATGGCGTCGGCGGCGCCAACCTGATCTTCCTGCCCATCGCCAACAAGCTGCGCTACCACGTCAACCGCTACGTGCGCCTGAAGGAGATGTACATCGAAGGCATCGTGGCGATCGCGAACGGCGAGAACCCCAGGATGATCGAGGCGAAGCTACAGGGGTATCTGGTATGAGAACCTTCAGCGGTCAGCATTCAGCTAATGGATGGCCTGGCGGCCGCCGGTTTTTTGGCTCTTGCTGACTGCTGACCGCTAAAAATGGCCCGCAAGCAACTCCACGAGGAACACGAGAACCTGGAGCGCTGGCTGGTCTCCTATGCCGACTTCATCACCCTGCTGTTCGCCTTCTTCGTGGTCATGTACGCCATCTCCTCGGTCAACGAAGGCAAGTACCGGGTCCTGTCGGACTCCATCGTCAACGCCTTCAACGAAAAGCAGACCAGCCCGAAGCAGATCAACATGGGCCAGAAAAACGCCGAGATACTGCAGGGCGCCGGCAAGCCGATCGGCAAATCGTCGGGAATGAAAGCGCAGCCGGCGAACCCGGTTGCGGAACACATGAAGACCATCGCCAAGGACGTCCAGACCGCGATGGAATCGCTGGTCAAGCAGGGCCAGGTCCGGGTCACCCAGTCGGCCCGCGGCATCACCGTCGAGATCAACGCCAGCACCCTGTTCGCCAGCGGCGACGCCACCCTGCAGCCGGCCTCGGTCAGCGCACTGGCCGCGGTCGCCAAGGTGCTTGCAGAGACCGACAACCCGATCCAGGTGGAAGGCCACACCGACAACATTCCGATCAAGAGCACGGTCTATCCGTCCAACTGGGAACTCTCCTCGGCGCGCGCCAGCTCGGTGGTCCGGCTGCTCACCGACCAGGGCGTGCCGCCCGGCCGCCTGGTCGCCATCGGTTATGCCGACAACAAGCCGCTCGATACCAACACCACGCCGGAAGGCCGCTCCCGCAACCGCCGGGTCAACGTGCTGATCCTGAACAAGGTCGAGGGCGAGCAGGAACTGAAGCTGGCGAACTGACCCGTCCGAGGCAGCCCTGGCAGGCCTGACCGCACCTCCATCGGGCCGGCTGCGGCTTGCCATGAAAAAGGATCAGGCGTTTAATCCAGTGCACATAAGACTGCTCGGTGCATTTCGCGTAACCAAGGCAGCGAATACGGTCACGTCCAACCAATAATTTCGGCGGATCGGGAATGGACGATGCAGGAGGTAAGTAACTTGGCATGCGATTGCCAACCCATTGAATGGCATATTGAAATATGAACGGATGGTGTATTGGATTGCACACCGTTTGCTGCACACATCACGTTGGGCTTAGCGCTCCATCGAGTTAGGGGCGCCTAAATATTAGGAGGCCAATTATGAACAAGCCTAACTTTCATAGCCTGTGGCTCGCATTTCCGGACCACACGAAGTACCAAAGCCTGAAAGACCTCTACACTGCTCTCGGCGGCGCAGCTGAGAAGAACATCAACCTGCCGGGTTTTGGGCCAAATGGAAACACTTGTGCGAGCCGTATGAGCGTAGCCTTCAACAACGCGGGCGCGCCTATCAATATGGCATTCGCAAATGCCGTCGGCGCGCAAACAATGGGCACGGCAAATAACTCTCGCATTATTTACCGGGTAGCCGATTTTCGAAAATATCTGTTCAAGGCGCTGGGCAAGCCAACCATAGACAACACCAGCCCATATGACGACGCATTTCGAGGTCGCAAAGGTATCATTGCGTTCGGCGTGAACTGGCAAGGCGCCACGGGACATATTGCGCTGTGGAACGGGGTTACCTACCGCGAGCCGACTCACGACAACTACTCAACCTATGTGAATTCGGCATATCCCAACATCAGAACTTCACGTGGTGAGTTTTGGGAGATAGCATAATGCGAGTTGTCTTGTTTTTATTGAGCTTGGTAGTCGCGGGGTGTACAGCCAGAATCAATACAATTGGCGCATCCCGGCCGGAAGTTCTGCGCGATGTCGAAGGATATGCAGTAGCGAGCTGCCTTGCCAATCAAACACAGCCGTACCTCAAGGATCAAGGAGACGCCTGGGCGTCCGTGATTGTACAGCGCATGAAAGGGAGGCTCGATGTTTTGGCAAGTATTTCCGAGCAGGTAAAGCGCGAGAGCGCGAAAGGTGAGATGGCCGTTATTCGCGACGATGTTGGACCGGCAAAGGATAAGACATTACCCGTGCTCTACTGTGGCGAGATCATCGACAGGCCCTCTGTGCGCGCTGAGATTCAAAAGGCTGTTGCCGAACTCAATCCATCCTACGAGCAATAGCAGGGCGGCGGGAGAAGCACGGAGTAAGGGCTTGCAATCACGCATCCAGCAGATTAAATGAGGACAGGCTCAAATTGAACCAATCCGACCACAGCCAGATTCCAGTTACCCAATAAAAAACTTAGTCGTCGCCCGCTTCAGGCTCGCAACTGAAGACGTCGACCTCCGGCAGCGCCTTGATCTTGCCATCGAGCTTGATGTCGAGCCGCTCGCCCTCCTGCACAACCTGCAAGCCTGCCTGCGGATCGACCCCTTGCGCCGGCATGATCACGCTCTGCACGGTCCTGGTGCGGCCCTTGCCGGCTTCTATCAGCAGGCACGGCGAGGCCAGTTCACCGCCCGGGAGTGCCCAGAAGCTGGGCCGGATATGGCCGTGCAGGTATTTGATCCCGAAGGTCAGGGTGCCGTCGCCCGCCATCTTGAACCAGTGCACCAGGCCCAGGTCGCGGCGGCCGTCGCCGCGCTCCTTGCCGACCAGGACCAGGCTGCCGATCTTGAGCCGGAATGCCGGCCTCATGACTTGCAAGGCCGTGCCGCCAGGGCTTTCGTTGACCAGTTGGCATTGGCTGACGTCGCTTTCCCCGGCCAGCCCGGCCGCATCGGCGAGGTGTCGATGGATGGGCTGGAAGCCGACGATGGCGATGCGCAGGCTGGTCTGGGCCGGCCGGTGCCGGGCCGAGAAACGCTGCATGGAACCGCCCCAGGTCAGTTTCAGGCGTTGCAGCAGGTCCTTGTCGCCGGGATGCCGGATGACCGGGACGCCTTGCGGGAGGGGGCGCCCACGTTCCAGTTGACTGACGATCAGGGCCAGCTTGCGGACCAGCGGCGCGGTATTCAGCACCAGATCGCAATCGGGCACGGTATCGCTCTGCCAGGCCAGCGGATATGGCGGCTTGTCCTGGTCGGCCCGGATGCCGAACACGCCGCCAGGCACGTCGCCGGCCGGTTCGAGCCGCACCAGCGCGCCGTATCGGGCAATGATCTCCACGGTCCAGATCCGCTCCGACTCGGACAGGTGGTAGGGGTCGGCCGTCGCCTCCAGCAGCAGGGTCAGGTAGATGTCGCGCAGGGTTGCGGCGGGATGGGCAGGGTCGGGCTTGCCCGCCAGGCCGGACTCGATCAGGGTCAGCCCGGCCTGGTGGGTGTCCAGCCAGAAGCGTTCCGGCAACTGGCGGTGGCTGAGGTGGCACAGGCCCATGATCTCCAGCGCGGCATGCAGGAAACGGCTGAGATGGCCGGGCAAGGGGTTTTCGCCGAACAAGGGGGGCGAACGGTCGACGCCTTCCCGGATCAGGCGCCGGTTGAAATCGGCGACCGCCACGAGCAAGCGGAGCGCCCGGTCGACATGTTCCAGTTGACGCGCGTCCATCGGCAACGGCATGTCGCGGAATTCCGTGTCGAGCGCATCCAGGGTCCGCCTGATCGCAACCGACAGGATGTCGAGCAACTGACTGCGGAAGGCGGCGGCGATCCCGGCGCGGTCGTGCGCGGCCAGATAATCGGCCAGCCGGGCGGCATTGCCGAGAGGGTCGTCCGGCGCCAGCGCACCCTGCCAGGACTCGACTTGCCTGGCCTTCGTGGCAAGGGTTATATTGGCCGCCGCTTCCGGGTGTATCTGTTGGTCTGACGACGTCATGGCCCGTTCCGATGGATGCCGCCCCATTCTAGCCGTTAAATTCTTGTCGACCTCCCATGAACCTGATTGAAAAGCTGTTCGAAGGCCTGATCTGGCGCAGCCGTTATGTCGTGCTGTTCGCCGTGGTGGCCAGCCTGGCCGCCTCGCTGGCCATCTTCTACCTGGCCACGGTGGACGTGGTCTACATGGTCGGCCACCTGCTCCACTACGCCGATGCCTCGCTCGACGCCGTGGCCCGCAAGGCCATCCACGACGCCACCGTCACCCACGTGGTCGAGGTGGTCGACGGCTACCTGCTCGGCACGGTGATGCTGATCTTCGCCCTCGGCATGTACGAACTGTTCATCAGCGACATCGACGAGGCCAAGGGCAGCAAGGCCTCCAGCAAGATACTGGTGGTCGAGAACCTGGACGACCTGAAGCAGCGCCTGGCCAAGGTGATCATCATGATCCTGATCGTCACCATCTTCGAGATGGCCCTCAAGCTGTCGGTCACCACCACCCTGGACCTGCTGTACCTGGCCGGCGCCGTGGCGCTGATCGGCCTGGCCCTGTACCTGACCCATGCCGCCGACGGCACGTCCGGACACAACAGACAGGCGAATCCGCAGCCGGCAGACCCGCATTGAGCGAACTCGCCGCGCAACCGACTGTCCACCGCTTACCCGCCTTCCGGAAACCACTCCATGCTGAATAAGATACTGCTGTCTGTCCTGCTGCTGATTATGGCCTCCGCCGCCTCGGCCTTCGAACTGGTCGACAGCAACGGCAAGAGCCACAAGCTGTCGCAATACAAGGGCAAGTGGGTGCTGGTGAACTACTGGGCGACCTGGTGCCCGCCCTGCCTGATGGAGATTCCCGACCTGGCGGCGCTGCACACGAACAAGAAGAACAACCTGGTGGTCCTTGGCGTGGCGATGGATTACCAGGACCCGAGCGAGGTGCTCAGTTTTGCCAAGTCCCATGCCATCCCCTACCCGATCATCCTGGGCGACGACCAGTCGATCGACCAGGTCGGCCCGGTGCGCGGCCTGCCCACCACCTACCTGTACAACCCGCAGGGCAAGCAGGTCGCCTACAATGTCGGCGCCCTGTCCCAGGACGCCGTCGAGAAATACATCACCGACAAGAAGAAGGCGTCGGCCAAATAACCCCAAAACCAAAGTTCAAGAGGAGAGAACGATGCGTTGGTTGCTGTTGTTGCTGGCTTTCATGAGCCTCCCGGCCCTGGCCGAGGTGCGCGATCCGAACGAAAACTTCTTCCAGCCCAAGCTGGGCGACCTGAAGGAAGACCTTGCCGCCGCCAGGGCGGAAGGCAAGAACGGCATCCTGCTGATGTTCGAGATGGACGACTGCCCGTTCTGCGACCGCATGAAGCGAACCGTGCTCAACCAGTCCCAGGTGCAGGACTATTTCCGCCAGCACTTCATCATCTACCCGATGGACACCCGTGGCGACGCCGCCATGGTCGACTTCAAGGGCAAGGACACCAACGAGAAGTCCTTCGCGCTGGAACAGCGCGCCCGTGCCACGCCGACCTTCATCTTCTACGACCTCGACGGCAACGAGATGGCGCGTTTCACCGGCGCCACCCAGACCGTGGACGAATTCATGCTGCTCGGCCGCTTCGTGGTCGGGGGTGTCTACAAGGACATGAAGTTCAACGTCTACAAGCGCCAGGCCCAGGCCAGGTGATGCGCCGCATCATCAGCCTGCTGGCGCTGTCGTTCGCCCTGACCGCCTCGGCAGCGGACGGCGCGCTCGGCCTGGACGAGGTGCTGGCCTGCGCCGACCAGCCGCATCCCGACCTCGGCGTTGCCCAGGCCCAGGCCGAACTGGCCAGGGCCGAGCAGATGCTGGCCGAAAGCCAGGACGATTTCCGGGTCACCCTGGACGCCGGCCTGCGCAGCGGCCGCAACAGCCTCAACGGCAACCAGTTCGAGCCCGACCATCTCGCCCGCCTGAACGCCCGCAAGACCCTCTGGGACGGCGGCCGCACCGATCTCGCCAGCGCGGCGGCGCGCCTGGAGAGCGCCGGCCGCGCGGCCCAGTTGCTCGATGCCCGGGCCCAGCGCCGGCTGGCCCTGATGACCCGGTTCTTCGATGTCCTGATCACCGACCTGCAATATGCCGCCGACAGCGAATTTACCGCCGTGACCTATGTCAGCTGGGACAACGCCAAGGACCGCCAGCAGTTGGGCGAGCTCTCCAACGTCGCCATGGCCGAGATCGAGGCGCGCTACCAGGAGTCCCGGCTCAAGCGCAACGACACCCTGCGCCGGGCGCGCGAGAAACGGGCGCTCCTGGCCGCCGCGATGAATCGCCCGGGCGAGTTGGCCTCCGAACTGCTCGATCCGGAGATCAAGGACAACGACCGGCCCCTGCCCGAGTTCAAGGACCTGCTGGCCGTGCTGGAAGCGAACAACCCCCGCCTGCTGGCGCAACAGCAACTGCTGGCCGCCTCGCAGCAGCGCCTGGCGGCGCAGCGCGCGGAGTACCGGCCCAGCCTGGAATTCGAGGCCGAGACCGCCGCCTACAGCCGCGAGTCCTCCACCCGCGACAACCTGCGCGCCGGCCTCAACCTGACCTGGCCGCTCTGGCAGGGCCAGCGGGTCGACGCCCGGGTCGCCCGGGAACAGGCCCAGTTCCAGTTGCTCCAGGCCCAGTCCGAGCGCCTGCGCCTGGACCTGCGCCAGAACCTGTACGAGACCTGGGAAGAGATCGCCTTCCTGCGCGAAAGCGAACGTCCCGCCGCCAAGGTCAACAGCGCCATGCGCGACTGGAACCTGGAGCGGGCGCAAGCCGAATACGAACTGGAACTGAAGACCAACCTCGGCACCGGCATGGCCGAAACCCAGATGGCCAGGATGCGCCGCAAGGCCGTGGAATATCGCCTGGCCCTGGCCTGGGAAAGGCTGACGGCCCTGCTCGGCCAGCCAGTAGCCACCATCAAGCCGGTCGCAACCGGCACGGAGGACAAGAAATCATGATGCTGCGCGTCGCCCTGCTCGCCCTGTTCGCCCTGCCTGTCCAGGCCGCCGAACTGCCCGCCCAACTGGACTGGTCGCAGCGGGTGGAAATCGCCACCCCGGTATCCGGCGTGGTCGAGACGGTCAACGTCCAGCCCGGCCAGCAGGTCCAGAAGGGCAGCGTGCTGCTGAGCCTGAACCAGACCGTGTTCAAGGCCAACCTGATGGAGGCGCGCGCCGATGTCGACCGGCTCGGCCAGGAGGCGGCCGACGCCCAGCGCGAACTTGATCGCGCCAACGAACTGTATGCCCGCACCGTATCCTCGACCACCGAACTGGATGCCGCCAAGCTGCGTCACGCCCGCGCTGCCGGCCTCCTGGCCGGCGCCGAGGCACGGGTCGAGAAGGCCCGCCGCCTGCTCGACGAGAGCGAACCGCGCGCGCCTTACGACGCCCTGGTGCTCGACCGCGTCGCCGAGCCCGGCATGGCGGTGGCCGGCCAGTGCCAGCCGCCGGTGCTGCTGGTGCTCGCCCGCGCCGACGAGATCCTTGCCCGCGCGAGCATAAACGCCGGCCAGGCCGTCGGCATCAAGCCGGGCGACAAAGCCGGCGTCAGCATCGGCGGCAAGTCAGTCGCCGGCAGGGTCGCCGCCGTGCGCGCCCGAGCCGACGGCCGCTACCAGCTCGATGTCGCCATCCCGCGCGGCCACGGTCTGGTCGCCGGCATGAGCGCGGCCATCCGGCTGCCGTAACCGCGCGTCCGGAGCCATGCCATGCCCCTGCGCGCGCTCCTCCTGGACTTCAATTCCTATTTCGCCTCGGTCGAACAACAACTGAGGCCGGAACTGCGCGACCGTCCGCTCGGCATCCTGCCGGTGGCGGCCGAGACGACCTGCTGCATCGCCGCCAGCTACCAGGCCAAGCGCTTCGGAGTGCGCACCGGCACCTCGGTTTCCGACGCCCGCCAACTCTGTCCGGATATCGTCTTCGTCGAGGCGCGGCCGGCCGTCTATGTCGAGATGCACCACAAGCTGATGACCATCGTCGACAGCGTGATCGCGGTCGGCGAGGTGCTCTCCATCGACGAGGTCGCCTGCGACCTGACCGGAAGCTGGCAGCGCGAGGAGGTCATCCGCGAGCTGTCCATGAAGGTGAAGGCGAAGCTGCGCGCCGAGGCCGGCGAATGCATGACCTGCTCGATCGGCATCGGCCCCAACCGCTTCCTGGCCAAGACCGCCTCCAACATGCAGAAGCCGGACGGCCTCACGGTGATCCACGACGCCGACCTGCCGGACGTGCTCTACGGTTTGAAGCTGGAGGACCTCAACGGCATCGGCCGGCACATGCTGGAGCGGCTCAACCGCTACGGCATCTACAGCGTCGAAGCGCTGTGCGCGACCAGCCGCGAGCAGTTGCGCCGGGTCTGGGGCGGGGTCGAGGGCGAGCGCTATCACGACCGCCTGCGCGGCATCGAGGTGGCCCGGCCGCCGGCCAAAAGAGGCAGCATCGGCCATTCCCACGTCCTGCCGCCGCACCTGCGCTATGACACCGGCGCCTGGTCGGTGCTGTCCAAGCTGACCCAGAAGGCCGCGCTCAGGCTGCGCTCGGAGGGCTACCTGGCCAGCCGGATGAGCATCCGGGTGTCCTGGCGCCGGCACGACGCCTGGGAGGACGCGGCCAAGTTCACCCCGATGTCGGACACCCTCGGCTTCCTGCGCATCCTGGCCGGGCTGTGGGCGGAAAGGCCACCTCATGGCGAGCCGATCAAGGTCGGCGTGGTGCTGTCCGGCCTCGCCCCGGCCGGGCAGGAGACCTTGCCCCTGTTCGACGACGGCACCCGCTCGCCCGGCCTCGACGCCGCCTTCGACAAGGTGCGGCGCAAGTTCGGCAACGATGCCCTCTACTTCGGCGGCGCCTTCCTGGCCGCACACGAGGCGCCGATGCGCATCGCCTTCAACCATATCCCCGACCAGGCGCTGGAATCCGATGGACTTTGACCGCTTTGCCCCGCGCCTGATCGACTGGCAGCGTGACCACGGCCGCCACGACCTGCCCTGGCAGGTCGGCGACCCCTACGCCGTCTGGGTGTCCGAGATCATGCTGCAGCAGACCCAGGTCGACACGGTGCTGCCGTATTACGCCCGTTTCATGGCCCGCCTGCCCGATCTGGCCAGCCTGGCGGCGGCGCCGGAGGACGCCGTGCTGGCCCTGTGGAGCGGCCTCGGCTATTACGCCCGCGCCCGCAACCTGCATGCCGCCGCGCAGAAGGTCATGGCCGAGCACGGCGGCGTCTTCCCGCGCCAGGTCGAGGCCATCGAGGCCCTGCCCGGCATCGGCCGCTCGACCGCGGCGGCCATCGCCGCTTTCTCTTTTGGCGAACGCCGGGCGATCCTGGACGGCAACGTGAAACGGGTGTTTTGCCGGCTGTTCGGCGTCGACGGCTGGCCGGGCGAAAAGGCGGTGGAGAACCGCCTCTGGCAACTGGCTGAAGGCCTGCTACCGGAACGCGGGCTCCGCGCCTATACCCAGGGCCTGATGGACCTGGGCGCGACCCTGTGCCGGCGTGCGCGGCCGGACTGCCTGCGCTGCCCGTTCGCCGACGACTGTGTCGCCCACCGCGACGGCCGCCAGGCCGAACTGCCCGCCGCCAGGCCGCGCAAGGCCTTGCCGGAGCGGGAGACGGTGATGCTGGTGCTCTGGCATGCCGGCGAAATACTGTTGCAGAAGCGGCCGCCGACCGGCATCTGGGGCGGCCTCTGGAGCCTGCCGGAATGCGCGCCGGACGAGGACGTCGTCGACGCGGCGCGGCGGCTGGGCTACGCGGCGGAACCCCTGGCGATGCTGCCCGGCCTGAGCCACACCTTCAGCCATTTCCGGCTGGCCATCCAGCCCCGGTCGCTGGCGGTAGCGCGACGCCAGGGCGGCGCGCAGGAGCCGGGCTCGATCTGGCTGACCCCGGCCGAAGCCAGTCAGGCCGCCCTGCCGACGCCGGTGCGCCGGATCATCGATGCCCTGTAGCGGGCGGCGAATCAGGATTCCAGCGACTCCGACCAGATCAGGGCATTGACATGGGCCAGGTTGACTTCATCGGCGCTCAGGCCATGCGCATCTGCGAGGGCATTGACCGCCTCCTGGTCGAAGTGCTCGCAGGCCTTGGCCAAGGATAAATAAGGCGCATACGGGCCTTGTCCGACCAGCAGGGCCTCGCGCATGGAGTCCGGCAAGCTGAGCGGTTCGATCGCCTGGCTCATGGGCAGGTTCAGCAGGGCATCCAGATGCGACAGTATGCCGACGATGAACAGGCCGCCGCCGCGGTCGGGTGCGAGCCGGGTCATGCCCAGGTTTTCCATGAATCGGGCCCGGACCAGGGCATTCCTGAGCAGCGCGTCGTTGCGGCCATCGCTCTTGCCGGCGCTGAACAGGAGCAGGGTCAGCCAGCGGTAGAGGGGGTCATAACCCAGCCAGACCAGGGCATGGCCGATCGACTGTATGCTGCGGCCGAGACCGTTTGCGGCCGAGTTGATGTAGCGCAGCAAACGGTAACTCAGGGCGGCATCGCGCTTGAAGATCGCCTCCATCTTGTCGATGGGCGCACGCTCGTGGGCCAGGTTGAGCAGTTCCATGACCTGCATGACGCCGCTGTCGAGCTGGTGATCGCCGCCGGCACGCGGCCGGGTCAGGAAATCGCCCTGATAGAGGTCGAAGGCCAGTTTGCGGCAGACCTCGTAGGCCTCTTCCGAGCCGACATTGCCGGCGATCAGCCGCCGGGCGCCGAGCCGGCGCAGGTAGCCGGCCCGTTCGCCCAGGGCCAGGGCATCGTGGCGGCCACTGTCCAGCCGGATGAAATCGCAGCCCGGCGGCAGCGACCAGCCGGAGCCATCGTCATCGATTACCGGCAACAGTTTGGCCCCGTTCAGGGTGGCCGAGCGGGCCTCCAGATCGTTCATCGAGACCGGCAGGATCACGCCCACCTTGCCAGGCGGCAACTGCGCCAGCATGGGGTTGTCCAGCGTGGCCGGAGCCAGGTCGAGCAGGGTCAGGCGGCCGCCCAGGGCATGCTGGAATTCCAGATCGACGACGCTGGCGATCAGGTGCTCGTCGCGCACCTGATCGAGATCGGTCGCACCCGGCAACACCTCGAGCGGCGCGCGGTCGCGCAGGCTGAACTCATAGCCGGCCACGCGATAACGGGCATCCAGCAAGGGCTGGCGGATCAGGAAACTGGGCAGGCGGGCGGCTTCGTCAGGCGGCATTGCGTTGCAGTTGCTCCATCATGCTGTCCACCGCGCGATCCATCAAGGGGGCCGCGTCAAGGATGCGAACCTCGCCCGAATGCAGCTTGGCCGCCAGGCCTTCGGCGTTGATCGACATGGCCCGCTCGCCCTGACGGTTGGTGAACAGATAGACTCCTTTCAGGGGGCTGATCCAGGATAGCTTGGCGCGCACTTCCGCGCCATCCTCCAGCCGGTAGGCGATCCAGCTGCCCCGCCTCAGGCCAACCAGTTCCTCGAATGCCAGCATCCCGGCGTCGGGCTCCGCCCCGTCATCGAGCACTTCGGCAAAGGCCGGCGCATCGGCCTCTTCGGTCACTGGCTCGACCGGTTCGAAATCGGCCATCACTTCGAGCACCGGGACATCGTCCTCCAGCATCGGACCGATCGGACACGGCAAGGGCTCTTCTTCCGTCAGCACATCGGCCTTGACCGCGCTGGAATGACACTTCACCAGGGTGGAGAAAAAGGCATTGCGCGCCGTTTCCGACAGGCCCAGGTATTTCACGCCTTCGTCCAGGCGCTTGAGCAGGCTGGGGAGCTTGCTGATCAGGTGTCGGCGCGCATCGGTATCCGCCTTGGGGGCAACGCTCCAGATCAGATCGTTCATGGTCGCCAGCGCACCCTTCCAGGTTTCGCTGTCGCTGCCCACCTTCAGATACAGGTCGGCCAGCAGATCGGTCCAGTGCTCGTCCAGGAAGGTGCGGATCACGGCCGGGACCGGATGGCCGACCAGGCTGGATTCGACCTCGTCCCGGCCGACCTGCCGAGCCAGATCGGCCTGCTCGCGCGACTTCACCGCCAGAGCGCTGCGCGCGGTCAGCCGGTCGGCGGCACGTTTCTCGGTATCCAGCCAGGCCTGCAACTCGGCCAGCGAGGTCTCGAATATTTCGAGGTTGTCCTCGAAATGCTCGAGTATCCCGGCCACCAGGTCTTCCACCTTGCGGTACAAGCCGCCCTCGTGCCCCTCGCCCGGGTCCCAGCCGATCGCGGCCTCGGCCAGCCCGTCCAGCAGCCGGCGCGCGGGGTGGTTCTTGTGGGAGAAAAAGCTCTTGTCCAGCATCGCCACCTTCAGCATGGGTATCTGCAGGCGGCCGAGCAGGGCCTTGATGGCGTCGGGGATGCGGGCGTCACCGAAGATGTAGTCGAACACCATGGCGACGATATCCAGGGTCATGCCGTCCAGAGGATTCATCATGCCGGCCATGCCGCTGCCGCGCAGATTGCGCAACACATTGACCTGGCCGTTGCCGGGTGCGGCCGCGTCGAGTCCGGCCATGCCCTCGGCACGGCCATGCTGGAGCTGGTTCAGGGCCTGGATCAGTGCCCCGGGCGGGGTTGCCAGGGCGGGGCCCGCCACGCTGGTCCGATCTGGCTGGGCCGACCCGGCCATCGGTGGCGAGGGGCCGGCGGCGGCAACATTGCCGCTCAACAGGTGCAGCAAGACGCCGAACAGGTCCTCGCTGCCGGCAGCCGCCGGGCCGTCCGGCCGGGCCGGGGCGGAGGGCTCGGATGGCGCATGACGTCTCAGGCCGGCCCGGATCGTGGGCAGGACGTTCCTGGCCACCAGTTTGTGATTGAGTTCCCGATAGATCTCGCGCACCCGCTCGGGCAGATGCCGACTCAATTGCGAAACCAGCAGCAGGCGCACCTTGATCGACAATCCCTGATCGTCCAGCGCCTCCATGACTGCATTGCCGATCACCTCCGGGCCGAGCGGGTTGTCGCCACGGTTGAGATCGGGATCGTTGATCAGCAGGCCGACCCGCTTGTCGAGGCCGAACAACTCCTCGCTGCAGGAATTGAATATCGCGTTGGCCAGGGTCCCGGCCGCCAGCGACGCTTCCAGATCGTCCGGCTCCAGCAGTCTGAGTTCATCATGCGGGCTGTCCACAAGCGGCTTGCCTTCGCGCCGGCTCTCCCGGTTGAAACGCCAGAGGTAATGTTGGCGGAACGCCTCGCTGACAGCCTCGGTGCGATCGCGCGCCAGTTCAGCCGCCTCCATGTAAAGACGATAAATCTCCATGCCGGTGGCCTTTTCGGCCAGCTTGAGCAGCTGCTCGGTCATCAGGACCAGGCTTTCGCTCAGGGCCTCGCCCAGACGCAAGGCCGATATCTCACGGCATTCATCCAGCGGGCCGCGACCGGCGCCGATGGACTTGCCGCGCGCACGCGCGAACTGGCTGATTTCCGTGACGTTCTTCTGAGCTGTATCCATGATCCGTCTCCTGAGCATTGCTCACGCCATGCGGCGGCCGGCAAGGGAAAACGGAGGATTGCCAAGATGCGCCAGATGCATTACCCGGCCGATTGATCCACCTTGCAATCCCGCTGTCGTGAGGCCTTAGCCTGTTAGACCGGAAACTTTGCGTCGCCGCCTTTCGACGGGTTTGCCCTTGTAAGGTCGCGCGCTATGAACCTGACGCGCAACGTCATTATCGACAAAACCCGGAATTAGTTCAGCAATTTTTCCCGGCCAGCGACGAACGGCGGCCAGGAACGCAACCAGCGGTCATGTCAAGACTTGTCACCTCACGGTCCTTGGCCCATCCTGCCCGACCTTTCGAACCCGATCCATCGCCATGCTGCCGCGCATCGAAGAACGCATCGCCCAGGAAGTGGGCGCCCATCTCGCCCAGGTCGTCGCCGCCGTCCAGTTGCTCGACGAAGGCGCCACCGTGCCCTTCATCGCCCGCTACCGCAAGGAAGCGACCGGAGGCCTCGACGACACCCAGTTGCGTAACCTGGAGGAGAGGCTGACCTACCTGCGCGAACTCGAGGAACGCCGCGCCGCCGTCCTGGCCAGCATCGCGGAACAGGGCAAGCTGACCGACGAACTCAAGGCCGAGGTCGACAACGCCGAGACCAAGCAGCGCCTGGAAGACCTCTACCTGCCCTACAAGCAGAAACGCCGCACCAAGGCGCAGATCGCTCGCGAGGCCGGCCTGGAACCCCTGGCCCTGGCCCTGCTGGCCGACCCTGGGCTGACCCCCGAGGCCGAAGCCGAGCGCTATGTCGACGCCGACAAGGGCGTCGCCGACATCAAGGCGGCGCTGGACGGCGCCCGCCAGATCCTGATGGAGAAGTTCGCCGAGGACGCCGGCCTGCTCGGCAAGCTGCGCAGCCACCTCCAGGACTACGGCGTCATGGTCTCGACCCTGCAGGAGGGCAAGGAGACGGAAGGCCAGAAATTCCGCGACTACTTCGCCTATTCCGAACCGCTCAAGGCGGTGCCGTCGCACCGCGCCCTGGCCCTGTTCCGCGGTCGCAACGAGGGCATGCTCAAGCTGGAACTGAAGCTGCCGGAAGACCTGCAGGATACCGCCAGCAAGTCCGCCAATGCCTGCGAAGGCATGGTCGCCAGCCATTGGGGCATCCGCGACTGCGGCCGCCCGGCCGACCGCTGGCTGGCCGACACGGTGCGCTGGACCTGGCGGGTCAAGCTGTCGCTGTCGATGGAACTGGAGCTGTTCAACGCCCTGTTCGAACGCGCCGAGGAAGAGGCGATCCGGGTCTTCGGCGCCAACCTGAAGGACCTGCTGCTGGCCGCGCCGGCCGGCCCCAAGGCGGTGATCGGGCTGGACCCGGGCATCCGCACCG
Organism: Gallionellaceae bacterium; assembly: GCA_028714735.1. Taxonomy (GTDB): domain Bacteria; phylum Pseudomonadota; class Gammaproteobacteria; order Burkholderiales; family Thiobacillaceae; genus Parasulfuritortus. The sequence goes on along the minus strand of JAQTLU010000002.1, from coordinate 320,734 downwards.
GGGTCAAGGTGGCGGTGGTCGACCGCACCGGCAAGCTGCTCGACGCCGCCACCGTCTATCCGCACGAGCCGCGCAACGACTGGGAAGGCTCGCTGCATACCCTGGCCATGCTGACCAAGAAGCACGGCGCCGAACTGATCAGCATCGGCAACGGCACCGCCAGCCGGGAGACCGACAAGCTGGCCGCCGACCTGATCAAGCGCTTCCCCGAAGCGGGGCTGGCCAAGGTGGTGGTCAGCGAGGCCGGCGCCTCGGTCTATTCCGCCTCCGAGTTCGCGGCGCGCGAGTTTCCCCAACTGGATGTCAGCCTGCGCGGCGCGGTGTCGATCGCCCGCCGCCTGCAGGACCCGCTCGCCGAACTGGTCAAGATCGAGCCCAAGGCCATCGGCGTCGGCCAGTACCAGCACGACGTTTCCCAGACCCGGCTGGCCCGCGGCCTCGACGCCGTGGTCGAGGACTGCGTCAACGCGGTCGGCGTCGACGTCAACACCGCCTCGGCCCCGCTGCTGGCCCGGGTATCCGGCCTCAACTCGTCGCTGGCGGCCAATATCGTCGCCTGGCGCGACGACCATGGCGCCTTCCCCAGCCGCGCCGCGCTCAAGGAGGTGCCCCGACTGGGTGCCAAGACCTTCGAGCAGGCGGCCGGCTTCCTGCGCATCCAGGGCGGCGACAACCCGCTCGACGCCTCGTCGGTGCACCCGGAGGCCTACCCGGTGGTCGAGCGCATCCTGGCCGAGACGAAAACGCCGGTGAAGGGGCTGATCGGCAACACCGACGTGCTGCGCCGGCTCGATGCCAAGCGCTTCACCGACGAACGCTTCGGCCTGCCGACCGTGCAGGACATCCTGAAGGAACTGGAAAAACCCGGCCGCGATCCCCGCCCCGAGTTCAAGACCGCCACCTTCAAGGACGGCGTCGAGAGCCTGAAGGACCTGCAGCCCGGCATGGTGCTGGAAGGCGTGGTGTCCAACGTGGCCAACTTCGGCGCCTTCGTCGACATCGGCGTGCACCAGGATGGTCTGGTCCATGTCTCCGCCCTGTCGAACAAGTTCGTCAAGGATCCGCGCGAGGTGGTCAAGGCCGGCGACATCGTCCGGGTCAAGGTATTGGAAGTGGACATCGCCCGCCAGCGCATCGCCCTGACCATGCGCATGAGCGACGAGGTCCGGCCGCAACCGGCGGGCGGGGAACGGGTGTCGAACCGGGCCATGGCGAAACAGCGCCAGCCCGAGCCGGCCGGCGGCAGCATGGCCGATGCCTTGGCACGCGCGATGGGCAAGCGCTGAACGGCCCCATCCAGAAAGGCCGCGGCGGCGCCTGAATCAAGGTAATCATGGTTATCGTGCGGCCATCTGGAACCGCACAAGTTGCCCGGCAGCTTGGCTGAATGTCGGCTGATTGAATGACTGCTCCGCAAACTGAAACCTGCCGGACCACCTATACGTACAAGTCGGCCGGAGCGACATCCGGAAACAACCGTTGTCCCCGATTGTTTCCGTGAACTACTCCGGGCGTTTGACGAGCCAGCCATAGGACGGCAGGTTTGGTTGCGCTTTGCCTGCCTCTTCGTAGAGTGCCTCAAGCTCTTCCACCACGTTCTCATAATCCATCAACAAGACTTCGTCGCCCGGAACGGTTTCCTCATCAGGAAGCGCCCGCAGGCGGCGAATCTCGGCCTCCACTGCCTGAATTAGCAACACCAAAGTTCGTCCGCTTATCTCGGGCACCGTGTAACCCTTCCGTACAATCAATTGCCCTTCGCCAGCTCGATCTGCAGGACCACGGCGCTTCGCGCAAAACTGTCGAGCGCGCCCTTGTATGCCTCGACCGTCATGCGGTTCACGGGCTCGATCTGGTAGTGGCGGCCATTGTGCTTTCCGGACTTGTTCGTCCGGACACTCCTGCCACGCCTGATGAAAAGGTTGTCAGGGTATTCTGTCCCCTTGTGCACATGGCAGTAGCCCCAATTCGCAAAGCCAAACCAGCCAAGCACATCGAACATCGAGGTGCCGCCGCCTGCATCCACCTCGGCGCCCGTGGGCAACCGATGCACCGTCACGTCGGCGGGCCTGACTTGTTCGATGCCTTGGCGGTCGACATATTGCGTGTTTTCGAAACGAGGATAAAGCACACCGGGTACCTGCCCTTGATCCTCAGACCCTGCGACCGGCAGCAAAGGGTCGGGAGTGTGAATCTGCCGATAAGGAAAGCTGCCATCCAGCCCGGGCCAAATCCAAGGCCGACAAGAAGTAAATGGTCAGGGCAGAATCTTGAAGCGCGCTTCACAGGCGCTCGTGGTTTTCGCCAGCCATTTCGGACCGGACGACCGATGCAGCGTACCCGCTAGGGCGATGACCGGCGGGCCGATGTCCCCACCATCGACCAGCCGCTCGACCAAGTGCCAAACCAGGCCATTACTGGTCAGGCTGACTCGGGCCAGATAGTTGGTTGGATCTCGGCCGCTAGCAACGAATAGCACCGCCTCCTGGCCGATTGCTGTGCCAACCACTGAAGAGGGCACGCCCTCGTCTACGCGGCTGAAGTCCGGGGTGGCGGCGAAATGGCTGCCACAAAGCCGCTGCCCCTCTTGCACCAGCACCAGGGTGAGCCCAGGGCAGTGTTGGCGCTCGTGATCCACCACACAGTGTTCGCTTTCCCAGACGCCCGTGAAGGGAGGCGTGCCAGCCTCGGCCTGGGCGGCTACTGCGAGGTGTACCACCACCACTATGATTCGCGAAAACATGTCGTATCCATGGATGTGTTCTCAGGACGCCAGGATAGCGTAAGTATTCTGGCCGCCGAGGGGTTGTCCGATCTGTTGCGCGTTAGGTCGGAAGTGTGAGTTCACCCGTTCAGCAAGCTGACGTTCGGCAGCGTGACACGTCCGGCATAAGTCCGCGTAGCCGGTGCACGCGGGCCACTCGGTGGAAATGGCGTCCGCTGGCTATCAGCCGGCCAGGATCAGCCCCCAGATGACCGCCACGTTGACCAGCGAGACGAACACGGCGGCGCTGCCGATGTCCTTGGCCCGCTTGGCCAACTGGTGGTTCTCCAGCGAGATGCGATCAACCGTCGCCTCGATCGCCGAGTTGATCAGTTCGACCAGCAGGACCAGCAGGACGCTGCCGATCATCAGGGCGCGGGCGATGGCCTCGTCGTTGAGGAAGAAGGCCGCCGGGATCAGGATGCAGGCCAGGATCACCTCCTGGCGGAAGGCGTCCTCGTGCCGGAAGGCCGCCCGGAAGCCGGCCATGGAATAGAACAGCGCATTCCAGACCCGTTTCAGGCCGGTCTTGCCCTTGTACTCGTTGGCAGACCCAGGCGGCGTCATTTCCATGCCAGGTCCAGTTCGCGCGCCGCCTTGACGTCGTCCAGGCGTTTCGCAGGCAGGCTGTGCGGGGCGCCCTTGAGCCATTCCGGATCGGCCTCGGCCTCCGCCCTGACCTTGGCCATGGCGGCGACGAAGGCGTCCAGGGTCTCCTTGCTCTCGGTCTCGGTCGGCTCGATCAGCAGGCACTCGGGCACCAGCATCGGGAAGTAGGTGGTCGGGGCGTGGAAGCCGAAATCCAGCAGGCGCTTGGCGAAGTCCATCGCCGACACGCCGGTGCTGTCCTTGAGCCGCTTGAGGGTGACGATGAACTCGTGGCTGGCCCGGCGCTCCGGGAAGGCGAGGTCGAAGCCGGCCTTCCTGAGTTCGGCGGCCAGGTAGTTGGCGTTCAGGGCGGCGTAGTCGGCCACCCGGCGCATGCCATCGCGGCCGAGCATCCGGGCATAGACCCAGGCCCGCAGCAGCACACCCATGTTGCCGCCGAAGGCGCTCATGCGGCCGATGCTTTGCGGGCAGTCGGCCTCTTCGGTCCAGCGGTAGAAGCCGCGTTCCTCGACCACGTAGGGGATCGGCAGGTAGGGCTTCAGCCGCTCCGACACACCGACCGGACCGGCACCGGGACCGCCGCCGCCGTGCGGGGTCGAGAAGGTCTTGTGCAGGTTCATGTGGATGACGTCGAAGCCCATGTCGCCCGGCCGCACCCGGCCCAGGATGGCGTTCAGGTTGGCGCCGTCGTAATAGGTCAGGCCGCCGGCCTGGTGGACGATCTTCTGGATCTCGACGATGGTCTTCTCGAACACGCCCAGGGTGGACGGGTTGGTCAGCATCAGGCCGGCGGTCTTCGGCCCGACCGCCGACTTGAGGGCTTCCAGGTCGACGTTGCCGTCGCGGTCGGTGGGGATCTCGCGCACCGTGTAGCCGCACATGGTGGCGGTGGCCGGGTTGGTGCCGTGGGCGGCGTCCGGGACGATGATCTCGGTGCGCGCCGTGTCGCCGCGGGCATCGTGCCAGGCGCGGATCATGGCGACGCCGGCGAACTCGCCGTGCGCCCCGGCCATCGGCGCCATCGACACCGCCGCCATGCCGGTGACCTCCTTGAGCATACCCTGAAGGTCGAACATCGCCGCCAGGAAGCCCTGGCCGGTATCGGCATCGGCGAGCGGGTGCCGGGCCAGGAACTGCGGCAGCATGGCCAGGCTGTTGCAGGCGCGCGGGTTGTACTTCATGGTGCAGGAGCCGAGCGGATAGAACTGGGTGTCGATGGCGAAGTTCTTCTGGCTCAGGCCGGTGTAATGACGCACCGCGTCCAGTTCGGAGACCTCCGGCAGGCCGCACAGCCCGGCGCGCAGCAGTTCGGCCGGCAGGTCGTCGCCGGCGGCGGCCAGCGCGGGGGCCTGCGCCCTGGCCTGGCGACCGGGCCGGGAGTGTTCGAATATCAGCATGGCTGGCTTATTTCAGCGGCTCGCCCCGGGCAGCCGCCAGGGCAGCGTCGTAGTTGGGCTCATGGGTGATCTCGGGCACCATCTGCGAGTAGACCACGCGGTCGTTCTCGTCCAGCACCACCACCGCGCGGGCGAGCAGGCCGGACAGCGGCGGGTCCATGATCATGACGCCGTATTGCTTGTGGAAATCGCGCCCGCGCATGGTCGACAGGGTGACCACGTTGTTGAGCCCCTCGGCACCGCAATAGCGCGCCTGGGCGAACGGCAGGTCGGCGGAGATCACCAGCACCACGGTATTGGGCAGAGTGGCGGCCTCGGAGTTGAAGCGGCGGGCGGAGGCCTGGCAGACCGGGGTGTCCAGGCTGGGAACGATGTTGAGTATCTTGCGCTTGCCGAAGTAGTTCGACAGGGCCACGTCCTTCAGGTCCTTGTCGACCAGCATGAAGCTGGGCGCCTTGTCGCCGGCGCGGGGGAAATCGCCGCCGACGTTAACGGGATCGCCGGACAGGGTTACGGTGGTAGACATTCGCTTCTCCTCTGAATCTTGGTTTCAGGACTTGTAGGCGCAGGGTGGAGCCTCGCGCCGCTTGCTCAGGATGCGCTCCAATTGTTGCGCATAGAGATCCAGGTCGCCATCGGTCTTGGTCTCGGTGGCGCAGAACAGGATCGTGTCGGCCAGTTCGGGGTAGTCGCGGCCGAGTGCATGGCCGCCCAGGATGCCCTGTGCCCGCAACGCCCGCAACACCGCCTCGACATCGCCGTCGATGCGGATCGCCGCCTCGTGGAAGTACGGCCCGGAGAAGGCGCGCCTGACGTTCGGGATCGCGCACAGACGGTCGAGCAGGGCACGGGTCTGGCCGTGGCTGGCCAGGGCGACATCCTTCAGCCCCTGCGGCCCCAGCAGGGCCATGTGCATGGTCGCGGCGGCCACCATCAGGCCCTGGTTGGAGCAGATGTTGGAGGTTGCCTTGGCGCGGCGGATATGCTGCTCGCGCGCCTGCAGGGTGAGCACGTAGCCGCGCTGGCCGTCCTTGTCGACGGTGGCGCCGACGATGCGGCCGGGCATCTGGCGCACCAGGGCCTGGCGGCAGGTCATGAAGCCGAAGTAGGGGCCGCCGGAAGACAGCGGGATGCCGAGCGGCTGGCCGTCGCCGACGCAGATGTCGACGCCCTTCTCGCCCCATGTTCCGGGCGCCTTCAGGAGGGCCAGGGACATCGGGTTGACCACGGCGATGGCCAGCATGCCGTGGTCATGCGCCCAGTCGGTCAGGGCATCGACCGGCTCCAGGACGCCGAAGTAGTTGGGCTGCGGGATCACCAGGGCGGCGGCCGGTTGGTCCTCATAGGCCTTGAGGCCCTCGACCAGGGTATGGCCGCATTCGGTGCAGTACGGCAGGGGCACCAGTTCGATGCCCTGGTTCCTGACCATGGCCTGGGCGACCGCCCGGTAGCGTGGATGCACGGTAGCCGGCACCAGCACCCGGCGCACATTGGCCTTGTTCGCCCGCACCGCCATCAGCACCGCTTCAGCCAGGGCCGTGGCGCCGTCGTAGAGCGAGGCGTTGGAGACATCCAGCCCGGTCAGCCGGGTCATCATGGTCTGGTATTCGTAGATCAGCTGCAGGGTGCCCTGGCTGGCCTCGGCCTGGTAGGGCGTGTAGGCGGTGTAGTACTCGCCCCGGGTCGCCAGTTGCCAGACTGCGGCCGGGATGTGGTGCTCGTAGGCGCCGGCGCCGATGAAGTTCAGGTAGAAGCCGTCCTGGGCCGCCAGTTCATGGGCGCGCCGGGTGACCGCCATCTCGGATTCGCCCACCGGGATTCCCGCCAGGCCCTCGCAGCGCAGGACGGCTGGAATCTCGTCGAACAGCTCCTCGATATCGGCTGCGCCGATGCTGGCCAGCATCTCGGCGACATCCTGTTCGGTGTGTGGAATGAATGGCATGGTTTGGTCAGGTGCAAGATTCAAGGTTCAAGGTTCAAGGTGCAAGATTCAAGGAAAGGCCTGCTTACGCGCCTTCTTGCATCTTGCCTCTTTCATCTTGGGTCTCGTCTCTCCATCAATGTGCTTCTGAATCCACGTGGGCCTGGTAGGCGGCGGCGTCCATCAGGCCGCCGAGGTCGCCGGCATCGGCCGGCTTGACCTTGAACATCCAGGCGCCGTAGGGGTCTTTGTTGAGCAGGTCAGGGCTGGCTTCCAGTTCCTCGTTGGCGGCGATCACCTCGCCGGCGATCGGGGCGTAGACGTCGGAGGCGGCCTTGACCGACTCGACCACGGCGCATTCCTCGCCGGCGTTCAAAACGCGGCCCAGCGCCGGATTCTCGATGAATACCATGTCGCCGAGCAGTTCCTGGGCATGGTCGGTGATGCCCACGGACACGCTGCCGTCCGCTTCCAGGCGAACCCACTCGTGGGACTTGGTGTATTTCAGATCAGCGGGGATGCTCATTATGTTCTCCATTAAACCAAAGCTTTGCCATTACGCACGAACGGGTATTTCACCACCCGTGCCTTCAATTTTTTGTCGCGGATCGCCACTTCGACCTCGTCGCCGACATTGACGCCGACCGGCACGCGGGCCAGGGCGATGGCGCAGTTGAGGGTGGGCGAGAAGCTGCCGCTGGTGACTTCGCCTTCGCCGGCCGCGGTAAATACCTTCTGGTGGCCGCGCAGGACGCCGCGGTCCTGCAGCACCAGGCCGACCAGTTGCTTGGCGCGCGGCAGGCGCAGCAGGGCGTCCTTGCCGATGAAGTCCCGTTCGGACTTCAGGTCCACGGTCCAGGCCAGGCCGGATTCCAGCGGCGTGGTCTTTTCGTCCATGTCCTGGCCGAACAGGTTCATGCCCGCCTCCAGGCGCAGGGTGTCACGGGCGCCCAGGCCGATCGGCTTGACCCCGGCGTCCAGCATGGCCTGCCACATGTAGGGCGCGGCGCGGCCCGGCAGCATGATCTCGAAGCCGTCCTCGCCGGTGTAGCCGGTGCGGGCGACGAACATGGTGCCGATCACTATCGCGGTGAACGGTTTCATCGGCTTGGTCGGGCCTTCGCTGCCGGGCAGGGACTCCCAGAACTTCTCGGCCGCCTTGGGGCCCTGGATGGCGATCATTGCGAGGTCGCGGCAGGGGATGATCTGCAGGCCGGGGGCAAACTGGTCGCGCTGGACCTCCATCCAGGCGATGTCCTTTTCGGCGCAGCCGGCGTTGACCACGATGCGGAACCAGGTCTCGGTCATGAAATAGACGATGAGGTCGTCGACCACGCCGCCGCCCTCGTGCAGCATGCAGGAATAGAGCGCCTTGCCGGTGGTCTGCAGCTTGTCGACGTTGTTGGCCAGGAGCTTCTTCAGGAATGCGCGCGCGCCCTCGCCCTTGATGTCGACCGGCAGCATGTGGGAGACATCGAACATGCCCGCGCCGGTGCGCACGACGTGGTGCTCCTCGATCTGGGAGCCGTAGTGGATCGGCATCTCCCAGCCGGAAAAATCGACCAGTTTGGCGTTGGCCTCGCGGTGCTTGGCGTTAAGCGGGGTCTGTTTCATGTTGGATCTCTTCGGCGTAATAGGAACTGCGCACCAGCGGGCCGGCCTTGACCCAGGAAAAACCCATCCCGCGTGCCTCGGTCTCGTAGTCGGCGAATTCGTCCGGGTGAACGTAACGGGTCACCGGCAGGTTGGCAAGCGTAGGCCGCAGATACTGGCCCAGGGACAGCCGGCTCACCCCGGCGGCACGCAGGTCGGCCAGCACGGCAAGGACTTCTTCCCGGGTCTCGCCGAGGCCGAGCATGAGCGAGGACTTGGCCTCGACGCCGGGCTGGCCGGCGGCCAGCTTGAGCAGGTCGAGCGAACGCTCATACTGCGCACCCTTGCGCGCCTCGCGGTACAGGCGCGGCACGGTCTCGACGTTGTGGCCCCAGACCAGGTCGCGGCGGCTGTCTTCCGGCAGGTGGTCGAGAGTGGCAACGAAAAGCTCGGCCGCTTCGCCCTGGCAGTTGCGGAAATCCGGGGTCAGGAACTCGACGCCCATATCGGCCTTGGCCAGGCGCAGCTGTTCCAGGGTCTCGGCGAAGCAACCGGCGCCGCCGTCCGGCAGGTCGTCGCGGTTGACCGAGGTGAGCACCACGAAGGAAAGATTCATCTCGATGGCCGCCTCGGCGACCCGGCGCGGTTCGTCGCGGTCGGCCCAGGCCGGCCGGCCGGTCTTTACGGCACAGAAACCGCAGGCGCGGGTGCAGGTGTCGCCCAGCAGCATGAAGGTGGCGGTGCCGCGACTCCAGCATTCGCCCTTGTTCGGGCAGCGCGCCTCGTCGCACACCGTATTGAGGCCGTCGACGGCGCGTGCAGTAGTCGGGAACTGGCCGCCGCGACCGAGGTTCTGGCGGATCCAGGCCGGCATGCGGGTCAGATTGGCGGGGGATTGCGGCTGCAAGCAGGGCTCCAATATCCAAAGATGGAAGACGCATTCGACATCTCCACCCCTCTGTCCGGTTACCTGAGAGTTTTGCCCCATCGGTGGCCGCCATGACTGGCGGCGCTCTCCAGAGTTGCCTGTTTACCGTGGCCCTTTTGCCTGAGCGATTGTTGGGTGGGTTGCGCCTTCGGCGGGACCTTGCGGCCCTCTCTCCCACGGAAACGTTGGCGAACGCCACTATACCGAGGCCGCCCGATAGGGACAAGCGGCCTTGCCTGGGCTATCATTCCGGGCCCGTAACCCCGTAGCCGCCATGAGCAAAACCAGCAAGACCGCCCCGCCGAAAAGCTTCGAAGCCGCCGTCGCCGAACTGGAAGGACTGGTCGCGGCCATGGAGGCGGGCAACCTGACCCTGGAAGACTCCCTGGCGGCCTACAAGCGCGGCATGGAATTGACCGGCTATTGCCAGAAGACCCTGGCCGAGGCGGAACAGCAGGTGAAGATACTGGAGAACGGGCTGCTCAAGGAATTCGAGCCGGACCTGGCGGCCGGTCCGGAAGCATAACGATGACCGATTTCGCCTCCTGGACGCGCGCCGTCCAGACCCGCATCGACACCGCCCTGGCCAGCGCCCTGCCTTCGCCCGAGTTGGAACCGAAACGCCTGCACGAGGCCATGCGCTATGTCGCCCTGGGCGGCGGCAAGCGGGTGCGGCCGATGCTGGCCTTCGCCGCCGGCGAGGCGGTCGGCGCCGACAACGCCCTCACCGAGGCGGCCGCCTGCGCGGTGGAACTGATCCACGTCTATTCCCTGAGCCACGACGACCTGCCCTGCATGGACGACGACGACCTGCGCCGGGGCAAGCCGACCTGCCACGTCCAGTATGACGAGGCGACCGCCCTGCTGGTCGGCGATGCCCTGCAGAGCGCCGCCTTCGAGGTCCTGGCCGAGGCCGGCGCCAGCGCCGGGATGCTCGCGGCGCTGGCCCGTGCCGCCGGTTCGCGCGGCATGTGCGGCGGCCAGGCGGTCGACCTGGCCAGCACCGGCAGGCAGATCGACCTGGCCGAGCTGGAATTCATGCACATCCACAAGACCGGCGCCCTGATCCGCGCCGCCGTGCTGCTCGGCGCCCAGTCCGGCGGCACCCTGGCCGACGAACAGCGGGCCGCGCTTGAGCATTACGCCAAGTGCGTCGGCCTGGCCTTCCAGGTCATGGACGACGTCCTCGACAGCGAGGCCGACACCGCCACCCTGGGCAAGACCGCCGGCAAGGATGCCGCCCAGGGCAAGGCCACCTACCTGACCCTGATGAGCGTCAGGGAGGCGCGCGAGTACGCCCGCGAGCTGGTCGACGACGCCCTCGCCGCCATCGCGCCGTTCGGCGAGCTGGGCCGACGGCTGGCCGAGATCGCCCGCTTCATCATCGAGAGACAGTATTGATCATCCCCGTTCTTGACCGCGTCAGCGACCCGGGCGACCTGAAGGCGCTCAGCCGCGCCGAGTTGAAACAACTCGCGGTGGAACTGCGCGCCTACATCATCGAAACGGTGTCGAAGACCGGCGGCCACCTGGCCTCCAACCTCGGCGTGGTCGAGCTGACCGTGGCCCTCCATGCCGTGTTCGACACCCCGCGCGACAAGCTGGTCTGGGATGTCGGCCACCAGACCTACGCCCACAAGATTCTCACCGGCCGCCGCGAGCGCATGGCCAGCCTGCGCCAGACCGACGGCCTGTCCGGCTTTCCCAAGCGCGAGGAAAGCGAGTACGACGCCTTCGTCGCCGGCCATTCCAGCACCTCGATCTCGGCCGCCCTGGGCATGGCCACGGCGGCCAAGCTGAAGGGCGAGGACACCCGTACCGTGGCGGTGATCGGCGACGGCGCCATGACCGCCGGCATGGCCTTCGAGGCGCTCAACAACGCCGGCGCCATGGATGCCAACCTGCTGGTGATCCTGAACGACAACGAGATGTCGATCTCGGCCAACGTCGGCGCCCTCAACACCTACCTGACCAAGCTCCTCTCGGGCCGCTTCTACAATGCCATGCGCCGCGGCAGCGAAAAGGTGCTGGCGCCCTTCCCGCCCATCCTGGAGCTGGCCAAGCGGGCCGAGGAGCACATGAAGGGCATGATGACGCCGGGTACCCTGTTCGAGGAATTCGGCTTCAACTACCTCGGCCCCATCGACGGCCACGACGTCGACGCCCTGATCGACACCCTGTCCAACATCAAGAAGCTGTCCGGGCCGCAGTTCCTCCACATCGTCACCCGCAAGGGCAAGGGCTACGCGCCGGCCGAGGAAAACCCCTGTGGCTACCACGGCGTCGGCAAGTTCGACCCCGAGGCCGGCCTGTCCGCCAAGGCCGGCGGCAAGCCGACCTACACCGAGATCTTCAGCCAGTGGCTGACCGACATGGCGGCGGCCGACGACCGGCTGGTCGGCATCACCCCGGCCATGGGCGAGGGCTCCGGCCTGACCGACTTCGCCGCCGCCTATCCGGAACGCTATTTCGACGTCGGCATCGCCGAGCAGCACGCCCTGACCTTCGCCGCCGGCCTCGCCTGCGAGGGTCTCAAGCCGGTAGTGGCCATTTACTCCACCTTCCTGCAGCGCGCCTACGACCAGTTGATCCACGACATCGCCCTGCAGGACCTGCCGGTGATGCTGGCGATCGACCGCGGCGGCCTGGTCGGTGCCGACGGCCCCACCCACGCCGGCGCCTATGACCTCAGCTTCCTGCGCTGCATACCCAACATGCTGATCGCCGCGCCCTCGGACGAGGCCGAGTGCCGCCGCCTGCTGTCTACCGCCTACCAGCACGCCGGACCCAGCGCGGTGCGCTATCCGCGCGGGGTCGGGCCGGGCGCGGCCATCGGCAGCGACCTGGACACGTTGCCGGTCGGCCAGGGCATCGTGCGCCGGCCGGGCCGCCGGGTCGCCATCCTGGCCTTCGGCAGCCGGGTCGCCCCGGCCCTGGCCGTGGCCGAGATACTCGACGCCACCGTCGCCGACATGCGCTTCATCAAGCCGCTCGACCGCACTCTGGTGCGGCAACTGGCCGAGACGCACGACTATCTGGTCACCGTGGAAGAGAACGCCGTCATGGCCGGTGCCGGTTCGGCGGTGGCCGAGGCGTTGGCCGAAATGGCCATCGTCAAACCGGTCCTGCACCTGGGCCTGCCCGACCGTTTCGTCGAGCATGGCGACCATGCCGTTTTGCTGGCCCGCTGTGGCCTGGATGCGGCCGGAATGGAGCGATCGATCCGGGAATTTATTTCCGACTAGTTTACTCGACTATTAGCGGTGGCTTATACTTCGGTCATCGAACAAACAGGAAGTACTGCAATGAGCAACGGCAACTGCGACAGCGTCTGCGAAACCACCAAGCCCTGCCCCCCGGACGCCATCCCGGACGTGCAGAACTATCACGACGCCCGCCATATCGCCATCGACAAGGTCGGCATCAAGGCCATCCGCCACCCGATCCGGGTCGCCGACAAGAACGGCGGCGTCCAGCACACCATCGCCACCTTCAACATGTACGTGTACCTGCCGCACCATTTCAAGGGCACCCACATGTCGCGCTTCGTCGAGATCCTGAACAGCTACGAGCGCGAGATCTCGGTCGAGAGCTTCGAGCACATGCTGCGCCAGATCGTCGAGCGCCTGGAGGCGGAATCCGGCCATGTCGAGATGAGCTTCCCCTACTTCATCAACAAGACGGCGCCGGTGTCCGGGGTGGAAAGCCTGATCGACTACGACGTCACCTTCATCGGCGAGATCAAGAACGGCGAATACATCCAGACCATCCGCATCGTGGTGCCGGTGACCAGCCTGTGCCCGTGCTCCAAGAAGATTTCCGAGTACGGTGCCCACAACCAGCGTTCCCACGTCACCCTGGCGGTGCGCACCAACAGCTTCGTCTGGATCGAGGACCTGGTCCGTTTCGCCGAGGACAATGCCTCCTGCGAGTTGTACGGCCTGCTCAAGCGGCCGGACGAGAAATACGTCACCGAACGTGCCTACGACAATCCCAAGTTCGTCGAGGACCTGGTGCGCGACGTCGCCGCGACCCTGAACAGCGATGAACGTATCGACGCCTACACCGTCGAGGCGGAAAACTTCGAGTCCATCCACAACCATTCGGCCTACGCGTTGATCGAGCGCGACAAGAAGATAGCGCCGTGAACTCGAAGTTGCCCTCCCCTGCACGGTCGCATCCCCGCAAGCGGGGCCCCTGCTCCTCGTTCCGGGAAGGGTACTTCTCGTCCATCCACAACCATTCGGCCTACGCGTTGATCGAGCGCGACAAGAAGATAGCGCCGTGAACTCGAAGTTGCCCTCCCCTGCACGGTCGCATCCCCGCAAGCGGGGCCCCTGCTCCTCGTTCCGGG
>JAQTLU010000002.1:0-307068 GCA_028714735.1 Gallionellaceae bacterium | reverse complement strand
AAGGGTACTTCTCGTCGATCCACAACCACAGCGCCTACGCCCTGATCGAGCGCGACAAGAAGGCCAGCTAATTGAAACCGGTCGCCATCTTCCGTCACGTCGGCCATGAAGGTGCCGGCCACCTGGGCGAATTTCTCGACGGCCATGGCATCCCCCGGCAACTGATTGCGGTCGATCGCGGCGAGGCCATTCCCGATTCGCCCGATGCCTTTTCCGGCTTGGTGTTCATGGGCGGCCCGATGAGCGTCAACGACGCCCTGCCCTGGATTCCGCACAGCCTGGAACTGATCCGCAAGGCGGTCGCCGCCGATATCCCGGTGCTCGGCCATTGCCTGGGCGGGCAACTGATCGCCAGGGCGCTGGGCAGCACCATCAGCCGCAATCCGGTCAAGGAGATCGGCTGGGGCGAGGCCCGCGTCACCGAGGCGCCGGAGGCGGCGGCCTGGTTCGGTGACATCCATGCCTTCCCGGCCTTTCACTGGCACGGCGAAACCTTCAGCATTCCCGACGCTGCCGTGCGCATCCTGGAAACAGGAGGGTGCGCGCAGCAGGGCTTCGTCCTCGGCAAACACCTGGCCCTGCAATGCCATGTCGAGATGACCGCCGCGATGATTGAGGAATGGTGCCGGGCCGGGGCCGACGAGATCGCCGCGGCAGACAGTCCGGCCGTACAAGCGGCGGAAACGATCCTTGCCGGCATCGACCGTAACCTGCCCGCCATGACTGCCGTTGCCGACCGGCTGTACGCACGCTGGGCCGCCGGACTGGCCGCCTGAGCCTGCCGCGCCGGGGCGGCAGAACCTGAATTCGGGCCGGGCGGGCGTGAGTTCATACTAAAATAGCCTCTGGTCGGGCGCCGGCCGCAAAGGTGCAACGAGGAACCACGGGGACATGCACGGCAAATCGAGACATCCAATACTCGCTATCGGCTATTTCTGCCTGCTGCCGCTATCCGCTGTCAGCCTGGGTGCCGCGGCCGAACCGGTGCCGTTCGCGCCCGTCTCCGGCCCCCTGGTTGACGGCATCGGCCTGCCCCAGTTGCTGATCGGCCTTGCCCTCCTGGCCAGCCTGTCCGCCCTGCTGCTGATCCGCCTGCAGACGCGGAAAAAACGCGTGGAAACGACCCTTAACGCCCTCCCGGACGCAATCATTCAAGTCGATGCCGCGGGCGGTTTGAACTACCTCAATCCGGCCGGCGAGGCCATGCTGGGCACGGGCATCGAGGCGCCCTGGCATTTCATCGACCACGAAACCCGCTCGCCCCTGCTGGCCGTCCTGCTGGCACAGGCCAGCAAGGAAGGCCAGGTCAGGATCCCCGCCGGCGCCCGGCTGATCAACCGGCATGGTCTCGAACTGGAAGTGGAGGGCATCTGCCAGCCCCTGCACGACCAGCATGGCCGCATCAACAACTACCTGCTGCAACTGCGCGACGTGTCCGAGGAAAACGAATGGCGCCGGCAACAGCCCGATCTCTGGGACCGTGACCCGGTTTCCTCGCTGCCGGGCCGCAGCTTCATGGCGGACCGCCTGAACCGCGCCTTGCAGAAGCGGCGTGCGGCCGACCAGCCGATGACCTACCTGGGCATTTCATTCACCGGCATCCGGGCCGTCTATGACGAGGTCGGCAGCCAGGCCGGCAACACCCTGATCCGCCACCTGGCCGCGCTGCTGCGCGCCCATGTCCGCGACACCGACCTGGTCGCACGCATGGACGACGAGACCTTCGCCGTGTTGCTGACCGCCTGCCCCGCCGGGATCAGCCAGCGCATCGCCGGGGAAATCCAGACCGCCCTGGACGGTTTCGGCTTCGAATGGGACAACCTCGGCCACACGGTCCAGGGCAGGCTCGGAAAGGTCGACATCCCGCCCTTCGACGGCAGCGTGGACGAACTCCTGGCTATCGCCCGGCCCGGGACCATCGCCTCATGATCCTGGTCGGCGACATCGGCGGCAGCAATACCCGCCTGGCCCTGGCGAAGAAGCACGGCGACACGGTCGTGCTCAGCCATCGGCAACAATATGCCAATGCGGACGCCGGCTCGCTGGCCGAACTGATCCGCCGCCATCGCGCCGACGCGCCGGCCCCCCGCCGCGCCTGCCTGGCCGTGGCCGGCCCTACCGACGGCAAGTCGGTCAGCCTGACCAATCTGGACTGGCGCATCGCCACCGAGGATATCGAACGCGAATTCGGGCTGCCGGTCCGCCTGATCAACGACTTCGAGTCGGTCGCCTGGGGCCTGGACGCCGTCACGGCGGCCGACCAGGTCAGCCTCCAGCCCGGGGTGGCGAAGCCCGGCGCGGCGCGCCTCGCCCTCGGGCCGGGAACCGGCCTGGGGGTCGCCCTGAGCATCCCGTCCGGGCCGGGCTACCGCCCGCTGCCGGGCGAAGGCGGCCATATCGGCTTCGCCGCCACCGACGAGGAGCAGGCCTCGCTGCTGCGTTTTCTGCAGGCCCGCCACGGCCGCGTCTCGGTCGAGCGCATCCTGTCCGGGCCCGGCATCGCCGACCTGTTCGCCTTCTGCCGCACCGCCTCGGGGCGGCCGGTCACACGCGAGCGCAGCCCGGCCGAAGTCACCCAGGGCGCCCTGGACGGCAGCGAGCCGATCGCCGCCTGGGCCATGCGGCTGTTCTGCCGCATCCTCGGCCAGACCGCCGGCGACCTCGCCCTGGTGGCCGGCGCGCGGGGCGGCGTCTACCTCGCTGGCGGCATTCCGCCGCGCATCCTGCCCCTGCTGGAAGGCGGCGAATTCATGGCCGGATTCCGCAACAAGGGCCGTTTTTCAGACTGGATGGAGACCGTGCCGGTGGTGGTCGTCACCGACCCGGACATCGGCCTGAAAGGCGCCGCCCTGGCGGCCTGATTACTCGATGCCCAGGCGCTCGACCCGGTAGCGCAGGCTGCGGAAGGTGACCCCGAGCAGGCGGGCCGCGGCGGTCTTGTTGCCCCGGGTCTGATCGAGCGCCGACTGGATTTTTTCCCGCTCCATCTGGTCGAGATAATCCTGCAGGGGCATATCCTCGCCCGCCGCCGCGCCCGCACCCGATTCCGGTGACTGGCGTTCCGGATTCAGGTTCAGGTCCCCCGCCTCGATGAGATCGGCATCGCTGAGCGCCAGCGCGCGTTCCAGGATGTTTTCCAGTTCCCGCACATTGCCCGGAAAGCTGTACTGCCTGAGCGCGTCCAGGGCGGCCGGCGACAGGCTCGGATGGCGGCTGCCGGCAAAGCCTCCGAGCCGTTCGATGATGAACTCGACCATCGGTTCGACGTCTTCCCGCCGCTCGCGCAGGGCCGGCATGCGCAGGTCGATGACGTTGAGGCGGTAATAGAGATCGTGCCGGAACCGGCCCGCCTCGACGGCACGGGACATGTCCTGATGCGAGGCGCTGATGATGCGGACGTCGACCGGTTCCTCCGCGGTGCCGCCGACCCGGCGCACGCTGCGCTCCTGGATCGCCCGCAACAGCTTGACCTGCATGCTCGTGGGCAGGTCAAGCACCTCGTCGAGGAACAGGGTGCCGCCGTTGGCGGCCTGGAAGAAGCCGTCCCGATCGGCCTCGGCGCCGGTGAAGGCGCCCTTGCGGTAACCGAAGAACTCGCTCTCCATCAGGTTTTCCGGGATCGCGCCGCAGTTGACCGCCAGGAAGGGCCTGGCCGAGCGCGGTCCCAGTTCATGGATCAGGCGGGCGGCGACCTCCTTGCCGGTGCCCGACTCGCCGGTGACGAATACCGGCGCCTGGCTGCGCGCCAGCTTTTCCACCTTGGCGCGGATCTGCTGCATGGGCGGCGAATCGCCGATCAGCCGGGTCTTGCGCGGCCCGTGCGCCTCGTGATGCGGCACCTTGAGCGCGGTCCGCACCAGGGTGCGCAATTGTTCCAGGGAAACCGGCTTCGACAGGTAGTCGAAGGCGCCCGCCTTGAGCGCCGCGACGGCATTGTCGGCGGAACCGAAGGCGGTGATCACGGCCACCGGGGTAAGCGGGGCATTGACGCTGATGTGACGGACGATCTCCAGGCCATCCCCGTCCGGCAGCCTCATGTCGGTCAGGCACAGGTCATACTGCTTCGCGGCCAGCCGGTCGAGCGCGACGCCGACCGTGGCGGCACGGTCGACATTCAGGCCCATCCTGGCCAGGGTCAGGTCGGCCAGGTCGAGCAGGTCGGGTTCGTCGTCGATGATCAGTACGGTCGGTATGTTCATTTCGTTATCTTGACGGTCAGGCGAAAGCGCGCCCCCTGGGCCTGCTCCAGGCAACGCAGCTGGCTCTCGTTGGCCTCGGCCAGTTCCAATGCTATGTACAGGCCCAATCCAGTGCCGGCCTTGTCGGTCGAGAAGAAAGGCTCGAACAGGCGCTGCCGCATCACCTCCGGGATGCTGGGACCGTCATTGTATATCTCGATGTGGACCGTGTCGCCCGCCTGCTCGACGGCCAGGCCGATGCTGCCGGGGCGACCGGAACAATGCCGGCTGGCATTCCGGCACAGGTTCCAGAGTATCTGGTGCAGGTGCAGGCGGTCGAACCGCACCGTGGCATCGCCCGCCCCATCCAGGTGGATGAGCCCCGGTGCGATTGCCTCGGAGTGCTGGAACTGGTTGATGAAATCGGGCAGGTAATCGGCCAGGCGGATCGCCTCGCGGTTCTGCCGATCACGCCGGCTGAGCGAGAGCACGTCCTCGACCAGGCAATTCAGGCGGCTGACATTGTCTTCGATGATCCGGGTCAGCCGGGGGGTGGTGGTATCGTTTCCGGCATCCTCCCCGAGCAGTTGCGCGGCATGGTTGATGGCCGACAGCGGGTTGCGTATCTCGTGCGCCAGGTTGGCGGTCAGGCGGCCGAGCGCGGCCAGTTTCATCTGGATGGCCTCGTGTTCCAGCTCGCTCATGTCCTCGATGATCACCACCGCGCCTTCCTGCCGGTTCGGGCCGAGTTCGAGCAGGCGGTAGCGCAGCCGGCGGCCGGCATCGTTCGCCGGCAGCACCGCCGTGTCGGCGCCCTCGCCGGCCAGCCAGGCCTGCCATACCCTGGCCATGCCGGCATGGCAGGACGCCAGATCGCCGCGCCCGGCCATCGGGCAGCCGAGCAGGCGCTCGGCCTGCTGGTTGTGCTGTACCACCCGGCCGTCGCCGGACAGGACCAGGATGCCGTTGGGCAGGTCCTGGATCACCTTGGCATTGATACGCGCCAGATCGTAGGCCTCGCGCGATTTCTCCCGGGCGAGCCTGGCCGCACCGAGGGCACCCTTGGCCAGGACATGGGAAATGCCGGACACCGCGAAAAAACCGACCGACAGCATCGCCGCACGCAGATAGCCACCGGTCGCATCGCCATGGCCGAATGCCGTCAGGCCCTGTTCCACCAGCATGGCCAGGCTGGCCAGGGCCGGCAGCGACAGCATGATACGGGTTTGCGGATGCAGGCCGGCGGCGGCCATGGGTACCGTCAGGATCAGGCCGAGACCGGTTTCGTTGCCGCCGCCGAAGTGCATGAAGACCGCGATGACGACGGTATCGGTGAGCAGCTGGATTTGCAGCTGGCGACCGAAATCTACCTGTTGCAGACGCAGCAGCAGACTGAACAGCGTGGCTGCCACGAAATAGCCGACGCCCAGGGGGGCCAGCAGCCCGAGCGGCCCCGGTTCGATGATGTGCAACTGGGTCGAGAAGACGGCCGAGGCGGTGAGGAACACCGCCATGAACAGCCGGAAGGCGTTGAGCTGCTTGAGTGAGCGCCAAAAACTATCGGGATAGAAGTCGGCGCTGGGCATGCGCGTTGCTCGGATCGGCGCTCAGCCGAGGTCCCGGCGCCGGTGTTCCTCGCAGCAGTAGATGCTGCCCTGGGCCAGGAGCGCCTCCGAACGCGGCATGTTCACGCCGCATACCTTGCACCGGACCATGTCCTCGACATCGTGCTGCTTCTTGGCGTCGAGGTCGCGGCGCGGCCGGCCCATGTGCTTGAACCAGAGCACCAGCGCGATGGTGACGGCGATGATGAACAGTAGCTTAGTCAACGTCGAGTCCGTTCTTGTGGGTTTCGTTGATGGTCATCAACAGGCGCTGGAACGGGATGAAGCGGCCGTATTTCACCACCACCGGCATGAACGGCAGGTCCTCGCCGAAGCCCCATTCGTACTTGCCGTCGACCATGTCGGAGTAGACCTTGCGCACCAGGGCATCGAGATGGTCGATGAAGGGGCCGTACATCTCGGCGTTCTCGGGCTCGTAATCGAGGCTGGTGCGGAATTCATCGATTTCATAGACGGCCTGGTGCATCAGGTCGATGTACTCATCTACTGTCTTGGGGCGTTTCATGGTTCGGGCATATGAGATTTCAGTCGGATATCGAATTATGCGCGATCCGGGCCCGAAATGCAGTGCGGCGCACACGGAAGCCGGCCGGGACAAGCGGGTCAGGACCGCCTCGACTCAGCGGAACAAGGCCGCGTAGGAATCCTCGATCCCGCTACGTTCCAGTGCCGCCAGATGGCGCCGGATACCGGCATCCTCGCTGCGTGCGAGACGCGCGAGGTCGAGCAGATCGGGATCCAGAAGGGTCGTCGCCAGGCCGTCTTCGATCAGGTCGAGGCCATTTTCGAGCACGTCCAGCATGATGCCGTTGGAGGCCTGGACCAGTGCCCGGGCGGCTGCGTCGCGGGCGCCATCGCGCGGACGCCCGGACATGTCCAGATGGGTATCGAAGAGCAGGCCGCGCAGGACGTTCCAGGTCGCGTCGGCGCCGAAGTTACGCCCTTCGAAGGCCATCAGGCAGAAGTCCCATAACAGATCGACGAGGGGATCGAGAAAGCGATACTCGGCCTCCAACGCGGGGCCGGTCAGCCGCCCTTCCTCGCGCAGGCGCCGCTCGATCGGCGTACCGACGTAGGGCAGCGTCCGGCAGAAGCCCGCCACGGCCCAGCCGTCCTCGGTGAAACGGCGCAGGAATTCCAGGTTGTTGCGCGCGGTGGCCAGCGTCGACCAGGGTTCCAGCAGCATGAAGCCGAAATCGAAACTCAGGTCGAGCCGGCGCAATATCTCGCCAGCACGCAGGTGTACCTCGGGCTTGAGCAGCTTGTTGAGGGCAGACAGGTTGGCCTCGTCGCCCGATTCGACACCGAGGTAGACATGGCACAGTCCGGCCGCGACCAACGGCTCCAGCACGGCCTCGCGCACCTCGTCGGAACGGCAGGCAATCTTGAACCGCATCTCGCGCTCGAGGCCGCGCCGCAACAACTCGTCGGCGACCCGGTGAGCCCAGGTCCGGGCGGCAAGGCCGCCAGCGAGAAAATCGTCGTCCTGGAACAGGATCAGGCGGGCGCCGCGTTCGCGCACCAGCAATTCGACTTCGTCGACGACGCGCACCGGGTCGCGCCGGCGCCGGCCCTTGGTGCCGTTGGCCTCGTAAAAGGTGATGATCGAACAGAATGAACACTGCCACGGGCAGCCGCGCGAGGCCAGGACCGAAGCCGTCGGCAGTGCCTGATGGCGGTAATCGATGTCGCGCCGGTCCGGTTCGGCGTAATCGTCGATCGGGACCGCTGCAGTACGCGGCGGGTTCAGCACGACCTTGCCGCGATCCAGCCAGGCGATGCCATCGATGCGCCGCCAGGCCACCGGGTCGTCGAGCTTGGCGACCAGTTCGGCGAGCGCTTCCTCACCCTCGAAACGCACCACCGAATCGAGTTCCGGAATCCGTTCCAGCAGGGCTTCCGGTTCGAAGGAGGCGTAATGGCCGCCGATGGTGAGATGGGCGGCCACGCCGGCGGCCCGCAAGGCGCGGATCACATCGGCAAACGCCGGCACCATGTACTGGAAAATCAGGGAAAAACCGACCACGTCCGGACGTTCGCTCCGGATCGTCGCCAGCAACACGCCCGGATCGCTGCCAAAGGCGACGATCCGGGTGTGATGGCCATCACGCAACAGCCGGCTGGACAGATAGCGGATGCCGAGGTTGTCCTGATCCTCGTACCCGACCAGCAGTACCCGCCGGCTCATCGCGGTCTACTTGGCGGGTTTCCTGGTCTTGGGCGCCGCCTTGGTCGCGGCCGCCTTCTTCGTTGCAACTGCCTTCGTCGCCAGCGTCCTCTGCTTGGCCGCCACCGATTCCAGATACTTCACCGCCGCCTGGCCGCGCCTCAGCGTGGTCTGGGTACTGACGATGGTGCGTTTCAGTTCCTGAGCCGACATCCCGCGTGCAGCGTCCATCAGGGCTTCGAAGGCATCGGTCGAGGTCGGTCGTTCGCCGCGCACCAGATCGAGCGACTCGCTGATAAGCTTGAGGCGGATGATGTCTTCCGGCGAGGGGTCACCCATGTCGATGTACTTGCCCAGCATGCCGCCAGCGATGACCTCGCGCAGCCTGCCAAGCAAGCCGTGGTCGTCTGGCAGCGGCGGGATCACGTAGCCGGCGACCAGGATCGCGCCCGCGCCCATGGCGACGGAAAAGTCCGCCGAGCCGGAACCAACGATGCCTGAAACGCCGCTGCCGGAGCTGGTCGATTCGATGTCGTCGTCGGTTTCCGAGAAGTAGCCGGTGGCGTCGCCGCCGGCGACCATCTGGATCCACGACGAGAAATCGACCTGCGGCGAACCCGAACTGGCCTGTAGATGAGCCTTGGCGTGGACCGTCGCGGCACCCCATTCCGTACGCATGACGTGGTCATCGCCGGAATAGGGCCAGGCCAGGGGAGCGCCACCGGGGCCGTTGACGAAGGTACTGGCAGCGCCATCGATCGGCGTCGGCGCCATCGCCGACACGCCGACCCAGTAGGCGCTGGTATTCGCCTGCGGTACCGACTTGCCGCCGGACGGGCCGTACCAGGCAATCGCTCGCCAGTCGGACCAGTTCTCCGGATGGTTGAAGGTCCAGCGCACCTTGCGCTTGTTGGTGATGCGCCGCCCGGTATCCCAGAAGTAGAAGCTGAGCGGCTTGCCGTCGGGCCCCGGGAGTGATGGCGCGGCCATTTGTTCGAGCGTGGTGCCCGAGGTGGTGACATTGACATTGGTCAGGCCGAACCCGTCCATGGGGTCGCCGCTGGGATATTGCTTGCCGGACGAACTGAACTGAGACATACGCACCTCCTTACCAGGTTTGGGAAACCGCATACAGGACATGCATGACCAGGATGGTCACGACCATGGCAAGTAGCGCAACCGCCGCCATGCGAACAGGGACCGTGAACCTAATTTATTATTTGTTTCGGATATGACGGCACGCGGGATATTGCCACATTAATAGATTATTTGAGTTACGTGACACTTATGGTGGCCTCAACCGGATCGAGACCGGGATTCCGGCCCTGCGTTGGCCAGACCGCGTCGGGTCGACGCGCCAACGAAAACGGAGGCCGAAGCCCCCGTCCTGAACCAAGCTGGAGCGCGCCTTACTTGCTGGCGAACTCTTCCAGCGTGCGGGCGCGGATCACCTGGCCGTTGAGGCCGGCATCCTTGGCCGAACCGCCGTAGGCCAGCACCATCAACTGCGAATAATAGAGCACCGGCATGTTGAACTTGGTGCCGTACTTCTTGTTGATCTGGCCCTGGTAGACCTCGGTGTTGGCTTGGCACAGCGGGCACGGGGTGACCAGCATCTCGGCGCCGGAGTCGTAGGCGGACTCGATGATGTCCTTGATCTGGGCCTGCGCCTTTTCCGGTTCGGAGAAGGCCAGGGCGCCGCCGCAGCAGGTCACCTTCTGGTCGTACTTGGTCGCCTCGGCGCCCACGGTCTCGATCAGCTTGTCGAGGTACATGGGGTTCTCGAACGACTCGCCCAGGATGCCGAACGGCCGGTTGGTCTGGCAGCCGACATATCCGGCGATCTTCATGCCTTCGAGCGGCTTCTTGACGTGGCTGGCCAGTTCTTCATAGCCCAGGTCCTCGATCAGGACCTCGACCATGTGGCGCACCTCGGGGATCACCTTGAGGTTCAGCCCGGCTTCCTTGAGCGCCGTGTTGGTGTCCGTCATCAGCACCGAGCTGTGCTCCAGCCGCTCCTTCGACTCGCGCGCGCCCAGCCAGCAGGCGGCGCAGGTGGCGACGATGTCCCGCTCGGGCAGGTTCTGCTCGGACAGGGCGAAGTTGCGGGCATTCATGACGTGGCGCGGCAGTTCGCCGGCCTCGGCGTAGCTGACGGAGGCACCGCAGCAGTTCCAGTCCGGGATCTGGGTCATCTTGATGTCCAGGGACTGGCACATCGACTCGACCGAAACCAGGTAGTTGGAGGCGGAGGCGCCCTTCTGCGACGAACAGCCGGGGTAGAACGCGTATTCTTTCTTAGCCATCTTCATTCACTCCTTAGGCCGTACGGCCCTTGCGCTTGGCTTCCAGTTCCTTCGCCTTGGCCAGCATGGCGTGGATGCCCTTGATGTCCTTGCACTTGTGGCCGCCGCCGAGGGCTTCCATCGGATTCAGGCGGCCGGCCTTGACCAGGCCCAGGGCCGCGGCCTGCATGGCCATGGCCTTCTTGATGCCGTCGGCGATGCCGTCCTTGAAGTACAGGGTCTGGGTCAGTTGCACCTCGTTGACGCGGCCGTTCTTGGTGCAGTTGTTCCAAAAGGTCTGCGACAGGTGCAGGGTAGGCTGGTTCTTGGGCGCGCGGCCGATCCGGTAGGCGTACTCGGCGATGCCGTGCATGATGTGGGTGATCGGAATCTTGCGCGGACAGCGGACGTAGCAGTTGTAGCACGAGGTGCACATCCACATCGACTGCGAGTTGAGAACCTCGTCCCGCTTGCCGGCCCGGATCAGCATGAAGATCTCCTGGGGCGGATGGTCCCAGCCGGGGTGGAAGTTGGTCGGGCAGGAACCGGAGCAGACGCCGCATTGCATGCACATCTTCACCCAGTCGCCCATCTCGGCCTGTTCCTCGATCTCCTTGAGGAAGTTGTTCTTGTACTTGGCCGTCATTTGCTGGTTCATATCGCTCATCGCTATCTCCTCACAGGCCCTTGAACGGCGACATGCCCATTTCGACAATCCGGGCCGCATAGTCGTTGATCTTCTGCGGCAGGGTGTCGACGTCGGTGATGGCGACTTCCAGGTCCATCAGGCGATCCTCTTCCAGGCCCATGCCCTTGAGGGTGTCGTACACCTTGGACATGCGGTAGCGGCCGAGTTCGGAACCCTTGACGAAGTGGCACTGGTACTGGTCGCCGTGCTTGCAGCCCATCAGCATGACGCCGTCGTAGCCGGAGTTGAGCGCGTCGGTGATCCAGATGGTGTTGACCGAACCCAGGCAGCGCACCGGGATGATCCGCACATAGGGGTCGTAGGCATTGCGGTTCATGCCGGCCATGTCGAGCGCCGGGTAGGCGTCGTTCTCGCAGGCCAGGACCAGCACGCGCGGCTTCTCGGAAAACTCGTCCGGAATGTCGACCGCCTTGATCTGGGCGCCGACGGTGTTGACCGAGTAGTTCTCGAACGAGATCACCCGCACCGGGCAGGCGCCCATGCAGGTGCCGCAGCGGCGGCAGCGCGATTCGTTGAACAGCGGGAAGCGCTTTTCGTCCTCGTCGATGGCGCCGAACGGGCATTCCACCGTGCAACGCTTGCACTGGGTACAGCCTTCCAGGCGCACCGAGGGGAAGCTCAAGTCGCCGGAGCGGGGATGCGCGGCCTTGCCGAGACCGGCGTTTTCCATCGCCTGGATCGCCTTCATGGCGGCGCCGGTGGCGTCTTCCGTGGCCTGGGCGATGTCCATCGGACGACGCACCGGACCGGCGGCGTAGATGGCCGTGCGGCGGGTCTCGTAGGGGAAGCAGATGAAGTGGCTGTCGTTGAAGCCGTGCTTGAACTGCGGCACGTCCGGACCCTGGCGGTAATCCAGGTTCAGGACCGACTTCGACATCATCTGGACGACCTGCTCCTTGGCCTCGGCGCCGCCGCTTTCGGCAGCGCGGTTGGCTTCAGACAGCGCATCCAGGTCGGGGCCGGTAGTCGGCACCATGCCGGTGGCCAGCACGACCAGATCGGCCTCGGCGCTGGTCTCCTCGTTCAGGATCAGATCCTTGAACTTGACCGTGCAGCCGTCACCGCTGGCGGCGACGTTGGATACCTCGCCCTTGGAGAAGATCACGCCCTTGTTCTGGGCGGCGCGGTAGAAGTCCTCGTTGTTGCCGGGCATGCGCAGGTCGGTGTAGAGCACCACCGTGTCGACGTCCGGGTTGGCGTCCTTGAAGTACATGGCCTGCTTGACGCTGGTGGCGCAGCAGTGGCCGGAGCAGTACTCCAGGTGTTCCTTGGTCGCGTCGCGCTGGCCGGCACACTGGACGAACACCACCGATTTCACTTCCTTGCCGTCGGCGCGCTTGATCGGGCCGCCGTTGGCCGCGCGGGCCAGGGCCTCCAGGCCGAGCTGGTCGACCACGTTGGCCTGGCCGCCGCCCAGATTGGGCAGCTTGGCCATGTCGTAGGGGGTGAAGCCGGAGGCCTGGATGATGGCGCCGATGTCCTCGGTCACGACCGGGCCGGATTCGACGGCGATATCGACCGCGAAGCGACCGGGCGAACCGGAGGTCTTGGCGATGACCGCGTTCAGGTAGACCTTGATGTTGGCATCGGCTTCGATCTGGGAGACCAGGTCGGCGACACCGTTGTCCATCGGGGCCTTGAACGGTTCGCGGTTGGGGATGCGCTTCCACAGCTTGGCGGCCATGCCGCCCAGGGCGCCGGTCTTCTCGATCAGCACCACCTTGTAGCCGGCCTTGGCGGACTCGATGGCCGCGGTCATGCCGGACATGCCGCCACCGACCACCAGCAGGGTCTTGGTGGTGCCGGTGTTCTGGTTGCCCTCGGGCACCTTCATGGCCTTCACCTCGGCGCAGGCCATGCGGACATAGTCATCGGCCATTTCCTGGGTGGTCTCGCGCGCCTCGTCGGTGTCGGGCCGGATCCAGATCACGCCTTCGCGCAGGTTGCCGCGGCTCATCGCCACGGTCGGGAAGTTGAACGCCTCGGTCTTGGCACGACGGGAACAGGCGCAGATGGCGGCGTGGGTGACGCCTTCGTTGTCGATGTCGTTCCTGATCAGCGCCACGCCGTCGGCGGAGCAGAGGAAATCGTGCTCGCGCACGATGGCCATCTTGCCTTCCTTGGTGGCGATCTTGACCAGGGATGCGACATCCAGGCGGCTGCCCAGTTCGCAGCCCTTGCAGATGTAAGCAGCGGTTTTCATTTCAGCCATTTTCTCATGCCTCCGCGCGGGCGACTTTGTTGACCACCTGGACCGCGCGCAGGGCGGCGGCGGTGGCGCTTTGCACCGCACGGTTCACATCCAGGGCGTTGGTGGCGCAACCGGCACCGAAGATGCCGGCGTTGACCGGGTCGGCCATCAGGAAGCCGGAGGAATCGCTCATCACCTCGGCCGGGATGTCGACCCCCTTGACCGACGGCTCCATGCCGACGGCCAGCACGACCAGGTCATGCGGCTCGGCGTAGCGGATGTAGCCCTCGGTGTTGACGCCCCACAGGCGCGGGTCGCCGTTCTTGTCCTCGGAGATGCGGGCCACCTTGGACTTGACGAAGCAAACGTTCGGGTTGGCCTTCACTTCCTGGTAGAAGTCCTCGAAGCGGTCGATGGCGCGGATGTCGATGTAGTAGATGGTCGACTTGCCCTCGTCGCCCCAGGCTTCCTGGACATACTTGGTCTGTTTCAGCGAGGCCATGCAGCAGAAGCGCGAGCAGTGGCGCAGGTGGTTCTCGTCGCGCGAGCCGGCGCACTGGATGAAGGCGATGTTCTTGGCTTCCTTGCCGTCGGACGGGCGCAGGATCTTGCCGCCGGTGGGACCGTGCGGGTCGGCCAGGCGCTCGAATTCGACGTTGGTGATGACGTTCTTGAACTCGCCATAACGGTAGGGCGTGATCTTCTCGGCATCATAGGGCTGCCAGCCTGTGGCCCAGACGATGGCGCCGGCGTTCAGGGTGACCGTCTCTTCCTTCATGTCGAGGTCGATGGCGCCGTACTTGCAGGCGGCCTTGATGGTGTCGGCCTCGGCGCTACCGATCACCGAGGGATCGATCACGTAACGCTGGGGATAGGCCATGTCGGACGGCAGGTAGGCCGCCTTGACCTTGCCCAGGTTGTAGTTGAAGGCATCGGCCACTTCCGTCGTCGCCACCCTGTTGCACTCGCCGCAGGCGGTGCAGTTCTCGTTGACGAAACGGGGAGCCAGCTTCACGTTGACGCTGTAGTTGCCCTTGGCGCCGGAGATACCGGTGACTTCGGCCATGGTCAGCACCTGGATGCGCGGATTGGCTTTCAGCCGGCGCAGGTTGATTTCCAGGCCACAGCTGGGATGGCACATCTTGGGAAAATAGCGGTACAGCTGCACGGTGCGTCCCCCGAGGTAGGGGTTCTTTTCCACCAGCACGACCTGCTTACCGGTTTCCGCAGCCTCAAGTGCCGCAGTCATACCGGCGATGCCGCCGCCCACGACCAGAATGGACTGGTTGGTCGCCACAACAGACGTCATGTGTCGCCTCCGAAGGTTGAAGACAAAAAAATGGAACGGGGCCGGAATCCAATGGCCCCGCGAAACCGGTCGAATGTTACCTGAGATGACCCCTCAGCGGACCATCAGTGCAATCGAAACTTCTTATGCACGAATAGACTCGCTAAATCGGACAAACGCATAAGGATATGAATAATAAGGACAAACCATGTCCTGTTGCCATCAGGCCCCGGCATTGCGCCGGATGCTGGCCTCCCGGCAATTGGGCTCCGTTTCCTGCCCGGGAGACTGGCAACGCGCTTGTCGACCGGGGCATCACCGCCACAGCTCGGTCGCAGCCTCCGACTGCCCGGCGGCATTGTCCGGCAGCTTGTCGATCGCCATGACCGCCACGACCGAGTCCTCCACCCGCCGAAACACCTCGAATGGCCGGGCATTGACCGTGAGATCCACCCTCCTGGCCTTGATGTCGACCCCGCCATCGCGCAGGAAGCGCAGCAGCACCGAGGACTTCAGGGCGTAATTGACGTTTTGCGGCAAATCGCGCGAACGCTCGGCCAGTTTGAGCGCGTCGAGTTTGCGCTGCACCACCCCGATCACGGAGCCGTCGGGCGCGACCACCGGCCCGCCGGAATTGCCTTTCTGTATCTCGGCGCTGAACTGGAAAAAGCCCTCGTCTCCGCTCTCGTGACGATCACCGTTGACGATGCCCTGGGTGATCTTCTTCGACAGGCCCATGAGTTTCGGCCGCGGGTATCCGATGGCATACACCTCCAGGCCGATCGGCACGTCCGACCACTCGGCGACCTCCAGGCCCCGGCCGAGCTTCGGTCCCTTCAGGAGCGCCAGGTCGTTCACGGCGTCGACCCTGAGCACCTTCGCACGGACCCACTTGTTTGCGCTCACTGGGCCGACGAACACCTGCTGCCGGTCCTTGACCACATGCCAGGCCGTCACCACGTAGCCCTCGGAACTGACCGCGAAGCCGGTGCCGAAGGACGACATGACCTTGACTGACGGCGGCGGCGCTTCCGCCCAGGCGAGGCCGATGGCGCACGCCGAGACCAACAGCAGACGGCCGAGCGCACGCAACGCCGCCCCCGCCGAAGCACGGACATCAGGTCGGCAATACATAACATGGCTATTCATTCATATCCCCAATGCAGCATCGTGTCCCGCAATACCGGCAGCAGCCGGGCAATCGCATCCGGCTTCAGATCCCGCCGACCACGTTCCAGTTCCGGCCGGGAACGCAGCGCCTCGACGGCTTCGGCGGCCAGGGAGATTTCCAGGAAATCATTCAGTTCGGCAAGCGACACCTTGCCTTCGAGCAAATCCTCGTAGCGCAGTTTCAGACCGTAATCGATGCGTCCGAATTCGGCCGCCTGGGCGGCCCAGTTCGCCGCGAACCAATCCAGCCGGCGGCCGGGCGCCACGCTCTCGCCCCAGCGGTCCCGCGGCTGCACCCGGCTGGCCTTGATCGCGCCGAGGCAGTCCAATGGATGGCGGACGACGAAGAGGAATTTCGCCTTCGGAAACACCAGCCTCAGCATATCTGCGGTGAATTTTGTTCCCGAGGCCTCGACCATGCCCCAGCGCGAGAAACCATGCGCCTTCGCCGGGGCACCGTAGAGGTCAGCGCAAAACCGCCGGAAGGCCCGTTGCGTGTGCTTGCCCGGCAAACGCAGATCGGCGAGGTACGGCATGATGTCATCGCCAGGCGCGATCGTCTTCCGCGCCGACCTGTCGACATCCATGCCCGTCAGGACACCCCGCATGGAAGGACTGGCCGCCAGGTCGAGTTTCCGCATGCCCTCCAGGAAATGCGCCATCACGCCGCCGGTAGCCCCCCAGACCAGCACCTCATGGCTGGACGCCACCAGATGTTGCAGCGCCTTGCCGCCCGAACCGGGTCCGGAGGCGAAGATGAAAACCGGATTAGCCATGACGATGCTGCACGGATATACCCCCATTCCACGTTGTGGCCGCGCCTCCGCCCAGGCAGGCGGCCGGAGCGGCTAAGCCGTACCCGCGCGACCGGTCTTGATGCTACGTCACCAACCCGGTGTTTCTCAACACGGCGGCCAAGTCGCCGCGCAGATGCAGGTCATGCAGGACATTGTGGTCCGAGAGGCCGGCGATCGGCATCAACTCGACGCTGGCGATATCCGCCAGTTGCCCGGCGGTCGCGACATCCTCGGCATGCTCCGCAGGATAAACGGCTACCAGTCTTTGCCCCGCCTGGTCGCGGCGCTGCCGCAACGCATCCTCCATCGCCAGGGCCTCGGCCGACTCGCCGTAGATCCTGGACGAGGTCGGCGGGCGGCCGGAAAAACAGACCCCGGACCGGGCCGACCACAGCGTGGCGGCAACCAGGGCCGGGCCGCCGCCGCCACTGGTGCCCAGGCAGAATATTTCCTGGTCCGGGTCAGCGAAGAACTGCTTGCGCAGTTTCTCGATCATTTCCACGAAGGAGGTGGAATGCCCTGAAAGCCCTTGCGTGAAGCCCAGTTTCCGGGTGTCCCGCAATACCAGCACCTCGTAGTCCTCGGCGGGAAATAGCTGCAGTATCCGGGCGATGGGGCCGAACAGCACCTGGGCACGGCCGCAGAAAGCGACCAGCATCTTTCCGGGGCGTCCGCTGCCGCGATAGTGGCTGACAGAATTGCTCAAGTGGACACGCTCGTACATCTGCATGGGCTCGCCATGGCGAGATACCAACTTGTGCAAATCGCCGACCAGGGTCCGGAAATCGGCCGTACCCCGCGAAAATCCGTCCGTCGCCGCGATGAAGTCGCGCCACTCGGCCGGCGAGGCGTAGACCTGGAGCGACATCAGAACCTTGAAGTAGTCGATGTTCGACGCCGGATTGTTGGCGATATCGATCTGCTTCGCGAGATATCCGCTCATGTCCGTGCGGTCAGATACTCGGTGATCGCCCTCGGCGTCTGCAAGCGCGCCACGTCCCCGAGCGAGAGTTCGACGCCGGTCGAACAGTGGATGGCGATGCAAAACTCCATGGTCGTCAAGCTGTCGAAGCCGAACGACGCGAATTCGGATTCCCCGTGGAGGTCCGGGTCGAAGCGGAATCGGTCGCCGCCGACGGAGGGTAGCGAACAGCTTTCGATCGCTTCGGCGACGAGACGGAAATATCCTTCAGGGTCGGCGGTCATGGCTCATTTTATCTGTTGGTCGAACAGCGCGCGCAATTCATCCTTCAATACCTTGCCGCCACGGTTCCTGGGCAGGGCGGACACCCTGAACAGCTTCCTGGGTGCCCGCAAACCCAGCCTGTCGCGTCCGAAACGGGACATTGCGGCCAGGTCAAGCTCGTCGCTTCCGACGATGGCCAGGAGCGGGATGTCTCCGAACGCGCTCGACTTCAAGGCGAACGCGGCGCACTCGATCAAACCCGGGTAGCTGGCGAAGGCGGCCTCGATCTCGGAGGGGAAGATGTTGATGCTGGCGAGGCTCATCATGTCATCGGCCCGCCCCGAGACATAGAGCAGCCCGGCGCTGGAAAGATGGCCCATGTCGCCGGGATGGAACCACTCCCCCCTGAACGCGATGTCCGTGGCGGCTTCGTCGTCGCGGTAATGATCCGCCATGCCCGAGCCCTTGACCTCGATATGCCCCACCTGGCCGGCAGGCAGCACGTTGCCGGAATCATCGACGATGCGCAGATCGACCCCGGGGTGGACGACACCGGTGATCTCCAGGTCGAAATGGTGCCCCGGGCCCGCGGTGGCAATCGAGCCGAACTCAGAGGTGGCGTAGGTGATGTGCAGATTGGCCGTCAGGTCCCGGACCAGGGCCGCACGCAGGTCCGGGCTTACCGCCGATCCCCCGATCCTGACCTGGCAGAAATCCGGCAGGCGCCGCGAAGTCGCCCGCAGATTCTGCAGCAGATGACGTGATTGCATCACCGACAGGTTCAAGCGCGTGACGCCATGGTGCTCGACGACCTCCAGCATGTCGCGCCCGGTCGGATCGAGAAAGATGTTGGTCGATCGGCTGACCAGGTTATACAGGCGCTGGCGCTTGGAATTGTTGTATTCGATCGGAGTTGGCCGCCAGAATATTTCCTGGCCGGGCGGGTACTGCCAGTTCGTGCCCTGCTGGAACAGTTGGCGCTGGCTGAGGGGTATCAGCTTCGGCTTGCCCGTGGTGCCCGAGGTGACGAAATAGATGCAGGCGGCCTCGTCACTCGGAAGGCGGTGTTCGGCGGGACCGGCCTGGTCGAATTCATATACCGGGATGATGGCCGCGAAATCGGCTAGCGCGTGTTCGGCCAAATCGATCAGCTGTACCTGGACGCCGGCTTTCTCGGCCAGGGCCTTGCGATATTGTGCGGATTCATAGGTGGGCAGGGTAATCTGGACACAGCCCAGGCGCATCAACGCCAGCGAGGTCAGGAAGTGCCTGAACTCAGGCTTGATCGAAATGCCTGCGCACTGCCCAGGCACCAAGCCCTGTCGGCCAAGCTGCCCGGCCAGCGCATCGACCTGCTGCCAGAGTTCGGCAAAGGTCACCCGGCGGTCATCGTCGATGACCGCAATCTCCCGGCCGTGCCGATACGCCAGCCGTTGCAGGTGCTCAATCAGCATGCCGACCGCCCCCCATTACGCAGTTGTGCCGCGTCCCTGGCTGAGAAGCGGCAAACATTCCGGCAGAACGCCTCCGAGCTGTTCCAGGCCGCCTGACAGGTCCGGGATCATGGTCGCCGCACTTGCCTAGGAACTGCAATATCCAATACGCTGAGATAATACCATCGACCTCATGGATCGATTTACGGGACGGTCGCCCCTGAGGTTCAGGCCAAGCCGGCGACCATTCCGCACCAGGATATTGGGGCCCTTTCCATCGGGCAACCATCCGCGACCAGGAACAAATCAAGACATTTCCAGGGCATGACCTCCTCCATCTCCGACCCGGCCACAGCACTGCCCACCTGGCCAGACAACCCCGCCGACATCTCGCATTGGCCGGAGATCGCCCGTCTATGGTCGCAGGTCGGCCCGCCACTGCGCCCCGCGGCCGAGGATCTCCTCCCCCTCATCCAGGGCATAGCCGCATGGGCCGGCGCGAACGGCCCGCCGCGCGCGCTCATCCTGGGCGTCACCCCGGAACTGTACCGGCTGCCCTGGCCGACCGGGACCCACCTGATGGCGATCGACCGTACCCGGGGCATGATCGATGCGGTGTGGCCCGGTCCGCGCGAAGCGGTAATCTGCGCCGACTGGACCGCCGTGCCGCTGCCGGAAAGTTCGCGCGATATCGTGCTTTGCGATGGCGGCGTTCATCTGGTCGCCCATCCGCATGGGCATCTTGCCTTCCTCAGCGAGATGAAGCGCATCGTGGCACCCGGCGGGCTTTGCGTTTTCCGCCTGTTCGCGCCGACTTCGGCCCGGGAGGAGCCGGACCAGGTACTCAGCGACTTCCTCGGCGGCGCCATTCCCAACCTCAACATATTGAAGCTCCGCCTGGGCATGGCGATGCAGGAAAGCGCCTCGGAGGGAGTGGAACTCGGCCAGGTCTGGCGGGCGATCCACCATGCCGCCCGGGACTTCGAGCAGTTGGCCGGGCGACTCGGATGGCCCCTGGAACACCTGTTGGCGATCAACAGCTATCGCGACAGCACGGCGCGCTATCATTTTCTTGATCCCGATACCGTCTGCCGCCTGTTTTGCCAGGCCCCCGGAGGGTTCGAGCTGGTCTCGTTCACCACACCGACCTACCTGCTTGGCGAGCGCTGCCCCACCATTGTCTTGCAACGGCGGAACCGATGAGAAAGCAAAATAAAGCCAGACGCGTCTTGCTGCTGCATGGCGGCTGGGAAGGGCATGATCCGGACCGCATCGCGGATTTTGCCGAACGGGAAATCCTGGCCGACTTCGAAGTCACGCGGTCCCGAGACCTGGCCATGCTGAATCCCGAGGCGTTGAACGACTTCGACCTGTTGCTGCCGGTCTGGACCTTCGGCGAACTCGAAGATACTCAGGAAAAAGCGCTGCTCGACGCCGTGGCCGGCGGCCTTGGCCTGCTGGCCTGGCATGGCAATGCCAGTTCCTTCCTCGACAGCCGGCCGCACAAACTCATGCTCGGCGGTCAATTCGTGGCCCACCCGGGCGGCAATTACATCACCTACCCGGTCCGGTTTACCGGCAATGACCCGCTGGTTGACGGTCTGGCCGACTTTTCCATCGAGTCGGAACAGTACTATCTGCTGATCGACCCGGCCGTCGAGGTGCTGGCCACGACCGCCATCGACGGTGCCGAAATGCATTGGCTTTCCGGCGTCGCGATGCCGATCGCATGGAAACGGTCCTGGGACAAGGGGCGGGTGTTTTACTGCTCGCTGGGCCATAGCCTGGACGTCCTCGCCCACCCCACCGTCAGCACGCTGCTCAGGCGCGCCGCGCGATGGGCGGCGCGAGGCGCCGGCGCCTAAGCCGCCACGGCCTCGATCACGCTGAAGGTCGAATCGGTCGCGATCACCCGCGTGACGCGGAAACCCGCGCCATCCAGCAGGCGGCGATATTCGGATTCCGTGCGCTCGCGGGCGGCGTGGGCGACCAGCATCGTGAGGTCGCTGCGCATGAGCGATTGATGTCTGGCGTCATGGCTCAGCCGGTCGGGCAGGATCTGCTCGACCAGGAGCAGGCGTCCGCTCCCGCCTACCGCCCGGCGACAATTCGCCAGGATGCGCAGACTGTTCTCGTCCTCCCAGTCGTGGATCACGCTCTTCAGGACATACGCATCCGCGCCTGCCGGCACCTGTTCGAAAAAATCGCCGGCCTGGACATCGCAACGATCGCCCAATCCCGCCTCCGAGATACGCCGCTGGGCGCCCGCCACGGCATGCGGCAGATCGAACAGGCTGCCGCAGACGCCCGGATTGGCCTTGAGGATGGCAAGCAACAGTTCGCCATAGCCCCCGCCCACATCGACGATCCGTTGGCAAGACGAGAAATCGTAATGCCGGATGACACTCGCGGCGGCCAGCCGGGTAAGCTCGACCAGGCCCTGGTTGAAAATGGCCGCGGCAACGGCATCCCGCTCCAGGTGCCCGAAGCCGCTATCGCCGGTCAATAGTTTCCTGGCGCTTGTGCCGGTCCTGACGCTGTGCAGCAGATTGCCCCATACCGGCCACAAGTACTCGCCCCACCAGATGGTCCAGGCACGCAAGGAATCCGGTGCATCCGATCTGAGCATCTCACCCGTGGGGGTCAGTTCGAAGGCACCGTCAGGCCCCTCCGTGCATATGTCGAGGGTGGTCAATGCCAGAAGCAGGCGATACAGCGATGGCGCATGCGCACCGCAAGCCGCGGCAAGCTCGTCGCTCGTCTTCGGGCCGTCCGCGAGCAAGTCCGCGATACCCAGTTCCGCCGCCGCATGGAGGGCCTGGGCCTTCCAGCTCGATGTGATGCATTCCAGGAGTTTATGGGATCGATGCATGAAAGCGCTTATCCATGGCCATTAGCGGGACATTCTGCGGGCGTTGCGGTCGGATGGCGACAATTCATTCTTCAGGCCGGGTCCATCCCGTCCGGCATGTCCGCCCTTCCTGCAATCGTTTCAAGCAACGCGTCGGCAATCGACTCCACCACCTCGCCGGGTTCCAGGGGCGTAGCCAGCCACTCGGCCTGAATGCCAGCCATGTTTCCATTCACCACCAGGCCCGAGTTGGCCACCCTGACGATCTTGCCCCGGCAGGCCGGCAGAATCGCGCCCAACACGGCGCGGATGACCTGCCCCGGTTGGCGCATGCCGCTGTCCCCCGGCATGGCGATATGCGGGCCGGCCAGGAGCAGCACGTCGAAGCGATCGAATGGCAGTCCGGTCTTCAGGACGGCGGCATCATCGATGCATATCACCGCGGCATCGACCCCCCGGTTCATCATCAGCATCCTTCCCCCGGCATACGCCCCGACCGGCCCCGCCACGATGCGCTCGCCCGCCACGGCGACGCCATGGCGGTCTACCCAGCCGGTCCTGATCCCCCTGGCGCCGAGCGATGCCGCGATGCCTTCCGCCCAGGTGCCACCGGGCTCGACGCCCAGCAGTAGCGCAATCGGGATGCGGCCGTCGCCCTGGACCAGGCTGCGCAATATGGTTGGGTAAAGCTGCGCGGAGGTCACCCCGCCCAGTTGCGGCTGGGCATTGATCTCGCACACCGCGGCGCCGGAATCCAGCCAGGAGACCGCGATGTCGGGTATCAGCAGATCCACGCCGGCCAGGTCGAGCCGCAAAGCCTCCGCCGCACGGATGGCCAGCGCGCGGTTGTCCGGATGCACCTGGTCGAGCACCCTCACGGGCGTGCCGCCGCTGGCAATGTTGGCGATGCTGCGCAGGCGGATGAACTTGCCGGGCCTGGGCACGCTATCGGCCGTCAGCCCTGCCCGCCGCAACAAACCCCTCGCCTCCGCGTCGAGCAGCAGACGTTTGAGCGGGGCATGCGCGCCATCGCCGCGCAGCGGATCGGCGTTGACCTGCTCGACCAGCGTCTGCACCGTGTTGACGCCGTCGCCGACCACGCCTCCCGGCACCCTTTCGATCGCCGTGAGCAAGCCACCGCGAAACACCGTCAGGCGGTAATCGCGGCCATCGACATGCTTTTCAACCAGGATGTTGCCGGATATCTTGCTTGCCGCGGCGTAGGCCTCGGCGACCTCTTCCGGACTCGACAAACCCGCGGCCACACCTAAGCCGCCATCCATGTCAACCGGCTTCACGACGACCGGGTAGCCGAGTTGTTCAGCCGCTGACAAGGCCGCCTCCACCGTATGCACCGGGATGTGGCCGGGTACGGGAATGCCGGCCTGACGCATGACCGAGGCCGAGTTGACCTTGTTGCGAGCCAGGCTGGCGGCGATTTGTGGCGTTTCATCCGTGAACGAGCTGTCCAGCCATCTGCCCCGCCGGCCCTGGCCAAACTGGAAGATTTGCCCGGAAATCGCCAGATAGGGCATGCCGAGATCATGCGCCGCCTTCAGGAAACGCGGCACGTTGGTGCTGATCTGCCCTGATGGACGCAGCTTGTCGAGCAGATTCGGCAACGTCCCCAGATAGCCGCCGGGATCCTGTCCCAGAGCCACCCCGTTCATCAATTTGACCAGCCATCTCAGCACCATCAGGGTGCTGCGCGGACTGAGCGCCAGGTTTGGCACCGCGATGCGCAAGTTGCCTTCACGAGGCTTGCCGCCAATGATGCGGCCCGGTTCAAAAATGGCCAGCCCAGAGGCCTGCTGGAATTGCCAGGTCCAGAACAGCAAGGTGTTGATTGTCTCGATCGCACCATCGGATTCGACCTGGTGTTTTGTCACCGCAGAGGTAACCGCTGCCGAAAAGGCAGCGTGCAGGAAATCGTTCAGCCGGGCCAACCAGCCTGCAACGTGATCGGGGGTTACAACCAAATCGAATTGTAGCGATGGCGTGCTTAGTGAATAGGCATAACCCGGCAGCATCACAGGCCGGCCGATCGGGTTGATTTTTTTTATTGGGTTCGACATCCTGCGAGCGCGTTAGCCATAATGGATCCGGTCAGTTGAACAAATAATCGCCCGTGCCACAAGCCGTCGCTGATCGTCACCTCATCCTTCGCACACGAAGGTCGAGGCAAACGAATCGTAATGCCGGCGGCTTTCATAACGAGGTTAAAACATATTCATCCAGCCCGATTTCCCTGTTAGTGCGCCACTTCGGCGCACTTCAGGTCAGCCAGAACTTACACCATGAACGATAGCCCCTCTGCCTCTACCGAACCCGCCCTGATATCCATCATCACATCCTGCAAAGGCCGACTGCATCACCTTAAGCAGACATTGCCCAGGATGCTTCAGCAAGCACATGCGGAAGTCATCGTGGTCGACTATGGCTGCCCCGATGGCACGGCAAGCTGGCTGAATGCTGCGCACCCGGAAGTCAGGGTGGTACGGGTTGATGATGACCCGGGGTTTAATGCCTCCAGGGCTCGAAACAAGGGGGCCGAGCAGGCGCGGGGCGAGATCCTGTTCTTTGTGGATGCGGACATCATCCTGCTAAGCGACCTGGGGGCCTGGATCAAGGAGAAAGCAGAAGCCTCGAATTATTATCTTGCCTGGCCCAATATAAGCAATGTCGAAGGCACCGCGATAATATACAAATCAGATTTTTTCAAGGTTGGCGGTTATGACGAGGCCTATACGGGATGGGGCGGCGAAGACAGGGATCTCTATCAATATTTGGACAAGTATTTAGTCGCCCGCAACAGATTCCCGTCGGAGTTGGTTGAACCCCTGGCACACTCAGACGCAGACCGCCTGAAATACAGCGCCACGGACAGCCGTCTTGCGCAAGTGTTCATCAACAGGCTATATCGAGCAGTCAAACATGACCTTTACAACATAACGGGAATGCAGCTAAATATCGACACGCGGACCAGTCTTTACAATGAAATAGTAAAAACAGCGCTATCTTATTTCGAGAAAAAGCAACCGGACAGGCTCATCGTGAAAATACCCGATATAAAGGCCGTCAATCACAGCAGCTATTTCAATCGTAATCTGGTGTACCGCTTCAGAATGCCAAATCAAGGATAATAACTGCGGTTTCATTTGCGGTCAGCCGCCTTGGTCAAACCGATGCCTTCGTATTGTCAAGCGTCACCTTCAGCTTATCGGCAAGAACGATCATGTCCGAGAACCCGACCCCGGTCTCCGGCGCTTCGCCGAACGGGATCTGATCTTTGCCGAAGAACGACAGATCCTCGGACTGAAAGCCTGATTTCAGGAATGCAACTGCACCCCCGATATTGCTGACCAACTCGGCATCCAGTACATACCTTGGAGAATCCTCGGCAACCGAATCGCCGGCCTCCATGATCGAATGGCGGGCCCAAAACTCATCCAGGCGGTTTTCCAGATGTAATTTATATATCAACTGATTTTGCCAGCCCCGCCACGCCGGCGCGCCCCTTCTGGCATACGTTTCGCCAATAATTATTTTCGTGTTCAGCTTTTTCCTGGTCAGCATCGACAAATGTGCGACCCGGAAATCAGAGGTCATGGCATCCTTGACATGGTCACCGGTTCGCAAATTCCTGACATAATGCGCACCATTCGAGATGAACATGAATGGAAAAGCCCTGAATACCAGTTTGGTCATGAATGGCATGTCAAAAAATGTGGCGGCGCCTTCATACACCATCCCGGCTCGACGTGCTGCATCCATATTTCCCTGCATTACCGGTATGGATTTGTAGCGCAAGCGCAAATAGTCGTTCAGGTTGGCATCATCGAAATCCCGTAGCGAGATGTAATTTACCAACTCATATCTTATCGCTTTAACTTCCGGGCCAGCCCGTTGCAAAACCTCTCGCAGAGATATATTGTTTTGCGTAAGCAGGAATTCGTCGGCATCGAAATTGTAGACCCAATCCGGTTTTGACCTTTGACAAAACTGCAGCAGCACATTGACAGCTGCCTCCTTGCGAAAGCCGACATCCCGGGCATTGAATATATGAAGTCGGTTTCCCCACAGCGCCTTCAGGTGCTCAAGCCCATGATAAGTCTGGTCCGTGCTCGCGTCATTGAGCACATAAACTTCGTCTACGTGGTTCAGCAGCGCATGCGATATCGAGAGTGCAATCAGACCCCATTCATTCTTGCACTGGACCAGCCCGACAATCTTCATGTGCGTTTGCTCACGTAGCCATGCTGGCTGAAACGCTCGGATCTAGCAGACATGATGCACAAGCCCGACCGGTGTTTCCGAAACAATCAATTCATCAAAAATATTCAGACAGATATTCGTAGTCATCGCTATAGATGTCCCGGATAGACGATTTGGCAAATTCCGAAACCGCGGGGGCCGGTTTGTGGCTGGTACGATTGCGGTGCACGAGTTTGGCTTTCAGGCCACACCGCGCTTGCACCGTCTGCCATCCTGCAGACAGGTCATGCATCGGCAATATGAGATCGACAGCCGGTTTTTGGCCATCCGCTTGCATCACGTAACGCCACTGCGATCGAAAAAAATAGTGATCCTCCTCGATCGCCTTGGGCAGATAGCGGCGTATGAAATCGTCCAGACTCATGTTTACGCCAAGGTACTTCCACATCGACACGATGCGCTGAAGCGGATCCCGGACGATTGCAAACTTGAAAAAGGCATCCCACAACTCAGACGAAACAAACGATAGGCCGACATATTCGCTTGCGCCAAGGTGGGCCAGACGATCCGGAAATTTCTTCGGCCAGGAGGGCGGCCTCTCGAAACAGGAAAGCAAATGGCGGTGGTTTTCCCAGTTCAGGCTGCCAGGCAAATCCTGGAGGAAAGTCTCCTCGACAGACTGG
Organism: Gallionellaceae bacterium; assembly: GCA_028714735.1. Classification (GTDB taxonomy): domain Bacteria; phylum Pseudomonadota; class Gammaproteobacteria; order Burkholderiales; family Thiobacillaceae; genus Parasulfuritortus. Next base: position 280,290 of record JAQTLU010000002.1, on the reverse strand, counting down.
CCCGCACATTTCGGAATATGGATAAAAATAGCCTTGTGTACGAGTGAAATCATGCCATCAATTCCATGAACGATATCTCTGAGCAGCCATCATTGGGGTTGGCGGAACCTCATCTTGCCGAATCGATAGAAATTGATCATCTGAAACTGAAGATATTCGCTCGGGGCAAGCTGGTGCATGAATTTCACCATCATTTCGTTGGCCTTGCTGCTGTCGTAGCCTCTTTCCTTCGGATGTCTCACCAGCAGGCCCGAGTCAAGCACGGCCATGAGCTTATTATCGTAGCAATAAGCTGAAATCATGTATGAAATCCCCCAGCCATAAATATTTTCTTCGTAATTGATCGACCTCATCCGGTTCACGACCGGACGTGATATCGCGAAGACAATGCCGTCGTTCACCACCACGACCTTCAGACTGCTGGCGGCGATTGCACCGATCTGGGTGACTTCAGGGGTAAATTGGGTCCCATCCACATAGGGAGCCCAGGCGCCGATATTACGAAACCTGGAAAAAGTTTTGCGCGCGCTTGCAACCAGGCCCGGCCAGCTATCGCATGAGGTATCGCCATGGATCACCAGCAATATGTCCGCATCGCAGGCATCCACGCAGTGCTTGAATTTATTGGCCCAGAACAGCTCGTTGGGTGTGCGAATCAATTCGCAAGGCGCATCCAGGCTTAAATGAGGATCGGGGTCTGAATAGACCATGCTGATCCGCTCGACGCTGCCGGCAAGCGTTCTAGCGATTGCCATGCTGTTTTCGTGCTTGCCCTGCCACGAAATTATAAACACATGCACGCTATTCAAGCATCACCTCTGCCCATCGACTTCTGCATACATCAAGCCATAGCCTCTATGAATTGAAATCGTAGTCCTTCAGGAATTCAATGCCCGCGATCAGGCTGGCAACCTTTTTGATCCGCTCACTGGTCCAATTCTGATTGGTAAATCTTGTTTTATTGGCGACGGGCTGTACGATCGCGACGCAGGCCGCCAGCCAATCCGGCTCCGGCTCGACTCCCAGGAATCCGCATGTACGCTGAAGCTGGGCTGCCGGTCCGGAAATCATATCCTCGTGTCGGATATCCAGGATCCTCGCCGGGTCTCCCCTCTCCTTTACCTCCACGACGATATTGGCCAACTCGGCATAGCGATTTATCGCGAAATCGAGGTCGCCGCCCGAGTTTGCCGCCATGGTGGTGATATTGTCGTAGGGGTTGCGTATCACGTGAAGATATTTCACCGGCACCTTGAAGATCCGCTCCACTGCGGTCTGAAAGGCCTTGCTCTTCAGCATCAGGCTGGTATTGCCGCCCTTCTTGTCGCCGATGACCTTCAATTTTCTATAGCGGCCTTGCCATTGGCCTTCGACCTTATAGTTGTAACCGGTCCATTCCCGGCCTTTTTTATTGAATAATTGCACGTTCCGAAGAATCAGCTCGAATATCATGTTCTGGCTAAAACCCGCCTTTACACATCTCAAGGCATTCAATTCATGGGCCATAACCACCTCGGGATGGGCATCCAGCAACGAGCCGACCAGGCTATGGCCGCTGCGTGGATAGCCCACGAAGAGGCAGAAGCTGTCCAGGTCCTTGAACCTTTCTTTCGCCTGCCGGCTCGCGAAATCCAGCTTTTCGATGTAATCCAGCACCGCATTCAACCTGGGCATCAAGATCGGTTCGCGTTTTTTTTCCTGTTTTTCCATTCCTTTGGCCTCATTAACTGCGCGACATTACGCAACCGGCAAGCTTGCCGGCCACGCTGGCGTACTCGTCAGACTGTACCCCGGTGGGATAGGCTAGCCTCCGGCACGCCTGACAAATCCGGCCGCCGCCTCAATCTCGGCGTCACTCAACTGCAGCCCGGAAAACGCCGCCAACTGCCGCGTGATCGGCATGGGACGCGCCAACAATTCCGGATAACGGATGATCATGGTGGGAATCGACAGATTGATCAGGACGTCGAACATGGCCCCGTACAGCCGCCGGGCCCCCTTGCCGCCGAGGTTCTCGCTCCAGCCCCGGCGCAGCCGAGTGGCTTCGATATCCTGGACCGGACGCAGGACGTACACCAGCCGGGTGTTGAAGACCTGACTGATCTCCGGGATCAGCAGCGCCGACAAGGGGTATTTCAGGAACATCGTGGCGCCGCCGCCGGTTTCACCCCGATCGCCTTCCACCACACTGGTGCGGAATTCGCGCAAGGCAGCCAGCGCCTCCGTCCTCGGTACCTTCATGGCCACGTCCGCTTCCGAGGCCAGGCTCATGGTCAAATCGCGGAAGGCCAGCGACTCATAGCTATTCTTGGTGCGTGCGTCATTGGTCCTGAAGTAGGGTTCCCCACCCCTTAATCCGAGTTTTTCCAGTATTCCGGCCACGGCCGTGGTGCCGCTGCTCCACGGCCCGCACACCAGGACCAGTTCGGGATTCTGCCTGCCGTCTTTTCCGGCCTCTTGCACGGGCATCGGGCTCATCGTTCCCCTCCGGCGTCCAGCGGCCCGGCAGCGGGCGCGGGCTTGCGTTTTTCGCGTACCGTCAGGTGACTCGGCGGTTGCCCGCGCAGTGCCCGAACATAGGCCTCGCGGTAAGCCGCTTCGAGATGCCGGGTGCGCCCCGGCGCATCGAACAGCGGCAGGCGCATCCGGTTCCGCAGCAGGTAGCGTCTGATCTTTTCGCACTCATCAGGGTGGTTGAGCAAATGCACGGCCTGACGGATATAGGACGCGATGTCCGCCTGCTCGAGTCCCGGCAGGCCGGCGGCCCTGAGCAGCCCGCCGCTCACCCGCGAGGCGAAATTGGTGCCCCGCAAGGCCAGTACGGGAACCCCGGCAAACAGGGCATCCGACGTGGTCGTATGGCCGCCATAGGGCCAGGGGTCGAGCATCAGGTCGCAATACTGCAGGCGGGCGAAATGGGGCTCCTGCTTCATTCTCGGCGCGAAGATCAGGCGGGCCGGATCGATCCCCGCCGCGCGGGTGGCTGCGACCAGGTGTTCGCGCGCCAGATCGCCCGGCTGCAGCAGCCACAGCACGGCCGTCGGCACGGCGGCCATTATCTTCATCCAGGCGCCCCATACCTCCGGGTTGAGCTTGTTGACGTTGTTGAACATGCCGAGCACCGGCGCCCCGGCCGGCGGCAGGCCCTCGGGACGGCGCGCGGGCCGGGGCGGCAGGTAGCGGGCCCGGTAATCGTTGATCTGATAGGTGTGCGGCAGCCGGATCACATGCTCCGGATAAAGGGCCTCGGCGCCTTGCGGCACGGTATGTTCGTCACCGATGATGTAGTCGACGAAGCGGCCGCCCACGGTGCCCGGGAAACCCAGGTAGCCGATCTGTACGGGTGCCGGGCGCCATGCCAGGATGCCGTGGCGGGTGCCCTCGGTCAGGCCGTTGAGGTCGACCAGGATATCCACCTTGTCGGCGGCAATCCGTTTCGCGGCGTCCATGTCGCTGACCTTGTTGAAGGTCCTCACCTTGTCGAAGCGGGACAGGATGTCGCGCCGCATGGCCGAGCCGTCGTCGAAGCTGGTGCAGTAGCCATACCACTCGAAGTGGTCGCGGTCATGGTGCCGCATCATCCCCATGGCCAGCAGCGAGGTGGCGTGATCCCGGTAGTCATAGGACAGGTAGCCGACGCGCAGCTTGCGCTTGCCGTCGTGCGGCCAGGGTTTCTGGACCAGCGGAGGCCGCGCCGGAAAGGTCTTTTCGGCGAAATTGCTGATCACCGCGATATTGGTGGCGTCGTCGCCGCACCAGAGCACATGGGTGCGCGGCGTCTCGCCAATCTGCGCCGTCTTGCCGTGCGCATGTTCGCGGGCCAGCATGGCGGTGATCTGCCCGGACAGGTCCCAATCGGCGTACTGCAGGGCCACCCGCAGGGTGGGCGGGGCCAGGTTGAGCGCCCGGCCGGACAGTTCGTAGCCTTTTTTGACCGCCTCCAGCGACTTTGCGTCCTGGCCCAGGCGGGATAACTGCCGTCCCAGGTTGGCCAATTGTGCCGGGTTGATCTTCGGCAGATCCAGGGCATGCAAGGCCGCCGCGATGGCCCCGTTGCGGTCCCGCTTCTCCAGCAGGACATTGGACAGTGCGATCCAGGCCTGGGGCAATTCCGGCGCCGCGCGGGTCGCTTCCTCGGCCAGGCCGGCCGCGCGGTCGCGGTCGGAGACACAGAGAAAGTCCGCGGCAAATGCAAGCAGCTGACCCTTTTCATACGGCTTGACCTTTTCCGCCAGGGTCACCAGCAGTTGGGCGGCCTCCTCCGGCCGGCCTTCCTGGGCCAGCTTGCGGGCCTGGTCCAGCATGGGGTGCCTGAATTCACCCCCCTTGGCCTTGGCCGGCATGGGTTCCTTGGTGCTCAACAAATCGTCTCCTCAAAAAAAAACATCCGTACCCGAGAGTACGGATGTTTCAACGGACAAGCTCAAATCAGACGATCATTTGCGCGGGATTGAACAGCGCTGCCTCATAGTCGACCAGGTCGATGACATAGGTCACCCCGGTGCCGTCGAAGTCCGCCGCGATGTAGGTATCGTTGCCGACCTGGCCATAGACGTACAGGATGTCCGTGCTTGCATTACCGATCACGCTGGCTGCATCGGCCAGGAAAGCGCCCGCCGCACCAAGTCCCGTGTAAGTGGTTGCGTCGTACCAGGTGTTGCCGGCAGCAAAGGGCACGGTGCCATCGAACTTGATGGTATCGAGGTCGGCCGCGGTACCGAAGCCTTCCGCGAAGCCATCGATGTTGACCCAGGCGATATCGGCGCTGTTCGTGTCATCGTTGTCGTAGGTGAACGGATTCAGCAGGCTGAAGTTGAAATGGCCGCCCGTGCTGCTGGGTGCATCGGTCAGGTTGAACGACAGCGAATCGCCGTTGTCCAGGTGCTCGATGTTGAAATTGACCGTGCTGGTATTGTCCGTCACCACGTCGACCGAGCTGGTGATATCCACGCTCACGCCCGACAACAGGGTGAAGGTCGAGATCGCGTGATCCGTCGCGCTGATCGACATGTCCGCGGAGTACCGGGAATTCCACCCCTCCAGGTCGACTCGCACGTTGGCAAAGCTGCCAGCGCCGCTGGCGTCGATACTGACGTGGCCATCGAAGTTAGCCGACAAATCGCTGGATATGGACAGCTTCAACTCGGAAGTACCCCCGTTGTGCGCCGTGACATCCACGCTGCCCTGATAGGACGCCGAGTCTTCGCCGTAGACATACAGGTTCATGTGGGCGATGCCGCCGTTGCTGCTGGTCACGCTCAGGTCACCGGAGATGCCCGCGACCGACAAAGTGCTGGGCCAGTACTCGTTGGCGGTCACGTCGCCGGACATCAAGGCAAAGCTGCCGGTGCCGTCCGCATGGACCGAGAGGTTGCCCTCGACACCGGCGGAGACATAGACATCGCCACAGATATCGCTCGACTCGGAGGCCGAGACGTTGAAGTACATGTCCGCACTGGCGCCGGCCAGGGCCGTGACCTGGATATCCCCGGAGATACCGGCGAAGACGTCGACCGAACCAACAGTCGAGTACACATCGGAGGCGTTGGCGCGGATGTTCAAATCCATGTAGGCGCTGCTGGTGTCGCCGCTGGCCGAGACCAGCACGCCATTCTGGGCGATCAGGCCGGCATTGACGTAGACATCAGCCGAAACGTCGGCCGAGGTGGCCTGGGCATGCAAGTTCATGGACAGGTACGCGGAGGCGCCTGCGCTGGCCGTCACCGTGATGTCGGTGGACGCCGCCGCGACGACATGCAGTTCACCGCTCACGTTCAAGCTGGCGTCCACGCTACCCGCAATGGCGCTGGCTCTGAAGCTGATATCGGCGCTGGCCATGCTGCCCGCGCCGGTGGCGCTGACATTAATCGAGTTTCCAGCCAACATCACAGGCACAGGCGTCCCTGCCGGCAGCCAGTTATTCGAGGCCACCACCCAGACGTCACCCTGGACATCTGCGGATTCCAGGGAGGCGGTCACATCCAGATAGGCCTGGGCGTCGCCGCCGTTGCTGGCATCGACCGACAGACTGTCCAGGTTGATGGCGCCGATCCAGGCGTCATTGCTGACATCCACCGAGTAGGCCGTGGCATCAAGGTTGACATTGAGGACGCCGCTGCTGCCGGCGCCGTCCGCCGTCACCACCAGATCACCGTACACGGTGGCCGCGGCGACCTCCAGGCTGCCGCCGGTGGTCGTGTCGCTAACCTGCGCGCCGACACTCAGGTCGACAGAGGCCCAACTGTCATGGCCAACGGCATGCACTTGGGCGCCGCCCTGTTCGATGGCCAAGGCATCCAGGCTGCCGCCGGTCGAAACATTGTCTACGCGGGTGCTGATGTCGGCCGAGATCGAGGCATCGCCCGAGACGCCCGCGAACGCCGCCAGGCCGCCCGCCAGGTAGGCATCCGCCGACAGGTGGCCGCCCACGGTCATACTGGACAAGTCCGCGTTCACCGAGACATCGGCGTTGGCGTTGGCGCTGAGCCCGGCATATACGGTCACCGTGGCGTCGCTCGAAACGGCGGCGGCAACATTCATTGTGTTGTTCATCGCGCCGTTGCCCAGGGCAGCGGTCACGTTCACGTCGTCGCAGACAGTCATATCGATGACGTGGGCATCGACGCCGAGATGGAGTTCGGCGTTGCTGTAATCGCCCGACGCCATCACCAACATCGCGCCTGAAGCAGCCGAGTTGACATCCAGCGAGCCGTACACGGTATCGTTGGACACGAACGCCGTGACGCCCAGGTGCATAGCGGCCGAGGCATTGCCGTCCGCGGAAACCGTCAGGTCGCCGTAACTGTAGGCATCTACGTACAGCTCGTTCGAGACCAGCGAGTCGGTCACCTGGGCAGTGACATCGCCCGAGACCGAGGCAACGCTATGGTTGGGCAGGATCTGCGCGGTAAAGACGTCCAAGGGCATCACGCCAGACGCCATGGCGGACAGGTTGCCTGACTGGGTCGCCAATGCCGACAAGTCACCATCGGTCACGTTGGCGTTATCGACGTTGCTGGAGACATCGAAGGCGCCGGTGGCGCTGGCGCCGTCGACGGCCAGGACATCCATGTTGCCCAGCAGGAAGGCATCCACCGTCAGGAAGGAGTCCATAGACTGATTGTTGCCGACATCGTCGCAATAGGAACTGGCCGCCACGCCGACATGGAGGTCGGCATGGCTGTAATCGCTCGAGGCCGTGACATGCATATCGCCGTAGCTTGAGGCGCTGACGTTCAGCTGGTTGTCGACGGTGTCGCGCGACGACTGGGCGTCGACGTTGAGGCCGATGTTGGCCGCGCCCGAGCTATAGGCGGAAACCGTCTGACCGCCCTCGGCGTGGGCATTCACGTTCAGGTCGCTGCTGTTGACCGTCATGTCGCGCGCACTGGCCGAGACATCGCCCGAGATCGTCGCGTTGGCGGCGTACGACATGGCCAGCGCATGAGCGTCTGCGGTCGACAGCATGACATCGCTCGACGCCATGGCGTACAGGCTGCCGGTCAGGTGCGCGCTGATATGCACGTCGCCGCTCACGCTGCTGTCCTCGCCCTGTGCGTAGACTCCGATGCTCGCGTAGGCGTCGCTGTCCGCGGACAGGGCGGTCGCGTGGACATCGCCGGACAGGGCGGCCTCGACGGTCAGCGTGCTGGCCGAGGGGTCCAGCATATCCGTCCAGATCTCATGGGCCCGGACATCCACTTCCAGGTCCGCGCTGGTGTTATGAGCCGCCGCCGTCACCGACAGGTCGCCCGACACGGAGGCCGAGATTTTCATGTCGCCATTGATCGTGCTGCCAGAACGATACACGACATCGCCGCTGGCCTGGACATAGATATGGGCGCTGGCATCGCTGCTATAGCCTTCGGCCCGCACCGTGACGTCGCCGACATAGTCCGCCGACACCGTCAGGTTGCCGGCCACGTCGTTGCTGATTGCCTTGGCCATGACATTCACGTTGGCATTCGCATCGCCGCTTTCGCCGGCGGTCACCGAGAGATTGCCAAACACCCCTGAGTTCACCGTCAGGTCAGCGCCGACATCGCTCGAATAGGCCGAGGCGAGGGAATTCACCGTCAGTTGAGCCTGGCTGTCCTCACCGGCCGAATCCACCTTCATGGCACCGGAAACGTGCGCCGAGACGTCCGCCGAACCGCGCACGTCGCTGCTCTCCATGCGGGCGCCGACATCCAGGTCGACGTTCGCATCGGTGGACTTGCCATCGGCGTCGACCGTGAGGGCGCCCGCCATGCCGGCCTCAACCGTCAGGTCGCTGCTGGTCCAGGCATGCCAGACATCGGCCGAGACATCGGCCGAAACCGTGGCGTGGCTGTCATGGCCCGTAGAGGTGGCGGACAGGTCGCCATTCAGGTCCGCGTTGACCGTCAGGTCGCCGCTCACACTGACCGAGTAAGCCTCTGCCGTCACGTCGACACTCGCGCTGGCATCGCTGGACTTGCCGGACGCCTCGACGGTGACATCGGACGTCAGGGCCGCCTCGACCGTGAGACTGGCATCATTGGACACGGTGTCGCTCGAGACGTAGGCGTCCACGCCCATGTGCAGATGGGCATCGGAACTGTCGCCGGTAGCGTCGACGTTGAAGCCGCCGGACACGGACATCACGGAACTCACCGTGACGTCGTCCGTGTAGTAGTTATCCGTATCGGCGGAGTTGTTGGACATATGCAGTTCGGCGTCGGAACTGACGCCGGTCGCCTTGACGTCCACCGCGCCGTTGATGTTTTCGTGGACCATGATGTCGCCGCTGGCCAGGGAGGAATCGCCCTGGGCCCACACCTCGATGTGGTGGCTGCTGCCATCAAGCAGGTCGATGGCCACGTCGCTCGACAAAATCGCGGAGTCGCCCTGGTTGAAGGCATGGATCAGGACCTTGTCATAGGGACCGGGGCCGTTTTGGGTCGAATTCGGCGTCGGGTTCTCGACCACGGTTTCGGTCCGATGACCATCCGGATCCTCGGTGGAGTAGACGTGGAACTCATAGGGATCGGCGGGAGACCCGCCACCGCCGCCGCCGCCCGCCGCCGCCGCCACGCCAACCAGGAGCAGCAGGGGCACATAGCCATACCCGCCCAGGGTGCCACCCTCTTCAGGCAACGGTGCCGCACCCTTGTCGTCATCGGCGGACAGCTTGCCGTCATCGAGCCGCGAATACGGGGCATCGATCAGCGTTGCCCCGGTGCCCATGGTGACGCCGCTGGCGTCGGCCACCACGATGACCTGCTCGCCTTTTTCGCTGGCTTCCGCGGTCTTGGCTTCCTCTTCCTGACGCTTGTCCCAGGCTTGCTGAGCGTCATCCAGCCAGGCCTTGTCATCGGCCTGGTGGGGTTCGGTCGCCATGGCAGACGTCAATTCCTTGTCGGCCACGGCATCAGTCTTGGCAATCCCTTTTTCCTGCACCTGTTTTTGTCCGGGGGCCTTGCTGGATCCGACGGAAGAGGCTGGCTTGTTTGGCATTCTTTTCTCCTGACCTTCAAGTGTTAATGATGTTTTATCTAAAGACTGGGACGACGATTAGGAACGGATCAAGTTGCCGAAGGCGACGAGAGTGTTCGGTATCGCAAAGCTTGGCTTAGGACAATTTTCATTTGGTTCAGGCCCCCCTTGGACCAGATCGTGCAGACAGAACAAAACCGGGTTGGCTGACGAAATTTTTTGTCAAGCTAGCATACTTTCATGAAGAAACACCACCCCTGACAGCCAAAATACCACTCCCGCCAAATATTACCTGTATGTAATTGGCAACACCTGTTCAATGGTGTTAATTTACCGACGGTTAGCCGGGTGCATACAAAAAAACAGGCCCCTGCCAAGACATCCAACCTTGAACCTGAAATGTGACATTCATGCTCAATCCACTGTCCAAAGCGTTGGTGTTGTTTGCCATCATGTCGATCGATTGCTGCCAACTGGCGCAGGGTGCGCCCCTGACCCTGGATGAAGCCCTGCTTGCCTCGGCCAGCACGCATCCTTCCGTAACCACCAAGAAAAATGAATCGGCTGCCGCCAGCAGCAGCCTGGAGACTTCGAAGTGGCAGCGGTTTCCGGCCCTGTCGGCACAATCGCAGGCAGGCCAGGCCGGAGGCAAGTCCGTCACCTCCATCCGCATCGATCAGCCCCTGTGGACGGGCGGTCGCATCACGGCAGACATCGACGCCAATACCGCCAAGGTGGAGGCGGCCGAGGACGGCGTACTGGAAGCGGAGCAAAAGGTCCTGACGCGCACCGCATCCCTGTTCACCGAGCTGGTCAGGCTGCAGTCCCGGCTGGACGCGGCCGATGAAAACATCGCCGAGCATCAGCGCCTGCTTGAATTGATCGAGCGCCGCAGCGCGCAACAGGTCAGCTCGCCGAGCGAGGTGGTCGCCGCCAAGGCCCGTCTGCAGCAGGCCCAGTCGGAACGCATCCAGCTTCAGGTCTCCGCCACCAACACGAAGGCCGACCTGGAACAGGTCGTCGGACATCCGATCGCGGAAATCAAGGTTCCCAAGATCGAACTGACCACCAGTTCCGATCTCCCGGCCACCGTCGATGCCGCCTTGCAGTATTCGCCCCAGCTAAAGCGCATGAGCGCGGAAACCGATGTTTCCGAGGCTGAAATCAAGACCCGCAAGGCCACCATGCTGCCGATGCTGTCGGCGCGCCATGAACGGTTCTGGGGTGACAACTATCCAGGCAGCATTACTTATCTGGCCTTGACCTTTCAGCCCGGCGGCGGCCTCTCCGCCCTATCCTCGATGCATGAAGCGGAATCGCGCCGGGATGCCGCCATGTCGAGCCGGGAGGCCACCCGCAAGGATATCGTCGACAGCATCCGGGCCGACTGGAACCAGGTGCAGTCCGCTCAGGCGGATACCGCGGTATTGCACGAACTGGTTGCCTCGACACGCGAGGTATACGAATCCTTCGTCCGACAATACTCCGCCGGCAGAAAGACCTGGCTCGATGTGCTGAATGCCCGACGCGAAGCCATCCAGGCGCGCAACTCGCTGGTCGACACGCAGTGGGCCGGGGTTCTGGCCGGACTGCGGCTGCGCATCAATACCGGAGACTTGTCGGTCAGCAGCCTGAGCCCTGCCGGAAACCCGGGCAGCATGGCGGCCAACCAGAACTGACCGGGCCATCACACCTGCCCGGCGCCGCCAATTTCACTGCCTCCTCACTTGCAAAACGTAAGACTACGTCAAGGGCAAGCATGGTCTTATCTGCAGGCAGTCGGACAAACAGGGAGGTTGCGCCAGGGTGCCGTCAGGGCACCTTGATGCCGGGCAATGGCCAGGTGCATCTCACCGCCCTTGCCTGTCTCGACTTCGGTATCGCGCACGCCCACGCCGGTTATTTTTGAGCAACCCAAATGACACCCCAGACATCCGACGATAATCCGCTGCCCTCCCTCCCGGTCGACCAGGCCGGTGCCAGCCACTTCCTCGATCATGGTCTGGCCATCCTGCTTTCGCGCCTGGCCGGGTTGCAGGGCTATGCCGTGCCGGCGCATCGTTTCGGGATGATGTCGGTCAGCCATACCGGCACCACGATCGAACAGATGAGCCGCGACCAGCGGGCCATCGAGTTATGGCTGGGCGCCCTCCCGGGCGGCACCGCGGAGGAACTCGACGACCTGCCCGAGCGGGGCGACCTGCCCGCGCTCTGGGTGGCCAGCGATGGCAATACCGTCAGGCTGCTGCGCGGCGCCCTGAGCAACGGCGGCTATTCCTGCGAAGAGGCCAACGGCACCTTCATTGAAATCAGTGCCGAGGAGACGCGTGCGGGGCACACCCTGCTGTTAATCGCCGAGCGGGGCGCCGCCATCGGCCAGGCCGATCAGCCCAAGTCCGCGCGCGCCTGGTTCTTCTACGCCATACGCAAGCGCCGCGGTCCCTTTATCGAGGCGGTGGTCGCGACCTTCCTGATCAGCGTGCTCGCACTCGTGACCGGCTTTTACACCATGCAGGTTTACGACCGCGTGGTCCCCACCCAGAGCTATTCCACCCTCACGGTGCTGACCGTCGGCGTCCTGCTGGCGATCGGCCTGGAACTGCTGATGAGCCAGGTGCGCGCCCGCATCGTCGACCGCGCCAGCAAGGCGATCGACCTGGAATTGTCGGGCGTATTCTTCGATCGCATGCTGCAGATACGCATGGATGCCCGTCCCAAGACCGTGGGCACCTTCGCCGGGCAGATCAGGCAATTCGAGGTCGTGCGCAACTTCATGACCTCGACCACCCTGTTCCTGATGGCGGACGCCCCGTTCGCCCTGTTCTTCATCTGGGTCATCTGGCTGATCGGCGGCATCATCGCCGTGGTGCCGCTGGCCCTGCTGCCGGTTGCCATACTGGCCGGGCTGTTCGCCAAGTGGCGGGTGGCAAAACTGGCCGGGGAACAGCTGCGCGACTCCAACATCAAGAATGGCCTGCTGGTGGAAAGCATCGACGGCATCGAGGCGATCAAGGCCGCCGGCGGGGAGTGGAAAATGCTCGACCGCTGGCAGCGCATGACCGCCGACGCCGCCGAACGGGAACTGCGCATACGCTCCACCACCATGTTGTCGTCCAGCATGGGCCAGACCATACAGCGGGTCACCTACATCGGCCTGATCGCCGTCGGCGCTTACGCCATCGGTGCCGGACTGATCACCCAGGGCGCCCTGATGGGCTGCGCCATCATCAGCAATCGCGCCCTGGCGCCGATCATGCAGATCGCCGGGATGTTCGTGCAGTGGCAGCATGCCAAGGCCGCGCTCCAGGGACTGGACGAGATGATGGCACTGCCGCGCGATCGCGCGGAAGGCGTCCGCCAGGTGATTCCAGAGTCATGCCATGGCGAACTGCGCCTGGAAGGCGCCTCGTTCAACTACGTCGAAGGCAGCGTCGCCCTGCAACCGAGCAATCTGCATATCCTGCCCGGTGAACGCATCGCCATCATCGGACCGGTCGGCTCGGGGAAATCGACCCTGATCAAGTTGCTCACCGGCCTGTACAAGCCGACCGAGGGCCGCGCCTTCCTGGACGGCATAGACATGGCGCAACTGGCGCCCGAATTCATGCGCGAACATATCGGCTACCTGACCCAGGATATCCGTCTGTTCAACGGCACCCTCAGGGAGAACCTGACCATCGGCCTGCCCTCCCCGTCCGACGGCCAGATCTTCGCGGCCGCCGAGCGGACGGGCCTGCACCGCCTGATCAAGTCCCATCCGAAAGGCCTCGAACTCCCCATCTCGGAAGGCGGCCGCGGCCTTTCCGGCGGGCAGCGGCAAGTGGTCGGCCTGACCCGGCTCCTGCTCGCGAAGCCGCGCATCCTGATCCTGGACGAACCGACCGCCGCCATGGATGGCGACCTGGAGAACTTCGTGATGCACAACATGTTCGCCGACGCCTCCTCCGACACGGTGATCGTGCTCGCCACCCACAAGCGCTCGATGCTGCGCCTGGTCAACCGCATCCTGGTCGTCGATCAGGGACGCATCATGCTGGATGCGCCCAGAGACGAGGCCCTCGCCAAGCTGGCCAGCCAGGCGCCGCGCCGCGCCAAGCTTGCCCACGCCGACGCCGTCCATCCCGCCACAGGAGAGGCTGCATAATGTTTTTCCGCAAAGACAAGGGCCGCAAGACCAGCAGACGCGGCGACGACGAACGATACAGCCCCCACCTCACGGTATGGGCCGCGGTGCTGATCCTGGCCATCTTCGGGATCTGGGCGTCGAATGCCGAGATTGACCAGGTCACCCGGGCCCAGGGACAGGTGATCGCGAGTTCGCGCACCCAGATCATCCAGTCTCCGGACGGCGGCGTATTGCAGGACATGCTGGTCAAGGAAGGCGATCTGGTCTCCAAGGGGGAATTGCTGGCAAAACTTGATACCACCAAGCTGGAAGCCGCCTATCTCGAATCGCGCGCCAAGTCGGCTGCGTTGCGCGCTACGCAGGCGCGCCTGCAGGCGGAAATCTTCGGCGGCGAGCCCAAGTTCGCGCCCATCGTCAATGCCTACCCGCAATTCCGGGAGAACCAGATCCTGTTGCTGCGCAAGCGGCGCGCCGCGATCAACGAGGAAATCACCGCCCTCAGGGGCATCCTTGCCCTGGCCCGCCGGGAACTCGACATGAACCAGCCGCTGCTGAAGACCGGCGACATCAGCATGGCCGAGATACTGAAAATCCAGCGCCAGGTCGCCGACCTGGAAGCCCAGATCGTCAACAAGCGCAACAAGTACCTGCAGGACACCCAGGCCGAACTGGGCAAGGTCGAAGAAGACCTGGCAAGCGCCGAGCAGGCGCTGGCGCAGCGCAAGGATCAGCTGGACCACGCCGAGTTGCGCTCGCCGGCCAGCGGCATCGTGAAAAACGTGCGCTTCACCACGCTGGGCGGCGTGGTCAAGGCCACCGAGGAAGTCATGCAGATCGTGCCCAACGAGGACAACCTGGTCGTGGAGGCCAAGGTGCGGCCGGCCGACATCGCCTTCCTCAAGCCCGGCCTGGAGGCCAACGTGAAGATCGATGCCTACGACTACACCATCTACGGCTCACTGGTCGGCAAACTGATCTATATCAGCGCGGATACCCTGAGCGAGGACTTGAAACAGAACGAGCAGCCGTATTACCGCGTGCAGGTCAAGACGATGGGGAAAAAGTTCACCGGCCGCCCGAACGAGCATCTGGAGATCCAGCCCGGCATGACCGCGACGGTGGAGATCAAGACCGGTGAAAACACGGTCGGACGCTACCTGATCAAGCCCATCATCAAGACCCTGAACGAGTCGCTGGGCGAACGCTGACCCGGACCGGGCCGGCTGGCGTATGCGCTATACGTGCACGCTGGCCGGACGCACGTTGCAGGCCTCGCCCGGCTCGGTCGGCACGTCGTAGATATCGAAAGTAAGCGTGTCCAGGTCGGCCAGGATATAGGTCGGCCCCTTGCCGACGCCGCCCACGGTGCCCGGGTTGATCAGCCAGGTAGTGCCGCCCTTGACGTTGGCGACCGGCCGCGCGCTGACCCGATGGTCGTGGCCGCAACAGACGATGTCGTAATCGCCGGTGAGCGCCATGCCCTCGGCATAGTGCGGGTAATGGACCATGAAGATGCTGCGGCCGCCCAGGTGCACCACGGCGTCCTGGCCGTGGTAGCGCACCGGGCTGTCCGGCTCCTGGGCCAACTGGTGCATGGCGTGCATGTCGCCCATGTTGTTGCCGTGGATGGCGTGGACCGGCAGGGCGAAGCGTTTCAGCACCCTGAGCGTGGTCGGCGCGACGATGTCGCCGCAATGCAGCACCGCCTCGACGCCACGGCCATGGGCATCTTCCACCGCGTGTTCGAGCAGGCGGCGGTTGTCGTGGGAATCGGAAACGATGCAGAGTTTCATGAATTAAAGCGGTCAGCTAAAGCGCCTTGGCTGAAAGCTGATCGCTTATTTAGAACATCGGTTTTTCTGCGGCGGCGTTGTAGCGCTGGACGCCGGACAGGATCTCGGCCTTGGCCTCGGCAGCGCCGACCCAGCCCTCGATCTTGACCCACTTGCCGGCCTCAAGGTCCTTGTAGTGGGCGAAGAAATGGCTGATCTGGTGCAGGATCGATTCCGGCAGGTCGCGCGGCGATTCGATGTCGCGGTACAGATTGGTCAGCTTGTCGACCGGCACGGCGAGCAGCTTGGCGTCGATGCCGGCCTCGTCTTCCATCTTCAGCATGCCGACCGGGCGGCAGCGCACCACCACCCCGGTCAGCAGCGGGATCGGGGTGATCACCAGGACGTCGACCGGGTCGCCGTCGTCGGACAGGGTGTGCGGGATGTAGCCATAGTTGCACGGGTAGTGCATCGCGGTGGACATGAAGCGGTCGACGAACATCGCGCCGGTGGCCTTGTCCACTTCGTACTTGATCGGCTCGCCATGGGCCGGAATTTCGATGACGACGTTGAAGTCGTTGGGGACGTCCTTGCCGGAACTGACGCGATCGAGAGGCATGGCCTGAACTCCACGGGGTTGAGGTGGGCGGGAATTATAAATGCGAAAAGGGGCGATCAGCCCCTCGGTGCGCTTCCGTCATTCCCGCGCGGCGGGAATCGTGACATTGAACCGGGCCCCCGCTTGCGCGGGAACGACGACAAGTTCAGGCCATCGCCTTGATGGCGGCGGACAGGCGGCTCTTGTGGCGGGCGGCCTTGTTCTTGTGCACGATCTTCTTGTCGGCGAGGCTATCCATGGAACTCATGGAAGCCTGCAGGGCGACCTGGGCGGCGGACTTGTCGCCGGCCAGGATGGCCTTGCGCACCTTCTTGACGGCAGTGCGGTATTCGGAACGCTGCGCGGTGTTGTGCGCACGCTGCTGGTCGTTCTGGCGGGCGCGTTTGCGCGCCTGAGCGGTGTTGGCCATGTCGGCAACTCCTAAATATTCGGTTGATGCGGAAAGCCGGACATCATACCCAGATCGGATTTGCATGGCAAGTTCAATCCACTTTGGGTAGTGTCTCAGTTTGAATTATTCTTTTTGTAGGGACCGCGCTTCTTCGGTTCCTCTTCTTTTACCAGCCCAGCGATCTCTTCCAACGTCCAAATATGATCGGCAATTCCGGCTTCCATTGCCGGAGTCACCCGCAACGTCTTATGCACCCTCCCGAAGTTGTAATACATGAAGTGCAGCGAGACGGCATGATCAAGGTTTTCGATCTTCTTACTGAAGCCGTTTGTCAGTCGGGTAAAGCGGCGCATGCTCATGCGCATGTTCAGGTTCTGGCGCTCTACGTGGCTGGTCGACACCTCGTCCACATCTGGATTTCCATTGATTCGGCGCTTCTCTGCTTTGAGGAACTTTGCTGGGCTATAGCGGCGCTGTCCTTTGGCGTTCTCGCCTTCGTAAACCTTCACCAGCATGGCGAAGTCAATCGCGCCAGAAAAGACCTTCTCAACAGCACCAATGTACGGCCCCCATCCATCGGTGGTCAGTTGAATGCGACCTGCCAGACGTGATGCCAGATCACCGATGAAGGCTTCGGCATAATCCTGATCGCGCCGACCTACCAGCCATGAGATAGCGAGCTTGGTATCAGGGTCAATTGCGGTCCATGTGTATGCATCGCCATGGCCAAGCAATTCCTTGTCTTCGGGCGCGACATTCTTGTCCTTGGCATAACAGAACGACCAGATTTCATCGCACTGAACACGCTTGCTGTTGATGTTGATGATTGTCTCGTCATGGAACTCACGACAGGCCGTACCGACATCCACCAGGAGCTTGGTTACCGTGTTGATCGAGACATCCGCAATGCGAGAGGTGGCGCGCATGGAGTTGCCTTCAACTAGCAGTCTCAGGATTTGTGCACGCATCTCAATCGGTAGGCGGTTCATGGCAACCCCTCAAGCATTCAGTTCATAATGAATTATATGCTTGAGCGGATATTATGCAAGCATATTTTTTATCGTGTGCTTGCATTGTTCTTTAAACATGACTATCTTGCAAGCATCACAACTAAGGAGATGCTTGCATGAATAAGAAAAACAACAGCAAGGTTGCTGGCGGTATTGCGCGTGCCAAATTACTAAGCCCAGAACAACGAAGCGAAATCGCGGCCAAAGCCGCTTCGGCGCGGTGGGGAGATAAACCGTTGCAAGCTACGCACCGAGGAAACTTCAAAGAAGAGTTCGGGATCGACGTTGATTGCTACGTGTTAAACGACGCCAACAAAACAGCAGTCATAAGTCAGCGAGGTATGGGAATTGCAATCGGTTTTAGTGAAGGCGGAAGCCGCCTTACACGTTTTGTTAAGAGCAAAACAATGGCTGGATACATTGGGCCAGAACTAGCCGAAAAACTAGACAATCCTATTGTATTTCAAGGTGTTACTCTGGGCCAGAACTCGCAAGTCAGATTCAAAACGCACGGCTATGACGTGACAATACTAATTGATGTGTGCAAAGCAATTGTTCAGGCAGAGGCGGATGGGAAACTTCGAGAAAGTCAGGCGGGAATTGCAAAGCAAGCTCATATAGTAATCGGCGCATCAGCTAAGGCCGGAATTAAGGGGCTTGTTTATGCCCTAGCCGGATATGATGTAACAAGAGAAGAGGTCATCACTGCCTTCAAGCTATACGTAAGAGAAGAGGCAAGAGAATATGAAAAGGAGTTTCCAGAGCAACTCTATGATCAGTGGTACAGGCTATACAGATTACCGAAACCAGAGCGTAACAAGCCATGGAAATTCAAGCATCTGACAGTCGATCACGTTTATCACCCTCTCGCCAGAAGCAACGGAAAGATTCATAAGTTGATTGAAGCGCAACGTGCAGCAAGCGGAGAGAAATCAAAGAAGCTTCATCAGTTCCTTGCTGACGTTGGCGTCAAAGCACTTCGTACGCATCTAGGCCAATTGCTTGGGATTGCGCAGATTTCAAACAGTCAGGAAGAATATGAGAGGTACATTGAAAAAGTATTTGGGACTCAACAAAGCCTAGACCTTGGCTAGTCCTTCTTCCACCTAGCCTTAGCCGCCTTCTTCGCAATCTCTGACCGCTCTTCAGCGGTCAGTTTTTTTGCGCGGGCAGCACCGCCCTTTAGACCACCCAGGCGGCCGAGCGCGACCGCTGCCGGGTTCTTCTCAGGTTCTTCTGGCTGCTTAGGTTCCTCGTCAATAACTTCGTCGACGATTGCTTTGGCGAGTTGGTTGAGGTCTAGACGACCTCTGCTTGAGCGTTTAGGCATGGTACTTCGAGAGTAGCAAAGCCATGCCTTCCGTCAAGAGGGGTAAATTTCAAAGTGAGACACCACCCCACTTTGTTCTAACATGCCACGCTGATCGCCTACGCAAATAGATAAATGAACCTGCTCAGAGCCCTCGCCGCGGTCAGCTCCATGACCCTGCTGTCACGCGTACTCGGATTCGTGCGCGACGCGGTCATCGCCCGCACTTTCGGCGCCGGCGCCGCCACCGACGCCTTCTTCGTCGCCTTCAAACTGCCCAACCTGCTGCGCCGGCTGTTCGCCGAGGGCGCCTTCTCGCAGGCCTTCGTGCCGATACTGGCGGAATACAAGAACCGGCGCGGCGAAGAAGCCACGCGCCTGCTGGTCGGCCGGGTCGCCACCGTGCTGTTCGTGGTCCTGATGGCCGTCGCCGCCCTGGGCATCGTCGGCGCACCGCTGATCGTGCTGGTCTCCGCGCCCGGCTTCGCCGCCACGCCGGACAAGTTCGACCTCACGGTCGCGCTGACCCGGATCGTCTTCCCCTACATCGTGTTCATCTCGCTGGTGTCCCTGGCCGGCGGCATCCTCAACACCTGGAGCCGGTTCCAGATTCCCGCCTTCACCCCGGTCCTGCTCAACGTGGCGATGATCCTGGCCGCCGCCGTCGCCGCGCCCTGGTTCGACCCGCCGGTGCTGGCGCTCGGCTGGGGCGCCTTCCTGGGCGGCATACTGCAACTCTCGATCCAGATCCCGGCCCTGAAAAAGCTCGGCATGCTGCCGGGCTGGGACTGGGCGCCCAGGGACGAGGGGGTTCGTCGCATCCTGAAGTTGATGGGACCGGCCGCGCTGGGCGTCTCGGTGGCGCAGATCTCCCTGATCATCAACACCATCTTCGCCTCCTTCCTCGACAGCGGCAGCGTGTCCTGGCTGTATTACGCCGACCGCCTGATGGAATTCCCCACCGGCATGCTGGGCGTCGCCCTGGGCACCATCCTGCTGCCGTCCCTGGCCAAGCATTACGCCGACAACGACCCCGGCGAGTACTCCAAGCTGCTCGACTGGGGCCTGCGCATGACCCTGCTGCTGGCGGCGCCGGCGGCGGTGGCGCTGGGCATCCTGGCCGTGCCGCTGATCGCCACCCTGTTCTACCACGGCGAATTCTCCGGCCACGATGTCGAGATGACCCGGCAGGCCCTGGTCGCCTATTCGATCGGCCTGCTCGGCCTGATCCTGGTCAAGGTCCTGGCGCCCGGCTTCTATGCCCGCCAGAACATCCGCACCCCGGTGAAGATCGCCCTGTTCACCCTGCTCGCCACCCAGGCCATGAACCTGGCCTTCGTCTGGCAGCTCAGGCATGCCGGCCTGGCCCTGTCCATCGGCCTGGGCGCCTGCCTGAATGCCGGCATCCTGTATCACCACCTGCGCAAGCATGGCATCTTCAACCCGCAGCCCGGCTGGCCGGTCTTCCTCGGCAAGCTCGCCCTGGCCCTGGCGGTGATGGCCGCCGTGCTCTGGTTCGGCATGCTCGACGAGGCGCGCTGGCTGATCTATCACACCGGCATGCGCATCGGCCATCTCGCCGCGCTGGTGCTGGCCGGCGCGACGAGTTATTTCCTGGCCCTGTGGCTGCTCGGCTTCCGGCCCCATCAATTCAGGCGGCGGGCCTGACGGGCACAGGCACTGAACGGCCCACCCGGGCAGGCGCGCCAATCCGGCAGGCGCCCGGCCGCCTGACAAGCTGAATGGACTCGCCCCGGCGCGGGCGGCTAAAATCCAGCCCTTTCAAGCAGATAGTTCCCAATGATCATCACCCACGGCTGGCCGGCGGCCATTCGGCCCAACGCCGTCACCATCGGCAACTTCGACGGCGTCCATCTCGGTCACCAGGCCATGCTGGCCCGGCTGACCGCGCGCGCCACCGCGGTCGGCGGCCTGCCCACGGTGCTGACCTTCGAACCGCATCCGCGCGAGATCTTCACGCCGCAGGACGCGCCGACCCGGCTGACCAGTCTGCGCGAGAAGTTGGAGATCCTGAAAGGACTGGGGGTCGGCCACGTCCATGTCTGCCGTTTCACCAAGGCCTTCGCGGCCCTGAGCCCGGAGGACTTCGTGCGCCGCATCCTGGTCGACGGCCTCAAGGCGCGCTACGTCCTGGTCGGCGACGACTTCCGCTTCGGCGCCCGCCGGGCCGGCGATTTCGACATGCTGATGGTCTATGGCGAGAAATACGGCTTCAAGGCCGAGGCCATGCACACGGTCGAGGCGGCTGGCCAGCGCGCCTCCTCGACGGCGGTGCGCGAGGCCCTGGCCGGCGGCGACATGGCCAGCGCGGCGCAACTGCTCGGCCGGCCCTACTCGATCTCCGGCCGGGTGGTCGGCGGCGACCAGATCGGGCGCAAGATCGGTTATCCGACCGCCAACATCCTCTTGAAGCACAACCGGCCGCCGGTGAAGGGCGTGTTCGCGGTGCGGGTGCAGGGCCTCGCTTCGCCCGATTGGCCCGGCGTCGCCAACCTGGGCACCCGGCCGTCGGTGCATCCGAACGGCAATCCGACCCTGGAGGTGCATCTGTTCGACCTCGACCGCAATCTGTACGGGCATCACCTGCGGGTGGAGTTCCTGCACAAGCTGCGCGACGAGGCGAAGTTCCCCAACTTCGACGCGTTGGTGGCGCAGATCGGCAAGGATGCTGAACTGGCGCGGGAGCTGTTGAATGCCTGATTTCGGCTCGGCGGCCTTAGGCCATGCGTTTCCGCCTTCGTCAGCGGCTCAGGCCGGGGGCGCCCGGCAAGCGCATTACTTTCTTTGCTTGTGCAAAGAAAGTAATCAAAGAAAACACACCCCGCTTCGCCGCCCTTCGGGTTCCCAATTTTTCCGCAAACGTCCGGGCGGCTGCGCAACTCGCCCTGCGGGCTCAGACAGTGCTCGCCGACTTCCCCCGAACATTTGCAGAAAAATTGGCGACTCAGAGGGGCAGAACGACCGCACGCCACCGTTTCCACTTCACTCGATCGTCTCCTTGCGCGACGCTTTTCACCCCCTCCAGCCGGAGCCGGGATTTTCGGGTGTGGCCGGGGGAAGTCGGCGAAAGGTGTCTGAGCGAAGCGAGTTCTTTCGCCGCCCGGCCGCGCCCGGAAATCACGGGGTTTCGACGGATGCGGGGCGGCCTTCTTTGGGTTACTTTTCTTGGCCGCACAAGAAAAGTAATGCGCTGCCGGGCGCCCCCGGCCAAACCCCCTATCAACACCCAATACCCACGGCTCTAGGCCACTAAGCAGAAAATGCCCGACTACAAACACACCCTGAACCTGCCCGACACCCCCTTCCCCATGCGCGGCGACCTCGCCAAGCGGGAACCGGGCTGGATCGCCCAGTGGCGCGAGAAGAAGCTGTACGAAAAGCTGCGCGCCAACGCCAAGGGCCGGCCCCTGTTCGTCCTCCACGACGGCCCGCCCTATGCCAACGGCGACATCCACATCGGCCACGCGGTGAACAAGATACTCAAGGACATCATCGTCAAGACCGCCACCCTGGACGGCTTCGATGCGCCCTACGTGCCGGGCTGGGACTGCCACGGCCTGCCCATCGAACTGGTGGTCGAGAAGAGCCACGGCAAGGACATCCCCGCCGCCCGGTTCCGCGAACTGTGCCGGGAATACGCCGCCAGCCAGGTCGAGCGCCAGAAGCTCGACTTCATCCGCCTGGGCGTGCTGGGCGACTGGGACAACCCCTACCTGACCATGGACTTCCGCTTCGAGGCGGACATCATCCGCGAACTGGGCAAGATCCAGAAGAACGGCCATCTCTACCTGGGCGCCAAGCCGGTGCACTGGTGCGTCGACTGCGGCTCGGCCCTGGCCGAGGCGGAGGTCGAATACGAGGACAAGGCCTCGCCCGCCATCGACGTCGCCTTCCCGGTCGCCGACTGCGCCGACCTGGCCAAACGGATCGGCCTGCCCGCCGACGGCGACTGCCCGGCCTACGCGGTGATCTGGACCACCACGCCCTGGACCCTGCCGGCCAACCAGGCGGTAGCCGTACATCCGGACCTGACCTACGACCTGGTGCGCACGCCCAAGGGCCTGCTGATCCTGGCCCGCGACCTCGCCGAGGCGGCGATCAAGCGCTACGGCTTCGAGGCGGTGGAGACGCTGGCCCAGGTCAAGGGCGCGGCCCTGGAAGGCCTCAAGCTCCAGCATCCGTTCTACGACCGCCAGGTGCCGGTGATCCTGGCCGACTTCGTCAGCACCGACGCCGGCGTCGGCCTGGTCCACATCGCGCCCGGCCACGGCCATGACGACTACATCGCCGGCCTCAAGTACGGCCTCGAGGTCGCCAACCCGGTCGGCGGCGATGGCAAGTTCTACGCCGACACCCCCCTCGTCGGCGGCCAGAGCATCTGGGCCGGCAACAAGACCGTGATGCAGATCCTGAGGGACAACGGCCACCTCCTGGCCGAGGAAAAGATCCTGCACAGCTACCCGCACTGCTGGCGCCACAAGACCCCGATCATCTTCCGCGCCACCCGGCAGTGGTTCATCGGCATGGACAAGGAAGGCCTGCGCGCCAAGGCCATGCAGGCGGTCGAGGACACCGAATTCTTCCCGGCCTGGGGCCGCGAGCGCCTGACCGCGATGATGAAGAACCGCCCGGACTGGTGCGTCTCGCGCCAGCGCAACTGGGGCGTGCCGATCACCTTCTTCATGCACAAGGAGACCGGCGCGCTGCATCCGCGCTCGCAGGAAATCCTCGAGGAAGTCGCCAGGCGCGTCGAGCAACAGGGCATCGAGGCCTGGTTCAGCCTGGACCCGGCCGAACTGCTGGGCGCCGACGCGAACGATTACGAGAAGGCCGGCGACACCCTGGACGTCTGGTTCGACTCCGGCGTCACCCACGCCTGCCTGCTCAAGGAACGCGAAGGCCTCAAGCACCCGGCCGACCTCTATCTCGAAGGCTCCGACCAGCATCGCGGCTGGTTCCAGTCCTCGCTGCTGACCGGCTGCGCCACCGACGGCCACGCCCCCTACGAGGCCCTGCTCACGCACGGCTTCGTGGTCGACGGCAAGGGCAAGAAGATGTCCAAATCGACCGGCAACGTCATCGCGCCGCAGAAGGTGTCCGACACCCTGGGCGCCGAGATCCTGCGCCTGTGGGTGGCCAGCACCGACTACTCGGGCGAGTTGACCATCTCGGACGAGATCCTCAAGCGCGTGGTCGAGGCCTACCGGCGCATCCGCAACACCCTGCGCTTCCTGCTCGCCAACACCGCCGACTTCGTGATGGGCGACGCCGGCCTGCCGGCCGAGCAATGGCTGGAGATCGACCGTTACGCCCTCGCCCTGACCCGGCAGATGCAGGAGGCGGTCCTGGCCGACTACCGCGTCTACAGTTTCCACAGCGCGGTGCAGCGCCTGCACCACTTCTGCTCCGAGGACCTGGGCGCCTTCTACCTCGATATCCTGAAGGACCGCCTGTACACCGCCGGCGCCGACTCGCGCGCCCGCCGCTCGGCCCAGACCGCGCTCTGGCACATCCTGCACACCCTGACCCGGCTGATGGCGCCCATCCTGTCGTTCACCGCCGAGGAGGTCTGGGCGCTCAGCTGCAAGGCCGACAGCGTGTTCCTGGCGGTCTGGCACGACGTCCCCAAACAGGCCGACGAGGACGCGCTGCTGGCCCGCTGGGCGCGCCTGCGCGAGCTGCGCGGCCTCGCCACCAAGCGCATCGAGGAATTGCGCGCTGGTGGCCAGGTCGGCTCGTCCCTGCAGGCCGACGTCACCTATCTGGCCGACGACGCCGATTACGACCTCCTGGCCAGCCTGGGCGACGACCTGCGCTTCGTCACCATCACCTCGGCCGCCAAGATCGACAAGGCCAGCGGGGAAACGCGGGTCGAGGTCGGGGCGCTCGGCCACGCCAAGTGCGAGCGCTGCTGGCATGTGCGCGCCGATGTCGACAGCGACCCGGCCCATCCCGGCCTGTGCGGCCGCTGCGTGAGCAACCTGTACGGCGAGGGCGAACAGCGTGAGCACGCCTAAGTCGGGTCTGCGCTGGCTCTGGCTCTCCGCCCTCACCCTGGTCCTCGACCAGGTCACCAAGCTGGCCGTGATGGCCAAGCTGGCACCCTACCAGGACGTCGTCCCGCTCACCGGTTTCTTCAACCTGGTCCACGTCCACAACACCGGCGCGGCCTTTTCCCTGTTCGCCGACCAGCCCGGCTGGCAGCGCGGCTTCTTCATCGTCCTGGCCCTGGCCGCCGCGGCGGTGATCCTCGACCTGCTGCGCAAGGTCAACGGCCGGGCACAGTTCTGCGTTGCCCTGGCCCTGATCCTGGGCGGCGCGCTCGGCAACGTGATCGACCGGGTCCTGTACGGCCACGTCATCGACTTCCTCGACTTCCATGTCGGCGCCTGGCACTGGCCGGCCTTCAACGTCGCCGATTCCGGCATCACCCTGGGCGCCGCCCTGCTGATCCTGGATGCCTTCAGGCGCAAACCGGCATGAGCGGCATGAGCGGCATCCGGCCCGGCGACCGGGTCACCCTGCATTACCGCATCGCCAGCTACGGCCAGGAAATCGCCAACACCTTCCCGGAGGCGCCGGAGACCTTCCGTCTCGGCGACGGCGAGATCGATCCGCGTCTGGAACAGGCCCTGATCGGCCTGGTTGAAGGCGAGCGCCAGGTCTTCGAGCTGATGCCCTGGCAGGCCTTCGGCGAACGCGACGAGGCCCAGGTCCAGACTATGCCGCGCAGCGATTTCCCCACCGACCTGGCACTGATCCCGGAACACCAGATCGATTTCGAGCTGCCCAACGGCCAGAGCCTGACCGGCACCCTACTGGAAGCCGGCCCCGAGACCGTGCGGATCGACTTCAACCACCCGCTGGCCGGCCTGCCGATTGAATTCGAAGTCCATATACTCGCCATAGAACATGCCTGATCACGTCCTGCTCGCCAACCCCCGCGGCTTCTGTGCCGGCGTCGACCGCGCCATCGCCATCGTCGAGGCCGCCCTGGTCCGCTTCGGCGCCCCCATCTATGTCCGCCACGAGGTGGTGCACAACAAGTTCGTGGTCGAGAACCTGAAGGCCAAGGGCGCCATCTTCATCGAGGACCTGAATGACGTTCCTGATGGCGCCACCCTGATCTTCAGCGCCCACGGCGTGCCGTTGTCGGTGCGCCTGGAGGCCGAGGCGCGCGGCCTCAATGTCTTCGACGCCACCTGCCCGCTGGTCACCAAGGTGCACAAGGAGGTGGTCAAACAGCGCCAGTCAGGCTACGAGATCGTCATGATCGGCCACAAGGGCCACCCGGAGGTGGAAGGCACCATGGGCCAGGCCGATGGCGGCATATTCCTGGTCGAGACCCCGGAGGACGTCGCCGGCCTGACGGTGGCCGACCCGGACAGGCTGGCCTATGTCACCCAGACCACCCTTTCGGTGGACGATGCCGCCCGCGTGGTGGCCGCGCTGCGGCTTCGCTTCCCCAATATCATCGGGCCGAAAAAGGACGACATCTGCTACGCCACCCAGAACCGCCAGGACGCGGTGAAGAAGATGTCGGCGCATTGCGACGTGGTGATCGTGGTCGGCTCGCCCAACAGTTCCAACTCCAACCGCCTGCGCGAAGTCGCCGCCGGCCTCGGCCGCCCAGCCTACATGGTCGACAACGCCGACCAGCTCGACCCGGCCTGGCTGGCCGGCAAGGCCTGTGTCGGCGTCACTGCCGGGGCCTCGGCGCCGGAGGTGCTGGTGGACGGCGTGATCGCCCGCCTGAAGGCGCTCGGAGCCGCCCAGGTGCAACTCCAGGACGGCATCGAGGAGAAGGTCAATTTCCCGCTGCCGAAGGGGCTGACCGGTCCATAGGGCGCGAACCCGCGGCCTATGGCGCCGGTTGAAAACACGGTCAGCCGGCCGGCTGACCGTGTTTCTCGTCCACCATCTTGTCGATGATCTGCATGACCCCGGAACTGCCCGCCTCCATGGTTTCCAGGGCGTTGTAGATGCTTTGCTGGATTTCCAGTGATTGCTCCCAGCCGCTCCGCAGCAGATCCAGCGCCTGATGCGCGCTGTTGTGGACAATGCAATGCGGCGTTTCCATGGCATTGAACGAGGGCACGGAGTGGAAACGCTGCCAGCCTTCGCCCTCGTAATACCATTTGCCCAGCCGGCAGCCATGACAGTCGATACCGACCGGCTTGGTATATTCCTCATCGCCGTTGCTGTTGATGGCCATGTAGGTGCGCTGCTTGTAGATGACGTGGTCGACCTTGATCAGGGAGGCGAAGCTCTTGTCCAGGGCCTGTTGCGAAATGGCCAGGGTCTTGCTCGCCGAGGTCGCGAACTGGTGAAAGCTGCTCGACAGCTGCTCGACGTAGCCGCGCGAAATCAGGGCCAGGTTGGTCATGATGCCGGAGTCTTCGTGCATGACCGCGGCCTCGCGCAACAGGCCTTCCATGATCTTGCCGATCGAGATCGAGGCATTCTTGGTGTTTTCCGCCAGCTTGCGCACCTCGTCCGCCACCACGGCAAAGCCCCGGCCCGCTTCGCCGGCGCGGGCCGCCTCGATGGCGGCATTGAGGGCGAGCAGATTGGTCTGGTCGGCGATGGCATTGATCAGGCTGACCGCCTGCTGGATCTCGCTTCCCTTGGCGTTCAGCTGGTCGACGGCCTGGCTGGAGTGCTCGATACGGCCGGAAATCTCGGCCAGGTTGTCGACCACCTGCCGGACCGAACCCTGGCTGCTCTGGGCCTGGCTGTTGGTATGGTTGGCCTCCTCCGCAACCGCCTTCATGGTATCGGTGATATGCATCAGGTCGGCCTGGTTCGAGGCCAGGTTGACCAGCAGGTTCCCGGTGTTCAGGCCATGCACCATCGAGAGCAGCTGGTTGCGCATGTGATGCCGGGTATTCGCCGCCAGGGCATCCAGCAGCACGTTCTGGTTCTCCAGGCCTTTCCTGAACCCGCCATGCATGCCGGCCGACATCGTCTTGCGGAAGAACTTGTTGTCCAGGTTGAGCCGGAAGGTGGTGTTCTGCTCGCGGGTGAAGGCCTCCAACTGGTCGAGCATGTCGTTGACCTGCCAGGACAGGTGGCCAAGTTCGTTGCTGTCGTCAATGCCGGTGACGCGGCGTCCGAAGCGGCCCAGGCTGACATCCTGGATCACCCCCGACAGCGAGACCAGGGGGGCAAAGTAGCGTCTCGCCTGCGACCACAGCCATAGCCCGATCAGCCCGGCCACCAGGGCGAACACCAAGCCGCGCCAATGGAACCCCTCCAGCACCGTCTCAAGGCCAAAGTCGATCAGGAACAGCCCGACGAACAGACTGGCGAAGAAGGTCAGCCTAGATGGAAAGGATAAATTCGGCATAGTTCATTCCCTTTTCCGATAGCTGTTTGGCGAGATAGGCGAGCGAGGCGGCACAGGCGTCACGGGCGCCGGCCTGTTGCTCTATCTCGAGCATGGCCTGATAGAGGCCGGCCACGGTCTTGACCGCCTCCGGACTTGGCTTGCGCCGGACCGAAAAGTAGCCGGTCACGTTGCCGACCTTGTCGAAGCTGGGCGTGATATTGGCGAATACCCAGTAGAAGCTGCCATCCTTGGCCATGTTCTTGACATAGGCGAAACATTCGTCCTTGGCCTGGACGGTGTCCCAGAGCAACTTGAATACGCCGCGCGGCATGTCCGGATGCCGGATGATGTTGTGCTGGGCGCCGATCAGTTCCTGCTCGGTATAACCCGAGAACTCGATGAAGATGCGATTGCCATAGGTGATGCGGCCACTGGGGTCGGTCTTGGAGACGATGAAGTCGTCTTCTCTCATGACCCTCTCAACTGCCGTGGGGGTGCTCCGGTTCTTCATGTCCGCTCCATCGCAAGATGAGCCTCGGCTCGTTGTATTCGTTGCGACGATAACGGCAGCGGAACGACTGTCTTTAATCGAAGATCGAATTTCGCGGGCCTGCCGGGTCAACTCAAGGCGATGGCCAGATAGGTGACATAGAGCGCACCGTTGATGGCCAGATGCCAGACCCGCAACTGGCCGCGCGACAGCATGTAGCGCAGCCAGCCGGCGGCCAGCAGGGTGATCACCACGCCGGCCAGCACCTCCTTCACCGGCGCCCAGGGCGTCAGCAGGACGCCGATGGCGGGCAACAGGGTGCCCTGGAACACCATCGCCCCGGTGATGTTGCCGAACGCCAGGGTATCTTTATGGCGGCGGATCCAGAGGATGGAATTGACCTTCTCGGGCAGTTCGGTGGCGACCGGCACGATCATCAGCGACAGCACCAGGGCGGAGATGCCCAGCATGGGCGCCGCCTGCTCGATGCCATGGATGAAGCCCTTGGCGCCCAGCACCAGCATGACCAGGGCGGTCCCCAGTTGCAGCAGGATGGTCACCCAGCCGGTCGGCAGGCCCAGGCGGGCCAGGAACATCGGTTCCTCGGCCTCGGTGCCGTGGCCGTCCTTGACCAGTTTCTCCGAGGCCTTGAGGGTGAGCATGACGTAGAAGAAATAGATCAGCACCATCGTGACCGCCAGCATGACGCGGACGCCGGCAGTTTCGTGCGGCACGAACAGGGCGATGCAGGACAGGCCGAAGGCGGCCAGGAAGAAATTCAGGTCGCGGGTCAGGCCGGTGCGTTCCGGGTTCAGATGGCCCTGGGTACCGCGCCGCTTCCAGACCGACACGGCCATCAGGCATAGCGACAGGGTGGACAGCATGAGCGGCGCGCCGAGGATGGCGCCGACGCCGATCTCCTCGTTGAGCTGCTGGTTCTGGGTGCCGGCGAAGATGGCCAGCAGCGGCACGATGGTCTCCGGCATGGCGGTGCCCACGGCAGCGAATACGGAACCGGTCACCCCTTCGGAAATCTTCAGCTTCTCGCCCAGGTGCTCCAGGGCGTTCACGAACACCTCGGCGGCGATCAGGATCAGGATCAGGAAGAAGAACATTTCCAGGACCAGCATGACGAGCTCCGCAAAAAGGACGCGGCATTCTAAGGGATAATGCGCAGATGACACCGGCCGGATTCCAGCCCCTCGACGAATTCGATTACCACCGCCGTCTGGCGGCGGTGGACGGGCTTGCCCTGGTGCTGTTCTCCAGCGCCGCCTGCGCCACCTGCCGCCAGGTCGAGCGCCTGTTGCCGGCGGCAGCGCCGGCCGGCGCGCAGCTCTTCATGGTCGATGCCCAGAAGAGCGTGGCCCTGACCCGGGCCTTCGACCTGTTCCACCTGCCCGGCCTGTTCCTGTACCGCGACGGCCATTACCACGCCCGACTCGATTGCCAGGTGACGCCGGCCGCCCTGCGTCCGGCCATGGCCAAGGCATTGGCCGAACCCGCCCAGGAGGAGCCATGAACGGACTCGATGCGGAAGGCTGGCTGCAAGGTATCCGGCACATCCCGTCGCCCAATCACGATGCCCGCCCGGACGGCCTGACGATCGAACTGGTGGTGGTGCACAACATCAGCCTGCCGCCGGGCCAGTTCGGCGGCTCGGGCATCATCGAACTGTTCTGCAACCGGCTCGACCCGGATGCACACCCTTATTACGCGACCATCCGGGATCTGCGCGTGTCGGCCCATTTCCTGATCCGCCGCGACGGCGAGTTGATCCAGTTCGTCGCCTGCGACCGGCGCGCCTGGCACGCCGGGCTGTCGAACTGGCACGGCCGCGAGCGCTGCAACGACTACTCGGTGGGGATCGAACTGGAGGGAACCGACGACCTGCCGTTCACCGGGCCCCAGTACGCGCAACTTAACGACCTGCTGGCGGAGCTGTATGCGCGCTACCCGATCACCGGCGTGGCCGGCCATTCCGACATCGCGCCTGGGCGCAAGACCGACCCCGGGCCGGGCTTCGACTGGGACCGGGTCAGGCGGGCCTGAGAAAACTCAAGCCGCTTGGGCCGGAATCTCGGAACCGATCCGCTTGACCCGGTTCTTGTCGTCGACGTAGACCAGGCACGGCTCGTGTTTGGCCAGCTCGATCTCGTTGTAGGTGGCGAAGGTGGCGATGATCAGGATGTCGCCCTCGGCCGCCTTGCGCGCCGCCGCGCCGTTCACCGAGATCATGCCGCTGCCGCGCTGACCGCGGATGGCGTAGGTGGTGAAGCGCTCGCCGTTGTTGACGTTGTAGATGTCGATCTGCTCGTATTCGCGGATATCCGCGGCCTCCAGCAACAGCTCGTCGATGGCGCAGGAACCTTCGTAATGCAGTTCCGACGCGGTGACGTGCACGCGGTGCAGCTTGGATTTCAGCAGGGTGCGTTGCATGGCGGTGAGAATTAATGGATCGGGCGCGAAGTATAAGAAAATCGTTCGACCTTTGAAAAGTCGAAAAATTTCAATGCTTGCGGGGATTTAGCGGTTTTGCGCGCGCGCCGGGCCCTTAGCCGCCGGTCATGCTCATGAAGCGCATGACCTTCTCGGGCGCATCGCGGAATTCGTGCCGCTCCGGTTTCATGTCGATGCCGCGCCGGATGGTCTCGATGATCTCGGCATCGGAGGCGCCGCCGCGCAACAGCGGCCGGAACTCCACCCGTTCCTCCTGGCCCAGGCAGAGATGCAGGGTGCCGTCCACGGTCAGGCGCACGCGGTTGCAGGTCTCGCAGAAGTGCTGCGAGATCGGGGTGATGAAACCGACCGAGAAACGGCCGTCCGGACTGGACAGGTAGCGGGCCGGGCCGCCGCCGGGCAGCAGGGCGTCGACCAGGCCGAAACGCCGGCGCAACTGTTCCTTGAACGGTTGCAGGTCGACATAGCCCATCTTGCGGGCGGTATCGCCCATGGGCATCACTTCGATCAGACGCAGGATGAAGCCGCGCTCGATGCAGTATTCGACCATGGCATCGATCTCGTCGACGTTTTCCTGCATCGCCACCATGTTGATCTTGATCGGCGCAAAGCCGGCGGCGCGGCCCGCCTCCAGGCCGGCCAGGACCTGGCCCAGCACCGGCCGGCCATTGATCCGCTCGACCCGGTCACCGCGCAGGGAGTCCAGGCTGACGTTGAGCCGGCTCACGCCGGCCGCCATCAGGGCCTCGGCATGATGGACCAACTGGGTGGCGTTGGTCGACAGCGACAGGTCTTCGATGCCCGGGATGGCCGCCACCCGGCGCGCCAGGTCGGTGACGTTGCGGCGCAGCAGCGGCTCGCCGCCGGTGAAACGCACCCGCTTGAGGCCAAGACCGGCGAACAGGCCGAGCAATCTTTCCAGTTCGTCGAAGGTCAGCCAGTGATCCGGCACCTCGAAGCCCTTGAAGCCCTCCGGGATGCAGTAGACGCAACGCAGGTCGCAGCGATCCGTCACGGACAACCGTAGGTATTCGATGCGGCGACCGAAACGGTCGATGAGGGCGTTGCTGGTCATGACGGGCAGACAAAAAGGTGAAGTGACGGTTAGAGTCTCTCCGATGGCATCGGTTCGCCTTGACATAGATCATGTCCAGGCCACCGTGCCATGAGAAGATGATGCCATGAAAGTACTCGGATTTGCCGGTTACAGCGGCAGCGGAAAGACCACGCTGATCGAGCGTCTATTGCCCTTGTTCAGGGCGGATGGCCTGCGCGTGGCGGTGATCAAGCAGAGCCACCACGATGTCGAGGTGGACCAGCCGGGCAAGGACTCCTGGCGCCATCGCCAGGCCGGGGCCGGCGAAGTCCTGCTCACCTCGCCCCAGCGCTGGATGCTGGTGCATGAACTGGACGCGGCGCCCGAGCCGGGCCTGGCCGAGTTGCTGCCCCGGTTGTCGCCCTGCGACCTGGTCCTGGTGGAGGGCTTCCGCCATGGCGATCACACCAAGCTGGAAGTACACCGCCGTGAACTGGGCAAGCCCTGGCTCCACCCGGACGACCCCCGCATCATCGCCGTGCTGGGCGATGCGCCCGCCGCGTCGATAACGCACTTTGCGCTGGACGACATACCGGCTATTTATGAATTCATCCTGCAACAGTTGGAACTGAAATGACCACGCTCTCCGTCGATGAGGCCCGTGCCCGCCTGCTGGCCGGCGCCCGCCCCCTGACCGAAACCGGCACCATCCAGGCCGATCAGGCCCTGGGCCGCGTGCTGGCGGCGCCGCTGACCTCCGGCATCGCCGTGCCGCCGCTCGACAACTCGGCCATGGACGGCTACGCCCTGCGCCTTTCCGACTGCGCCGAAGGCCGCTGGCTGCCGGTCAGCCAGCGCATCCCGGCCGGCCACATCGGCCAGCCCCTGCAAGCCGGCACGGCCGCCCGCATCTTCACCGGCGCACCGGTGCCCGAAGGTACCGACACGGTGGTCATGCAGGAAGACTGCGAGGTCGACGACGGCCGCGTCCGGGTGCAGCGCGCGCCCAAGACGGGCGCCAACATCCGCCGGGCCGGCGAGGACATCCGGGTCGGCCAGACCGTGCTGACGCCCGGCGACCGCCTGACCCCGGCCCGACTGGGCGTCGCCGCCTCGGTCGGCGCCACCGACCTGACCGTCTACCGCCGCCTCAAGGTGGCGGTGTTCTTCACCGGCGACGAGATCGTCATGCCCGGCCAGCCCCTCGCCCCCGGCCGCATCTACAACTCCAACCGGGCCACCCTGCGCGGCCTGCTCGACCAGTTGGGCTGCGAGATCGTCGACCTCGGCCAGGTGCCGGACCGCCTCGGCGCCACCGTGGCGGTGCTGGAACGGGCTGCCGCCCAGGCCGACGTGGTGATCACCAGCGGCGGCGTCTCGGTCGGCGAGGAAGACCACGTCAAGGCCGCGCTGGAACGCCTGGGCCGGATCGACATGTGGCAGGTGGCGATGAAGCCGGGCAAGCCGCTGGTCCATGGCCGTGTCGGAGACAGCGACTTCCTGGGCCTGCCCGGCAACCCGGTCTCCGCCTTCGTGGTGTTCTGCCTGTTCGCCCGCCCCTTCCTGCTCGCCCGCATGGGTGCCGCAGTTGCCCCGCTCAAGCCCTATACCGTTCCGGCCGGGTTCGACTGGGGCAAGCCGGGCAAGCGGCGCGAGTTCCTGCGCGGCCGTTTCGAGGCCGGCCAGGCTGCCCTCTATCCAAGCCAGAGTTCCGGCGTACTTACTTCACTGGCCTGGGCCGACGGCCTGGTCGACATCGAGGCCGGGGCCACGGTCAGGGCCGGTGACCCGGTGCGCTTCCTGCCCCTTTCGGAGTTGCTCGCATGAAGATCAACGTGCTCTATTTCGCCCGCCTGCGCGAGACCTTCGGCATCAGCACCGAGTCAATCGAACTGGCCTCGGCTACCGTGACCGACCTGCTCCAGACCCTGCGCCAGCGCGGCAAACCCTGGTCGGACGAACTCTCCGGCGAACGCGCCTTCCGGGTCGCGGTGAACCAGGACCTGGCCGGGCCGGACACGGTCTTGAGCGACCGCGACGAGGTCGCCATCTTTCCGCCGGTGACCGGGGGCTGAACCTTGAAAATACGCGTCCAGACCGAGCCCTTCGACCTCGCCGCCGAGGTTGCCGCACTCTATCGCGACAATCCCAGGGTCGGCGCGGTGGCCAGCTTCCTCGGCCTGGTCCGCGATGGCCACCCCAACCGCTCCCCGTCCGGGGAGGGGGACGGCGACGGGGTCAACACGCTGACCCTGGAGCACTACCCCGGCATGACCGAGAAGTCGCTCGAACAGATCGTCCGCGACGCCCTCGCCCGCTGGGACCTGCTCGACGTCACGGTCATCCACCGGGTCGGCGAACTGCAGCCGACCGATCCCATCGTCCTGGTCGCCGTGGCCTCGGCGCATCGCGGCGAGGCCTTCGCCGCCTGCGAATTCATCATGGATTACCTGAAGACCCGGGCGCCGTTCTGGAAGAAGGAAATGACTCCAGACGGCGAGCGCTGGGTCGACGCCAAGGAGTCCGACGATCTGGCGGCGGAGCGCTGGCGCGGCTAACATCGGGCCATGACCGATGTCGCCCGACTGATCCAGCAGTGCCCTAGCCTCGCCGGCCTGCCGGCCGCCGAGCGTAACGCCGTTGCCGGCCAGGCCATCGCCATGGCCGCCCCTGCCGGCACCCTGCTGTTCGACACCGGCCATGCCTGCCAGGCCCTGCCCCTGGTCATTTCCGGTGCCATCCGGGTGTTCAAGCGCGCCGAGAACGGCCGCGAGATCAGCCTGTACCGCGTCCGCCGGGGCGAGCTGTGCATCGTCACCGTGAGTTGCCTGTTGGGCGGCGATGCCTACCCGGCGACCGGCGTCGCCGAGACCGAGGTGACCGCCATCGCCCTGCCGCGGCCGCTGTTCCTGCGCCTGACCGAGACCCACCCGCCGTTCCGGCAGACCGTCTTCCACCTGTTCGCCGAACGCCTGTCGGGGCTCATGCAACTGGTCGAGGAGGTCAGCTTCCGCAAACTCGACCAACGCCTGGCCGCCCTGCTGGCGGCACGCGCACCGCTGGTCCTGGGCTCGCACCAGCAACTGGCCGACGAGATGGGCAGCGTGCGCGAGATCGTCAGCCGCCTGCTCAAGCAGTTCGAGGATCAGGGCTGGCTGGCTCTTGGCCGGGAACGGGTCGAAGTGCTGGACCCGGAGGCCTTGCTTGCCTATGCTGCCGGCGTTCGGTGACTAAAGTCACCGACAGGGTAGCCAGGTAGCCTTATCGTGTATTCATACCGCGCGGCGATTGCGCGGGCATCCACACTAGGAGATTCAACATGAAAGCAAACGTCGGCGGTATTGACCGTATCCTGCGCATCATACTCGGCGCGGCCCTGATCCTCTGGGCGGCCGCGCTGGGCGGCCCGGTCTGGGCCTGGATCGGCATCGTTCCCCTGGCCACCGGCCTGATCAAGTTCTGCCCGCTCTACCCGATCCTGGGCATGAGCACCTGCCCGGCCAAGAAATAATCAGGCGGCGGAGAACCTGCGCCAACGGGTTCTCCGCCAATCAGGAACGGGGTCCCAGGCTACCCAGATACGATACAACAGCCTGCCCGTATTTGCGGTCCCGCCACAGGCGTTTGGCCAGACGCCTTGCTTCCCTTGCGCTCCGGGGGGGCACCGGATCGGCACCCCGCCACGGCGAAGCATTCAGGTACTGCCAATAGTGTTTGCCGAGCGGATTCCCGTACCATTCATGCCACGGCTTGCTGCCACCGATAAAGTGCACGATCCCGACATCGAGCGGGGTTACATCCAGGCAGTCGGAAATAACCTGCATATTCCATCGTGACGGCAGCAAGCGGATGTCGCCAGCCAGCATCGCATTGATCGCATCCTGATCAAGCAGGCGGCATTTGACGGCATTCTGCGCAACGAACTCAATGCATTGCCGAGCATAGCCATGCTCGCGCCAGCGTTTCAGATTCATCAGCATGACACCGCTGTTGATGTACCGATCGAGCGACCAATAGCTGGACAACTTCTCGCTGGCAATATCAGGCACGGCAGCCAGCGCGCTTTCCTCCACGTCCTCGTCAAAGACAGCCCGTACACTCGACAGCACCACCGTATCCGAATCCAGATAAAGCACTCTATCCACGCTCTCGGGCAATAATTGCGGCAGCAGCAGCCGGTAATACGATGCCTGCGTCAGGTGCGTCGGTTTTTCCCGCTGCACCATCAATCCGGTCAGCGACTGAATCGACTCAGGTGCAGGCGAATAGGTCTTTATCGTGGCCCGGAACACCTGCCGCAAATGCTCGACCTTGGCCAGAAAATCGGAATCCAGGGTATCGGTGACCACATGAATGCACAGGTCTTCACCGGGACCATCGAAATTCAGCAACAGAGAC
This sequence comes from Gallionellaceae bacterium, assembly GCA_028714735.1. Lineage (GTDB taxonomy): Bacteria > Pseudomonadota > Gammaproteobacteria > Burkholderiales > Thiobacillaceae > Parasulfuritortus. The sequence continues at coordinate 243,871 of JAQTLU010000002.1, read as the reverse complement.
GTTAGCGAGGCGCCAAAATATTGCTGGTAGTTCTTGTCAAAACAATACGCCACATGAAGCATGGCCCGCCCCTCGATACCGGTCATTTCAGGAACAGCTTGTAGGCCGGGTTGCGGCTCTCGTTCCAGTAGCGGTAGCCGAGGCCGTCGAGGAACTTCTGGAAGTCCGCCTTCTCGCCCGCCGGCACCTGCACGCCGCAGAGCACCCGGCCGTAGTCGGCGCCATGGTTGCGGTAGTGGAACAGGCTGATGTTCCAGTCGTGGCTCATGCTGTTGAGGAACCTCATCAGGGCGCCCGGCCGCTCCGGGAATTCGAAGCGGTAGATCACCTCGTCCTTCACCTGGGGGGCGCGGCCGCCGACCATGTGGCGGATGTGCAGCTTGGCCATCTCGTTGTCGGTGAGGTCGAGCACCGGCAGTTCGTGCTTGTTGAGCGCAGCGATCAGCTTGTCGACCTCGGCCCGGTCGTGCACCTGCAGACCGACGTAGACATGGGCCACCTTGGGATCGGCGAAGCGGTAGTTGAACTCGGAGATGACCCGGCCGCCGATCAGCGAGCAGAAGGTCTTGAAGCTGCCCGGCTTCTCGGGGATCGCCACGGCCATCACGGCCTCGCGCTTCTCGCCCAGTTCGGCCCGTTCGGCGACGAAGCGCAGGCGGTCGAAGTTCATGTTGGCGCCCGAGGCGATGGCGACCAGATGCTTGCCCTTGGCCTTCTCGCGCGCGGCCCAGGCCTTGAGGCCGGCGACGCCGAGCGCACCGGCCGGCTCCAGGATCGAGCGGGTGTCCTCGAAGACGTCCTTGATCGCCGCACAGATGGCGTCGTTGTCGACCCTTATCACCTCGTCGACATACTGCTGACAGAGCCGGAAGGTCTCCGCGCCGACCTGCTTGACCGCGACGCCGTCGGCGAAGATGCCCACGTTGGGCAGCACGATGCGTTCCTTCTTGCACAGCGAGCGGGCCATGGCGTCGGCGTCTTCCGGCTCGACCCCGATCACCTTGATCTCGGGCCTCAGGCGCTTGATGTAGGCGGCGATGCCGGCGATCAGGCCGCCGCCGCCGACCGGCACGAACACGGCGGTGATCGGTTCGCGTGCCTGGCGCAGCAATTCCATGGCGATGGTGCCCTGGCCGGCGATGACATCGGGGTCGTCGTAGGGATGGACGAAGACCTTCTTTTCCTTCTTGGCGATGATCAGGGCGTGCTGGTAGGCGTCGTCGTAGGAGTCGCCGTGCAGGACCACCGTGGCACCACGCTTGGCCACGGCATCGACCTTGATCGCCGGGGTGGTGGCCGGCATCACGATGGTGGCCTGGCAGCCGAGCACCTGGGCCGACAGGGCGACGCCCTGGGCATGGTTGCCGGCCGAGGCCGCGACCACGCCCTTGTTCAGCTGCGCCTTGGTCAGGTGGGCCATCTTGTTGTAGGCGCCGCGCAGCTTGAAGGAAAACACCGACTGCATGTCCTCGCGCTTCAGCCAGACGTGGTTGTTGAGCCGCCGCGACAGGTTGGGCGCGGCATCGAGGTCGGATTCGACCGCCACGTCGTAGACGCGGGCGAGCAGGATTCTTTCTAGATAATCGGTCATTGGGGCCGTTTGATCGTGCCTGAAAACCCCGCTATTCTCGGGGTTTCGCGCAGAACTTGAAAGTAAAAGCCATGATGACCCAGGACGAACTGAAACAAGCCGTGGCACGTGCCGCGATCGAACACGTGCCGGCCGGCATTATCGGGGTCGGCACCGGCTCCACCGCCAACTTCTTCATCGACGAACTGGCCCACATCAAGGGCAAGATCGACGCCGCCGTGGCCTCCTCCGTGGCCACCGCCGAGCGCCTGAAGAAGCACGGCATCCGGGTCATCGACCTGAACGAGGCCGGCGAAATGGAGGTCTACGTCGACGGCGCCGACGAGATCACCCGGCACATGGCCATGATCAAGGGCGGCGGCGGCGCCCTGACTCGCGAGAAGATCGTCGCCGCCTGCGCCAAGAAGTTCGTCTGCATCGTCGACCAGACCAAGCTGGTCGACGTCATGGGCAAGTTCCCGCTGCCGGTCGAGGTCATTCCCATGGCCCGCTCCTACGTCGCCCGGCAACTGGTCAAGATGGGCGGCAATCCCGTGCTGCGCTCCGGCTTCACCACCGACAATGGCAACGTCATCCTTGACGTGCACGGCATGAGCATCCTCGACCCGGTCGCCATGGAGACCGAGATCAACCAGATCGTCGGCGTGGTCACCGTCGGCCTGTTCGCCCGCCGCGGTGCCGACGTCTGCCTGATGGGCACGCCGGAAGGGGTCCAGACGCTGACGCGTTGATTCGATGATGACCAAGGCCGGATTCGACACCGTCGCCCGGCTGCACGCCCACCAGGCCGCCCTGGCCGGATGCACCCGCTGCCCGGCCATGATCGGCCCGGTGATTCAGGGCCGGCCGGTCGCCGCGAAGATTCTCCAGATCGGCCAGGCGCCCGGGCCTTATGAAGGTGACCTGGGTCGCCCCTTCGCCTGGACCGCCGGCAAGACCCTGTTCAAGTGGTACGCCACGCTCGGCGTCAGCGAGGAGCAGTTCCGCAGCCGGGTCTACATGGCGGCGGTCTGCCGCTGCTTCCCGGGCAAGAACCCGAACGGCGGCGACCGGGTGCCGAACCGGGGCGAGATCGCCCAGTGCAGCGACTGGCTGCGCCGGGAGGTGGAGATACTCCAGCCCGACCTGGTCATCCCGGTCGGCAAGCTGGCCATCGCCCAGATGATCAAGGCGCCCCGCCTGGACGACAGCGTCGGCCAGGTCCACCGGATAAGCTATTTCGGCCGGGAAACCGACGTGATCCCCCTGCCGCATCCGTCCGGGCTGTCGACCTGGTTCAAGATCGAACCCGGCAAGACCCTGCTGCACCAGGCCTTGCACCTGATCTCGGAACACCCGGCCTGGCATGCGACATTCGGCACTACCGGCGACTAGGCACCCGTCTCAAAACTCATCGCGTTGCCGCAGGTAGGACGGGAAACGCGGCAAACCCTTCGCCGTCTGGCCTCGATAGCGATAGGTGATCAGGCTGCCCAGCGGCGGCGGGTTTTCCCGCTCGGCATCGCTGAAGCCGGTGCCGACGCGGAAGCGGCGCCCGTCCGGGTCTTCCACCAGCAGGGCACCCAGGCGGCCGGCATGGCGACCCTTGCCCGGCAGGTGTGCGACCACCCTGGCCTCGCGGTCCAGATAGGGCTTCAGTTTGACCAGATCGTCGCTACGCCCTGCCGCATAGAGGGCATCAGCACGGTGCAGCATGAGGCCCTCGCCGCCACCGGCGACCACGTCATCGAGCCTCGCCTTCAGGGCCTTGCGGTCGTCGACGCGAAACTGCTCGACGGCCTGCAGCCACGGGATGCCGGCCTCGGCAACCAATCGGCGCAAGCGGTCCTTGCGTTCGTCGAAGGTGCCCGCCCCGGCGGGCAGTTCAAACAGCAGGTAGCGCACCTGGCGCCATTCCGCGTCGACCGGCGCGGCCTTGCGCACGATGCCGGACAGGCGCTCGAAACCGCCCCGGCCGAGCCAGAGTTCGCCGTCCAGCGGCACGGCGGGAAAATCTTGGCTGAACCAGGCGGGCGCCGGCACCGGATGGCCGCTGCGGAAATACAGCCGCCGGCCATCCCAGTAGGCCCGGACACCATCGAGTTTTTCGCTGACCCAATAGCCGCGCGGATCGATGCCGTCGCGATAGACATCGGCCAGGATCAGCGCCGGCGGCTCGGCGGGCGCCGTGGCCGAAATGGCCAACAACGCCAGCATCAGCAAGATGCCGGCGACCAGACGATCGGGCTTCCTCATCACATCCCCCCTGCTTGTATGCGACGTTCCATGACCACGCCGCCGCTTGGGGGATTTTATTCCGATCCGGGCTCGATCAGGCGCTGCCTTCGCCGAATTCGTCCTCGGCCAGGCCGTCCTGGGACGGCACCTTGTATTTTTCGTCCGCCCACTCGCCCAGGTCGATCAGCTTGCAGCGTTCGGAGCAGAACGGCCGGAACTTGTTTTCCGGCCGCCACTGCACCGGCTTGGCGCAGGTGGGACAGGCCACGATCTTGTATTTTTCGGTCATATAAACACAAAGGGCGGCTTGCGCCGCCCTTGCCTATCCCGTATCCGGTTAAACGGAAAAGGACGAACCGCAGCCGCAGGTGGACACCGCGGTCGGGTTGCGGATGACGAATTGAGCGCCTTCCAGGCCCTCGGTGTAGTCGATCTCGGCACCGGTCATGTATTGCATGCTCATGGAGTCGATCAGCAGGATGACGCCGTTCTTTTCCATGGTGGTGTCGTCATCGTTCTGCACCTCGTCGAAGGTGAAGCCGTACTGGAAGCCGGAGCAGCCGCCGCCGGTGACGAAGACGCGCAGCTTCAGATCGGGATTGCCTTCTTCCTGGATCAGTTCCTTGACCTTGTTGGCGGCGCTGTCGGAGAAGTTCAGGGGGACGGTCATGTCGGACATGGCTAATACTCCTTAAAAATAGTTGATCGATTATCTCGGCTAATTTGGCCGGCGTCAATCAAGGCGGCTAATTCAACTCAGGGCGAAACGGGTATCTGGGTCAGACCGAGGTTTTCGGCACACCCGAACATTATATTCATATTCTGCACCGCCTGCCCGGCGGCGCCCTTGACCAGGTTGTCGATCACCGACAGGACCACCACGGTGTCGCCGCCCTGGGGTCGATGCACGGCGATGCGGCACAAGTTGGAGGCGCGCACCGAGCGGGTCTCCGGATGCCCCTTGGCCGGCAGCACGTCGACGAAGTACTCGCCGGCATAACGCGCTTCGAACAGCGCCTGCAGGTCGACATCCTGGGCCAGCTTGGCGTACAGGGTGGCATGGATGCCGCGGATCAGCGGGGTCAGGTGCGGCACGAAGGTCAGGTTGACGTCGTGGCCGGCCATGCGCGCCAGGCCCTGGCGGATCTCGGGTTGGTGGCGGTGGCCCGGCACGGCATAGGCCTTGAAGTTGTCGCTCGCCTCGGGGAACAGCGCCGCCACCTCGGCCTTGCGGCCGGCCCCGGAGACGCCGGACTTGCAGTCGGCGACCAGCCAGGCGGTGTCGATCACGCCGGCCTCGACCAGGGGCAGGAAGCCCAGCTGCACCGCGGTCGGGTAACAGCCGGGGTTGGCGATCAGGCGGGCGTCCTTGACCTGGGCGCGATTGATCTCGGGCAGGCCGTACACCGCCTCGGCGACCAGGTCCGGGCAGGCGTGTTCCATGCCGTACCACTTCGACCAGACGTCGATGTCCTGGATGCGGAAGTCGGCCGCCAGGTCGATCACCCTGACGCCGGCATCGAGCAGTTCACGGGCCTGCTGCATGGCGACGCCGTTCGGGGTGGCAAAGAAGACCACGTCGCAGGATTTCAGCGGGGCCTCATCCGGCGTCGAGAAGGCAAGATCGACCCGGCCGCGCAGGGACGGAAACATCTCCCAGACCTTCATGCCGGACTCTTTGCGCGACGTGATGGCGGTGATTTCCACTTCGGGGTGCTGGGCCAGCAGCCGCAGCAGTTCGACGCCGGTGTAGCCGGTGCCGCCGACGATGCCTGCCTTGATCATGTGCTTCCTCTCGAAAATCGGTTTTGCGATGATAGTCCGTAGCCATAAAAAAAGCCGCCTATCGGCGGCTTTTTCCACATCCAGGCGATTAACGCTTGGAGAACTGCTTGCGCCGACGGGCCTTGTGCAGACCGACCTTCTTGCGCTCGACCTCGCGGGCGTCGCGAGTCACCAGGCCGGCGGCCTTGAGCGGCGGCTTGAAGGTGGCATCGAACTCGATCAGGGCGCGGGTGATGCCATGACGGACGGCGCCGGCCTGGCCGGACTCGCCACCACCGTGGACGTTCACCATGATGTCCATGCTGTTCACGCGATCCAGCAGCACGAGCGGCTGGCGCACGATCATGCGGCCGGTTTCGCGGGCGAAGTACTCGTCCACGGGCTTGCCGTTGACGACGATCTTGCCGGAGCCGGTCTTCATGAAGACACGGGCCACGGAGCTCTTGCGACGACCGGTGCCGTAGTAGTAGTTACCAATCATGATCTATTCCTCAGATATCCAGGACTTGCGGCTGTTGGGCGGTGTGCGGATGCTCGGACCCGGCATACACCTTCATCTTCTTGATCATGGCGTAACCCAGGGGACCCTTGGGCAGCATGCCCTTGACGGCCTTTTCCAGGGCACGGCCAGGATGCTTGTTCTGCATGTCGCCGTAGTTGGTCTCGTAGATACCGCCGGGGTAGCCGGAGTGACGGTAATAAATCTTGTCGAGGGCCTTGTTGCCGGTCACGCGCATCTTCTCGGCGTTGACCACGACGATGTAGTCGCCGGTGTCGCAGTGAGGGGTGAAGATGGCCTTGTGCTTGCCGCGCAGCCGATGAGCGATCTCGGCGGCCATACGGCCGAGCACCTTGTCGGTGGCATCCACCACGAACCAGCCGCGCTGGACTTCATGCGACTTAGCGGAAAACGTTTTCATGATTCTGTCCTGAATATTGACCCAAGACATTTCTTGGGCGGGGTCTTGCAGAAAGGCGCGGATTTTAGGGGATATCGCTCCGTCATGTCAAACCGGATTGGCCTCTGTCTGCAATATAAGGATAATCCGGCGGCTAATCGACAGGAGAAAACGACATGAAAGCACGCGTGAAATGGATCGAGGGCATGGCCTTCATGGCCGAGGCCGACAGCGGCCACGCCATCGTCATGGACGGCGCCCCGGACATCGGCGGCCGCAACCTGGGGCCGCGACCGATGGAGATGGTGCTGATGGGCGCCGGCGGCTGCACTTCGATCGATGTGGTGATGATCCTGCAGAAGAGCCGCCAGGACGTCACCGACTGCCAGGTCGAACTGACCGCCGAACGGGCCGACGACCATCCCAAGGTGTTCACCAAGATCCACTTCCACTTCGTCGTCACCGGCCGCAACCTGAAGCCGGAAACCGTCGAACGGGCGATCAAGCTGTCGGCGGACAAGTACTGCTCGGCCACCATCATCCTGGCCAGGACGGCCGCGGTGACGCACGACTTCGAGATCGTCGAGGTCGCCTAGACCCTCACCTGGCCTGCGCGCCACCCTCGCCCGCTGCGGGCGAGCTCATGTCATTGAGCCGCCCCAGGGCCGGCCGTCGACGACGATGGCCAGCAGGCGGTCGATATTGGGGTGCTTGCCGGGCTGGGCGCGGGCGTCGGCCACGTGTTCGGCATAGAGTTCGAGCCCTTCCGCGGCGGCCATGCGGCCGAGGTCGCCGTATTTTGCCAACAGCCAGGCATAGACCCGCACCGAACCCTGGCTGCCGGGGATGTTCTCGATCAGGCCGGTCTCGCCGTCCGGACCGGTCAGCTTGATGGCGGCCAGCTGTCCGGTCTCCGGCAGCAGGTTCAGATTCTCGGCAAAGCTCACAGGTAGTATGCCGTCCGGGTCATCACCTTGGACGACAGCTTCATCGCCATCTTCACCGGCAGCGGCAGGTCGGCGCCGCCATGGGCCAGGGCGGTCTCGGCGTGCTTGATCTCGTCGGCCTTCATCTGCTCGACCACGGCCCGGCTCTTGGCGTCCTGCTCGGGCAGCGAGGTCAGGTGGCTGTCCAGGTGGCCCTCGACCTGGCGCTCGGTCTCGGCCAGGAAGCCGAGGTTCCACTTGTCGCCCAGGGCGCCGGCCAGGACGCCAAGGCCGAACGAGCCGGCGTACAGGACCGGATTCAGGAAACTCTTGCGGCTGCCCAGTTCGTTCAGGCGATGCTCGCACCAAGCCAGGTGCTCGGTCTCCTCGTCGCTGGCCTCGACCAGGGCCTGGGCCGCCTCCGGGTTGCGTGCGGTCAGGGCTTGGCCCTGGTAGAGGGCCTGGGCGCACACCTCGCCGCTGTGGTTGACCCGCATCAGGCCGGCGGCATGGCGCTTTTCCGCCTCGGAGAGTTCGGCCTCGTCGAGGCCGGCGTCAGGATAGGGCCGGCGCGTGGCGGCGCTGGCGAATATCGTGCGCAGGGCCTTGTCGAAGTTGATGATCAGGGTATCGGGGATGGGCAGCATGGCGGCCTCCAAAACGTCTATGGCGTCGATTATACGTCGCCGCCCCAGCGCGGCAGCAGGTCGTTGGCGACGCCCAGTTGATCCAGCACCCGGGCGACCACGAAATCGACCACCTCGGCGACCGTCTCCGGCCGGTGGTAGAAACCGGGGTTGGCCGGCAGGATGACCGCTCCGGCCTCGGCCAGCTGGGTCATGTTGCGCAGGTGGATGAGCGAGAACGGCGTCTCCCTGGGTACCAGGATGAGCGGCCGGCGCTCCTTCAGCATCACGTCGGCGGCGCGCTCGATCAGGTTGTCGGCCAGGCCGTGGGCGATGGCGGCCAGGCTGCCCATGGTGCAGGGACAGACCACCATGGCGTCGGCCGGGTTGGAGCCGGAGGCGGCCGGCGCGAACCACTCCTTCTCGCCGTAGACATGCAGGTCGCCGGGATGGCGCGCGGTCAGCATGGCCGCCAGTTCCCTGGTGTCGCCGGGCAGGGCCAGGTCCAGCTCCTGTTTGGCGACGATACGGGCGGCCTGGGAGACCAGCAGGTCGACCCGGCAGCCGGCCTTGAGCAGGCTCTCGAGCAGGCGCAGACCGTAATGCATGCCGGAGGCGCCGGTCCAGGCCAGGGTGATGCGTTTCATGGTTTCTTCTCCAACAGGTTGGCCACCACCAGGCCGTTGACCAGACCGGACAGCCAGGCGGCGCCGAGGAACAGGGCCAGCAAGGGCACCAGGTTGACGCCCGGCATCAGCCAGATGCTGACCACGCCCAGCTGGGCGCCGATATGGGCGAACGCCGCCAGCACCGACAGGCCGACCGGGCCGAACAGGCGCCGCGGCAGGCGGACCAGCAAGCCCAGGACCAGCAGGCTGGAGAGACCGCCGGACAGGCTCATGACGAAGGTGGGCGTGAGGAAGGTGCCCAGGGCGAGGCCGCCGGCGACAATACGCAGGAGCGACACCCAGACCGCCGCGCGCCAGCCGAACTGGTACAGGACCACCAGGGTGACGATGTTGGCCAGGCCCGGCTTGATCCCCGGCAAGGGCAGCGGGATGGCCGCCTCGACCAGGGTCAGACCGACCGCCGCCGCCGCCAGGGTAGCGATGCGGCGGTCCTCCTCGGTGATGGTCAGCTCAATAGTTGAGGGAGTCATAGACGCTGGCGCCGCGCTCCACGCTGACCCGGTTGGGCAGGCAGATGGCGACCTGGCCCGGCATCAGCCAGCCCTGCTTGACGCAGATCTGGTGCGGTCCGGGGTCGGCCTTGACCCGTACCCGGCCGGCCTTGATCTCGACCAGGGTGTCGCCCAGCGGGCCCGGCACGGCGATCTCGCGGTCGAGCCGGGGGGTGGTTTCCAGGAAGACGCGGCCTTCCTGCTTGATCAGGACGCGGTCGCCGCCGCTGCCACGGTTCCAGAGCAGGCCAATGCCGGCGGCGCTGACCGCGAGCACCAGCCAGTCGGCCGGCCGCAACAACCTCAGTACAGGTTTCACGGCAATTCCCGATGCCGTATCAGCACCTGCTGGCCGGCGCGGAAATGCCCGGCCAGGGTCTCGGCAAACCAGACCGAACGGTGCTGGCCACCGGTGCAGCCGAGCGCCACGGTGAAATAGCTGCGGTTGTCCTCGATGTAGGCGGGCAGCCATTTCGCCACGTAGGTGCGGATGTCCTCCAGCATTTCCAGAACCTGGGGCTGGCCGCGCAGGTAGTCGATCACCGGACCGTCGCGGCCGGTCAGCGGACGCAGTTCCGGATCGTAATGGGGATTGGCCAGGCAGCGCACGTCGAACACCAGGTCGGCGTCGAGCGGGATGCCGTGCTTGAAGCCGAAGGACTGGAACACCAGGGTGAAGGCGGCGCTCTTGAGCTGGCAGAAATCCCTGACCCAGGCGCGCAGGCTGTTGGCCGAGAGGTCACTGGTGTCGAGGTGATGTGCCAGCGCCCACAACGGCGCCAGCAGGTTGCGCTCGGCGCGGATGCATTCCTGCAGGGAATGTTCGCCGGTATTGAGCGGGTGCCGGCGGCGGGTCTCGGAGAAACGCTTGACCAGGGTATCGTCCTTGGTTTCCAGGAAGACGACCTTCAGCTCCAGTTCGGTTCGCAGACGGGCAAGGTCGTCGGGCAGGCGGGTCAGGCTGGTGGCGCTGCGGGCGTCGATGCTGACCGCCATCTCGTCGCAATCGGCGCGCAGGTGCTCGACCACCATCGGCAGCATGTCGGACGGCAGGTTGTCGATGCAGTAATAGCCGGCATCCTCCAGGGCCTTGAGGGCGACGCTCTTGCCGGATCCCGACAGGCCGCTGATGACGACGAGCTTCATCGCGGCGGCCTCAGTCGACCCCGAAGTCCGGGTCCATCATCATCGCGCGCTGGCGCTCGGCGAACTCCTCGGCGCTGTTGAAGCCGCGCAGGCGCAGGATGTGATTGCGCACCGCCACCTCGACCAGCACCGCCAGGTTGCGGCCGACCGCCACCGGGATACGCACCTCGGGCACCGCCACGCCGAGTATGTCCCGGCTCTCCGCCTTCATGTCCAGGCGGTCGACGGTGTGCCATTTTTCGGCCGGGGTGAGGTGGATGATCAGCTTGACGTTCTTCTTGTGCTTGACCGCGGTCTCGCCGAACAGGCGGCGGATGTTCAGGACCCCCAGGCCGCGCACCTCCATGAAGTCCTGGAGCAGGATCGGGCAGCGGCCCTCCAGGGTTTCCGGCGACACCGCGTAGACTTCGAGCGCGTCGTCGGCGACCAGGCGGTGGCCGCGGGTGACCAGTTCCAGCGCCAGTTCGCTCTTGCCGACGGAGGGGTCGCCGCTGATCAGGACGCCCAGGCCCAGCACCTCCAGGAATACCCCGTGCAGGATGGTCGACGGCGCCAGCGCCTGGGTGATGATGTGGGTCAGCACATGCATCAGGTAAGGGCTCTGTTCCGGCGAGGTGAACAAGGGCGTCGCGGTGCGCTCGGCAGCCTCGACCAGGGGCGCCGGCACGGCCTCGCCGTTGGCGATCACGACGGCCGCCAGTTCGGTCGAGAACAGATTGTCGATGGCCTGCTGCAGATCCTCGGCCTCGAGCCTGCCCAGATAGTCCATCTCGGCGCAGCCAAGCACCTGCACCCGGTTGGGATGCACGAAATTGAGGTGGCCGATCAGGGCCAGGGTGGGTTTCTGGACGGTTTCCGAGGTCAACCGGCGGCTACCGCCGGTTTGTCCGGCCAGCCAGGTCAGCCGGAGCTGGTCGCCAGCCTGGCGAAACAGTTCCTCGACCGTGACATGGTGGATCAGGGCGTCCATTCCCGGATCAGGTCGTACAGGCTCTGGGCGTCGGGCGCCACGCGCAAGCGATCGCGCATCTCCTTCTCGCTGAACATCTGCGCCAGTTCGGCCAGGATCTGCAGATGCAGGTCGGACGCGGTCGCGGGCGCCAGCAGGATGAACAGCAGGTCGACCGGCAGGCTGTCCGGGGCGTCGAAATCGATCGGCTCCTTCATCCGGATGAAGGCACAGGCGGTCTCGGCGAGGCCCTTGATGCGGCCATGCGGAATGGCGATGCCGTGCCCGAGCGCGGTGGAACCCAGCTTCTCGCGCGAGAACAGGCTGTCGAACACCTCGCCGGCAGGCACGTTCTCGGTGGATTGCAGAGCCTGTCCGGCCAGTTCGAACAGGCGTTTCTTGCTGCCGGCCTCCAGGTCGAACAACACATTGGCCGGCTTGAGCAACTTAGATATGAGATTCATGGCATCTTTCAGCCGCCCGCCGCAAGGCGGGCGGCTTGTTCAGGCTATTCGACGGCCTGGCGCTTCAGGTCGCCGGCGTCCCGGTGGTTGCCGCCGATCTTTTCCTTGTGCTTGAGCACCTGGCGATCCAGCTTGTCGACCAGCACGTCCACGGAGGCGTACATGTCGGGCTCGATCGCCTCGACATAGATATCCTTGCCGGCCGTGTGCAGGTTCACTTCGGCCTTGTGCTTGAGCTTCTCCACGGTCAGGGTGACCGTAACATCGATGACATGATCAAAATGACGGGTAACCCGCTTGAGCTTTTCTTCCACATAGCCGCGGATGGCGGGGGTCACTTCCAGATGATGACCGGTGATGTTGAGGTTCATAAAAGCTCCTGAGATGTCAGGCAAGTCATAACGACTTGCGTTGGTTGGCGGGAGGGATGTTCATCTGCTCCCGGTACTTGGCCACGGTCCGGCGCGCCACCACGAAGCCCTGTTTGCTCAGGATTTCGGAAATGGCGCTGTCGGACAAGGGGCCGGAACGGTCCTCGGCCTCGACGAACTGCTTGAGCAATGCCTTGATGGCGGTGCTCGATGCCGCGCCGCCGGCCTCGGTGGCCAGGGCGTTGCCGAAGAAATACTTGAATTCGTAAAGGCCTCTTGGCGTCATCATATACTTCTGATTGGTGACGCGGGAAATGGTCGATTCGTGCAGGCCGACCGATTCGGCGATCTCGCGCAACACCAGCGGACGCATGGCCACCTCGCCGTGCTCGAAGAACATGCGCTGGCGGTCGAGGATCGCCTGGGACACCTTGAGGATGGTCTGGAAGCGCTGCTGGACGTTCTTGATCAGCCAGCGCGCCTCCTGCATCTGGCCGGACAACTGGCCGCCGCTGCCGCGGTTCTGGCGCAGTATGTTGGCGTAGACCTCATTGATGCGCAGCTTGGGCATGGCATCCGGGTTCAGGCTGGCGACCCATTCGCCCTTCACCTTGCGCACGAACACGTCGGGCACCACATACTGGGTGCGGCCGGAGTCGAAATCCGAAGCGGGACGGGGATTGAGCGAGGTGATCAACTGGCGCACGGCGATGAACTCGCGGTCGTCGGCGATGCCCAGCAGGCGTTTCAGCTTGCCGTATTCCCGCTCAGCCAGCAGGTTGAGATGGCGCGAGACCAGCAGCTTGGCCTGCCCCAGGTGCGGCGTGTCGGCAGGCAACTCGTTCAATTGCAGGAGCAGGCTCTCGCCCAGGTCGCGCGCACCGACGCCGGGCGGGTCCATGCTTTGCAGCAGACGCAGGGCAGTCAGCAACTCGTCGACATCGATCTCCATCTCCTCCGGCACCATTTCCGCCAGGTCTTCCAGGCTGGCGCCGAGATAGCCGTCCTCGTTGAGCGCCTCGATCATCAGCGCCACCAGGCTATGGTCCCGTACCGTGAGCGGCAGCATGGCCAACTGGTTGAGCAGGTGCTGGCGCAGGCTGTGGCTGACCTCGTCGGTCTGCTGGAAGCCCCGGCCGTCTTCATCGTCGTCGTCGGACGAACCGCCCGAGGAAACGTGGCGGTCGCCCCAGGCCATCTCGTCATAGACCGATTCGGCGGCATCCTGCTGGGGGGTGGACTCGGCACCCGCTTCCCGGCTGTCACCGGAATCGCCAGTCGTGCCGGAGGAGTCACCGCCGACGCCGGAGGAGTCACCGCCCATGCCAGCCTCATCGGCCCGCTCCAGCATCGGATTCTCCTGGAGCATCTGGCTGATCTCCTGGTTGAGTTCCTGGGTGGATAGCTGCAACAGCCTGATCGACTGCTGCAACTGCGGTGTCAGGGCGAGATGATGGGATAGTTTGAGTTGAAGGCTTTGCTTCATCGAAGCCGATTGGGTGAGTGCGGGTTTGGTAAGCGTTGATTAGAGGCGGAAGTGCTCGCCCAGATAAACCTTGCGGACGCTCTCATTATAAATGATCTCGTCGGCGCTGCCTGACGCCAGTACCCGACCCTCGTTGAGGATGTAGGCGCGGTCGCAGATACCCAGGGTTTCACGCACGTTGTGGTCGGTGATCAGGACGCCGATGCCCCGCTCGGTCAGGAAACGGATGATCTTCTGGATATCGATCACCGAGATCGGATCGATCCCGGCGAACGGTTCGTCCAGCAACACGAAGCTGGGCTGCATGGCCAGGGTGCGGGCGATCTCCACCCGGCGCCGTTCGCCGCCGGACAGGCTGACCGCCTCGTGATCGCGCAGATGGCCGATGTTCAGGTCCTGCAGCAGATACTCCAGGTGCTCGGCCACCCTGGCATCGTCGAAGCCCTTCAACTCCAGCACCGCGGCGATGTTTTCGGCGACCGTGAGCTTGCGGAAGATCGAGGCCTCCTGGGGCAGGTAGCTGAGCCCGAGGCGGGCCCGCTTGTACACCGGCAGGTGGGCGATATCAAGCTCGTCGAGCAGGATACGGCCACCGTCGGCGCCCACCAGCCCGACCAGCATGTAGAAGCAGGTGGTCTTGCCGGCGCCGTTGGGGCCTAGCAGGCCGACCACCTCGCCGCTGTGCACCTCCACATCGACGTCGTCGACCACCTGGCGCGACTTGTAGTGTTTCTTCAGTCCCTCGGCCTTCAGGATGCTCATGGCTTGGCCTGCGCCCCTTCGGCGTCGGGCTGGCTGCGCGGCCGGATCATGGCCCGCACCCGGCCCTGCTTGTTGTCCTCGCTGGCGCCGTCGGCCTGGTAGCGTTCGCTGCGGACGTCGTAGACGATGACCCCGCCGCGCAACTCGTCGCTGCCCCGGCCGATGAAGGCATTGCCGATCAGCTTCATGGTCTCGGTGCGGGCGTCGTAATCGATGCGCCGGGCCCGCGCCTCCAGGAATTCATCGCGGCCTTCCACCTTCTGGCGGAAATAGACCGGCTGGCCGGTGGCCTGGCCCGCCGACATGCCCGCATCGTCCTGATGCACCTCGATGCGGTCGGCGTTCATGGTCAGGGTGCCCTGGGTGAAGATGACGTTGCCTTCATACACGGCCGTCTTCTGGGCATCGTCCATGCGCACCGAATCCGCCTCGATCTGGATCGGCCGCGAGCGGTCCGCCTTCTCGGCCAGTGCCGCGGAGGGGGCCAGGCAGGTCATGCCGAGCAGAAGAACTGTCCTAACGATGGTTTTCATATATACCTTTCACGCGTCCGGTCATTACCAGCGTCCTGCGCTTGCCGTCGGCCATCATGGCCCCGCCGTGCAGCTCGCCGTGCCCGTCCTTGAGCAACACCGGCTTTTCGGTGCGCATCTGATCCTGGTCCGGGATCACCCGCAGGTACTCGGTGGACAGTTCCAGCGGCGAACCGCCGTTCAGACGTTCCTGCAGCATGCGCACATCGCCGAGAAAATAGACGTTCTCGCCATCCGGCGACACCAGGCCGCGCAACGACCGCACCACCACCCGGGCCATGCCGACGCCCTCGCGAACGAAACGGGGCGCCTCCAGTTCGGAAGTGTCGTCATCCATGTAATGGGTCATCCTGATCGCGTTGAGCCGGTAACGCGGCGCGCCCGAAACATCGAAGGCCGTGGCGTTGAAATCCTCGACGAAATAATCGGGGTCGTGGCCGATGGTGGCGACGTCGCGGGATTGCGGCGCCTGGGCCAGTTGGCCGAGCCAGGCGGTCAGGATGACCAGGCCGCCGACGATGACCAGGGGGAACCAGAAATTCCGGGCATGCTGGAGACTGGCGCCGCTCATCGGTCGTACAAGGCAAGTTGCGCCGCCCAGGTGCCCTGGGCGCGCATGATCAGTTCGCACACTTCCCGGGCGGCGCCACGGCCGGCGCCAGCCCGGGTCACATAATGCGAGCGGGCCAGGACCTCGGCCGGGGCATCGGGCACCGTGCAAGCCAAGCCGCAACGGCGCAGCACCGGCAGGTCGACC
This sequence comes from Gallionellaceae bacterium, assembly GCA_028714735.1. GTDB lineage: Bacteria > Pseudomonadota > Gammaproteobacteria > Burkholderiales > Thiobacillaceae > Parasulfuritortus. The sequence continues at coordinate 228,179 of JAQTLU010000002.1, read as the reverse complement.
AGGTCGTCGCCCATGCAGGCCGTCTCCTGCGGACTCAGGCCGGTCTCCGCCAGCAGGGCTTCATAAGACGCCAGTTTGTCGTGGGCGCCCTGGACGATGCGGGTGATGCCCAGGTTGCGGGCGCGGTGCAGCACCACCTGGGAAGAGCGGCCGGTCAGGATCGCAGACTCCACCCCGGCATCGCGCAGCATCTTGATGCCGTGGCCGTCGCGGGAATTGAAGGCCTTGTATTCCTGGCCGTCGTCGCCGTAGTACAGGCCGCCGTCGGTGAGCACGCCGTCGACGTCGAAGATCACCAGCCTGACCGCGCAGGCGCGGGCGAGCAGTTCCGCCTCGCTCATACCACTCCGGCCCGCAACAGGTCGTGCATGTTGAAGGCGCCGGTCAGACGGCCTTCGGCGTTCACCGCCAACAGGCCGTTGATCTTCCTCTCCTCCATGAAGCGCGCCGCTTCGGCCGCGAGCACGTCTTCCGAGATGGTCTTGGGCGCACGGGTCATCACCATCTCGATGCGGGTGGCGGCCAGATCGAATTCGTGATCCAGGCAGCGGCGCAGGTCGCCGTCGGTGAACACCCCGACCAGATTGCCGGCGGCATCGACCACGGCGGTCATGCCGAGCTTCTTGCGGGTCATTTCCAGGAGCGCCTCCTTGAACGGGGTAGCCACCCCGACCACGGGCAGGGCCTCGCCGGTATGCATGACGTCGCGGACATGGACCAGCAGGCGGCGGCCAAGTGCCCCGCCCGGATGGCTGCGGGCGAAATCCTCGGCGGTGAAGCCGCGCGCGTACAGCACCGCCACCGCCAGGGCGTCGCCCAGGGCTAGCGCCGCCGTGGTGCTGGCGGTTGGCGCCAGATTGAGCGGACAGGCCTCCTGCGCCACGCCGGCGTCGAGATGGATGTCGGCCTCGCGCGCCATGGTCGATTGCGGCCGTCCGGTCATGGTGATCAGCTTGGCGCCGCGCCGCTTGATCAGCGGCAGGATGGCGACGATCTCCGCGCTCTCGCCCGAATTGGACAGGGCGATCACCACGTCCTGGCCGGTAATCATGCCGAGATCGCCGTGGCTGGCCTCGGCCGGATGGACAAAGAAGGACGGCGTGCCGGTACTGGCCAGGGTGGCGGCGATCTTGTTGCCGACGTGGCCGGACTTGCCCATGCCGGTCACCACCACCCGGCCCTTGCAGGCCAGCAGGGCGTCGACGGCGCGGACCAGGGTATCGTCCAGGCGATCCTTCAGCGCAGACACGGCCGCGGCCTCGATCTCCAGCGTGCGGCGAGCCAGATCAAGGATGTCGGAGGCGGTTACGGGACTAGATGTCATAATGGCGCGAAGTATACGATACCTTCCAGCCATGCACTCCACCCTGGCCCTGATCCTGCTTCTGCTTGCCGCCGCCGTGCTGGCGACGACGCTGTTCCGCGCCTTCCGCTTGCCGGCGCTGCTGGGCTATATCGTGGTCGGCATCGTGCTCGGACCGTCGATACTGAACATGGCGCCCCAGGACCAGGAAACCCACAGCATTGCCGAGTTCGGCGTGGTGTTCCTGATGTTCTCGATCGGGCTGGAATTCTCCCTGACCAAGCTGAAGGCCATGCGCAGCCTGGTGTTCGGCCTCGGCGGCCTGCAAGTCTCGCTCACCATGCTGCTGGCCACCGCCATCACCGTGGCCTTCGGCCTCGGCATCGAAGCCGGCCTGGCCCTGGGCGGCGCGCTGGCGATGTCGTCCACCGCCATCGTCAGCAAGCTGCTGGTGGAAACAAACGCGCTGGACACCGCGCATGGCCGCCGCATCTTCGGGGTGCTGCTGTTCCAGGATCTGGCCGTGGTGCCCCTGCTGATCTTCATCCCGGCCCTGGCCAGCGGCGCGAACATGGCGGAGGCGATGGCCTATGCCGGCGCCAAGGCCGTCCTGGCCCTCGGCCTGATCCTGGTGCTCGGCCAGCGCCTGCTGCGGCCCTGGCTGCATCTGGTGGCGGAGCGTAAATCCGCCGAGCTGTTCATGCTCAACGTGCTGCTGATCACCCTGGGCCTGGCCTATATCACCGCCATCGCCGGCCTGTCCCTGGCCCTGGGCGCCTTCGTGGCCGGCATGCTGATCTCGGAAACCGAATATCGCTACCAGGTCGAGAGCGACATCCGGCCGTTCCGCGATGTCCTGATGGGGCTGTTCTTCGTCACCATCGGCATGGCGCTGGACCTGGACACCGTGCTGACCCAGTTGCCCGCCACCCTGGTCATGCTGGCGCTGCTGATATTGGGCAAACTCGCCCTGATCACCGCCCTGACCCGGCGCTTTTCCGACGACTGGGGCACCGCCCTGCGCACCGGGCTCGGTCTTGCCCAGGCGGGTGAATTCGGCCTCGTCCTGCTGGCCCTGGCCGACACCTACCAGTTGATGCCGTTCGAGATCAGGCAAGCCGCCCTGGCGGCGATGATCCTGTCCATGCTGCTGGCGCCCTTCCTGATGCACTATGGCGAACGGATGGCGATCCGGCTGGCGGGCGGAGCCTGGCTGACCCAGGCCAAAAGCGTGCACGAGATCGTCCTCAAGAGTTTCGGTGTCAGCAACCACGTCATCCTGTGCGGCTACGGCCGCAGCGGCCAGAGCCTGGCCCGCATCTTGGAGACGGAAGGGGTTTCCTTCATCGCCCTGGATCACGATCCCAAGCGGGTCAAGGAGGCGGCCGCGGCCGGCGACAACGTGGTATTCGGCGACAGCACGCGGGCCGAGATCTTGACCGCGGCCGGCCTCAACCGCGCCCGCGCCGTGGTGGTCAGCTTCGCCCACACCCCGACCGCGCTCCAGGTGCTTGCCACCGCGCACCGGCTGCGACCGGGCGCGCCGGTGATCGTGCGCACCCTGGATGATGCCGACCTCGACCAGTTGATGGCGGCCGGTGCCATGGAGGTGGTGCCGGAAGTACTCGAAGGCGCCCTGATGCTCGGTTCCCAGACCCTGCTGATGGCCGGCATCCCGCTCGGCACGGTGCTCAAGCGCATCCGCAGGATGCGCGAGTTGCGCTACAGCACCATGCGCGGCTATTTCCAGGGCATCACCGACGAGTCGGAGGAAACCGGCTATCAGGAACGGCTATCCTCCATCCTGATCGAACCGCGCCAGCACGGCGTCGACCGCACGCTGGGCGAACTCGAACTGGAGTCGCTCGGCGTCACCATCCTGGCGGTCCGGCGGCACGGCATACGTGCCACCGACCCCACCCCGGAAACCCGCCTGGAGGCCGGCGACACCCTGATACTGCGCGGCAGCACCGAGGCGATCGCGGCCGCCAAACTGCAGCTGGGAGCGAACTGAGCCGGGGGGAGGACGCCCTAGTTGCCGGCGCCCTGTTGGCGGGCCATCATTTCCAGCATGGTCTGCATCAGGTCGAGACGCTTTTCCAGACTGTCGATGCGCTGCTCCAGCACCTCGGCGGTCGGGCATTTTCCGCCCATGCCCATGCCCTTGCGGGTATTGCAACGCTGCCCCATGCCCATGCCCGGCCTGGCCATCATGCCCGCCCCGCAGCGGGGGTTGCCCATTCCCATCCCCATGCCCATCATCGGCATCGGCATCGTTTCGGCTTGCGCAGCCGGTTCCGGCGCGGCGGCCGGTGCGGCGGCCTCTTCGGCGCGTACGGTCAAGGAAGCCGCCAAGGCGGCAGAAAAGAGTGCAACGGCCAGGAAACGGCGGGGCATGGACATGATGTATCTCCTCTAGTCTCAAGTGGAACCACTACGACATCGGCCGGCCCGAGACGTTCAGGCCAGCCGTTCGATCAGCGTGCGGCCGCCTCGATCATCAGGCGCTTCATCTCGCGCACGGCGTTTTCCCAGCCCAGGAAGACGGCCTCGGCGACGATGGCATGGCCGATGTTGAGCTCGTTCATGCCGGGAATCGCGGCGACCGCCTGGACGTTGTGATAATGCAGGCCGTGGCCGGCGTTGACCTGCAGGCCCAGGGCCAGGCCGTGCTCGACGGCGGCGCGGATGCGCGCGAGTTCATGCTCGGCCTCGGCCTCGCTGACGGCGTCGGCATAACGGCCGGTGTGGATCTCCACCACCGGGGCGCCGGCGGTACGGGCGGCATCGAGCTGATGGGCCTCCGGATCGATGAACAGTGAAACGCGTATCCCCGCTTCGCCCAGCCGGGCGCAGGCATCGCCGATCTTGTTCAGCTGCCCGGCCACGTCGAGGCCGCCCTCGGTGGTCAGTTCCTGGCGCCGTTCCGGCACCAGGCAGACATCCTGGGGCAGCACCTGGAGCGCGATGGCGAGCATCTCTTCGGTGACCGCCATCTCCAGGTTCATCTTGGTGCGCAGGATGCCGCGCAGGATGTGCACGTCGGCGTCCTGGATGTGGCGACGGTCCTCGCGCAGGTGCAGGGTGATCGAGTCGGCGCCGGCGTTCTCGGCCATCAGGGCGGCCTGGACCGGGCTCGGGTAACGGGTGCCGCGCGCCTGGCGCAGGGTAGCGACGTGATCGATGTTGATGCCTAGTTTGATCATGAAACGGTGTGGAGTTAGGGGTGGGAATGAGAAGTATAGAGCTATCAGCTATCAGCTGAACGCTACAAGCTCGACAACTCCACCAGGAGTTGTCGCGTCAGCAGGGGTTTGTCGCTCAGGTAATGGTTGATGAGCGTCCGCATCAGCAGTTTGCCCTCGGCCAGGGTGCGCGGGTCGGAGAAATCCCCTGCCGCCATGTCGAGCAGGGTCTTGCCGGCATAGCCCGGGCCGCCCTCCGCCGCCACCACGCCGCGATCGAGGACGTAGCCGTAGCGCCGGTCCGGACGCACCTCGTCGCCCTCGGCCAGGTGGCTCAGGGTCTGGGCATAGCCCAGCTCGGACAACAGGTCGAGCTCGAAGCGGCGCAATATGGGTTCCGGTTCGGCCTGGCTCGACAGCTCGGCCAGGGTCTCCGCATAGCGGTCGTACAGCCGCTCGTGCGGGTCGTCCGGCGGCAACAGCTTGAGCAGCAGTTCGTTGAGATAGAAGCCGCACATCAGGGCGCGCCCCGACAGGCGCAGGTCGCCGCCCTGCCATTCGGCGGCATGCAGGGTGCGCAGGCCGCCCTTGCCGAACCAGGACAGTTCGAGCGGCTGGAAGGCCAGCAGGCGCGACTTGATCGACGACATCGGCCGCCGCGCGCCGCGTGCCACCAGGGCCAGGCGGCCGTGGTTACGGCTCAGGGTCTCGACGATCAGGCTAGTCTCGCGCCAGGGCCAGGTGTGCAGGACGAAGGCGGGTTCGTGGTCGCGCTTTTCATTCATGGCGCTATGCCCGGCCCCGCATCAATCGTGGCCGAGCGACCTGAGCAACGCGGCATTGTCGGTCCAGCCGCTCTTCACCTTGACCCAGCATTGCAGGAACACCTTGGCATCGAACAGCTTTTCCATGTCCTGGCGCGCCTCGGTGGAGATGCGCTTCAGGTGCTCGCCGCCCTTGCCGAGCAGGATCGGCTTGTGGGCATCGCGTACGATCCAGATCACCGCGTTGATGCGGCGCATGCCGGAGTCCTCGGTCTCGTACTTCTCGATCTCGACCGCGACGCCGTAGGGGATCTCGTCGCCGGTCAGGCGAAACACCTTCTCGCGCACGATCTCGGCGGCGAGGAAGCGCTCGCTGCGGTCGGTGATGGCATCGTCCTCGAAGAAGGGCTCCGACTCCGGCAGGTATTTGCCGACGATGCCGAGCAGGCGGTCGCCATCCTTGGCGGTCAGGGCCGACAGCGGCACGATCTCGGCGAAGCCGAATTGCCCGGCCACCTGTTGCAGGAAGGGCAGCAACCGGGTCTTGTCGGCGACCTGGTCGACCTTGTTGACCACCAGGATCACCGGCGTGCCGGCTGGCAGCAGCTTGATCACCCGCTCGTCGGCCGGGGTGAATTTCATCGACTCGATCAGGAACAGCACCGCGTCGACCTCGGTCAGGGCCTGGGTCACCACCCGGTTCATCGACTGGTTGAGGGCATTGCGGTGCTGGGTCTGGAAACCCGGGGTGTCGACGAAGACGAACTGCGCCTCGCCCTCGGTGCGCACCCCGAGGACGCGGTGGCGGGTGGTCTGCGGCTTGCTGGAGACGATGCTGACCTTGGCCCCGACCAGGGTGTTGATCAGGGTCGACTTGCCGACGTTCGGCCTTCCCACCACGGCGATATAGCCGGCGCGACGTACTTCGCTCACTTGCGTTCCAATCGATCATAGGCGGCCTGGGCGGCCGCCTGTTCCGCCGCCTTGCGGCTCGGGCCGGAACCCTCGGTGGCAATGCCCAAGGTATCTACCCGGCAGGCGATCCGGAAGGTCTGGGCATGGGCCTGGCCGCTGGTGCCCGCCAGTTCGTACACCGGCAGGCCGTGTTTGCGCGATTGCAGCCATTCCTGGAGCAGGGTCTTGGCATCCTTGCCATGGGTGGCCGGGTCCACCTCGTTCAGCTTGTCGGCAAACAGGCGGACGACGATGCCCTTGGCCGCCTCGAAGCCGGCGTCGAGGAAGGCCGCACCCAGGATCGATTCCATCGCATCGGCCAGGATGGACGGCCGGCTGGCGCCGCCGCTGCGCAACTCACCCTCGCCCAGGCGCAGATACTGGCCCAGAACCAGTTCCTGGGCGACTTCATAAAGCGGCTGCTGATTGACCAGATTGGCCCGGATGCGGGACAACTGGCCCTCCTTGAGTTCGGGGAAACGCTCGTAGAGCAAGGCGCCGACCACGAAGTTGAGTACGCCGTCGCCGAGGAATTCCAGGCGTTCGTTGTTCTGGACGCTGAAACTGCGATGGGTAAGCGCCTGCTCAAGCAATTCCGGATGCGTGAATACGTGGCCCAGCCTGGCCTGCAAGACATCCGGCGAGTGAACCATTATTTCAGCGGGGCGGAGGCCGTGGCCACCAGGTCGACACTGAGGCTGATGCCGCCGGCAAAGGGCTTCTTGCTGCTGATCGGCACCGAGAGGGTCAGCATGCCGTCATCCCGGCTGATCTCCAGGTCCCGTCCGGTGATGCTGTAAACGGAATTGACGTTCATGCGGGCATCGAAGGTCTGGCGCAATTCGGCGTCGCTAGAGTCCATGCCTCCCGCGAGGATGTTCTTCAGCGACTGGCTGACCGTGAAGTAATCGATATAGGTCGGCACCGTCTTCATCGCGACCAGGGCCGCGAACACGGCCAGGGCAAGCAGGAATATCAGCGTAAGCAGCGTGAAGCCCTTCTGTCGGTACATACCGCCTCCTATTCGATGAAATGGCCGATCCGGGAAAACTCGCCGAAGTTCCACCAGATCATGAAGGCGCGGCCGACGATGTTCTCGTCCGGCACGAAACCCCAGTAGCGGGAATCGTTGCTGGCATCCCGGTTGTCGCCCATCATGAAGTAATAGCCCTCTGGCACCTTGCACTTGAAGCCCTGGTCATTGTAGGTGCAGTTGTCGCGGAAGGGAAAATCGCCGGCCACCTGATACGGGATGATCGGCGGCATGTCCTTCTGGGTCATCGCGATGTGGTTGTGCTCGCCCAGCTGTTCGTGCCAGATCTGGCCGGTGATGTAATTGAGGCCGTTGGCGACGTAGCTGTAGTCCCCGGCGGTCGCCTCCGAGACCGGCTTGCCGTTGATGACCAGCCGCTTGTCGATGTATTCCACGGTGTCGCCGGGCAGGCCGATCACCCGCTTGATGTAGTCCAGGCCCGGATCCTTGGGGTAGCGGAACACCATCACGTCGCCGTGTTTCGGCTGGCCGATCTCGATGACCTTCTGGTTGAGGATGGGCAGGCGGATGCCGTAGGTGAACTTGTTCACCAGGATGAAATCGCCCACCTGCAGGGTCGGCAGCATCGAGCCGGACGGGATCTTGAACGGCTCGACCAGGAATGAACGCAGCAGGAACACCAGCAGGATGACCGGAAAGAAGCTCTTGGAATAATCCACCAGCATCGGCAGCTTGGCCTCCGCCGGCCGGGACCTGGCGGCGGTAAGGGCGTCGATCAGCCAGATGCAGCCGGTGACGACCAGGGCGACGAACAGTATCAGGGCGAAATTCACGACTATTTATCTCCGGTTTGCAGGATGGCCAGAAAGGCCTCCTGGGGGATTTCCACATTGCCGACCTGTTTCATGCGCTTCTTGCCTTCCTTCTGCTTCTCGAGCAGTTTCTTCTTGCGCGTGATGTCGCCGCCGTAGCACTTGGCCAGGACGTTCTTCCTGAGCGCCTTGACCGTCTCACGGGCGATGATGTGGGAACCGATCGCCGCCTGCACCGCAACATCGAACATCTGGCGCGGGATAAGTTCCCGCATCTTGGATACCAGTTCGCGGCCGCGATAGAGCGAAGTGGACCGGTGCACGATCAGGGACAGGGCGTCGACCTTCTCGCCGTTGACCAGGACGTCCAGCTTGATCAGGTCGTCGGCGCGGAACTCCTTGAACTCGTAGTCGAGTGAGGCATAGCCCCGGCTGGTCGACTTCAGCTTGTCGAAGAAGTCCATCACCACTTCGTTCAGCGGCAGGTCGTACTTCAGCATGACCTGGTGGCCCAGGTACCTCATGTCGACCTGGGCGCCGCGCTTCAGGTTGCACAGGGTCATCACGTTGCCCAGGTATTCCTCGGGCACCAGGATGGTGGCGGTGATGATCGGCTCGCGGATCTCTTCCAGCTTGGACGGATCGGGCAGCCGGGACGGGTTCTCCAGCAGTTCCACGGTGCCGTCCTTGAGCACCATCTCGTATTCAACGGTCGGTGCCGTGGTGATCAGGTTCTGGTTGTATTCCCGTTCCAGGCGCTCCTGCACGATATCCATGTGCAACAGGCCGAGGAAGCCGCAGCGAAAGCCGAAACCGAGCGCCTGCGAGGTCTCCGGCTCGAAATGCAGGCTGGCATCGTTCAGTTGCAGCTTGGTCAGGGCATCGCGCAACTGGTCGTATTCGTGCGAATCGATCGGATACAGGCCGGCGAACACCTGCGACTTGATCTCCTTGAAACCGGGCAGCGCCTCGGCAGCCGGCCTTGCCACCGTGGTAATGGTGTCGCCCACCTTGGCCGAGGCCAGTTCCTTGATGCCGGCGGTGAGGAAACCCACCTGCCCGGCCGACAGTTCGGTCCGGGCGACCGATTTCGGCGTGAATACGCCGACCTGCTCGCACAGGTGCTCGGCCCCGGTGGCCATGAAGCGGATCTTGTCCTTCGGCCGCAGGACGCCGTCGATCACCCGCACCAGCATCACCACGCCGACGTAGTTGTCGAACCAGGAATCGGTGATCAGGGCCTTCAGCGGCGCCGCCGGGTCGCCCACCGGCGCCGGGATGCGCGCCACCACCGCCTCCAGCACGTCCTCGATGCCCAGGCCGGTCTTGGCCGAGCAGTGCACCGCGTCTTCGGCCGGCACCCCGACAATGTCCTCGATCTCCTGGATCACCCGCTCCGGATCGGCCGAAGGCAGGTCGATCTTGTTCAGCACCGGCACCACCTCGACGCCCAGTTCGATGGCGGTGTAGCAGTTGGCCACCGTCTGCGCCTCGACGCCCTGGGAGGCGTCGACCACCAGCAAGGCGCCCTCGCAGGCCGACAGCGAGCGCGACACCTCATAGGAAAAGTCCACGTGTCCCGGGGTATCGATCAGGTTGAGCTGATAGACCTGGCCGTCCCTCGCCTTGTAGGGCAGGGACGCGGTCTGGGCCTTGATGGTGATGCCGCGCTCCCGCTCCAGGTCCATCGAGTCGAGCACCTGCGCCTCCATCTCGCGGTCGGACAGGCCGCCGCACAGGTGGATGATGCGGTCGGCCAGGGTCGATTTGCCGTGGTCGATATGGGCGATGATGGAGAAATTGCGGATGTTGCGCATGGATCGGGGCGGAAATTGGGATAGTTACAGGCGCGCCATTCTACCCGAAGCGCGCCCCGACCTGATGGCCGGGTCGACCGGCGTGACCGGACCGCGACCCGGCGGCCCGGCTGCAACCCTGGCCTGGGTAGCCGATCGGCGTGGCCAAAGGCCTCAGGCCGGCGCCAGCTCGCAACGATTCCGGCCGTTATCCTTGGCCGCAAAAAGCGCCTTGTCGGCGCGGGCGACGAGATGCTCGAAGTCGGGATGGCCGGTATGCGGCGCGATGCCGATGCTGAGGGTCAACCTGACGGTATGCTCGTCGGACAGCGGGATCTCGGTCGCCTCGACGCGGCTGCGGATCTTTTCCGCCACCTGCCCCGCCTGTATCGCGTCGAGTTCCGCCAGCACCACGAGAAACTCTTCGCCGCCGTAACGGAACACGAAGTCGCTGGCGCGCACCTGGCCGATCAGCAGGCCGGCGACGTGCTGCAGGACACGGTCGCCGGCGTCGTGGCCGTACTGGTCATTGACTCGCTTGAAAAAATCGATATCGAGCATCAGCACGCAAAACGACGTCTTCTTGCGCCGGTTCAGCTCGATCTCCCGCTTCAGGATGGTCGGCAGGAAGCGGCGGTTGAACAGCTGGGTCAGGACATCGCGGCCGACCTCCAGATCGGTCAGGCGGTCGAACATGTTGGCCAGCAGGTACTTGATCTGCTCCACCTCGGTAATGACGGTCGTGACCAGGCTGCGGTTTTCTGCGGGCCGGCGCTGCGTGCCGTGCGGAACCGCGGGCGGGAACAGGGCTTCGTCGATCCGCCGCATGCATTCATCGATCAGGACCAGTTCGCTGCTCTCGTCGAAGATCAGGGGGGCCTTGTGATGGAGCCAGAGGCCGAAGGGGGCGTTTCGCAGCGACGACAAGGCTTCGAACGTCGCCTCCGTCGCCAGCGCGCGGAACAGGCGGTTTTCCCAGTCGAGCAGGGCCCCGGTCTGTTTCGCGCGTTCAAGCGATAGATTCTGGCCGGCGGCAAACATCCGGTATGCCTCGTCGGTTCGTATGCCGACGTCGTGGGAAAGCACGAAGGCGGCGCTCATTTCCTCGAAGGCGATGTCGATCAGGTAGCTCACGCGCATGACCGCCACGACGGTTTCCGTCGTATCCAGGCCGCTGGCCACGACACGGACGCTGATTTCCCGTTTCAGCAGGCGCATCCCGCGCGCGACCAGATGCACCGGAATGTCGGCGCGGGCATGGACTGCGCCGACATGCCGCTGCATCGCCAGCACGGCCTGCAGCTCCGAGTCAGTCTCGTAGCAGAACAGGCTTTCCAGCCACCGCTCCAGGCCGGGCTTGAGGCGTTCCTCGACCGACTTGACCGACAGCAGCGGCGCCGCCCCCGGGTCCTCCATCATGTAGACATAGAAGGACTCCGCCAGCTTGGCCTTGTCGTTGAGAACGATCTGCGAGATGGCCTGCTTGACCTGCGCCAGCGATACGGCCGGCACCCAGTCGAAATACTGGTCGATCGTATGCAGGGATTTGTTCATGGCATGCCCTTCCATTGTCGACATCGCTTGCGGTGGCCTTGCCACCTCCCAATGATCTACAGCCTAGCAGGCCAGCCGGGCCGACCCCTGCCTTTTGCCGCATTGACGGCGCCGCGCCAGGTCGCACCGGCACCACCTCGACGCCCTGGCCGCCACCGAACCCGCACAAACCGCGCGCAACCGGAATAGCCCAGCCGGGCCCGTTCCCGCGCCGGCATTGTCATCTGGCCAACACAAAGCCTGGTCATATTCCCTGGGGTACCGCATCAGGACAGGGCTGATTATTTCTCGTCATGCCTTCGAGCGCCGGCACGACGATGGCGAGCCATGCCGCGTTCCCATAGAAACAGCCATGCCGGCGGCAACTGCGGCCTTGTTGCCCGATACGCCGCCGCGTCGATCATTCCATTACAGACTGGAGCAGGACTTGAAAACAATCGTGAAACCATTGTTCGGCGCTATCGCCGTTCTTCTGACCGCCGGCACCGCGCATGCCGGAGTCGCCATCACCGAAGTCGCCCCGTGGAGCAGCGGCGACGCGCCCTTTGGCGCGGACTGGTTCGAACTCACCAACACCGGCTCCTCGGCGCTGGACATCACCGGCTGGAAGATGGACGACAATTCCAACACGTTCGCCAAGGCCATCGCCTTGAACAATGTGACCAGCATCGCCGCCGGCCAATCGGTGGTCTTCGTCGAGGGCAACGCCGGCACCGCCGACGCCCTCATCGCCACGTGGTTCGGTGCCGGCGTGCCCGCCGGTTTCGCAATCGGCTACTACAGCGGCTCCGGAGTCGGCCTGAGCACCAGCGGGGACGCGGTGAACGTCTATGATGCCGGCGGCACCCTGCAGGCCAACGTATTCTTCGGCGCATCGACCGCCGGCCTGACCTTCGACAACGCCGCGGGCCTGTCGGGCGGGATTTCGCAATTGAGCGCCGTTGGCGTCAACGGCGCCTTCGTTGCGGCGAACGACATCAGCGAGATCGGATCGCCGGGCACGGTCGCCGCCGTCCCCGAACCCGAAACCTACGCCCTGATGCTGGCCGGTCTCGGCCTGGTCGGCGTCTTCGCGCGCAAGCGCCAAGCCTGACCCCGGACGACCGTCATGAAGCCACGCTATCTGATTGCCGCCATCGCGGCGGCCGCCTCGGTCTCCGCCCAGGCGACCGACTCCATCAACCTGGGCAGCTACACTGTTGCCGGCACCTACGCGCTCGACATCCTGAACGGCACCAGCGGAGGCATTTCCGGCCTGGAAGCCTCGGCCGTGGCCTACGCCCGCGACCGTGGCACACTGTTTTTCGTCGGCGACGAAGGCACCGGAGTGATCGAGATCTCGCGCACCGGCCAGACCCTGGGCAACATGACCTTCGACTGGAGCAACACCGGCAGCACCAAACACGACACCGAAGGCCTGACCTACCTGGGCGGCGGGGTGCTCGTGGTCGGGGAAGAACGCCTGCAGGACGCCTATCGCTTCACCTACGCCACGGGCGGCAGTGCCAGCCTGGCGGCCAATTCAGTGTCCATCAGCAACACCAACGTCGGCAACAACGGCATGGAAGGCATCAGCTTCGACCCGCGCAACGGCAGCTTCGTGACGGTCAAGCAGGGGAATCCGAGCGACCCCGTCACCTACCCGGAGGGCATCTATGCCGGCACGCTGACCTTCTCGGCGGGCTTGGCCGGCACGACCGGCACATCGACAATGACCCAGTTGTTCGACCCGGCGTTGATGGGGCTGGCAACACTGTCGGACGTGCAGATGCTGTCGCCGGTGGATGCCCTTGCGGGCAGCGCCGCGGCCGACAACCTGCTGGTGCTGAGCCTGGGCTCGAAAAAGCTGATCGAGGTAAACCGCCTCGGCCAAATCATGAGCAGCTACGATCTATCCGGCATCCTGCCCGGCAACGCCATCGAAGGCGTCACGATCGACGAGAAGGGCACCATCTACCTGGTCGCGGAGCAGTTGCAGGACGAATACGCCGTGGGGATCACGAACCCCAGGTCGCAGCTCATCGTCTTGTCCGCGCCGGTGCCCGAGCCCGAAACCTACGCCATGATGCTCGCCGGCCTGGGCCTGCTTGGCGTCGCGGCGCGCAACAAAAGGGAGCCACGCGGAACGGCCTGACAGACGTCCGACGCCCGGCACAGACGGGAGCATGCGCGCAGTCGTACTGACGCTATGCCTGCCTTCATGCCGGGTTGCCGAATGGCCGCCCTGCTGCCGGGCGGAGCCAGCCAGCCTCAGTTCAACCAGACAGGACAATCATCCCGAAGATCCGGGCGGTCCGGATGGACGGACCCGCATCGGTTCATCCAGGCCAGTGCCAGGAGCGGCTGACCGATTCAGCACAGTCGTACCACGCAAACGGAAGCGGCGTCCGTTTGCGTGGTACGGCTGTGCGCCGAGAACCCGTATTCCGGCCGCTCCGGGTTCTTGATTTCACGTTGCAGGCGCATGGCCTGGTCACGGCGCAATGCCTTGATGTTTTTGCCGTGGGCGCCGGCCCGCCTGAATTTGGCGGCGGCCACGAAGGGATTACGCGGCTTGAGTCTGGTCTTCATCTCTTTTCTCCATGGGTTCCGATCGAGTCTGATCGGGGGCATTCAAATGGGCCTGGAAATACCCTTTCGAGGTCTCCAGGAACTGCTTCACGATTTCTTTGCTCATGTTTTCCTCCAGTCAAAGCAGATCAAAGGCGCTCACCCTGGACGCATCGGCCAACACCGACAGGTTGCCACCCTGATCAAGATCGTGCCGGAAAGGGAAAGCCCGCCAGCGAATGGTTCGAGGCGTTGCCCGGGCATCGGTTCCATCTTTTTTTCGGGCGGCTTGAAGCGGAATATCGGCCAGGCATGTCATATCGGAGGCATCGCGCAGGACGCGGTAGGATGCATCGGAATGCGGCGAAACCCGGCCCGCCGGATAATCACTCATACAACCGATCAACCTTCATGCCGCGAATGTCAGCAGAAATCGATAGCCCACGCGCCGAAACCTGGTTCGTCTACGTACTGGAATGCAAAGGCGGAAAACTCTATACCGGGATCACCAACGACCTGGCCCGCCGCTTCGCCAAGCACGTTTCCGGCAAGGGGGCCATCTTCACCCGTCTGAATCCACCCATCCGGCTACTGGCCAGTCAAGCCCATGCCAGCAAATCGGAGGCCGCCAAGTTCGAATATCGACTCAAGCAATTGCCCCGTGCGAGCAAACTGGAATGGGTCAGCGTCCAGGCAGGAAACGGTGCGCGACTGGAAACGGAGTAGCCTGTGGACGAATTGAATACCCTGCAATCACTCGGCCTGACGCTACCCACGCCGGCCTACCTGTTCGGCATCATCCTGTTCGGCGTCATCGGCTTCGCCGCCTACCGCCATGGCAGGAAAAATGGCCTCAAAAAAGCCAAATGGCTTGGCATTGCGTTGATGCTGTATCCGTATGTCGTTTCCGACACCGACTTGCTCTATGTGGTCGGGGTGGCTTTGACCGCCAGCCTGTTCATCTGAACGTCAGCCAGACAACAAGTGGCCAGCGCATCGCCGAGTTGTGCTCTCCAGGCAGACTGCGACCGTCCGGCAAAACCGAAAGTAGCGCCCCCCAGGGTCGCTCCGTCGGCCATATATCGATATTCAGCCTGCTCGGAATTCGCCAGGGCATCATCCGCCTCGATATCGAGGTAGCAAATTGCCACCTTTATCTATACTAAAACACTCAACAATTAGTACAGCTGGTAGGGGGCATGCCATGTGCACATCCGCGAAGTGGACGATTCTCCTCCTGGTACTGGCCATCACGGGCTGTGCGACGGCCCCGCGCTGGAATATGGCTACGCTATCGTTCGTACCCACGGCCATCAATGACGCCGGGGTGATCGTGGGCAACGATGCGACCAATGGCCCGGTGAGCTACCAGAACGGTACCGTCACGCTCTTGCCGCCCCTCAGTGGCGTGTCGGGCCCGTTTTCTGCTCTCGATGTGGCGAGCAACGGCACCATCCTCGGCTCGACCGGGGATTCGAAGTTTCCCGGAATGTTCTGGCTGTCCGGGGGCGTACGGATTCCATTAGGACCCGCGCCGGTCGGCTTTTTCGTCCCGAAGGCGGTGAACAGCCACCTCGCGGTCGCCGGTTCGGCGTTCGACGCCCTCAAGGCGTACAAGTGGACGGCCAACGCCGTCGGCTACACGGAACTCCAACCGCCCGCAACATTGCCACCGGGGCAACACGACACAAGATCGACCGATATCAACGATGCGGGATTCGTCGTGGGCTTCGCGATCAAGCCTCCCACCGGGCCGGCGCACATCATCCGCTGGAGTCCCGACGCGACGCCCACCCTGCTCGACAACCTGAACTCGATTTTCAGTTCCCCCCACATCCTTAACAACGGGGCGGCGTACTGGATGAATGGCGGCAGCGTCATCCGCAATCTTGGCGGAACCAGCACCTTCCAGCAGCCGCCACAGGTTGATTCTCTCGATGCGGTCAGTCAGGCGGGCCGGCTCGCTGGAACGAAGACGGTGAATGGCGTTCGGCATGGCTGGACCTCCTACGAGGGGGTCGTCAACTTCCTTGATTTGCCGAACGCCCCGAGCGGCGATTTTTTTCGACCCGTCGATATCAACACTTGCGGGAACAGCATCGTCGGCGTGCATATGCGGCCCAACGGGGAAGTGGTCGGCGGCGTCTTGTTCAGCAGGCAGTCGCTCCTTGCCATCCGGCAATGCGATGCGTCTCCGGTGCTGACGACTCAGTAAAGTGGCCGCCCGGCCTGCGTGTCAGGTCCATGGCGGGTAGCCAAGCATACCGAATGAAAGGGAGCCGTCATGGGGGGTCGAATTCCTGGATCGATTTGTTCATCCAAGCTCGGGGACGACTGGTGCGACGAGGGGACGATGAGCCGATCGCGTAGCAGCGCGCCCGGTCCGCTGGGGATGCTGATGTCGATGATCATGGCGGCGGCTCCGCCTCTTGACGAAGCGGAAGGTGCTGATCGCGACCTGCTGGAATGGCGCAAGAACAATGAAGCCGAGAAGAAACAGGCGGGGGAAAGCCTGGAAAGGGACACCCAGACTCATATCGACAAATGCATCAAGAACCTGAAACTCCTGCCAGCCGGCGCGTGGCGTTCCATGCCGGAACGAAATCTGATCCTGAACAGACTGGAAGTGCTCAACAAAGCAAGAATGATCCACTGGGTCGACGATAAAGAGCACGAAGATGAACGGGGCGGGCACGCTAGGGGTGAAATCACCATGAAGATTGATTTCCATTGGGGGAACTGGGAAGAGGATGCCTGGATGAAATCCGCACCCGTCCTTGTTCACGAGGGAACCCATGCCGCCTGGAGCAACAGTCATTTCAATGCGTGGCGTAACAAGTGGGTGCTTGATCACGCCGGGAGTTGCAAGGACCACCCGAAGGGGGAAGCCCTCATCGCGGAAGAGACGTATGCCTGGGAAAACGAACTCAAGGTCTACGAGGTGCTCAAGAATCAAGGGGTTAACGACTCGATTCTGGAGTCGCGGCTGCAACGAAAGGCGGCAGGCGGCGTCGAGGCCATGGTTCGAAAAGCCTACGAGGCATGGATCAACCTGGACCGAATCAAGTAGAACCCCGAGGACAGCGGCCGGCTAGAGTCATTCGAATTGAAAGGGCTAGCCGGCCAATCGCCGGCAGCCGGTTCAACACACAACCTGCTAGTCCCGCCTCCCGCCGCTCTTCGCGGCATTGACGATGCCGCGCCAGATCGCCACTTCTTCCTTCTCCAGCCCGGCGCGGGCGAAGAAACGGCGCAGCCGGGGCATCAGGCGCTTGGGCTGCCTGGGGTCGAGGAAGCCGATCTCGACCAGGGTTTCTTCCATGGCGACGACCAGGCCTTCGACCTCTTCGTGGCTGGCGGGGACGAATCCGGGCAGGTCCAGCGGGCTGTCGTCGAGGGTGCAACGCAGCTCGTAGGCCACCACCTGCACCGCCGCGCCCAGGTTGAGCGAGGCGTAGTCCGGGTTGCTCGGTATGTTGAGCAGCCAGCGGCACTTGCCCAGTTGTTCATTCGACAGCCCGAAGGTCTCGGAGCCGTAGACGATGGCGACCGGGGCCGACCGGGCCTGGCTCAGCAGTTCCGGCGCTGCCCGGCGCGGCGTGTAGGCCGGGTGCGGCAGATCGCGCCGGCGCGAGGTGCAGGCGGCCGACAGCACCGTATCGGCGAGCGCCTCGTCCAGGCTGGCGCAGATCACCGCGGCGTCGAGCACGTCGACGGCACCGGAGGCGCGCGCGCGCGCCTCATCGTCGATGGCGCACTTCGGGTTGACCAGGTACAGGCGGGACAGCCCCATCACCTTCATGGCCCGTGCCGCCGCACCGAGATTGCCCGGGTGGCTGGTCTCCAGCAGGACGATGCGGATATTGTCGAGAGGTTTTTCCGGCTTCAAGGTAAAATTGCTGCCCATTAGTTCACTGTTCTTTTCAGCCATGCATCCCATGCTCAATACGGCGGTCAAAGCTGCCCGCCGCGCCGCCACCATCATCAACCGGGCCTCCAACGACCTGGATTCGTTGACTGTACGCACCAAGCAGGAGAACGATTTCGTCTCCGAGGTCGACCAGAAGGCCGAACAGGCCATCATCGATGTCCTGCTGCAGGCCTACCCCAAGCATGCGATTCTAGCGGAAGAGTCGGGCGCGACCGGCGATTCCGAGTTCCAGTGGATCATCGACCCGCTCGACGGCACCACCAACTTCCTGCATGGCTTTCCCCAGTACGCCATCTCCATCGCCCTCCTGGTCAAGGGCCAGCTCGACCAGGCCGTGGTCTACGACCCGACCCGCAACGAGCTGTTCACCGCCAGCAAGGGCTCCGGCGCCTTTCTGAACGACCGCCGCATCCGGGTCTCGAAGCGGACCAAGCTGGCCGAGTCGCTGATCGGCACCGGTTTCCCCTACCGCGATTTCACCCACCTCGACGCCTACACCGGCATGTTCCGCGACGTGGTGCAGAAGTCCTCCGGCCTGCGCCGGCCCGGTTCGGCCGCGCTGGACCTGGCCTGGGTGGCCTCCGGCCGCCTCGACGGCTTCTTCGAGATCGGCCTCAACCCCTGGGATATCGCCGCCGGCTGCCTGCTGATCAAGGAGGCAGGCGGACTGGTGAGCGACTTCACCGGCGAGGACGGCTATCTGAAATCCGGCCATGTCGTGGCCGGCACCCCCAAGGTGTTCGCGCAACTGCTGCAAACCGTCCAGCCGCACGTCACGCCGGCGCTGCGGAGCTGATCGTCCCTTATTTCAGGGTCGGGATATAGGCCGCCAGCGCGGCGATGTCGTAGTCCTTCAGACGCCGGGCGATGCTGCCCATGACCGGGTCGTTGCGCCGCTTGCTGCCCAGGCGGTACTGTTCCAGGGCCTGTTTCAGATAGACCGGCTGCTGGCCGGCCAGGCGGGCGATCTTTTCGTTGCCGTAGCCCTGGGCGCCATGGCAGGCCTTGCAGATGCCCTCGTATAGCTGCCGGCCCTTTGTGGTCAAGGCCGGGTTGCCCGATGCCGACGACCGGACCGGCTGGCTGGAATAATAGATCGCCATGTTGAAGCGGTCGTCCTCCTTCAACAGCTTGATCAGGCCGCTCATGAACGGATCCTGGCGGCGGCCATCGGCGAACTTGTCGATCTGGTTCAACAGGTACACGGCGTTCTGGCCGGCCAGGTTGGGAATATAGTCGTAGGCGCTGTTGCCATCCTGGCCGTGGCAGTTGGCGCAGAAGTAGGCGGCCTTCTGGCCGGCCAGGCGGGCCTTGTCGAACTCGGCGGCAGAACCGGCAACCTGATGCAGCCGATCCGCGTTGCTTGCGGCAAGCGCCGGGGCGGCGGCCACCAGGCTGAACGCCGAAACGAGACTGGCAAAGGCTAGGCGAATCATCATGTGCGGGGATCCCTGGCGACAGTGGTATTTTCACCTAGGATATAGCCGAACCTTGGCCATGTCATCGTCCAAAAGGACCAAGAGTCCTTATGCCGGGCGGACATCCGACGGTAAAATCGCCTGCCCCCTTCACCCTCCCCGACCTTGACCGCCGACCTCGCACTCCACACGCCGATGATGCAGCAGTACCTGCGCATCAAGGCGGCGCATCCGGACATGCTGGTGTTCTACCGCATGGGGGACTTCTACGAGCTGTTCCACGACGACGCCGAACGCGCCGCCCGCCTGCTCGACATCACCCTGACCACGCGCGGCCAGTCGGCCGGGCAGCCGATCCGGATGGCCGGCGTGCCCTACCACGCCGCCGAGCAGTATCTGGCGCGGCTGGTCCGTCAGGGCGAGTCGGTGGCGATCTGCGAGCAGATCGGCGACCCCAAGGCCTCGAAAGGCCCGGTCGAGCGCCGGGTGGTGCGCATCGTCACCCCCGGCACCCTGACCGACGACGTACTGCTGGACGACAAACGCGATGCCGTCATCCTGGCCATCGCCGCCGGGCGCGGCCAACTGGCCCTGGCCTGGCTGACCCTGTCGTCCGGTCGCCTCGCCGCCAAGCAGGTCGAGCCGGGCCGGCTGGCCTCGGAACTGGTCCGCCTGATGCCCTCGGAAATCCTGCTGCCGGACGACTTCAGCGACCCGGCCCTGACCGGTTCGAAGACGGCGCTCACCCGCCGGCCGGCCTGGCATTTCGACGCCGAACGCGGCAGCCGCCTGCTCTGCGAGCACTTCGGCGTCCATGACCTTTCGGCCTACGGCATCCAGGACAAGCCGCTGATCCATACTGCCGCCGGCCTGCTGCTCGACTACGCCCGCCATACCCAGCAATCCACCCTGCCCCACGTCAACGGCCTGACCCTGGAGCAGGACAGCGAATACGTGCTGATGGATGCCGCCGCCCGACGCACCCTGGAGATCTCCGAGACCCTGCGTGGCGAGGCCGAGCCGACCCTGTTTTCCGAGTTCGACCGCTGCCAGACCGGCATGGGCAGCCGCCTGCTCAAGCACTGGCTGCACCACCCCCTGCGCGACCGCGCCCGGCGCGAGGCCCGGCTGACCGCCATCACGGCCCTGATCGAGACACCCGAGTCGGCGCGCGGGGTCCGCCGCGAATTGAAGGGCATGGCCGACCTGGAACGCATCGCCGCCCGCATCGCGCTCAGGTCGGCGCGGCCGCGCGACCTGTCCGGCCTGCGCGACAGCCTGGCCCTCATGCCGGCCCTGCGCGCCGCCCTCGCCGGGACCGGCGACGCCCTGGCCGAACTGGCCGGCCGGCTGGAATTCCCGGCCGGGCCGGGCGAGCAGTTGCGCTGCGCCATCCGCGAAGAACCGGCCGCGGTGATCCGCGAGGGTGGCGTCATCGCCGACGGCTACGACAGCGAGTTGGACGAGCTGCGCGGCCTGCAAGCGAACAGCGGCGACTTCCTCATCGCCCTGGAGGCGCGCGAGCGCGAGCGCACCGGGATCGCCAACCTGCGGGTCGAATACAACCGGGTCAGCGGCTTCTACATCGAGGTCGGCCGCGCCCAGGCCGACAAGGTGCCGGCCGACTACCACCGCCGACAGACCCTGAAGAACGTCGAGCGCTACCTGACCGCCGAGCTGAAGGAATTCGAGGACAAGTTCCTGTCCGCCTCCGAGCGCGCCCTGGCCCGCGAAAAACTGCTCTATGAAGTCCTGCTCGACGACCTGGCGCCGTACATCGCCGACCTCCAGCGGGTGGCCCAGGCGGTCGCCGCGCTCGACATCCACGCCGGCCAGGCGGAACTGGCCGTGGCGCGCAATCTGGTGCGGCCGGAGTTCAGCGAAGACTGGGGCATCGCGATCACGGCCGGCCGCCACCCGGTGGTGGAGCCGCGGGTCGACGCCTTCATCGCCAACGACCTCCGATTCGACCCGACCCGGCGCATGCTGGTGGTCACCGGCCCCAACATGGGCGGCAAGTCGACCTACATGCGCCAGGCCGCGCTGATCGTCCTGCTCGCCTGCTGCGGCCTCTACGTACCGGCCGAGCGGGCGGTGATCGGGCCGGTCGACCAGATCTTCACCCGGGTCGGTTCCTCCGACGACCTCGCCGGCGGCCGCTCCACCTTCATGGTCGAGATGACCGAGACGGCGCAGATACTCAACAACGCCACCGAACAGAGCCTGATCCTGATGGACGAGATCGGCCGCGGCACCTCGACCTTCGACGGCGTCTCCATCGCCTGGTCGGTGGCCCGCCACCTGATCGAAAAGGTGCGCGCCTACACCCTGTTCGCCACCCACTACTTCGAGCTGACCCAACTGGCGCACGAATACCGCACTCTCGCCAATGTCCACCTCGACGCGGTCGAGAGCGGCGGCAACCTGACCTTCCTGCACAGCGTCGAGGACGGCCCGGCCTCGCAGAGCTACGGCATTCAGGTCGCCAAGCTGGCCGGCGTGCCCGGCACGGTGGTTAATGCCGCGCGGCGCAAACTGGTCGAACTGGAGAACGCCCAGGTCGCCACCGAGGGCCAGGGCGACCTGTTCGCCAGCCTGCCGCCGGCCCCGGAACCCGACCCCTCGCCGGCCCTGGACCGGCTGTCGGCCATCGACCCGGACAGCCTGAGCCCGCGCGAGGCGCTCGACATCCTTTATGAACTGAAGAAACTGAGCCAATGCTAGACAATCGCAAATTGGGCAGCCCGGTCGTGGAAACCAAGATCATTCTGTTCACAGTAATTGGTGTTCTTGTTCTCTATTCAACAGTTGGCAGCATCGACGTTTCGTTTGAAAGTTCGAAGGGTGATTGGGCTGACAGTGAGATACTGCTCAAAGGGCGTGACTTCAATCAGATTGTCCAGATGTTCAGCGAATATCAAAACAAGTGCGCAGCAAAAGACGCAATTATGTTTCGAACCACCCCTATCAATTGGTACAACGTTGTTGCGTGGTGGAGCTTTACGCATGATACAAAATGGAAAGTGCCATTTAAGGAAACCACTACCCCCCCTGGGCACTACGTTCGACCACCTTGCGACAAATAGCAGCTACGTGGTCTAACAAACTGCACAATGGACAACGGCCCCATGAAGACCCTCCACCTCGACGCCGAAGAACTGGGCCTCGACTTCAACGCCTGCCTGAAGCTGGCCGAGGCCAACGCCGAACACCTGCTCGGCGAGGCCATGCTGCTGTCGTTCTATGACCGCGACCGCAACCTGGAATCGCCCAACGGCGTCAGCGAATGCCACCAGGGCTGCGACACGCCAGGCTGGGTCGACTATGCCCAGAATCGCGGCGGCACGCTGATCGTAAACTTCCAGCACGGCCGTTTCGTGTTCTGCTTCATGCCTTTGGGAGACCTGCCATGACCGCCGAAGACTGGGCCAGACTGATCGAACAACTGGGCAACATCCCCGGCGGTGCGGCGAAGGCCGAGCCGGATTTCTTCGGCCACCTGCTGCGCGACGAACTGGCGCCGACCACCTCGGAATGGGATTTCGAGGGCTGGTTCCTCAAGGATGGCCGCGTCCTCAGCCTGCGCCTGCACGACAGCATGGCCGGCCTGCGCCTGTTCGTGGTCGACCCGGAGCAGGAACACTACATCACCCAGACCGACGACGCCCTCCTGAGCACCGCCCGGGCCGGCGGCATCTCGCCGCTGCTGCTCATGCTGCTGGCCATCGCCACCGGCCAGGTCGACGACAACAAACGCCTGAAGCTACACGCCGACAAGGTCGACGCCGCCGCCAAGGATCTGATGCTGATGAGCGTCTGCCGCCTTTGCGGCTGACCCCCCGACGCAACCTGGGTAGGGCGGAAAACGAAGTTTCGGCGTAGCCAAAAGCGCAGCGCCTTCCGCCGCATGCGCTACGGCCGCACAATGCCCACATGCCAGACTATCGTCGCAACCGCATGCCAGGCGGAACCTATTTCTTCACGGTCAACCTGCTTGAACGCAACAGTTCATTGCTCTTCGACCATATCGATGCGCTGCGCGACGCCGTGCGGACGGTACGCGTCCGACGCCCCTTCCTCATCGATGCGTGGGTGGTTTTACCCGATCACATGCATGCGATCTGGACACTGCCTGACGACGACAGCGGCTACTCGGGCCGCTGGAAGGCGATCAAGATCGCCTTCGCCAAGACCCTGCCGAAAACCGAACGCATTTCTCCGGCACGAGCCGCAAGAGGTGAACGCGGCATCTGGCAACGACGGTTCTGGGAACACACCATCCGCGACGACACAGATTACGCGGCGCAAATGGATTATGTGCACATCAATCCCGTAAAGCATGGATTGGTCAGCCATGTGCGGGACTGGCCGCATTCCTCCTTCCACCACTGTGTGTCCCGGGGCATTTATGAGCCGGATTGGGCCGGACAGGAAAACCTCGAATTACCTGCGGGAGAGCGTGGTGCGTGAAGCCACCTGACATTTGGCGGAAGGCGCTGCGCTTTTCCGCCCTACGCGTGCTGACGAGACCTGTCCGTCGTACGACTTCTACCCGCTGTTGATCCTCTGAACGTATGGGCGGCGGTTCCGAGGCGGGAGTGTGAATTCGACGGCTTGGAAAGCTGACCTTCGCCGCCACGTTAGCCTCAAGGTCCGTTGACTGCTCGACACCTGTCGCTCATCCGGCGCCAGCCGTGTGGCCGGATTGGCCGAGAAACGGCTCGCTTTTGCGTTTGAAATAAGTAGATGACTGCGCCAGCAACAACGCACATAGATCCGATGCTCGGTTAACGCTCAGCGGACCTTGCCTTGCACATACAAACGTTCGAACTTTTGCCTGGCACGTATGTACTTGTTTCCACAGTCAACCATGTTTTGCTCCGTCTGGTTTTCACACTCCGGCGCCGGCGAATACCAGTGCTCCCAGGCTTCTTCTTTGGTCCTAATCGGCGCCCTGGGATCGGCAGACGCATCTATGACTGCCGGCGCCGGCGGAGAACTCGACCCGGATACGCGCGAGGGGCCTGCACCGGCATACGCGGTGTCCAATCCGGCTGAGACTTGTGGGTGCGGCACTCTCTTCGACACGAGTTGCTTTATGCCACCATAGAAGCTGTTTGCGGCGAAGAACAAGATCACAACCAGTAAGAGGGTTGCCCCGAGTTTGCCGTGGGCGTGGGAATTCTTCCGACGCGGTGTCTTGGTCGGTACGCGGAATCCCACTCCTTCTGTTGTTCGATCTCGCCCTGCAGGCCAAAAGCGTGGGCGTTTTGACCCGGCTCGTTTTCTCCTGGCGTTTTCACGGCTAATCGCATCGTCTGCCAAAGCAAGCACCTCCTTCTTGGCGTGCCTTTGCTGCAGAGATTCCACATGCATCCGGTTGGTTTCCTCGCCACGCTCCAGCATGGACGCCTTCAGCTTTTCGGCCAAGGTACTGGCCTCTGTCTCGGAAAACAGTGCCATCTTCTTGCTGCGTATATAGTCAGCGTACCCACCATCCAATATGTACGAAGGCATGGGAGTCTTGAATTCTGAGTCGCCACAGAATGCGATGACCGAATGGAATAGATGCTCCTCCAGCCCTAACAATTCAGACAGGGATTTGATATGCCGATGATTTTGCCGGATTGGATTTTGGAAGTTATCGGAGCGACCGTTTGAGGCGCGAGTCCACTTCGGCTCACGCTCCTTGCCAAATATCCAGCCGGTGTAATTCTTCGTCTCGACAACGAAGATGCCGTACTTGGAAAAGACGACATGATCGATCTGCGTCGTGCCATCGCCGACCAAGACGGTGACGTTGTGTACTGGGTGATACTGCGTGCGATCGAGTGTCGCGATGTCCAGTGCTACGCGAATCTCGCCATCCTGTCCTTTGTTTGATGGCTTCGCCATCATGGTATCTCCCTGGTGAATTTCGCCCTTTAAGGCATGTTCAGACGCCGATATTTTGCTAGGGCAGAACAAGCATATACAGACAAAATCGAAACCGCAGGAGAGAGGTGGTCAAGTCAGGCGAATCCAGTCATGGCTCTGGAACGAGGACGGTCAATTCCGCGGATTCAGTTTGCGGCCTTGATGGCGTTGCGACAGAAGGTCAGCTGTCCGCCATGTTGCTGACGCGGCACCGGGCGACCCCAAAGGTCAACAAAGGCCGACGACCAGCCGACCGAAGACGCGACGCGACTGACCGCTTAACGATCAGATTTGGGCTGTTGCGGGAAAACCACCTCGACAGCCAGACCGACACCATCCAGGCCATCGCCGAAGCGGATCTCGGCGCCATGGAGCTCGGCGATGCGCCGGGCGATCGACAGGCCGAGGCCGACACCCTCGGCCGTCTGCGGGCCGAAGCGATGGAAACGCAGGCCCAGCTTTTCGCGCTCTTCCGGGACCAGGCCGGGACCGTCGTCGGCGACCTGCAGCACCGTGGCGCCGGCCCGCCGGGACAGGCTGACCGCCACCCGGCCGCCCGGCCGAGCATAGCGCAAAGCATTGTCGACCAGGTTGCGCACCAGTGCGCGCAACAGGTCGGGATTGCCGCGCAGCGGGGTCTCCGGGGCCAGTTCCGTGACCAGCCTGATCTCCTTCTCCACGGCCATGACTTCCAGATCGGCGACGACATCGCCGACCAGGCCGGCCAGATCGATCGACTGCATCTCCCCGGCCGAACCGGAACTCTCCAGCCGGGCCAGGGCGAGCAACTGGGTCACCAGATGGGACATCCGGTCGGCACCGCGCATGGCCTTGGCGATGGTGGCCTGGCGTTCGGCATCGTCGGGCGTGCGCTGGCCGACCTGCAATTGCATGCGCAAGGCCGCCAAGGGGGTGCGCAATTCATGCGCGGCGTCGCTGGTGAAGCGGCGCTCGTTCTCGATGGTCTGGCTGACCCGGCCGAACAGCCGGTTCATGCTCCGCACCAGGGGGTTCAGTTCGCGCGGCAGCCCCGTTTCCGGGAGGGCATCGAGCCGTTCCGGCGACCGCCTGGCCAGTTCCGTTTCCAGTTGGCGCAGGGGCGACAGGCCCTTGCGGATGGCCAGCCAGAGAACCAGGGCCAGGATGGGCAGGCCGAACAGGTAGGGCCGCATGTTGTCCAGGGCGATCGCCCGCGCCAGGTCGTTGCGGATGTCGACATCCAGGGCCGCCCAGGCGATCTGTTCGCCATCCTCGTCGGCGGCCGTGAAGCAACGCCAGGTATGGCCGACGATGCGCGCCTCGGAGTAGCCGTTCATCGCCACGCCCTCCGGCCAGGCCAGCGGGGTATCGGGCGAGCGGATCAGCAATTGGCTCCTGCCGTGCTCCTGTTGCCAGATCTGGAACAGCATCCGGCTCTCGTAGCGGTGGCCGTTGATGTGCGGCGGCTCCACCTCGTCGCTGTCGGTATCGTGGGCCAGCGCCAGCATGATGCGGACATATTGGGACAACTGGGCATCGACCAGCTCGTCGACCTCATGCACCGCCCGCTTGTAGGCCAGGCCGGCCGTGGCCAGGCCGACCACCAGCACGGCCAGCATGATCGGCGCCAGCAGCCTGGCCTGGATGGACAGCTTCATGACGACTTCTCGAACAGGTAGCCGACGCCGCGCAGGGTACGGATGCAATTGGGGGTCAGCTTGCGCCGCAGGTGGTGGATATAGACCTCCACCGCGTTCGACTCCACGCCCTCGTCCCAGCCGTACAGGGCGGATTCCAGCTGGCCGCGCGAGATGACCTTGCCGGCATTGCGCATCAGCAACTCCAGGATGGCGTACTCCTTGGCCGGAAGATCCACGCGGTCGCCATCGAGATAGACCCGGCGCCCGGCCGGATCGAGTTCGAGCCGGCCCACGGTGACCATCGGGGTCACCTGGCCGCCGGCCCGGCGGATCAGGGCGCGCAGCCGGGCCGCCACCTCGTCGAGGTCGATCGGCTTGACCAGGTAGTCGTCGGCGCCGCTGTCGAGGCCGATCACCTTGTCCGAGGTGGCGTCGCGCGCGGTCAGCACCAGGACCGGGATGTTGTTGCCACCGCCGCGCAACACGCGCAGCAGGCCCAGGCCGTCCAGACGCGGCAGGCCCAGGTCGAGCACCACGGCGGCGTAATCCTCGGTCTGCAGGGCGGTGCGGGCGCTCTCGCCGTCGCGCAGCCAGTCGGCCTGGAAACCGCAATGGCGCAGCCCGGCCTGGAGGCCGTCGCCCAGCAGTTCGTCGTCTTCAACCAGGAGTATTCGCATGTTCGCAATTATTCCGATCAGCCTTAAGGCCCGCTTAAGCGCTGTTTAAGGCCGGCCTAAGCTTGCCGCGCGAGGATGGCCGCCAGTTGTACTCGAACAGCCATTCCACTCTAGTCGCGGAGAATCATGACATGAAAAAAGTACTGATGTTGATCGCACTGGGCCTGGCCCAGAACGCCCTGGCCGAAACGCCGGCCCAGTTTGTCACCCAATATAGCGCCGAGGCCGGTGCCGGTTTCGTCGCCGACGCCGCCCGCGGCAAGGCCTTCGCCAGCCGCAACTGGGGCGTCTCGGAAAAGCTGGCCAGCTGCACCGCCTGCCATACCGACAACCTGCGCAACCCGGGCCGTCACGCCGTCACCGGCAAGGCCATCCAGCCGCTCAGCCCAGCCGCCAACCCGGAGCGCTTCACTGACCCGGCCAAGGTCGAGAAGTGGTTCAAGCGCAACTGCAAGGAAGTGGTTGGGCGCGCCTGCAGCGCCGCCGAAAAGGCCGACTTCATCCAGTTCGCCAAGGAGGGCAAGTAATCATGAAACGCACCCTGATCATCCTGGCCGGCCTGATCGCCCTGCCCGCCTACGCCGGCGAACACGGCCGCGCCGTCCCCCTGCCCGCCACCTACAAGACCGAGTGCGGCAGCTGCCACACCCCCTTCCCGCCCACCCTGCTTTCAGCCGCGGACTGGCAGAAGACCATGGCCGGCCTGGACAAGCACTTCGGTACCGACGCCAGCCTGGATGCCAAGGCCGCCGCGGAGATCTCCGCCTGGCTGGACAAGAACGCCGGCGGCCGGGCCAGCACCGGCGGCGCCGAACCGCGCATCACCACGACCGCCTGGTTCAAGCGCGAGCATCGCGAGGTGCCGGCCAAGACCTGGCAGGACAGCCGGATCAAGAGCGCGGCCAACTGCGCCGCCTGCCACAAGGGTGCCGACCAGGGCCGCTACGGCGAACGTGAAATCAACATCCCGGGCATCGGCCGTTATCAGGAAAGGGACTGAGGATGCAACGCATACTGGTCTGGGACTGGCCGACCCGAATCGGCCACTGGGTCATGGCGATCGCCTTCCTGATCGCCTATGTCACCGGCGAGAGCGAGGAATGGCGCCTGGTCCACGTCTGGGCCGGCGGCACCCTGGCCGGCGTGGTGGTGTTCCGGCTCATCTGGGGCCTGATCGGCAGCCGGCACGCCCGCTTCTTCAGCTTCATCCGCTCGCCCAGGGCCGCCAGGGATTACCTGCTCGGCCTGCTGCATGGCAATACCGAGCACCACACCGGCCACAACCCCGCCGGCGGCTACGCCATCCTCGCCCTGCTGGTGCTGGGACTGGCCACCGCCGCGACCGGCTGGCCGGTCTACCAGGACATCGGCGGCGAATGGCTGGGGGAACTCCATGAAGGCGTGGTCAATGCCATGCTGGCGGTGGTGCTCATCCACCTGGCCGGGGTCCTGGTCGGCAGCCTGGCGCATCGTGAAAACCTGCCCCGGGCCATGGTCACCGGCTACAAGCTGGGGCGCTCCGAGGAGGCCATTTCCGGTCCCGCCATCTGGGCCGTGCCCCTGCTGCTGGCTTGCGCCCTGTTCAGCGCCTGGTGGCTGAGTCTCTAGTACAGGAACGGAACGCACCGGCTTGCCGATCCAGATGCCGGCGCATGGCCAGCAAGCCCTCGCGCGATGCCATCATCAGGTCGAGGGGGCGGCGGCCGGCCAGTTTCACATTGGGCAGGCGCAGCCATTCCTGCAGGAAATCGGGCCGCTCGCCATAGCGCAGGCGCAGCATCTTGTTGATCGCCAGCAGGTGGGCCACCCGACTCAACAACACCGAATCGTCGGCGAGCGGGCGGCCATCCAGATAACCGTCCAGGGCGCGGGCATCGACGTCGAGCAGGGCAAGCTGCTCTTCCCGGTTCAATTGCCAGGCCTCGAACAGGCGCAGCAGGGCCTGGGTCTCGGCGGCACGCAGGTCGGCACTGCGGGGATCGAGGCGCTGGAATTCGGCGAACCCGGTGCCGCACAACTCATAGCCTTCCCGGCGCCGGCGATGACGCAGCTGGCGGATGGCATCGAGGCCTTCCTGGTAGCTGGGCAAGGGCTTCTCGTGCACCCGGCCGGCCTTGCCGACCCGTGCGCCGGAGGCCGTCACCAGGGTCCAGCCCCCGAACAGGTCCGGAGTCAGCATCGCCGTGTAGTAGTTTTCGGCACTTTGCCAGCGGAAGGTAAGCGGTTGTTCCATGTGAGCCTGGTCAGCGGGAAACATGCGCTACAAGAATAGCAACATCCGGGCCAGTGCTGCGCAAATACTTGTGGATCATGTGCTTACCACGTTGGCGGCGATCCCGGCCCGGCAATAATCGCCGCCTACCAGAACTGCCAGTTGCCGGTCATCAGGACCCACACGCCCAGCATCAGGTTGGTGACGCCATGGCCGACGATGGCCGGCCACAAGCTGCCGCTGGCGCGATACAGCCATGCATAGACCAGGCCGGCCAGGATGCCGGCGAACCAGAGCGAGTGCTCGAAGCCGAACAGCAGGCTGGACAGCAGCACCGCGCGCAGGCTCACTGCGACCGGCGCCTGGGCGAGGAAATCCGGCCGGTCGATCCAGCGCAGCAGGAAGGAGCGCCAGAACAGTTCCTCCATCACCGGCACCACCAGGGCCGCCCCGGCCAGACGGATCGACGCCAGGGCCCAGTCGATGCCGCCGCCGGCCGCCGCCGGGTTGTAGCCACCACCGCCGGCGAGATTCAGCCAGCCCTGGTCCAGGTTGATCCAGGCCACGAACACCGCCGCCCCGGCCAGGGGCGCCCCGAACCAGAGCCAGGCGGCCCTGGCCGGCAGGACGCGCAATTCCTCGTATTGCCGGGCGAACGCGAGCAGGGCCAACGCAACCAGCCCGATCTTGACCGGATAGAGCCAGCGGGGGTCGAACCCGGCGCCCGCGAGGCCGGCGGCAGCGTCCCCGGCGATCAGGAACAGTATGTAGAGCGCGAACGGCAGGATGCGCGGCAGGGAGAGTCCAGACATCGCTGCAGCCACTTATGCCAAGCCTTGGTCGCAGTCGGCGATCATGCCGGACGCGCGCAACCGCTTCAGTTCAGCCGCGCCATCGTCAATTTTCCTGTCATCGCAGCCGGCCGGCGCCGCTACCGGGATGACCAAGCCGATCGTGTTCTTCATGCCTGCCCTCTGTTGAAACGAGCCTGACAGGGTATCCGGCCCGGATATCCGGATTATTACAAATTTGCCCAGGCGGCATGTCAACCCGGTGGCGAAAACCTCCGGCCGGTCACGTGGCGGTGGCGACCATGCCATAATATGGACGCTTCCCACCCCGGCCCCGACCCGACATGCGCCTCTGCCTGCTTGCCCTTTTGATCCTTGCCACCCCCGCACTGGCCTCCGAAACCGACGTGGTCGCCCGCATGGGCGACGTCAGCCTCAAGGTCGGCGAAGCCCGCCAACTGGCCGAGCGCCTGCCCGACCGGGAGCGGACCCCGCAGGCGCTGGAACGCCTGATCCGCATCGAGATCATCCGCCGCAACGTGTCCGCCGAGGCGCGCAGGCAGGGCTTCGACCGCAAACCCGAGGTCGCCGCCCGGATGGACCAGGCGGCCGATCAGGCCCTGGTCGGCGCTTATGTCGACAGCATCGCCCGCCCCCCCGCCGACTACCCGCCGGAGAGCCTGGTACGCGAGACCTACGAAGCTGGCAAGGACCGCTTCACCCTGCCCCGGCAATACCGGCTCAGCCAGATCTATGTCGCCGGCACCGATGCCAAGGCCAAGACCAAGGCCGACGACCTGTACCGCCAAGCCACGGCGCGCAAGGCCGACTTCGCGGCCATCGCCCGCAAATCCTCCCAGCACACGGCCAGCGCCAGCCAGGGCGGCGACATGGGCTGGCTGTCGGACAAGAATCTCCTGCCCGCGGTCGCGGCAGCCGTGGCCGACCTGAAGAAAAACGTGGTCAGCAGCCCGGTGCGGGGCAGCGAGGGCTACCACATTCTTCTCCTGACCGACACCAAGCCCCCCGAGCTGCTGCCCCTCGACAAGGTCAGGCCGGCCCTGGTACAGAGCCTGCGCCTGCGCAAGGCGAGGGAGATCGAGGCGGCCTACCTGGACGGCCTCCAGGCCAAGAACCCGGTGGCGGTGAACGGCATCGGCCTGAGCGAACTGGCCAAGGCCAGGTAAGCCGGGTTCGCGCCGCCCCCGCGGCGCAGCGGGCGGCAGTTCAGCCGCCCGGCGGCTTGATCAGCTTTTGCGCGTCGAGCTTGTCGCGGTACTCCTCGAGCAGGTTCTCGACCTCGACCTGCCTGAGTCCGGCGAAGGGTTCCTTCTGGGCCAGGGCGTCGCCGCAGGATTTCTTCTCGTAGCGCACCATCAGGTCGCGGCCGATCTGGTAGAGATCCTTGTTCTTGTCCTCGCAGAGCGCGATCTCCCGCTCCCGGAGGGCCTTGATCCCCTCCAGTTTCTTCTTCTCGGCCTCGATGACGGCCAGCGTCTGGCGGGTTTCATTGAGATTCTTGCCGGTATCGGCCAGCCGGGCCTCGGCCTGGCCCAGGCGCTCCCGGGCCGAGGCCAGATCCTGCTTGGCCGCTTCGAGTTCCTTGGCCAGGGCCTCGCGCTGCTCCTTTTCCTGTTTCAGGTCACGCGCCAGGCGGGCCGCCTTGCCGCCCGCGGTCTTGGCCGACTTCGTCGAGGCGGCCAGTTCCTGGCCCATCCGGTCCTTGTCCTGCTCCAGCGTGGCGACCTGGCCCTGCATCTGCTGGACCTGCTGCTGGGCCCGGCGCAGGGCCTCGCGTTCCCGGTTCGCCTTCTTGTCGGGACCTGCAAAGGCCAGGCCGGATGCCAGCGTCCCCAGGACCAGCAAGGCAACCAGGCTGATTCGATAGTTCATCCACATTTCCTTTGCTCGATACCTGCTCAGCGTGTTTCGGCGCCGTGTTGAACCAGCAGCGCCAGGATCGGCTTATGACCGTCGATGCCCGCGGAGACCATCGCCGTGCCGCCAGTCCGGTCCGGGACGTTGGCGTCGACGCCGCTTTCCAGCATCAGGCGCACCGCCGCCTCGAAGCCTGCCAGCGCCGCCACGCTCAGGGCGGTCCGGCCTTCCAGGTTGAACAGGGTGTAGTCGGCATGGCCGGCGAGCAGCACCCGGATCGCCTCCAGGCGGTTCATCCCGGCGGCGGCAGTCAGCGGCGTGTTGCCGTCGTCGCTCTTGAGGTCCGGGTTCGCCCCGGCCCTGAGCAACTGCCTGGCGATGCGGGCGTGGCCGAGGAAGGCGGCCAGGCCCAGCGGCCGATAGCTGCCGGCCTTGAGATCGGGATCGGCCCCGGCCTCCAGCAGGAGGCGCACCATCGCCACGTCGTCCCGCTCCACGGCGTGGATCAGGGCGCTCCTGCCCCAGAGGTCCGGCCGGCCATTGGGGTTGACCCCGCGCTTCAACAGCGCCTCCAGGCCATTCCGATCGCCCCGCTGCGCGGCGTCGATGAGGGCCAGCTGGTCGGCCGTGGCGTATTCCGGATCCTGGTCGTTGGCGGTCGCCCGGATGCGGGCGAATTCGAGCGGGGCCACCGGCCGGCGCGCCTCGGCCGGCCACGCGGACTCGGCCGGCAGCAGCCAGGTGTCCCGCTCGGGATCGAAACCGAAGGCCGGCGGCACCAGCGCGGCCAGCCCCAGCAGGACCGCCAGGGACCGGGCCAGGGCGTCAGAACTTGGCATTGAAGTCCACTTGCAGCACATCCACGCCGAGCGCCGGGCCATCGATCTGGTCGGCCGACAGCCATTTGGCGGACAGCCAGGCATTGCGGTCGACGCCGTAGGAGCCGCCAAGGTAATAACCCTTGGAGTTGGTGCCGCCCAGGCGGAAGTCGGAATCGGCGAAGGCGTCCAGCACGGCATCCCGCTCCAGATGGCGGTAACCCAGGTACACCTGCCAGTCGCCCGGCAGTTCGATGCTCGGCTTGCCCACGGTGACCTTGGCCTGCCAGCCCAGGGTCCGTTCCTTGTAGTCGGAACCAAGCTGGGTCCTGGCGTCATCGCTCAGCTTATAGCCGAGGTTCTTCACCACGTCCGCGGACAGGATCACGTGCAGGGGATCGAAATGGGAAAAGTCGGCCATGGCGGTCAAGTTGGCCAGCCGGTAGTCCGAGGCCAGGCCATAGCGTCCCGCGGCATCCGTGGGCGCCACCTCGAACACCGTGTTGCCCTTCTGGCGATAGGACAGGATGGAATTGGCGTAGTCGTACAGGCCGTCCACCGTGGGATCGGCGACCGCGCGGATGTTGCTGTAGTCGTAGTAGGCCAGGCCGAAACGCCAGCGGCTGAAGGCGCCGCTGTGCCAATCCAGGCCCGCCTGGGTCGCGAACAGCCATTTGTCCTTGGCCAGATTGGTATTCGAGGTCTCGACCTCCTGCAGCGGGAAGGCACCGAACGTGATGAAGGGCTTGGCGTCCATGACCGCCTGCGGCCAGGGCTTGAAGGTGGCGGCGATGCCGTCGAAGTTCAGGTCGTCGTCCCAGACCAGGTCGGTGCTGAAGAACGGGTTGGGAATGCGGCCGCCGGAAACGCTCAGCCAATCCGAAGGCTCGACCTTGGCATAGGCACGATCCAGCACGAGCGAGTTCTTGTTGAAGCTGTTGCCCAGGGTCTGGTTGGTCGATACGGGGTCGGACGTGTTCCCGGTGGTGATGCGGAATCCGGTGGACACCGTGTCGGTCAGCTTGGCCAGCAGGCCCAGTCGGGCGCGAATGCGCCCGCGCTTGCGGTCCTCAGCGGTATTGATCGGGCTGTCGGTCGATCCCAGGCCGTACGGCGTATCGACAAAATCATTGCCTGATGCGTTGCCGCTCGCAAACAGGTCATTCTGATAGCGCAGACGGAAATCGCCTTCCAGCTTGATCCGGCTGACCCACTCGGGCACCGCGTTGACGTCGCCCCAACGCTCGGTCCTGGCCTGGGCCACCACCTCCTGGCGGATCTGTTCGCGGATCTCCCGCTTCACCACCTCGGGGATGTAGGGCACCCGCACCACGCCGGCGTCTGCCCTGGCCACCGCCTCGGCCTGTTCGCGACCCTTCGCCTCGGCCTGCTTGACCATGGCCTCGGCTGCCTCCTTGTCGAGGATGCCCTTTTCCACCAGGGCATCGATGATGGCCAGGGTGGTCTGGCGCAGGGACTCCAGTTCCTCGCGCTCGCCCGCCTGGACGGGTTGCACGGCGATGAGCCCGGCCACGGCCAGGGCGATGCATAGCTTGCTGTTCTGCATGGATCGATCCATTTCACTAGGGTTGTTCATGCGTGTCGGCCTCGGGTGGTCCTCAGGCCCGCGACGAAAGGCGCAGGCGCACCGGCTGGGGCAGGTCGTCGGGGAAGGCCTCGCGCATCGGCGGCAGGGCCAGCAGTTCCTCTCGGATCGCGGTATCGGTCTCCGTACTGCCGCTGCCGCGCACCAGCTGTACCTTCTGCACCGCGCCGCCGGCATCGAACCAGACATTCAGGGTCACCAGGTACTCGCTGCCCTTGAGGCGGCGGGAACGGCGCAGGCTGTCCTCGATGCTGTGCGAGATGAGGCGGCCGTACCACGCCTCGCGGTCGCCGCCGCGACCGCCCAGTTCGGTCACCCGCTTCTTGCCGAGCAGGCCGAAGAAATCGTTGCCGGCCCCGCCCTCGCCCTCGACCGCCAGGTCCGGGCCGGGCGGCGGCTGGTCGGCCGCCTCCGGGGTCGGTTGCGGTTGCTCGATCGGCATCTCTTCCTTGGGCTGCTCGACCTTTTCCGGCTCGGGCGGCTTTTCCTCGGGCGGCCTGGGCGGCGGCGGCTTGATCAGGGAAATCCGCTGCACCCTGGGCGCCTGCGGCTTCTCGGCGTTGCTGATGAAATTCCATACCATGTACACCACCGCGGCCGTGAACAGCAGCAGGAAACCGCCGCCGAGGAGGGCCGGCAATTTCCTGCGCCACGGGTGTCGCGCTGCGGACGTCAATCGCCGCCCCTCACTTGCCCAGCTTCCCGGTCACCAGACCCAGCTGGGTGATGTCCAGGCGGCCGCACACGTCCATCACGTCGACCACCTTCTGGTACTGGACGCTGGCGTCGCCCTTGATCACCACCGGCAGGTCGGGCACCGCCGCCTTGAAGGCCTGCAGACGGCTTTCCAGCTCGCCCATGGTCACCGGATAGGTGTCCAGGTAGACCTGGCCGCTGGCGTCGATGGTCACCGCCTTGGTCTTCGGCTTGGCCAGGCTGGGAGTGTTGCTGGCCTTGGGCAGGTTGACCTGGATGCCCTGCACCGTCGCCGTGGTCATGATGATGAAGATCACCAGCAGCACATAGGCCAGGTCCAGCATGGGCGTGACGTTGATGTCGTCGAACGGCTCGTTGTCTTCCCGGATTTCGGCCATGGCGGGCTCCTCAGCGACTGTAGCTCTCGGCGATCTTGGCCAGGAATTCGTCCACGAACACGTGCATGTCGGCGGAGATCGCCTTGATGCGCGAGCCCAGGTAGTTGTAGCCGAACAGGGCCGGGATGGCGACCGCCAGGCCGGCCACGGTGGCCACCAGGGCGGCGGCGATGCCGGGCGCGATGGCGGCGATGTTGACGTCGCCGGTGGCGGCGATGGCGGCGAAGGTGATCATCACCCCCACCACGGTGCCGAGCAGGCCCAGGAAGGGGCCGCCGGAGATGGCGATGGTGAGCAACACCATCAGGCTGTTGAGCTTCTGGTTCTCGCGCACCAGGGTGCCGTCCAGGGTGGCCTTGACCACGTCAATCGCCTGGGGCGACAGCTCGCCATGGCCGGCGTCGCCGAAGCGGCGCTTCAATTCCTGGATGCCGGCATGGTAGATGCGGTACAGGGAGGAATTCTGGTAGTGGTCGTGCTTGCCGAACATGGCCGTCAGCAGGGCGGAATCCTTCAGGTCGGACTCGTCCGGATCTTCGCCGGCATCGAGGCTGCCCGCCTCGTCCTGGCGCAGGCCGCGGAAGGCATCGAGGAATTCCGCGTTCGACTTGTCGGTCTTGTTGACCACCAGGGCCTTGCTGATCATGACCATGAAGGCGATGGCCATCATGACCATCAGGATCACGATCACCACCCAGCCGTCCAGGGTCACGTTCTGCAGGATGACGCCGAAGTAGGAGGTGCCGCCGCCGGCATCCGCCGCCTCGTCCTCGCCATACGCCACCAACCTGGCATCGCCGCCCTGGCCCAGGGCGGCGACCCGGATCCAGTCGGCGCTGCGCGCCGCGTTGGCCAGTTCCAGTTCGTCCAGCTCGCCCTTGAAGCCGCGCCCAACAGTCAGTTCACCGGCCAGCTCGGGGCAGCGGGCGGCCACTTCAGCGACCTTCTGGCCATTCACGTACAGCCTGGCCTCCTCGCCCACCGCCAGGGCGACGTGGTGCCACGATCCCGGCGGCAGATCGACGCCGGGGCTGGTGCGCAGGCTGACGCTGCCGTCGTTGACCGTCGCCACCACCTGGCCGTTCTCCAGCGCCAGCACGATGGACTTGCCGCCATCCTGGTGGCTGAACAGGATCGAGCTCTGGCCGGCCGCCTCGACCCGCACCCAGGCGGAATAGGTGGCGCCGGCGGCGGGGCCGACCTTGAGCGAGGGCGAGGACGGGATGACCAGGGTGGTCTCGCCGTCGAACTTGACGCCTCCGCCGATCGCCGCGCCGGCGAAGCGGGCGCCGCTGAATTCCCGTGCGTGGTTGGCATAGCCGGTGGCGTCCTGGGGCGCGCCGGCCGCCTCGGCGAAGTGGTAGACGCCGATCTGGTTGACGTCGTAGCTGCCCTTGGCGTCGCCGGCGGGGCCGGCCTTCTCGTTGCCGGAGTACAGCCACAGATGCTGGGCCTTGTTGCCCGGCGGCAGCCTGGCCACCTGTACCCAGACCAGGGCCAGTTCGTTTACCGCGTCATATTTCTCGATATGAAACTTCAGTGGCGTCTTGTCGTCGCCGTCGATGAAGCGCAGGTCCGCACCGTCATCCTTGGCCGACAGGAAGTCGAAGTTGCCGGTATGCAGGCGCACCAGCACCGGCACGTTGACCAAGCCTTCCCTGGTCTCGGCGCCGGAGGTCGAGGTGTCCAGGGTGATCTGCTTGCGCGCGCTCCAATCCCCGTTCCACCAGGCATGGGAAAGGGGGGCGAGCAGCAACAGGGCAAGGAACAGGATCAGGCGTGGCATGCTTGGCTTCACGGGCTTGGACAGCCGGTGATTATCTGTGCGGGCCATTACATCGCCATGAAGTCGGCATGAGCCGAATGGCTCATGCCGACCGGCAGCCGCCGGTCAGTTCTTGCCTGCGTGGCGGCGGCGCTCCTCGTCGTTGTCTTCGTCATTCCCGCCCACGCCGAAACCGAGCACATCGACCGCGATGAAGGAGGGACGGAAACTCGCCAGTGCCTGCCTCATTTCCTGCGCCGCCTTCTGGGCCTCCTCGGATGAAGAGGCCAGGCTGGCGGTGGCCTCGCTCGCCGCCTTGGCCGCATCGCCGAGGTTGTCGGCACCGGATACGCTCAGGCCGGAGGTATCGACCGCGGTCGGCACGCCGACCGACACCCCGACCGCGACGATGTTGTCGGCTCCGACGACCCGGTTGGCGTCGATGAACAGGTTGCCCGAGGCCCGGATGCCGGCATCGCCCGCATTTACCTCGCCATTCGGTGCGATCAGGAAGGTATCGCCGCGGTTGAGAACCTCCCGCACCAGCAGCACACCGATGCCGGAACCGGAAATCGACTGGCCGATATCCGATTTCGTATAGCCCTTGTCATCGGTGATGAAGGTGGGCGGCGGCGCCGAGGAGGCGGTTTTCGCACCCTTGCCGGCGTCCACGTCGCCCTCCGCGCTGTACAGGAAGATATCGTCGCGCAGCAGGTACTGATCGGGCGTGCGGCCCAGGGTCGCCTCCCAGCCCAGGGTGAACACGCGCGCGGTGTTCACCAGGAAATCGCCCTTGGAGTAGGAGCGTAGGCTGCCGCCGTTGACGGTGTACAGGCCCGTTTCCGAGGCAGGGCGATAGCCGCCGGCACCGATGCCGCTCACCTTCTCGGAGTTGACCAGGCCGACCACCACATTCCCGCCCGGCGTCAGCATGTCGATATCGCTGGCCTGTTCGGTACGCACCTGGCTGTAGAAGCCATTGAAGTCGCCGGCATAATTGCCGTCCGGCAGCAACGCGCCGGTCGCCTTGGCGGCGCGGCCGTCGTAGCCGAGGTCCGCGCGCACGTCATAGCCCGGGTCGCCCGGTTGCTTTGCCGCGACCAGCGTCCCCGCACGCGCGAAGAAACGGGCGAAGTTTTCCAGGCTGGACGCGGTCAGGCCCGCGCCGGCCAGGGTGTTGTTGAACCGCTCGACGACGCCGGGCTGATCGGCCTTGTTCAGGTCGTTCAGGTCGAAGCCCATGGCCACGAGCTGCTTCATCAGGCTGGCCTCGTCGCTGGCCTGCTGCAATTCGCTGTAATAGAGGCGCCTGGCCGCCTTGGCGCGGGCGGACGCGACGCCGCCGTTCAGGAGCGACTCGAAGGCGGCCACGGCCCGCTCGTATTCGGGCCTGGCCGCCGCCGTCATCGCCGCACGGTAGTCGGCCTGTTCCAGCTTGTTCAGGATCTCCTTGTAGCTCAATGCTACGTTGGCCGGGTCCAGCAGCGCCTGGCGCAGGCGTTCGTAATCCATCAGGCCGGCATAGTAGTCTGCCGCGGCCTGGTTGCCGAACCCGCTCAGGAAGGCCTCGTAATCCGGCAGGCGCACCCGGGTGCGGCCGTCGGCGTCGGGTGCGGTTCCCATGCCGGCCAGCAACGCGATGTCCGCACCGCCATAGCCCAGGCTGGGATTGTCCAGGTTGCCCGTGGAGACGATGCCGCCTGCGGTGCCGAGGTCGATATTGCGTCCGGCCACGACCTCCAGATAGCCGGACCCGCCGATACGGATGCCTTCGCCGTTGCCCTGCAGCAGGCCGGCATCGGTGCGCGGCGAGGTATAGCGCAGGTCGCGGCCGGCCATCAATGTGCTCGTCTGTGCCTTGTCCAGATTCTGCGCGGTCACGTTGGCATTGACGATGTCCCGTCCGGCCAGCATTTCGAACGCCTTGGGCAGCAGCAGGCCGCTCCCTATCTTGGCGACGATGTCGCCGCTCTCGGCGTAGATCCGCACCGGATCGGCGTCGCCCAAGTGCACGGGCACGCTGGCGTGCTGATCCACCTCGCCGGCGTCCGGCGCGATGGCATAGGTCAGCCCGGGATTCGTGACCGAAGACAGCATGGCGATCGACTGGTCCGACATCGTCACCACCGCGGCTTCGTCCAGGATGCCGAGCGCTTCGTCGCCATCGGCGCCGAAGGCCACGTCGCCTGCGGCGAACAGATGCAGCTGGCCTTCGGCCGAGGGATACAGCCAGAGGCTGCGGGCCACCTGCAAGTTCCCGTTGACCGCAGCTGCGCTCAGGCTGCCGGGATAGATCAGGTAGGCGTTGCCGACAACCTGGCCATTGTTCAGGCTGACGCCGTTGAGCATTGGCAAGAAATACTCCTCGGTCATCTTGTCGTTCAGGACGATATCCCCCTGGGCGGAGACCAGGTCGACGCCGCTGCCGCTGCCGTAGGTGAAGAAGTAGCTGGACGGCTTCGTATTGCCCAGGATGGAACTGACGTTCTTGCCCATGGGCACCACGGTCGGGTTGAACGCGCTCTCCAGGGTCAGGTCCGTGCGGGCATCGACCTGGAAGACGGCATCGCCCAGCGCCAGCAGCAGATTCTTGGCTTCATCCCCGGGCATGGCCCCGATGCCCTCGCCGGCGCTCACCCGGCCGGTTCCCCGCTGTACGTAGAAGACCGCGCTGCGGATGTCGCCGCCGGCGGCGACGTCCAGGTTGCCGCCGGCGGTTTCCAGGATGTCGGTGCCGATGTCCTGGCTCGCGTAGTCGCGCCCCGTGGTAGGCAGGGAAACGGACAGGTTCTCGATGTCCTGTCCCGCCCTGACGCGCACGTTGCCGCCGCCCAGGGCGCCGACGCCCTGGTCGAAGTAGCGGAAGTCGATGCCCCAGGTGAGCGCCGTGGTGATGCTGCCGTCGCTGCCTTCGAGGCCGCGCCGAACCAGCCACTGGTTCATCAGCTCGGGGACGACGGGTGCCCTGATGGAACCGCCCGCGACGAGATCGATGCTACCGCCGTCGACGGGGTAGTAGGCCTTGAAACTGGCATCGCCTGGCTTGGCGAATCCGGCCGTGGTGTCGGCGCGGCCAGCGCTATAGATCACGGAGGCCTTGTTATAGGAGGCATTCTCCTTGGCCGAGGCATCGTAGGTCGAATAGCTCAGGCCGATCTCGATGTCGCCCGCGGCGGCGATCTGGATCGCCCCGGTGCCGGTACGGACCAGCTTGCCGCCCTTGAGGACGAAATCCCCCGTCGCCGGGTCGACATGGCGCCGGACCGCCATGGGATCGGCCGCCGCCAGATCCGCTCCCGCCGCCAGGCGGTAGGACCAGGAATCGCCGCCGTCCAGGGTGGTCCCCGTCGCGCTGTTGAAGCCATCGCTCAGGTTGCCGTTGATAAGCAGGTTGCCCTGGGCCCGGAGGGTGAGCGTGCCGGGCTGGTTCTGGGTCACCGCGGTGATGGCGCCGAAGTCGTAATCGTTGCTGAAGATCAGGTCACCCGCGCTGCGCACCTCGACGCCCGGCCGGACGTGGAAGGCGCTGCCCGGTGCGTTGCCGGCCAGCCTGGACTGCGCGGCGGCGA
Source organism: Gallionellaceae bacterium (assembly GCA_028714735.1). Lineage (GTDB taxonomy): Bacteria > Pseudomonadota > Gammaproteobacteria > Burkholderiales > Thiobacillaceae > Parasulfuritortus. The sequence goes on along the minus strand of JAQTLU010000002.1, from coordinate 186,973 downwards.
ACGTGTTCATGTAGGTCTGGCTGTCGTTCCTGATCGTGGTCAGCTGGCTGCTCCCCACGGTGCCGTACTCGTACACCTTGTTGCCGATCGCCTCGATCAGGGCCGCGCCCGAGATGTCGCTGCCGATGGCGCCATGGCCATCGTTGTTGTCATAGACGCCATCGCTTTCCGTGATGCGCACATCCTGCCCGTTGGCCAGCCTGGGGGCCTGCAGGTGCACGCGACCGCCGACCGACTGGGTGGTCCGGCCGTCAATTGCCAGGGTGCCGGCCACGTCGATGGCGGAACCGTTCTCCAGCACCAGCGCGCCCGCATGGGCATCGCCGGCGACATGATCCTTGTCCATGCCGCTGAGCAGCCAGACCTCGCCACCCCGCTGGTTGGCGCCGGTCGCCCGCGCGTCGATCGCGGCGCCGTCGCGCAGGTACAGTTCCCTGCCCGCGGCGGCGGTGACCCAGCCGCCTTCCGGTGCCCTGGCATCGATCTTCCCGGCGATATCCAGCACGCCGTTGTCGGCGGCCAGGTTGACCCGCTCGGCGGTGATGGTGTCGGCAGCGGCGACGATCAGGTCGCCGTTGCGCTGGCGCAGGCTGAATTCCCTGCCGAAACCGCTCGCCCGGTTGAGCAGGTTGGTGACGCCGCCGGTCAGGCTGCCCGCATCCACGACCAGCACGCCGCCCGCGGGCCGGCGCGCCGCCCCATCCCCGGCCAGGTCCGGATCGGGCAGGACGATGTCGCCCTTCAGTTCGCCAGCCAGGTTGAGATTGCCGCTGGCGTGGAGGCTCAACATGCCGGCATCGGCGCTGCCCTTGCCATCGCGGCCGGGATTGGCCGACTGCCCGCTGGCCAGCAGGTCCCGGCCGCTGACATCCACCACGGCACCGGCGGCGATGTTGACGTCGCCCGCTTCGGCCGCCAGTTCGGCCAGGCCGCCTGCGACGTAGACGTTGACGTAGTCATCCACGCCGCGGAACTGGCGCACCACGCCCCCGGTGAATATCTGCGAGCCCGCCAGCAGGTTGAGGTCGCCGTTCTCGGCCGTCATGGCCAGCCAGCCGGCCGGCAGGTCGATGTTGCCGCCGTGGTCTATGCCCTGGCCGCCGGTGAAGGCCAGGCGGGCGCCCATCGGCGCCTTGCCCAGGCCGGGCAGGATTTCGCCGCCGGCCGCCGCATAGTTCGCCGTGGTCAGCCTGCCGCCCGCCACGAAGGCCATGTCGCTGCCGTTGTAGCCGACGATGCGCTGGGCGGTCAGGGCCAGGTCGTCGGCCGTCTTCAGCCCGCCCTGTCCGGCGACGCCGGCGATCTCGCCGCGCGCGACCAGGTCGACCTTGGCGAAGCCGGCCGTTGCCACGGCGCCGTCGCCGAACAGGATGTTGTCGGCCCGGACCTCGATGGCGCCTGTCCCGGACACACCCGCCGTGTCCAGGACCGTTCCGTCCGTATTGGCGAAGGCCACGGTATCGGCGGCGATGCTCAGGGTGCCCGTCTCGATGCCGGCGAAACCCGCCCCCTGCAGGGTCAGGCTGCGGACATCCGCCCGGCCCGTGACGGGGTCGACGCTGCCCAGGGCGGCATCGCCGTAGACGTCGAAGTTGCTGTAGCTCTTGAGGATGATCTCCCCGGGGTTGCCCAGGCTCTGCAGCATTTCGTTGGTGACGAACACGCCTTCGAGGACGTGGTCGACCTGGCCCAGGGCCACCCGCGTGGCGCCAAGCTGCAGCGCGCCCTTCGCGCCCAGGCCGACCTGGCCCAGGTTGAAGGCGGTATAAGTGGCATCCAGGTTGACGCTCTTCTCGCCATATACCAGGGCGTCGCTCGCGGTATACAGGCCATCCGCCGGATTGCCGGTCCGGCTGACGTTGCGGCGCACCACGCCGCGCAGACCGCCGCTGGAGGCGCGCACCAGCACGCCGTCACCGGAAATGCCGGCATCGGCATCGCCGAACACCAGTGTCTCGTTCTTCAACCCGCCCTCGCCCTCGCCCCTGATCTGGCTGCCTTCGGCCAGGGTGACGGAACCCTTGGCCACCAGCATCACCTCCGGCGCCGTGAGCGGATTGTCGGCACGGGTCTCGACCAGCACGGCCTCGGCCACCTGGTTCACTTTCAGGCTGGAGGCGTCTCCGGCGATGACTTCGCGCGTGCCGCCGATCATCAGGCTGTCCACGTCGTAGCTGGCGAGCTTGGCGACATCCAGCACCAGGTACTCGCCGGCGTCGGCCACGCTCGGCGCACTGCCGTCGGTGACGGCGATCTTGCGCGAGGCGATATCCAGCTCGCCGCCGAGGCCGCCGGCAGGCTTGCCGAAATCGATCTGGCCGTCCAGTCGCAGGCTGGTGCCGGCATTGATGCTCAGGCGGCCGGCGTCCTGTGCCAGCTTGGGCAGGGCCAGGTCGTAGATCCGGTTGACGTCGGGCAGCAACTGGCCGACCCGGTAATCGGTGATCTCGGAACGGCCGGTCAGGGTTTGCCCGGCAAGTTGCCCGGCCGGGGTGTTGAAGCTGAAGTCCGCGTTGGTCGCCACCACGTCGCGGCCGGCCACCTCGAAGCCGGACCAGCGCTGCACCCCGATGTCGGCATCGCCCAGGGAGGAGGTGAAGCCGGCCACCAGATAGGAACCATCCGGCTTGCCGGTGTTCTGGCCGGCGCTCATGTCCGTGGTGCCGGCGACGGCGCGCACGGCGTAGGCCCCTGGCAGCAGGGCGTATTGTCCGGGCAGCAGGGTGTAATAGCCGGCCTTGATGCCCAACTGGGGAATCGCCGACAGGTAGACGGTGTCGCCGGGCTGCACCGACTGCGCCGCCCCGCTCCGGGCCATCGCGCTGTTGGCGGAGAGGTAGGCGTACTGGTTGGCCTGGAGGTCGGCTGGGGCAAAGGCCGGATTGGCGGCCGGCATGATCGCGAACACGCCGGGCTGGGCCAGGTAGTTGCTGCTGCCGCCGGGGCCGGCCGCGAATTCGTAGCCGACCAGGTCGCCGCCGCCGGACAGGTCGACCTTGGCCCCCGGCCTGACCTCCGTCGATGTCCCGATCAGCTGGATTTCCTTGGCCGGCAGGTCGACCACCCCGTCGTCGCCGGAATAGAGGGTGCGGGATCGCACGGACTGGTTGCCCTGCTCGTCCAGGGTATAGAAATCGTAGACCCACGAGCGGCTGTTCTGCACCCGGCCGAACGGGATGGCCATCCCCTCGGCCGAGACCGAGGTCAGGCTGCCGTCTTCCAGGGTCAGACCCTTGTTCGCCGCCAGGACGATGCGGCCCAGGGGGGCACGCAACACGCCGCCCTGCTCGATGAAGTCGGCCTGGACCGTCACGCTGCCGGCACCGGACAGGGGCACGGGCGGGACATAAATGCCGCCCTGGCCGTCCGGCAGGCCGGCGATCCTGATCGTGCCGTCGGCCTTGCTGCTTTGCAGGCCGTACTCGCTCAGGGTCGTGGCATAGACCTGGGCCGCCTCGATCAGGAGGTCGCCGGCGCTGTCCATGCCGCCGACAAGATCGAGTTTCGCATCGGCCACGCCGGCCAGGCGCACGTCGCCGGTGCTGATGAGGCTGGCCTGCTTCACCCCCGACAGGGCGAAGCGGCCGGTCAGGTCGATCAGTCCGGCAGCGACATTCAGCACCCCATCGCCTGCCGTCGCGGCCGCCGCCAGTTCCTGCTTGATCGGATCGCCGTTGCCCAGGTTGACGTACATGGCGTCCAGATCCACCACGGAAGCCGCGCCCAGGACGATGTCCGGCGCATCGATCGTCAGGCGGCCGCGCGGCTTGATGGCCATCGAATTCATGAACTCGATGCGGTTGCCGGCCTTGATGGCCAGGTTGTCGAAATTCGCCAGTTGCGACAGCGAGATGACCCCGCTGGCATCGTCGCCGTTCCGCAGCGGAGTGCCCGGCGCCGTCAGGTAGGCGGGAATCGCGCCGGCCGCATCGGCGTACAGGGCCAGGCGATGCGGGTAGGGTTGGCCCGTGGCCGGATCGACGGGATAGGTGGCGATAGTCGCCTCATCGGACACCAGGACCCGATCCAGTTCGACCTGCAGGGTGCCCGCCGCGGCCGCGGCCGTCCCTCCGTTCGCCTTGAGTTTGGCGCCCTCCTGGACGAACAGGCCCTCGGAGGCCGCCAACCTGATCGTCCCCCCGGACGAAGGCAGCGCAGTGCGCACATAGGCCGTGCCGCCCCCCATTTCGCGTGGCAGGTCGAGGCTGCCGAGCGCCCCGGAGGCATCCAGATCGGCGCCCGACTCGACCATCAGGTAGCCGCCGGTCGACAGCGACAGGCTGCCGCCGTCGAGCACCTCGCCCTGGATCAGACCGTTGCCGGCCCGGTAGGTCCGGGCGATCCCGGCCACCGAAAGGCGGGCCTCCGGACCCAGCCAGATGGCAACATTGGGGGAGTATTGCCCGCCCGGCTGGCCGGCCTTCAGCGTCATGACGCCGCCGGGCGCGCTGAGGTCGCCGTCGACGTAGATGCTGCCCGCCGACAACTCCAGGCCGGCCAGGGAATCCAGGTCGATGCCGGCCCCGTTGGCCACGGTCAGATTGACGGCCGCCGACAGGCTCAGGTCGGTGGCGGGCCGCTCCGCCTTGGCCACGTGATCGCGATCCAGCAGCACGGCCTGTGCGAACCCGGCCAGGTCCGATCCCGACTGGCGGTTGAGCCAGGATGACACGGTGCGGGTCCGGGTCCGGGGGGCCAGCCGGGTGCCGTCGGCCACGCTCAGGCTGCCGGAGGAACTCCGCACCGCATAGGCCGAAAAACCGCCCCGGCCGAAGAAACCCGCGTCGAGCGGCAGTTCCCCTGCGGCCTGCCCGCCGCCGATCAGGATGTCCTGCGCGGTCTGCACGGTCAGCGCCCCCCCCTTGCCGGCCTTGCCGGTGCTGCCCAGCAGGCCGTAGCTGCGCAATTCGCCAGCCAGCTTCAGGGTCGCCCCGCCGCCCAGGGCCTTGAGGCCGATGTCCCCGCCCGCGCCGCCCGCCAGGGTCTTGCCGTCGGCCTTGAGCCAGCCGCCCGCGCTGGCATCCAGCAGGCTGCCGGGATCGAGGCGCAGTTCGCCGCCGTCGTTGGTCGTGACGGCGATCGTGCCGCCGTCCAGGACCACCGGCCGGTAGGCCGCATGGAGTTGGCGGTCGAGATAGTCGTTGCTCCACTGGCCGGCCGTCCGGATCGCCCCGGCGACGGCAACGTGCTGGTCCAGCGTCTGCCTGCCCAGGCCCACCAGGGCGCTGGCCGCGTTGTAGACCCCGGCCTTCGAGGTAAGCGCGACGGTCCCGCCAGGGGCCACGATATTGCCGCCGATGTCGATCTGGGCGCCGGTCAGGCTGACCGTTCCGCCCGCGCCCAGGTCCAGGGTCGTGCCGGCGGCCAGGTCGATGACGTTGTTGGTGTAGACCGACAGCCGGCTGATGCCGTTTTCCTTGAGTCGTGCCGGGTCCAGGACGATCTCGCGCAGCGCCGGGTTCAGGTCGACGGAGCGTCCGAGCGCCGCCTTGTCCTCGTCGCTCAGTGCCGTCCAGAGCGGGGTGGCGAAATCGGGCGCATCGCCGCCCGAGGCACCGAAACTGACCTTGCTCATCAGGCGGTAGTCCTGGTTGAGGCCGGCGTCTGCGGTCTGGCCGAAGCCGAGTATCAGCTCGCCGCCCCTGGGCAGGGGATCTTCCGTACCGCCCCGCTGGTGCAGGCCGGTGACGGTCGTGCCCGTTACCGTGCCCCGCAGGGCGGCGACCGGCGCGACGACTCGCAGCGTGCCGGCATCCTTGCCCTCCTGGTAGCCCAGCTCGAACACGGTCTTGTCCGCCCCCAGGCCAGAGTACAGCCGGTCCGGCGTGGCGCTGGCGATGTCGTACAGGCGCCCCTTGTAGAGCAGCTGGCTGGTGGTGACCGAGCCATCCTGATAGGCGAGCGAGCCGCCGGAAATGTCGATCGTCGAGCCGTCCCGGACCACCACGCCGCCTTCCGAATAGAGGTTGACCGTGCCGCCGGTCGTGCTCTTCTCGTCGATCCTGCGGCCGATCTGGGCGATGTAGCCGGAGGCATCGGCCAGCGCCGTGCCCTGCCGGGTCACCTTGCGGCCGTTGATGTCGATGCTGGCGCTATCCCGGATGTCGACCTTGATCTTCCTGCCGTACAGCGGGTTGGCGGCGTTGCCGTACATGGCCTGGTAGAAGGCGTTTTCCTGGCCGTGCAGCAGGGGCGAGTCGGCCAGTTCGCTGCCGCGCAGTTCCACCTCCACCACGTTGCGTGCCATGGCGATGGCCACGTCGCGCAGGCCGCTCACATCGATGTGAGCGCCGGCGTCCACCTGCAGGCGGCAGTCCAGGCACAGGCCTTCGGCGTTGTTGTACTGAAGCAGGAAGGACTGGGAGGATTCCTTGTCGACCAGGTAGGGAGTCGAGTTTTCGCTGTCGTTGCGGGCAAACAGGGTGATCTCGCCGCTGGGGGCCACCAGTGAGGCGCCTTCCTGCACCCAGACCGTCCTGCCCTGGGCGTATATCTTCGAACGGGTAAAGGCCTGGCCATCCTGGATGGTGTCGTCAGGCATATAGGCCTGGAAGGCCGCCGGGTCCGGCTTGCCGGCGTAGTAATCCTCGACCTGCTGCCGGCTCAGCCGGCCGTCGGCAATGGCCGCCCCGACCTTGCCGGCATCCAGGGCCGGCATGACGGCGGTATGGCTGCCCTGGCCGAACACCACCTCGCCGGTGGTGTTGGCGGCAGGCCGGTTGTTGAGCGGGGTGACCGGCTTGGCCGGATCGATATATTGCGCCAGCAGGTGGATGGTGCCGTTGACGTTGACGCTGGTGGTGGCGGTGGCGGTGCCCTCCTGCCTGACGATGGCGCCGATCAGGCTGACGTCGCCCCCCGTACCGGCCGCGAGCGTGCCCAGGTTGCGGGCCGTGCCGCCGCTTTCCACCACCACCACCATGCCGTTCAGCAGGCTGTCCGAGGTCTCCCCGGTGAGCTGGGGGGTGTGGATGTAGGCCTTCTTGCCGGCGGCCAGGATGATCTGGCCGCCGTGGGTATCGACCGTGCCCTGGTTGGTCACGTCGGCCCCCATCAGGATGATCCGCCCGCCTTGCTCCGAAGCGACATAGGCGCCCTCGGCCACGGCCACCGAGCCCAGGGGCGAGGCCAGGTCCAGCGCGCCCGTGCTGTTGTACTGGTCGCTGAAGGCGGCCGTGTCCTTGTCGGCGCCGAGAAACCCGTTCAGGAACAGGGCGTCGTCCTTGATGTCCAGGGTCGAGGCCACCAGGGTATGCAGGTTCACCTGGGCGCCCTTGTCGAACAGGATGCCGTTGCGGTTGATCACGTAGACCGCGCCGGGGGCGTTCAACGCGCCCTGGATGATGCTCGCCTCGTTGCCGATGATGCGGTTCAGGGTCGCCGAGGTGACGCCGAGGCTCTGGTTGAAGTTGACCGTGGCCTGGGCGCCGATGTTGAAGCCGTCCCAGTGGATGATGCCGTTCTGGCTGGTCTGGTTGATGTTGAGCGTGTTGGCCACGCTGCGGTCGAAGTTGATGTTGCCGTACTTGACCGCCTCGCCGGTCGGCAACGCCGAGGGGTCGAGCGCCCAGGCCGGCGCCGCCGCCAGCGCGGCCACGAGCAGCGCCAGCCGGGTCCTGGCCTTGCGGTCGCGGCGCTTGCCGGCATGGCCGGGGTTGACCTCGGAAACCGGGACGAACATCCCGAGCCGCTTGCTGAAAACCAGACGATAACTGTGCGCGTTCATGGTGCCACTCCTGTCTGGCCGTGCCGCCCGCGGGCACGACCCTCTGTCTGCGGCGCCGCCCGTGCGAACGCCGGTTCATCCGCTTTCGTCCCGCCTGCGCGGGACGGACGGGTCAATCGGCTCCCGACCGGCACGGCCACGTCACCACTCCGCGCCGACGCGGAAGTGGATGCGGTAGTCGCCCGCCTCGACGCCGCCGGCCGCCTTCAGCGCCTTGGCGAAATCGAGCGCGCCGCTGTAATGCCGGCCGGCGCGCAGGCGCAGGCCGACGCCGGCCGAGGCGAGGCTGAATTCGCTCTCCTGGGCGACACCGGCATCCAGGTAATAGAGCTGGGCGCCTTCCGCGAAGCCGAGCAGGTACAGATCGTCCAGCCACGGCAGCGACTTGCCGGCCAGGGACGGGCTCTGCACCTCGAAGCCGAGCCGCCAGCCCCGGTCGCCCAGAGCGGCCGACTCGGGATAGCCGCGCACCGTATCCGCCCCGCCCGCCGCCATCTGCTCGTTCGAGATCAGCGGCGAACCGGCATACTGGCCGGCAAGTTTTCCGGTCAGCCTGGCGCCGTTGGCGAACTGGCAGGTCTCCTTCAGGTCGGCCTTGAAATAGGCGAAATCGTCCCTGGCCCCAGTGCGCTTGGCGGCGAATTCGGCGGCATCGCTGCCGATGCCGCGCAGCGAGAACACTGCCGACAGGCCGAGCTGGGTCTGCCAGCGCTCGCCGGCCAGGGTGAGGTCGTAGCCGACGCTGAACGGCAGGTAGGCGATAGGCAGGTTTTCGTTCTCGCCCTGGAAGCTGGTGGTGTCGGAGTAATCCTTGTAGTCGGCGCCCAGGGTCAGGGAATGGAACAGCCCGGGCCGGGTCGGCAGCGGCAGGATGTAGCGCAGGCCCAGGATGGTGCCCTTGCCGAGCGAGGCGATCCCGCCCACCGTGGTCACGTCGGTATCCGAGGCCACGGCATAGCCGGCCAGGATGTTTCCGGACGCCAGCGGCGCGACGTAGCTCGCCACCGCCACCTTGGACTCGGCGGGCTTCTCGGGCGCGACCTGAAAGTTCAGGTTCAGGCTGTGGCCCGCCTGCCACAGGTTGTCGTAGCGCACCGCCGCGCTCAGCCGGGTATGGCTGGTGTCGCGGCTGTAACGGTCGTTCACCTCCAGGCTGGCGTTCAGGGGCAACTTGTCGTCCACCTTCAGCTCCGCCTCGACGGTGCCCGGCACGCGGCCGGAGCGCAGCACCGGGGTCACCCGGCGGCCGCCGTTGCGGTTGAGGTCGGCCAGTTCCTTCTGCACCTCGTTGAAGTCGGGCACGTTGCCCTCCGCCAGCTCCGGCGCCTTGGCCTTGATCGCACCCAGGGAGTAATAGCGCGAACCGGTCACCCGGAGCCGGTCCACCTTGCCCTCCATCACCTCCAGGCGCACCACGCCGTTCTCCACCTGCTGCTCGGGCAGGTTGACGAAGACGGTGAGGTAGCCGGCCGAGTGGTAGGCCTGCTCCAGCGCGGCGCGCGCCAGGTCCACGTCCTTGATGGCCTTTTTCTCGCCCAGGTAGGGATAAACCGTTTCCTCGATGCGGTCGCGGGGCAGGACGGTATTGCCGTGCACCTCGTATTCGAGGATGTCGAAGCGGTTTTCTTCCGCAGCCGCCTTGTCATCGGGCGCGGTGGACGCTTCGGATGCGGCGGCGAACGGCGCCGCCAGCATGAGGGACAACCCGAACCGCGCCAAAAGCGGCGCCAGGCGGAGGGTCGGTAAATGGTGTGGTCTCGACATGGTCGGAATCTGGTCTGCGCTTGCCTATACCGCGAAAAAGCCATTCCCCGCTCGCGCGGGGAATGGCGTACTGCAACAGATCAGGCGGGATCGCCCCGCCCGTTACGGTCCGGCCGATTACTCGAACAGAGCGAAGGGCGAGCAGGCGTTGCCGAAGCGGGTGCCCTTGTGGACGCGGTTCGGGTAGGCGGAGTGGCTGGAGGCACCCGGAACCACGAAGATGCCGGTCAGCGGGGCCACCTTGCTGGGGTCACCCATCAGGCCGGCCATCTTGCCCAGGTAGGTCTTGACGTTGGCCGGGGCATCGTTGCGGTAGGCCAGGACCATTTCCTCGGCGAAATTGTAGCGGCCGTCGACCACGCTCTGACGCTGGCCGGCGTCTTCAACCGGGGATACGCCGTCCAGCTTGACGTAGTGCCAGCCGTTGGCCACGCCTTCGCTGTCCGCCTTGCCGTCGGCATTCTCCAGGGAGGCCACGCCGATGGCCCACTCGTTCTCGAGCGCGCCGCTGCTGCCGGTGGGGGTGCCAGTGGCGGAGTCGTTCATGTCCTTGTTGCGGCGGCTCAGGCAGTTGAGCACGTCGCCGGTGCCCGGGGCCTCGAACACGGCCATGCCATTGCTGTTGTCGGTCGGGTAGTCGGCGGCGCGGACGGAGTCAGCCATGCCATAGGTGGGTGCGGCATGCGCGCAGGGGTTGTTCAGGAAGAACGCGTCCATCGAAGCCTGGGTGCCGGAGGAGGTCACGCGGCGGCACAGGTTGAGGTACTTGGCATCGGATCCGGCCACGCCCGGCAGGATCGGGGACCAGTCATACTTGTAGCCGCCGCTGGTAGACAGGATGGAGGCGTACTGCTGGCTGGTGATGTTGGGACGGTTGGCGTCATCCATGGCGCCGACGATCAGGCCCTGCTGGGCCTGGAGGGCCTCGTACAGCTTGGTCGACACGGCGAGGCCGAAGCCCTGGCCGGCGAAGCCGGCCTTGACGGTGTAGCCGCCGGAGACCAGGGCGGGGTTGAACTGGCCGCGGCCGATCCAGACGTTCTGATCCACGTCGGAGAAGCCGCCGTGGGCGTCGACCAGCTTGGTGCCGCAGATCTTGGTGGCGGTGTCGCAGTTGGCGTCGTCGAGGACCTTGGTCTGGGCCTTGCGGGACAGGGCGCGGTCGAAGGTCTCCAGGGAGCCGTCGGCATTGTTCTTGGTCATGAAGACCTTCAGGCTGGTGGCCAGGCCGGAAGAGGCGTCCATGCCGGCGGAGCAGAACACGCCGGTGATCTTGCCGGTGCTGTCCTTATAGCTGACGCCAGTGTGGCCGGCGCACATGTAGCTGGCGACGTCGACGACGGTCTGCTTGGTGGCGGTGGCGCCGTCCAGATAGACGACCAGGGAGGGGTTCAGGGCGGCGGCCTGGGCGGAACCGGTGGCCAGGGCGGCCACGGCGAGGGCGATTTGATGCAGTTTCATTGGAAGCTCCATGGAATTTAGCAATGGGCTGGCAGTTCTACGCTGACAGCGAAACAAAAAACTCTTCCCGCGCCGTCAGCTCCCGGTGAGGAGGCTGACGGCTGATTACTGATGGCTAAATGCGATTAAGCGGCGTTGCGGCGACGGGCCATGAAGCCGACCAGGCCGAGGCCGGCCAGCATCAGGGCATAGGTCTCGGGCTCGGGAACCGGGGCGGTGGCCATGGCGTAGTTCAGGTTGCCGCCCTGGAAGGACCACTGACCGGCAGCCTCGGTGTAGTTGATCAAGGTCAGGCTGGACTGGGTACCGCCGGTGACCATGAAGCCGAAGTTGGCGGCCTCGCTGGCGGAGGTGAACTGGCTGAACGGCAGCTTGGCAGCCAGGGAATCGCCAACGTTGTTGTACCAGTAGGTGGTGGTTTCAGCAGTGGAGGAATAGGCGGAGCCATTGGCCACGGTGTCCATGTCGCCACCGAGGGTGCCGGTATTGGTGTTCAACCTACCCAGCAGCATGTCGGCCTGGGTGGTGGCGGCGCCGAGCTGAGCGCTCTTGGTGGCGGCGATATCGTCTGCAACAACGTATTTGGCGGAAGACGAGGTCCACAGGCGATCGGCGCCGGCCGCGGTGCCGGTGCTGTCCACGGCCATGACGGCGAAGGTGGCGTTGCTCAAGTTGCCGCCGATGGCGGTGCTGAAGGCGCTCCACTGGCTCCAGTCGGTCAGGACGAAGGACTGGTTGACGGAAGCGTCGAAGCTGTCCATGGCGATGCCCAGGTCGCCCACGAAGGAGTAGCCGGCGGTGGTGTCGGACACAACCAGGAACAGTTCGCCGTTACCGGTGGTGGAGGGGCTGATGGCAGCATTGGCGGAGCCGGCGGCGGCGAAGGCCAGCGCGGCGACGATCATCTTCAGTTTCATGTTTGATTCTCCTTTGATTTAAAGACACAAAAAGTGGTTTTGCGCCCATCCCTGAGTCGTCCGAGCATGTTCAGTTGAGACATTTCACAATCGGGCACGGCGTCACTCTAGGTCGCCGCCATTACATAAAAACAGGACCCAATTCATTGATAAATAAGCTGTTCTGCTCACTTCCCCGACCGCACGAAGGTCTCGGCCACAGCATGTTAGGGGGCGTGTGTGACAGCCAGCCGTCACCTGCGGCCGGGCGAAATGAGCCGAACGGCTCAGGTCAGTAGGGGTTCCGCCGCGGGGGCGCAGGGCGGTGCTGCGAACCGGGGCGGCACGGCTTTCCCAGGCTCTCGATCGACGGTTCCCGCCATGCCCCGCTATGCCTTACTCGGTGTTTCCATGAACATCCTGCCGCGCCGGCCTGATGAGACCCAGGCGTATGGCCTCGGCCACGGCCTGGCCGCGGGTACGCGAATTGAGCTTGACGCGGATGTTCTGGACATGGTTCTTGGCGGTCATCGTGCTGAGCTTGAGCCGGCCGGCGATCTCCGGGTTGGACAGGCCGTCGCGCACCAACTCGAGCACCTCGACCTCGCGCGGGGTGAGCAGGCTGCGCACCTTGAGGTCGCCGGCCTGGGGTTCCGATTCCGCCGCCACCACCCGGGCATAAGTGGTGGCCAGGCAGGGCGTAAGCAGTTGCAGCAGGTGGGCGGTCAGCGCATTCGGGCTGGGCACGCGGCAGAAACCGAACCAGGACTGGACGCCGCCGTGGGGGGAACGAATGCCATGGCAGATCAGGTTCCTGAGTTCCAGGCGGACCAGCATTTCGGGCCAGTCCGGTTCGCCGGGCGCGCGCCCCGGCGGAGGCGGCACCAGGCAAGGCGCCTGCTCCTGTTGCCATTTGCGTATCGCCCTGGTGATGAGGCCGTTGCCCGGACTGCAGGCGGCATCGAAGTGCTGCTGCCTGAAGTAGCGGGTGGCGGAAAAGTAACGCAGCCTGAATTCGCCCTGGTTGGCCGTGGCATGGCCGCAGATCAGTATCTCGTGCGGCAGGAGCGCCTGCAGCGGGCCCTGGGTCCAGGCGAAGAACTGTACCGCAGTGGTAACGGACAGCGAGCTTTCCAGAATGCGGATGAGCCGGTCGCGATCTTCGAGATCCGGCAGTTTGGTTTTTGACGACATACAACTTTGGATCTAGGGGTAGGTTTACCTAGATAACCGTCGAAGATGAAAATTAGCCACCAAACAGATTAAGGTTTTTATAAACGCCATTCATCGATTGGGAATTCCACCCCCTAAGCGCGCACGGGCCGCCCATTCGGCGGCGCCAGCGCGGTCTTGGAAATTAGGCGTGCCGGGCCGGCGGCGGAACGCCGGCCGGAGGATTAACCTGCGTGGCTGTCGCGGCAGCCGTCGCTGCTGCAAGCGCTACCCTGGCTGCAGCAACCGCAGCCGCCGCTGTCGGACCGGAACGGCCCCAGTTCGGGATGCCGGCGCGCGAACAAGCGGTAGAACTGCTGCACCGTCACCCAGCCCAGCAGCAGGATCAGGATCAGGCCGATGGTGACCAGGTAGGTGGTCACTCACCCGCTCCCAGCCCGGCGAAGCCCATGAAGGCCAGCGACAGCAGGCCGGCCAGCATCAGCGACAGGGCGGTGCCCTGGACCACGTTGGGCACCCTGGCCAGGTTCAACCGCTCGCGCAGGCCGGCCATCAGGACCAGGGCCAGGGTGAAGCCGGCGCCGGCGCCGGCGGCGAAGGTCATCGACTGGATGAAGCTGTATTCGCGCGCGGTCTGGAACAGGGCGACGCCGAGCACGGCGCAGTTGGTGGTGATCAGCGGCAGGTAGATGCCGAGGGCGCGGAACAGGGCCGGGCTGTATTTCTTCATGACCATCTCGACCAGTTGCACCGCCGAGGCGATCACCACGATGTAGGAGATCAGGCGCAGGAATTCCAGGTGGAAATTCACCACCAGCCAGTTCAGGCCGTAGGCGCACAGGCTGGCCACCAGCATCACGAAGGTGGTGGCGGCGCCCATCGGGGCGGCGGTGTTGAGCCGGCCGGACACGCCGAGGAACGGGCACAGGCCGAGGAACATGGCCAGGACGAAGTTGTTGGCGAGCACGGCCGAGACGAAGATCTGGCCGGCGGAAATATCATGCATGAGTATGGCCCTCCAGCGGCTTGACCAGCGCGCCGTCGACCTTGCGGTTCTTCAGCCAGTTGAACAGCAACAGCCAGGCGCCGAGGACGAAGAAGCCCCCGGGCGGCAGCACCATCACCACCCAGGGCTGGAAGTCGGGCCCGAACAGGGAAAAGCCGAACAGCTTGCCGGCGCCGAAGATCTCCCGCACCGCGCCGAGCGAGAGCAGGCCGAGGGTGAAGCCGAGGCCCATGCCGAGCGCGTTGACCACGGTCCTCAGGGGCGGGTTCTTCGAGGCGTGCGCCTCGGCGCGGCCGAGGATGATGCAGTTGACCACGATGAGCTGGATGAAGGCGCCCAGGGCGTCGTACACGGCCAGGCTGATGGCCTGGATCAGATAATCGACCACGGTCACGAAGGTGGCGATGATGACGATGTAGGTGGCGATGCGGACTTCCTTGGGCACCAGCTTGCGGATCAGCGACACCAGCAGGGTCGAGCAGACCAGCACGAAGGTGGTGGCGATGCCCATCGACAGCGAGTTCACCGCCGAGACCGAGACCGCGAGGGTCGGACACATGCCGAGCACCATGACGAAGACCGGGTTCTGTTTCCAGATCCCCTCCATGAACTCTTCCATATGGCTGAGCTGAGTTTGTCCGGGCAGCGCCATCATTTACTCCTGAGCTTGTCCAGATTGGGCGCCAGGCGCGGCAACAGCCGCTGGGCGCTGTCGTTGATGCCCTTGCCGACCGCCTTGGAGGTGACCGTGGCGCCGGAGATGGCGTCGATCTCCCAGGGATTGCGCTTGCTGCCGTGCTTGACCACCTTGACCGGGTTGGCCAGCGCCTTGGCGTCGGCATCCAGGCGCACGTCCAGGGCCGCAAAGTTGGCCAGGAAGGCCTGGTCGGTCAGTATCTTGTCGCCGATGCCCGGGGTCTCGCGCATGCCGACCACGCCCAGGCCGGTGATCGCCTGGCGGTCGGGATCGTAGGCGTACAGGATGCGCACCACGTCGGCGTAGCCGGTAGCGCCGCCCTCGGCAGCGATGCCCTTGAGTTCGCCGCTCGGGCCATAGGCCGCGTAAAACTTCACGCCATTGCCGGAAGATTGCCCGGCCGCCGGCTCGATGCCCGCGGTCGTGGCGACGAATTCCTTCATGCTGGCGGCGCCCGGGATCACCTTGAACACCGCCCGTTCCAGGGCGATGCGCTTGTTGGCGGTGACCGCCGACAGGGTGCCCTGGTAGGCCGACACGATGAGCACGCCGCACAGGGTGGCGACCAGGCCCAGGGTGGCGACCATGGCCCGGCTGGAGGTGACGTTGACGGCGGCGGCCCCGGTCATGCCTTTCTCCCGCGTGCGCCGAACACCCTGGGCTGGGTGTACTGGTCGATCAGCGGCACCAGGGCATTGCCGATCAGGATCGCGTACATGACCCCTTCGGTGAGTCCGCCAAAGTAGCGGATCATCACCGTCACCACGCCGATGACGGCGCCGTAGATCCACACCCCCGTGGCCGTCACCGGCGAGGTGGCCATGTCGGTGGCCATGAACACCGCGCCCAGCATCAGGCCGCCGGAGAGCAGGACGAAGACCGGCGCCGGGTAGCGGCCGGGATCGACCAGGTGGAACGCCAGGGCGACCAGTGCGGCGCTGCCGATCACGGCGACCGGGATGCGCCAGTCCATGAACTTGCGCGCGGCGAGGTAGAGGCCGCAGGCCAGGATCAGCAGGGCCGAGGTCTCGCCCGCCGAGGCGGTGGCGACGCCGGACAGCAGATCGCCCGCCGAGGCAACATGGTTCTCGAACTTCCAGCGCGCCAGCGGCGTCGCCCCGGTGAAGCCGTCGACGACGTGCTGGTGCAGCCACTCGGCCAGGCCGGGCGGCGTCATCAGCGGCATGGTGAAGGTGGTCGGGATGAAGCCGGTGAAGCGCCCCGGGAAAAAGGCCGGCGCCCAGGTCGTGATGGCGACCGGGAAGGCGGCCTGGACGAAGGCGCGACCGACCAGGGCCGGGTTGAACACGTTGTAACCGAGGCCGCCGAACAGCACCTTGCCCAGGGCGATGGCGGCGAAGCCGGCCACGGCGGCCATCCAGAGCGGAAACGAGGGCGGCAGGGTGAGGGCCAGAAGCAGGCCGGTGATGGTGGCGCTCCAGTCGGCCAGGGTATTGCCCTGGCCGGACAGACGGCTGAACAGCCGTTCGCTGAGCAGGCAGGAGACCGTGGTGGCCATGATCAGGGCCAGCGCCGACAGCCCGTACTGGATGACCGAGAAGCCCGCGATGGGCAGCAGGGCCAGTACCACGTGCAGCATGATGGTTTCGACGTTGACGCCCCGCTTCACATGGGGCGCGGCGCGCAACTCAATGCGGCGTGATTTCCCAGTCATGTCGGATCAGGCGTAGGCAACCGGCGCAGAAGTCCTGGATGAACCCGCCGTCATGGCCACCTCATGGTGATCGGCCCAGGCCCGCAGCACCCGATCCATCTCGCGCGGATTGAGCCTGCGGCCCGCCGGGCCGACGAGTCGTTCGGTCAGTTTACGACAGCAGGCGAAGAAACGGCCATAGTCGGGATCGTGTTCGGAGCGGGCCAGGTAGCCGCACTCGCCCTGCCCCAGGTCGAAGGCCGCCGCCGCGACCCGGCTGTCGTAGATGAAGAACAGTTCCGGAAAATGGAAATGCAGGTACTTGGAGGCCAGGGAACGGGCCTGCTCGGCCGGCAGGTCGGCGAACACGTCCATGATCCGCTTGTGCATCTCGAACACCAGGGCCTGGTCCAGACGCTCGGCGGTGGCGATGCCGGCGAACCAGCGGTCGACGCCCGACTGGCCCAGGCGGTGGGCGGCGAACTCGGGCGAAAAATCGTTCACGTGAAAGCCGTGCTCGGCGCCGATGCGCACGATCATGCGCAGCTTGTCGGTGACGATGTCGTCCTGGAAATGATGCCGGTGCATGAAGCACAGTTCATACAGGGCGCGCGTGCGCGGGTCGAGGATGGACTGGGCCAGGGTATCGGCGATGAATTCGCGGGTGATATCGGGGTTCATGGTTTTGCTGACGGAGGTGGATTGATCGGGTGACGGCTGCCGCCGGGCTTGCGCCCTTCGCCTTCCTTGTGGCCGAAGTCGAAGCGCTCGCCGCTCTCGTGCAATTCGAGCTTGGACTTGACCGCCTCCGCCCGATCGCGCAGGACGCCCTTGGCGGCGCGGAACTGCTGCACCAGGGGGATATTGGACGGGCAGACATAGGTGCAGCAGCCGCATTCGAAGCAGTCGCCGAGGTGGTAACCAGAGCCCATGCGGTCGTATTCGCTGCTGGCGGCCAGGAGGCCCAGCATGGACGGGTTCAGGCCCATCGGGCAGGCCTGCACGCACTCGCCGCACTTGATGCAGGCGTAGGTCTTGCGGGCGCTTTCGGTCTCGATATCGCGGCGGTCGAACACCAGGATGCCGGACACGCCCTTGGTCACCGGCACGTCGAGCGAGGCGATGGCCTGGCCCATCATCGGGCCGCCCAGGATGATCTCGCGCTCGGTCACGTCCTCGGCGCCGGCCCATTCCAGGACATGGC
The DNA here is from genome assembly GCA_028714735.1 of Gallionellaceae bacterium. GTDB lineage: Bacteria > Pseudomonadota > Gammaproteobacteria > Burkholderiales > Thiobacillaceae > Parasulfuritortus. The sequence goes on along the minus strand of JAQTLU010000002.1, from coordinate 169,392 downwards.
GCATCGGCGTGCCGATCGGCACCCAGTAGTCGCCGGGCCGGCTGATGCCGGGTCCGGTGACGGTGACGACGCGTTCGGTGAGTCCCTGGCCGGAGGGGAGGAGCCTGCCCAGCAAGGCCAACGTACCGACATTGTTGACCACCACGCCGACTTCGGAGGGCAGGCCGCCGGCCGGAACTTCGAGACCCAGGGCGGACTTGATCAGCATCTTCTCCGCGCCCTGGGGGTATTTTGTTTCCACCGCCTCGACGGTGATGCTGCCGTCGGCCGGCAGCCTGGCCCGGATCGCCGCGACGGCATCCGGCTTGTTGTCCTCGACCCCGATCACGGCCTTTTCCGCGCCGACCGCGCGCATGGCGTAGCGGATGCCCTGGATCAGGTCGTCGGTGCGCTCGACCATGATGCGGTGGTCGCAGGTCAGGTAAGGCTCGCACTCGCAGCCGTTCACCACCAGGGTGTGGATCGTGCGGCCCTTGGGCACGGTCAGCTTGGCGTGGCTGGGGAAGGCGGCGCCGCCCAGGCCGACCATGCCGGTGTCCTGGATCGCCTGGATGATCTCGGCCGGCGTCAGGGCGGCCATGTCGCGCGGTTCGCCCCAGCGCACTTCCTGGGTCGACGCCTCGTAGGTACGGATGACGATGCTCTCGGTCCACGGTCCGCGCGCCGAGGGCATCAGTTCTATGGCCTCCACCACCCCGTCGACCGGGGCATGGAGGGGGACCGACAGGAAACCGTCGGCCCGTGCGATGAGCTGTCCACGTACTACCTCCTGGCCCACCAGAATGGTGGGCACCGCCGGCTTGCCGATGTGCTGCGCGAGGGGGAGGATCATGCGCGGCGCAAACGGCATCCGACGGAGCGGCGTGCCAGCAGTGCTCTTGTTGCTCGCGGGGTGGACCCCGCGGGCGAAAGTCTTGCGCGCGAACGGCAGGTGCGAGCCGAACGAAGAGAGGAATGAGAGGATTCCGGCAGTCATGGCGACCTCACTCACTGTTGTCTCTCCGCTCGCAACTCGCGTTACTCAGTTGAACTTAGCCGCCCGGGCGACCAGCTTGTCGACCCCCGGCTCGTTCATGTTCCAGGGCGTGCCCGGATGGATGCAGCTCGCCGTGCACTTCTCCGCCGCCTTGACCAGGTTGGCGTAGGTGGTGCCCTGCGGGTTGATCACGATGGCCTTCTTGTCGTCGTTGTACTTGAACGTCTTCGGGGCCAGCTTGGTGCATTCGTCGCAGGCGGTGCATTCCGGGGTCTCGATCCAGACCGACTCGTAGCCGTTCGGGCCGGCCGCCGGTTTGGCCGCCGCAGCGGCGGCAGGCTGGGCGGCGACGTCCATCGCCACACCGCCGCCGAAACTGGCCAGGGAGGCGGTCAGCTTCTGGACCAGCTCGGCGCGCGCCTTGTCGGCGATGGCCTGCTCGTCCACGGCCTCGCGGTTGAGCCCGGCCAGGTCCTTCAGCTGCTTCCAGAAGTTCTGCCGCTCGATGCACGACTTGGCCAGTTCCTGCGACACCAGCACCCGCATCAGGCGGTTCTTCTTGTCCACCGCCCAGATGAACGGGAACTTGCCGTCGCGGTCGTCTTCCGCCAGTTCCAGGAAGTCGCTGAGCAGGACCATGTCGTCGTTCCAGGCCTCCTGCGGCGCCTTCTTGAACTGCTTGGCGAAGCGGCCTTCGGTGAGGGCGAAGTCGGCGAAGGTGAACGGCAGGGTCATCTTCTGCTCGACGCCTTCCGCGTCCTTGTAGGCCAGGCTGTACTCGGGCCAGTCGGTGTCCATGGCCGGGTTGCCTTCCAGGGACACGCACTCGCTGAAGGTGGTGCCGAGGTCGGGGTCGTACTTGAACAGCGGGTAGGCGCGCGACTCCACCGCCAGCCTGGACTGCTCGGTGGCGCGGTCGTCGCCGACGCCGTGTTCGACCGGGCAGACGGCGTAGATGTTGAAGATGGCCGGACGCCGGCTGTTGAGGCCCTCGATGTAGCCTTCGATCAGGTGGGTCGGGCTGGAGATGGCGCTCTGCAGGACATAGCTGGTGCGGTGCGCCATGGCGATGACGCTCATCTCCTTGCGGATCTCCTGCTTGCCCTTGACCGCCTTGCCGTAGGGCGACATGTCGGCGACCTGGCCGATGAAGCCGGAGGTGCAGGCCTGGCCGCCGGTGTTGGAATAGACCTGGGTGTCGACCACCATGATCTTGACCGGCTTGCCGGTCATCAGGGCGCGCGACAGGTTCTGGAAGCCGATGTCGTACATGGCGCCGTCGCCGCCGATCGCGACCACCGGCGGGCAGAGCTTGAATTCCTCGTCGCTGAAGCCTTCCCAGTTGAAGTGGGTGAAGAAGGCGTCCTGCTCGATCGGGTTGTAACCGCTCTCGAGCTCGATTTCGGCCATGCGCACGGCCTTGAAGCCTTCCGCCATCTTGGCCATGTGGCCTTCGAACAGGCCCAGGGCGACCGAGGGCGAATCCTGGAACAGGTGCGAGGTGAACGGGAACGGATACGGGTTGTACGGATAGGTCGACGCCCACACCGAGGTGCAGCCGGTGGAGTTGGCGATGCCCATCTCGGCGCGGCCGCGCTTGGTCGGGCCCTCGACGTAACGCCAGCGCAGGTCCTTCAGCTTCTCCAGCAGCTGGCTCGCCCACTTCAGCCATTGCGGGTCGATGGGCTTGCTTTCGCTCAGGCGGCCGGACAGCCCGGACAGGGTCAGGTCCTGGCCACGGGTGGCCTCGACCGCGGCCAGGACGGCCTTGCTGTCGGTGAAGTCGACGCTCTCGGTCAGCTTCATCCGGATGTGCTTTTCCAGGCCCATGATGAGGCCGTCGATCTTGGCCACGAAGGCCGCCACGCGCGGCTGCATCAGGGCGGTCACCGTGCCGGTGAACAGGTGGATGGCGGTCTTCTCGCCGCAGCCCAGGCAGGCGCCGTCGCCGCAGGCCATGGAGCCGTAGTTCTTCTTGTCCAGAAGCAGGGTCTCCAGGGCGCCGATCTTCTCGTCCAGGCTGTCGATGCGGCTGTACTTCTGCGGCGTGGTCGGCAGGTCGAGCCAGAACTTCCAGTCCTGGCGCAGGGTTTCGATGGACTCGGGGGTCTGGGTGACCATCTTCAGGGCGTCGTCTTCGCAGACGTCGATGCACAGGGCGCAGCCCTTGCAGGTGTACGGGTTGACGGTGATCGAGAAGAGACCGCCGGCACCGGCCGCCTTCTTTTCGCGGTTGGTCCAGTAGGGCTTGGTGGTGGCGAACTTGAAGCCGCCGATGGCGCCCTTGAGCAGATCGAACTCGGCGTTCAGGCGCTCGCGCTCCTCGCCCTCGGCCGGGTCCTCGGCCAGGGTATGGTCGATGGCCTGGATGAACAGGGCGTGCACGTCGAGGCCGTCCTTGGCCAGCATGCCCTTGAGCTTCTTGTCGATGGTGCGGCTGGCCTTGCGCAGGAAGCGGGTCGGCCGGCCGCCCATCTCGATGTTGGTGACCGCGGTGTTGAGCACGTCGGCGACGTCGGTGACCAGGCCGGGGATGGCCGAGTCCGGGCACTGGGTATAGCAGTTGCCGCAGGCGGTGCAGTTTTCGGCGATCCACTCCGGATGCTCGAAGCGGATCTGGGTCATGTCACGGAACACGCCGGTGACGGCCGGGATCAGGGCCATGCCCATGAACGGGTCGACCAGGTTGTCGGAGCCATTGCCGGTGGCGTAGAAGCTGCCGGTGTCCTGCCAGAAACGGTGGATGTCGGCGGCGCCGCCGGAACCTTCCGGCTGCTGCTTGAGCATGGTCGGGATGGCGATCTCGCTCTTGAGCATGGCCTGGCGCACGCCCACCTTCATCAGGTCGGCCGGGATCTGCTTGAGTTCCTCGTAGCCGCGCCGGACCACGCGCAGGTTGTCCTCGACCACGCGCTTGCCCTTCTTGCCGAACTTGTCCTCGAGCTGGTTCTCGATCGCCTTGAACAGCGCTTCCTCGGTCAGGCCGGCGCGATCCTTGACGTCGGAGGCATGGAAGAAGGCGCCCTGGAAGGCGTTGCCCTGCATGCGCAGCTGGAGGTCGGGGTTGGAGGCCTCCTCGCGGGCGATCAGGAAGGCGTCCAGGTAGTAGACCTGGATGCCCAGGTCGACGATGGACTTCTGGACATGGACCGGGAAGCCGGCCCAGACCGCTTCGGCCGATTCCAGGTTGCTCTGGATGATGAACACGCCGCCCTTGGCCAGACCGGACACGGCGTTGGTGTGCAGGAACACCTGCGGGTCGGGCGACAGCACCACGTCGACCACGGAATACTCGCAGTTGATCCGGATCGGTTCCGGCGCCGCCGACAGGTAGTAGGTGGTCGGCTGGCCCTTCTTCTCGGAACCGTACTTGGGGTTGGCCTTGATGTCCCAGCCGAGCAGCTCGAACAGGGTCATGGCCAGGTTCTTGCCGGTGGTCACCGCACCCCAGCCGCCGACCGAGTGCATGCGCACGGCGATGGCGCCCTTGGGCATCAGGTTGGGGTTGATCGAGCCGTGCAGGGCCATTTCCTTGATGCGCGGATAGGCGGCCTTGAGCTCCTGCTGCTTGATCTCCTGCTTCGGGTTGGCCGATTCGTCACGGGCGAAGTCCACCGACAGGTAATAGAACTTGCGCCGGGCGCCGCCCGGCATCATGTTCTCGATCGCGGCCACCATGCCTTCCGGCTGCAGGTCGCGCGAGCCGAGGCCGTAGCAGCCCGAATACAGTCCGGGCATGTCCTTGGCACCGGCATAGGCGGCATAGCCGGCGTGCGGCAACTCGCCCTCGGAGGCGCCGTTCTCCAGGCACTTGCTCACCGTGGCGCGCACCTCGCGCATCAGCGGCAGGTCTTCCGACATCGGCTGGTCGGTGCGCTCCAGAACGGCAACGCCCTTCTTGCCCTTGAGGATGTGGCCCAGGACATCGCCCGGGAAGGGCCGGAACATGGTCATGTGGACCACGCCCACCTTGATCTTCTTCTCGGCGCGCAGCCAGTCGGCCACCGCCTCGGCCTGCACGGTCATGGAGCCCTGGCCGAGGATGATGTAGTCGGCATCCTCGCACTTGTAGGTGTCGACCCGGTTGTAGCGGCGGCCGGTCAGTTCGGCCAGTTCGGCCATGCAGCGGTCGGCGATCTCGGGGATGTGCTGGAAGAAATACGGACGCTGGGCGGCCACCGATTGCATGTAGCCGTCCTGGTTGGCGACGGCGCCGGAAGCCACCGGGACATCGACGTCCCAGAGCGACGGCACGCGGCGGCGCCGGGGGCCGTAGATCAGCTGCTGGGCCGGGGTCGGGGTGTCGATGATGTCGTCGGACTGGCCCAGGAACTCGGCCACCAGGGCCTTCTCGGGCACCAGCACCGGCTCGATCAGGTGGGTGGTCAGGAAGCCGTCCATGGCGACGATGGCCGGCGTGAGCGAGAGTTCCGCGGTCTTGCGCGCGATCATGTTGAGGTCGGCGGCGGCCTGGGCGTTGCGGGCGAACACCTGGATGAAGCCGGTGTCGTCGACGCAGTGGTAGTCGTCGTGGCCGCAGTGGACGTTCAGGGTGGCCTTGGTGATGGCTCGGCAGCCCATGTTGAGGACATAGGGCAGACGCTTGCCGACCGCGCCGTAGAGCGACTCGTGCATGAAGGCGGCGCCCTGGGCCGAAGTGAAGTTGACCGCGCGCATGCCGGTCATGGACAGGCCGGCGGTGACGCCGGCGGCGGCGTGTTCGGACTCGGGTTCGATGAAGATCAGCGGCCGACCGGCGCTGTTGGTGTAGCCGGCGGCCACGGCCTCGGCCCAGTATTCGCCCATCTGGGTCGACGGGGTGATCGGGTAGGCGCCGGCGGCGTCGGTCGACTCGCGTTCGACCAGATACACGGCGGTGTTACCGTCGATGGCGTCGCGGACACCGGGATACTTGACCGGCTGGCCTTCCAGCCTGGCACTGGTGCCGGCGTCATGCATATCGGTCTTCTTGTCGAACAGCTTCTTGAACATATCGGTCCCCCTCAGGACAAATTCCGTAGATTCAGACTTCGCTCTGCACCGGCAACGGTGCAATGCGGACAATTTTCTTGGCGGCCTTGCCCCTGGCGAGCTTGCCGTCCTCGACCCAGACGATGGCACCGGTCGGGCAGCGCTCGATTGCCTCGGACCTGGCCTCGGCATTCCTGGCGTAGTCGATCACCGCCAACCCGCCGACCAGCTTGATCAGGCCCGGCGCGGCATCCTGCACGCAACGGCCGCAGGCGGTGCAGGCCACCTCGCATTGCAGCTCCGCGGCATCGCCATCGGCCTTGTTCTTGCAGGCCATCCACAGCTTGCGCGACACCGGTTCGAGCGAGAACAGGGCCTTGGGACAGATGTCCACGCAGTCGCCGCAGGCCGTGCATAAATCGTTGTCCACCACCGGCAGGCCGAACTGGTTCATATGGATGGCATCGAAATCGCATACCGTGTCGCAGTCGCCCAGGCCCAGGCAGCCCCAGTCGCAGGCCTTGCCGCCGCCGGCGACAGTCGCGGCCGCGCGGCAGGAACCGAGACCTTCATAATGGGCCCGCATGCGGGCGACATGGCGGCCGCCAGCACAGGCCAGACGGGCCACCCGTTTCTCGACGTTGCCCATGTCGACACCCAGGACATCGGCGATATATTCATTCTTGTCGCGGGTGTTCACGGTGCAGCGTGCCGGCACGACATGCCCGGCCACCAGTTCCTCGGCGAAGTTGCGGCACCCCGCGGTGCCGCAGGCACCGCAGTTGGACTGCGGCAGCAGATCGGACACCTGATCGATCCGGGGATCCTCGTAGACATACAGACGCTTGTTGGCGAAGCCCAGCAGGCCGGCCAGCAGACCACCCAGGGTCGCCATGAAACCGCCCGCCATCGCCACGCCAAGCATCACATCCATCGCTCGCTCCTATCCCGACCAGATCACTCAAGTATTGAAGATATCTAGGTCTTAATTATTGATGGACAGAGTCTATGAATTTTTTAATAATTTGACACGGCAATTATTTCAATTTCCAATATTGGTGTTTTCAATGAACAGGAAGCGGCCATGAGCGAGGATTCTCCCCTGTACTACAAGAACAACCGGCTCAAGCAGCTGCGCGCATTCCATCAGGTGGTGCGTTGCGGCAGCATCTCCCGGGCGGCCGAAAAGCTGTTCCTGTCGCAGCCTTCGGTGTCCCTGCAGATCCAGGCCCTGGAGCGGGAACTGGAAGTGGTCCTGTTCGAACGGCGCGGTCCGCACATCAAGCTGACCCCCGAAGGCGACGTGCTTTACCACCTGGCCGAGCCGCTGGTCGACGGCATCGACAAGCTTCAGGAGAACTTCACCGCCCATTTCGGCAAGCTGGAGTCGGGCGAGCTGAACATCGGCGCGGGCGAGTCGACCATCCTGTACATCCTGCCCGAACCGGTGCGCCGCTTCGTCGAGGCCTACCCCAAGGTCCAGTTGCGGATGCACAACGTCACCGGCCGGGACGGCCTGAAGATGCTCAAGGCCGACGAGATCGACTTCGCCGTCGGCTCCATGCTCGACGTGCCGGAAGACATCGAATACCGCCCGGTGGTCACCTTCGACCCGATGCTGATCACCCCGCTCGACCACCCGCTCGCCGACAAGGCGCGCTCAGGCCAGGAGATCACCCTGGATGACGTCAGCCACTATGGCCTGATCCTGCCGCCCAGCCATCTGTCGACCTGGCGCATCGTCAAGTACGTGTTCCAGCAGAACAACCTCACCTTCACCGTCACCCTGGAGGCGGGCGGCTGGGAAGTGATCAAGAAATATGTCGAACTGGGCATGGGGGTGTCCATCGTCACCGACATCTGCCTGACCGGGAACGAGAACCTGATGCGCATCCCGCTGACCAAATACTTCCCCCAGCGGGGCTATGGCCTGGTGCTGCGCAAGGGCCGCTTCCTGTCGCCGCAGGCCCGGCGTTTCATCGAGATCATGGAAGAGGTCTACGCCAGGGGCGAGTCGGGCATCATGCAGGCCCATACCCGGCCCAGTCTGGGCAGCGGCATGGAGACTGCCGCGCCGAAGAAACCCAGAAAGAAGAAGGCGGTCTAGCCGCAGGCCGGCCGCGCTGCGGCGGCAAGCCTGCGCTGGCCCAGGCTATTCCGACTCGTAGATGACGTCGGCACGGCGGTTTTCCGCCCAGGACTCCTCGTCGTGGCCCTTCAGCTTGGGCTTGGTCTTGCCGTAGGACTTCACGTCGACCTGAGCGTCCGGGGCGCCGCGTTCGAGCAACTCGGCGCGGACGATTTTCGCCCGCTTGAGACCCAGGCGCCGGTTGTAATCCAGACTGCCGCGCTCGTCGGCATGGCCTTCGATGCGCACGCGCGCCTCGGGATGTTCCGCCAGATAGCTGGCATGGGCCTTCAGGACCGGATCGTAGTCGGCCTTGAGGTCGGACTTGTCGAGATCGAAGTAGAAACTGCGTTCGGAACGCAGATGTGCCGTCAGGTCCTTGGAAGTCAGCAACGACGCGGAGGCCGGCGCAGCGGCGACCGGAGCCACTGCCGGGGCCGCGGCAACCACCGGCGGCAGGGTCGGAGACGGCTCGGCCGCAACGGCGGGCAAGGGATGCCGGCCGTACAACTCGGGAGCCACCTTCAACGGCCCGGGCTGGAATTCCTGCTGGCTGCTGCTGGACTGAAACTCGCGCGTGGAGGCGCAGGCGCTCAGCAATACCGGGCACAGGATGGCAAACATCAGGTAGGCGCGCATGGGGGCAGGACCTCGGATCAGCGGAGTGACATCTGGATCGAATAGGCGCAGAGCGTCATCAGCGGCTGGGGCAGGATGCCCAGCAGTAGAATGGCCAGGCCGTTGGCGGAAAGCAGCATGCGGGCGTCGCCGGCATGGCTGACCGGGATGGTTTCACTGCTTGCCGGGGCATCGAAGTACATCAACTTGACGATGCGCAGGTAGTAGTAGGCGCCGATCAGCGAGAAGAACACGGCGACCAGGGCCAGCCAGAGCCAGCCGGCGCCGACCAGCGACTGCAGCACGGTCAGCTTGGCATAGAAGCCGACGAAGGGCGGCAGGCCGGCCATCGACAGCATGATCATGCCCATCACGGCGGCCAGCCAGGGGTGTTTGGAATTGAGGCCCTTGTAGTCGTCCAGTTCCTCGGCCTCGACCCCGGCGCGCGACATGTAGGTCACCATGCCGAAGCTGCCCAGACTCATCAGCACGTAGGTCACGGCATAGAACATCGCGGCGGAATAGCCGGCCAGGCTGCCGCTCATGATGCCGAGCAACAGGAAGCCCATGTGCGAGATGGTCGAATAGGCCAGCATGCGCTTGATGTTGGTCTGCATGATGGCGGCCAGGTTGCCGATCGCCAACGAGGCCACCGCCATCACCGCCAGCATCTGCTGCCAGTCGCCGTGGGCCGGCTGGAGGCCGTCGACCAGCAGGCGCATGGCGAAGGCGAAGGCGGCCAGCTTGGGCGCCGAACCGACGAACAGGGTCACCGCCGTGGGGGCGCCCTGGTAGACGTCGGGTATCCACATGTGGAACGGCGCGGCGCCGAGCTTGAAGCCGAGCCCGGCGACCACGAAGACCAGGGCGAACACCAGGACCATCTCGCTCTTGACGCCGTAGTTGATCGTCTCGGCGACGCGGCCCAGTTCGAGCGAGCCGGACAGGCCGTAGAGCAGCGACATGCCGTACAGCAGGAGGCCGGAGGCCAGGGCGCCGAGGACGAAGTATTTCATCGCCGCCTCGGAGGCGCGAACATCGTCGCGACGCAGGGCCACCATGGCGTAGAGCGACAGCGAGAGCAGTTCCAGGCCGAGGTAAAGGGACAGGAAATGGGCCGCCGAGATCATCACCATCATGCCCAGCACGGCGAACAGCAGCAGCGACAGGTAATCGCCGCCGAGCATGCCCCGGTCGGCCAGGTACTGGCGCGAATAGATCACCGCCATGATGGCGGCAAAACAGGTCAGCAGCTTGAGCGTGACGCCCATGGCATCGTTGATGTAGAGACCACCGAAGGCGAACTGGATATCGGCCGAGCCGGCGAAAACGATCAGGACGCTGGTCAACAGCAGGCCCAGTATCGTCGTCAGGTAGGCGGCCACCTTGGACTGGCTGTAGGCTTCGATCAGCAGGACCAGACAGGCGACGATCAGCAGGCTGATTTCCGGCAGGGCAATGATGAAGTCGGACGGGGGAGGAGTCATGGCCTAGGCGCTCAGTACACGAGTTTGCTGTGAGCGACGTGCTCAAGCAGGTTGTTGACGGAGGCGTGCATCACGTCGGTGACCGGCAGCGGATACAGGCCCATGGCCAGAACCGCCACGGCAAGGACCGCCAGGACCAGGAACTCCCTGCCGTCGATGTCCTTCAGGTCGGCCACGTGCTCGTTGGCCACCTTGCCGAAGATCACCCGCTTGTACATCCACAGGGTGTAGGCGGCGCCGAAGATCAGGGTCAGCGCGGCGGCGGCGGCCCACCAGAAGTTCACCTGCACGGCGCCCAGCACGACCATGAACTCGCCGACGAAGCCGGAGGTGCCGGGCAGACCCGAGTTGGCCATGGCGAACAGCATGAACAGGGCGGCGAACTTGGGCATGGTGTTGGCCACGCCGCCGTAGTCGGCGATCTGGCGCGAATGCATGCGGTCGTACATGACGCCGATGCAGAGAAACAGCGCGGCGGAAACGAAGCCGTGCGAGATCATCTGGACCAGGCCGCCCTCGACGCCGAGCGGGTTGAACAGGAAGAAGCCCAGGGTGACGAAACCCATGTGGGCGATCGAGGAATAGGCGATCAGCTTCTTCATGTCCGACTGGACCAGGGCGACCAGGCCGATGTAGACCACGGCGATCAGGGACAGCGCGACGATCAGCCAGGTCAGCTCGTGGGCGGCATCCGGCACGATCGGCAGGGTGAACCTCAGGAAACCGTAGGCGCCGACCTTCAGGGTGATCGCCGCCAGCACCACCGAGCCGCCGGTGGGCGCCTCGACGTGGGCATCCGGCAACCAGGTATGCACCGGCCACATCGGCACCTTGACCGCGAAGGCGAAGAAAAAGGCCACGAACAGCAGTATCTGCGCCGTCATGGTGAGGCCGACCCGGTGCCATTCCAGGATCTCGAAGCTGCCGCCGCTGACGAAGAACAGGTAGATCATCGCCACCAGCATCATCAGCGAGCCGAGCAGGGTGTAGAGGAAGAACTTGATTGCCGCGTAGACCCGGTTCGGGCCGCCCCACATGCCGATGATCAGGTAGAGCGGGATCAGCATGGCCTCGAAGAAGACGTAGAACAGCACGCCGTCGAGGGCGGCGAAGACGCCGTTGATCAGGCCGGACTGGATCAGGAAGGCGGCCATGTACTGGCCGATCCGGGTCTTGATCACCTGCCAGCCGGCCAGGACCACCAGCACGGTGGTGAAGCTGTTGAGCAGGATGAACGGCATCGAGATGCCGTCGACGCCGAGGTGGTACCAGATGTTGAAGGCCGGTATCCACTCGGCGATCTCGTTGAACTGGATCTCGGCGCTGCCGCTGTCGAAGCCGGACCAGAGCGGCAGCGACACCAGCAGTCCGAGTACCGAACCGACCAGGGCCAGGGTGCGCTGGCCGCTGGCGTTGCGGTCGTCGCCGGTCATCAGGATGAGCAGACCCGCCACGATGGGCACCCAGATGGTCAGGCTTAAATATCCAATCCCTTCAATCATCGTGTATCCCGTTTTTCGCTTAAAGCTGGACGAACCAGGTCGCCAGCAGCGCCACGCCGATGATCATGGCGAAGGCATAGTGGTAGATGTAGCCGGACTGGAGGTGGCGCACCACGGCGGCGATGCGACCGATCAGGCGCGCCGAGCCGTTGACCATAATGCCGTCGATGGCCGCCACGTCGCCCCAGCGCCACAGCTTGCCGCCGATCAGGCGGGCGCCGCCGGCGAAGAACCAGTCGTTGAAACGGTCGAAGCCGTATTTCTCGTCCAGGATGGTGTACAGGATGCCCGCCTTCTCGCGGATCTTCTGCGGCAGGTCGCGTCGGACCATGTAGAGGAAATAGGCGGTCGCCACGCCGGCGGCGGCGAGCCAGAACGGCAGGGTCGCGAGGGCATGCAGGGCCATGGGGCCGGCGCCGTGGAACTCGGCCTTGAGTTCCTCCATGGCCGGGTGGGCGGCGCTGTCGATGTAGATGGCGGAGCCGAAGAAGTCGCCGTAGAGCATCGGCTCGATGTAGATCCAACCGGTGTAGATGGACGGGATGGCGAGCAGCACCAGGGGCAGCCAGACCACCCAGGGCGACTCGTGCGGCATGCTGTGGCCGCCATGGTGGTGGCCGTGGACGTCGCCGTTCTTGTCCGCCTCCTGGTCGTGCCCGGCATGGGCGTGATGGAAGCGCTCCTTGCCGTGGAAGACCATGAAGTACATCCGGAACGAGTAGAAGGCAGTGACGAACACCCCGGCAGTCACGGCGAAGGCGGCGAAGCCGGCCCCCCACAGGTGCGAGGCGTGCACCGCCTCGATGATCGAGTCCTTGGAATAGAAACCGGACATGCCGGGCGTGCCGATCAGGGCCAGGGAGCCGATCAGCAGGGTGATCCAGGTGATCGGCATGTACTTGCGCAGGCCGCCCATGTTGCGGATGTCCTGGTCGTGGTGCATGCCGATGATCACCGAGCCGGCGGCCAGGAACAGCAGGGCCTTGAAGAAGGCGTGGGTCATCAGGTGGAAGATCGCCACCGAGTAGGCCGAGGCGCCCAGGGCCACGGTCATGTAGCCGAGCTGGGACAGGGTCGAATAGGCGATCACCCGCTTGATGTCGTTCTGGATCATGCCCAGGAAGCCCATGAACAGGGCGGTGATGGCACCGATGACCATGACGAAGGACAACGCCGTGTCGGACAGCTCGAACAGGGGCGACATCCGGGCCACCATGAAGATGCCGGCGGTGACCATGGTGGCGGCGTGGATCAGGGCCGAAATCGGGGTCGGGCCTTCCATCGAGTCGGGCAGCCAGACGTGCAGCGGGAACTGGGCCGACTTGCCCATGGCGCCGATGAACAACAGGATGCAGATCACCGTCATCAGCGACCAGGTCTGGCCATTGATCAGCGAGATGGTATGGCTGGCCATATCGGGCGCGGCCTGGAACACGGTGGCGTAGTCGAGGCTGCCGAAATGGGCCAGGACCAGGCCGATGCCGAGCAGGAAGCCGAAGTCGCCCACGCGGTTGACCAGGAAGGCCTTCAGGTTGGCGTAGATGGCGGTGTCACGGGTGTACCAGAAACCGATCAGCAGGTAGGACACCAGGCCGACCGCCTCCCAGCCGAAGAACAGCTGCAGGAAGTTGTTGCTCATCACCAACATCAGCATCGAGAAGGTGAACAGCGAGATGTAGCTGAAGAAGCGCTGGTAGCCAGGGTCGTCCGACATGTAGCCGATGGTGTAGATATGCACGCAGAGCGACACGAAGGTCACCACCAGCATCATCACGGTAGTCAGGCGGTCGACCAGGAAGCCGACCTCCATGCTGACGTTGCCGCTGGTCAGCCAGGTGTAGATGGCGCCGTTCCAGGTATGCCCGGCGAGGACGTCCTGGAAGATGACCAGGGAGACCAGGAAGGACACCAGCACACCCAGGATGGTGACGACATGGGCGCCGATGCGGCCGATCTGCCTGCCGAACAGGCCGGCGATGACGGCGCCGGCCAGCGGGGCCAGGGGCACGACGAGGTAGAGGGTTTTCATGTCCATCGCTTAACCCTTCAGGCTGTCGAGGTCGTCGACGTTGATGCTGCGCAGGTTGCGGAACAGCACTACCAGGATGGCCAGACCGATGGCGGACTCGGCGGCGGCCACGGTAAGGATGAAGAACACGAAGATCTGCCCGGCGGTGTCGTCGAGGTAGTGCGAGAAGGCGATGAAGTTGGTGTTCACCGCCAGCAGCATCAGTTCGATGGCCATCAGCAGGATGATGACGTTCTTCCGGTTCAGGAAGATGCCCAGCACGCCGATGGCGAACAGGATGGAACCCAGGATCAGGTAGTGGTCGAGGCCGATCATGCGTCGTTTCCCTCTTTGTATTGATGCCGTAGCCCCATCGGACCGGATTGAACGAAGGATGTCATTCGTCGTCCTCCGTTTTGTATTCAGGCCTCTGGGGCTTCAGGTTGACCATGCGGATGTGTCCCTTGGCGGTCTGGCGGACCTGCCAGCCGACGTCGATGACCTTGCGGTTGGGCCGCCGGCGCAGGGTCAGGGCGATGGCGGCGACGATGGCCACCAGCAGGATCACCGCGGCGAGTTCGAAGGCATAGACGTAGTCGGTGTAGAGCAGCAGGCCGAGTTCCTTGGTGTTGCTGAAATCGGCCGGTTTCGGCGCCGGCGCGGTCAGGCCGAAGCGGTCGCCGCCGACCACGATGGTCATCTCCACCGCCATCAGACCGGCCACCAGGGCGGCGATCGGCAGGTAATCCCAGAAGCCCTGGCGCATCTGCTCGATGTTGATGTCGAGCATCATGACCACGAAGATGAACAGCACCATCACCGCGCCGACGTAGACCAGCACCAGGGTGATGGCCAGGAACTCGGCCTCCAGCAGCATCCAGATGCCGGCCGCGGTGAAGAAGGCCAGCACCAGGGCCAGCGCGGCATGCACGGGGTTCTTGGCGGTGACCACACGCAGCCCGGATAGGAGCAGGATGGCGGCGAGGAAGTAGAAAACGAGGCTGGCGAAATCCATGTCGTGTCCGTTAGCGGGCCATGTTGATCATCGGTAGGGGGCGTCGTCGGCCTTGTCCTGGGCAATCTGGGCCGCATGCTTGTCGCCCACCGCCAGGAGCATGTCCTTGGTGTAATAGAGGTCGCCCCGCTTCTCGCCGTGGTAATCGAAGATGCGGGTCTCGACGATGGCGTCGACCGGGCAGGCCTCTTCGCAGAAGCCGCAGAAGATGCACTTGGTCAGGTCGATGTCGTAGCGGGTGGTGCGCCGGGTGCCGTCGTCGCGTTCGGCCGACTCGATGGTGATCGCCATGGCCGGGCAGACCGCCTCGCACAACTTGCAGGCGATGCAGCGCTCCTCGCCGCTTGGATACCGGCGCAGGGCGTGCAGGCCGCGGAAGCGCGGCGACTGCGGCGTCCGCTCGTCGGGATACTGGATGGTGATCTTGGGTGCCCACATGTGGCGCCAGGTGACCGCCATGCCCTGGAGCAGCTCGATCAGGAGGAAGGTCTTGAAGAAGTACTTGATCTCGTTCAGCACTTTCGCCCCCTTAGTGGAACAGGTAACCCAGCGGGGTCTGCATGAAGGCGCCCACCACCAGGATCCAGACCAGGGTGACCGGGATGAACACCTTCCAGCCCAGGCGCATGATCTGGTCGTAGCGGTAGCGCGGGAAGGTGGCACGGAACCAGAGGAACAGGAACAGCACGAAGCTGATCTTCGCCGCGATCCAGAAGAAGCCGTCGGGCAGGAACGGCACCGGCGACAGCCAGCCGCCCAGGAACAGGATCGAGGTCAGCGCGGCGACCAGGATCATGTTGGCGTACTCGGCCAGGAAGAACACCGCGAAGGCCATGCCGGAGTAGTCGACGTGGAAGCCGGCGACGATCTCCGACTCGCCCTCGGCGACGTCGAACGGCGCCCGGTTGGTCTCGGCCACGCCGGCGATCAGGTAGACGATGAAGAGCGGGAACAGCGGCAGCCAGTACCACTGCCAGAAACCGCCGGACTGGTGCTGGACGATCTCGACCAGGTTCAGGCTCTGCGCGCTCATCAGCACGCCGACCAGGGCGAAGCCCATGGCGATCTCATAGGAGACGATCTGGGCGGCCGAACGCAGGGCGCCGAGCAGGGCGTACTTGGAGTTGGAGGCCCAACCCGCCACCACCACGCCGTACACGCCCATCGAGGTGATGGCCATGATGTAGAGCAGGCTGGCGTTGACGTTGGCCAGGACCAGGTGATCGGTGAACGGCACCACCGCCCAGGCTGCCAGGGCAGGTGCGATGGCCAGGACCGGCCCGACCAGGAACAGGCTCTTGTTGGCTCCGGTCGGCAACAGGATTTCCTTGGTCATCAGCTTGACCGCGTCGGCGATGGGCTGGCCCAGGCCGACCAGCCGGTAACCGAAGAAGCCGACCCGGTTGGGACCGATGCGGATCTGCATGTAGCCGATGATCTTGCGCTCGGCGTAGGTCAGGTAGGCCACTGCGATCAGCAGCGGCAGCACGATGACGATGATCTTGACCAGCGTCCAGACCGGCAGCCAGGCCGGACCAAGTAACTCCTGGAACCATTCCATCACATCTTCTCCAGGCTGATTTCGCCGTAACGCGGGCCGAGGCGGCTGGCGGCGGCCAGGCTGCCGGCGACCCGGACCACGTTGTCGGGCAGGGTATCGTCGCGCACCAGCTTGAGCACGGTTTCGGCGCCGTTGTGCCTGACCTTGACCGGCTTGTCCTCGGCCAGGCCCAGGCGGGCGATCAGGACCCCGCTGGCGGCGGCGGCCTGGCCGGCCTGGCCGTCGGCGGTAGCCTGCAGGGCCGGGGCGCGGCGGGTGTAGGCATCCAGCTGGTAGATCGGCGTCTCGCCCAGGCGCTCGATGCCGGCACCGGCATGCAGGTGCGCCACGGCGACGCCGGCGATGCCGTTGCCGAGCCGGGCGCGCACCGTGGCCTCGCCTTCGGGCAGGGCCTCGGCCAGCACCTGCCCGACGCTGTCCTGGCCGAAGCCGGCCAGGTCGAACTGGTTGCCCAGCACGCGCAGCACCTTCCAGGCCGGACGGGCCTCGCCTTGCGGCGGCACCACGGCGTTGAAGGATTGCAGGCGGCCTTCCATGCTGACATAGCTGCCGGCGGTCTCCGCATACGCGGCAATCGGCAGCATGACGTGGGCGTAATCGCTGCCGTGGCCCAGGAACGGCGACATCACGATGACCAGCTCGGCGGCCGCCAGGGCATCATGCGCCCGGGCGGCGTCCCAGGCCTCCAGTTCCGGCTCGGCGCCGAGGATGACATAGGCCTTCTTCGGCTCGGCGAACATCGCCGCGGCGTTGCTGCCGCCCTGCCCGGGCCGGCAGCCGACTGCGCCGGCGCCAACCTGATTGGCGGCATCGGCCAGGAAGCCCAGGGTCGCACCGGTGGCCCGGGCAATCGCCTGGGCCAGGCTGTGCAGTTCGGCGGCGGCCGGATGCTGTTGCGCGACGGCGCCCAGCAGCACGGCCTTCTTCTCGCCCGACTTCAGGCTGGCGGCCAGGGCCTGGGCAGCCTCGGAGACCACGACCGTGCCGAGGCCCTCGACCTCGGCGCCGACCGCCTTGGCCACCTGGGCCAGGGCCTCGACCAGGCCGGACGGCCGGGCGATCAGCTTGTTGGCGACCCGGCAGAGCAGGTCGTCGTCGGCCACGTGCACCACGTTCAACTGGGCGCCCTGCTTGACCGCCTGGCGCAGGCGCTGGGCGATCAGGGGCTGTTCCTTGCGTACGGTCGAGCCGACCAGGAGGACGCGGTCGAGGCCGTTCAGGTCCGCCACCGGCATGCCCAGCCATTCGACGCCGTCGCGCTGGCCGGCAAAGTCGGCACGGTCGATCCGGCTGTCGATGTTCTCGCAGCCCAGCGCCCGGGCCAGTTTCTGGAACAGGTGCAGTTCCTCGACGGTCTGGCGCGGCGAGGCGATGAAGCCGACGGCGTTGCCGCCGTGCGTGTCGCGGATCACCTTGAGGGCGCCGGCCGCCTGGGCCAGGGCCTGGCGCCAGTCGACCGCCAGCCACTGGCCGCCGTCCTTGACCATGGCCGTCAGCAGGCGCTCGTCGGAGTTGATCGCTTCGTAGGAATAGCGGTCGCGGTCGGCCAGCCAGCATTCGTTGACGGCCTCGTTGTCGACCGGGGTGGCGCGGTAGACCCGGTTGCCCTTGACGTGGATGGCCAGGTTGGCGCCGAGGCCGTCGTGCGGACCGACGGTCCTGCGCCGGGACAGCTCCCAGGGCCGGGCGTTGAAGCGGAACGGCTTCGAGGTCAGGGCGCCGACCGGGCACAGGTCGATGACGTTGCCGGACAGTTCGGAGGTGACCTGGTGGGCCAGGAACGGCATCACTTCGGTGTGTTCGCCGCGACCGGGCATGCCCAGTTCCATCAGGCCGGCGATCTCCTGGCCGAAGCGTACGCAGCGGCTGCAATGGATGCAGCGGGTCATGTCGGTGGCGACCAGCGGGCCAAGATCTTTTTCAGTGACCACGCGCTTGGGTTCGGCGTAGCGCGAGGCGACGCCGCCGTAACCCATGGCGATGTCCTGGAGCAGGCAGTCGCCGCCCTGGTCGCAGACCGGGCAATCGAGCGGGTGGTTGATCAGGAGGAACTCCATCACCCCCTTCTGGGCCTCGACCGCCCGCTCGGAATGGCTGCGCACGACCATGCCCTCGGTGACCGGCGTGGCGCAGGCCGGCAGCGGCTTGGCCACCTTGTCCACCTCGACCAGGCACATCCGGCAGCTGGCGGCGATGCTGAGCTTCTTGTGGTAGCAGAAGTGCGGGATGTAGATGCCGGCCTCGCGGGCGGCATCCATGACGGTGCTGCCGGCGGCGACTTCGATCTGCTTGTCGTCAATGGTGACTACTGGCATCTCAGCTCCCCACCATGCAACGCTTGTTGGCGATGTGGTACTCGAATTCCGCGCGGAAGTGCTTGATGAAGCTTTGCACCGGACCGACCGCGGCCTCGCCCAGGGCGCAGATGGTGCGCCCGGCGATGTTGGTGCCGACGCTCATCAGCAGGTCGAGGTCTTCCGGCCGGCCCTCGCCGTGTTCGATGCGCTTGATCACCCGGTACATCCAGCCGGTGCCCTCGCGGCAGGGCGTGCACTGGCCGCAGGATTCCTCGAAGTAGAAGTAGGCCAGGCGCTCCAGCGCCTTGACCATGCAGACCGTCTCGTCCATCACGATGACCGCGCCGGAACCGAGCATGGAGCCGGCCTTGGCGACGGAATCGAAGTCCAGGGTGCAGCCCATCATGATGTCGGCGGGCAGCACCGGGGCGGAGGAGCCGCCCGGGATGACCGCCTTCAGGGTATGGCCGTCGCGCACCCCGCCGGCCATTTCCAGCAGGTCGGCGAACGGCGTGCCGAGCGGGATCTCGTAGTTGCCCGGCTTGTTGACGTGGCCGGAGATGGAGAAGATCTTGGTGCCGCCGTTGTTGGGCTTGCCCAGTTCCAGGAAGGCCTGGCCGCCGTGGCGCATGATCCAGGGGATCGAGGCCAGGGTCTCGGTGTTGTTGATCGTGGTCGGCTTGCCGAACAGGCCGTAGCTGGCCGGGAACGGCGGCTTGAAGCGCGGCTGGCCCTTCTTGCCCTCGATCGATTCCAGCAGCGCGGTTTCCTCGCCGCAGATGTAGGCGCCATAGCCCTGGTGGGCATGGAGGTCGAAGTCCCAGCCGGAACCGCAGATGTTCTTGCCCAGGAAGCCGGCGGCGCGCGCCTCTTCAAGCGCCTTTTCCCACGACTCGTAGAGCTCGAAGATCTCGCCGTGGATGTAGTTGTAGCCCGCCTTGGCGCCCAGGGTGTAGCCGGCGATGATCATGCCCTCGATCAGCTGGTGCGGGTTGAACTCGACGATGTCGCGATCCTTGAAGGTGCCCGGCTCGCCTTCGTCGGTGTTGCAGACGACGTATTTGTCGCCGTCGTAGTTGCGCGGCATGAAGCTCCACTTCAGGCCGGTCGGAAAGCCGGCGCCGCCACGACCGCGCAAGGCGGATATCTTGACCTGCTCGATGATCTCCGTGGCCGGGGTCTGCTCGGCCAGGATCTTCTTCAAGGGCTCGTAGCCGCCGTTGGCGACATAGGTCGCCAGCGACGCCGGATCGGCGTGATCGAGGGTCCAGAGACAGACCTTGGGGCCGTTATAGGTGGCGCTCATTTCAGCTCATCCAGCAGCTTGTCCACCGTTTCCGGGGACAGGTGGGTATGCATCTTGTGGTTGTTGTGCAGGCACAAGGGACCGCTGCCGCAGGTACCGAAACACTCGCCCTCTTTCAGGGTGAAACGGCCGTCCGGGGTGGTCTCGCCGAACCCGATGCCGAGCTTCTGCTTCAGGTAGTCGGCCACCGTATCGGCGCCCTGCAGCTGGCAGGGCAGGTTGGTGCAGACGGTGATCTTGTGGCGGCCGCAGGGTTCCAGGTCGTACATGTTGTAGAAGGTGGCGACCTCGTACACGGCGATGGCCGGCATGCCGAGATACTCGGCGACGAACTCGAGGGTCTCGTTGGCCAGCCAGCCCTTCTCGACCTGGGCGATGCGCAACGCGGCCATGACCGCCGACTGTTTGCGGTCGGCCGGGTACTTGGCGATTTCCTTGTCGATCTGGGACAGGGATGCAGCGGATAAACTCATCGGTCGATATCCCCGAAAACGATGTCTATGGTACCGATGATGGCGACCACGTCGGCGATCATCAGGCCGCGGGCCATCTCGTCCATGGCCGAGAGGTGGGCAAAGCCGGACGAGCGCAGCTTCATCCGGTAGGGCTTGTTGGCGCCGTCCGAGATCAGGTAGACGCCGAACTCGCCCTTGGCCTGCTCGATGGCGGCGTAGGCCTCGCCGGCCGGCACGTGCATGCCCTCGGTAAACAGCTTGAAGTGGTGGATCAGCTCTTCCATGTTGTTCTTCATGGCAGCACGCGAAGGCGGCGCCACCTTGTGATCGCCGGTGATGACCGGGCCCGGATTGGCCTTCAGCCAGTCCACGCATTGCCGGATGATGCGGTTGCTCTGGCGCATCTCTTCCATGCGGACCAGGTAACGGTCGTAGCAGTCGCCGTTCTTGCCGACCGGAATCTCGAAGTCGAGCCGGTCGTAGACCTCGTAGGGCTGCGTCCGGCGCAGGTCCCAGACCACCCCGGAGCCGCGCAGCATGGGGCCGGTGAAGCCGAGCTGCTTGGCGCGATCGGCATCGACCACGCCGATGCCGACGGTGCGCTGTTTCCAGATCCGGTTGTCGGTCAGCAGGGTCTCGTAGTCGTCGACGCACTTCGGGAAGCGGTTGGTGAAGTCCTCGATGAAATCGAGCAGCGAACCCGAGCGATTGGCATTCAGCCGCTTGAGGTCGGCGGCGCTCTTGTACTTGCCGGCCTCGTACATCGGCATGCTGTCGGGCAGGTCGCGATAGACGCCGCCCGGACGGTAGTAGGCCGCATGCATGCGCGCGCCCGAGACCGCCTCGTACATGTCCAGCAGGTCTTCGCGTTCGCGGAAGGTGTACAGGAAGATGGTCATCGCCCCGACGTCGAGGCCGTGGGTGCCGAGCCAGAGCAGGTGGTTCAGCAGGCGGGTGATCTCGTCGAACAGCACCCGGATGTACTGGCCGCGGACCGGCACCTCCACCTGGAGCAGCTTTTCCACCGCCAGGCAGTAGGCGTGCTCGTTCATCATCATGGACAGGTAATCCAGCCGGTCCATATAAGGCAGGGCCTGCAGGAAGGTACGGTTTTCCGCCAGTTTCTCGGTGCCGCGATGGAGCAGGCCGATGTGCGGGTCGGCGCGCTCAACCACCTCGCCGTCCAGTTCCAGCACCAGGCGCAGCACGCCGTGGGCAGCCGGGTGCTGGGGACCAAAATTGAGCGTGTAATTCTTGATCTCGGCCATGCTCAGCAAACCTCTTTCGAAGGCGCGACACCAACGGACCGCTGACGCAGCTCGATTTCAGCGCAGGCTAACCTTTGTGCAGCAAAGGTTAAGCGCGCAGCGCGGCCGAAACTAAAATTGAGCGTGTAGTTCTTGATCTCAGCCATGGCCGACATCTCCGAAGTTCTCTTCCCGGACGATACGCGGCGTCACCTCGCGCAAGTCGATGCTGACCGGCTGGTAGATCACCCGCCTCTGCTCGGGATCGTAGCGCATCTCGACCTGGCCATGGACCGGGAAGTCCTTGCGGAACGGATGGCCGATGAAGCCGTAGTCGGTGAGGATGCGGCGCAGGTCGGGATGGCCGTCGAACACGATGCCGACCAGATCGAAGGCCTCGCGTTCATACCAGTTGGCGACCGCCCAGACACCGACCACCGAAGCGATGACCGGCATCTCGTCGTCGGCGCAGAAGCCGCGCACCCGGAGGCGGTGATTGCGCGCCACCGAAAGCAGGTGCATGACCACGGCGTAGCGACCCTCCGCACGACCGGTTTCGGCATAGGCCGAGTAGTCGACACCGCACAGGTCGATCAACTGGTCGAAGCGCAGGCCCGGCTCGTCGCGCAATTGCATGGCGACATCATGCCAATCCTCCGGACGCACTTCGATGGTGACCTCGCCCAGGGCCACGCGGCCGCTGACCAGTTTGTCGCCCAGGGCGCCTTCCAGGCGCGAGAGCAGCACTTCCGGGGTTACAGGCATCTTGAGTCGATCCTCAGCGGGCGATGGTGTTGGTGCGGCGAATCTTGTTCATCACCTGGACAAGACCGAACAGGAGCGCCTCCGCGGTCGGCGGACAGCCCGGCACGTAGACGTCGACCGGCACGATGCGGTCGCAACCGCGCACCACGGAGTAGGAATAATGATAGTAGCCGCCGCCGTTGGCGCAGGAACCCATCGAGAGCACCCAGCGCGGTTCCGGCATCTGGTCGTAGACCTTGCGCAGGGCCGGGGCCATCTTGTTGCACAGGGTGCCGGCGACGATCATCAGGTCGGACTGGCGCGGGCTGGGCCGGAACACGATACCGAAACGGTCGAGGTCGTAACGGGAGGCGCCGGCCTGCATCATCTCGATGGCGCAGCAGGCGAGGCCGAAGGTCATCGGCCACAGCGAGCCGGTCTTGGCCCAGTTGATCACCGAGTCGACGCTGGTGGTGATGAAACCCTTGTCGTTGAGGCCGTCCACGCCCATCACTCCCATTCCAGCGCCCCCTTCATCCACTCGTAGGCAAAACCGACCACCAGGATACCGAGGAACACCACCATGGCCCAGAAGCCGAAGGCGCCGATCTGGTCGAGCACCACGGCCCACGGAAACAGGAAGGCGATCTCGAGGTCGAACAGGATGAACAGGATGGCGACCAGGTAGTAGCGCACATCGAACTTCATGCGCGCATCCTCGAAGGCCTCGAAGCCGCATTCGTAAGGGGAGTTTTTTTCCGGATAGGGCTTGAGCAAGCCCAGCGACCAGCCAATGCCGCCACCGATCAGAATGGGGCCGACGCCCACAGCCAAACCAACCAGAATGAACAGCAATACGGCGAAATAGTTATCTAGCATCGAATCCCCTCGGTCCACGCCCGTGCTCGCGTACAACTGGCGCAGTTTATGCGTCACAAGCCCATCGTGTCAAGCCGGCCAGAAACTGAAAGCCTTTTTATATCAACAGGTTAGAAACCCGTTTGGGCATAAATTACAAGAGGTGTCGATAAAGCAATTCGATGGTGCCGACGGCGAGACTCGAACTCGCACGACTTTCGTCACTGCCCCCTCAAGACAGCGTGTCTACCAATTTCACCACGTCGGCATACGACTGGGCGGCTAAAAGTCGCCCGGAAACAATCACTTCGGAATGGCGCCCAACTTGCCAGCGTCATTCGCCGGCACCACCGGGGCCACCGGCTGCGGCGCCGCCGGCAGGCTTTGCTGGGCGGCCGGCGCCGCCGCAGGCGCCCGCGCCTTGGCGGAGAAGTAAGTCAGACCCATGCTGGACAGGAAGAACGCCGTCGCCAGCACGGCGGTGGTCCGGCTCAGGAAATTGGCCGAACCGCTGGCACCGAACAGGCTGCCCGAAGCACCACTACCAAAGGCAGCGCCCATGTCGGCGCCCTTGCCGTGCTGCAGCAGCACCAGCCCGATCAGGCTGACCGCAACCAGCACATGCACCATCCAGACTATGAATTCCATGATCTTCTCAACCTGCCTTACAAATAGCCAGGAAATCGGCGGCAATCAGTGCTGCGCCGCCAATCAGGCCGCCATCGATGTCCGGCTGGGTCAGCAACTCGACCGCATTGCCGGCCTTCATGCTGCCGCCATACTGAATAACCAGATCGTCCGCGACCGCCGCATCCAGGGCGCGAATCTTGCCGCGGATGAAGGCATGCACGGCCTGGGCCTGATCCGGCGTCGCCGTGACCCCGGTACCGATCGCCCAGACCGGCTCATAGGCGATCACCGCCTTGGCCAGCGAGGCGACGCCGCACAGGCCCAACACCGCATCCAGCTGGCGACCGACCACCTGCTCGGTAATGCATTCTTCCCGCTCGTTCAGGGACTCGCCCACGCACAGGATGGGGGTCAGGCCGGCGGCCTGGGCCGCGGCATACTTCTCGGCCACCACCTGGTCGGTCTCGCCGTAGATCGCGCGCCGCTCGGAGTGACCGACGAGGACGTACGTGCAGCCGAAGTCGTTCAGCATGGCCGCCGACACCTCGCCGGTGTAGGCGCCCTTGCCGTGCTGGCTCATGTTCTGGGCGCCCCACGCGATCGGGGAGCCGGCCAGCTTGGCCTGGACCTGGGCCAGGTAGGGAAAGGGTACGCAAACCGCGACCTGAGCCCTGACGCCGGCCATCCCGGCCAGGACGGCCGACAGCAGTGCATCATTCTCGGCCAGGGTGCCGTGCATCTTCCAATTGCCGGCTACCAGTTTGCGTCGCATAACTTAACCTCTCACGAAAGGCGGCGATGGTAGCGGTTTCGCACTGGCCGGTCAATCATGATGGCCAGTGCACAACCCCGCACGGGCGGGTTCAGGCGCTGCTTTTTTCGAGATACTTCTGCAGGCGTCGGCTGGCGACATGACGATCGAAACGCCACTCGTCCATCAGGGCGAGCATCAACTCGAACGCCTTCGATTTCATGTTGAACAAACGTTGTAGATCGAAGGTTACGTTCTCCTGCTCCAGGGCGGCACAGAAGTCCCGCAGGATCGCCGCTTCGTCGCTGTCCGGATTGCGCTCGATATATTTCGCTATGCATTTGATCGCATTGGCCATTTCTGTCTACCGTCGGTGGATACAAAAGCGCCGCCAGTTGCGGCGGCGAAATCATACCCATAAATAGCGGGCATGGCGGTTACAGATTTATGACCACCCATCCTGACCGCACGTCACGGCCCGAGCCATGGCCTGCATTTCCGGGCTCGGCCTCAGCAGCCAGGCCGGATCAACCAAACCGCCCGGTGATGTAGTCCTCGGTCTGGGGGACCCTGGGCTTCACGAACAGCTCGTCGGTCTTGCCGAACTCGATCAACTCGCCCAGATACATGAACGCCGTATAGTCGGATATGCGCGCCGCCTGCTGCATGTTGTGGGTCACGATGGCGATGGTGTAGTCGAGCTTGAGTTCGTCGATCAACTCCTCGACCTTGGCGGTCGAGATCGGGTCCAGCGCCGAGGTCGGCTCATCGAGCAGGACGATCTCGGGTTTCACCGCCACCGCGCGGGCGATGCACAGCCGCTGCTGCTGGCCGCCGGACAGGGACAGCCCGCTCTGCTGCAGCTTGTCCTTCACCTCGCCCCACAGGGCCGCCTTGTTCAGCGCCCATTCGACCCGGTCGTTCATCTCGGAGGCCGACAGCTTTTCGTACAGGCGCACGCCGAAGGCGATGTTCTCGTAGATGGTCATCGGGAACGGCGTCGGCTTCTGGAACACCATGCCGATCTTGGCCCGGACCAGGTTCACGTCCTGCTTCCGGTCGAGCAGGTTGTTGCCGTTGAACAGGATCTCGCCCTCGGCGCGCTGGCCGGGATAGAGGTCGTACATGCGGTTGAAGGTACGCAGCAGGGTGGACTTGCCGCAGCCGGACGGGCCGATGAAGGCCGTCACCTTGTTGCGGGCGATATCCAGGTTGACGTTGTTCAGACCCTTGAAGTCACCGTAAAAGAAATCCAGCTTGCGGATCTTCAGCACGGCTTCTTCGCCGATTTGGACGTTGTGGTCGGGCATGCGAGGCTCCGAAGGTTAAATTTTGTCTTTTTGGCGGAACAGGAAACGCGCGCCAATATTGATGCCGAGCACCAGCAGTGCAATCAGCAAGGCGCCGCCCCAGGCCAGTTGGACCCAGTTGTCGTAGGGGCTCATGGCGAACTGGAAGATCACCACCGGCAGGTTGCCCATGGGTTGCGACATGTCGGTGCTGAAAAACTGGTTGTTGAGCGCGGTAAACAGCAGCGGCGCAGTCTCCCCGGTGACCCGGGCGATGGCCAGCAGGACCCCGGTCACCACGCCGGCCTTGACCGCGCGCAGGGTGATGCTGAGGGATACCCGCCAATGCGGAGCGCCGATGGCAAAGGCCGCCTCGCGCAGGCTGGCCGGTACCAGCCGGAGCATGTTCTCGGTGGTCCGCACCACCACCGGGATGGCGATCAGCGACAGGGCCACCGAGCCCGACCAGCCGGAAAAGCCGCCCAGGGTCACCACCATCAGGGCGTAGACGAACAGGCCGATGACGATGGACGGCGCCGACAGCATGATGTCGGTGACGAAACGCGTGGTCGCGGCGAATTTGGAGGTGGTGCCGAATTCGGCCAGATAGATGCCGGCCAGGATGCCGATCGGGGTCGACACCAGGGTGGTGACGCCGATGATCATCACGCTGCCGACGATGGCATTGCGCAGGCCGCCGCCGGCCGTACCCGGGGCCGGGGTGTCCTGGGTGAAGAAATCCCAGCTGAAGGCCGAGAAGCCCTTGGAGAACAGGATCCAGAGTATCCACATCAGGGCGACCAGGCCGAAAACCATGGCCAGCATGGACAGGCCGATGCCGAGGCGGTTGATGAGGAGGCGGCGGGTATAGAGATTCATGGTGCGCCTCTGCTTATGAGCCCTGCTTGCGGGTGCCGCGATGAATCAACCAGCGCGATATCGCCAACACGATGAAGGTGATCAGGAACAGGACCAGACCGAGTGCGAACAGCGAAGAGATATGCAGGCCGGGATCGGCCTCGCCGAACTCGTTGGCCAGCACGGAAGCGATCGAGTTGCCGGGTGCGAACAGGCTGCCCCGGATGCGGTTGGCGTTGCCGATCACGAAGGTGACCGCCATGGTCTCGCCCAGGGCGCGACCGAGGCCCAGCATGATGCCGCCGATCACGCCGACCCGGGTATAGGGCAGGACGATGTTCCAGACCACTTCCCAGGTCGTGCAGCCGACCCCGTAGGCCGATTCCTTCAACACCGGCGGCACGGTCTCGAACACGTCGCGCATCACCGAGGCGATGAACGGGATCACCATCAGGGACAGTACGATACTGGCCGCTAGGATGCCGACGCCGATGGGCGGGCCGGCGACCAGGCCGCCGAGCACCGGCACATCGCCGAAGGCCTGTTGCAGATAGGGCTGGACATACTTCGCAAACAACGGCGCGAAGATGAACAGGCCCCAGATGCCGTAGATGATCGACGGCACCCCGGCCAGCAGTTCGATGGCGGTGCCGAGCGGCCGGCGCAGCCAGGTGGGACAGGCCTCGGTCAGGAACAGGGCAATGCCGAAACTCACCGGCACCGCGATCAGCAGGGCGATGACCGAGGTCACCACGGTGCCGTAGATGGCGATCAGGGCGCCGAACTCGTCGTCCGGCACGCTCCAGACGTTGCTCCAAAGGAAGGACAGGCCGAAGGTCTTGAATGCCGGCGCGGCCTCCATGGCCAGCGAAGCCAGGATGCCGACCAGCGCCGCCAGGACGATGAGTGCAAACAGCAGGGTGATCTTGTGGAAGACCATGTCCTGGAATTTGAATATCTTGATATTGGCGGCATGCATATCCACCTGGCCGGTATCAGCCGCTTCGCTCATATCTTTGTCCGTCCTGATCTTTCGGGGCATTCTCCGGAAACCCCCGCGAACCCTGCCGAGGAGGCTTCCGGAGAAGGTCCGGGCATGGCCCGGACCCGCCTTGTTACTTGATGTTCTTCATCTCGGCTTCGACCATCTTCACCACCGAGGCCGGCAGCGCCACGAAGTCCAGATCGTCAGCCATCTTCTGGCCATTGTTCAGCGACCAGGTGAAGAAGTCCACGACCGCCTTCTGCTGGGCGCCATTGCCGCCCTTTTCGTAGGCCAGGATATAGGTCGCGGTCACGATCGGCCAGGCGTTCTTGTGCGCCTGGTCGAGCAGATCGGGAGCCATGCCCTTGACCTTGAAGTTGGCGCCGGAGGCGGCGGCGGCAAAGGTATCGCCATTCGGCAGCACGAAGTTGCCGGCCTTGTTCTTCAGGGCGACAAAGTTGAGGCCGTTCTTCTTGGCATCGGCGTAATCCACGTAACCGATGGCGCCGACGATCTTCTGCACGTTGGCGGCCACGCCCGGGTTGCCCTTGCCGCCGATGTCGTTGGCAGGCCAGTTCACCGTCTTGCCGGCGCCGACGTCGCGCATGAAGGAGACGGACTGCTTGGCCAGGTAGTGGGTGACCACGTCGGTGGTGCCGGAACCGTCGGAGCGGTGGACGATGGTGATGGCGGTATCGGGCAGTTTGACGCCGGGGTTCAGCATGGCGATGGCGGGGGCGTTCCACTTGGTGATGGCGCCGCGGAAGATCTCGGCGGCGGTGGCGCCGTCCAGCTTCAGCTGACCGGAGGCAACGCCGGGCAGGTTCACCACGATGGTGGCGCCGCCCATGACGGCCGGGAACTGCACCAGGCCGGAGCCGTCCAGTTCGGATTCGCTCAGGGGGGCATCGGTACCGCCGAAGTCGACGGTCTTGGCCTTGATCTGCTTGATGCCGCCGGAAGAACCGATACCCTGGTAGTTCACGTTGCTGCCGGTGGCGGCCTTGTAGGCCTCGGCCCACTTGGTGTAGACGGCATACGGGAAGGTGGCACCGGCGCCGGTGATGTCGGTGGCGAAGGCGGCAGCACTGGCGGCGATGCCCATGGCCATCGCGGCGGCCAGGCCGGCCAGTTTGAAGTTAATGCGCTTGGTTGCGAACATGAATTTCTCCGGGAAAGATGACGAAAGCCGCCA
Organism: Gallionellaceae bacterium; assembly: GCA_028714735.1. Lineage (GTDB taxonomy): Bacteria > Pseudomonadota > Gammaproteobacteria > Burkholderiales > Thiobacillaceae > Parasulfuritortus. The sequence continues at coordinate 140,511 of JAQTLU010000002.1, read as the reverse complement.
TTTGCGACGTGAGGCATCTTAGCCAGGGCATATTACAAAATTATTAATATTGTAATGTTGGTTCGAACATACCGGCCAGCACGCCCTGCTGTCACATCCCTGTCACGCCGCGCGGGCATCGTAGGGCGCCATGCACACCAGCGACCTGCTCCTCGAACAACTGCCCGTGGCCTCCCGACGGTTACGCGTAGCCATGGTCACCGAGACCTATCCGCCCGAGATCAACGGCGTCGCCATGACCATCGGCCGCATCGTCGCCGCCCTGCAGACCCGGGATCATCAGGTCCAGCTGATCCGGCCGCGCCAGCGCGGCGACGCGCCCGCCCAGCCCGACCAGGGCCACCTGGAACAGGTGCTGCGTCCCGGCTTCCCCATCCCGAGTTACGCCGGCCTCAACGTGGGCCTGCCGGCCAAGCGTCTGCTGGCGAAGCTGTGGACCCTGCGCCGGCCGGACGTGGTGCACATCGCCACCGAAGGCCCGCTCGGCTGGTCCGCCATGGCCGCCGCCCGCAAGCTCGCCATCCCGGTCCTGGCCGGCTTCCATACCAACTTCCATTCCTACAGCCGGCACTACGGCATGGGCTGGCTGAAGAAGCCCATCCACGCCTACCTGCGCAAATTCCACAACCAGGCCCGCATCACCGTGGTGCCGACGCGCGACCTGCGCGACGAATTGTCCGGTCAGGGCTACCGCAATATAGAAGTGCTGGCCCGGGGCGTCGACGGCGAGCTGTTCCGGCCGGAGCGGCGCAGCCCGGACCTGCGCCGGCACTGGGGCGTCAACGGGACCGGCCTGGCCGTGGCCTATGTCGGCCGCATCGCGCCGGAGAAGAACCTGCCGCTGTTGATCCGGGCCTTCGAGGCCATGTCACGCATCCGCCCCGACGCCCGCCTGGTCCTGGTCGGCGACGGCCCCGACGCGGCCGCGCTGAAGGCCAGCCACCCCCATATCATCCATGCCGGCCCGCGCACCGGGACCGACCTGGCCGCGCATTACGCCTCCGCCGACATCTTCCTGTTTCCCAGCCTGACCGAGACCTTCGGCAACGTCATCCTGGAGGCCATGGCCAGCGGCCTGGCGGTGCTCGGCTTCGACTACGCCGCCGCGGCCGAGCACATCAGGCAGGACGAGAGTGGCCTCAAGGTGCCTTTCGGCGACGAGGCCGCCTTCATCGAGGCGGCATGCCGTCTGGCCGGGCAGCCCGAACTCGTCCATGCCTTGCAGCAGCAGGCCAGGGGGGCGGCGCTGGCGGCTTCGTGGAGCGGCATCTACGACCGCCTGGAAGGTTATTACCTGCGCCTGGTCAGGGAGGGCGAGATCAGCCAGGAAGCGGCGCTGACCAAGCTCGGGATCTGACCGGCGCGCTCAGAGCAGGGTACGGTACAGCGCCGCCAGCCGGGTCGCCATGCGGTCGTCGGCCCAATCGCGGGCATAGTCGCGGGCATCGAGCGCAAGCCGGGCGCGCAATTCGGCATCCGCCAACACCCTGACCAGGACCTCGGCAAACCCCTCGACGTCGTCCGGCGCCGCCAGGCCGCCGCGGCCCGGGGCCAGGATGTCCTTGGTCCCCATGGCCGCCAGGGACACCACCGGCAGGCCCATCGCCATCGCCTCCAGGAGCACCAGGCCCTGGGTCTCGGTGCGCGAGGCGAACACGAACACGTCGGCGGCGGCATAGGCGTCCGGCAACTGCTGCTGCCGGTCCAGGTAGCCCAGGAAGCGCACGCACTCGCCCAGCCCCTGCGCCTCCGCCTGACGGCGCAGGGCCTTTTCCGCCGGCCCTTGGCCGGTGATCAGGAACAATAGTTCAGGCACCTGGCGGCGGGCCATGGCCACGGCGTCGATCAGGAAGCCGATGTTCTTCTCGTGGGCCACCCGGCCGACGAACAGGGCCACCGGGCGTTCATCCGGGATCGCGTAGGCGGTCCGGAAGCGCTGCCGCTCGCCGGCGGCGAAGCGGTTCAGAGGGATGCCGGTCGGCAGCACATGCATGGCCGTGGTGACGCCATACTCGGCCAGGCGGTCGCGCATCGCCGTGGACGGCACCACCACCGCGTCGAGGTCGTTGCACTGGGTGCGCGAGAAGCGCCGCGCCAGCCCCTTCAGCCAGGTGGCCGGCAGGAAGGGGGCGTAATGGAACAGATATTCCTCGAAGAAGGTGTGGTAGGTCGCCAGGACCGGCTTGTCGTGCCGGCGCGCCGCGCTGAGGCCGGCATAGTGGGCGACGAACGGGGTCTGGATGTGCACCAGGTCGCATTCCGCGGCCTGCGCGTGCACGGTGTCGCGAGTCTCTGCCCAGGGCAGCAGGCGGTCCTCGGGGTCGCGCGGTATGCTGCGCGAGCCGATGCGGACGATGCCCTCCTGGTCCGGCTCGGCGCCGTAGCGCGGCACCACCAGGTTGACCCGCACCCCCTCCGGGGCCAGCACCTGGCGGAAGGTCTCGATCGACGTGGACACCCCGTTGACGCGCGGGAAATACACGTCGGACACCATCAGGGCCTTCATGCGACCTTGCGCTCCGCCACGACAGTGTCGGTCAGCAGCGGGGTCGCCGGCTGCCTGTCCGGCACGCCATCCCAGTCGACCAGTTCCAGCCGGCCGTCGAAGTGCTCGACGATGGCGGTGCAGGAATCGACCCAGTCGCCGCAATTGATATAGAGCAGGCCGTCGACCTCCTTCATCGCCGCCCAGTGGATGTGGCCGCAGATGACACCGTCGAGACCGCGCTCGCGGACATGGTGGATGACCGAGCGTTCGAAGTCGAAGATGAACTCCAGGGCCCGCTTGACCTTGCGCTTGGCATAGCCGGCCAGCGACCAATAGCCGGGCCGGCCGAGGCTGCGCCGGACCCAGGACAGCCAGCCGTTGATCCTGACCAGGCAGTTGTAGGCCATGTCGCCCAGCACCGCGACCCACTTGTGGTAGCGGGTGACCTGGTCGAACTCGTCGCCGTGGATGAGCAGCAGGCGGCGGCCGTCGGCGGTCTCGTGGACGTACTCCTCGGCCACTTCGATATCGCCGAAGGCGACGCCGTGATATTCGCGCAGGGCCTCGTCGTGGTTGCCGGGGATGAACACCACCCGCTCGCCGTGACGGGCGCGCCGAAGGATCTTCTGGATCACCGTGTTCTGCGCCGAGTTCCAGTGGATGCTCCGGCTCATCGACCAGAAGTCGACGATGTCGCCGACCAGGAACAGGTGTTCGGACGGGTGTTCGCGGAGGAATTCCAAAAGCCGGTCGGCCTGGCAGGCGCGGGTGCCCAGATGGATGTCGGACAGGAACACGGAGCGTACATTCGGCATGCCGGCATCGTGCCCGGACTGTGTGACAGAACGATGAAACCGTGCCGGCCTGATTCCTCCGGCCATCCGACGGGCGTGTCCGATCATGCGCGAGCACGTCCAGCGAGCTCGCCCGGTAACCAATCTTTCACCATCGATTAATGGACCTGTCATGCCGGCTTCCTAGAGTGGCCCCGTCAATCTCAAGAAGGAACCACACGATGATGCAAGCCGGACTACAGGTAGGAGAAGGCCGCAAGAAACGCCACTTCCAGGTCGGCCTGGCCAGCGGTCACGATGAGATCCGCGAGGCCCAGAAACTGCGCTGGCAGGTCTTCGCCGAGGAGATGGGCGCGCGCCTGAACACGCCCGAACCGGGCCTGGACATCGACCTGTACGACCGCTGGTGCGACCACCTGATCGTGCGCGACCTGGAAAACGGCGAGGTGGTCGGCACCTACCGCATCCTGAGCCCGAATGCCGCCAAGAAGCTGGGCAGTTTCTATTCCGACCAGGAATTCGACCTCACCCGCCTGGGCCACATCCGCGAGCGCATGGTCGAGATCGGCCGCTCCTGCGTGCATCCCGACTACCGCAGCGGCGGCACCATCGCCCTGCTCTGGTCCGGCCTCGCCGACTACATGAAGGAACGCGGCTACGACTACCTGATGGGCTGCGCCAGCATCGGCATGCAGGACGGCGGTCATAACGCCGCCGGGGTCTGGCACGCGGTCCGGGAAAAACACCTGGCCCCGGTGGAATGGCGGGTGTTCCCGCGCTGCCCGCTGCCGCTTGATGCGCTGACCAGCGAAGCCGCCGCCATCGTGCCGCCCCTGATCAAGGGCTACCTGCGCGCCGGCGCCTATGTCTGCGGCGAACCGGCCTGGGACCCGGACTTCAACACCGCCGACATCCTGATCCTGCTGCCCATGCTCAAGGTCAGCCCGACCTACGCCAGGCACTTTCTCAACGGCCAGGCCGGTTGAACCGGCTTCCGGGGCGGCTAAGGTCGCCCCGCCTTGTTCCGCCGCAACATATATAGATACAGCGACTCCACCCGCTCGCGTGCCCAGGGCGTGCGGCGCAGGAACTTGAGACACGACGAGACGCTGGGCTCATGGTTGAAACAGCGGATATCGATCTGCCGGCCCAGTTCCTCCCAGCCGTAGCCCGCCACCAGTTCGTTCAGGATCATCTCCAGGGTGATGCCGTGAAGGGGGTTTTTGGGTTGGCTGGTGTTCATGGGTAAGTGGTTCGAATTCTCTCAGCCGATTCTAACCGCACGTTGCCTTTCCGGCGGGCTGAACCAGCTCATTGCGGATGGTCATGTAGCCACCTTCGGCGACAACCTGGTGGCCTTTACGGATATTTAACGTTCAGCCTGAGGGGCCGCCCGTGGGCTTCGCCCCCGGGGAACCGGCAAGCAGAGCTTGCCGGTTCCCCATCGAAGCGCGGGTTAGGCTTCAATTAACGCCTTCGCATGGGCGGCCAACGTGTCACAGAACTCAGCATTGGTTCGCACCCAGAGCGCGAGAAATGCTCCCCGGACTATTGCCTCAGAGACGAAGCCAATCTTTATGCCAAGCTGATTGAAGAGAAGATGAGGGTCCCGATTGGTACGCGAAATCTCTTCCATGGAACTGCGGACCAAGTTTTGGGATTCGGGCGCCCGCTGACACGATACTGTGAGAATCGCGAGATCCTGAACCAGACGTCCTTGAATGGCTTCAAACACTGCAAGTTCTGGCTGCCCCCCTGGAAGACGAATTACGCCGGCAGCAACGTCGTCACGCTGCTGTGAGTCACCATCTATGACACACAAAGACTTGAACTGGACCGCTGGGTTGGCCATATGTCCACGATGGGTCAAGACGGCGTTGCCGTCTCCATGAACGGCATGGACCTCAACTTGATCGTAATCAGCTCCTAGCTTTTCGCGAAGAATTGCATCGACCCATGCCTTGGCAAATTCGTCTTCAACAAATACGGCTAGCTTTCTGTCAACTCGTCCGGAAACGGCTCTAAGCGCTTCAACTGACAGCTTTCCCTGCTTCAGCTTGCCGTCAATACTTGCCCAAATGGCTACGCTTGGGAGCGGAGATAAAGCGTAGTCGCTGTGCGTTGTAAATACTGTTTGGATTGATTTACGCTCAGCAACGTCAATCAGGTATTCGACCATGCGCCGTGTAGCGACCGGGTGCAGACCATTCTCGATTTCCTCGATCAAGATCAAACTGTTCTCTGGAGCTTGCTCAATGGTGGTGATCATTCGAATGATCGACGATTCGCCTGCGCCGAAGTGAAACTCGGAATACTGATTCGTCCCAGTGCGCCCGACTAGAAAGCTGTCGTCCATTCCATACTTGGTCACTCGATAATCGGAAACTGATTTCCCCAAGATGTGTTCCACTTGAGTTGCTACCGCTGTAGGTAGCGGTTCCAGCGGAAGGCGATGTATGTAAGTTGAGCGCATTAGCTGCTTGTATCTGGTCTTTTCTCCAGCGGGCACAGTTCGCTCGATACCGAAAAACAATACCACTCGATCGGCGACGTCTCCGCGTACCCACTTCGCTTGTCTGAAGTTCGACGTTCGCTTTACTAGCTGTTGTGCGTTTAGTTGTTTGTCGACTAACTCGTATTCGACACGCCAGCCTGACATAGATTCGTCGCCAACGGTGCTTTTCGGGAAGAACATTCCTGGTCTAATTGGCTTATAGGCACAGCCTGCCACGCCGAGTACAGACGACTTGCCACTGCCATTCGGACCAATTAGCGCAGTTACAGGAAACTCGAAGACAATGTCTTCACCAGAGAAGCCACGGATCTTCGAAATACTTGCCTTGTACAAGTATTTTCCGTAGTTCAGGCGGCGAACTTTGTCGATGAGCTGCGCCTTCGTTGATTCGCGTATTTCGCTGAATGGCATTTCGAGGTTGCTCCTGATAATTGTCGGGGCGTTGTTGCTTAACGTAAATCCGACATCACGCCGCCCTAACCAGTTTATGCAGCCCTGCATCACTCAATTGATGAGGCGTGGCGCATATCCTGGCGACAACGTCATTACCCATTGATTCCGATGAACGCCCATTTTCCGACATCGCACGGGCCTGGCGGATTGCGGCCAGGCCGCGTGATGGATGGATGCAGGTCATCTGCAATGGCTCCCTGTTTTGGTTTTATGGGCCATCTTAAACTTCGCGCGCCCGGCAAACAACGGCCGTTCCGGATCAGCGTTGCCGAGCCGGAACGGCCATGCGTCCCGACTAAGCCATCACTCGACCGGCACCAGTTCCAGGCGATCGAGGCCGACGTAGTAGTTGCTCGAACCGGCGTTCTTGCTGAACACGGTAAACAGCAGCTCGAAACTGCCGGCGTTCAACTTGAATTCGCCCAGCTCCAGCCGGCGCGGCGTGACGCCGGCCGCATAGCCGTCATAGTCCTTAACCGGCTGCCCCTTGAGGAACACCCTTACGGTGCCGTAGTCCGGCGCCACCGTGTGCACCAGAGTGACCCGGTAGCGGCCCGCCTTGGCGACCTGCGGATACAGACGCAGGTTGGGCCAGTTGCGGATCGGCGTGTCCACCGGCGCGGGCGGACGCCAGAACACCTGGGCGCCGCCGCCCCAGCCTGCGCCGAACCCGGCCATGGCCTGTTGTTCGGCCGTTCCGGCGCTGGTCACGATGTGCGGCAGCAGGGATTCGACCTCGACCACGATGGCCGGGGTGAAGTGCAGTCCCCCGACCCGCTGGTCCAGGTGCTCGATTCGGGCCGAACCGGGTTTGATCGCCTGTTGAACCGCAGGCGACACCGCGATCGCAGCACTGCCGCCGGCCTCGGCGGCGAGCGCCGGTTGCGTGAGCAGGGCTGACAGCCCGGCCAATAAAATGAGGTTGATGGCAGGATGGGTGACGGCTGGCATTGGCATGATCGGCCTCCTTGGTTATCAGCTTGATACTAGCGGATAACCGCCTGCCTGCACCACGTCGGGGCAGGCCTGGTCCACTTCCGTGGCCAGGCCATGCGGCGCTGAAACCGGCACGGACCCTGGCTAGCGTTCGCCCGCCGCTTCGGTTGCGGCCACCTGTCCGGCTATCCAGCGATAGGTCTTTACCAGGCCGTCATGCAACCTGGCCGAGGGCGCCCAGCCCAGGGTCGCGCGGATCAGCCGGTTGTCCGAGGTGCGCCCGCGCACGCCGAGGGGGCCGGGAACATGGCGCAGCGAGATGTCCTTGCCTGCGATGAGCGCGATCTCCCGCGCCAGTCCGTTGATCGAGATCATTTCCTCGGAACCGATGTTGAGCGGTTCCCGGCAATCCGAGCGCATCAGGCGCAGGGTGGCCTCGATGCACTCGTCGATATGGAGAAAACTGCGCGTCTGCTCGCCGTCGCCCCAGATCTCGATTTCGCCGCCGTCCGGGGCCATGGCCACCTTGCGGCAGAGGGCGGCCGGAGCCTTTTCGCGACCACCCTGCCAGGTGCCGTCGGGACCGAAGATGTTGTGGTAGCGGGCGATGCGGCAGGTCATGCCGTGATTGCGGGCGTAGGTCAGATAGAGGCGCTCGGCGAACAGCTTTTCCCAGCCGTATTCGCTGTCCGGCAAGGCCGGGTAGACGGTCGCTTCGGCGCAGGTGGGATTGTCCGGGTCCTGCTGGTTGAACAGGGGGTAGACACAGGCGGAGGACGAGAAGAACACCCGGCCCACCCTGGCCTTGCGGCAGGCATCCAGGACATTGATGTTGATGAGCGCGGAGTTGTGCATCACCTCGGCGCAGTTCTCCCCGGAAAACACATAGCCGGCGCCGCCCATGTCGGCGGCAAGCTGGTAAACCTCGTCGAACTCCCGGTCCAGGCAGGCGTACGCCGCGGCCGGGTCGCGCAGATCGACCAGCCTGAACTCGTCCGCGCGACTGGCGGAAAATTCCGGCCGCTTGATGTCGGCGCCGCACACCCACATGCCCTCCTCTTTCAGCCGGTTGACCAGATGGTGGCCGACGAAGCCGCCGGCGCCGCAAACTAGGGCTGTTTTCATGTCATGGTTCCCATATGTTGTTCTATCCAGGCGGCCAGGCGATCGGTGCCGTTCTGACCATGCCAGGCCGTCGCGGCGGCGCGGGCGCGGAGGCACAAGCCGGGAAAGTCATCGGCCGCCTCGGCCACGGCGGCCAATATCGCCGCACTGGAATAGTGGTGGAAATAAACGCCGCAGCCATGGCGGGCGACGATCTGCGCCGGCAGGCAGCCGGAAGGCACGACGACGGGCACGCCGGTGGCGATGGCCTCGCTGACCACTCCGGACAGGCTCTGGGTATAGGACTCCCAGTGCGATGGCCAGACGACCAGGTCGCAGCGGGCCAGTTCGGCCGCAAAGTCGTCGATGCGCTCGAGGACCGTGACCCGGGCGTCGTTTTCATGGCCGTTCAGGCGGCCGCTGCTGTCCTGGAGAACCACCTCGTAGCCTCTGGCCGCCAGGGCGGCAACCAGCTCCGGAATCAGGTCGATGCCGCGAGCCGGACGCTGGTGACCGAAGAAGCCGATGCGACGCAAGCCGGGCGGCCTGATCTCGTTCGTTGCGCCGTCGTGCGGGCAGGGTAGGAGCTTGACGTCCAGTCTGGGCGTGAAATCCTGGTAGCCCTGGCAGAGCAGTTCGTCATAGGCGCCGACCACGATGCGATGGGGAGTGGCCGCCAGCTTGCGTGCCGTCGCGGCCCAACTCTGCGCCCCCAGTGGCTGCGGAAAGCGCGGCCGCCACCAGACACCGCCGATTTGCCGCACCGAGCCGGCATGCTGCGCGGCGGCCGCGAGTTGATAGGGCAACAGCGTCGGCCAGAGCCAGAGATCGGTTTTTTCCACCGCTTCGAGGTCCTGCGCCGTGGCCAGTTCCAACGACCGGTAGGCCGCCAATGGGGAAGCAAACTGTTCGGATGGCCGCGCCATGACTCCGGCCACACTTTGCCGCAACGCGGCGAGGGCGCCGGACGGCGGCGCCTTCGCGCTCTTGGGCAGCGGGGAATAGGGATGCACGCGGAAGCGGGGGTGGAACGGCATGCCGGCCTGTTCCGCCAGGGCGACCAGCGCCGGCTCGGGCTGAACGTGGCCATGGACCGTGACCTCATGGCCGCGGCGCGCGAGCGCCCTGGCCAGGCGCAGGTCAAGATCGAAATGATGCCCTGCAGCCGCCTTCAGGCCGGGGTCGAGCAGGCTGATTCTCATCTATCCAGACTCATCCGGTTGACGATGCAGTGACGCGGATGCGAGCGCTCGGCGGCATGATCCGATGCCCGCTCAGACCTCCGCCGCCGCCCTTACCGCCTCGGCGATACGCTCGGCGCAGCGGGTGACCTGGGTCGCGTCGCGGCCTTCCACCATGACCCGGATCAGCGGCTCGGTGCCGGAGGCGCGCAGGACGACCCGGCCGCTGTCGCCCAACTCGTTCTCGACCGCCTCGACCGCGCTCATGATCCCGGGCTGGCCGTCCAGCTTGAAACGCTTGGCCAGGCGGACGTTGATCAGCACCTGCGGGAACACCGGGCAGTCGCGGATGGTGTCGGCCAGCTTGCGCCCGGTACTGCGCAGCGCGGCCAGCACCTGGAGGGCGGAGACGATGCCGTCGCCGGTGCTGTGGCGGTCCAGGCAGAGGATGTGGCCGGAGGTCTCGCCGCCCAGTTGCCAGCCATGTTCGTTGAGCATCTCCAGGACGTAGCGGTCGCCGACCTGGGCGCGGCGGAAATCGCAGCCGAGCGCGCGCAGGGCCGTTTCGGTGCCGAGGTTGGTCATCAGGGTGCCGACCACGCCGCCCTTGAGCAGGCCGTTCTCGTGCCGGTGGCGGGCAATGGCGTACATCAGGCGGTCGCCGTCGGCGATCTCGCCGTGGTCGTCGACCATGATCAGGCGGTCGCCGTCGCCGTCCAGGGCGATGCCGACGTCGGCACGGTGCTTGCGCACGGCCTTGACCAGGGTTTCCGGATGGGTGGCGCCGCAGGCATGGTTGATGTTGAAGCCGTCCGGCTCGTTGCCGATGGCGATCACGTCGGCGCCGAGTTCGTGGAACACCGGCGGGGCGATGTGGTAGCCGGCGCCGTTGGCGCAATCGACCACCACGCGCAGGCCGCGCAGGTCCATGTCGTGCGGGAAGGTGCTCTTGCAGAATTCGATGTAGCGGCCGGCGGCGTCGTCGAGGCGCTTGACCTTACCGAGCCCCCTGGAAGGCGCAGTCAGCATCGGCTCGTCGAGGGCGGCCTCGATCGCCAGTTCGATCGCGTCCGGCAGCTTGGAACCGCTGGCGGAGAAGAACTTGATGCCGTTGTCGTCGTAGGGGTTGTGCGAGGCCGAGATGACCACGCCGGCCTGCAGGCGCAGGGCGCGGGTCAGGTAGGCGATGCCCGGGGTCGGGATCGGCCCGGTCAGGCGCACGTCGACCCCGGCGGCGGTGAAACCGGCCTCCAGGGCCGATTCCAGCATGTAGCCGGAGACCCGGGTGTCCTTGCCGATCAGCACGCAGGGCCGCTCGCCGTGCAGCGCCTCGTGTTCGGTCGCGACCAGCACCTTGCCGGCGGCATAGCCCAGGCGCATGACGAAGTCGGGGGTGATCGGGGCCTCACCCACCTTGCCGCGCACGCCGTCGGTGCCGAAATATTTCCTGCTCATGGCTTCCCTAATCCTTAGTCTTGTCGCGGGGCAAACCCGCCTGCCTGTTCAGCGCGTGGACTGCCAGACCTTCAGCGCATCCACCGTTTCCCTGACATCGTGCACCCGCACGATGGCAGCGCCATTGTCCACCGCCCGGAGCGCCGCCGCCAGACTGCCGGCCATGCGATCCTGGATATCGCGGCCGGTGAGGGCACCGATCATCCGCTTCCTCGACATCCCGGCCAGGACCGGGGCCAGCCGGGCCAGCCTGGGCAAGGCGCGCAGGAGGGCAATATTATGGTCCAGGGTCTTGCCGAAGCCGAAGCCGGGATCGACCACCAGCCGCTCCCGTGCGATCCCGGCCGCCTCGGCGCTGGCGATGCGTTCGGCCAGGAAGGCCTCGACCTCGGCCACGACGTCGTCGTAGTGCGGCGCGTCCTGCATGGTGCGCGGCTCGCCCAGCATGTGCATGACGCACAGCGCGCAATCGCTGTCCCTGACCGCCGCCCAGGCGCCCGGGGCGCGAAAGGCGTTGACGTCGTTGATCATCGCCGCGCCGGCCGTGACGGCGGCGCGCATGACCTCAGGCTTCATGGTGTCGACCGAGACCGGCACGCCCAGGCCATGGATGCCTTCCAGCACCGGCATGACGCGGTCGAGTTCTGCCTGGATGGAGACCGGCTGGGCGCCGGGACGGGTCGATTCGCCGCCGATGTCGAGCAGGTCGGCGCCCTCTTCCACCAGGCGCGCAGCATGGCGGATGGCCGCGCTCGGGTCGACGTAGCGGCCACCGTCGGAGAATGAATCCGGGGTGACGTTGACGATGCCCATGACCCAGGGTCGGTCAGTGGGAAGGTTCAAGGGGCACAAGGTCCAAGTCGCAAGGCTCAAGGGGCCAGGCCCAAGTGGCTTGCCCCCACGCGGGGCCTTGCCTCTTGGACCTTGTATCTTGTCTCTGTATCAGGCCTCTTCGGCCGGGGTGGCGGTCGGGGCCGGCGCGCTCGGGCTGTCGCCGCTGGGCTTGACCGGCGGCTGCGAGGACGGCTTGGGCGGACGCGGCGCCTTGCCGGTCATGATGTCCTCGATCTGCTCGGCGTCAATGGTTTCCCATTCCAGCAGGGCGTGGGTCATCGCCTCGATCTTGTCGCGGTTGTCCTCGATGATCTTGCGGGCACGGCCGTACTGTTCGTCGATGATCCGGCGCACCTCGACATCGACCTTCTGCAGGGTCGCCTCGGAAATGCTCTTGTGGGTGGTGACCGAGCGGCCCAGGAAGATTTCGCCCTCTTCCTCGCCATAGACCATGGTGCCCAGGCTGTCGGACATGCCCCACTGGGTCACCATCCGCTTGGCCAGTTCGGTGGCGCGCTGGAAGTCGTTGGAGGCGCCGGTGGTCATCTGGTGCATGAACACCTCTTCGGCGATGCGGCCGCCGAACAGGACGCAAATGGTCGACAGCAGGCGCTCCTTGTCCTGGCTGTAGCGGTCCTCGGTCGGCAATTGCATGGTCACGCCCAGGGCGCGGCCGCGCGGGATGATGGTGACCTTGTGCACCGGGTCGGTCTTGGGCAGGGAGCGCGCCACCACGGCATGGCCGGACTCGTGGTAGGCGGTGTTGCGGCGCTCTTCCTCGGGCATGATCATGGAGCGGCGCTCGGCGCCCATCATGATCTTGTCCTTGGCCCGCTCGAAGTCGTCCATGTCGACCACCCGCTTGTTGCCGCGGGCAGCGAACAGGGCCGCCTCGTTGACCAGGTTGGCCAGGTCGGCGCCGGAGAAACCGGGCGTGCCGCGGGCGATGATGTCGGCCTTGACGTCGACGCCCATCGGCACCTTGCGCATGTGGACCATGAGGATCTGCTCGCGGCCGCGGATATCGGGCAACGGCACCACCACCTGGCGGTCGAAGCGGCCCGGCCGCATCAGGGCCGGGTCGAGCACGTCGGGACGGTTGGTGGCGGCGATGACGATGACGCCGACATTGCCCTCGAAACCGTCCATCTCGACCAGCAACTGGTTCAGGGTCTGCTCGCGCTCGTCGTTGCCGCCGCCCAGGCCGGCGCCACGCTGGCGGCCGACCGCGTCGATCTCGTCGATGAAGATGATGCAGGGGGCAGATTTCTTGGCCTGCTCGAACATGTCGCGCACCCGGGCCGCGCCGACGCCGACGAACATCTCGACGAAGTCGGAGCCGGAGATGGAGAAGAACGGCACCTTGGCCTCGCCAGCGATGGCCTTGGCCAGCAGGGTTTTGCCGGTGCCGGGGTTACCGACCATCAGGACGCCGCGGGGAATGCGGCCGCCCAGTTTCTGGAACTTGGTCGGATCGCGCAGGAACTCGACCAGTTCGCCCACCTCTTCCTTGGCCTCGTCGCAGCCGGCGACGTCGGCGAAGGTGATCTGGTTGGTGTTCTCGTCGAGCATGCGGGCGCGGCTCTTGCCGAAGGAAAAGGCACCGCCCTTGCCGCCGCCCTGCATCTGGCGCATGAAGAAGACCCAGACGCCGATCAGGAGCAGCATCGGGAACCAGGACACGAAGATGCTCATCAGCATGGATGGCTCTTCATCGGGCTTGGCCTCGACCACCACGCCGGCCTTGAGCAGGTCGGACACCATCCAGGGGTCGGACGGGGCATAGGTGGTGAAGCGGGCGCCGTCGTTACGCACGCCGCGCAGGACCCGGCCATCGATGGAGACCTTGGCCACCTGGCCCTGCTTCACCTCGTCCAGGAACTGGGAATAGTCGACCTGGCTCTGGGCCGCCTGGTGGTTCCCGAACTGGTTGAAGACGGTCATCAGCACCAGGGCGATGACCATCCAGATGGCAACATTCTTGAAAAGATTGTTCAACTTGTTTCCTTCGTGCGGCTACGCATCCAATAATTTAATCGGACCCTATCCCAAACCGTTCGTTCAGGCAATCTATCGGCCTGTTAGAGCGGGGCTATCAAGCCCTTGCCCAACAGGTAGACCTCCCGGCTGCGGTCCCGCGAGGCCTTGGGCTTGCGCACCGCCACTACCTTGAAGGCGGCCCGCAACTGTTTCACATAGTCCTCGAAACCGGCACCCTGGAACACCTTGGCCAGAAAGGCACCCTCCGGTTTCAGGTGGTGCCGGGCGAAATCCAGGGCCAACTCGACCAGGTAATAGATCCTGGCCTGATCGGACGAGTCGACGCCGCTTATATTGGGGGCCATATCGGAAAGTACAAGATCGACGCTATTTTCGATGCCGGCCGCCACCAGTTCGGCCAGCACGGCATCCTCGGTGAAGTCGCCCTGGATAAAGGTGACGCCGCCGATGCCGGTCATCTCCAGCAGGTCGACGCCGATGATGCGGCCCTGCCCCTTCAGACGCTGCGCCGCCACCTGGCACCAGCCGCCCGGGGCGCAGCCGAGGTCGACCACGGTGATGCCCGGCTTGAGCAGGTGGTCCTTGTCGTCGATCTCCATCAGCTTGAATGCGGCGCGCGAGCGCCAGCCCTGCTCGGTGGCCTGGCGGACGTAGAAGTCGCTGACGTGCTGGTGGTGCCAGGCGTGGGTCTTGGCTTGTCTTTTCATGTAATATCGCGCGCTTTGGAGGGTTACATGCTCGATCTAACGCCGCAACAGCGCAAGTTTCTCAAGGCCCAGGCCCATAACCTCAAGCCGGTGGTGATGATCGGCAATGCCGGCCTGACCGAGGCGGTGGTCAAGGAAATCAGCCGCAGCCTGGCCGCCCACGAACTGATCAAGGTCCGCTGCCTCGGCGACGACCGCGCCGCACGCGAGGCCTGGCTGGCCGAGATCTGCGCCCAGTTGGACTGCGCCCCGGTCCAGCATATCGGCAAGCTGCTGCTGATCTACAAGCCCGCCGAGGAACCGCGCATCGCCCTACCGTGAGTTCTGCTTGGCCACCAGGGCCAGGCCGAGCAGCGATTCAATCAGGTAGACCACGCTGGACACCCCGTGCCAGGCCGCGAAGCGGTCCTTGAACAGGCTCTTCATGACATCCTGCGGCATGGCCTGATCCTTGATCTGCTGCATGATCGGCTGGATGCCGAAGTGCTGCGCCAGGGTCAGCAGCAGCATGACCACGACGATCCAGAAGAAACCCTGCTTCAACGCCGCGCCACCGAAACGGCCAAGGCGGAACACCAGCAACCAGCCGCCGCACAGCATGCCGACGAAGGCGATCCAGGTGAACATGCGCCCGGCCAGGAAGCCGGCCAGCATGCGGTCGTCCAGGTGATAGAACAGGGTCGGCGCGGCCAGATAGCCGATCGCCCACAGGCCACCCACCCAGAGGGCGACGGACCAAGCCGCCAGCAGATCCGGCAGGTTTCTCATCAGATGTAGTGGACTTCCAGGATTTCGTAGTGGCGCAGGCCGCCCGGCGCGTGCACGTCGGCGACGTCGCCGGCATACTTGCCGATCAGGGCGCGCGCAATCGGCGACGACACCGAGATCTTGCCGGCCTTGATGTCGGCCTCGTCGTCGCCGACGATCTGGTACTTCACCTCGTCGCCGGTCTCGGCATCGACCAGTTCCAGCGTGGCGCCGAAGACCACCCGGCCCTCGGCGTCGAGGTGGCGCGGATCGATGATCTGGGCATTGGACAGCTTGCCTTCCAGATCCTTGATGCGGCCCTCGATGAAGCCCTGTTTCTCCTTGGCGGCGTCGTATTCGGCGTTCTCGGACAGGTCGCCGTGGGAACGCGCCTCGGCGATGGCGGCGATGACGCTGGGACGCTCGACCGACTTGAGCCGCTGCAATTCCGTCTTCAGCAATTCAGCGCCGGTGACGGTCAATGGAACCTTGTGCATGGGTTTTCCTCCGCCCGCTCAGCTCAAACGCCGATGCAGGCTCTGTAAATCGTAAACGGTGATGTCGCCCCGGTCCTTCATGCCCAGGCAGGCTGCCTCGGCTCCGGCCAGGGTGGTGTAGTAGGGCACGTTCTGGGCCAGGGCGGCAGTACGGATCGAGGAAGAATCCTTGATCGCGCGCTTGTCCTCGACCACGTTGACGATGAGCTGAACCTCCTGGTTCTTGATCATGTCGACGATGTGCGGACGCCCTTCGGCCACCTTGTTGACCCGGGTCGCCGGCAACCCCGCCGCCTCGATGCTGTTGGCCGTCCCCTTGGTGGCGAGCACCTTGAAACCGAGGTCGTTGAGGTGGCGGGCGATCTGGACCACGTCCGGGTGCTCGTTGTCGCGCACCGAGATGAACACGTTGCCCTTCTTGGGCAGGCTCACGCTGGCGGCGTACTGGGCCTTCAGGAAGGCCTCGCCGAAGCGTTCGGCCACGCCCATGACCTCGCCGGTGGACTTCATCTCGGGGCCGAGGATGGGGTCGACGCCGGGGAACTTGCGGAACGGGAACACCGCTTCCTTGACCGAGTAATAGGGCGGGATCACTTCCCGCACCGCGCCCTGGTCCTTGAGCGAGCGGCCGGTCATGCAGCGGGCGGCGATCTTGGCCAGCGGCCGGCCGGTGGCCTTGGACACGAAGGGCACGGTACGCGAGGCGCGCGGGTTCACTTCGAGGACATAAACGTCGTTGCCCTTGATGGCGAACTGCACGTTCATCAGGCCGACCACGTTGAGCGCCCGGGCCATGGCCACGGTCTGCCGGCGCAGCTCGTCCTGCAGGCGGGCCGACAGGCTGTAGGGCGGCAGCGAACAGGCCGAGTCGCCGGAGTGCACACCGGCCTGCTCGATGTGTTCCATGATGCCGCCGATCAGCACGTCGGTGCCGTCGGACAGGGCGTCGACGTCGATCTCGATGGCGTCGTTGAGGAAGCGGTCAAGCAGCACCGGGGAGTCGTTGGAGACCTTGACCGCCTCGCGCATGTAGCGCTGCAGGTCGGCCTCCTCGTGGACGATCTCCATGGCCCGGCCGCCCAGCACGTAGGACGGCCGCACCACCAGCGGGTAGCCGATCTCGGCGGCCAGGCGGATGGCGTCCGGCTCGGTGCGGGCGGTGCGGTTGGGCGGCTGCAGCAGGCCGAGGCCATGAATCATCTTCTGGAAACGCTCGCGGTCCTCGGCGGCGTCGATCATGTCCGGCGTGGTGCCGATGATGGGCACACCGTTCTTTTCCAGGTCGCGCGCCAGCTTGAGCGGGGTCTGGCCGCCGTACTGGACGATGACGCCCTCGGGCTTCTCGATGCGGACGATCTCGAGCACGTCTTCCAGGGTCAGCGGCTCGAAGTAGAGCCGGTCGGAGGTGTCGAAGTCGGTCGACACGGTCTCCGGGTTGCAGTTGACCATGATGGTCTCGTAGCCGTCTTCCCGGCAGGCCTGGGCGGCGTGGACGCAGCAGTAGTCGAATTCGATGCCCTGGCCGATCCGGTTCGGGCCGCCGCCCAGCACCATGATCTTCTTGCGCTCGGTGGGCATGGCCTCGCATTCCTCCTCGTAGGTGGAATACAGGTAGGCGGTGGCGGTGGCGAACTCGGCGGCGCAGGTGTCGACCCGCTTGTAGACCGGGTGGATGGCCTGTTCCCAGCGCCGCGCGCGCACCATGTGCTGGTCCGTTTCGAGCAGGTTGGCCAGGCGGCGGTCGGAGAAGCCGTTGCGCTTGAGGGTGTACAGCTCGTCCTTCGACAGGCTGGCCAGGTCGCGGCCGCGCAGTTCGTTCTCCTGGCGCACGATGTCCTCGATCTGGGCCAGGAACCAGGGGTCGATCTTGCAGATGGCAAACACCTCGGCCTGGGTCATGCCGATGCGGAAGGCATCGGCGACGTAGAACAGCCGCTCGGCGCCCGGATTGCCCATCTCGCTGACGATCTCGCTCTTGTCGGTGGACTTCTCGTCCAGGCCGTCGACCCCGGTTTCCAGGCCGCGCAGGGCCTTCTGCAGCGATTCCATCTGAGTCCGGCCGATGGCCATCACCTCGCCCACCGACTTCATCTGGGTGGTCAGGCGGTCGTTGGCCTGGGGGAATTTCTCGAAGGCGAAGCGCGGGATCTTGGTCACCACGTAGTCGATCGAGGGCTCGAACGAGGCCGGGGTGGCGCCGCCGGTGATCTCGTTCTTGAGTTCGTCGAGGGTGAAGCCGACCGCCAGCTTGGCGGCAACCTTGGCGATCGGGAAACCGGTCGCTTTCGAGGCCAGCGCGGACGAGCGCGACACCCGCGGGTTCATCTCGATGACGATCATGCGGCCGTCCTCGGGATTGATCGAGAACTGCACGTTGGAACCGCCGGTATCGACGCCGATCTCGCGCAGCACGGCGATCGAGGCGTTGCGCAGGATCTGGTATTCCTTGTCGGTCAGGGTCTGGGCCGGGGCGACGGTGATCGAATCGCCGGTATGCACACCCATGGGGTCGAGGTTCTCGATCGAGCAGACGATGATGCAGTTGTCCGCCGTGTCGCGGACCACTTCCATCTCGTATTCCTTCCAGCCGATCAGCGATTCCTCGATCAGCAGTTCCTTGGTCGGCGAGGCCTCCAGGCCGCGGTCGCAGATCTCGACGAACTCGCCCATGTTGTAGGCGATGCCGCCGCCGGTGCCGCCCATGGTGAAGGACGGCCGGATGATGACCGGGAAGCCGAGGCCGGCCTGGACCTGGATCGCCTCTTCCATGGAGTGGGCGATGCCGGACCGGGCCGAACCGAGGCCGATGCGGGTCATCGCCTCCTTGAACAACTGGCGGTCCTCGGCCATGTCGATGGCCTCTTTCTTGGCCCCGATCAGTTCGCAACCGTACTTTTCCAGGACGCCGTGCCGGGCCAGGTCGAGGGCGCAGTTGAGCGCGGTCTGGCCGCCCATGGTCGGCAGCACGGCATCAGGGCGTTCCTTCTCGATGATCTTCTCGAGGGTCTGCCAGTTGATCGGCTCGATGTAGGTCGCGTCGGCCATCTCCGGGTCGGTCATGATGGTGGCCGGGTTGGAGTTGACCAGAATGACCCGGAAGCCTTCTTCGCGCAGGGCCTTGCAGGCCTGGGCGCCGGAATAGTCGAACTCGCAGGCCTGGCCGATGATGATCGGGCCGGCGCCGATGATCAGGATGCTGTGGATATCTGTACGCTTAGGCATGCTAGCCCTTATTGTGAAATTTCATTTCGGCGCTCCTTCATCATGCCGACGAAGCGGTCGAACAGGTATGCGACGTCATGGGGTCCGGGGCTCGCCTCCGGATGGCCCTGGAAACTGAAGGCCGGGCAGTCGGTGCGGGCGATGCCCTGCAGGCTGCCGTCGAACAGGGAGGCATGGGTCGGCCTCAGGTTGTCCGGCAAGGTCGCCGCATCGACCGCAAAGCCGTGGTTCTGGCTGGTGATCATCACCCGCTTGCTGTCCAGGTCCTGGACCGGATGGTTGCCGCCGTGGTGGCCGAACTTCATCTTCACGGTCTTCGCACCCGAGGCCAGGCCGAGCAACTGGTGGCCGAGGCAGATGCCGTAGGTCGGCACCCTGGCGGCGAGGATTTCCTGGATCGCCGTGATGGCGTAGTCGCACGGCTCCGGGTCGCCCGGGCCGTTGGACAGGAACACGCCGTCCGGATTCAGCGCCAGCACCTCGGCAGCCGGGGTCTTGGCCGGCACCACGGTGACGCGGCAGCCACGGCTGGTCAGCATGCGCAGTATGTTGCGCTTGACGCCGTAGTCGTAGGCGACCACGTGGAACGGCCGCTCGGCCGGCTGGGCAAAGCCCCGGCCCAGTTCCCACTCGCCCTCTTCCCAGGCATAGGCCTGGTCGCAGGTCACCACCTGGGCCAGGTCCTGCCCGGCCATGCTGGGGCAAGCCTGGGCCTGGCGCAGGGCCTCGGCCTCGTCGATGACGCTGCCGGCCATGATGCAGCCGTTCTGGGCGCCCTTCTCGCGCAACAGACGGGTCAACCGGCGGGTGTCGATGCCGGCGATGGCGACCACGCCCTGCGCCTTGAGATAGTCGGGCAGGGTCTGGGTCATGCGGAAATTGCTCGCCTGCAGCGGCAGGTCGCGGATGATCAGGCCGGAGGCATGGACCTTGCCCGATTCTGCATCCTCGGGGTTGGTGCCGACGTTGCCGATATGGGGATAGGTCAAGGTGACGATCTGCCGGCAATAGGACGGATCGGTGAGGATCTCCTGATAGCCGGTCATGGAGGTATTGAACACCACCTCGCCGACGCCGACGCCATCGGCGCCTATCGAATAGCCCCGGAAGACCGAGCCATCGGCGAGCGTGAGTATCGCGGACGCGAAGGAAGCCAAGATAACTCCTGCTGTAGACATGACAAGCGGGACAGACTCGCGCCCATCCCGCTGACAATCATGTTTGAAATATGACAGGGGATTATACGCGAGCCTGCGATCCCGCTCAACGGGACGCACACGTCCCTAAACCATTTGAATGCGCCGGCCAGGCCGGAACGGCCCCGCGCCGGGGCACTCCCGGATACACACCATTGAATGAAATGAGATGGGGCGACGGATGGGACTCGAACCCACAACAACCAGAATCACAATCTGGGACTCTACCATTGAGCTACCGCCGCCACTGAAACCTTTTGGCCTGCCCGACAGGGATCGAACCTGTAACCCCCAGCTTAGAAGGCTGGTGCTCTATCCAGTTGAGCTACGGGCAGTGATCCCGTGGGCAAGCGTGCAACACATTGACCGATAACGCTGGTCGGGGTGAGAGGATTCGAACCTCCGACATCCTGCTCCCAAAGCAGGCGCGCTACCGGGCTGCGCTACACCCCGAAGGGAGCGGACTATACCCGCCGTCTTTGCAAAAATCAATGTCGCCCGAGCAACCGGCTCGGCTAAAATTTCCATATCGTCAAAAAGGCCAACTGCAACCATGACCGCCCGCATCATTGATGGCAAAGCCATCGCCGACGCCCTCCTGCTCAATATCCGTCACGAAGTCGATGCCCGCATCGCCGCCGGACAGCCGGCGCCCGGCCTTGCCGTCATCCTGGTCGGCGACAACCCGGCCTCGGCGCTCTACGTGCGCAACAAGCGCCGCTCCTGCGAGATCGCCGGGGTGCGCGACCTCGCCCACAACCTGCCGGCCTCGACCAGCCAGGCCGAGTTGCTGGCCCTGATCGACCGCCTCAACGCCGACGACGCGGTCGACGGCATCCTGGTGCAGCTGCCGCTGCCGGAACACATCGACGCCAACGCGGTGATCGACCACATCGCCCCGAACAAGGACGTCGACGGCTTCCACCCCTACAACCTCGGCCGCCTGGCCCAGCGCCGGCCGACCCTGCGGCCGTGCACGCCCTACGGCGTGATGCGCCTGCTGGCGACCACCAACGAGGACCTGAAGGGCAAGGAAGCGGTGATCGTCGGCGCCTCCAACATCGTCGGCCGACCGATGGCGCTGGAACTCCTGATGGCCGGCTGCACGGTGACGGTGTGCCACAGCGCCACCCGCGACCTGGCCGCCCATGTCGGCCGCGCCGAGGTGCTGGTGGCGGCGGTGGGCCGCCCGGAGATGATCCGCGGCGAACTGATCCGCGCAGGCGCCCTGGTGATCGACGTCGGCATCAACCGCCTGGCCGATGGCCGGGTGGTCGGCGACGTCGACTTCGAGGGCGCGAAACAGCGCGCCGCCTGGATCACGCCGGTGCCGGGCGGGGTCGGCCCGATGACGGTGGCGACCCTGCTCCAGAACACCCTGGAGGCGGCCGCCGCCCGTCAGGCCTGATACCAGGCCTGCAACCGCTCCAGATCGACGATGCCGGCCTCTTCGCAGTCCAGGCGGCGATAAGGCGCACCCGGCTCACCGAGGTCGGACAGCACCGCCACGGCGCCGCTGAAATCGTCGTCGCGGGTGTAATCGTTCACCGTCACCACGGTCTTCAGGCCGGCGCCCAACGAAGAACGGATGCCGTTCTTCGAGTCCTCGAAGGCCAGGCACGAGTCCGGACCGAGGCCCAGTTTCTCCAGCGCCCACAGGTAGATATCCGGGGCCGGTTTCTTGGCCGGCACGATGTCGCCGGCGGCGATCACCGCGAACCACTCGGGACCGCCCTCGGCCAGGCTATGCCTGAGCAGCGCAGTGACGTTTTCCGGGGTGGTGGTGGTGACGACGCCGAGGATCAGCCCGGCCGCGCGCGCCTCATCGAGCAGGCGCCTGACGCCCGGCCGCAGCGGGATGCCGCCCTCGGCCAGCATGCGGGTGTAATGGCGGGTCTTGGCCTGATGCAGTGCCACCACCAGGTCGTCGAAATCGGCCGGCCTCACATAATCGGTCCGAAAGCGGTCGACGTAGTAGCGCATGCGCTCCTTGCCGCCGGTCACCGCCAGCAGCTTGCCATAAAGCTCGACATCCCAGTCCCAATCCAGGCCGTAGTCCCGGAACGCGGCATTGAAGGCGGGCCGGTGACCGTCGCGCTCGGTGTCGGCCAGGGTGCCATCGACATCGAACAACAGCGCTTTCAACATCTCAAGTCCTCTCTTGCAATGGGGTTTTCATTTCAAAATCAACACGTAAAATACCTGACTCCACAGATCGCGCAATAGCCGCCCCCATGCTCCCCGTACAAAACCCGGATTTCGACGCCCTGTTCGACGGCACCTTGTTCAGCCTGCTGACCTGGGATCAACTGACCGCCTTCTGGCAGCGACTGGACGCCGGAGCCGGCTGGTATCTCTACGCCCTGGGCGAGACAAGACCCGAACAGCCGGCCGATAGCGAGCATGTCGCCACCTTCGTGCGCGAACTCGACCTGCTGCTGCACAAGGAGCATGACGAGGACTACTGCGGCATCGTCTATGCCGACGACCTCGACCAGCCCAGCCTGATCAAGATCTACGACCCCAACCACCTGGGCACCTCCTGCGGCTCGAGCAAGCACAAGATACTGCCCGGCTGGGTGATGAGCCGGATGTCGCCATCCGATCTCGACCCCAGCCATCATGTGACGCAAAACCGGCGCCGCTGGTGGCAAGGCATCGCTGAACTGTTCGGCAGCGAAGTCCGGACGTAAAAAAAGCGGCCAGGCCGCTTTTTTTACCTCTACCGCTTGCCGATCACTCGGTCGGCGCTTCGGCGGCGGGCGCCGGGGCCGGATGGTCGAGCAGAGCCTTGATCGACAGGCGCATGCGGCCCTTGTCGTCGGTCTCCAGCACCTTGACCTTGACCGCCTGGCCTTCCTTGAGATGGTCGGACACGGCATTGACGCGTTCGTGGGCGATCTGGGAGATGTGCAGCAAGCCGTCCTTGCCGGGCAGCACATTGACGATCGCACCGAAGTCCAGGATCTTCAGCACGGTGCCGTCGTAGACGCGGCCCACTTCCACCTCGGCGGTCAGATCCTCGATCCGCTTCTTGGCGGCAGCGCCGGCCTCGGGGCTGGTGCAGGCGATCTTGACCGTGCCATCTTCCTCGATGTCGATCTGGGTGCCGGTTTCTTCGGTCAGGGCGCGGATGGTGGCGCCGCCCTTGCCGATCACGTCGCGGATCTTCTCGGGGTTGATCTTGATGGTGACGATGCGCGGGGCGTACTGGCTCATCTCGTGCGGCTGGGCCTCGGCGGAGTTCATGATGCCGAGGATGTGCAGACGGGCCTCGCGGGCCTGGGTCAGCGCAACCTGCATGATTTCCTTGGTGATGCCCTCGATCTTGATGTCCATCTGCAGGGCGGTGACGCCCTCGGTGGTGCCGGCCACCTTGAAGTCCATGTCGCCCAGGTGATCCTCGTCGCCCAGGATGTCGGTCAGCACCGCGAAGCGGTTGCCTTCCTTGATTAGGCCCATGGCGATGCCGGCGACGTGGCTCTTCATCGGCACGCCGGCGTCCATCAGGGCCAGGGAGCCGCCGCAGACGGAGGCCATCGAGCTGGAACCGTTCGATTCGGTGATTTCGGACACCACGCGGATGGTGTAGCCGAACTCTTCCTTGGACGGCAGGCAGGCCAGCAGGGCTCGCTTGGCCAGACGGCCGTGGCCGATCTCGCGCCGCTTCGGGGTGCCGACCCGGCCGGTTTCGCCGGTGGCGTAGGGGGGCATGTTGTAGTGCAGCATGAAGCGATCGGAATAGGAGCCTTCCAGCGCGTCGATGGTCTGCTCGTCACGGCCGGTGCCCAGGGTGGCGACCACCAGGGCCTGGGTCTCGCCGCGGGTGAACAGGGCGGAACCGTGGGTGCGCGGCAGCACGCCGGTGCGGATGGTGATCGGACGCACGGTGCGGGTGTCGCGACCGTCGATGCGGGGCTCGCCGGCCAGGATACGGCTGCGCACCACCTTGGCTTCGAGGGCGTGGAACAGGTCCTTGACCACGTTGACCTGGGTGGTGTCCATGCCTTCGCTGATCATCGCGGCAAACACGCGGGCGCGGATTTCATCCACGGCCATGGTGCGCGCCTGCTTCTGCTTGATCGAGTAGGCGTTGGACAGATCGTCGGCGCAGAGCGCGTTCATCTGGTCGAGCAAGTCGGTCTGGGTCTCGGGCGCGGCCCAGTCCCAGGCATCCTTGCCGGCTTCGTCGGCGAGGTCGTTGATGGCGTCGATGGCGACCTTCATCTGGTCGTGGCCGTAGACCACGGCGCCCAGCATGACGTCCTCGGGCAGCACGTTGGCCTCGGACTCCACCATCAGCACGGCGTCCTCGGTACCCGCCACGACCAGGTTCAGATCGGAGGTCGTCAGTTCGGTCTTGGTCGGGTTGAGGACGTACTGGCCATTCAGGTAGCCGACCCGGGCGGCGCCGATCGGGCCGTTGAACGGCACGCCGGACAGCATCAGGGCGGCGGAGGCGCCGATCAGGGCGGGGATGTCGGCATCCACCTCGGGGTTCTGCGAGACCACCGTGGCGACGACCTGGATCTCGTTGAAGAAGCCGTCCGGGAACAGCGGACGGATCGGCCGGTCGATCAGGCGCGAGGTCAGCGTTTCCTTCTCGGAGGGCTTGCCCTCACGCTTGAAGAAGCCGCCGGGGATGCGGCCCGCGGCGTAGGTCTTTTCCATGTAGTCGACGGTCAGCGGGAAAAAATCCTGCCCGGGCTTGACTTCGTTCTTGGCCGTGACGGCCACCAGCACGACGGTGTCGTCCATATTGACCAACACGGCGCCACCGGCCTGACGGGCAACTTCCCCGGTTTCCAGGGTCACCTGATGGCGACCGTATTGAAATGTCTTCTTGACAGGATTCACGCTAAAACCTCGCTATTGATTCGGTATTACTTACGCAGGCCGAGACGGTCGATCAGCTGACGGTAGGAGTCCAGGTTGCGGGACTTCAGGTAATCCAGCAGACGGCGACGACGGCTGACCATCTTGAGCAGGCCGCGACGGGAATGGTGATCCTTGCTGTTGACCTTGAAGTGGCCGGTCAGGTCATTGATGCGGGCGGTCAGCAGGGCGACCTGGACTTCCGGGGAGCCGGTGTCGGCAGCGGCGCGTTGGTATTCCTTGACGATTTGCGCTTTTTGCGCGGTTTCGATTGCCATTTCAAACTACTCCGATCTGAAACGAATTTAGAAAAGGGCTGATTTTACTCGCCCAACGGGAATTTTCTCAAGCAAATTCATGGCGGTGCCTTAACTGGCCAGCAGCCTTTTCGGCGCGGCCTTGCCTTCCAGGTCCACCTCGGCGACGCCGATAAAGCGGCCATCCGGGTCGTACAGCCGCATCAGGTCGCCCACCCGCAGGCCGGAACGCCAGATCGACTGGCCATGGCAGATCTGCCAGGTCGATTCAATATCCAGGTCCAGCCGGGGCAGGTCGTCGATCAGGCAGTCGGGCGGCAACAGTTCTTGGTCCCGCTGCTCGGGGTCGATGGCCTCCAGTTCCGCCAGGGTCACCGCGTCGGCGATGGCGAAGGGCCCCACCTCCTCCCGGCGCAGGGCCGAGAGATGGGCGCCGCAAGCCAGCACGGCGCCGATGTCCTCGGCCAGGGTGCGGACATAGAGACCCTTGCCGCTATGCACCCGCAGGGTCAGCCGGTCGCCGCGCAAGGCGACCAGTTCGATGTCGTACACCTGCACGCGGCGGGCCTGGCGTTCGATCTCGATCCCCTTGCGGGCATATTCGTAGAGCGGCCGGCCATCGCGCTTGAGGGCGGAGTGCATGGGCGGGACCTGATCGATGGCGCCGATGAAGCGGGGCAGCACGGCTGCGACATCGGCCTCGGTCACTGCGACCGGACGGGTCTCGATGACCTCGCCCTCGGGATCGGCGGTGGTGGTGCGCACGCCCAGCTGCGCCTCGGCCAGGTAGACCTTGTCGGCATTGAGCAGGAACTGGGAAAACTTGGTCGCCTCGCCCAGGCACAGGGGCAGCAAGCCGGTGGCGAACGGGTCCAGGGTGCCGGTATGGCCGGCCTTTTCCGCGTTGTACAGACGCTTGGCCTTCTGCAACGCCAGGTTGGAGGTGATGCCCTCCGGCTTGTCCAGCAGGAGGACGCCATCAACTTTACGCTTTGCCATCAGTCGTCGTGCGGATGGCGCTTGTCTTCTTCGACCGCCTCGTCGATCAGTTGGGACAGGTGCACCCCGCGCTCCACCGACTCGTCGTACTGGAAGGTCAGGCTGGGCACCAGGCGCAGACGCATGCGCTGGGCCAGCGCACGGCGCAGGAAACCGACCGTGTGCTGGAGCGCCTTGGCCGCCGCCTGGTGGTCGCCGGTCATCACGGTGAACCAGATCTTGGCGTGTTCGAGGTCGGAGGTGACCTCGACGGCGTTGATGGTCACGCCCTTGACGCGCGGGTCCTGGACTTCGCGCCAGAGGATATCCGCCAGTTCCTGGCGGATTTGCTCGGCGACGCGGCGGGAACGGGGAAAGTCAGATGGCATATATGCAGCGGTCAGCGGTCAGCGGTCAGCGGTCAGCGAAAAAGCTTGGGCTGAAAGCTGATTGCTGAAAGCTGACCGCTCATCATCATAGCGTCCGGGCGACTTCCACCACCTCGAAGCACTCGAGCTGGTCGCCTTCCTGGAGGTCGTTGTAGTTCTTCAGGCTGAGGCCGCACTCGAAGCTGCCCTTCACTTCCTTGACGTCGTCCTTGAAGCGCTTGAGGGCGTCGATCTCACCGGTGTGCACCACCACGTTGTCGCGGATCACGCGCACCGAGCCGGCACGCTTGATGACGCCGTCCAGCACCATGCAACCGGCCACGGTGCCGACCTTGGTGATGCGGAAGACCTGGCGGACCTCGGCCATGCCGATGACGGTTTCCTTCTTCTCCGGCGAGAGCAGGCCGCCCAGGGCCGCCTTCACGTCATCCACGGCCTCGTAGATGATGTTGTAGTAGCGGATGTCGACACTGGAGTTCTCGGCCAGCTTCCTGGCCTGGGCATCGGCACGCACGTTGAAGGCGATGATCACGGCGCCGGAGGCGATGGCCAGGTTGATGTCGGATTCCGACACCGCGCCGACCGCGGCATGGATGATGTTGACCCGCACCTCGGGGGTGGACATCTTCTGCAAGGCGTGGCTGAGGCCCTCGTAGGAACCCTGCACGTCGGCCTTCAAAATCAGCGGCAGGGACTTCACTTCGCCCTCGCCCATCTGGTCGAATATGGTTTCCAGCTTGGTGGCCTGCTGCTTGGCCAGCTTGACGTCGCGGAACTTGCCTTGGCGGAACAGGGCGATTTCGCGCGCCTTGCGCTCGTCGGTCAGGACCATGACGTCCTCGCCGGCGGCGGGAACCTCGGACAGGCCCTGGATCTCCACCGGAATGGAAGGACCGGCCTCCTGGATCGGCTTGCCGTCCTCGTCCAACATGGCGCGCACCTTGCCGAAGGCAGCACCGGCCAGCATCATGTCGCCGCGCTTGAGGGTGCCGGACTGGACCAGGATGGTGGCGACCGGGCCGCGGCCCTTGTCGAGACGGGATTCGATCACCACGCCCTTGGCCATGGCCTCGACCGGGGCCTTGAGTTCGAGCACTTCGGCCTGGAGCAGGATGGATTCGAGCAGTTGGTCGATGCCGACGCCGGTCTTGGCAGAGACATCGACGAACATGGTATCGCCGCCCCACTCCTCGGGCACCACGCCCTCGGAAGAGACTTCCTGGCGGATCTTTTCCGGATTGGCGCCCGGCTTGTCGATCTTGTTGACCGCCACCACCATGGGCACGTTTCCGGCCTTGGCGTGGTGGATGGCTTCCTTGGTCTGCGGCATGACGCCGTCGTCGGCCGCCACCACCAGGATGACCAGGTCGGTCGCCTTGGCGCCGCGGGCACGCATGGCCGTGAAGGCCTCGTGACCCGGGGTATCCAGGAAGGTGATCATGCCGCGCGGGGTCTCCACGTGGTAGGCACCGATGTGCTGGGTGATGCCGCCCGCCTCGCCGGCCGCCACACGGGCACGCCGGATATAGTCGAGCAGCGAGGTCTTGCCGTGGTCGACGTGGCCCATGACGGTGACCACCGGGGCGCGATGCAACCGCTCGGCTTCCACATGTTCGACACCGGTGTCTTCCAGATAGGATTCGGGGTTGTCGGTGGGGGCCAGCTTGGCGATGTGGCCAAGCTCTTCCACCACGATCATCGCGGTTTCCTGGTCAAGCACCTGGTTGATGGTGACCATGGAGCCCATCTTCATCAGGGTCTTGATCACCTCGGCCGCCTTGACCGACATCTTGTGTGCCAGGTCGGCGACGCTGATGGTCTCCGGCACCAGGACTTCCTTGATGGTCGGCTCGACCGGCGCGACAAACTGGGCATGCTCGGACTTGTGCCGGGTCTTGCGGCCGCCACTACGCCAGCCGCTTTCCGATTCCAGGGCGCCACGCACCTTGAGGCCCTTCTTGCCGGCAGATTCGTCCGGACCCACCTTGCCCTTCTTGGCCACGGTCTTGTCGACCTTGGGCTTTACCGACGGCTTGGTTTCGCCGGGCGCCTTGGCGACCACCGGCGGCTTGGCCGCCTCCACCGCCTTCTTGGCCACGTCCGCTTCCTGGGCCTGCTTGCGGGCGCTCTCGCGCTCCTGCTTGGCCTTCAGTTCGGCTTCCTGGATGGCCCGCAGTTCGGCATGCCGCTTGGACTCGTGCTTGCGCGCCTGAATTTCCTGCTCGTCGAGAATCGCCACCGGCGCCGGCGGCGTTGCCGGTGCAGCCACCGGGGCCTCGGCCGGGGTCTCAACCGGGGCCTCGACGGGCGTTTCGGCCTCGGCCTCGACCTCGACCGGAATCTCGACCGGGGCCGGTTCCGGGATGATCTCGAGCTCTGGCGTCGGCACCGGGATTTCCTCGACCGGCGCCTCCACATGGGCTTCCTCGGCCGGGACCAGCGGCGCTTCGCGCTTCATCAGCACGCGCTTCTTGCGCACCTCGACCTGGATCGTGCGCGCCTTGCCGCTGCTGTCGGAAGTCCGGATCTCGGAGGTCTGCTTGCGGGTCAGGGTGATCTTGGTCTTCGGGTTCTTGGCGCCGTGTTTGTCGCGCAGATAATCCAGCAAGCGCGCCTTGTCCTGATCGGACAGGGCGTCCGAAGTTTCATTCACGGATACGCCGGCGGCCTGCAACTGCTCCACCAGTAGTGCCGGGGCGACTTTAAGCTCGTTGGCAAATTGTTCGACGTTCATCTAACCCTCTGTGTTTACCGCTTTTACCGCGCTCAGGCGAACCAGGGCGCACGCGCCGACATGATCAGCGCCTGGGCCCGGTCTTCGGCCATGCCTGTGAGTTCAACCAGTTCGTCCACGGCCAGGTCGGCCAGATCCTCGGCCGACTTGATGCCCTTGGCGGAAAGATCCGCCGCCAGGCCGGCATCCATGCCCTCGACGCTCATCAGATCGGTCGTATCCTTTTCCACCGTCTCCTCCTGGGCGATCGCCGCCGTCAGCAGGGCATCGCGGGCACGGGCGCGCAGCTCGTTGACGGTATCCTCGTCGAAGGCCTCGATCTCAAGCATCTCGGACAACGGCACGTAGGCGATCTCTTCCAGGGTGGAGAAACCTTCCTCCACCAGCACCTCGGCGACGTCCTGGTCGATGTCCAGCCGCTCCATGAACAGGCCGCGGATGGAGGAGACCTCGGTTTCCTTCTTCTCCTCGGCCTCGTCCTCGGTCATGATGTTGATGGTCCAGCCGGTCAGCTCGGACGCCAGGCGGACGTTCTGGCCGCCGCGGCCGATGGCGTTGGCGAGCTGGCTCTCGTCGACCACCACGTCCATGCTGTGCTTTTCCTCGTCGACGACGATGCTGGACACCTCGGCCGGAGCCAGGGCATTGATCACGAACTGGGCCGGCTCGGACGACCACAGGATGATGTCGACCCGCTCGCCATTCAGCTCGTTGGTAACCGCCGTGACCCGGGTGCCGCGCACGCCGATGCAGGAACCTTGCGGATCGACCCGCTGATCATTCGACTTGACGGCGATCTTGGCGCGCAGGCCGGGATCGCGTGCAGCAGCCCTGATCTCGATCAGGCCCTCGGAGATTTCCGGCACTTCCAGGGCGAACAGATCCTTGATGAATTCGGGCGCAGTGCGCGACAGGATCAGTTGCGGGCCCCGGCCGCCGCGCTCGACGCGCAGCAGGCAGGCACGGATACGGTCGCCGATGCGCAGGTTTTCCTTCTGGATCATCTGGTCGCGCGCCAGCAGGCCCTCGATGCGGCCGGACTCGATGATCGCGTTGCCGCGCTCCATGCGCTTGATGGTGCCGGAGACCAGGGCATCGTTGCGGGCCAGGAAATCATTGAGCACCTGCTCGCGCTCGGCGTCGCGGATTTTCTGCAGGATGACCTGCTTGGCCGCCTGGGCGCCGATACGACCGAAGTCGACCGCCTCGGTGGATTCCTCGATAAAATCACCGATCTCGATCTCGGGATCGATCTCGCGGGCCTCGAACAGCAGGTACTGCCGATCCGGGAATTCCAGGCCGGCCTCGTCGGGCAACACTTCCCAACGACGGAAGGCCTCGTATTCGCCGGTCTTGCGATCGATCTCCACGCGGACATCCGCATCTTCGCTGAAGCGCTTCTTGGTGGCGTGAGCCAAGGCAGATTCCAAGGCGCCGAACACCACATCCGGTTCCACATTCTTTTCGCGCGCCAGCGCATCGGCCAACAACAGTACTTCCCGACTCATCGCATCCTCCGGGGCAAACCCATCTTAAATATTCGGTACCAGACGGGCCGAATCGATATCGGCCAGCGGGATTGCCACGGCTCCCGACTCCGTCTCCAGATTCAACACACCGTCCGCGATGCCGACCAACCTGCCGACAAACTTCTTGCGTCCCGCCTCGGTGGGCATGCGCAACTTGATCTGCGCCTGCTCGCCGGCGAAACGGACGAAATCCGTTTCCTTGACCAAGGGCCGATCCAGACCGGGCGACGACACCTCAAGGCGGCTGTAATCGACCTCCTCGACCATGAACAACCGGGTCAGCTGATTGCTCACCTTGGCGCAGTCTTCCACGACGACACCGCCCGGCTTGTCGATATACACGCGCAACAAGCCGCGCCCGACGCGTTCGGTGGCGACCAGTTCGTATCCCATTCCGACCAGGGTCGGTTCGATCAAAGTTTGCAGTTCCATCGCTTCAGAAACAAAAAAAGGGCGCAACGCCCATAAAATATCCACCGAACTATAACAGGTTTTCGGGAATGAATTAAATCCTGGAAAAAGGAACCTTGCAATGGCACGGGGTGGTGCCCGGGACCGGACTCGAACCGGTATGACCGAAGTCGAGGGATTTTAAGTCCCTTGCGTCTACCTGTTTCGCCACCCGGGCGGCCGGGCCGGTATCGGCCAGCGAGGCTGTTTGGAGGCGCGTGCCGGAGTCGAACCGACCTACACGGATTTGCAATCCGGTGCATAACCGCTTTGCTAACGCGCCGCGATAAACCACTATCCCAGACCAAGGACGCTTTGCACAACGGCCCTGAATGGAAAAGGGGGAAAGCCTGCAAGCTTTCCCCCGTGAATCTTGGAGCGGGAAACGAGACTCGAACTCGCGACATCTACCTTGGCAAGGTAGTGCTCTACCAACTGAGCTATTCCCGCTACGAGGCTCGGCATTTTAGCCATGAAAAATTTTCTGTCAATAATGTGCGTGAAATGTTTTTTGAAAGGTCCTGCTTGTGAGTGAAACTACATTGCCTGCCTCGGTCGCCGAAATCGCCCGCCTGACGGTCGCGGAGGGCCTCAACCGCGGCAGTTCCGGCAACGTCAGCGCCCGCTGCGACAGCGGTTTCCTGGTCACGCCGTCCGGCCTGCCGTCGGCGGCAATCCGCCCCGAGCAGGTGGTGCGCGTGGCCATGGACGGTTCCTGCACGGGCCCTCTGCCGCCGTCCAGCGAATGGCGCATCCACCGCGACATCTACCAGGCCCGCCCGGAGATCAATGCGGTGGTCCATGTCCATTCCCCGTTCGCGGTCTCCCTGGCCTGCCTGCGCCGCGCCATCCCGCCGTTCCACTACATGGTGGCGGTGGCCGGCGGCCAGGACATCCGCTGTGCCGGCTACGCCATTTTCGGCAGCCAGGCCCTGTCCGACCATGTCCTGGCCGCCCTGGAAGGCCGCCGCGCCTGCCTGATGGCCAATCACGGCCTGGTCGCCACCGGCCGCAACCTCGATCTGGCCCTGGCCCTGGCGATCGAGGTGGAGAGCCTGTGCGAGCAGTACTGGCGCGCCAGCCTGCTGGGCGAGCCGGTGCTGCTCAGCGAGACCGAGATGGCCGAGGCGCTGGCCAAGTTCGCAGGCTACGGACAACACTGATGCTGGCCGAGGCGCTGGCCTGGCTGCTTACGCCGGCCCCGGCGACGGCGCGGCGGTTCGGCCACCTGGCCGAGAGCATCGCCATCGCCGCCCGCCACCGGCGCTGCCGCGCGGCCTGGGCGCCCCACCTCGCTGCCAGCCGGCAGGCCCTGCTCGAATCGGCACGCACCGCCCCTGGCCAGCGCATTGCCCTGGTGCTCGGCTCCGGCCATCTGCTGGATGTGCCGCTGGCCGAACTGGCCGGATCGTTCGAGTCGGTCTGGCTGATCGACCTCGTGCACCCCTGGTCGAGCCGGCTGGCGGCGCGCCGATACGCCAATGTCAGGTTGATCGCACTGGACGTGACCGAATGCCTGGACCGCCTGCCCGACGAGCCGCCGCTACCGGCGCGCTTCCTGGATGAACCCGGGATCGACTGGGTCGCCTCGGTCAACCTGCTGTCGCAACTGGCCGGCCTGCCGCAGCATTGGCTGAGGAGAAACCGGCCCGGCCTGGATGAAGCGGCCATCCACCGGTACGGCGAGGCGCTGATGGCGCGTCACCTGGAATGGCTGGCGCGTTTCCGCGCGCCGGTCTGCCTGTTGACCGACATCGGGCAGACCCGGTTGGATGCGCGCGGTGAGATTGTCGAGCGGCATGACTACCGGCCGCTGCTGGCCGGCTGGCAGGTCAGTGCGGAATGGCGCTGGGATCTCGCCCCGCCCGGCGAACTGGCGGACGGCCAGACCGCCTTTCACCGGGTCGCGGCGTTGACCCGCCGCTGAACCCGATGCTCAAAGCATCGGCAGCACAAACACCTGGACGATGTTCAGCAGGCCCAGGCCGAGGTTGACGCCGACCAGGATCCGGATCCGGTTCAGCACGGCACCGGCGGCCGGCCAGTCCTCGGCCGCCACGGCACGCCTGAGCGCACCGTAGGGCAGGAAATAGAGGTAGAAGAAGATCGCCGCCATCAGGTAGCCGATCCCGGCCATGGCATGGACATGGACCGGTACCGCCGCCATGCCGCCCAGCTGCAGGGTCAGCAGCTGCCCGCTCAGGATCAGCGACAGCAGCGCCGCCCAGACCCAGGGAAAGAAGCGCCCGAACACGCCCTGCCACAGACGCAGCCGCAACGGCGGCTCCAGTTGCGCGGCCGCCACCGGCCGCAGGCACAGGTAGGCGAAGAACATGCCGCCGACCCAGATCACGGTGGCCAGGACATGGATCAGATAGAGCAGCTTCATGGGCATGTCGGGTTCCTCTCTTGCTGGTTTTGACTGAGTGATTTTGTCGTCCGAATATACCAGTAAAAAAGTCAGGAACTATTCAACAAGAATATAATCATTACCTTATAAACTATCCGTAGCCATGCTCGTTCGGGCATGGCTTTTTACTGATTCACTTCGAGATGGGAGTCTCCATGCCTTACCTTAGCGCCATCAATCGCGCCCTCAGCGTCCTGTTCATCGCCCTTGCCGCCCTGGCGTTTCTGGCCGGGCCGAGTTGGGCGGTCGACACCAAGACGAACAAGCCCGCCGTGGTATTCGTGGTCGGCCAGGGCATCCTGGAAATGCCTCTGTCCGAAGGGGTCAGCATGGAGGATGCGGTGGAGTCGATGAAGCTGCGCGCCAATGCACTCAACTTCAAGCTGGTCGCGGAACTGCCGCTGTCCAAGCAGGTGGAGGCGATGACCGGCAAACCCCAGCGCCGGATGACCATCTACCAGTTCTGCGACGCCCTCACCGCCAAGCAGCTGCTCGACCTCAACCCGGCCTTCGCCGCCTTCCTGCCCTGCCGGGTCGCCTTGATCGAGGACGACCAGGGCAAGGGGCGCATCATCATGCTCAACATGGATGCCCTGATCAAGGCCGCCAACCTGCCGCCGGACGTGAAGCGCAAGGCCGAGGAGGTGCGCGACAACCTGCTCAGCATCATGATCGCCGGCGCCAACGGCGAACTCTGATCCGGGGTTCGCGCCATGAAAGAGGGCGGGGATATCCCCGCCCTTTTCTTATTCCGGCGCCACCCGCTCAGACGGCCGGCTGCAATTGCGGCTGCTCGCCGGGCTGGCGCAGGCGCTTCTCGAGTATTTCCATGGTGGCCCGGCCGATGTAGTCGCTGTTCGGGCTGTGCGTGTTCATGGCCTCCAGATAGGCCTGGGCGATCACCTTGCCGAGCGGATCCGGGTTGTACAGCAGCTTCTTGATGACAAACGGATTCAGGGTCAGCGGATCGTAATCCGGGTCCAGGTAGCCCTCGCCGATCAGGCGCTTCTCGACCGGCGTGTTGGGCTGGATGCCGATGAAGAAGATGAACGGCAGCACGTTGTCGCGGCCGAACATGCGGTACAGCTCCTTGATCCGGTCGATGGTCGCGAGCAGGGTCGCCGGCGTCTCTCCCGGCGCATTGAGCGGCATGTACAGTTTGACCTGCTGGTCGGTGTGGCCGGCCTCCTTGAACAGCTTGAAGGCCTCCATCTGCTGATCGAGATCGTAGCCCAGGGTCAGGCTGTCGATGATGTCCTGGGTGCCGGTGAATGACAGGTCGATGCTGATCAGGCCGGACTTCAGCATCTTGCGGGCGATGTCGGCGGTCAGGTGGTTCAGGCGCAGATAGCCGGTCCAGTAGACGTCGACCTGGCGCGCCATCATCTCGTCCAGGATCGCTTCGACGTGATGGGTGCTGCGCAGGGTGGAGCAGAACTGGGCGTCGGTGAACCAGATGTACTTGACGCCGTAGACCTTGTTCAGGGCCTCCACTTCCTTGGCCACCTCGGCCGGGTCGCGGAAGCGCTGACGCGCGCCCTCGATCTTGTTGTACAGGCAGAAATGGCACTGGAACGGGCAGCCGCGCTTGGTGTGGACGCCGATGTAGCCGTCCAGGTACTCGCGAAAGCCGGGGAAGATCGATTCGACATAGGCGAAGTCGATCGCCGTCAGGCGCGCCAGGTCGAAGTTCTCCTCGGCCGGGCGGTGGCTCACCCGGCCCCGGTCATCCTTGTAGTAGTGGTGCCCGGCCGGTTTCTCGAAACCGTCGACCACCGACAGCATGGCCTCCTCGCCCTCGCCCACCACCACGACCGAGTTGGTCGGACACTTCTCGGCGACGTATTTGCCGAAGATCGACACCGCGGTGCCGCCCACCACGATGCGTGCATCCGGCAACAGCCGGCGCACCAGCTTCAGGTAACCGAAGTTGCGCAGGCGCGAGGCGGCGTAATCCCAGATGATGCCGACGGCATCCCAGGTCGCCTTGAGCCGGCGCAGCGGGCTCGGCGAGTGGTCGAAGTTCATCACCACGTCGAGGGCATCGTTCTCCGGATGCGGCCCGAAGGTCTGCATGTTGCGCCAGGAAAAGGCCACCACGTCGGGCTTCAGCGCCTGGATGCGCTGCTTCAGCACGGCCTGGCGCTCGGCCGGCGGCACCAGAGCCATGTCGAGCAGCTCCTGGTGGATATCGGGGCGCTGCTTGTGGATGAAGTCGGCGACGTAGATCACCCCGCCCGGATAGATCTTCCAGACAGGCAGACGGACATAAAGTACGGATTGGACGGATTGAGGCATAGCGGAGCGTTATAAAGATGTTCGGTAACCTTGTCTTGCATATTAGGAAATGCTAATGCTTTTGTCCGGGCAAGAGGCCCCACCAACAGGTCTCCATCAGGTGGCCGGTGATCAATGTGCAACACCGTTGACCCACCTTGATAGCCGGCGGCATCAGCCGCGCCGGTAATTCAGTATCCGCCCTTTGTAAGGCTCGCCGCTTTCCAGCTGGGCGGCGGCCCGCGTTTCCGTGTGACGGTAGCCCAGCCCGGCCATCCGGTGGTTGAACGCGGCCCGGTTGCCCCGGTCCGGATCGACGATGATGACCTCCACCGACGGACTCGAGTGACGGTCTATGTAGTCGGCCAGCAGGCCGGGCAGGTCGCGCTCATAGAGCACGTCGCTGCCGACGATGAGATCGAACGCGCCCAGGTCCGGGTCTGCATCTGCCCAGTTGCCGGTCCTGAACGCGATCGCCTCCAGCCGATTCAGGCGCAGGTTCTCCGCCATGAACGCAGCGGCCAGGGGATGCAGGTCGCTGGCAGTGATGTCGGCACCCCGGCGGCGCATGACCAGGCTGGCCAGACCCAGGCCACAGCCGATCTCGAGCACCCGCCTGCCGACCAGCGGCAGCGCCTGGACGATGCCGGCCAGGATACGGGCCGACGGCCAGACCAGGCCGAACAGGGGCCAGCTCGCCGAGGAAATGCCCGCCCGCTCGGCCACGCCATCGGGATCGGAATACTGCTGGCGATCGAGCAGGGAACGGATGTCGAAGTCCACACCGCCCAGGCAGAGGGTTTCAATCTTGACCTGATAGTCGGCAACCGGCGGGGCATCGGTCATGGCGGGCATCTCGTGACGTGTCGTGGATCGGGAAATGATCAGGTCGAGTGACACGGCGCCCGGCGATGGGCGGGATGCAAGCCGAAGAGGGCATTCCAAGGCAAACCCGGGCCAGGACCCGGACTCGTGATTGTACCCAGATATGGCTTCTGGTTTGGGGCGATCGCCTGCCCGCACCCGCCACGGCGAAGAACGGCGACATGGCATTGATTCAGTTTCCCGGCTGCCGCTTGACTCGAAATATGTGCAGTTACAACCACTTCCGCCTCAAAAGCCATTGAACACACTATATTGACTGGACAGCTAGATCATCGGGGAGAGGACCAATTGTCCAGTCGATTGCCTGACTACAGGGAGAGTGCGCCCCCACAGACGATATTGATCGTCGATGACTCCCCCGAGAACCTCACCGTGCTCAACGAATTGCTGCATCCGTATTACCGGGTGCGTGCCGCCTCGTCCGGGCAGAAGGCCCTGCGTATCGTCGGCACCCCGCCGCAACCCGACCTGATCCTGCTCGACGTGATGATGCCGGGCATGGACGGCCACCAGGTCTTCCGGCAGCTGCGCGCCAACCCGGATACCCGCGACACCCCGGTCATCTTCGTGACCGCCCTGGACAGCCCCGAGGCCGAGATGCAGGGCCTCGAAGCCGGCGCGGTGGACTACATCACCAAGCCCATCGTCGCACCCATCCTGCTCGCCCGCGTGCACAACCAGCTGGAACTGAAGCAGGCCCGCGACCGCCTGCGCGACCAGAACGCCTATCTGGAGCATGAAGTGGCCAAGCGCATGGCCGAAAACGACCTGATCCAGGCGGTCAGCATCCGGGCCCTGGCGCATCTGGCGGAAACGCGGGACCCCGAGACCGGCAACCACATCCTGCGCACCCAGGGCTACGTCCAGGAACTGGCCACCCTGCTGCAGGGACAACCCGGTTTTTCCTCTGTGCTGAACGACCGCTACATCAAGCTGCTGAGCCGCTCGGCGCCCTTGCACGACATCGGCAAGGTGGGCATCCCGGATGCCATCCTGCAAAAGCCCGGCCCGCTCACGGCGCAGGAATGGCAGGTCATGAAGACCCACTCCGAGAAAGGCAGCGAAGCCATCGAGATGGCAGAGCGCGATACTGCCGAGGACGTGGAATTCCTCGCCCTGGCCAAGGAGATCGCCCACTGGCATCACGAGAAATGGGACGGCAGCGGCTATCCGGACGGCCTGACGGGAGAGGCCATCCCGATCTCCGCCCGCATCATGGCCCTGGCCGACGTGTTCGACGCCCTGATCACCAAGCGCGTCTACAAGGACCCCGTTTCCTACCAGGCCGCCAGGGACATCATCGCGGCCGGACGCGGCCGGCATTTCGACCCGGACATGGTCGATGCCTTCCTCGCCCATTTCGATCGCTTCTGCGCCATCGCCGACCGCTACCACGACCCCGCCCCGGACGCGGGCACGCCATGACCGATCCCGGCCAGGACCAACCCGGATCGGTACGTCCCGGCAGCATCCTGGTCGTCGTGCTGGTCTATGCCGTATTCGCCACGCTGTGGATACTGCTCTCCGACAAGGCCGTGGAATGGCTGTTCAGCGACCCGGTCAAGATCACCCTGGCCAGCTCAATCAAGGGCGGCCTGTTCGTCGCCATCACCTCGCTGCTGCTGTACCGGCTGATGCAGCGCAGTTTTGCCGCCAGAGCGGCCGTGGCGCCTGCGACCCCGGGCCTGCGCCACCTGGGCTTGCCCTTTGCGCTGCTGGCCGCCGCCATCTTCGTCTTGGCCGCAAGCGGCATCAGCTACACCTTCAGCCAGCAACGCGACAAGGAGGTGGCGCGGCTGCAGGCCATCGCCGACCTCAGGGCACACCAGATCACCGACTGGCTGACGGAACGCCTGGAGGATGCCGAGTTCGTGCGCGGCAGCCAGCCCCTCGCGACCGACTATCGGCGCTGGCGGGAAACCGGCGACAACGCCAGCCGGGACCGGTTGCAGGCCCTGCTGGCGCAGTGGAGCCAAAACCGGGATTTTGCCGCGATCATGCTGCTGGATGCACAAGGGACGCGCCTGCTCGGCAGCCCTCTCGCCCCGGCCAATATCGCACCGCTCCTGCAGGATGCCGCCCGGCAGACCGTCGCCGATCAACGGACGCGCCTGGCCGGCCCTTATCGCGACCGGGGCGGCCGATTGCGGCTGGACTTCCTGGCCCTGCTGGCGCCTGCAGGCGTCCCGCCCGCACTGGTGGTACTCGAAACCGATCCCAACAGCTGGCTGTATCGCACCCTGCAGGACTGGCCCACGCCCAGCGCCAGCGGCGAGACGCTGATATTCCGCCGTGACGGCGACCAGGTCCTGTTCCTGAGCGAACTGCGCCACCTACGGGAGTCGGCCGTGAAAAAGCGCATACCCGTGGCCACTGCCGGCCTGCTGGCCGCCCAGGTGCTGCGCGGCGAGACCGGGACGGGCCGCCGGATCGAGGGCGAGGACTATCGCCGCGTAGCCGTGCTTGGGGTGGCTCAGGCCATCCCCGGCACCGACTGGTTCCTGATCGCCAAGATGGACCGCGCGGAGCTCTATGGCGAAGCCAGCCAGCAAGCGATCTGGATCGCCCTGTCCGGGATGCTGGCCCTGCTTACCGCCGGCGCCGGTTTCTACCTGCTGCGTCAGCGCCAGCAATTCGCCATCGCCATCGGCTTGAGGCAATCCCAGGAGGCTCGCCTGCGCACGCTGCACCTGCTCACCGCGATCACCGACAGCTCGGATGACGCCATCTTCGCCAAGGACCTGTCAGGCCGCTACATCCTGTTCAACCGGGCCGCCAGCCGCTTCGTCGGCAAGCCGGCCGAGGCGGTTCTGGGCCAGGACGACCACGCGCTCTTCCCGACCGACCAGGCCGAGATGCTGATGGCCGGCGACCGCCAGGCGCTCAGCGAAAATCGCAGCCTGACCCGCGAGGAGCGGCTCGACACACCGACCGGAGAACGGGTCTTCCTGGCCACCAAGGGGCCATTGCTCAACGTCGACGGCATGGCCATCGGCAGCTTCGGCATCTCGCGCGACATCACCGAGCGCAACCGGGCCGAGCAGGCCCTGCGCGAAAGCGAGGTTACCTATCGCTCGCTGTTCGAAAACATCATGAACAGCGTCGTCCACGCCCGGGTCGTCTTCCAGGATGGCCGGCCGGTCGACCTGGAATACCTCTCGGCCAACCCGGCCTTCGCGACCGTGACCGGCATCACCGAGCCGGTGGTCGGCCGCAGGATCAGCGAGGTCATCCCCGGCTACCGCGAAAACAATCCGGAATCGATCGAGATCTTCGGGCAAGTCGCGACGACCGGCATTCCGCGACGCTGGGAGCATTACCTGGCGGAACTCGAACGCTGGTTCTCGTTCATGATCTACTCGCCGGCCCGCGGCGAGGTCGTCATCGTGACCGAGAACATCACCGAGCGTAAGCAGGCCGAGACGGCCTTGCGCGACAGCGAAGGCCGCTTCCGCGCCCTGGTGGAACAAACGCTGGCCGGCATCTACATCATCCAGGATGACCGCTTCGCCTACGCCAATCCCGGCCTTGCCAGGGTGTTCGGCTATGGCTCGGCAGAGGAACTGATCGACCGTGTGCCGGTCGCCGACCTGATCAGCCCGGAGGACCGCGCGCGGGTGGCGGAAAACGTCCGCCGACGCGTGGAGGGCGAAGTGACCGACGTTCATTACACCTTCACCGGCCTGCGCCGCGACGGTAGCCGCTTCGACGTCGAGGTGCACGGCCGCGGGTTCAATTACCGGGGCCGCCCGGCGGTGATCGGATTCCTCCTCGACATCACCGACCGCAAGGCGGCCGAGGCGAACCTGCGCCTG
Organism: Gallionellaceae bacterium; assembly: GCA_028714735.1. Taxonomy (GTDB): domain Bacteria; phylum Pseudomonadota; class Gammaproteobacteria; order Burkholderiales; family Thiobacillaceae; genus Parasulfuritortus. Next base: position 99,782 of record JAQTLU010000002.1, on the reverse strand, counting down.
CGCAACGAGGAACTGGAGCGGTTCAACCGCGCCGGCGTGGGGCGCGAGCTCGACATGATCGAACTGAAGCGGGAGATCAATGCGCTGTCCCGCCGACTCGGCCAGCCGCCGCCTTATTCGCTCGACTTCCTCGACCAAGCCGACACCCCGAACCCGGAGGGGACGTCATGACCCCCGCCGTCGAGGCCCGGCGACAGCGCCGGCGCACCCAGGCTTTATACGCCCTGGCCCTGGCGCTCACCCTCGCCACCCTGCTGCTGCGCCTGGCCCTGTCGGACTTCCTGGGCGATCGTCCGCTGCTGATCCTGTTCATGCTGCCGATCCTGGTCGGCGCCCTGATCGGCGGGCTCGGCCCCGGCCTGCTGGCCACGCTCACGGCCGCCATCTGCGGCGCCTACTTCATCGCCCTGCCGGCCTACAGCCTGAAAGTCGCCTCCGACCGCGACGTCCTGCAATTGCTCATCCTGATCACCAACGGCATCCTGCTCAGCCTGCTCAGCGAGATGCTGCACCGGGCGCGCCGGCGCGAGGCCGAGCACGGCCGCACGCTGGCAGAGGCGCAGACGCAGCTGCGCGAGGCCGAGGGGCGGTTGCAGGCCACCTTCGAGCAGGCCGCCGTGGGCATCGCCATGGTGGCGCCGGACGGCGGCTGGCTGAAGGTCAACCACCGCCTGTGCGACATCCTCGGCTACGGCCGGGAAGAACTGCTGGAGCGGGGCGTGCAGGACATCTGCCACCCGGACGACCTGAAGGCGACCCTGGACCGCCTGCGCGGCCTGCTCTCCGGCAAGCTCCGGAACCTCGTCCTGGAACAGCGCATCGTGCGCGGCGACGGCGCCATGGCCTGGGTCAACCTCACCGTTTCCCTGGTCCGCAATGCCGACGCCACGGCGGATTATTTCGTCTACGTGGTCGAGGACATCCAGGCCCGCAAGCAGGCCGATGCCGCGCTCAAGGACAGCGAAGCGACACTGAAGGAGGCGCAGCGCCAGGCCGGCCTGGGCAGCTGGCATTGGGACCCCGGCGGCGCCGACCCGCCCGTCTGGTCGGCAGAGATGTATCGCATCTTCGGTTGCGATCCGGCCCGACCGCCGCCCGGCTTTGCCGACTCGGCGCGGCTATTCACGCCGGAGAGCTGGGCAGGCCTGGCCGCGGCCGTCGAGACCACCCTGGCGGGCGGCCCGCCCTATGTCGTCGACGCCGAAGTGGTGCGGCCCGACGGCAGCCGTCGCTGGGTCATCTCCCGCGGCGAGGCCGCACCCGGCATCGACGGCAAGCCGATACTGCACGGCACCGTGCAGGACATCACCGAGCGCAAACGCACCGAGGCCTCGCTGCAGTTGAGCGAACAGCGCTTCCGGCGCCTGTTCCAGGAGGCGCCGCTCCCCCTCGCCCTGGTCCATCGCGACGGCGTCGGCATCGACGTCAACAGGCGTTTCGTGGACCTGTTCGGCTACGCCCTGGCGGACGTGCCGACCCTGGCCGACTGGTGGCCGCTCGCCTTCCCCGACCCGGCCTACCGCGCCTGGGCGCTGGACACCTGGAAGGCCGCCTTTGCCCGCGCTGCCGCCACCGGCGAAAACATCGAGGCGAACGAATACCGCATCGCCAGCCGGGATGGCCACAGCCATACCGTGATGGCCTCCGGGATCATCATCGGCGACGATTTCCTCGCCGTGTTCTACGACATCTCCGAGCGCAAACAGGCCGAGGAGGCGTTGCGGGCAAGCCAGGTTGCCGCCATCGAGGAGCAGCGCCAGGCCCGATTGGCGGCGTTGAACCTGATGGAGGACGCCCAGTCCGCCCGGGCCAGGGCCGAGGCGGCGCACCTGGCCTTGCAGGAATCGGAAGCCAACTTCCGCCTGCTGGCCGAGAACGCGGCCGACTGTGTCTTCTGGCTGGCGCCGGACGGCCGCTTCAGATACGTCTCGCCGGCCAGCATCGGCATTTTCGGCCATGCCCCGGACGAATTCCTGGCCGAACCCGGGTTGATGGCCGACCTCATCCACCCCGATGACCGCGCGGCGTATCGGCAGCACATTCCCGACCAGGAACAGACCGACATGGGCGAACTGGAATTGCGCATCCTGCACAAGGACGGCCGCCTGCGCTGGATCGCACACCACTGCCGGCCCATGTATGACGAGCTTGGCAGCTATCTCGGCCGGCGCGGCACCAACCGTGACATCACCGAAAGAAAACTGGCCGAGCAATTGCTGCGCGAGAGCGCCCTCCGCTACCGCTCCCTGCTCGACAACCTGCCGCAGATCATCTGGCAGAAGGATCGCGACTCAGTCTACGTCAGCTGCAATGCCGCCTATGGCCTGGGCATGGGGATCGCGCCGGACGATATAGCGGGCAGGACGGACTTCGATTTCTATCCGGCGGAGCTGGCTGAGCAATACCGTGCCGACGACCGCCGCATCATCGAAGCGGGCGCCATCGAGTCCCAGGACGAGCGCTGGTTCAGCGCGGGCAGGGAGCGTTTCGTCCATACCACGAAGGTGCCCCTGCGCGACGACCAGGGCAGCATCTACGGCAGTCTGGGCATCGCCGAGGACATCACCGAGCGCAAGCAGGCCGAGACGGCGCTGCAACAGGAGCGCGACCGCACCCAGAAATACCTCGATACCGTGCAGACCTTCATGGTCGCCCTGGATGAACTGGGCCGGATCACCATGGTCAACCGCGCCGGCTGCGAACTGCTCGGCTACCAGGAGAGCGAGCTGATCGGCCGCGACTGGTTCGAAACCATGATTCCCCTGGACACCCGGGCAGCGGCCCAAGCCGCGTTCCATCAGCTCATGGCCGGGGCACAGGCCGGGACGGAGTACGCCGACAGTCCGGTCCTTCGCCGCGACGGCCGCCAGTTGCTGATCGGCTGGCATAACGCCCTGCTCGTCAACGACGACGGCCGCATCGTCGGCAGCCTCAGTTCCGGACAGGACATCACGGAAAGCCGGCGCGCCGAGGAACAATTGCGCAAGCTCGCCCAGGCGGTCGAGCAAAGCCCGGAAAGCATCGCCATCACCAACCTGGAGGCCGAGATCGAGTACGTCAACGAGGCCTTCGTGCGCAACACCGGCTACCGCCGGGAGGAGGTCCTCGGCCAGAACCCGCGCGTCCTGCACTCCGGCAACACGCCCAAGGAAACCTACGCTGAACTCTGGAACGCCTTGTCCCAGGGCCGGCCCTGGAAGGGGGAGTTTTTCAACAAGCGCAAGGATGGCAGCGAATATGTCGAGTTCGCCTTCATCGCCCCGATCCGCCAGTCGGACGGCCGGGTCACGCACTATGTCGCGGTGAAGGAGGACATCACCGAAAAGAAACGCATGGGCGAGGAACTGGACCATCACCGGCATCACCTGGAAGACCTGGTGGCCAGCCGGACCGGCGAACTGGAGGCGGCACGGGCCGTGGCGGACGCGGCGAACAAGGCCAAGAGCGCCTTCCTGGCCAACATGAGCCACGAGATACGCACCCCCATGAACGCCATCGTCGGGCTGACCTACCTGCTGCGCCAGGGCACGCTCACGCCCGGGCAGGACGAACGCCTGGACAAGATCGACACCTCCGCCCAACACCTGCTGGCCATCATCAACGACATCCTCGACCTGTCCAAGATCGAGGCCGGGCGGATGGAGCTGGAACAGACCGATTTCGCCCTGGAAACCGTGCTCGATCATGTCCGCTCCCTGGTCGCCGAGCAGGCCCGCGTCAAGGGACTGGTTATCGAGCTGGACCGCGACAGCGTGCCCCTGTGGCTACGCGGCGACCCCACCCGGCTGCGCCAGGCCCTGCTCAACTATGCCGGCAACGCAATCAAGTTCACCGAGCGGGGCTCCGTCCAGCTGCGCGCCAGGCTGCTGGAGGAAGGCCCGACGGGCCTGCTGGTGCGCTTCGAGGTCCAGGACAGCGGCATCGGCATCGCGGCGGACAAACTGCCGGCCTTGTTCGAGGTCTTCGCCCAGGCCGACGCCTCGACCACCCGCAAGTACGGCGGCACCGGCCTCGGCCTGGCCATTACCCGGCGCCTGGCGCGCATGATGGGCGGCGAGGCCGGCGCGGAAAGCGTCGAAGGCCGGGGCAGCACCTTCTGGCTTACCGTCCGGCTCCAGCGCGGCCGCGGCGTGATGCCCGCCGAGTCCAGGGAAATGCCGGCCGACGCCGAGGTCACCCTGCGCCGCAATCATGCCGGCGCCCGGCTGTTGCTGGCGGAGGACAATGCCATCAACCGGGAAGTGGCCCTGGAATTGCTGCACGGGGTCGGCCTGTCGGTGGACACGGCGGAGAACGGCCGGGTTGCCCTGGCGAAAATCCGCAAACATCAGTACGACCTGGTCCTGATGGACGTGCAGATGCCCGAGATGGACGGCCTGGAAGCGACCCGGGCGATACGCGCCCAGCCGGCCTATGCCCCCCTGCCCATCCTGGCCATGACCGCCAACGCCTTCGACGACGACCGGCGCGCCTGCCTGGCGGCGGGCATGAACGATTTCGTCGCCAAGCCGGTGGTCCCGGGAAACCTGTACGCGACTCTGCTGCGTTGGCTGGCGCGGACCGGGCCGGGCCAGCCGGCAGCGAAGATGACCGACCGGCCGGCCGCCGCCCCGGCGGAAACCGAAACGACTGCAACGGACCTCATGGCCCGACTGGCTGGCCTCCCGGGCCTGGCGACGGAACGCTGCCTCGCCCTGATCAAGGGCAACGCGGCGAAATATCTGCGCCTGCTGCGCATGTTCGCCGACAGCCATCGGGAAGACATGACACGGGCCCAGGAATGGCTGGCGGAAGGCAATCGACTGGAGGCCCGGCGCCTGAGCCACGGCTTGAAGGGCGTCGCCGCCACCCTGGGCGCGCACCGCGTCGCCGACCTGGCAACCAGGCTGGATGCCGCCCTGCACCAGGACGCCGCCATGGCCGAATGCCAGGCCCTGGCCCGGCAGTGCGACCAGGAACTGACGCGGCTGGTGCAGGCGATCCTGGCCCTGCCCGAAGCGCTCGAACCGGTCGCAGACGCCGGCCGCCGCATCGACCCGGAACAGCTTCAGCGTGTCCTTGCGGACCTGGCCAGGCTGCTTGCCGACGACGACACCCGGGCCAGCCACCTGGCCGGCGCATCCGCCGACCTGCTGCGCGCGCATCTGGGCCGCCGTTACGGGGACTTCAGCCGCCAGATCGACGCCTTCGATTACGAAGGCGCCCTGGCGACGCTGCACGGTGCCGATACCGCCCCTGAAGCCGACTGAGCCGCGCCGCCGGCAGTCGTGTCCGCCTAAGCCGCCGACAGTTCCCGGCGGTCGGGCGCCAGGCCGCGCAGGTATTTCAGCACCGGCAGGGTCGAGGCGCTTTCCAGCGCCGTGTAGCCGCCGCTGGTCTCCTTGCCGAGATCGGCGCCGGCCTCGACCAGGCGCCGGAGCACCTCCAGCTTGCCGGTGGAGGCGGTGTAGATGGCGCAGGTGGCGCCGTTGACGTTCTGGTTGTCGACATTGGCGCCCCGCTCGATCAACAGCGACACCAGTTCCGGATCGCCATGGACGCAGGCGAACCAGAGGGCATGATGATCGTCGTCGTTGACGTGGTTGGGGTCGGCGCCGAGGGCGAGCAAGGACTCGGCCACGGCGCGCTCGCCCTTCAGCGCGGCCAGCATCAGCGGCGACATGCCGTTGTCGATGCGGGCATGGATGCCGTCGGCGGGAAAGCCATGTTGGCCAAGCCAGTCGGCCAGGATCGGGCCGGGTACGGCGACCGGCGCCGGCGCGAGGAATTGTTCCCAGGCCAGCCAGCCGCCGGCCAGGTTGTAGACCCGCTCGAAGCCGAAGTTGGCGATGAACTCGCACAGGCTGCGGCTGCTGTTGCCGTGGTAGCAGTACACCAGCACCGGGCGCTTCCGCTGCCGGCCCTTGATGAGCTGCTGCAGGATGGCGTCGGAAACCGGCTCGGCGCCGTCCAGGTGGCCGCGGGCAAAACTGCCGGGGTCGCGGATGTCGAACACCAGCAGGTCGGCCTCGGCGCGCAAGGCCGCGACCTCGGCGGGTTGGATGTCTCGGTAACTCATGGCGCTGTCTCCTCTTTATCTGGGCATGGACGCCCGCAACAGTTGCTTGAAGGCCTTCATCGCCGGCTTGGCGATCTGCGCCTCGACGCGCACCCGCCAGTCGTGGATGACGGCGGCCAGTTCGGCGTCGCCGCCCCGGCGGGCGGACTCGATGTGGCCATGAACCTCCGCGCCCAGGCCCTGGCCGGGCCGGTCCCGGACCACGTCGTAGACGGCGCTGATGGCGGCCTGGTCGGCCGCGTCCATCTTGCACTTGGCGTCCAGTATCTTGAGCATGATGGCGGTCACGCAATCGAGCTGCACGGACGTGAACACGGTCTGTCGCGCCCAGCCGGCGGCGGGGTGCGCGGCCGGGCGCGGATGGGCGGCATCCCAGAGCGTCTTGTAGCGGCTGTCCAGCGCCGACAGTTCCTGGTCGGTCGCGTCCAGTTGCGGGAAGCCGGCGCGGGGCGCCAGGCGGCCGCTGTCCAGCGCCTGCTTCAACTGCTCGCGCCGGGCATACACCTCGGCGATCCGGCCCTTGATCTGCTGCATTTCCTGTTCGGCGTGCATGGCGTGTCGATGAAAGTCGCTTCCACTATCCAATGGCAACATCCATACCAACCCGACGCGCCCGATAAGCGATTGTTTTTGCTCGGCATACGCCGCCGGCCGGATGTCGTCTACAGGCCACGCCGCCGGCTTGGTCGGAAAGGCGACAGGCCGACTAGGCCGCCTGCGCCCCCAGATCCAGGCCCCGGAACACCGAGCAGCGTTTGAACGCCTCCAGGCTGGGCGGCACCTGCTTCTGGTGGCAATACTTGGCCACCAGCTTGGCCAGGCCCTTGATGTCGCGCCCCGAGGCGGCCGGGAACAGGTCCACCAGCTGCGCCAGCAGGCCGTCGTCGACCGCGAGCTGGAACTGCTCGGTCATCACCTGCCAGATCCGCCGCCGGGCATCGGCCTCGGGCGGGTGGTACTTGATCAGGGCGATGCAGCGGGAAATGATCGCCTCGTCGATGTCGTCGACCCGGTTGGTGGTCAGGAACAGCAGGCCATTGAAGTATTCCAGCACGCGCAGGAACACCCCGACCACGGCGTTGGTGGCGATGTTGTCGTCGCGCCGGCGGATGTAGACGTCGGCCTCGTCGATCAGCATCACCGCGCCCCAGCGCTGGGCGCGCGTGAGCACCTCCTTGAGCGCCGTCTCCATGGCCGCGACGTTGAGGCCCAACTGGCCGGAATGGACCCGGTACAGCGGCCGCCGGACGATCTCGGCGTAGACCTCGGCGGTGAGCGTCTTGCCGACCCCGGCCGGGCCGGCGCAGAGCACCGTGGTGCCGCCCGACTTGCCGGCGATGATGTCGTCCATCAGCACGTCCATCTCGGCGGTGAGGATGTCGATCAGGTCGGTCTGTTCCTCGGGCAGGACCAGCTTCTGCTTCAGTTCCGGCTGGTAGGCGTAGGGCGCCAGGTCGTGGACATGGACCCAGAGGTAATGGTGCAGGTCGAGGTGGAACATCAGGATGTGGAAGTGCACCGGCAACTGGGTGAACAGGCCCTTGGGCAGCTCGGCCTGGATCGCCTCGGCCTCGTCGTCGGACTTGTAGCGCAGGCTCTTCGAGGACCGGCGCAGGTAGGCGCCGAGGATGTCGCCGCTCCCGTCCAGAGCCAGCACGCGCTCGCTCAGGATGGCCTCGTCGTTGACCAGGCGGGCGCTGCCGCCGCTGGACGACAGCACCACCACGTCCTTGCGCGACCAGTCGGTGTCGCGGTGCGAGGCGGTCGGGTTCTCGGCGTAATGGCCGGTGCCCCGGCCGGAGAACTGGGCGCCGTAGCGGGCGCGCCAGTCGAAATAGCGTCCGGCGGTCTCGTCGTAGTCGCGGATCAGGTCCGGCGTCTCCTTCAGATAGCCCTTGGCGGCAAAGATCTGGGCGATGGTGCGGTTGCCGAGGTCGCGCGGCAGGATCATCAGGGTGACATTGGCCAGGCGGCCGCGCGAGTTGGCCTTCAACTCGACCAGCACCCGTCCGGTCTCCTCGCTCGACGACGGCGTGTAGTCCAGCCGGGCGACCACCCAGGCCATCGGCTTGCCGGTCACGGCGGCGGAGAACAGCCAGCCGCGGATGGCGTCCCTGGCCAGGTAGCGGGCGATGGCCGGCACCAGCGGTTCCAGGTTGTCGCCGTCGAAGCGCGGCCCGTCCTCGTTCATGGCCTGCTGCAGGGTGTGGATCTGGGCCGCGCGGGCGCGCTGATCGGCATCGCCGTCGGCGTAGAGCGCGCGCAGGAAATCGATCTCCGGGTCAGCCAGCTGGCTGAACGGCACCTCGGCGGCATTGCCGAAACGCAGTTGTTCGGTGAGTTCCGCCAGACGCGGGAAGGCCTCGACCATGGCCTCCAGATGAGATCGTTCGATACGCAACTTCATGCCAGTTCTCCGTTCCGGAATCGCGGGCGCCCCGACCTGCGGGGCAGACCTGCCATCGGCAGCAAGATGCGGGCCAGACGCCCAAGACCGCGCAGCGGTGCCCGAACAGGCGCGCCGATGCGGCCGCGACGGCCTGCAACCGAGTCGGATATGAGACAAAACCGGCCCTGTCCACGCCCCGACCGACACACGGCGCGGGCGCGGCGGGGATGCCGGGCGACCGCGTGCCGCAGGCCGGCCCTGCCTGTACAATGGCGCCGTCCTGTTGATGAGCCGATGACAACCCATGAGCCCACCTCCCATCGCCGAGCGCGACGCCTTCCGACTGCAACGCTTCGGAAACGTCTGGCAAGAAGATCTCGAGGACATCTTCGTCGATGTCGCCCCCTACTACGACCGTGCCAACTATGTCGCCAGCCTCGGCTTGTGGGGCTGGTTCTCGCGCAGGTTCATGGCCATGATGAAGCCGGAGCCGAACCAGCGCGTGCTCGACGTCTGTGCCGGCACCAATGCCGTCGGCATCGCGCTGCTGAAGCGCGAACCAACCCTGGAAGTCCACGCCATCGACCGCAGCCGGGCCATGCAGGCGGTCGGCCAGCGGCATGCGCTCGAACTCGGCTTTCACATCGGCAGCACCATCGGTGATGTCCATGTCCTGCCGTTCCCGGACAACCATTTCGACATGGTCACCCTGCAATGGGCATCGCGCCACCTGCGCGTGCACGACCTGTTCCGCGAGATCCATCGCGTCCTCAAGCCCGGCGGCCACTTCCACCACTGCGACATGCTGCGGCCCGGCAACCCGGTGATCGAGAAGCTCTACTACGTCTTCCTGCGCGCCAGCCTGCCGATCACCGGGCTGCTCTACGGCAGCGGCTCGGCGGCGATGAATGCGCGCAAATACTTCGTCGAGGCGATCGAGGCCTTCTACACCTCAGACGAACTGTCCGAGGTCTTGCGCAGCCTGGGCTACTGCGACGTCGAGGCGCAGCCGCTGCTGGCCGGCATGATCGGCCTGCACCGCGCCGCCAAGCCGGCGGAACCCGGCCAGGCCTGAGCCGGCGACGCCAGGCAAATGGATCGCGCCGACGCCCTGGCCGCGTGCAACCGATCCCTCCTGCGGGCGTTCAGCCGGCAAACCACGGAACGCCTGAACGACCGCCTGCCGGTGCGCATGGCCTTGTCCTGGCTGGAGCATTTCCTGGCCCAGAACGTCGCCAAGGAAGTGCGCAAGGACAGCCTGGTGATCCGGCGCGCCGGCGCCGCCCTGGCCTCGGCCGGCCAACCCGGCGCCGAGGCCGTGCGCGAGTTGCTGGCCGCCACGCACGAGATCGACAAGGCCTTCCTGCGCAACGTCGCCGGCATCCCGGTCGGCATCGTCATCCGTCATGACGAAATCGAGCCGATCCGCCGCCAGCGCATCGAGCGCCTGTTGCAGGTCGCCTATCACATCCTGCAGAGCGGACAGACGGCGCCGAACCTGAGGTCGGCCTTGCAGGGCGCCTACCCGCGCGCCGAACTGGAGCGGCTGATCCAGGACCTGATGCGGCTATACGCCCAGGAAACCCGTGCGCTGAGCCAGTCCCTGCACATGCCGATGCTGCTGGCACCCTTGCGCGACCGCCTCACCCGCACCCTGTACGAGGTCATGACCGAAGCCGCCGTCGCCCTGGCGCGCCAGGCCGCGGCCGCCGTCTACCGGCGTGCCCCGGCTCAAGGCGACAGCGTGCGCCTGAAATAGGCGATCGTTTCCAGCAGGCCGTCATCGAGGGCGACCTTGGGCTGCCAGCCCAGGCTGGAGCGAGCGAGGCCGATGTCGGGCTGGCGCTGGCGCGGATCGTCGGTCGGCAACGGCTGGAAGACGATTTTCGACTTGCCGCCGACCAGGTGCAGCACCTTTTCCGCCAGTTCCAGGATCGTGAATTCACCCGGGTTGCCCATGTTGACCGGACCGGTGAAGCCGGTTTCGGTCGCCATCATGCGCACGAAGCCCTCGATCATGTCGTCGACGTAACAGAACGAGCGCGTCTGGCTGCCGTCGCCATAGAGGGTGAGGTCATCGCCCTTCAGGGCCTGGACGATGAAGTTGCTCACCACCCGGCCGTCGTTCGGATGCATCCTGGGGCCGTAGGTATTGAAGATGCGGACGACCTTGATGTCCAGACGGTGCTGCCGGTGGTAGTCGAAGAACAGCGTTTCCGCGCAGCGCTTGCCCTCGTCGTAGCAGGACCGCGGCCCGACCGGATTGACCCGGCCCCAGTAGGCCTCCGGCTGCGGGTGCACCTCGGGGTCGCCGTACACCTCGCTGGTGGAGGCCTGGAAGATGCGCGCCTTGACCCGCTTGGCCAGGCCCAGCATGTTGATCGCCCCATGCACGCTGGTCTTGGTCGTCTGCACCGGGTCGAACTGGTAATGGACCGGGCTGGCCGGGCAGGCCAGGTTATAGATCTGGTCCACCTCGACATAGAGCGGGAAGGTGACGTCGTGGCGCAGCAATTCGAATTTCGGATGCTCCAGCAGATGGGCGACGTTCTGCCTGGAACCGGTAAAGAAGTTGTCCACGCAGAGCACTTCCGCGCCATCCGCGATCAGCCTGTCGCACAGGTGCGAACCCAGAAAGCCGGCGCCGCCGGTCACCAGTATGGTATTCATGCCCGGTCCCCCAGAAACATACGTTTGATCTTGTTGCGCAGGCTGCGCCGAAGCAGTTTATTCAGATCGACGCGCAAGTACGCCTGCACGGCGGCATCCAGCAACAGCAACTCCTGCTTCAGGGCCGCATAGCCGGGGTATCGCCGGACCCCCGCCCGCGCGCTGAAGATGCGGAGCAGGCGGGCACGCCTGAAGTCCAGCAGCGACTGTTGCTCCGGGCCGGTCCATTTGGCGTTGCCGGCGTACAGATTGCTGCCATGCTGGCGGTAGCCGACGCCGAGCGACCTGACGTAGACCTTTTTCGCGCCCAGTATGGAAGCGCCATAGACCAGCACATCGTCCGCCCGGACCCGCCAGTCGCTGACGAACGGATACGGGATGATCTGTCGGAAAAGTGCCCCGGTCATCGCCAGGGCCGAGGTCGGCGAGCCGATCCAGCGCTGGCTGGCCAGGGTCAGCGCGCTGGTCAGCGGCAGGACCATGTGGGCGGCGTCGGAAATCCGGGCCTCCGCAGGACATTCCTGCTCATCGGTGAACTGGACCGCCTCGCAGAAATAGAAATCCGCCTTCTCCTGGGCGGCCACCCGGGCGACTTCGCTGGCGTAATTCCGCGGCAGCAGGTCGTCGGCATCGAGAAAGAACACCAGGTCGCCCTCCTCGACATATTTCGCCGCGGCATTGAAGCAGGACAATTGGCCGCCGTTCGGCTTGACGATCGGAATGATGCTGGCGGATTTGCCGGCATAGGTCTCGATGATGGCCTGGGAGCCGTCGCCGGAGCCGTCGTCGACGACGACTATCCTGTCGAAGCCCTGCCTGAGCGCGGAGTCCAGGCATTGCGGCAGATAGTGCGCGTAGTTGTAGTTATTGACGATGCAGACCAGCCTGTTTCGCATAAAGGTTACCGAATCGGTTATTGGGGCTCTGGATCAGCGGCCTCCCGTTGGCTCCCTGAGCGTCGATGCTAAGGTCCATTGCCCGGATGCACAAGCCATGGCCGCAGTTCATCCCTCGTCGCGCAGGCGCGGCAGATGAATGTGCCAGCGGATCGCCGCCAGGCGGATCGCGACGGTGCCCAGCATGGCCAGCCACACCGCCGCGTTGTGGCCGAGGCCCGACGCATCCAGGCCGATCAGCAGCAGCGCCCCCGCCAGCGAGGCGGTGGCATAGATGTCGGTGCGGAAGATCAGCGGCACCTCGTTGCACAGGATGTCGCGGATCACGCCGCCGAACACCGCCGTGACCACTCCCATCAGCGCCGTGATCAGCCACGGCGTGCCCAGATTGAGCGCGATGCTGGTGCCGATCACGGTGAACAGCGCCATGCCCAGGGCATCCGGGATCAGGAAGAAGTTCTTCGGCAGACGCAGGCGCCGGGCCAGGAAGAAGGTCAGCACCCCCGCCGTCATTCCCACCGCCACGTAGGTCGCGTCGTGTATCCAGTACACCGGCAGGCGCCCGAGCAGGATGTCGCGCACCGTACCGCCGCCGATGCCGGCGATGATCGCAATCACGGTCACCCCGAACAGGTCCAGTTCGCTGCGGCGCGCCTCCAAAGTCGCGGTGATGGCGCAGATGGAGACGGCACATAGATCGAGGACGTAGATCAGGGACATGTCAGGGACGCAAACGAACGATCAAGCCCGGAACAGTGCGCGCCGGCGAGGTATTTAAGGGCAGAGGACATGGCTGGTTTTCCGCCCCCGCCTGATTCGCGGCGCCGACGGCAAAAGGACTCGATGCAAATGTTGCGGCGCAGTATAAACCAAGCCCGAACCGAAGGGTTTCGGCACCGCGCAGCCGGCGAAACCCGACCTAGGCCGACTTCGGCGTGAGCCGGTAGACCTTGCGCACCACGGGTTCCGGCAGGCCGTCCCGATCGGCAGGATCGGCCTCGAAGGCCTGCTCGACATGCGCCAACTCGATCTCGAAGGCCTCCGCGTACAGCGTGACGATTTCCGCATCCGCGGCCAGCATCCGGACCGGCGTCAGGTCCGCTTCCGGCACCTCGGTGGTGAGCAGGAAAACCTTGCTTGCCACCGGCAGGATGGCCTTCAGATGGGCCACGTACCGCCGGCGCATCGCCTCCGGCAAGGCCGTCAGGGCGGCGCGATCGTAAACGGCATCGATCCAGCCGAACTCGGCGCCGGTCAGGGCAAAATAATCCCCGCACAAGATGCCGATGCGGCCGGCCCGCCACAATGTGAACGGACCGACCTGGCTCCGCACCGGCTGCAATTGGTGTTCCTTGAAGAAGGCCCGAACCGCGATGGGGCTCAACTCGACGCCGATCACCTCGTATCCCTGCCCGGCCAACCAGAGCATGTCCAGGCTCTTGCCGCAAAGCGGAACGAATATCCGGCTGCCCGCGGCCAGCCCCAGGCCCGGCCAGAAACGCAGCAGGAGCGGGTTCGGCGCGGCCTGGTGGAAACCGGTCGCGCGATCGCGCCAGCATTGCAGCCAGAGCGCGTTATCTTCGCCGGACACCGGGACAGGGGCGATCGCCAAAGCCGGCTCAAGACAGTCTTGCATGGACGCCTCACATCGGGAATGACCACGGTGGAACCACGGAAAGCTCCGTTCCAACGGGCACAACTCGTCTCCGGAAGAGGCATGCAGGCCGAAAAGGCACTCTAGGACAGCCCCTCGATGCCGGGGCGACCGGGTCAGGCTAACACCGATCAGGGAATACGCGAAAAACAGGGGTCCGCGCCAGCCGCGGGGCGGGAAAGACACACGCCTGCAACAGTGGCAGGGGGTCATGCATGGCGGTTTCCTCGTGCGATGGGCTTGTGCTGCCTGGTCGCGCCGGATCGGGATCCCGGACGGAATTTTTCCGTCCGGGATGTGCTTGCCCTATGGCCGTGCCGTGCGGCTTGCGATCTGTCGTATGCCGTGATTGAGGCTGGGAGTGGGCGCGTTATCGGCCTGAACAGCCTGTCGCCCTCCCCTGATTGCAGCCGTGCAGAAGGGCGTATGGCCGCACGATGCTGCTCTTTGCGGAAACACCGACGTATCATGCGGTTCATGATTAAATTCTTCCTGTTGATCTTTTGGCTTGCGGCTTCTGCGTGTCTTTCGACCGGGGCAGCAGCGGCGACAGAGGCTTTGGCGATGACGAACAGCAAGAGCGGGATGACTTCAGGACAGGGCGGCCCGAAGAGGATGGCGAGCCGTATTGCTCCTGCGCGGGTGAAGCCTGTCGAGATCGATGGCATCCGCTATGAGGCGGTGTGGGGGGTCCTCGGTCTGTTCCGGGCGACCGAGATCAAGACCGGCAGGATCCTGTGGGAGCTGACCCTCTACCGCTACAAATACGACGACATTCTTGAGACAGATGTGCAGGACGTGTTCGTCGCCGCCATGGCGAAGGAGAGCGACTCGACGATCCTGGTCACGGATGAACGGGCCACGGTCTATCGGGTCGATCTGAAGAGCAGGAAATCACGCATCGCAAAATGGCCGGTCGGTTTGAAACCGGTTGACCGGAAGCCGCTGACGGTCGAACTGGTGATCGAGAACGGCACCGACCGGGTCGTCCGGTTCGACAAGCCCAGCATCGGGTTTGGCGGACGCCTCGCCAACAAGCTGTTCATCGTCAAGGCCGACGGGGTGGAGATTCCCTATCTGGGGATGATGAAGAAGCGGGCCCCGCCGGACGATTTCCTGGAGCTGAAGCCCTTGCAGGAATTCCGCGTCAAGCTGGATCTGTCTGCCGATTACGATGTTCCCAAGACGGCAAGGAAGATCGAAGTGCGCTTCGAGCACACCAATCATTTCTCGGTCGATGATTTTCAGCTCTATTCCCCCATGCCCCTGGTCATCGAATGAGAGATCGCCAAAGCCGGAAATTTCCAGGCTAGCCCGGTCCGATTTCTGGGGCTGCCCCTCAAGCTAATAGTTGACGCTGTAAAAAATCGCGAAGGACTTATCCTATAAGTCGCCCTTTGCCTGCCTCGGGTGACCGACAGCAAACACAAATAGAAAAGGCCCATCCAACGTGGGAATGGGCCTTGGTGCAGTGATTTATTTGCAACTTGCGGTGTCAACGCCTGCGGCTTATGGCGTAACCCACACCAAAACTACCCGCACGCCCCCACCGCCCCGCAGGCGGTGCAGAAGTCGCAGCCGTCCTTGCGGATCACTGTCTCGTTGCCGCACTCCTTGCAGCGCTTGCCCTTCATCGCCGGCATCGCGGCGGGCGCCTGGCCGGCCGGGGCGGGTTCCTGCAGGATGCCCATCTGCTGGATCGGCTGGCCGTCCTCGGTGAGCAGGCCGAGCATGGCGTAGCGGTGGATGATGAGCTGGGCGACATAGGCCACCGTGGACGGCCAGGTCTGGCTCTTCTCGGAACCGGGGATCTTGGCCATGAAGTCGCCGAGCGGTTCCTGGTAGTTCAGGAGCTTGCGCAGCTTCATGCCGATCCAGGCCGGGTCGATCACCCGCATGTCGAGCGAGAGCAGCTTGCACAGACCGTCCAGGGCGCGCGGATAGTCGCCGGACAGCCAGACCGAGTAGGGCCGGGTCACGCCGTCGGGCAGGGTGATCTCCTTGAGGCCGAGGACGAAGTCGTCTTCCGAGGCGGGGTTGAGCACGTCGACGGTCCAGGACAGGGTGCCGTCGGTGCCGGTCTTGGGTTCCTTGTGGCTGAACAGGACGTCGATCAGCGGGCTGGGGCCGCCGGCCTCCAGGGCGCCGATCTGCTCCAGGCGCCACAACACGATCTGGGCCATGGCGGCGACCATGCTGGGCACCGAGCGCAACTCGCCGTGGGGCGGGAAGGGGATGAAGCAGGCGTCGTCGCCGCGGGTCTTGGCCAGCGATTCCAGCTTGAGTTTCAGCCAGGCGCGGTCGTTGGCGCGCATGTCCATGGACAGGGACTTGGCCAGGGCGCCGAGGCCGCGCGGCTGTTCGGCGCCGTTGACCCACAGCTCGAACGGCCAGGCCTTACCGCCGCCGTTCTCGACGTGGCCGACGAAGAGGGCGAAGCTGCCGTGCGGCGATTCGATCATGTAGCTCCAGGCCATGTTGCCGCCGGGCAGCTTGGGCCGGCCGGGCCACTTGAGCGATTCCAGCACCGGCGCCGGGACGTTCTTGATCTCGATGCGGCGGTTGACGTCGCTGACCTGGAAGTCCTGCGGCGCGGCCTTTTCCTTCTCGACCGAAAGCACGCTGCCGAGCACGGCGTTGGGCCGGTAGGTGGTGATGCCCTTGAGGCCGGCGCGCCAGGCGGCGCTGTAGAGTTCGCCGAACTCGTCGAACGGGTATTCGGCCGGCACGTTGACGGTCTTGGAGATGGCCGAATCGACGAACGGGGCCACCGCCGCGACCATCTTCATGTGGTCCATGGCGGAGATTTCCAGCGCGGTGACAAAGCTGTTCGGCAGGTTTGCCATGTCGCCGCCCTGGTCGCGGTAGATCCGGTAGGCGTGGTCCTCGACCTGGTATTCCTTGGTGCCGCCGTCCGGCATCCGCTTCTTGCGCGTGTAGTACCAGGAGAACGGCGGCTCGATGCCGTTGCTGGCGTTGTCGGCGAAGGCCAGCGAGATGGTGCCGGTGGGGGCGATGGAGAGCAGGTGCGAGTTGCGGATGCCGTGGGTGCGGATGTCGTTCTTCAACTCGGCCGGCAGGCGCGAGGCGAAGGTGCTGCCGGACAGGTAGAGGTCGGCGTTGAAGAGCGGGAAGGCGCCGCGCTCCTTGGCCAGTTCGACCGAGGCCGTGTAGGCCTCATCGCGCATGAACTCGGCGGCCCGGCCGGCGAAGGCGCGCGCGGCGTCGGTGTCATAGCGCAGGCCAAGCATGACCATGGCATCGCCCAGGCCGGTGAAACCGAGGCCGATCCGGCGCTTGGACTGGGCCTCGGCATGCTGCTTGTCGAGCGGCCAGGCGGTCATTTCGAGCACGTTGTCGAGCATGCGCACGGCCGTGGCGACGGTCTTGCCGAGGCCGGTGAAATCGAACTCGGCCTCGGCCAGGAAACCGGACTTGACGAACCGGGTCAGGTTGATCGAGCCCAGGCAGCAGCAGCCGTAGGGCGGAAGTGGTTGCTCACCGCAGTTGTGCGCGTGCAGGCCATTGGCATCGAACGCGTTGATGCCGGGCACCTGGACGTCGTAGACATCTTCCATCCCGGCCGGGACCACCGCCTCGACGCAGGCAGTAAACCGTTCGCGGTTGAGAGTGCGCTTGTAACCGGCCAGCAGCGCATCCAGACGGCCGGCCTTGTCGCTGTCGGCGAAACCGACCCATTCGCGGAAACAGAGCAGATTCTCGCCACTGATTACCAACTCGTGCTGGGAGCGCGTGGCGTAGTCAGCCATGCCGCCCTTGCCGTCCGGAAGACGGGCGCTGCCGGCGGCCCGGCGATCCCGATAGATGGCAGACGCAACCCCCAGCCTCAGGAGCATACGTTGCACCGCGTGCAGGACGGACAGGTCCGATTGCGCCAGCCGCACGGATACGCCCTTGGCCTGGCTTCCTTGCACCGAGCCATCGGTATCGAAGAAGCCACGCAGGAAGCCACGATAAAACTCGCTGGAACACTGCTCCATATCCGCGGTAACAACCTTGCCGCCCGGCAGGATGCCCAGTTCAAAGGCCAAATCGCGGATGGCCGCAGTTGACAGACGGTATTCGCCTCGCCCAGCCACCTCGGACCATCCGGCGAAGTCGGCGCGGTGCGGCAGGGTATGGGCGGCGGCCAGGGCTTCCGTCATCATGGCCGCCACGCCATCGGCCAGCGTCGCGGCGGCGCCGTTGGCCACTGCCGCTGCCGCGTTGCGCCAGACTGAAAGCACGGCGGCATCCTTATTGATGGTGCCGTCGCCAAGCAGCAATCCCATCAGGTAGCCCTCATGCCGTCCGTAGCTACCGGACCATTCGCAATTGGCACGGTGATCGTTGAGCAACACCCTGTCGCCCGCCTTCAGATCACCGGCCGCGCACCATTCTGTTTCAGTGCGATAACGGGTGAACGCAGTCACGCGCCGCACCTGATGATCCATGGTGAGCTTGAGGCTATATCCCTCGCGGGTCGCTAGTTGAACGATCGGCTTGGTAGCGGTACGAAAAAAACCTTCCACGCCGGAGGCATGGTCGGCGCCATCGACTCGTGCCAGGAACGGCTTGCCGATCAGGTCGCTCACTTGACGCGGGCCGGCGGAGGTTTGCACCCAGGTATCCGCGGTGACGCAGGGATTGGTCGCCTCGATGGTTTCGCAGTAGCCGAGGTTGTTGTCCTTGTTGATGCGGTCGATGAACAGCACGCCCGGCTCGGCATGGTCGTAGGTGGAATGCATGACCTGCGCCCACAGCTCGCGCGCCTTGACCTTGCGATAGACCCAGAGGCCGTCGCCGCGCTGGTAG
The DNA here is from genome assembly GCA_028714735.1 of Gallionellaceae bacterium. Taxonomy (GTDB): domain Bacteria; phylum Pseudomonadota; class Gammaproteobacteria; order Burkholderiales; family Thiobacillaceae; genus Parasulfuritortus. The sequence goes on along the minus strand of JAQTLU010000002.1, from coordinate 81,300 downwards.
GCGCCGGCGTTCATCTGCTCTTCGCCGGGCACGGCCTTGTGCACCAGTTCGACGTCACCGTCGTCCTGCACGGCCTGCATGAAGAGGTCGGTGACGCCGAGCGAGATGTTGAAGTTCTTCAGGTCGCCGCTGTCCTTGGCGTGGATGAAATCCTCGATGTCCGGGTGGTCGCAGCGCAGCACGCCCATCTGGGCGCCGCGCCGGGAGCCGGCCGACTCGACGGTCTCGCAGGAGCGGTCAAACACCCGCATATAGGAGATCGGGCCGCTGGCGCGCGACTGGGTGCCCTTCACCAGCGAGCACTTGGGCCGGATGGTGGAGAAGTCGTAGCCGACCCCGCCGCCCCGGCGCATGGTCTCGGCCGCCTCTTCGAGGGCGTTGTAGATGCCGGGCTTGCCCTCGGAGACGCCGGAGATGGCGTCGCCCACCGGCTGCACGAAGCAGTTGATCAGGGTGGCCTGCAGTTCGGTGCCGGCGGCGGAGTTGATGCGGCCGCCGGGGATGAAGCCGGCCTCCATGGCCTCGAAGAAGCGCCGTTCCCACTGCGCGCGGGTCTTCTTGTCCTCGATTGCGGCCAGGGCGCGGGCGACCCGCTGACGCACGTCGGTGACGTTTTTCTCGTGACCCTTGGCGTATTTTTCCAGCAGGACCTCGATCGAGATGTCCTGCTCGTCCAGTTCCTGGAACAGTGCCTCTTGCATTGATTTTCTCCCCTTGAACGTTGCACCCAAGGCGGCAACAATACACTAAATATAGCGGTTACCACCAGCACTAAACACCATATGCATGGTTTATGCCAAGTAGGTCCGTAAATCTACGCAGGCCGCGTCAGAGCTCGATTTCAACCACCACGGGGGCGTGGTCGGAGGGCCGTTCCCAGGCGCGCGGCGTGCGGTCGATGCGGCAATTCCTGCAGGCGGCGGCGAGTTCTTCCGTGACCAGGATGATGTCGATGCGCAGGCCCAGGTTGCGCCGGAAGCCGCCCTGCCGGTAGTCCCACCAGGAATAGGCCTTGTCGTCCTGATCGAACAGCCGGAAGGCGTCCTTCAGGCCCTGGCCGAGCAGGTCGCGGAAATGCTCCCGCTCGGGATCGGAACAGAGCACCTGGCCGGCCCAGGCGACCGGGTCGTGGCAGTCGCGGTCTTCCGGCGCGATATTGAAGTCGCCCAGCACGACCAGTCGGGGATGCGCGGCCAGTTCGGCCTTCAGCCAGCCCTGCAGGGCATACAGCCAGGCCAGCTTGTACTGGTACTTGTCGGAATCGACGCTCTGGCCGTTGGGGATGTACAGGCAGATCACCCGGGTGCCGTCGACGGTGGCGGCCAGCACCCGCTTCTGCTCATCGGCAAAGCCCGGGATGCCCATCACCACGTCGGTCGCCTCGGTCCGGCTCAGGATGGCGACGCCGTTATAGGTCTTCTGGCCGGAAAAAACCGACTTGTAGCCAGCCTGTTCGAGCTCGGCGACCGGAAACACCTCATCGGTCGTCTTGGTTTCCTGCAGGCAGACCACGTCGGGCGACTCGGTCGCCAGCCAGTCGAGCAGATGGGGCAGGCGGACCTTGAGGGAGTTGACGTTCCAGGTGGCGATCTTCATCTCGGAGGGGATACGGCCGGGCTGTTTATAATGGCGGACATTCTGTCCCGTTAGCGAAGCCATGCAAACCCTTACCGTCGACCTCGGCGACCGCAGCTACCCCATCCACATCGGCGCCGGCCTCCTGGACCGGGCCGACCTGATCCTGCCGCACCTGCAGCAGAAGCGGGTCGCCATCGTCACCAACACCACGGTCGGGCCGCTCTACCTGGACCGCCTGACCCGCACCCTGACCGGGGCCGGCGTCGAGGTACTGCCCATCGTCCTGCCCGACGGCGAGGCCTACAAGAACTGGGAAACGCTGAACCTGATCTTCGACGCCCTGCTGACCAACCGGGCCGAGCGCAAGACCACTCTGATCGCCCTCGGCGGCGGCGTCATCGGCGACCTGACCGGCTTCGCCGCCGCGTCCTACCAGCGCGGCGTGCCGTTCATCCAGGTGCCCACCACCCTGCTCGCCCAGGTCGATTCCTCGGTCGGCGGCAAGACCGGCATCAACCACCCGCTCGGCAAGAACATGATCGGCGCCTTCTACCAGCCCCAGGTCGTGCTGGCCGATACCACCACCCTGAACACCCTGCCCGAGCGCGAGTTGTCGGCCGGCCTGGCCGAGGTGATCAAGTACGGCCTGATCCGCGACCTGCCTTTCCTGGACTGGCTGGAGGCGAACATGGACCGCCTGGTCGCGCGCGATCCCGAGGCGCTCGCCTATGCCATCCGGCGCTCGTGCGAGAACAAGGCCGAGGTGGTCGCCGCCGACGAGCGCGAGGCCGGCCAGCGCGCCCTGCTCAACCTGGGCCACACCTTCGGCCACGCCATCGAGGCCGGCATGGGCTACGGCGTCTGGCTGCATGGCGAAGGCGTCTCGGCCGGGACGATGATGGCGGCCGACCTGTCGCGCCGCATGGGCAACATCAGCCAGGCCGACGTCGAGCGCATCGACGCCCTGTTCAAGCGCGCCAAGCTGCCCACCGTCGCCCCCGACCTGGGCGCCGAGGCCTATATGAACCACATGGGCGTAGACAAGAAGGTCGAGGCCGGCCGGATGCGCTTCGTCCTGTTCCGCAAGGTGGGCGAGTGCTACATCACCGGCGACGTCCCGGCCGAGTTGCTGAAGCAGACGCTGACGGAAGCGACCGGCCCGGCCGACTGACCAGACGCCGGCAAGCGTCTGTGCCTGACATAGGCCGCTTTGGCAAACGGGCACGGCAGCAGTTGCATGAGTTGGGCGCATGAGAGTCGCTACTTATCGGTTAGTAACCGATGTAAGTCGATAGCGTTCCACACACGTGTCCAACTGCTGTTTTTGCACCTTCTGGATTTTGCGCAGAAGTTCATGCGGTACATCGCGGAGCTGGTAACGCCGACGCAGTTCCTCTTCCATATGCAAGAGCAGGCTGGCGGCCATCTCGGCATCCGCCAGCGCCCGGTGGTAGCGACCTGTGACGGGAAGCTTGGCATACTCGATGAGCACACCAAGTTTATGGCTCGGTGCCTGCGGGAACAGTCGGCGCGCCACGAGCATGGAACAGGCGAATTCCTGCCGGCGTTTTCGGTGGACATGTTTGAGCTCGGCATCCCAAAACCGGCTATCGAACGAGGCATTGTGTGCAACAAGGGGATAGTCGCCCACAAAATCAGACACGTCGCGCATAACGTCGGCCGCAGGCGGCGCCTTCCGAACCATTGCGTCGGTGATACCGGTAAGCTCGGTGATGAAAGCCGGAATGCGCACCCCTGCATTCATCAGGCTCTGAAACCGATCCACGACCTGGCCGTCCTCGATCAGGACAGCGGCAATCTCCGTCGCGCGATCGCCATAGTCTGGCGACAACCCCGTCGTTTCAAAGTCGATGACCGCGACAACCTCCATGATTTCTTTCCCTATGCTCTGTAGCGGGTGCGGTGCCCTTGATTCCACATCACCGGGTGCCCAGCCACCTATTTTCCACTCTCCCAGCGCTCGAACCACTCGGTCAGCGCCAGATTGTCTCCCAACTCGCCCAGTCGGTGATCGATCGCATCGTGGTTGCCCCATACAACGTCGGCCAAGGCTCCATCGGCCACGAGCGATTCAATGTCTTGGCAATAAAGCCCCAGTTCGCGCTGAACAAAGAAGCCGTAGGTACGACAGGCCACCGGACGCTGCGCATAGACCATGCACTCGCCGGCAGGTTGATCCAGCAACGGGCAAACGATGGGGCGCGTCGGCTGGCTGGCCAGGATGGCCATATCCCGGCTTACCGCGCGCAAGCGTTCTCGCGGCAACGCGGCCAGACCCTCCCGCAACAAGCCCCATTCGGCTCCACTCAGTTGCGGCACTTCGGCGAGCCGCCGACAACAACTGTCGCAGCCCTTGCCGCACAACCAGTCGGGACGACTTCCACGAATGTCCTGCACGCGCACGTCGATATCTGCATGGAGCTGGGATAGGGCGGTCATGCCAAATTGTACCGATTCAGATTAATCGGAACTTGGCTTTCGCGGCGGTTGCCGCCGACTGGCTCAGCAAACCGCGAATCCAACGGCCGCAATCTGGAAGCGACCTTGGCGGGTTGTATTTCCGAGCTTGGCCAGAAGCGGTCATAGCTGGCTCGGAACTCAAGGTCAGAAGAGAACCTCAAGCTGTCTGTCACGCTTACCTTGAAGCTGTCATTCATGGGGCCGGTTGACTCGGATACTTGCCTGACAGCCTATGGAAGGGCCTCGACCTGAGCTGACCTTCGATACTTGGGCTACCTGGGTCGGCAATGCCGGGGACAGCCGCCTTTTATCGAAAAGTCATGGTCAACGGCAGCTTTTCAAACCAGGCGAATTCAAGCTTTCGCCCCAACTCGATCACTGAGCCTGCTTCGTTCGACGTCAGGTTACTGATGCGGATATGCCCTCGTTGGAAAGTTCAAGTCCAACAGGCGGCTAGGCCAGGAAAAATCAGCAAAAAAATCCAAGAAAGTAAAAAAGTATGAACTAATGTTCTAAGAGGATATTTGGATAACAATAACTATTGTGTTTTTAATCGATGTGGGTAGCGACATGATAGGTAAAACCTGTTGCTTGGCTGCATCGACGCCCGGCGGGGTGAAATTAATCGTGTATGGGGGAGGGATCTTCGTAGCAACGCTCAAGGGGACCTCCTGATGAACATACGATTTCCACGTTGGATTCTTGGTCTGTTCGCCATCGGACTGCTGATCATCGTTCCCTATGTCTATCAGCATCCGTTGTTTAAGCCGTCACGGGACGCGGCGACGAATATTCCAGCCAAGAGTGCGCATGTCGACCATCACGACATCGTCAAGGGCGACTTCAAGACTGGCCAGGACGTCACGCGCGCTTGCCTGGTCTGCCACAAGGACGCGGCTGCCGAATTGATGAAGACCTCGCACTGGACTTGGCAGTCGAAAGCCTTTGAGGTGCCCTGGCGCAAGGGGCCGGTCACCATCGGCAAGATCAACCAAATCAACAATTTTTGCATCGGCGCGCAGGGCAACGAGAACAAGTGCATGACCTGCCACGCCGGCTATGGCTGGGAGGCTGGCAAGGAGGCGCAACAGGCCAATCCAGAGAACGTCGACTGCCTCGTCTGCCATGCCGACGCCGGCACCTATAGCAAAGGCTTGTTCGGCAATCCGGCCGAGTCCGTCGATCTCCTTGCCGCCGCCAGGAGTGTGCGTGCAACCACCCGGGAAAATTGCGGCAGGTGCCATTTCGACGGTGGCGGCGGCAACGCCGTCAAGCACGGCGATCTCGACGAGAGCCAGTACTTTCCGGACCGTGCGCTGGACGTACACATGGGCGGCAAGCATAACCTGCAGTGCAGTGACTGCCATGTCACCCGCAAGCATCAAGTTCTCGGCCGCGCACTCGCCGACAACTACACGATCGATCCCGCCGAGCAGGTGTCCTGTGAGCAGTGCCACAAGGGCAGTATCCACAAGGACGAACGCATCGCCACGCATCTGAAATCGGTCGCCTGCCAGACCTGCCACATCCCGGCGATCGCGCGGGAAGAGCCGACGAAGGTGACCTGGGACTGGTCGAAGGCCGGGCAGGACGGGCGCAAGGAAGACCACTACACCTACCTGAAGATCAAGGGTGAATTCAGCTACTCAGCGAATTTCGCGCCGACCTACCTCTGGTTCAACGGCAACAACGAATACCGCTATATCCTCGGCGATCCGATCAGCCGCAACGGCCCGACCTACATCAACAAGCCGGCCGGCAGCATCAAGGATCCGACGGCGCGGATTTTTCCGTTCAAGCTGCATGTCGCGAAACAGCCCTACGACAAGGTCAACGGCTACCTGCTGCAGCCGGTGACCTCCGGCAAGGACGGCTTCTGGACCCATTTCAACTGGGATCAGGCATTCAAGCTCGCGGAGCCCATCACCGGGCTGGCCTACAGCGGGCAATACGGCTTCACCGAAACCTACATGTACTGGGAAACCACGCACATGGTGCAGGCGGCCGACAAGGCCCTGCAGTGCGACGCCTGCCATTCCGCCACCGGCAAGCCCGGCCGGATGGACTGGAAGGCCCTGGGTTATGCCGGTGATCCGGTCAAGTGGGGTGGGAGGAAACTGCCATGAGCACCCTGACACGTGCCCTTTGGATTGCCTTGCTGACCAGCACGACTGTGCTTGCCGCTGCCAATCCAGCCACTCAGGTCACAGCATCCGCGCCGCAGCCTTCGATGCGAAGCATGCACCCCAATTTCGCCCTGCTCGATGCCGACGCGGTGAACGTGCTCAAGAGTGGTCAGCCGGTGTCGACGATGAAGACCTGCGGCCAATGCCACGACACCGCGTTCATCGCCTCGCATGCCTTCCATGCGGATCTGGGCCTGAGCACCTTCACGCCCTCCGGCAAGACTTTGGATTCCAGCCCCGGCCTGTTCGGCCAGTGGGACCCGCTGCGCTATCGCTTCCTGACCCAGGCGGGCGACGAGCGGCTCGACCTGTCGACCGCGGGATGGCTGATGCTCAACGGCGAGCGCGTGGTCGGTGGCGGACCGGCCACGACGTCGCGCGCCGGCCGGCCGCTGACTGAGCTGACCGCGCGAGACGGCGACCCGGAAACGTCGGTGCTCGATGCCGCCGGCCAGCGCACCGTGTGGAACTGGTCCGCATCCGGGAGCATGGAAATGAACTGCTTCCTCTGTCATCTGGAGCGGCCCAATCTGGCGGCGCGCAAGGCGGCGATTCGCGCCGGCCACTTTGCCGATGCCAACACGGCGACGCTTTCCGGATTGAACATCGTCGAGGCCGATGGCAAAGGGTGGGTGTGGAATCGGGCAACCTTCACCGCGGGCGGCCTCGTCGACAGCAAGTACCTGGGCATCCAGGCCCCGACCAACGCCAATTGCGCCGCCTGCCATGGCGAGGTGCATCCCGCGGGCGACGCGCCCGTCCTGCTCAGTGCCTGCAATCTGGACTACCCGCAGACGGCGACGACCGGACAGGTCGTGGCATCGCAACGGATCGATGCATCGGGCGTCAACCTGGCCGGCAAGGCGGCGCTGCGTCGACCCTGGGACATCCATGCCCAGCGCCAGCTGAAGTGCACCGACTGCCACCACGCGCTGAACAATCCGGCCCACGTCAACCACGTCCAGGGCAAGGAGCCGTCGCACCTGCGCTACGACCCGCGGGCCCTCGATATCGGGGACTACCTGCAACGGCCCGACCACAACTTCGCGCGCGGCCAGAGCGCGCAGGTTCACGTCGCGCCCGAGTACAAGAACACCATGCGCCGCTGCGAAAATTGTCACGACGCCACGGCCCGTCACCAGGCCTGGCTGCCCTATGTCGAGAGGCACATGGTCGCCCTGGCCTGCGAGAGCTGTCACATCCCCAAGATGTATGCGCCGGCGATCCAGTCCTACGACTGGACCGTCATCGGCATTGACGGCGCTGCGCAGCGCAGCTGCCGGGGCGTGGACGGCGCGCCCGGCGACGTCCGCTCACTGGTGACCGGCTTCGAGCCGGTGCTGCTGCAGCGGAACAACGTGGACGGCACATCCCAGTTGGCGCCCTACAACCTGATCACCACGTTCTATTGGGTCTACGAAGACGCCAAGGGCGGCAAGCGTCCGGTACGGCTTCAGGACCTGAAGGCCGCGTACCTGGATGGCGGCGCCTACGCGGCCGACATCGTCGCCACGTTCGACAGCAATCATGACGGCGCCATCAGCCCCGCGGAGTTGCGCATGGACTCGCCACGGAAGGAAGCCGTGGTCAAGGCGCGCTTTGCCAAGCTGGGGCTGCAAAACGTGCACATGGAAGGTCAGGTTCAGCCCTTCAGCATCAACCACAACGTCACTCGCGGCGAATATGTGCTCAACGACTGCCAAGCCTGCCATAGCGCAGGCTCGCGCGTGACCAAAGGCATGCAACTGGCGAGCTTCGCACCCGTTTCGCCCGTTTTCAATGCGAACAACAACGTCAGCGGCTCCGGCGATCTGATACGGCGAGGCGACGGTGCGTTGTTTTATCAGCCCGTGCCGGCCCGCGACCATTTATATGTATTCGGGTCCAGCCGCCTCGACTGGGTCGATGGCCTCGGCGCGCTGGCATTTTTGGGTACCCTGTTGGGCGTGACCGTCCATGGCGGGGGGCGTTATCTTGCGTTCAGAAAACGCCCGCCTGGACATGAATCGATACGGCGAGTGTACATGTACGAAGCCTACCGCCGCTTCTGGCATTGGCTGCAGGCGATCAGCATCGTCATCTTGCTGCTGACCGGCTTGATCATCCATCGCCCGGACCTGTTTGCCGTGTTCTCGTTCGACAGCGTCGTGTCGCTGCACAACATACTCGCGGCCCTGCTTGTGATCAATGCGGCGCTGTCGCTCTTCTACCACGTGGCCACCGAACGCATGCAGGAATTCATCCCGCGGCCCTACGGCTTCTTCGACGATGCCATTCGACAGGCCAAGTACTATATATCGGGCATCTTCAAGGGCGAACCCCATCCTTTCGAGAAGCGCCCTGATGCTCGGATGAACCCGCTTCAGAAACTGACCTACTTTGGCATTCTGAATGTGTTGCTGCCGCTGCAGATCGTAACCGGCGCACTGATGTGGGGTGTTCAGCGCGCGCCGGAACTGGCGCTCGCCCTGGGCGGCCTGCCGTTGTTGGCACCGTTGCATACCTTGGTGGCCTGGCTGTTTGGCGCTTTCATCGTCGCGCATGTTTATTTGACGACGACCGGCACAACGCCGCTGGAGGCCATACGGGGCATGGTCACGGGCTATGAAGAGGTCGAAGATCATGATCAGCATGTCAGTGGCTGAAGCGCCCGCGCTGCCGCTTTGAAAATCAGACTGGAGATTGCAATGCAATGGCTTAGATCGATATTCAACCGACCGGAAAAGGCTTACCTGCATCCTTACCTTGCCGGGGCCATACTCGGAGTCATCCTTTTTCTGGCCTTCCTGCTGACCGGCAATGGCCTGGGATCCTCCGGCGCGACCAGCCGCATCGATGCCTTGGTGGTCGATCTGGTGGCGCCGGCGCACGTCGACAACACGCCGTATCTTCTAAAGATGGCCGGTGGCGACAAGAACCCGCTGGACGACTGGATAGTGCCGGTGTTCTTCGGCGCCTTGCTGGGTGGCTTCATGTCGGGCGCCCGAAACGGTCGGCTGAAGCTGACTACGACCAAGGGCCCGAATATCTCCAACCCCCTGCGCTGGCTGATGGCCTTCTTGGGCGGCATGATCTTTCTGTACGGCGCGCGCATGGCCCGCGGATGCACCTCGGGTCAGGCGCTGTCAGGCGGCGTCACGCTGGCAGCCGGATCCTGGGTAATCATGCTTGCGATCTTTGGCGGCGCTTATGCGCTCGCCTATTTCATGAGAAAACTGTGGCTATGAGTCCGTTGCAATTGGCGCCGACCTGGTCAGCCCGGCCCCAACCGAGGAGCAGGACATGAGTTTCCCCTTGGAATCCTTTACGGCGGTGAGCGCCGCCAATCCGTGGACGTACGTTGTCTTCGGCGGCATCGGTGTTGCCTTCGGTTACACCCTCGAATCGGCGGGGTTTGGCGACTCGCGAAAACTGGCGGCTCAGTTCTATTTCAAGGAACTCACGGTGCTCAAGGTCATGTTCACGGCGATCGCCGTGGCGATGACCTTGCTGTTTGGCGCCATCGGGCTGGGGTTGATCGATTTCAGTCAGGTCTGGGTCAATCCCACCTACCTCGGCTCGGGTGTGCTGGGCGGGCTCATCATGGGGGTCGGTTTCATCATCGGCGGCTTCTGCCCGACGACCTCGCTGGCCTCGGCCTCCACCGGCAAGATCGACGGGATGTTGTTCATGCTGGGAGGATTTGTCGGCGCGTTCCTCTTCGGCGAAACCGAACGCTACTTCGACCATTGGTACAACAACGCCGGTTACTACGGCCGACTCACTCTGGACCAGGTGTTCGGCCTCTCGCCGTCGACCTTGGTTCTGATCGTCGTGGTGATGGCGCTATTCATGTTCTGGGGCGCCGAGCAACTTGAGCGCATCTTCGGCGGCAAGAACCTGAGCCGCGAACCCATGCTGCGCAAGGTTGGGGCGGTGGGCCTGCTGGGCTTGGCGTTGGGGGTGGTGGCCATTGGCAGTCCGTCATTGGAGGAACGCTACCAGCGTTTGAGCTTCAAGCGCAGCGAGGTAATCAAGCAGGCTGATGGCAAGGATCAGACCCTGAGCCATGTGTACAGCGCCGATGAAATGTTAAGCAAGCGTCTGGTGTTCGTCTCACCGGCCGAGGCTTTCAAGGTGCGTTATCAGCAGGAAATCAAGCCGGTCTACCTCGATGTGCGCAGCGAGGCCGACTACAACCTCTACCACCTTGCCGACGCTATCAATGTTCCCCTGGACAAGCTTGCGACCGCCATCCCGGACATGTTGACCGAGCCTGCGGCCAACACCGTGTTCATTGCCATCAGCAACGATGAGAACGCGGCGATCAGGGCATGGAAACTTCTGGCCGCTTTCAAGGTACCAAATGTGTACATCCTGGATGGCGGCGTCAATCACTGGATCGCTACATTTGGCGCGCAAGATGCGGGGCTACATCCTAGTGCGACTGCTGTAGACGACCAGTTGCGGTACGTTTTTTACGCAGCCCTCGGCGACCGCTATACGTCGTGCTCTCCGAGTCCTATGGAGTTTGAGGAACTCGATTTTCAGCCACGAATCGTGTTACAGCTCAAACGTGACAAGTCTGGTGGCGGGTGCGGCTAGAGGTCTGTGTGCCGGTGCGGGTGATGCCTATATCCAAACCAAAGTGCGGAGTGTCATCTTCCATCCGAGTATCGGACTTGACGAGGCCAGCCTAACCGGCGGGTGAGAAACACATGAATCCCTCCGGATCTTTACATTCCATCTGGTTTGGCCGAGGTGTAGCAGTGGGGTAGGTGCTCGGTATCACCAGTCAAGTCTGGACCTTGCCGTTATAGCTCCGAAAAGCCCAACGGCTGGAGTGAGGTGGAAGGGTGAGTTCACCGAGTTGGGAAGCTGCCCTTGACCGTGTCTTCTCGACGAACGGCTGCTGTCTGCGGCATTGTTGACTGAGCCAGCCCACCGGGCCATGGTCGGCTTTGGCCGACCACTGTCTATGAGTAGGTGCTCCAGATGACCGCTCCACTCGGATATCTGCCCTTGAACCGCTGACGAACCGTCCGTCCGCTGTGAGGCGGGAAGAGACAGACAACTCGCTGGACCCAATGGCCGTTGTGGGTCGGAAGTCCGCGTTCGCCGAACAGGAAAGCAGCCGCTCGGGGTGGTTCCAGACCGAGGGGCAGGTATCTCTTAGCCACAACCACAGCCAGCTTCCGAGCTACCATATGGGTTTGCCATCTCCTTCCCGCTGGGACGCAATTCAAACTGGAGCGTTCGTGTTCAAGATCATCGGCCTGATTGCAGGCTATTACCTATCCGGCATTCCAGGCGCCCTCCTTGGCTTCGTCGTCGGGTGGTTCATCGACCGTGTCCGTATCTACGGCACCGGCGCCGCTATCCCCCTACACAACGCGGTGCGCCAGACGGTCTTCCTGGAGACTCTGTTCATCGCTATCGGTCGCTTGGCCAAGGCCGACGGGCGAGTATCCGAGGCTGAGATCGCCCACACCGAGGACCTGATCAGAAAACTCGGCATGACGGCGGAACACCGTGCCCAGGCCATCACCCTGTTCAAGCGCGGCGTGGATCCTGAAACCGACCTCGCCGCCGTCTGCATCCGCTTCATGTCGGTCTGCGGACATACCCGCAGCCTGCGCGAAGTGCTGCTGTCCTACCTGATCACCCTGGCCCTGGCCGACGGCCAACTGCATCCGTCTGAAGATGCCCTCCTGTCCGACATCGCCGCCCGGCTCGGCTACGATTCGGCCACCTATCGCCATCTCATGGACATGGTGCTCAACCAGGGCCATTTCGCGGAAGGCGCATCACGCGACGGTAACGCCCTGGAAGACGCCTACAAGGCCCTGGGCGTGACCGCGGAAAACTCCGACCAGGAAATCAAGCGCTCATACCGCAAGATGATGAGCCAGTACCACCCTGACAAGCTGACCGGGCAAGGCCTGCCCGACGACATGATCGCCATGGCCACCGAGAAGACCAAGGAAATCCAGCTCGCCTATGACCTGATAGTGAAGCACCGAGGCCGCTGAAAAAGAGTTGCCATGCGCCCTCCAGGAGACTCCTGCCGGCCATTGGCCCGGACTGGAAACCACGACACTCCCGATATCGAACCACAGCGCCAGTCATGCCTCGTCGTAACGGGTCAGGGTAAATATCTTCTCGGCCGGCTGGCGAGGAAGGATGATGCGGACGAAATGGGTGGCATTGTGCTTTAGCCAACGGGCCGTCTCATCCACTTCGTAGTGGACGGCAATCTGCATATCCGCGCCGGTCTTCTGGCTGGCGAAATAGCTGATGTTCTTGCCCGGCGATGCCGCCGAGATCGACAGGTAGAGCACCGGGTCGCCACGACCCGGTACTTGCGGATAGTAGCCTTCCAGCAAATCCGTGCGGTCGAAATACAGATTTCGGCCGGCCGGATTCTGCGAATTGACCTTGACGTCTTCGATCACGGACCGGTGTAGATAGGCGTTCGCGTCGTCATTCTTCCTGGCCGTGTTCGAGAAGAACTCAAGAAAGTAGTCGTTGACCGGCTGACCGCAATCGTCGCTGACGTCGAAATTGGCCTGCATGTATTGGTGGTAGTAATCGGGGTTATCGGATTGAGTGCGCCTTGCCGCAGTGGCCTCGCTGAAATCCTGCCACTTCTGCTGGATCTGCCGGTATTGGTCGAAGTCGGCACAATCCAGAGCCTCCAGGATGAATTGTCCAAGCTGTGCCTTTTCCTCCGGTGTTTCGGCGATGTCCTCGCGGTTGTCGCGGTCGGCGCGTTCCGGATCGATGATGGACCCGTGGGTGCGGGTGGGTAGAACCGCCAGCGGGATCGAAAAACCATCCAGCCGCGAGCCCCAGAGGGTAACCACCTGTTGCGGTTCACTGTAGCGGAAATCGATGGTGACGCCCTTGGCGTTCAGGTTGGCGGCACAGACGCGGACGGTGCCATCGGCCCCGTCCTCGTTGACTGTCTGCCGCAGCAGGTTGGCGTACGGGTGGGTGCCGACGATGACAAAAGGCCAGACCCGATCATCCCCGTAATAGCTGTTTGCGTCGCCAGCACCCGGAGCGATCAGGATGTCGCGCTGAGCCAACTCCCATTGGTAGGGCGATCCCAATTCGAGGTCGTTGAGCATGCCCTGGCCAGTATGAAACCAGTTGTTGTAGCCTTTGACGATGCGTCCCAGCATGCTCTTGCCGATGGCTGCCAGTTTGGAACCGTAGTTGGCCGGCGCCAGCATGACCAGTCGTTTCATCGGGCATTCCTGTGCGCGGCCTCGGTAGTGCGTGGTCAACCATTCACGGGCTACCAGCCCGCCGGTGCTGTGAACGATCACGTCGAACGACTCGGGCAGGCTGCCCGCCTTGATCATGTCGTCGAGTACGCTGCCCATGCGCTTGCCGACGTCGGCGACGCGTACGTCGTCGTCCATTGAGACATAGTCGCCGAGCCACAGCTCGGTTGCCGTGTAGTCATGGGCGCCAAGGAAATCGGCGAGCGCGTGGAAGGATTTCGAGGTATCGCTCCAGCCATGAATGATCAGCACGTGTCTTGCCATGTTCCACCCCCAAGATTTCCAGGTAGTTTGCGAAAGCCGGTTCTGGATCGCCGCCTCGATCCAGATGTGTATTACCCGCCCCCTTCATCGAAGACCTCGTCGCCGTCGGGTTCGTAGTGGGGCACCCGGTTCATGTCGTGGCGCAGCCGGGACAGCTCCCAGTACATGCGCTTGCGGGCCCGGCTCTGGTTGCCCAGGGGCCGGTGCTCGGGGACGCAGTGCCAGGGGTTGTAAGACAGCCGGCGGGCGAAGGCGGTCTGGGCCGGTGAATCGAATCGTTGGCGCGGGATGTGCAGCGTGGCCACCGAGACTCGCGGCGACAGCCGTTCCGGCCACAGCACCCCGGCGTTTTCGATCGGCATGCGGAACGGGTCGGTCTGGAGCTGGATGCGGAAATCGAGGTCCACGTCGCCCCGGTCCAGTGCCTGGATCATGGCCTGGCGCAGGTAGTCGTCCGGTGGCCGCCGCGGCAATCGCGGGACCGGCGTCCTGCTGTCGCTGGCGGGCCACACCGAGTACACCATCGCCCGGCCCTCCCCCAGCAGGTAAGGGACGCAACTGAAGTAGGGCGCCTCGAAGGGACTGGACTGGGTCTTGACCCAGAGCATCTGCATGATGCCGTCCAGGACATGGGGCTGGCTGAAATTGAGAAAGTGGAAGATCGAGGCGTTCTTCAGGCTCCACTTCTGCAGGTGGGCGTTGGCCCGGGTGTCCGGGGTGACGAAGGTCGGCGTCGAGACCCCGAAGAAGTCCTGGGTGAACTGTTCCTCGTCCATCAGTTTGGCGCCCGGCACGCCCATGAGCTTGATGCTGATGCTCATGAAGCCTACGTCGTCGATGTCCGGAGTGACGTAAGGCCCGGGGCCGGAGAAGCGCACCCAGGCCCGGTAGGTCCTGGGCTCGGCGAAGATGCCGTGGCGGAACTGCGCGGGCAGGCCGTCGTGGACGATGAACTCAGCCCGCACCATGCCATGGGTCTTGGTATTGCCACCGCGCTCGAAACCGCCTGGCTTCCACAGCAGTTTCATCTGTTCTGTGAAGCTGTCGATGATGGATTGCAGCCAGGCCTCCTCGTCCGGGATCGGCCGTTCCTCGGCCAGGGCGAGACCCTCGTCGCGGCGCCGGAGGTTCATCAGGAAGGTGACGAAGCGGGCGATGGGGTCGCGCAGGACGGCATCGAAGGCCGGACGGATCCAGGGATCGATGCGCCGCTCCAACTGGATGGCCTTGAGCAGGGTGTCGGAGATGAAGTCCAGGACGGCGTTGCCGGTGTTGGCCGACGGCACGGGGCGGCTGGTGTTGGAGTCCATGTGATCACCTCGGGCGGGTCATATAGCGCAGGGCGCGGATTCCGGGCAGGAAGAAGTAGCCTCCGCCGCGCACCTCGACAAAGTGTGGCAGGCCGCACAGACGCTGGTCCGGCCCGTCGGCACGGGGGATGGAAAAACAGTCGCTGGGCGCCCCGTCCGGGCCGGGCAGACGGTGGCCCAGGAGCGGATCGCCCTCGCCGGGCAGGCCGGCAAAGCGCGTCCCCTGGATCCAGGCGCTCTGCACGAATTCGAACTGGCGGCCGATGTTGGCGCCCAGGCAGATGAAATGCAGCCCGGTCCCGGCCGTCGGTGGCGGCTCGGCAAGGGCCTGCTCCGGAACCGGTGGCGTGCCAAAGGCGCGGCCGCGCCGCAGGATGCGGTGGAAGCGGGTGGAGGCCACCAGGTCCTGGGGCAGTGCCCCGGCGTCGAAGCCCAGGAAGCGCCGTACCCGCGCGAGGATGCCGCGGGTCCCGGCCGGGTAATCTGCGTTGCGCGGATTGGCGCGGCGGATATGGGCGCCGAACGGGCAATGCAGGCCTTCGGGGTCGGCAGCGTAGTCGAAGCCGTTGAGGCCCCGGGCCCCGGGTATCCGGGAGCGGCCGTCCAGCTTGCGGCCAACCATGGCCTCGGCCCAGTCGCGGGCGCGGTCGAGGTCGCCGCCGGCTTGCTGCGCCAGCCAGCGCCACAAGCCGGCCACGTCCTGGCGCAGCTCGCGCAGCACCAGGTAGCTGCCGTTGCGCCCCAGGTCGGCCAGCTCCGGCCGGTCCTCGGCCCGGGGCAGCAGCACGCCCGGATCGCGTCCCGGGTCCAGCAGAGGGCGGTCGGTGTAGAGGCCGTACTCGTTGGGGTAGCCCAGCAGGAACTCGCCCAGGCAGGTCAGATTGCCGTACTCCAGCCGATCGCGGTCCTCGACCGGTCGGCGTCGCTCCCAGTCGACCTCGGGCTGGGAGAGGCCGTCCCGAAAGCCGAACGGCTCTCGGCCCGCCAGGTCGGCGGTGTCCAGCTCGGCTTGCAGGGTGAAGCCGCTGGCCAGCTCCGCCTCCAGGCTGCGGCGCCAATCCGCCAGGTGCCCGGGCAGCGCGTAGAGCAGCAGCAGGACATGGGGCACGGCGTCGCCGGCCCCCCAGGCCCAGTTGGAGGGATGGCTGGAGTCCAGGTCGCCGAGGCGCCGGGAGCGGTCCTCGTCGCCGGCCATGCCCGCCAGGAACTCCTCGGAGAAACCCGCCGCCAGGTCATCGGGGATGCCCAGGGCGGCCAGCCCAGGGCCGCTGATGGCCACCTGCATGGCCGTGGCCGGCACCGGCTTGGCCTCCACCGCGGTGGTCACCGGGGCCTGGGCCAGCCAGGCGCGGGCGGCAGCCGGGTCCTTGACCCGCAGCAGCAGGAAGCAGGCCTCTGTGTGGTGGCTGTAGCCGAAGCGCAGGAGTCCCTGGACGTCGTCCAGTTCCACCGGGCGGGGGGTCGTGGTGGTCACAGTAGCCGCAGCCAGGCCAGGGCCTGGTCCTCCCCCATCTCGCCCTGCTCCAGGCCCTCCCGGATGCGCCGGTTGCGGCGCATGTCATTGAGGGTGACCCCGGGGTAGGCGTCGTACCAGACCTGGCTGGGAACCTGGTGGGCTCGCTGGTACTTCTTGAAACAGCCTTCCCGGCGTGCCCCCCGGGCCACCAGCCAGTCGGTGCGGGGCCAGCCCACGCCGTTGCTGAAGATCAGGTTCAGCCCCCAGGCCACCTTGTTGATGAAGTCGTCCATGTAGGCCTCGTGGATACCGTCGTAGTTGCTGCAGAACAGCACCCGGGCACCGCCGTCCAGGACTACCCAGCGGGCGAAGTGGATGGTCTGCACCCGCGCCAGGTGGCCCCGGTGGAAGATATGCCTGGCGCCCCAGTCGATGGCCAGCAGCAGGACCGGGACCAGGGCGTGACGGAAGGCGCCGGGCTTGACCGGGCCCACCGCGGTGAACTGGTTGGTCAGGCCCCGGTCCTCCAGTTCCCGTAGCGCCCGCAGGTGTCCAGCCTCGGGGGGCGGGCAGTGTTCCGGGTCGCTGCGTTCCAGGCTGCGCAGGCGCCAGACGAACCAGGGGGCCGCGAGCAACAGCATGGGTGAGACCAGCAGGGCAAGCAGCGGCACCCCCAGGGCATGGGCCAGGTTGCCCAGCCACCAGCCCAGGGGCGCGGGTTGTGGGGCGCTCAGGCGCAGCCGCCCTGCCCGCTGCTCGGCCCGGGCCGCTTCGATCAGCTCCCGGCGCCGGCGCCGGGCTTCGCCGGAAGCCACGGGCATGCGCGGCACCCGGGCGGACAGGAAGCGCTGCAGGGCGCTCTCCTCGTGGATCTGGCACACCGTGCGGCCCAGCCAGTTGACGTAGTTGGCCTGGGTGGGCCGCGAGTGGGCGTGCAACCAGGCCGCCAGGCCGGTACCGGGATCGAAGCCTTCGCAGTGGCCGAACAGTCGGCGCAGGCCGTCCTCCGCCCCGGCGGCCAGCTCGTCGAGCAGGGTCCGGGCCGGGCCGTCGCAGTCCCCCAGCAGGACCAGCCGCAGGCCCAGGTCCGGTGGGCTCACGCCATATAGGGACAGGTCCGCCATGGTGGTCTGGTCCAGCACCATGAGCCGGGCGAAGTGAACCCGCTCGAAGCGCCCGAACGGCAGCACCGGATTGTCCGGGTCGACCACCCCCGGGGCGCTGTTCATTTCCGCCAGCAAGGCCCGCAGGCCGGCTTCTCGGCCGGCAGCCACGCTGGCCACGACCAGGAAGGGCGACTGCGGGGTCATGGCGTCAGAACTTCAGACAGAAGTCGATCAGCCGGTCCTTGCCCCAGTACACCTTGCCCAGGTAGAAACCCGGACTGATGAGCCGGATCTCGTCGCGGATGTAGTGGGCCACGACCGAGGTGTCGGAGTAGTCCAGAACGATGCACTCCTTGCCGTCCAGCCAGCTCGGGCCCTTGTACACCTTGGCCACGATGGCCTCGAAACCGAACGCGGAGATGCGGTTCTTCAGGAATCCTTTCTCCGCGTCGAACACCTTGCCCTGCCAGGCGAACAGATTGACGACCTTAGCCACGGCCTCGGAATACACGGTGCCGGGGGCGATGATGGCGGTGCCCTCGGCCTCGCCGTTGGGGATGTCGCCGGCGGGGCTGGCCTTGAACAGGTCATCCAGCTCCTGCTGGGTCATGCTGAGCAACTTCGCGACGTCGTATGCCATGGTGATCTCCTCCTACTAGTTGGGTTGTTCCTGCCGGGTGGCCCGGGCGGCATCCGCCAGCACGGCATCCGCGCCCTTTTCCCCGATCATGTACACGGCGCTGACCAGGAAAAATCCGGGGATGTGGGGAAACACCGAGGCGTCCACCACCCGCAGCCCGCGCGTGCCGTGGACCCGGAAGGTGCTGTCCAGCACCCCGCCCCGTTCCGGTGGACCGATGGGGCAGGAGCAGGAGGCGTGGTGGCCCCAGGCGGTGTCGCGCACGTACTGCGCCAGGGTTTGGTCGTCCTGGACCCCGGAACCCGGCAGCAGCTCCTCGGCGATCAGCCCCCTTTCGATCAGGGGTGCCGTCAGCCGGCGCACGAAGCGGATGGCATCCACCACCGCCGCCAGGTCCCGTCCCTCGGCGTCGTCGCCTTCTTCGAAGTAGCGAAAGTCCACCTCGGGTGGGTCCCGGGGATCGGCGGAGCGCAGGCTGACGCGCCCGGCGCGGTTGCGGGTGTGGCCCTTGAGCACCGCCCAGGTGAGGGCGTCATGGTGCTCGCTGATGAGCTTGGAGAAGCCGGGGAAGTAGCCCTCGAAGCGGGCCAGCAGGGCCATGCAGAAGATGTCCGGCTCCTGCCCGGCCTCGGGCGAGCGGCGCACCAGGGCCAGGGCCGCGCCATTGGTTCCGTACATGCCGCTGCCATCCCGGTGCCATTGCTGCCACAGGGGGTCGCCGGCGGCGAAGCGGGCCCCGTCCAGCACCCGCCAGTTTCGCCGCATGCGGTGGGTCACGGCCACCTCGTAGCGGTCCTGGAGGTTGCGCCCCACCCCCGGCAGGTCCAGCCGCAGGGGTATGCCGTGCCGCGCCAGTTCATCCGCGGGGCCGATCCCCGAGAGCATGAGCAGTTGGGGGGTGTTGAAGGCGCCACCACACAGGATGACCTCGCGCCCGGCCAGGACCTGGCGGCGTTCCCCCTCGGCGCCGCTGGGGGCCGCGCTCGCCCGGTAGAGGTGTTCGCCCTTGAGGTACTCCACCCCGGCGGCACGTCCGCTACCGTCGAACACGACCCGGGTGGACAGGGCCCCGGTTTCGATGTGCAGGCGATCCGGGTGCCGCGCAGCGACCTGCAACAGGCGCTCCCGAGTGCCCACCCTCGCGTGGCGGCGGCTGGTCAGGGGCGTGTAGCACAGGCCCTCGAAGCTGGCCTTCAGCCAGGTGCGGGCGTTGGGGTCGCCGCGGCGGTGCAGCCACTGGAGGATGCCGGTGAGCGGGTGGGCCAAGCTGCGGACCACCCCGAGGGCGCTGCCCACCAGGGTCTCGGCCAGGTCGTCGTCCGTCATGGCCTCGTGCGGCATGGCCACCTCGGTGTCCAGCCAGCCGTTCCATCCGTGTCCACTGGGGTCGATGCCCAGCCGGCTGAGCAGCCGCCACAGCGGCCGGTAGCGGCAGTTCTCGACCCGGCGGGCATAGCGGCGCATCCCGGCCGCGGACCAGGACGCATCGCCGGTCAGGGCGGCGATGCGGTCCCAATCCGAGTCGTGGGGCAGCATGTAGATCATGGCGTTGTGGGCGGTGCAGCCTCCGATCGCCGCGGCCCGGGGGTAGAACACCCCCTCCCCGGGCCGGTACTTCGGGTCGCGCATCTGGCGTGCCTCGTCCGAGTAATGGCGGATATGGAAGGCCCAGCTCATGGCCGGATTCTCGTTCGAGAAGGGGTGGAAGCAGGGAACACTGTAGTCGTCCGGCATGCGTTCTGACTGATCGGCCACGGGATCGCCGCCGGCCTCCAGCAGGCACACCCGCATGCCCGACTCCGCCAGGCGGGCGGCCAGGGTGCCGCCGCCCGCCCCGGAGCCGACGATGACGTAGTCCCACTCGGGTTCATCGCTGTCTGCCATGGCGGCCGGTTTCCCTAGAACGTCTTGAGAAAGGCGATCAGGGCGCGCCGGTCGCTGTCGCTGAGCTCCGGTTCCTTGCCGAAGGATTTCTCGTCCTCGCTGAGTCCATCCTGCTTGTTGAATTCGCTGGTGCCGAAGTAGTGGCCACGGTTCACCACCAGGTCGGGGCACTTGCTCAGCTTGAGCAGGGGCGCCTTGAGGTCGGCGAAGTGCTTGCGCAGCTCCTCGTCACTCGCGCCAGCGGGGGCCGAGGCCAGGTCCAACTTCAGCTTGAGGAGAAGATCGCCCATGCCGGCCACATGCTTGGCCACCGCCACCGGGTCCTTGCTTTCGGACAGGAGGCGCAGGTTGGCCAGCAGTCCCACCGGTACGCCCTTGGGGATGGGCCCCAGGGTGACGTCGCCGCCGGAGCTGACCAGCCAGGGCAGCCAGCGGTGCAGGGTTCCCTGCAGCGGCCGCATCGCCTCGGGGACGTAGCCTTCGGGGATCACCACCTCGCTGCGGGCGGTGGTGCGATCGATGGTGCCGGGGACCTTGTTCCCCAGCACGCTGTCGTGGTCACGCTTCTCCGGCCACAGCATCTGTTCGATGGCGGCGTCGAACACATTCATGCGGGCAGCCACCGACGGATCGGTATCGAAAGGCCCCACCGAGTTGTTGAGCAGGAAGGGTCCGGACGACCATAGGGAGATCAGGGACGGTACCCGGGTGTAGCCGCGCCCGCCGGCGGGCATGTCGTAGGGCATCGGCGCGCCGGTGAAGGGGTCGCTCAGGGTCACGGTGCCGATGGAAGGCAGCGCCTTGTAGGAGTGGGACGAGAAGTTGTCCCAGATGTTGTCCGCCAGGGCGTTGGTGGCCAGCGGGCTGCATACGTTGGTACGCAGCAGGGTGGCCGGGATGCGGGCATCGGTGGAGAGGTAGTTGCCGTCCAGGAAATCCGGTGCGTGGACGATCTGGCGCATCTGGGACTTGAAGACGTCGCTCTGGGTCCACTTCCACCAGTGCTTGAAGCAGGCCAGGTAGCCGGCCCCCTTGCACTGGTCCGGGTTCAACCCCAGGTCCGCCGGCGGGGTGGGCCGCTTGCTGGAGTGGCAGCGGGCGCAGGTGTCGGCGAACACGTCCTTGCCGTGATTCAGGGCCGCCTGGTCGGCGTCGAGGTAGGCCTGGCCACCCGGGGCGTCCTTGAGCCGGTCGGGCTGGGCCGCCTTGAGGAAGAAGCGCGCCGTGTCCATGTTGCCCTGTTCGGTGGCCAGCCAGTAGGCCGAGTTCTTCTGGGCGGTGGCGATCGGGATGGGGCTGATGGGCTTGCCGCCGATCACCGGGCGGAAGTGCAGCAGCCACTCCTCGCTGAACAGGCCGATGTTGAGGTAGACCCGGTTCAGGGCACCCAAAAGGCCCACCGAGTCGGCCCCGTCCTTGAGCACCCGCGGGGTGCGCACGACGCCGGTCTTCGGGTCGAAGAAGTCCAGCAAGGGTCCGCCGCTGAGGTAATCGTTGAACTGCTTGTTGTTCAGTTCGCCGCCCTTCAATTGCTCCCGGCCGATGGCGTGGGCCATGCCCATGCGCGCACCGAACGCATAGACCGAGTTCATGGTGCGCGGGTTGTTGATGTTGTCGGTGGAGATCAGGGAGGTGTCCATGCTGCCGGGCCGGAAGGTGCGGGCCAGCTGGTACATGAAGTTGCGCTGCCCCTCCGGCTTGTTGGAGTTGAAGATGAACAGCCGGTCCACCCACATGTACTGGGCCCCCACCGAGGAGCTCAGGTTGGCATAGGCCGGGTGCTCCGGGTCCGCCGGCGGGTGGATCGGGCTGGGGCCGACGTGGCAGAAGCCGCAGGACATGCCTACCCGGTAGGGGCGCACCAGGTCCTTGCGGTTGTAGTAGGTCGGGTCGGTGTAGTAGCGCTCCGGGTCCCATGCCTTGGCCGCCTTGGCGTCGAAGGCGGGGTTGGGGAACAGGCGCAGGCCCACCACGCCGCTGGCATAGCCGTAATAGGAACCCACGGGCAGGGTACTGCCGTCAGCCAGGGACTGGCCACGGGCGCCGATCCTGACACCGGGATACTTGGCCTCGTTTTCGAACGGGTCCGGCGTGCAGCCCTTGCCCGGCACGTCCAGCCAGAGCCCGAAGCGGTCCTTGCGCGGCCCCGTGGGTTGCTCGAAACAGGGCTCGTTGACCAGGCCCAGATAGCGCCAGCGGTCTTGGCGCGAGTAGCCCAGGCTGGGTTGTGAACTGATGATCTTGAGCAGGTCGAAGGCGCCGAAAGTGTAGTTCGACATCAGGTCCCACAGCCGGTCGTTGCCGCCGCTCCAGACGATCCACATGTTGCGGCCGCGCGCCTCCTCAGGGGTGAGGGCGATGCCGTTGTCCATGTCATGGAACCAGTCTTCGTCGGCCTGAGGGAAACTGGCGGCAGTACGCCCCGCCTGCATGGCCTCGTCCTTGACGGTGCCCGGTTGCGGGGCCCGGTTGCAAGCCATCAGGGTCAGGGTGCCGCAGCACAGGCCAAGCGCGACCGCATTCGAGAGACTCTTGAGCATGGTAGACATCCTCCTCTCCACTATCCAATGCCAAAACCATGGTTATTACGATTGCATCGAATAGCTGACGGTATTACTCAGGTTGGTCTATGGACATGGGGGTCTGCAAGTTGTGGGAGAGATGAAGCGGCCGGCACCAAAGGCTTTTAATCGCGCGCCGGCAGATGCGGCCGTGATCGGGGCCGATCGCTTCATAGGCCTCACTCCTCTTTCAGATTCTTGTTCAGGAGATGCCGCGCTCCTGGTTCACCGCCTATTTTTTCCTGGCGTTAATGGCAGACTAGAATAGTCGGGTAAGAAAGCAAGCTAAGCCTGAATTTTCTTGATCATGCGGGTGCTGGGTTGGGGCACATAAATCGGCCCCATCAAACCGGCTGTGCGAAGCTGCCGCGACAGGCTCGGGTAGAGGCAAGAGACCCGCACCTCGATCGATATCGCCGGCAGGCCGTAATACCGAATGCGCCGGAAGTATCTTTGTCAGCGCACATGCATGGACTCGACCATGGCCATGAAACGCGAGACTTGCGAGGGTGTGGGCGGCCAACCGGGCGTGGTTCGAATGGCGTGTTGAATCGTGTCGAACAACGAAGCGGTTCCCGTTTGGGTCAACGCAACATCCTGTGTTGAGTCCCACTCCGCTTCGCCCAGCAAGTCCGCGACATCCTCGGGTAACTTTACTTTGGCATGATGCAACGCGGCCAACCCCACCAAAACCCCTTCCGGAATCTGCTCTTCCTGCAGCGCCTGTTCCATCATCGCCAGGAAGCGTACCCGGTTGACGAAGCGCTTGATGCCGCGCGGGGTCGGGTCGCCGGTGACGATAACCTCGTGCCATATCTCAAGCGCGGCGCGGAAGATGAGGGTGTCGCGCTTGCGTGCGGCACCGCCGAAGCCGATCTTGATCGCCTGCAGGAGGCCGTGGCGATGCAGCCAGTCCAGCCACTTTGCTCGCGTCGGCCAGGCGGTTGCGGCCGCCAGCGCCACCAGCGCCAGCAGACTGAGCCATGCGGCCCATGCGCCGGGCTGCGCGCCGGCAGTGGGTAACAGGCCGACCGGTGCGCGGGGTTTGGCGGGGGTGTCTGTCTGGATCGGTGGCGGCACAGCAGCCCCGGTGCGGGTGGCAACTGGCTCGACCTGCGCGAGCGCGCTGGCCTGGGCCACAGCCCGGAAGGTTTTTGCCTCGGGGGGCAGATGCCATTGCGTCCAGGCTCGATTCATGCCCCAGGTGAGGCCGATCAAAATGGCCAGCGATAGCCCCCAGGCCGCCCAGCGCCGGGCTGATTGCTTATCGGCCGGCCGCTCGATGGTTTGCGCCTGGTTCTCCAGCATCGCGCGGATGCCGTTCATATCGGCTTTCGGCACCGGCACTTCGATGTTCACCAGCTTCTTCAGATATTGCATGGCATAGCCATCGGTCGCCAGTTTCGGACTCTTTGGCTCGATGCAGCAGGCGACGTGTTCCATCGCTATACCCAGCACCAGGAAGCACTGGCCGACGCTGGCCAGGTAATTCACCAGTTCAAGCACCTCGCGTACGGTGGCGCAGTCACAGCGATCCAGATCGTCGATGAACAACACCAGCCGGCCGTCCAGCGCCTGGGTCAGATTGCAGAATTCGAACCGGAAATTCTCCATCGTGCCGACGGCTTCCTTGCCTTCCATCTTGCCGCGCTCCGGCAACAGGCGTTTGAACAGGTCCAGATAGTTCAGCCCATAAACCGCCAGGCCCTTGCCCAGCAGCAGGGGAATGACCAGGGCGCCGAGCAGCACGCCGAGCATGGTCTGGGGCGAATTCCCCAGATGCTGCGCGGCGTCCGCCAGTGCCAGTTTTTCCTCGTCAGTCAGTCCAGTATCAGCCAGCGTGGGCTTTGCCTGGTTGGCCGGTTGCGCATCGGCCAAGGCTTTGTTCAGGCTGGCATACAACTGGTCGATATTGTCGAAGCGGCAATCGCCGCCTCCGACCTCGCGACAGGCTTCCTCCGCTGTTTGCGGCTGCCAGACCATGCGGCTGGACAGCGTCGCCAATGTGGACTGCTTGAGGACGCCGCCATCCGTCAGTTTTTTCATGCTGGCGGAAGTGATCACCACAGGCCGCACATCCATCAACGCGCCGATCACGGCCTGGCGCAGCAGGGCGAACGGGGCATTCCTGCCGTGCGTTTCGAATACCCCGAGCAGGATCAGGCCGACCACGCCGAGGGCGAGTAGCCGATATAACCAGCCCCGATTCCAGTACAGCGCCGCGCGCACCCGCCAGGCGGCGGGGGTCAGGATGAACGGCACCGCCTGCCTGCGGATGGTATTAAACATGGATGCGAGCTGGCGGCCCTCCTGCTGATGGTGCCAGGCATTGAACCAGGCCGGGCGGAACCCGGCCCGTTTCAGGTCGTCCTCCAGCAAGCGCATGATCGAACTCTTGCCGCTGCCCCAGGAACCGGTCACCGCCAGGGTCAGGCCGGGTTCGGTGTTGCGGTTGCGGATGAAATCCGCCAGACCCCGGGCGATTTGGCCATGACCGAGATGGTCGGTATCGCCCGGTTTCAGCGGCTGGTCGGAGACGAACAGGCCTGCGATGCCAGCAGATTGATCTGCAGTTTCGCCACCGGAAAGTTGAATATGCCGCGCACCCGAGGCCAGCAGGCCCATGCCGAGCAGCAACGTTAGCCAAGTCCAGGGCGCCGGGTAAATCCGGTTTTCAAGGCCCGAGCGTCTGGCCGCCCGCGCTTGCTCGCCGCCGGTCTGGGCGCGCCAGGTCTGGCCGCCGTCGTCGCTGTTCAGGATAGTGCCGGCATCGCCCACTGCCCAGCCGCGTTGCGCGTCGGCGAAGGCAATGCCGTATAGATCGGAATCGGTGCCGCTCGGCCGGGATTGCCAGACCTCAGGCGCTGCATCCGCTTCCTTGGAGAATCGTATGACGCCTCGGGGGCCGACCTGCCACCTGCCACCGGGGCCTGTGTACACGCGGTTCTCCGCCCGGATCGAAACCTTTGCCTTGTCGGGATTCAGTGACGCCAGATTGCGGGCTGCTTCGGCTGGTAACAGCTGGTAGGGTTTCCAACTGTCGGAATCGATTCTGCTCCAGAACACACCTGGTTGCGGGCTGAGCGCAAGAACGTAGCCATCGGCGAATTCAATATGGCGGATGCTCACCCGCTCGCCCACGAAACTGGCCTGCCAGTTTTCGCCGCCGTCGCCCGTAAACCAGACCTTGCCCTGATCCCCCGCCGCCCAGCCTAGCTTCGCATCCAGGAAGAATACCGTGTAGAGATCAACATCGTCGGGCGGTGGTTTGATCTCTGGCGGCATGGCTGGCTTGGCAACCGCAGATTTGGCGACAGCGGCCTTGTTCCTGCTGGGCAGAATCACCGGTCTAGGTTTGGCCGCGGGCGCGACGGGTAGCTGCTCGATTTTGCTGTCGGGCTGTTTCTTGCTGGGTTCGCTATACATCTGGTTGGATATCGAGTCGGGAATTGCCGCCGGCCCGGTCTGCTGCACCTGTGGCGCGTTGGCCTGCTGACGCGGGTCCATGGCATAAGCGCTGCCGATCAGGCTGGCACTGGCCGCGCTTGATGGCTTGGCGAGCGCGGCCGGCTTGGGATGCTGCTGCTGCCAGGTGTCGCCGCCATCCGGCGAATGCAGGATCAAGCCGCCTTCCCCTGCCACCCAGATCTGTTTGCCGTCCGCCAGCGCATGCACGCCAAACAGCCTGCCCTGGATAACCGGCAGGCGCAGCGCTGGATTCGATTCCAGTGGATAGCGCCACCAGTCGAAATCGCCAGGCGTCAATATCGCCGTCGACACGCGCGGAAGGGGACGTAGCGGTTGCATCCAGGCGCCGAGCAACGCCGCCAGGATGAACACGACGCCGATCAGTGTGGTCGCCAGAGCAGGGACACGCTTGCCCGGCATGGCTTCCGGTTGCCCGGCGGTTTGCGCCGAGAAACCGGTGAACGCCTCGGTTTTTACCTCTGGGGTTTGCGCGGACTTGCCGGCCATGGTGGTGACTCGGTGCGGGGTGGCCCAAATCGACTTTGCATGATTTCGCCTTGAGCGGCGCCAGCCTGCCGCCGCCACATACGCCTAGCAGGCAGGCCATGACCAGGCAACAAATCGTGGTGCAGGCCGCCGTTCCCCGTACCTGAGCCGGGTTCAGCATCGTCCTGAGCGGCTTGCGCGCGCGAGCGTCCATGCATGCTTTGCATCGGAATAGCGAAAATTTGGGAATCAAGTTGGATCATGCGTCGCCTTTCTCACGTGGTGTGGTCGCCATCTTCGCCACCTGCGCGAAAAACGCATCGGCATCGAAACCGCCATCCTCCAATTCGGCGGCGTTGCGGATTGCATAGAACAGTTCATCGCCAATATGCTTGCCCAGCTTGCGGTAGCTCTCGAACTGATCCTCATCGAAACACTGGTCGGCAGTCGTGTCGTGCGGGAAAGCCTTGTGGTTGGCGGCGTAGTTGAGAATGTCAGGCTCTTCTCCGCCGGTGAGCGACGCCTTGATGTACAACAGCACGCCTTCACTGCCGTCGGCAAAGCTGATGACGCCGGCAGCGTGGTGGGCAGCGGTAT
Source organism: Gallionellaceae bacterium (assembly GCA_028714735.1). Lineage (GTDB taxonomy): Bacteria > Pseudomonadota > Gammaproteobacteria > Burkholderiales > Thiobacillaceae > Parasulfuritortus. Next base: position 54,012 of record JAQTLU010000002.1, on the reverse strand, counting down.
GTTTGAAAGCGTTCCTGGGTCTTATCGAGTCGACATTGATGCAGATCTCGGCGCCGAGATCGATGCTGCACTTGCGTATGGCGTTGGCGAGATCGTCGAAGGCATAGTCGGGATCGCAGCCGGCATCCACCGCCACGATCAACCGACAGCGCCGACGTACCAGTTCGTAGATGCCCAGGTTCTCGAAATGGCCGCCATCGGAAAGATAGAGGAACTTTGCATACGCATCGGCGGTTGCCGTGAGTTCCTTGAGCAGATAACGACCGCCGAAGCTCGGCGCTGAAAACTCCCAGGCTTCCGGGTCGGCCGGATTGCCCATCCATTGCCCCAGGCGCACGTTGAAAATGGTCATCAGCGCCGCCAGTGCGGGCGACGTGTGATAGCCGGACAGGGGGCTAGCCGCGGCGCCGGAAATGCTCATCGCGCTGCCCATATAGGCGCCCCACCGGCTTTGGTAATGCGCCGTCGGGCGATAGCCGCCCAAAGGCATGGAATCCTGTTCCACCCCGTCCGTCGTCCGCGTGGCGCGGTATTCGAAGCCGCAATGCAGCGGTGTGAAGGTGAATGAGGCGGAGCGCCGGGTCTGCCAGGCGAGTTCATCGCCACCTGACAGGTTGAGTGCGGTGTTGAAGATGTGGAACGGGCGTTGCTGGCTCAGGCAGCATAGGCGCAGATCGTCATCCGGGGAAAAACCGGTGAATGGGTGGCTTCGCCGATCAGGGTAGTTCGATGCGCCCAGGTAAGCCCTGGTTAGCCGGTTGCGATAGAAGTTGTGCAGGGAAAATAGATTGATATCGATGCGCCAGCCGGCGAGCAGAAAGACGCCCAGGCAACCTGCCAGGGCGAGCAAAAGGTCTTGCCGGTCGAAATTCGCCATGTTGGCGAACACATCCCGCGCGATGCTGAGGAAATCCCGCGCCAGATTTTTTGTTTCCGTGCAAAGCGGGCAGGCCGTAGTAACGGCCGTGGGCGCTAGCGCATGCACCGGCACGCAGGCGTCACAATAATGGTTGGCGAAAATGAAATACACCAGGGCCGAGAGCCCGGTGGCGAAACCAGTCAGAAACAGGTAAGGCGTGGCGCGCACCGCGATGTCGACCCAGCGCTGGCTTTTTTCACCGCCGCTTAATGGGCTTTTGGCCAGCCATACCCCGATTGTGGTGAGCACTGCCCAGATGCCGCCCGCCTGCACAATCCAGCCTTGCGCCCGGATCGCGAGTGTTGGCGCAAGGCCGGCCAGCATGAAGGCAATGGCCCAGACCGTAGCCGCGGCCAGAAACAGACCGCCGAGGCGGCTCCACCATTCCCGTGCCTCGTGCGAAAGAATGCGGCGCAACAGACCGATATGCAGGGCAATTACGCTGGCGAAACACAGAATCACCAGTGGCGAGCCCAGGGCCATCGTCCACCAGGCCTGCTCCAGACTGCCGGTGGCCGAACCGGGCAGTGACCGTACCACCCTATTGGCGATGCTCAGCAGCCAGCCGGCGACGGCGCCTGTGAGCAGGGTCATGGGAATCAGCATGACCTTGTCGATACGGCGGCTGATGCCGGCACCAGTCTTGTTGCTGCGCCACATCCAGATCAGATAACCGCCCGCCCAGGCAATGCCGTACGCCACAACGCAGGCCAACACCCAGGTCGTTCTCTCCAAATCGGCCAGTTCGCCACGCATCATGGTGAGCGCAACCAGGATGCCGGCGACACCGGCGGGAACCAGTACCATCCAGGCCCATGCCGGCTGCGCCGCCCACGCCTGCAGAACATGCGAGGATGTGGTGGCAAGACCTGCGGCTGCACTCCACACCGCCAGCACGAGCAGCACCAGCGCCGGCCAGAGCAGGCTCAAGCCGGCGGCACGTGCATCCAGCATCGAAGCGGCCTGCGCAAGCAGGTACATGACGAAGATGAATGCCGCGCCCAGGGCCACGAGGGGAATCAGGTTGAGGCCGAAGTTGCGCAGATAGGTCGCTATTGCCGCCAGGGTGTCGCCGGAAAGTCCCACCTTCGGCGTGAGGTAGTTGCTGTAACGGCGCAGAAATCGCAGTGGCGGCGCTTCCTCGCCGGTTCGTTGCTTCGGATGAAGGACTTCCTGGGCGCCAGCCAGGCCGTCGGGTGAGCGATAGATCAGCGCCGAAAGCCAGGCACCGATGTATCCCCCGCCTGACACGGTCGACATGTAATCGATCGGCTGCAGCATGTCCTGGTGCGCCAGGGACTGGAGAATACCCAGGTTGAAGGTGGCGCTGCGGATGCCACCGCCCGAGAGGCAGATGCCGATGAACCCCGCGTCGTCGCCGCGAAGGCCGCGGATGTGCTCCATCTCTTCCCTGAGCATGGCCTGCTCGGTCTGAATCTGAGTTTCGGTGTTTGCCATGCGGGCTCGAGTCCTTCCATTCTGGAAACCACTGCACCCACTTCGGCATGCGTCCGGTCTGCTAGGACCACCACCTCTGATGGAGGCAGATTTAAAATTTCGAGATAGACGATCCCTTCAACCGTGCGCCGCACTGGCACGCTGGAGCCTAGGGTGCGGAGCATTTATGTATTGATCTTCATTCTCATTTGTATACACACGAAGTTCTTTATAGTTGATCAAATCACTTGATCAATGGTTTTTTCGGAAATGATCAGAGGTCAGCAAACCGGTAGGCACTGAACCTTATGCACGGCCGCTTTCCGAGTTAGATATCCTGGAGTTTCAAAGCATCGCCGTCAGCTATGGCCGATGGGGTTACCAAGACCATGGCTGCATTGCGATCCATTTCCGGTCAACAGCAATGCCATTCCGCAATCAACCCTGCAAACTTGCGAAGGCTGCCGCGACCCGCGCCAGGGCCTCGGCCACGACCGCGCGCGGCGCACCGATATTTAGGCGCATGAAGCCGCTGCCGCCGGTGCCGAACACGCTGCCGGGGTTCATGCCGACCCGCGCCTTGTGCACGAAGAAATCCTGCAGCGCCGCGTCGTCCAGGCCCAGTCCGCGGCAATCCAGCCAGATCAGGTAGGTGCCCTCCGGCTTGACGGCCACGATGCCCGGCAGGTTGCCGGCGACGAAGTCGAGGACGAAATCCCGCGTTTCGGCCAGGTAGGCCATGAGGGCGTCGAGCCAGGGGCCACCGTTGCGGTAGGCCGCCTCGAACGCCGCGACGCTGAACGGATTGCTGGCGCTGACATGCAACTGGCCGAAGGCGTGCTTCAAGGCGGCGCGGCGTTCCGGGTCCGGCACGATCAGCGCGGAAAGCCCCAGCCCCGGAATATTGAAGGTCTTGCTCGGGGCCACGGCGGTGACGATGTCGGCCGGGTCGCCGGCCAGGGTGGCCAAGGGGTAATGGTGCACGCCGGGATAGACCAGGTCATGGTGGATTTCGTCGGACAGCACCGTCAGCCCATGGCGGCGAGTGATGTCCAATACCGCCGCCAGTTCATCCGGCCGCCACACCCTTCCGACCGGATTGTGGGGGGAGCAGAGCAGCAGCAGCCTGGCCCCGTCCGCCGCGCAGCGTTCCAGATGGTCGAGATCGAAGACATAGCGGCCATCTGCCAGGCGCAATGGGTTCTCGACCACGCGCCGGCCGGTTTCCGCGATGGCCGAGAAGAACGGGTGATAGACCGGCGGCTGGACGATGACGCCTTCGTCGGGGCGGGCGAAGGCCTGGACCGCCGCGAACAGGGACGGCACCACGCCCGGCGCCCATAGCACCCAGTCCCGCTCGATGTGCCAGCCATGACGTTGCCGCAGCCACTCCGCGAGGGCCTCGAACAGGCCATCCGGATACAGGGTGTAGCCATAGACCGGGTGCGCGGCACGGGCGGCCAGTGCCCGGGTGACCTCGACCGGCGCAGCGAAATCCATGTCCGCTACCCACATGGGCAACACGTCCTCGGTGCCGAAATAACCCCCGCGGCCATCCCATTTCACCGAGTCGGTGCCGGCACGGGGAACGACGCGGTCGAAGTCGAAGCTCACTCCAGCCGCTGCCACAGGGTCGCCTCGGACACGGTGTGCTGGAACTTGTGCCGGGTCTCGCGGATCACGAAGGGCACGTCGAGCGGCCCCTTGACCAGGCGGAAGTGCTTTCCGAGCAGGTCCCTGAGGCCGTCCAGGGTGGTGTAGCTCTCGCCGTCCTTCTTGTAGCCGCCCAGCCAGGCCTCGCGCGGGGTGTGCTCGGGCAGCCAGGTGTAGGGCGAGGCGATCAGCAACAGCCCGCCGGGGTTGAGGCGCTCGTGCACCGTGCTCAGGAACTTGGCCGGGTCATACAGGCGGTCGATCAGGTTGGCGGCCAGGATCAGGTCGTAGCCGGCATGAATCGGCTTCAGGTTGCAGGCGTCGCCCTGGCAGAACTCGACCTTGCCGCGCACCGCGTCCAGGCCCAGGTCGGCCAGGCGGCGTTCCCGGTAGGACACCAGCTCGCCCTCGTCCGTGAGCACGTAGCGCAGCACGCCCTGTTCGGCGATCTGCACGCCCAGGTTGATGAAGCGGGCGGAAAAGTCGACACCCGTGACCTGGTCGAAGTGCCGGGCCAGCTCGAATGTGGCCCGCCCGGCCGCGCAACCCAGGTCCAGGGCACGCCGCCTGGGCCGGTCGGCCATGGCCCCGACCGCCAGGTCGGCCAGGGCCTTGGGGAAGTTGGCGACGCCGAACCATTCGTCGCCGTAGTGGAATTCGGCATACTCGGACAGCAGCTTGTCGGTTTCGTAATGCGACGCGACCGGCGCCTCGGGCGTGCCGGCCACGACATAGCGGAAGCCGGCGTGCTGGAAGAAATGCCGGCGGAAGGCATAGCGGGCGGCTTTCAGGCTCTCGTTGCCGCAGGATATCCAGCTGCCGCCCTTGATCAGGTTGTGGCGCCCGTCGTAGGTCGGCACCGTGAAGTCGTCGTAGAGCGGGTGCACCCGGAAGCCTTCGAAGGGATAGATCGGGGTCTCGGTCCACTGCCAGACATTGCCCGCCACGTCGCAGAAATCGCCCTGCCGGAAGCGCTGCACCGGGCCGGGCGAGGCCCCGTGGTCCAGGTGCAGGTTGGCGTCGGCGGGCCGGTCCACCGGCACCTCGGCCAGACCGGCCACCTCGTAGAGGCGGTACCACTCGTCCTCCGTGGGCAGGCGCACCGGCCGGCCCAGGCGCTTGGCCTGCCAGGCACAGAACGCCCTGGCCTCGTGGCAGTTCACCTCCACCGGCCAGTCCCAGGGCATGGGGACCTCCTCCAGCATCAAACGCAGAGACCAGTCCTGGCCGCGCCTTAGCCAGAAGGCGGGCTGGCGGGCCCGGCTGAACCCGCGCCAGGCCAGGCCCTCTTCGGTCCAGAAGGCATCTTCGGCATAACCCCCGGCCGCCACGAAGCCGAGAAACTCGCGGTTGGAGACCAGCCTGCGCGCGGCCAGGAAGGCCGGCACCGTGGCGGCATGGCGGCCGTACTCGTTGTCCCAACCGTAGTGGGGATCGTCGGCCCAGTCCTTGCCCAGGGTCACCCCGCCGTCCGGCACCGGCAGCAATTCGTTGTCCGGCGGCTCGCCGGACTCGCGGCAGGGCGGCCAGGCCGGATGGGGCCGGACGTATTGCAGATCATGCTGGCGGATCAGCACCGAGGAGGTCTCCAGATGGATGCGCTCGTGCTCGATGGCCATGAGGATGGGCCACCAGGCGCTGTCCCAGCCGATCGGCAGGTTCAGCGGCAGGCGTTCGATTAGCCGGTCGACGGCCTCGCGCATCCGGCGCCGGTAGTCGCGCACCTCCGCCACCGCGGGCCAGTCGTAGTGGGCGTCGTCCAGGTCGTCCCAGCTCATCTCGTCCACGCCGACCGCGAATACGGACTCCAGGCGCGGGTCCAGGCGCGTATCGAGCAGGCCGGCGAGGACCAGCTTGTTGACGAAGAAGGTGGCGGTGTGGCCGTAGTAGAAGATCAGCGGATGGCGCAGCGGGATCGGCTTGAGGTAATACGCCGCGTCGCCGGCCAGGGTCTCGAACAGCTGCTCGTAGCGGTCGCAGGTGGCATGGAAATAGGCGCGGATCTCCCGGCGCGTGGCTTCGGGGTCGTCGCCGTTCAGGCTGGGGGTGCGCTGGAACAGGTTAGTGGACATGGCGGGTCAGGCAGGGATCATGAAGGCGTTTTATAACTCTCGCATGGCCATATGCCAAATCCGTTGCAGCCATGAACCCCATCGCGCCCGCTAGCGACAGGAAACGACGGCAGTAACTACAATGGCTGACGTCAGACGGCTGCAGGGGCTCCCGCCCGCGGTGCGGCTGGACATGGAATCGCACCCAGTATGAACAAGGAAACAGACATGACCGAGCTCGCTCCCTATGCCGCCCAGGCCGCCCGTTCGCGCGGCCGCCGCCATCCGGAGCCGCCGGCCGCACCGCGCTCGGAGTTCCAGCGCGACCGCGACCGCATCATCCATTCCACCGCCTTCCGGCGCCTGGAATACAAGACCCAGGTGTTCGTGAACCATGAGGGCGACCTGTTCCGCACCCGCTTGACCCACAGCCTGGAGGTGGCCCAGATCGGCCGCACCCTGGCCCGGGTGCTCAGCCTCGACGAGGATCTGATCGAGACCATCGCCCTGGCCCACGACCTCGGCCACACGCCGTTCGGCCATACCGGCCAGGACGCGCTCAACGAATGCATGCAGGCGCACGGCGGCTTCGAGCACAACCTGCAATCGCTGCGGGTGGTCGACGCGCTGGAACAGAAATATGCCGAGTTCGACGGCCTCAACCTGACTTTCGAGTCGCGCGAGGGCATCCTCAAGCACTGTTCGAAGAAGAACGCCGAAAAGCTGGGCGACGTCGGCCGGCGTTTTTTGGAAGGCCGCCAGCCCAGCCTGGAGGCGCAGATCGCCAACCTGGCCGACGAGATCGCCTACAACAACCACGACGTCGACGACGGCCTGCGCTCCGGCCTGATCACGCTCGATCAACTGGAAGGGATCACCCTGTTCCGCCGCCACCTCGACGCGGTGCGCATGCTCTACCCCGACCTCACCGACCGCCGCCTGATCCACGAGACGGTGCGCCGGATGATCAACACCCTGGTGGTCGACCTGGTCGCGCAGACCCGCGCCAACCTGGCCGAGCACCGGCCGGACGACATCGATGCGCTACGGTCATGCCCAGCGCTGGCCGCCTTCAGCCCGGCCATCCGCGAGGAACACCTGGCCCTGAAGCGCTTCCTGTTCCAGAACCTCTATCGCCATTACCGGGTGGTGCGCATGAGCGAGAAGGCGGCCCGGCTGATCCGCGGCCTGTTCGAGGCCTTCATCAACGAACCCAAGCTGCTGCCGCCCGAGTACCAGGACCGCGCCGAGAAGGATCTGCCCCGCGCGGTGTGCGACTACATCGCCGGCATGACCGACCGCTACGCCATCCTGGAACACCGGCGCATCTTCGACATCGAGGCGACCGCCTAGTCCTTTACCGTCCGGGCCACCACCCAGGCCGACACCTCGACCGCACCGGCCTGCTTCACCACCCGGGCGAGTTCGTCCAGGCTGGCGCCGCTGGTCATGACGTCGTCGACCAGGGCCACCCGCTTGCCGGTCAGGTCGACCGTGCAGACGAAGGCGCCACGGATGTTCCTGCGCCGGTCCTTGAGCGGCAGGTCGACCTGGGGCTTGGTGTCGCGCTCGCGCCGGCAGGCCGCCGGATCGAACGCCACGCCCAAGCGGCAGGCCAGGTGCCCGGCCAGCAGGGCGGCCTGGTTGAAGCCGCGTTCGCGCAGGCGGCGCGGGTGCAAGGGCATGGCCAGGATCAGGTCGGGCCGGGCGGACCCGGCCAGTTCCTCCGCCAGCCGCAGGGCCAGGAAATCGGCGATGACCGTCTGGCCGGCATATTTGAGCCGGTGGACCAGGACGTCGACCGGGAAGGCGTAGCGGTACACCGCCGCTGCCGCGTCGAAGGCCGGCGCGCGCTTCAGGCAGGCGCCGCAGACCGCCCCGCCCGGTGTCGGCGCCGCACAGCGCGGGCAACGTTGCCCCGGCAGGCGCGGCAGGTCCTCCGCGCAGGCCGGGCAGAGCAGACCGGCATGGCTGCGGGCAGCGCACAACAGGCAGGATTGCGCGACCTGCGATCGCACAATATTTCGGCAACTGTTCAAAAGGCCGTCAGCCCAATTTGACAAGCTCCCTCCCGGCCGCGAAGATACGCAGCTTTCCGTCCCCGGTTCATTATCATGGCCGAACAACAAGTCATCACCGCTGGCGCCTGTTTGCGCTCGGCACGGCTGTTCAACTACCTGGCCATCGCCAGCACCACGCTATCGGCCGTCCTGTTCACCATCGGACTGAACATCGCCGACAAGAAGATGGCCTTCCTGCCCCTGGCCATGTCGCTGCCGCCGGTAATGCTCTGGCTGGCGGCGTCGATCTTCGTCTATGCCATGATCGCCCACCACCCCGATCTCAAGGTCAGACATTACAACAAGTGGGCCGGTTACCGTTACTACGCCGTAGTCGGCACCCTGACCATCCTGGCCAACGATATCGCCCATCTGCCGACCGGCTGGGGCGGCGTCTGGGTCTTGTTCATCGTGGCCCTGGTGCCCTGGTCGCTCTACGACATCTGGAAGGCCGGCCGGGAAGACTGGCAACAAATTCAACTGGAGCCCAAGCATGACTGATCTGTCCAACCTCAACCCCGGCACGGCCTGGAACCTGGAGGCCGTCGCGGCCCTGTTCGAGCTGCCCTTCAACGACCTGATCTTTCGCGCCCAGACGGTCCACCGCGAGCACTTCGACGCCAACGCGGTGCAGATGTCGACCCTGCTCTCGATCAAGACCGGCGGCTGCTCGGAAGACTGCGGCTACTGCTCCCAGTCGGCCCGCCACGACACCGGCCTGGAACGCGAGCGGCTGATGGAAGCCGCCGAGGTCCTGGCCCGCGCCCGTGCCGCCAAGGAAAGCGGTGCCACCCGCTTCTGCATGGGCGCCGCCTGGCGCGGCCCCAAGGAAAACGACCTCGACGCCGTGCTCGACATGGTGCGCCAGGTCAAGGCGCTCGACATGGAGGCCTGCGTCACCCTGGGCATGCTCAAGGAAGGCCAGGCCGAGAAACTGAAGTCGGCCGGCCTCGACTACTACAACCACAACATCGACACCGCGCCCGAGTTCTACGGCCAGGTCATCACCACCCATACCTACGAGGATCGCCTGGACACCCTGGGCAAGGTGCGCGGGGCCGGCATCTCGGTCTGCTGCGGCGGCATCATCGGCATGGGCGAGAGCCGCGCCATGCGTGCCCGCATGGTCGCCGAACTGGCCTGCATGAACCCGCAGCCGGAGTCGGTGCCGATCAACATGCTGGTCAAGGTGGCCGGCACGCCCCTGGCGGTCGAGGCCGACCTCGATCCGCTGGAATTCGTGCGCACCATCGCGGTGGCCCGGATCACCATGCCTGCCTCGTACGTCCGCCTGTCGGCCGGCCGCCACGAATTGGGCGAGATGGGCCAGGCCCTGTGCTTCCTGGCCGGCGCCAACTCGATCTTCTACGGCGACAAGCTGCTCACCACCGGCAACCCGGACGTCTCCGCCGACCAGGCCCTGATGGCCAAACTGGGCCTGCATCCCGAGCCGGTCAAGGGACGCCGCTGCGCCGAGGCTTGACCGAAGGCGAGCCATGATCGACCTTGAAGCCCGGCTCGCCGAACTCGACGGTCAGGGCCTGCGCCGGCGCCGGCGCGTGCTGGAAAGCGGCCAGGGCGCCCACGTCACGGTCGACGGCCGCGACTTCCTGTCCTTCGCCAGCAACGACTACCTGGGCCTGGCCGCGCACCCGGCCATCGCCGAGGCGGCCCGCACGGCGGCGGCTGAATACGGCGCCGGCGCGGGGGCGGCCCATCTGCTCACCGGCCACCATGTCCTGCATCATCGCCTGGAGCAGGAACTGGCGGAATTCGTCGGCCTGCCCGCGGCGCTCCTGTTCTCGACCGGCTACATGGCCAACCTGGGCGTGGTCACTGCGCTGGTCGGGCGCGACGGCGCGGTGTTCGCCGACCGGCTCAACCACGCCTCCCTGGTCGACGCCGCCCTGCTGTCGCGCGCCGATCATCGACGCTACCGCCATGGCGATCTCACGCATCTGGAGCAACTGCTGCGCGAAAGTGACGCCAAGGACAAGCTGATTGCCACCGACACGGTGTTCAGCATGGACGGCGACCTCGCCCCGGTGCCGGAACTGCTGGCCCTGGCGGAGAAATACAAGGCCTGGCTGTATCTGGACGACGCCCACGGCTTCGGCGTCCTGGGCGAGCAAGGGCACGGCGTGCTGGAGCATTATCGGCTCACGGCCCCCGACTCCAGGCTGGTCTACCTCGCCACCCTGGGCAAGGCCGCCGGCGTCTCCGGCGCCTTCGTGGCCGGCTCGGAGGCGCTGGTCGAATGGCTGGTCAACAAGGCGCGCACCTATATCTACACCACCGCCACCCCGCCCATGCTGGCGGCGGCGGTCTCGGCCAGCCTCAAACTGATCGCCGGCGAACCGCAGCGGCGCGTGCGGCTGGCCAGCCTGATCGACCGCCTGAAGACAGGTGTCGCCAGCCTGCCCTGGCCCTTGATGGCCTCCGACACGCCGATCCAGCCGCTCCTGATCGGCGACAACCACGACGCCCTGCGTCTCGCCGACGGCCTGCGCGAACGCGGCATCCTGTGCCCGGCGATCCGGCCGCCGACCGTGCCCGAGGGCAGCGCGCGCCTGCGCATCTCGCTCTCGGCCGCGCATGCCGAGGCCGATATCGACCGCCTGCTGACCGCCCTGGGAGAACTGGCGTGAGCCTGCCTGTCGTGTTCCTGCACGGCTGGGGTCTGCATGGCGGCATCTGGAACGAGGTCGCCGGGCGCCTGCCCGGCGTTGCCAGGCATCAGCCCGACCTGCCCGGCTACGGCGACGTGCCCATGGCCAGCCCATACGATCCGGCCGGCCTCGCCGACGCCCTGGCGCCGAACCTGCCCGAACCCTGCATCGCAGTCGGCTGGTCGATGGGCGGCATGACCGCCCTGGCCTGGGCGGCACGCCGGCCGGAACAGGTCAGGGCCCTAGTCCTGGTGGCGACCAGCCCGGCCTTCGTCAACCGCCCCGGCTGGCAACTGGGCCTGGCGCCGGAGGTTCTGGCCGGCTTCGCCGACGCGCTGGCGACCGATTACCGCGCCACCCTGCTGCGCTTCCTGTCCCTGCAGGCGCGCGGCGGCGATGCCGCCCGCGAGACCGTCAGCCGCCTGCGCGACTCGGTGTTCGAACGCGGCGAGCCCAACCCCGGCACCCTGGCCGCCGGCCTCGACCTGCTGCGCGACGTCGATCTCCGCGTCGAGGCCGGACAGGTGCGCTGCCCCACCCTGGTCGTGCACGGCGGCTACGACAATCTTTGCCCGGCCGGTGCCGGCGAGTGGCTGGCCGCGGCCATCCCGGACGCCCGCCTGGCCGTGCATCCGCGCGCGGCGCACGCGCCCTTCCTGTCCCATCCGGACTGGTTCACCGAACAGATCAAGGGATTCCTCGATGAATACGGCGCTTAAGCGGGCCATCCGGCGCTCTTTCGAGCAGGCGGCCGCAAGCTACGACGATGCCGCCTTCCTGCAACTGGAGATCGCCCGCCGCCTGGACGAGCGGCTCGACCTGATGAAGCTGGCCCCGACGCGCATCCTGGACGCCGGTTGCGGCACCGGTTTCGCCTTCCCGCTGCTCAACCGGCGCTACCCGAAGGCCGAACTGGTCGGCCTCGACCTCGCCCACGCCATGCTGGCCCAGGCTCGACAACGCCTGCCCAGGCCGTCGCTGCTGGGCCGGGTCGGTTCCCTGTTCGCCGGCGCGGCCTCGCCCCTGGTCTGCGCCGACATGGCCAACCTGCCGCTGGCCAGGGACAGCATCGACCTGGCCTGGTCGAGCCTGTCCCTGCAATGGCTGGATGAGCCCGAGGCTGTGTTCAGGGAGGCCCGCCGGGTGCTGAAGCCGGGCGGCCTGCTGCTGTTCGCCACCCTGGGGCCGGACACCCTGAAGGAGTTGCGCACCGCCTTCGCCGGCCTCGACGGCCACGGCCACGTCAACCGTTTCATCGACATGCACGACCTCGGCGACGCCCTGGTCCACGCCGGCTTCGCCAATCCGGTCATGGAGATGGAGTACATCACCCTGACCTACGCCGACCTCAAGGGACTGTTGCGCGACCTCAAGGGCATCGGCGCCCACACCGTGCTGGAAGGCCGCCGGGAAGGCCTGATGGGGCGCGCCGAATGGCGCCGGCTGACCGAAAACTACGAGCGCTTCCGTAGCGAGGGCCGCCTGCCTGCCACCTACGAGGTGGTCTACGGCCATGCCTGGGTGGGCGACAAGAACAACTGGGACGATGGCCGCAAGGTGATCCAGTTGAAGATCGAACAACGCCAGATGGGGCTGCGCTGATGCCCGGCATCTTCGTCACCGGCACCGACACCGGCATCGGCAAGACCCTGGTCTCGACTGCACTGCTGCACGGCATGAAGGTGCTTGGCCTGCGCGCGGCCGGCATGAAGCCGGTCGCGGCCGGCGCCGACCTGATCGATGGCGCCTGGGTCAACGAGGACGTCGCCGAACTGACCCGGGCCGCCACGGTCGCGGCGCCGCCGGACTGGGTCAACCCCTATCTGTTCCGCGATGCCATCGCACCCCACATCGCCGCCGAGCGCAAGGGCGTGCGCATCGAGATACCGCGCATCGTCGAGGCCTACGAACAACTCGCCGGCCTGGCCGACTGGGTGGTGGTGGAAGGCGCCGGCGGCTTCCGGGTGCCGCTCGACGGCCGCCGAGACAGCGCCGACCTGGCCGTGGCGCTCGGCCTGCCGGTGCTGATGGTGGTCGGCCTGCGCCTGGGTTGCATCAACCATGCCCTGCTCACCGCCGAGGCCATCGCCGCCCGGGGGTTGCGCCTGGCCGGCTGGGTGGCCAACCGGGTCGACCCCGACATGGCCGTCTACGAGGAAAACCTGGCCAGTCTGGAGAACCGCCTGCCGGCGCCCTGCCTGGCGGTCATCCCCTGGCTGGAAGATGGCCGTCCGGAGAGGGCCGCCCGATTGTTGCCGCCGGTCCGGCTGAAACAGTGGCTGGACTCGCTTTGACAAAACCGGTTTTCGGCCTCTAGGCAAAACTCGCAAGCTCGTTATAATTCGGACAAAAACCTCTTTAAGGAATCGAAATGGTGTTGTCGCGTACAAGTCAGTATGCGGTTCAGGCCTTGATCTATATCGCCACCCAGGCTCCCGGGGAACCGGTCCTGAACCGTGATATCGCTGACCGCCTGAATGTCCCCGCCGCCTATCTGGCCAAGATATTGCAGAGCCTGTGCAAACATGGACTGCTCGACTCGTTCCGGGGTCGCCTGGGTGGTTTCTGCCTGCGCGACGGTATGCAGAAGACCTCCCTGATGCAGGTACTCCTGCTCACCGAGGGACCGGACTTCACCAAGAGCTGCATCCTCGGCCTCAAGGAGTGCACCGACGAGACCGCCTGTCCGATGCATTTCAAGTGGAAGCCGGTGAAGAACAAGATCATCGCGATGATGAACGACATGCACCTGGAAGACCTCGCCAAGGCGGTCCAGACCGGCAAGTACCGCCTGGCCGACCTGCCTGCCGCGGCCATGCCGGTGGCATGAGGGTTCTGCAGCGCCTCTTGTGCCTGGTGCTGCTGGCCTCGCTGGCCGGCTGCGGGCCGGACAAGCGGGCCGACTTCAAGGGCACCGACATCACCGGCGCCGATTTCGGCCGCCAGTTGTCACTCACCGACCACAACGGCGTCAAGCGCAGCCTCGCCGACTTCCGCGCCAAGCTGGTGGTGCTGTTCTTCGGTTACACCCACTGCCCGGACGTCTGCCCGACCACCCTGTCCGACATGGCCTCGGCCTTCAAGCTGATGCCGCCCGCGGATGCCAAGCAGGTCCAGGTGCTGTTCGTCAGCGTCGACCCCGAGCGGGATACGCCGGACATGCTGAAGCAGTATGTGCCCTATTTCCATCCCTCATTCCTGGGCCTGTACGGCACCCCGGACGAGATCGCCGTCGCCGCGAAGGAATTCCGCATCCATTACCGCAAGCACGTCGAGCCGGGTGCGACCGACTATCTGGTCGACCACACGGCGGGTAGTTACGTGCTCGACCGGGAAGGCCGGCTGCGCCTGTTCCTGCCCTACGCCCAGCCGCCGGCAGACATCGCCCACGACCTCGACCTGCTGCTTCGGGAGTAAGCCCCAGAGGGCTTGTCCGGCCTTGCGAGGGGTCCGGCTTTGGGCATATACTCCGCCGTCTTTTTTTTGTTGGCAACTCGTCCCTGGGCTAGTCCCGCGTCCCGGGGGGGAGAATAGCAGGCAACCCGAGGAGGAGTCATGGCTGCAAGTGTTCCCGCCGCAGCGGAGCAGTACGATTACGAGATTATCAAGAAGTTCGTCGTCATGGCCATCGTCTGGGCCGTGGTCGGCATGTTGGTGGGGGTCTATATCGCCTCCGAACTGGCTTGGCCGTTCCTGAACTTCGATATCCCCTACATCACGTTCGGCCGCTTCCGGCCCGTGCATACCGGCGCCGTCATCTTCGGCTTCGGCGGCTCGGCCCTGTTCGCCACCTCCTACTACGTGGTCCAGCGCACCTGCCAGGCCCGTCTCTGGGGCGGCGGCCTGGTCCCGTTCACCTTCTGGGGCTGGCAGGCCATCATCGTCCTGGCCGCCATCTCCTATGTGACCGGCTACAGCCAGGGCCGCGAGTACGCCGAGATGGAATGGCCGATCGACATCCTGATCGAGATCGTCTGGGTCTGCTACATGATGATCTACATCGGCACCCTGATGAAGCGCAAGCAGCCGCACATCTACGTCGCCAACTGGTTCTACCTGTCCTTCATCCTGGCCACGGCCCTGCTGCACACCTTCAACAACCTGGCGGTGCCGGTCGGCCTGTTCACCATGAAGTCCTACAGCCTGTTCTCGGGCGTGCAGGATGCCATGACCCAGTGGTGGTACGGCCATAACGCGGTGGGCTTCTTCCTGACCGCCGCCTTCCTGGGCATGATGTATTACTTCGTGCCCAAGCATGCCGGCCGCCCGGTCTACTCCTACCGCCTGTCCATCGTGCACTTCTGGGCCCTGTCCTTCATGTACATGTGGGTCGGCACCCACCACCTGCACTGGACCGCGCTGCCCGACTGGGCCTCCACCCTCGGCGCCACCTTCTCCATCATGCTCCTGCTGCCCTCCTGGGGCGGCATGATCAACGGCATCATGACCCTGTCCGGCGCCTGGGACAAACTGCGCACCGACTACGTCATGCGCTTCATGATCGTGGCCCTGTCGTTCTACGGCATGTCCACCTTCGAAGGCCCGCTGATGTCCCTTAAGGACGTCAACGCCCTGTCCCACTACACCGACTGGACCGTCGGCCATGTCCACTCCGGCGCACTGGGCTGGGTGGCGATGATCTCCTTCGGCTCGCTCTATCACATGATTCCGCGCCTGTGGAACACCAAGCTGTTCAGCGACAAGCTGGTCGGCGTCCATTTCTGGCTGGCCACCATCGGGGTGCTGCTGTACATCACCGCGATGTGGATTTCCGGCATTTCCCAGGGCCTGATGTGGCGCGCCTTCGACGATTTCGGCAACCTGCAGTATTCCTTCGTCGAATCGGTCGCCGCCATGCACCCCTTCTATGCGATGCGCGCCATCGGCGGCATGTTCTTCCTGTCCGGCATGTGCGTGATGGCGTACAACGCCTACAGGACCATCCGCCAGGGTGTGCGAGCCGGCGTGGCCGGCCAGACCGCCGCGGCGGCCGCCTGAGCGAAGGAGAGTAGAACATCATGAAACTGAATTCCGAACTCCTGGAAACCAACGCCGGCGTCCTCCTGGTCGCCACCATGCTCGCCATCAGCGTCGGCGGCCTGGTCGAGATCGCGCCCCTGTTCCTGATCAAGAACACGGTGGAAGACATACCGGGCGTCCGACCCTATACGCCCCTGGAATCGCGCGGCCGCGACATCTACGTCCGGGAAGGCTGCTACACCTGCCACTCCCAGATGATCCGTCCCTTCCGCGACGAGCAACTGCGCTACGGCCACTATTCCCTGGCGGCCGAGTCGAAGTACGACCATCCGTTCCAGTGGGGTTCCAAGCGGACCGGCCCCGACCTGGCCCGGGTCGGCGGCAAATACTCCAACGAATGGCACGTCCAGCATCTGATCCAGCCCACCTCCGTGGTGCCGGAATCGGTGATGCCCAACTACCCCTGGCTGTCTGCCACGCCCCTGGACTACTCCGACGTGGCCGACCGCCTGCGGGCGCTACGCACCGTGGGCGTGCCCTACTCCGCCTCGGAGGCCGAATACCAGGCCAACGTGAAGCAGTTCGGCCCGGAAGTCGCCGAAACGCTGCGCATCGACAAGGCGCAGGAGAACCTGGTGGCCCAGGCCCAGGCCGGCAACTTCGACGGCGACCGCGCCTTCGTTTCCGAGGCGGATGCGTTGATCGCCTATCTGCAGGTGCTGGGCACCATGGTGGACTTCAGCAAGCTGAAGCCCGAAGACCTGGTGAAGTACCGCTGATGTTGTCATGGCTGGCCCAACCGGAGAATTCCAAGCCGCTTGGGCTGCTCATCTTCTTCATCACCTTCTGCCTGATCGTGCTGTGGGTTTACGCAGGCGGCAAGAAGCGCGGTGAGCAAATGGAAGCGCACAAGAACATTCCCTTTCTAGACGACGATCTGGATCAAGAAGCGAAGGACAAGTCCAATGGCTGAAAACGTGCAAAACCAGGGCCCCCAGACCACCGGCCACGTCTGGGACGACACCCTGCAGGAATACAACAACCCCCTGCCGGCGTGGTGGATCTATGGCTTCTACGCCACCATCGTATTCGCCGTCGTCTACTGGCTGATCTATCCGTCCTGGCCGATCGGCAAGGGTTTTCTGCCCGGCGTCTTCGGCAACATCACCTATACCAACGCCGAGGGCCAGAATGAATCCTGGCACTGGAACACCCGTGCCAAGCTGCTCAGGGAGACCCAGGAAGCGGCGGTGATGCAGAAGCCCTATTTCGACAAGCTGGCCAGCCTGCCGTTCGACAAGATCAGCAAGGACCCCGAACTGTCCAGCTTCGTGACCTCGGCCGGCAAGCCGCTGTTCGCCGACAACTGCGCGGCCTGCCACCAGTCCGGCGGCGGCGGCAAGATCGGCTCCTACCCCAACCTGGCCGATGACAACTGGATCTATGGCGGCAGCTACGAAAAGATCCAGGAAACCATCACCAAGGGTCGGCACGGCTACATGCCGCCCTTTGCCGAAGCGCTCGACGCCGGCCAGATCAAGGCCCTGGCCAGCTACGTGCTCTCGCTGTCCGGCAACCACGCCGATGCCGCCCTGGCCGCGCAAGGCAAGGATCTGTTCCATTCCAACACCGCTGCCTGCTTCTACTGCCATGGCGACGACGCCAAGGGCCGCCAGGACATCGGTTCGGCCAACCTGACCGACAAGGTCTGGCTGTGGGCCAACGTGCCGGGCGCCGCCGATGATGCCGGCAAGCTGGCGGAGGTCGAGAAGGTGATCACCGGCGGTCTCAGCAAGGGCGTCATGCCGACCTGGGAAGGCCGTCTGAATCAGGAACAAATCAAGCTGCTGACCGTCTACGTACATGAGTTGGGCGGTGGCAAGTAACTACCGATAGGCATCGGGCGGCAACGCCCGTGCTCGCTAAGCCCCGGCACGCCGGGGCTTTTCCATTGCAGGGTTGAATCAGGTAAGCATCGTGGACAATCAAGTACAAGGCCAGGAACTCTACTTCAATCGTATCCCGGTCATGCCACGCTCGATCAAGGGCGCCTTTCGCAATTTCAAGAATGCCCTCCTGCTGGTCAGCTTCGCGGTCTATTTCCTGCTGCCCTGGTTGCCCTGGGACCGCCTCGGCGCTCCCTCCCAGGCCATCCTGTTCGACATTCCGGGCCGGCGCTACTTCCTGTTCGGCCTGACGGTCTATCCGCAGGACATCTTCTGGCTATCGATCCTGCTGTTCATCGCGGCGGCGGTCCTGTTTTTCATCACCGCCCTGGCCGGCCGGGCATTCTGCGGCTATTTCTGCTTCCAGACCATCTGGACCGATGCCTTCATGTGGATCGAGCACTGGTTCCAGGGCGAACGGCCGGCCCGCCTGCGCCTTTACCGCCAGCCCTGGAGCGACCGGGAAAAACTGCTCAAGGTCGGCGGCACCAAGCTGATGTTCGTCCTGCTGTCGTTCTGGACGGCGATGACCTTCGTCCTCTATTTCGGCTATGCGCCGGACCTGCTGGCCCATTTCTTCACCGGCCAGGCCCCCGCCGCTGCCTATATCACCACCCTGGCCCTGACCGTCTCGACCTATCTGGCTGCCGGCACCTTGCGTGAACACGTGTGTACCTTCATCTGCCCGTACGGCCGCTTCCAGAGCGCGATGTACGATGCCGAGACGATGACGGTGCATTACGACCGGACCCGCGGCGAGCGGGAAAAGGGCCGCGCGATCGCCCGTGCCGGCATGCGCAGCTACGATGACCGCCGCTATGCCGGCTACGGCGACTGCATCGACTGCAATCTGTGCGTACAGGTCTGCCCGGTCGGCATCGACATCCGCAACGGCCTCCAGTACACCTGCATTTCCTGCGGCCTGTGCGTCGATGCCTGCAACACCATCATGGACAAGATGGGCTATCCGCGCGGCCTGGTCCGCTACGATTCGGAAACCAATCTGACCAGCGCCGAACCGGTCGCCCCGTTCCTGGACTGGAAGCGCCTGAAGGTGATCGGCTGGGGCATCTCCATCATCCTGATGACCGCCTACCTGTTCTACGACATCAGCCATCGCGCCAGTTTCGAGCACAGCATCCAGCAGATCCGGCAGCCGCTCTATGTCATGCTGTCCGACGGCCACATACGCAACCGCTACCAGATCCGGCTGACCAACATCTCCGGCCGGGAAGAGGTCTACTCCATCTCCGCCAAGGGGCTGCCCGAGGGCGCCCTGGACCTGGGCAACTTCCGCCAGGTCAGCATCCGCAACGGCAAGAGCGTCATCATCCAGGCCAGCGTGACCCTGGACCCGGACAAAGCGAAGCAGATGCACAACTTCGACTTCGTGATCAGCAACCGGGCCGGCGAAAACATGGTCGATCCAGCCCGCTTCTTTACCGAGCACAACCAATGAGCCTGTTGATCACCATCTTCGGCGGCATGCTGCTGACCGCCGTCCTCTATGCCGTCGGCCGCCTCGCCCGGCTGTCCAATTTCTGGGCTGCCGTGATCGCGGCAGCGGTCCCCACCTTCGGCTATCTGATCTATGCCATCAGCCATCCGGTCGGCCTCGACGTGGTGACCATGCACATCATCGCCTACCCCACCGTCGCGGTCCTGCTGGGTATGCCGAACAGCCCCAAGGCCAAACGCGAAGGCCGGATGCACTGGGCGCCCAAGCTGCTGATCGGGTTCTTCCTGTTGTTGATGGTTGTCATGGGCAACCTGGTCTACATCGCGAAGCAGGGGCTGCCGCCCGCCGTCACCCAGCTATTGCTGCCCAATGCCAAGGGCAAAACCATCCATACCGGCTTTGCCGGCGTGGTGGAGCATCAGGAGGACGCCGCCAAGGGCATCGGCCCTCATCTCAACATGACGAACAAACTGGCCAGGCTGGGCTGGCACGTCGAGGTGGACGGACTGGCGGAATTGCATGCCGGCGATCCGGCGCCCATCTCTGTGCACATCATCGACGCGACCGGACGGCCGGTGGCGGCGGTGGCGGTCACCCTGGCATTGAACCGCCCCGGCCAGCCCAGCCTGGCCAAGCAGGTGCTGTCCGGTGCGGCCGACGGCTATCATGGCACCCTGCAAGGCCTGGCCGCAGGGGTCTGGGTCGCCAACCTGCAGCTTGCCCAGGGCCAGGACACCATCGTACTGGAACACTCGCTGGAAGTTCGCTGAACGCCGCCGTCAGAGGGTGTTGACCAGTTCGGCCAGGAATTCCCGGGCATCGCGCTCCAGTTCGGCCAGGTCCGCCTCGGCCAGCCCCAGCACCGTCAGGCAGGGGGCGCCCAGCTTGCCCCACTCGCGGGTCTGGTTCTGGCCGGTAATCTCCTGGTGCAGCCTTTCGGCCAGTTGCGCCAGGGCCACCTGGCGACAACTGGCGCCGGTCGCATCCCGGACCGGTTCGACCAGTATCGCCGGGTCGTGGTGGCGCCGTAGCGCCACGCAGATATCCTCCGGCAACCACCAGCTCTGGGCCATCAGGCCGCCGACCACGGCATGGTTGGTCGGCATCCCGGACGCCTCCACCTCGGTAAACGACTGGCTGTCGCTCTCGTTCGCCCGCGCCAACACCCCGGCATAGCCGTTGAACCGGCGCATCATGATGGGAATGCCGCAATCCCGGAACAGGCCGAAGGTGTAGGCATCCTCGGTGGTCACGCCATAGCGCGTGCCCAGGCGCTTGACCAGCCAGGCAGCAAGCTCGCCGGTGCGCTGCGAGGCGTCCCAGAACCGTTCCAGCTGCGGCGTCGGCGGAAATACCCGCCGCATGACCAGGCCGGCCACGGCATTGGCCGCGGCCCGCAGGCCCAGCATCATCAGGGCGCCGCGAACATTGCGGGTCTTCTGCCGGTAGCCGAGGAAGGGCGAATTGGCCACCTTGATCAGGCCCGCCGCCAGGGCCACGTCGGCCTGGATCAGCTCGGCCAGATAATTGAAATCGGGCTCGCCCGCCCGCGCCTCCAGGACGATCAGTTCGAGTATGCGCGGCCTGGGCGGGATGCCGATCTCCCGCAATGACGCCTCCAGTTGGCTGTCCAGCGCCAGGTCGGCGTTTTCGTCGGCCGGGAAGGAGGAAATGTCGTCCATTTATGCCAGCCAGTCGATCAGATCGGCCTCGCCCATCGGTCGGGCGATATGGAAGCCCTGTATCTGGGTGATTCCGGCCTCCTGCAACAACAGCAGCTGCTGCTCGGTTTCCACGCCCTCCGCCACCACGCTGATGCCGAGGTCGTGCGCCAGTTGCGCGACCGCCCTGGCGACGCCGAAGGAGCGCATGTCCTGGGGCAGGTCCATGACGAAGGCGCGGTCCAGCTTGATCTTGGCCACCGGCATGTCCTTCAGGCAGGCCAGACTGGAATAGCCGGTGCCGAAGTCGTCCAGGGCGAGCGGAAAACCGGCCGCCACCGCGGCGCGCACATTCCTGCGCACCTGTTCCGAGCCATCCATGAGCAGCGACTCGGTGATTTCCAGTTCCAGCAGGCCGGGATCGATGCCGGTATAGGCGATGACGCCATGCAGCGACTTGGCAAAGTTCTGGCTCTGCAGCTGCACCCGGGATACGTTCACCGCCACCTTCAGGTCGAGTCCCCGGGCATGCAGGCGGCTGACGAATTCGGCCGCGGTCACCAGGCTCCAGTCGCCCAGGTGGCTGATCAGGCCGGTCTTTTCCGCCACCGGGATGAACCGCCCCGGCGCCATCTGCCGGCCATCGACCCGGCAGCGCATCAAGGCCTCGACCGCCAGCGTCCGGCCGTCCGTGATCCGGACGATGGGCTGGTAATCGAGATAGAGCCCGCCCATCTCCAGGGCGCGATGCAGGATTTCCTCGATGGCCAGTTCTTCCCGCGCCAGGTATTTGCCGTCCCGCGCCGGCAGGGTCGCATCGAGCGCCAGGAAGTGTCTGCCGCCACCTTCGCGCTTCGCCTCGACCATGGCGTGATTGGCCCGCTCGAGCAATTCATGGGCATCTTCCCCAGGCTGGGCGATGGCGATCCCCACGCTCGCGGAGGGCCGCATGCGCGTCACCCCGATGCCCAGCGGCTGATGGATCGCGCTCACCAACTTCCGCCCGAGTTGTTCCGCATCGTCCCGGCCGGCCTGCGGCAACAGCATGACGAATTCGTCGGCACCCATGCGGGCCAGGGTCGCCTGAGCGGGCCGGGCCCGGTCCAGCCGGCCGACCAGTTCGACCAGTACCTTGTCACCCACGGCATAGCCGAAGGAATTGTTGATCTGGCGGAAGCGGTCGATATCGATCCAGAGCACGGCCGCCGGCCGAGCCCGGCCAGGCATATCGGCAATCAGGCGGGTCAACAGGGCGCCGCAAGCCCCTCTGCCGAGCAGGCCGGTCAGGCAATCACCGTTTGTTCCCGCTTCCAGTTGTTTCCGAGGGGCCACAGCCATCCGATTCGGCCTCGAGTGTCAGCACGAGTTTATCGGCACCGCGGCATGAAACTTTAGGCCTCTGCAGGCAGGGGCGAGGGCGGGTCAGGCCGGGCGGCGGCTGCGCAGGTATTCCAGCACGCCGGGCAGCAGCGACAGGAATACGATCAGCATGATCACGATGGAGAGGTTGTTCTTGACCACGGCCAGATTGCCGAAGAAGTAGCCGGCCGGCACCAGCAGGCCGACCCACAACAGCGCGCCGATGACCGAAAAACCGAGAAAACGGACATAGGTCAGCCGGCCAAGCCCGCATACGAAGGGGACGAAGGTGCGCACGATGGGCACGAAGCGGGCGATGATGATGGCCTTGGCGCCGTGCCGTTCCATGAAGGCGTGGGTGCGGTCGAGATTTTCCTGCTTCAGCCAGCGGCTGCCCTCGAACCGGAACAGGCGCGGCCCGACCAGGCGGCCGATCCAGTAGTTGACGTTGTCGCCGGACAGGGCGGCGACGACCAGGGTCAGGATGACCAGGGGCAGCGCCATGCCGCCTGCCGCGGCCACCGCGCCGGCCACGAAGAGCAGGGAGTCGCCGGGCAGGAAGGGGGTGACCACGAAGCCGGTTTCCATGAACACGATCAGGAACAGCAAGGCGTAGACCCAGACCCCGTACTGCTCGACGAACAGGGCAAGATGCCTGTCCAGGTGCAGGAAGAGGTCGATGAGCTGGGCCAGGACTTCCATGGTCGAA
Organism: Gallionellaceae bacterium; assembly: GCA_028714735.1. Lineage (GTDB taxonomy): Bacteria > Pseudomonadota > Gammaproteobacteria > Burkholderiales > Thiobacillaceae > Parasulfuritortus. The sequence goes on along the minus strand of JAQTLU010000002.1, from coordinate 31,109 downwards.
TCCGCGGCGACGGCGTCAGACCATCGCGCCCGGCTCTTCCTTGGGCGGCTTGATGAAGTCCTCGCGGGAGACGCCCAGCCACATCACGATCGGGCTCGCCACCAGCACCGAGGAGTAGGTGCCGACCACGATGCCGATGGTCAGGGCGAGGGCGAAGCCGTACAGCACCTCGCCGCCCAGGAACAGCATGGCCAGGACCATCAACTGGGTCAGGCCGCTGGTGATCACGGTCCGCGACAGGGTCTGCGTCTTGGCGTTGTCCATGATCGCCGCCACGTCGGTCATGCGGGTCTTCTTGAAGTTCTCCCGGATCCGGTCGAACACCACCACGGTATCGTTCACGGAGTAACCCAGGATGGCCAGGACCGCCGCCAGGATGGTCAGGGAAAACTCCCACTGGAACAGCGACCAGACGCCCAGCACGATGAACACGTCGTGCGCGGTGGCGAAGATGCCGCCCACCGCGAAGCGCCATTCGAAACGCAGGGCCAGATAGAGGGCGATGCCGATGGACACCACCAGCAAGGCCAGGGCACCGTCCGCGTACAATTCACTGCCGATCTGGGGACCGACGAACTCGACCCGGCGCAGTTCGGCGCGGCTATCGGCCTGCTTCAGCACCGTCAGCACCTTTTCCGACAGTTGTGCCGAGGTCACGTCCTGCTTGACCGGCAGCCGGATCAGCACGTCGGTCGAGGTGCCGAAGTTCTGTACCTGGGCATCGGCATAACCATTTTTGGCCAGGTTGGCGCGGATGCCCGGGATATCGGCGGTGGTCGGATAGCCGATCTCCATGACGGTGCCGCCGGTGAAGTCGACCCCGAGGTTGAGGCCCTTGGTGGCCAGCAGCAGGACCGAGGCAGCGATGAAGAACAGCGAGACATATATCGTGCTGCGCGCATAGCGCATGAACGGGATATCGCGCTTGAGATGGAACAGTTCGATCATGTCTTGCCTCAGATGGAGACCTTGGTCAGGCGCTTGGCCCGGCCGAAGGTGAGATTGACCATGGCACGGGAAATCGTGACCGCGCTGAACATGGAGGTCATGATACCCAGGCACAACACCACGGCGAAGCCGCGCACCGGGCCGGAGCCGAGCCAGAACAGGGCGACGCCGGCGATCAGGGTGGTGACGTTGGAGTCCAGGATGGTATCCCAGGCCCGCTCGTAGCCGGCGTTGATGGCTGCCTGCGGTGAATTGCCGTTGCGCAGTTCCTCGCGGATGCGCTCGGCGATGATCACGTTGGCGTCGATGGCCATACCCAGGGTCAACGCGATACCGGCGATACCCGGGAGGGTCAGGGTGGCCTGCAGCATCGACAGCAGGGCCACCAGCAGGAACATGTTGGTGCTCAGGGCCAGGATCGAGATGAAGCCGAAGGCCTGGTAGTAGATCACCATGAACAGGGCGATCGCGGCGAAACCATAGAGGGTCGAGTTGAAGCCCTTCTCGATGTTGTCGGCGCCCAGGCTGGGGCCGACCGTGCGTTCCTCGACGATCTCCATCGGCGCCGCCAGGGCGCCGGCACGCAGCAGCAGGGCGACGTCGCGCGATTCCTCGACCGAATCCATGCCGGTGATCTGGACCCGGCCGCCGCCGATCTCCTCGCGGATGACCGGGGCAGTGACCACCTCGGTCTTGCCCTTCTCGACCAGCAGGATGGCCATGCGCTTGCCGACGTTCTCGCGCGTCACGTTCTTGAAGATGCGCGCGCCGCGGCCGTCCAGGTTGATGTGCACGGCGGACTGGCCGTTGTTGTCGAAGCCGGGCTGGGCATCGGTGATGTAGTCGCCGGTCAGCACCACGCTCTTCTTGACCAGTACCGGACGACCGTCGCGCTCGTAGTAGATCTCGTCGCCGAACGGCACCTGGCCGGTCGTGGCGGCCTGGACGCGGGCGCTATCCTGCATGACCTCCTCGTCGACCATGCGCACCTCCAGGGTCGCCGTGCGGCCGAGGATTTCCTTGGCCTTGGCGGTATCCTGCACGCCGGGCAACTGCACCACCACGCGGTCGACACCCTGCTGCTGGATCACCGGCTCGGCGACGCCGAGTTCGTTGACCCGGTTGCGCAGGGTGGTCAGGTTCTGTTGCAGGGCGAACTCCTGGGTCTGCTTCTTGGCGGTTTCCTTCAGCGTCCCGGTCAGCACCTGGCCGTCGGCGGTCTCGCTGTCGACCAGTTGCAGGTCGGGGTAGCTGGCCTCGATGATCTTGCGCGCCTCGTCGCGCGTGGCGGCGTCGTTGAAGCGGACCACCACGGCCTGGCCTTCACGGTCGATGCCGCCATAACGCACCTTCTTCTCGCGCAGCAGGGTGCGGATGTCGCCCTGGTAACGCTCGGCCGCCTTTTCCAGGGCCTTGGGCATGTCCACCTGCATCAGGAAATGCACCCCGCCACGCAGGTCCAGGCCAAGATACATCGGCAACGCGCCGAGGTTGCTGAGCCAGGCCGGCGAGGCCGGCACCAGGTTCAGGGCCACGGTGTAGCCATTGCCCAGAGAGGCTTGCAGGGCATCCTTGGCCTTCAGCTGGGTGTCGGTATTGGCGAAGCGGGCCTTGATGCTGCGCTCGTCCATCTTGAGGCCGCCCGTCGCGATGCCCGCCTGCTTGAGGGCCAGTTCCACCCTGTTCATCAAGGCCGTGTCGACCTTTTCGGTCGTGCGCAGGGGCGACACCTGAACGGCCGGCACCTCGCCGAAGAAGTTGGGCAGGGTGTACAGGAAGCCGATCACCAGGGCGATGACCACGACCAGGTATTTCCAGAGAGGATAGCGGTTCATTTTTTCGTGACGAAGTGACGGGTTGCGAGTGACTGGGCGGTGACCGGGGCGAGCGTTGGGTGACTCGTCACCCGGTCGGGGGTCACTCAGAGGTCCTTGATCGTGCCCTTGGGCAGGACGGTGCTGACGGTGCCGCGCTGGAAGATGGTCTCGGTACCGCCGCCGATATCCAGGGTGATGTACTGATCGGTGATCTTCACCACCTTGCCCAGCTGGCCGCTGGCGGTGATCACTTCATCGCCCTTCTGCAAGGCCGATTGCATCTGCTTCTGATCCTTGGCCCGCTTCATCTGGGGACGGATGATCAGGAAATAGAAGACGACAAAAATGACGACCAGGGGCAGAAAGCTCATGATCGGATCCGGCTGGCCCGGATCGGCGGCGTAGGCGGGGGAAATCAACATCGTGTGGCACTCCTGATGAAAATAGCGGCGAATTCTAACATGCGGCCTTTCTCTCATTATTAAAGGTCGCCACGTACTCGACATAGCGGTCCGCCTCGATGGCCTGGCGCAGTTCGGCCATCAGGGTCTGGTAGTAGTGCAGGTTGTGGATGGTGTTCAGGCGCCCGGCCAGCGACTCGCCGGCCCGGAACAGGTGGTGCAGGTAGGCCCGGCTGAAATTGCGGCAGGTATAGCAGTCGCAGGACGGGTCGAGCGGGCCGGTATCGGTGCGGTGGCGGGCGTTCTTGATCCTGAGGTCGCCGTAGCGGGTGAACAGGACGCCGTGGCGGGCGTTGCGGGTCGGCATCACGCAGTCGAACATGTCGATGCCCTGGCCGACCGCGAAGACCATGTCCTCCGGGGTGCCGACGCCCATCAGGTAGCGCGGCCGGTCGCTCGGCAGTTGCGGCGCGGTATGGGCCAGGATGCGCGCCATGTCCTCCTTCGGCTCGCCCACCGAGAGGCCGCCGATGGCATAGCCGTCGAAGCCGATCCGGCTCAGTTCCTGCACCGAGCGGTCGCGCAGGTCCTCGTGCATGCCGCCCTGGACGATGCCGAACAGGGCGTTCGGGTTGCCGGCATGGGCCGCCTTGGAACGTTCGGCCCAGCGCAGGCTGAGTTCCATCGAGGCCTTGGCCGTGTGCCAGTCGGCCGGGTAGGGCGTGCACTCGTCGAAGATCATCACGATGTCGGAATTCAGGGTGCGCTGGATCGCCATCGACTGTTCCGGCGACAGCATCAGGCGGGCGCCGTCGATGGGCGAGGCGAACTTGACGCCCGCCTCGGTGATCTTGCGCAGGTGGGTCAGGCTGTAGACCTGGAAGCCGCCCGAGTCGGTCAGGATCGGTCCGTCCCAGCGCATGAAGTCGTGCAGGCCGCCGAACGCCTCGATCACCTCCAGGCCGGGCCGCAGCCAGAGGTGGAAGGTGTTGCCGAGGATGATCTGGGCGCCCAGCGCCCGGACCTCGTCCGGAGTCACCGACTTCACCGTGCCGGCAGTGCCCACCGGCATGAACACCGGGGTCTCCACCCGGCCGTGGATCAGTTCGAGGCGGCCGCGGCGGGCGCCGCCGGAGGTGGCGAGCAGGTCAAACTTCATGATTTCCCTCGATCAACATGGCATCGCCGTAGCTGAAGAAGCGGTAGCGTTCGGCTACGGCATGGGCATAGGCCCGGCGCAGCAGGTCATGGCCGCCGAAGGCCGACACCAGCATCAGCAGGGTGGATCTGGGCAGGTGGAAATTGGTCAGCAGGCGCTCGACCACCCGGAAGCGGTAACCCGGCGTGATGAAGATGTCGGTCTCGTCCAGGCCGGCCTTCAGGTCACCCGACCGCGCCGCCGATTCCAGGGCGCGCAGGCTGGTGGTGCCGACCGCGCAGACCCGGCCGCCCCGTGCCTGCGCATGGGCCACCGCCGCCACGGTCGCCGCCGGGATGTCGTACAACTCGCTGTGCATGCGGTGTTCGGCGATGTGTTCGACCCGCACCGGCTGGAAGGTGCCGGCGCCGACATGCAGGGTCACGAAGGCGGTCTCGACGTCCATGCCGCGCAAGCGCTCCAGCATCGCCGCATCGAAATGCAGGCCGGCGGTGGGTGCCGCCACCGCACCCGGCTCCCTAGCATAGACAGTCTGGTAGCGGGCCTCGTCGCCGGCCTCGGCGGCACGGTCGATATAGGGTGGTAGCGGCAACCGCCCGAATGCGTCCAGCCAGTCCAGCACCGTCCGGGCCGGATCGAAGGCCAGGCGATAGAGATCGTCCTGGCGCTCGACCACCTCGGCCTCGAAGGCATCGGCGAAACGCAGCCGCATGCCCGGTTTGGGGGCGTGATTGGCGCGGATGAAGACGAGCGCCTCGTGCCCGGACAGCACCCGCTCGACCAGGGCCTCGATGCGGCCGCCGCTCGCCTTCTCGCCGAACAGACGCGCCTTGATCACCCGGGTGTCGTTGAACACCAGCAGGTCGCCGGGCCGGAACAGGGCCGGCAGGTCGGCGAACATCCGGTCGGCATAGGCATCGCTCGCCGGGTCGATGTGGAGCAGACGGCTGCCGCCACGCAGATCCGGAGGATAGCGGGCGATCAGCTCGTCGGGCAGGGAATAGTCGAAATCGCTGGTTTTCATGATGCGGGCGCATTATACGTTGCCCACCGCCCCTGTTTTTCGCGATAATCGCCGCCCTACCCCTGCCCCGATGGCGGAATCGGTAGACGCAGCGGATTCAAAATCCGCCGCCGCAAGGCGTGCCAGTTCGAGTCTGGCTCGGGGCACCACGTATTCATGCCGGTTTCCAGCGTCGACCGCCGCGCTCGCCGAGGCCGGCAGCCGGCGCACCGACCGCGCGGCCCGCGCTTCGACTTGACCCTCCTGCCCCCCGCACGCGGCCAATTCGGGACGACCGTCCCCCCGGCGCCCCGCGCATATCACCTTGATTTATCAATTTAAACCATCCCGGAAAAGTGGGCATTAGACCGTCCTGGCATGCGTATTTATGGTCATCGGCGGTAACGGAACCATGGTATAAATACTCAACTTTATTCTCATAATTCCAGGGTCCGCGCTGTGTAGTGAAAACCTGGCTAGCGCCCACATGCCATTGCTCAGTCCCCAGCCTTGCCCCGACGAAGCGTGCGTGCCCGAACTGCATGCGCATCCGCTCGTCCTGGCCCAGATGCTGGATGAACTGGGCGGCCTCGATGCGGCCACGCCGGAGACGGCCGAGTGGCTGCTGTGCGACCCGGCGCTGACCGCCCATATCCTGGCAAGCCACCCGCAGGCGCTGTCCCGGACCGAGCCGCCATCCCTGCTGGAATACCTGGACGGCGACGACCTGAAGCATTGGCTGGTCATGGCTGCGCTCAAGGCGCAAGGCCGATTGCCGGTTGCCTCCCTGGCGCAGGACTGGCACGACTCCCTGTCCTGCGCCTGTCTATGCCAGGGGCTGGCGCGCCAGCTCGGCTACCCCGACGCGCGGGAAGCCTACCTGGCCGGCCTGCTGCACAATCTGGATCGCTACGCCGTCACGCCCCGGCAACCCGCGCCGGGTTTCCAGCGCACCGCGGGCATGCTGGCCAGCCGTGCCCGGCCGGCCCTGTCGGCTGCACTGCGGGCCCAGGACGAGGACAGCCACCGCCTGTCCGAGGCCTTGCCGCTGGCCCGCCTGCTCCGAGTCGCCCGCGCGTCGACAAGCGGCGCCGGCGACGCCTACCGCCTGGCCGCCGCCCTGCTGCCGGAACTGGCGCCGGATGGCCTGGACGCCGCCCGCAGACAAGCCGAGCAGACCGTGGCCGGGCTTGAGCAGAGGCTGGCCGGGAACGCTATCGAGCCGGTTCAGGCCCGCCTGAACACCGCCCTGGAGGAGTATTTCCTGATCGAGCAGGTCCGGAACCGACTGGCGGGCGCCCGCACCGAGGCCGAGGTGCTCGATACCGCTTTACCCCTGCTGGAACGCCAGCCGGGGATCAGGCAGCCGGTCTACCTGCGGCATGACCGGACCGGCGGCACGCTGGCGCCCTTGCCGGGCAGCCGCCATCCCGGCCTGAAGATCCGCTTGCAAGACAGCAATTCCGCGGCCGCCTGGGCCATGTCGAGCCGGGTGCCGGTCGTCTTTTCCACCCTCGACAGCGAGTCCGTCAGCCTGCTGGATGTCCAACTGGCCTGGCAGGCCGGCGCCAGCGCCGTCGTGGCCATCCCGGTCGGCGAGTCGGCGATCGAAGGCGTGCTGGTCGGCTGCGCCGGCCGGCAACAGGCGGTGCAGCTGGAGCAGTCGGCCGCGTATCTGAGCCGGCTTGGCCGCCAGATCGGCCGTGCCCTCATGCGCACGCGCGCGGTTTCGGCCGCGGCCGGCAGGACAGCCGAAAGCGGGATCGACCAGCTCAGGGCGCAGGCCCGCCAGGCCACCCACGAAATCAACAACCCGCTCGGCATCGCCCGGAACTACCTGGCCATTCTGGCCATGAAGCTGGAGGAACGAGGCCAGGACGCCGAAGAACTCGGCATCATCCGGGAAGAGCTCGACCGCATTCCACGCCTCCTCCAGACCCTCACGGGCGACGGGCGGGCGGTCCCGCCGAATCGGGAAAGCTGCGACATCGGCACGCTCATCCAGGATCTGGCCAGGGTGGCCGAGTCCGCCATCCCGCCCGGCAAGCGCATCCGTGTCGCCACCCGGATCGAGGCGAACCTGCCGGTCATCCGCAGCGACCCGGGCAAGCTCAAGCAACTGCTGCTCAACCTGATTCTGAACGCCATCGAGGCCTGCCCGGACGATGGCCTGGTCGGCATCGAGGCCTACACGATCATCGACTTGCGCGGAGCGAAGCAATTGCTGGTCGCGGTCAGGGATAACGGCGCCGGCATCGGCCCGGAAAAACTGGCCCGCCTGTTCGAACCGGCGGGCTCGGACAAGGGCGGGCGCCACGCCGGCCTGGGCCTGGCCATCGTGAAGACGCTCGCCACGGAACTGGGCATGACCGTCGCCTGCCGAAGCGACGCCCAGGGCACGACCTTCCAGGTCGCGGCCACGGCGGTCTGATCATGATGCGCCGTCGACAAGCGGGCAGCCATTACCGAAGGGGGCTTGAGATGTTGGGGAACATTGAAGACCTGGGGCCGAAACACCAGTCCATCAGCATCCTCATCGTCGAGGATGAGCTGCGCTACCTGGAAAGCACCCGGCTGCTGCTGGACCGCCATGTCGACGAAATCATCGCGGCCGAGACCGGCCATCAGGCCCTCGGCATCCTGGAGTCGAGACGTTTCGACATCGTGCTGCTCGATCTCGGGCTGCCGGACATGAGCGGCCATGAGGTCATGGCCCGAATCAGGCAGCACTGGCCGGAGACCATCGTCATCGTGGTCAGCGGCGACGCCAGCATCGAATCGGCCGTCAAGGCATTGCGCCTGGGCGCGTACGATTATCTGCGCAAGCCCTACGAGTCCGAAGAACTCATCAAGATCGTCCGGAACTCCACCCAGAAGCTGAATCTACACAACGAAAACCGCCATTTCCAACAGCGGCTGCAACACTCGGAATACCTGCACCGCCTGTTGGTCAACAGCTCGCCCGACATCATCTACACCCTGGACCCCGAAGGCCGCTTCACCTTCCTGAACGAGAGCGCGCAGCGGATACTGGGGGTCGGCGCGGAGCGGCTGATCGGCCGGCATTACGACGAGATCGTCTACCGCCCCGACCGGGAACAGGCCCGCTACAGCATGAACGACCGCCGCACCGGCGAGCGCGCCACCCAGAACTTCGAATTGCGCTTCAAGCTCTGGCCCGAGCATACCGATTGCCGCGCCCAAAATGACGCCGTCACCGTGGAGCTGAATGCCATGGGCCTGTACCGCACCGCCTCCGACGGCCAGCGGGAATTCATCGGCTCCTATGGCGTCGCCCGCGACATCAGCGAACGCAAGCGGGCCGAGGCGACCATCGCGTTCCAGGCCTACCACGACCTGCTGACCGGCCTGCCCAATCGCGCCCTGTTCCGGGACCGCCTCGGCCAGACCATCGTCCAGGCCAAGCGCCTGGGCCAGAAACTGGCGATCCTGTTCCTGGACCTGGACCATTTCAAGATGGTCAACGACACCCTGGGCCACCTGGTCGGCGACGAGTTGCTCCAGGCCGTCAGCCTGCGCCTGCGCGGCTGCCTGCGCGAAACCGACACCCTGGCCCGGATCGGGGGCGACGAATTCCTGGTGTTGCTGCCGCACATCCGGTCCAACCACAATACCGCCGTGCTGGCGCAAAAGATCATCACCTCGCTGAAAGCGCCGTTTCACATCGAGGAACACGAGCTGTTCGTCAGCCTCAGCGTCGGCGCCGCGCTCTACCCCGATGACGGCGAGACGATCGAGACCCTGATCAAGCACGCCGACATGGCCATGTATCACGCCAAGGACCGCGGCCGGAATGGCTATTGCCTCTATACCAGGGAACTGGACAACTCCATCACCGGGCGGCTGGACATCCAGACCGGCCTGCGCCGGGCTTTGCAGCGGGGCGAGTTCGAGGTCCATTACCAGCCCCAGGTCGACATCGCCAGCGGCCAGATCGTCGGCATGGAGGCCCTGGTGCGCTGGCGCCACCCGGAAAAGGGCATGATCCAGCCGGCCGATTTCATCGCCATCGCCGAGGACAGCGGCCTGATCGGGCCGATCAGCGACTGGGTGCTGCAGGTCGTCTGCCAGCAGGCCCATATCTGGCAGCAGATGGCGTTGCCGCCGATCACCCTGGCGGTCAACCTGTCCGCGCGCCAGATCGAGCACCCGGATTTCGTGGCCAATTTCAGCGAGATACTCAAGGCCTACCACCTCGATGGCAGCCGGGTCGAGATCGAGATCACCGAAAGCACCCTGATGCGTGACATCGAGGGCTGCATAGTCAAGCTGAAACAGCTGAGCGATCTGGGCGTCGAGGTCTCGATCGACGACTTCGGAACCGGTTATTCCTCGTTGAGCTACCTGCAGAAGCTGCCGATCCATACCCTCAAGATCGACAAGAGCTTCGTGAACAGCCTGACCCCGGACCTGGGCGGCGCCTCAATCGTCAACGGCATCGCCGCGATGGCCAAGGGCATGCACCTGAACCTGATCGCCGAGGGCGTGGAATCGGCCGAGCAGCTGGCATTTCTGAAAGCGGTCGGCTGCGATGCCTACCAGGGCTTTCTGTTCAGCAAGCCGGTCGATTCCGCCCAAGCCACCCGACTGCTGGAAACGCAGCCCCATTGACCGGGGCCGCCGCCTTTTTGCGACACGGATTCAGCCATGGCCGCCGACGGTGATACAGTCCTCGTCAACGAAAATCAGGAGTCCGCATCATGACCGCCGTACTCATCGCCTTGGTATTGCTGCTTGTCTCTGTCGTCGGGGTCTATCTGCTGTTGAAAAGCATGGGCCAGGACGGCGTGGAAGCGGCCGCCCCCGGCAGTTGCAAGAGCGGGAGCTGCGGCGTCCAGCCCAGGCAAACCGCCGAGACCGGTTCCAACGTGATTCAAGGGCAGTTTGTCCAGATCGATGAGGTCAGGCGCAAAGAGGCCCTTTCAAACCAAGAAGTTCACTAGAAGCGCGCGGCCGACGGTCGGGTCAACATCCTCGCCACCGATCTGCCGGCACGGTAAATGCGCAGTTCCCCCGGCGCGAAGGGCGTCCAGCCCTCATGGCCGGACAAGGGTTCGGTAGCGATCTGGGTGCGGGCATCCGGGCCTGACTGTTCCAGATAGTGGAGCCGGTCATGACCGTAGGCGATCAGATGCTCGCCGTCGGACATGAGGAAATTGAATTTACCGTGCGAGGCGATCAGTTCACTGATCAGCGCCACGGCGGGATACGCGATGCACCCGCTCGCGGCAGGGGAAGCCTGCAAATACCGGGAAATATGGCTCAGCAGATGACAGAAGGCATACTCCGAATCGGTTTCGCCATCAGGCCGGCAGACCGGATCGCTATTCGCGCGCTCCATCGCCACGATATCGGGCACCAGCCCGTTGTGGGCGAACACCCATTCCCGGTCGCAACACTGGCGCCGGAACGGATGGGTGTTGTCCACGGTATTGACGGGCGGAAGCCGGGCCTTGCGCACATGGGCGATCATCAGGTTCGAGCGCGTGGTTGCGCACAAACGGCCGAAGAGCGCGCTCTCGTGCGCCGGCAGCGGCTCCTTGGCCAGACTGAAAGCCCCGTTTTCCTGCCAGGCCAGCCCCCATCCGTCGGGATTGTCCGCCGCCAGTCCGCCACGCCGCCGGAATGCACAGAGGGTGTCCTCAAGCGTCACCGCCTGGCTGGCAGACAACCCGAAAAGCTCACACATCGTCAGTAACATCCATAAGGCATTGGTCGTTTCGGAAGCCCGGTGGGTCGGACTATACGGATCGCATGCGACCAAAGGAAGGTCCGTCATGACGGCGCAGCAGCCTTGACCCGGCACGTCTCCGCGGGCGCGCCAAGGGCATGAGCCGCCGGTCAGGATTCCCGCCAGGCCAGGCCAGGGCGGGCCGTTGTCCGCCCATCCAGGAACCCGGCCGGGGACTTCTGGCACGGCAAGCGCTGGATTAAAATTTCCCTTGCGCGGCGCCCTTACCGGGGTACGCTTCCTTTCGTCCGGGTTCGGGATAAGACAGGGAATATGCATTCGATCGAAGTGGTGCTGGCGATGCTGCTGGCCGTGGTGGTCAGCGGCTTTCTGGTCAGGGCGATCCCCCTGGCCATCCCCCTGCCGCTGGTACAGATCGCCCTGGGCGCAGTGGTTGCCGCGGTGTCCACGCATGGCGTGGTGCTGGACCCGGAGATATTCTTCCTGCTCTTCCTGCCGCCGCTGCTGTTTCTCGATGGCTGGCGCATTCCCAAGACCGGGCTGTTTCGCGACAAGGCCATCATCCTGGAACTGGCCTTCGGCCTCGTGGTGTTCACCGTGATCGGCACCGGTTTCCTGGTGCACTGGATGATCCCCGCCATGCCGCTGGCGGTGGCCTTTGCGCTGGCCGCCATCGTGTCGCCCACCGACCCGGTGGCGGTGTCCTCGATTGCCGCGCGCGCCCCCATCCCGAAACGCCTGATGCACATACTGGAAGGCGAATCGCTGCTCAACGACGCTTCCGGCCTGGTGTGTTTCCGCTTTGCCGTGGCGGCGGTCATGACCGGCAGCTTTTCCCTCGGGTCGGCCTCGCTCACCTTCTTCTGGGTGACGCTGGTCGGGCTGGCGGTAGGCGCCGGCGTCACCCTGGGCCTGAGCTTTAGCCAACGCTGGATGTCACGGCATTTCGGCGAGGCCAACGGCTCGCCGATCCTGATCAACCTGTTGACGCCCTTCGGCGCTTATCTGATTGCCGAGCGCCTCGACGCTTCGGGCATCCTCGCGGCGGTCGCCGCCGGCGTCACCATGAGCTACGTCGAACTCTCCGGCCGCGCGCTGGCGACGACCCGGGTGCAGCGCGCGGCGGTATGGGAGACGGTGCAGTTTGCCCTCAACGGCATCATGTTCGTCCTGCTCGGCGAGCAACTGCCCGGCATCCTGAGCCGCGCCGCGGCCTCGGTGGAGGATACCGGCCACCTCTCGGCCTGGTGGCTGCCCGGCTATGCCCTGGCCATCGTCGCCATCCTGATCCTGCTTCGCTTCGGCTGGGTATGGGCGGCGTGGCATCTCAGCCTGTTCAAGGCACGCCGGCGCGGCGAGCCGCTGCAAAAACCGGGTTGGCGCATCGTCGCCGCGATGTCGCTGGCCGGCGTGCGCGGCGCCATCACCCTGGCCGGCGTGCTCACCCTGCCGCTGCTGTTGCCCGACGGCACGGCCTTTCCGGCGCGCGACCTGGTGATCTTCTTTGCCGCGGCGGTGATCCTGTTGTCGCTCCTGCTTGCCAGCATCGCCCTGCCCCGCCTGCTGCAAGGTTTGACGCTGCCGGACGAGCCAGCCGAACGGCGCGAGGAAGACCTTGCCCGTAACGCATCCGCCGCCGCCGCCCTCGCCGCGATCGAACAGGCACGCCACACCTTGTCCGGCGAAAGCGCGGCCGATGCCGACCTCTATACCAACGCCGCGGTGCGCGTGATGGCGAACTACAAGCACCGCATCAAGGACGTGGCCATCGCCGGGACCGTTGACGCCGAGCATCTGCGCCAGGCCGACCGCGCGGAAGTGGCGCTGCGCCTGGCGGCCTTGCAGGCCGAACGCGAGGCGATCTTCCGACTGGCGCGCGAGTACTCCATCTCGGACGAGATCTCGCGCAAGCTGGTCAGGCAGATCGATCTGATGGAAGCCCGGTATCGGTGATGACGGCTTCAGCCTTGGCTCAGCCTGTCGTACGGGGGCAAGTTGACCACGGTTCGGGCGGCGGTGTCATAGGCATGCTCCAGGTCTTCGGCCGCCTCCAGCCATTCCTCCAGCAACTTCATCTCTTCGGGTAGTGCATCATCACGACTTGTTCACTTGCGCGGCCACCGCCTGAATGGCGACGATCATGGTGTTGATGGAGATCTCAGGCATCATGATTCTCCGGGCTGGTTCGCTCGGAGCGAATCCAGACTGTGCGACAAATCAGTCAAACCAGCGCACCACGTCGGCCATCGGCTGGCGCACCTTGGCCGACTGCGGGTTGACCCGGTAGCCGAACGCCACCATTACCGCCAGGCCCCATTCCCGCGTGTCGAGCACCCCGGCCCCGGCCAGGACGGCCTCGGCCTCGGCCTGGTCGTAGCCTTCCACCGGACAGGAGTCGATGCCGATCAAGGCCGCGGCGGTCATCATGTTGCCGAGGGCGATATAGGCCTGCTTGCAGCCCCAGTCGAACAGGGCGCGCTCGCTCTCCAGCAGCTTGAAGTCGGATTCCTGGAACTTGCGGTAGACCTTGTTGCGGCCCTCGACCCGCTCGGGCGGGAACTTGTAGATGTCGTGCAGCATGTGCCGGATGTGCTCGCCGTCGTAGCGCAGGCCGCCCTTGCGCACCAGGATGGCGACATAGTGGCTGGACGTGGGCAACTGCTTCTGGGCGCCCCAGGTCACCGGCAGCAGTTGCCCGCGCAGTTCGGGATTCTGGATCACCACGAACTGCCAGGGTTCGTAGCCGAACGAACTGGGCGACAGCCGCCCGGCCTCCAGGATCATGTCGAACGCCTCGGCGGGGATCTTCTGCGCCGGGTCGAATTCCTTGCAGGCATGGCGAAAATGGAAGGCCTCCAGGACGGTCTGCGGGTCGATCATGGTCTCGGCTCCAAGTGCAAATCAGGTGATTATCGCAAAAGCCCGACCGGTATAATCCAGTTTTATGGAATCCATCCTGCGTTCACTGCAACGCGCCGCCCAGGACCTGCTGGCGCCGCGCATGCTCACCCTGGCCTTCTGGCCCATGGTGCTGTCCCTGCTGCTCTGGGGCGGCCTGGCCTGGCTGTTCGGCAGCGCCTGGAAGGCCGAGATCGCCGCCCTGCTCGCCGCCACCCCGCTCAACGACCTGGCGCTGTGGCTGGGCGCCGAATGGCTGACCGCCTATGCCGCGATGTTCGTACTCGCCCTGCTCTGGCTGCCGGCCATGTACGTCACCGCCCTCCTGATCACCTCGCTGGCCCTGATGCCCCTGATCGTCAACTTCGTCGCCGAACGTTACTATCCCGACCTCGAACGCCAGCGCGGCGGCGGCGTGATCGGCAGCGTGTTCAACGGCCTGGTCGCCCTGGTGCTCTACCTGCTCGCCTGGGTCGTGCTGCTGCCGGTGTGGCTGCTCGCCCCGTTCGGCATCGCGGTATCCATCCTGCTCAACGCCTGGCTGAACCAGAAACTGTTCATGTACGACGCCCTAGCCGACCATGCCTCGGCCACTGAACTGAAGGACAACCGCCATGCCGGCGGCTGGCGCCTGCTCAGCCTGAGCAGCCTGCTCGGCCTGCTCCACTTCGTGCCCATCGTCAACTTCCTCGCCCCGGTCTACATGGCCCTGGCCTTCACCCATCACGGCCTGGAAGCCCTGGACCGCGGCCGTAGAGGACTGCCGGCATGATCCACGGCATCGGCGTCGACCTGGTCCTGGTCGAGCGCGTGCGCGCCATGCATGCCCGCCACGGCGAGCGCCTGGCCCGGCGCATCCTGGCCCCGGAGGAGATGGCCGAATATGCCGGCGTGGGCGACCGCGACCGCTTCCTGGCCAAGCGCTTCGCCGCCAAGGAGGCCTTCGCCAAGGCGGTCGGCACCGGCCTGCGCGCCCCGGTCAGCCTGTCCGGCATCCGGATCGGCCATGACGACCTCGGCCGGCCCGACTTCCGCTGCGCCCCCGAACTCGATGCCTGGCTGGCCGAGCGCCGGATCGGCCGGGTCCATCTGTCCATCAGCGACGAACGCGAACACGTCGTCGCCTTCGCGGTGGCCGAGACATGACCGCGCTGAGACAGCCGCTCGGCCCCCTGATGCTCGACGTCGAGGGCCAGGCCCTGAACGACGACGACCGTCGCCGCCTGTGCCACCCACAGGTCGGCGGCGTGATCCTGTTCGCACGCAACTACGCAAACCCGGAGCAGATCACCGAGCTGTGCCGCGAGATCCACGCCCTGCGCCAGCCGCCGCTGCTGATCGGGGTCGACCACGAAGGTGGCCGGGTGCAGCGCTTCCGCGCCGGCTACACCGCCATTCCGCCGATGGGCAGCCTGGGCGAGGCCTGGAGCGAACATCCGAACCGGGCCAAGCGCCTGGCCCGCGATGCCGGCTATGTACTGGGCGCGGAACTGCGCGCCGCCGGAGTCGATTTCAGCTTCGCGCCGGTGCTCGACCTCGACTACGGCAACAGCGGCGTGATCGGCAACCGCGCCTTCCACCGCGACCCCGAGGCGGTGGCCGAACTGGGCCATTCTTTGGTGCTGGGTCTGCACGAAGCCGGCATGAACGCGGTCGGCAAGCACTTCCCCGGTCACGGCTTCGTCGCCGCCGACTCCCACCTCGCCATCCCGGTCGACGAGCGCGAACTGAAAGCACTGGAAGAGACCGACATCGTGCCGTTCCGGCGCCTGATCGACCTCGGCCTGGCCGGCATCATGCCGGCCCACGTCATCTACTCCAGGGTCGATCCCAACCCGGCCGGCTTTTCGCGCCACTGGCTGCACGACATGCTGCGCGGCCGCTACGGCTTCGAGGGCATCATCTTCAGCGACGACCTCGCCATGGAGGGCGCCAGCGTGGCCGGCTCGGTGGTCGAGCGGGCCCGGGCCGCCCTGGCCGCCGGCTGCGACATGGCCCTGCTGTGCAACCAGCCCAGGCAGGCCGACCATCTGCTGGCCGAGTTGAAATGGGACACCGCACCGATCTCGCTGATCCGTTTCGCCCGCATGCACGGCCGGCCGCACCCGCCCAGCCGGGTCGCCCTGCACGAGAGCGCACGCTACATGAACGCCCTGCACCACCTCGCCGGCCTCGGCCAGACCGACGCCGAGCTCACGCTCAACGACTCGATGAAGGCCGACCATGGCTGACCATCACCACGCCATCGACGAGGATGCAAGCCACACGGGCCATCACGACCACCACGACCACCATGGTCACCACGACCACCTGACCGGAGCACTCTACCTGACCCTCGGCTTCGCCTTCGTCGAGGCGGCAGCCGGCTGGTGGTCCGGCTCGCTGGCGCTGATCTCCGATGCCGGCCACATGCTGACCGACTCCACCGCCCTGGGCCTGGCGGCCCTGGCCGCCTGGCTGGCCAGGAAGCCGCCCTCCGGACGCCACACCTACGGCCTGGTCCGGATGGAGGTCCTGGCGGCGCTGGTCAACAGCCTGCTCATGCTGGCGCTGATCGTGTTCATCGCCAAGGAGGCCCTGGAGCGCTTCGCCAGCCCCATCGCCGTGCAGGGCGGCGCCGTCACCGCGGTCGCCATGGTCGGCCTGCTGGTCAACCTCGGCGTCGCCTGGCAACTGTCCAAGGGCGAGGCGACCCTGAACACCCGCGCCGCGATGATGCACGTCCTGGGCGACATCCTCGGCTCGGTGGCGGCCCTGGTCGCGGGCCTGGTGATCACCTTCACCGGCTGGACCACCATCGACCCACTGCTGTCGCTGCTGGTATCCGGCCTGATCCTGGTATCAGCCTGGCGGCTGCTCTCTGAGGCCATCCACGTCCTGCTCGAATCGGTGCCGGAGCACATCGACCTACACGCGGTCGGCGCCGACCTGACCGGCATAGAAGGCGTCGCCTCGGTG
This sequence comes from Gallionellaceae bacterium, assembly GCA_028714735.1. Classification (GTDB taxonomy): domain Bacteria; phylum Pseudomonadota; class Gammaproteobacteria; order Burkholderiales; family Thiobacillaceae; genus Parasulfuritortus. Next base: position 14,212 of record JAQTLU010000002.1, on the reverse strand, counting down.
CACGACCTGCACATCTGGACCCTGTCGTCCGGCCAGATCGCCCTGTCGGCGCACCTGGACATCGAATACCTGGCCGACTGGACCGACATCCTGGTCCAGGCGCGCGACCTGATGCGGCTCAACCACGGCATCGGCCATGTCACCCTGCAACCCGAGGCGCTAAACTCGGTTGCCTGCCCCTCCTGCTGTCCGGAACCACTGAATTAGGCCCCAGATGAAACAACGTCGACACTACACCTCCCACCGCCTCAGCCGGGACGCCGAACGCCTGGTCTGGCTGGCCAAGGGGCTGGCCGATTCCGGCAGCCGCGCCGAAGACATCTGGTGGGAGGCCGAACAGGACCTGCTGATCGACAAGATGCTTGCCGCCAGCCAGGAAGAGGCCCTCAACCAGGCCCTCGACCGCCTGCACGAGACCCATGGCCGCGCCTACGACGGCCTTGCCGACCTGATCGAGGCCGGCAGCGAAAGCCACGGCGACGGCAGCCGGCAATTCCTCCTGGTGGCGCTGCCCATCCTGGCCTGGTCGCGCTACCGCATCCCGGATCGCAAGCTGCCGGACGCGCTGCTGGCCGCCCTGAGGGTGCAGATGCAGGCCCATGTCCTGGCCGATGGCGTCCGCGTCGGACTGGCCGACCTGCTGTTCAGCCCGGACCAGCTGCCGCGCGGTTTCGTCGAGACCCACCGCTTCGCGCGCCGGCTCGGCGAAGTCGCCGCGGCCGACGGCGACCTCGCCATCGCCGCCGATGGCCTGCCCGAGACCGGTCATTACATCGCCGATCTGCGTTACGTCATGGCGGTGATCAGCGCCCCCGAGGGGCGGCCCCTGTTCCGCTGGCAGGAGATCGACGGCAACCGGGAAACCGCGCTCAAGGAGTGGCAGGCCCAGGCCGGCCCCAGCCTGCAGGCGGCGATGCCCGGCTGCACCATCCAGTTGCTGCTGCCGGATGCCTATTTCTCCGCCTGGCGCCAGGCCGACCAGGCCGCACGCAGTTATTCGCTGACCGCCACCGCCGCCTACCTGCAGGCGGCACTCGACCTGCCGGCCGCCGGCCTGCAGGCGGTCGCCGCGCCCTATTACGACCACCGCCTGGTCGAGTGGCGGATCGGCTTCGCCCGCCAGGGCGACGAGCAGATGCTGCACGGCGTGGTCTGGCCGCTGCTGGGCACGGAAGACGAAACCACCGACATCGCCGGCGAGATCGAACAGACCCTGAAGCAGGCCGGCCTCAGCCACATCCTCATGCTCGACCAGCGCATGCCGCTGGAATACTGCGAGGACTGCGGCGCGCCGCTGTTCCCCAATACCGATGGCGAGTCGGTGCATGCCGAGATGCCGGAAGCGGAAGCCGACGCCGCGCCGATGCACCTGCACTAGGAGTCGACCGATGCGACGCGCCCACTTGCCGCCATTCGATGCGGACTGTACCGCCTGCCCGCGCCTGGCCGGCTTTCTGGACACGGCCCGACAGGCCTATCCCGGCTACTACTGCCGCCCGGTGCCGCCGTTCGGCGACGCCCAGCCCGAACTGCTGATCGTCGGCCTGGCCCCGGGCCTGCACGGCGCCAACCGCACCGGCCGGCCGTTCACCGGCGACCACGCCGGCCTGCTGCTCTACGAGACCCTGCACGAATTCGGCTACGCCGACCGACCGGTCTCCATGGCCGCCGACGACGGCCTGACCCTGACCGGCTGCCGGATCACCAACGCGGTCAAATGCGTGCCGCCCGGCAACAAGCCGGAACCGGCCGAAATCAAGCTCTGCAACGGCTACCTCAAGGCCGAGCTGGCGGCCCTGGAACCCCGCGTCAGGCTGCTCGCACTCGGCCAGGTCGCCCACTCCGCAATCCTGAAGGCGGGGGGCCTGAAACAGCGCGACTATCGCTTCGGCCACGGCGCCGCCCATGTCCTGCCGGACGGCCGCCGCCTGTATGACTCCTACCACTGCAGCCGCTACAACACCCAGACCCGCCGCCTGACCCCGGCAATGTTCAAGGCGGTATTCGCGCAAATCGATTCAGAAAAGGAGTGACCATGCCCGTCGTCACCATCAAGCTGGCCGGCAGCCTCAGCCGCGACCAGAAGAAAAAGATCGCCGCGGAAATCACCGACACCCTGGAACGCATCGCCCTCAAGCCGAAGCGCTACACCTACATCGCCTTCGAGGAATTGCCGGACGAGAACTGGGCCATCGCCGGCCAGTTGCTCGACGAGGACTGAGCCGTACTCAGGGCTTTGCGCAGGCCTGGGCCCGTGCCGACTGGCGCGCCGCCCCCCACCAGGCGGTGATCGGCGGCTGGCCGGGTTCGGCGCGCAGGCCGATGACGTAGAAGTAATCCGGCTGGACCCGGACGAACAGGTAATCGCTGCCGGCCCGCACCGGCCCATTCAGGCCTTCCTTGCTGAGTTGCGCACAGGTCGGCTGGTATTCCTCGACCCGGACCTGGAAATCCCGTTCCAGCCGCGTCCGTTCCGGCGCACCGCTGCTCAGCGTTGCGGCAAAATATCCGGCCGCGCCACCGGCCAGCAGGGCAGTCAGGGCTACCGTCAGTTTATTCATGCCTAGCCTTCACAATCCGGACCGGCCGCCAGTATGCGTCCTTGGGGTGCAACCCGGCCAGCCCCGCCGAGGCTGGACAAAACCGGCAAACCCGCCAAACTGAAGGCCTTTATCCACCATCCTCCGGCCGGCATCCCGGCCGAACGCCCCAGCCTCATGAAAAAGTTTGCCCTTGCACTCATCGTCTGCGGCCTTCTGGTCGGCCCCGCCTACTGGATCCATGCCAAGTTCTACACCGGCAGCGTCGCCACCCTGTTGACCCTCAAGGCGGCCGCCGGCGCAGCCAACCGGCCACAGCTCTGGCAGTCCGAACCGTTCTCGCTCGCCGCAGGCATGGCCCCGGTCGGCCTGGTGCTCGTCGCGCAAGGCCATTTCTCCCCCAACATGGATGAAAACCAGCCGCCCAGCGATCACTACAGCGCCATCCTGTCGCTCGACGGCACGGCCGCCAAACCCCTGAATTTCAGCCTGGGCGTGAAAAGTTTCGCCAATTCGAACCCGGCCTTTCGCGAACATCTGCTATTCATGAACAAGGTACAGCCCGGCAATTACACCTTGACCGTCACCCCGGCAGCCGAGCCGGCCATCCAGATCGACCGGATGCAATTGCAGGTGAGACAGAACCTGGAGGAGCCTGACCCGAATATCGTCATGGCCGGCATCGGCCTGTTGATCGCCGGGCTGCTCGTCCTGACGCTACTTTAACCAACGCCTAGGAGCCCGCCATGCCCCGGAACCACAGACCTCTCCTGCTTGCCGCCGCACTGCTGCTTGCCATGGTGCAAGGTCCGCTCCGGGCCGCCCCTTCCGGACCGGCCGGGGCGCACGACGGCCGGCTCGGCCACTACTACATGGGCTACACCGGCAGGAGTTGGGATGCCGACTACGGCATCACCCGCGGCAAATGCCACCGCGCCGCCGTGGCCGCCGCGCTGGGCGACGGCCACAAGGTTGCCATCGCGGTCGTCGCCAAGGACGCCCCCGGCATCGACCCGGCCGATGCCGCCTGCATCGGCCACGCCCTGGAGCTGACCCGCGTCCGCCATCGCGTGACCTGGCAAGGCGAAGGCGGCGTGCGCTACCAGGTGCGCCCGCTGGCCCCCTCGGTCCACGACGGCCTGCCCTGCCGCGAATTCGAACTGGTCACCGGCAACAAGCGCGTCCGCCAGAGCGCCTGTCTGCGCGAACCCGGCATCTGGCAGCTGCGCTGAACATCACCGGCATCCAGCCGGAACCAAATCGGATCCGGGCGTTCTATCGAGGACGCTCGACACGTCGGCCAGTGTCTACTAGCTGGCTCAGCCGGCATGCCTCGTGCAAAGGCCCATAACACCAACAGGAGGAGCGCACCATGCCCAGCCAGCCAGCCCAGGACGACATCCCGGCCCCCCTGTTCCTCGCCCTGCTCGGCGCCGCCGGCGACCTGGCCTGGCGCCTGGTGGTGCCGGCACTGTACGACCTGTATCGCGACGGCGGCCTGCCGGAACGTTTCGCCCTGGTCGGAGTAGATCGCAAGCCGGACACCGCCGAGGCCATGCGGGCGCGCTGCCGCGACGGCATCGAGCAGTTCTCCCGCCTGGGCCTGGGCGATGATGCGACCTGGCAGTCCTTCGCCGCCCGCATCGACTACCTGACCGCCGACATCGAGCAGGCCGGCACCGCGCTGGCCCCGCGCCTGGCCGAGCTCACCGCCACCTTGGGCGAACCGCCGCTGGCGGTGTACTACCTGGCCATTCCGCCGCGCCTGTTCGGCCCGGCCGCGCACGGCCTGGCCGCCGCCGGACTGGAACAGGACCGGGCGCGTGCCCGGCTGGTGGTGGAAAAGCCGCTCGGCCGCGACCGGGCCAGCTTCCGCGCCCTGGACAGCGAACTCGCCGCCCACTTCCAGGAGAGCCAGCTCTATCGCATGGACCACTTCCTGGGCAAGGAGACGGTGCAGAACATTCTCGCCCTGCGTTTCGCCAACCCCATCTTCGAGCCGATCTGGGACCGCCGCTACATCGACCACGTCGCCATCACCGTGGCCGAAACCCTGGGCGTGGAGCACCGCGCCAACTATTACGAGGGCGCCGGCTGCCTGCGCGACATGGTGCAGAACCATCTGCTGCAGATCTTCTGCCTGGTCGCCATGGAACCGCCGGCCCGGTTCGACGCCGACAACCTGCGCGACCGCAAGATGGACCTGCTCAGCGCCCTGCGCCCGATCCCGGCGGCGGCGGTGGACGAGTACGCCGCGCGCGGCCAGTACGGCCCCGGCTGGATCCACGGCAGCCAGATGCCGGGCTACCGCCAGGAGGACGGCATCGCGCCCGCCTCCAACGTCGAGACCTTTGCCGCCATCAAGCTCCTGGTCGACAACTGGCGCTGGCAGGACGTGCCGTTCTACCTGCGCACCGGCAAGCGCATGGCGGAGGACGTCTCCGAGGTGTCCATCCGCTTCCGCCCGGTGCCGCACCAGGCCTGGCCGGCCGGCGCCGCCGCCGACCACGGTCCGGTGCGCCTGGTGCTGCGCCTGCATCCGGACGAGGGCATGGACCTCAAGCTCAACCTGAAGGTCCCCGGCGCCCATTTCGCCCTGCGCCAGCAGGACCTGCGCTTCACCTACCGCGAGGCGTTCCAGGCCGAACCGCCCAAACCCTACGAAACCCTGCTGGCCGCCGTCCTGGCCGGCGACCAGAGCCTGTTCATGCGGGCCGACCAGGTCGACGCCGCCTGGGCCCTGCTCGACCCGGTGGTGCAGTCCTGGGCCGAGCGGCCGGCCGACTTCCCGAACTACGCCACCGGCTCCTGGGGACCGGAGAGCGCCGAGCGACTGATCAACGGCGACGGCCGCGGCTGGCTGACGCCGACCCTGCCGCCGCAACGGGCCGGGTGAGGGCATCATGACCATCGAATGGCACGAGTACGTGAAGATGTTCATCGGCCTCCTGGTCATCCTCAACCCCATGCTGGCGGTGCCCGTGTTCATCAGCCTGACCGATGCCCTGAGCGATCGCGAACGCCTGGCCAACGCCCGCCGCACCGCCCTGGCCGTCGGCGTCGTGCTGAGCGTCGCCGCCCTGCTGGGCCAGCAGATCCTGGACCTGTTCGGCATCAGCCTCGATTCGTTCCGGGTCGGCGGCGGCCTGCTCATCCTGCTCATGGCGGTCTCCATGATGCATGCCAAGATGAGCGGCGCCCGCCACACCGAAACGGAGGAGGAGGAGGCCCAGGCCAGTGCCGAAGTGGCCGTGGTGCCCCTGGCCATCCCCATCCTCGCCGGACCCGGCGCCATCAGCACGGCCATCATCTATGCCCACCGCGACCTGGCCTGGATGCACGCCGTCCTGATCGGCGAGATCTGGCTTGCCGCCATGCTGGTCTGGCTCACCCTGCGTTCGGCCCTGCCGATCAGCCATACCCTGGGCACCACCGGCATCAACATCGCCACCCGCCTGATGGGCCTGGTGCTCGTCGCCATCGCGGTGGAATTCATCGTCAACGGACTGAAAGGCATGTGGTTCGGGCCGTGAGATTGCCCCTGCCCCGGCGCCATGCTGACGCGCCCCGGGGTTGCCGTTCCGTATTCAGAGAAGGAGCCAGCCATGATCGCTGCCAGTAACCCGCCCGCCCCCGGCTCCCCCGGCATAGCCCCCACCTGGACTTCGTCCGACAAGGACCTGGTGGGCACCGCCCTGGGCCCGGCGCGGCTCTGGTATACCCTCGGCCACGGTATCGTCAACGAGGTCTATTACCCGCGCATCGACATCCCGCAGATCCGCGACCTCGGTTTCATCGTCGCCGACGGCGCCGGCTTCTGGGTGGAGGTGAAGCGCCTGCAGGACTACCAGCTCGACACCCCGGCACCCGGCATCCCGCTGGTCACGGTGCGGCATCGTCACCCCCGCTTCAGCCTGACCCTGCGGGTCTGCCCCGACCCGGATCGCGACGTGCTGCGTCTGGAAGTGGAACTGCAGGGCGACCCGGCCCTGCGCCCCTACCTGCTGCTCGCGCCCCACCTGGGCGGCACCGGCTGGAACAACCGGGCCTGGGCGGCCAGCCACCGTGGCCGCCGGGTCTTGTCGGCGAGCCAGGGACCGTTCGCCCTGGCCCTGCTGGGCGTGGACGGGGACTTTCGCGACGCCCTGGGCGCCGCTTCGGCCGGCTATGTGGGCGAATCGGACGGCTGGCAGGACTTCGCCCGCCATGGCCGCATGACCTGGACCTGGAACGAGGCGGGGCCGGGCAACGTCGCCCTGATGGCGGCCCTGCCGCAACGGTCCGGCCTGGCCCTGGGCCTGGCCACCTCGCCGCAGGCCGCCGCCACCCTGGCCCTGTCCAGCCTGGCCGAACCCTTCGCCCAGGCCTGGGACCGGCAGCGCGCCGCCTGGACCGACTGGCACGCGGCGCGCGAGGCGCGCTGCCCGGCCCTGGCGCTGCCCGAGCCCCTGATCGAGCAGGTGCGCCACTCCGCCCAGGTCCTGAAGACCCACTACGACAAGACCTTCAGCGGCGCCATGGTGGCCAGCCTGTCGGTGCCCTGGGGCAACCAGGGCGAAGAACGCGGCGGCTATCACCTGGTCTGGCCGCGCGACCTGGCCGAATGCGCCCAGGCCCTGCTGGCCCTGGGCGGAGAGGTCGAGGCGCGGGCCGTGCTGGGCTATCTGCTGGCGACCCAGAACCCCGACGGCCACTGGCACCAGAACCAGTGGCTGGGCGGGCGCCCGTACTGGCCGGGGATCCAGCTCGACGAGACGGCCTTTCCGGTCCTGCTCGCCGCCAGTCTGGCCGAACGCGGCGCCCTGGCTGGGATGCCGGTGCGGGACATGACCCGGCGTGCCCTGGCCTTCCTGATCACCGAGGGTCCGGCCAGCCCGCAGGATCGCTGGGAGGAGGACGCCGGCGTCAATCCCTACACCCTTTCGGTGTGCATCGCCGCCCTGGTGGCCGGCGCCGACCTGCTGCCCGAGGCCGAGCGCGAACTGCCCCTGTTGCTGGCGGATTTCTGGAACGCCCGCCTGGAAGACTGGTGCGTAGCCAGCGGTTCCACCCTCGATGCCGCGCACGGCATCGCCGCCCACTACGTGCGCGAGGCACCGCCCGACATCCTGGCCTGCCCCGCCGCCCTGAGCCGGCACCTGCCGATCAAGAACCTCGCCGACGACCCCGGCCTCGACGCCGCTGACCAGGTCGGGGTCGATTTCCTGCAACTGGTCCGCCTGGGCCTGCGTCGCGCCGACGACCCGCTGATCCTGGACAGCCTCAAGCTGGTCGATGCCCTGCTCAAGACGGACACTCCGAGCGGACCGGTCTGGCACCGCTACAACGGCGACGGCTATGGCGAACATGCCGACGGCGCGCCCTTCGACGGTACCGGCCAGGGCCGCGGCTGGCCCCTGCTGGTGGGTGAACGCGGCCACCATGCCCTGGCCATGGGCGCGGACCCACTGCCCTATCTCGCAGCGATGAACGCCATGGCCGGCCGCGGCGGCCTGCTGCCGGAACAGGTCTGGGACGCCGCCCCCCTGCCGGAACGCGGCCTGCTGCCGGGCCGCCCGAGCGGGTCCGCGATGCCGCTGGCCTGGGCCCACGCCGAGTTCGTCAAGCTGGCCGCCTCCCACGCCCTGGGCCGGGTGTTCGACCGCCCGGCGGCAGTCTGGCAGCGCTACGCCGGCGTCCGACCCGACGCCGCCGCCTGGGTCTGGACCCCAGGGGCCCCCATCGCCCGCCTCGCCCCCGGACGCGCCCTGCTCATCCTGCTGCCGCGCCCGGCCATGCTGCACCTGGGCTTCGACGGCTGGTCCGACACGAACGACCTGGCCACCCGGCCGCTCGGACTGGCACTGCACGGCCTCAACCTGTCCGCCGACAGGATGCGCGGACGCAGCCGCCTGGACTTCACCTGGCGCGGGCAGGACGGCGACTGGCTGGGCGAGGACTTCGGGATTGATTTGGCGAACTGAACCCGAGCGGTGGAATTGCCCCGCGCGACCGGTTGAAATCCCCCCGGACGATTTCCACGAACAGTTTCAATGCGTTGAATATAAACAATAAATATTCATGGCACGGGTAATGCTCAACAAGGCTGCGGCTGCCGCCGTTACCTGCACTCAAGACTAGGAGCACACCATGAACAACCTACGCATCAAGCCCCTCACCCTGGCCCTGATAGCCAGCTTCGCCGTCGCCCAGACCGCGCTCGCCGACGTCGCGTCGCGCCTGCAGGAGGACGTCAACGTCATTCCCGGACGCTCCATCAGCCCCGCCGACGAGGACGTCATCTCCTCCAGCGCCTCCCGGGTGCTGCACCACATCGACCGCGCCCGCGACGCCCTCGGCAGGAAGGATGGCGAACAGGCCGGCAAGGAACTGAAGCTGGCCGACACCCTGCTGGACATCATCCAGGCCACCATGCCCACCACGGTGGTCAAGACCCGGGTCTCGACCTCGGACGGCAAGCTCAAGTACGACAACACCGAGGAGATCCCCGCCGATGTCGTGCCGATCTACGCCACCCTGGACGAACGCGCCGATTTCGACGCGGTCAGGCTGCCGGGCGTCCGCTCCCCGGCCCAGGCCCAGGCTCAGGCCGGCAAGATCAAGCCGGAAGCGAGGCCGGCCAAGGCCACGGAATCCGAGGCCAGGGACGCCGCCCTCTACTACGAGGAACTGGACCTGCCCGTCAACGACATCCGCCATTTCGTCAGCACCGCCCAGGCCGACCTGGCCAAGGGCCGCCTGGGCGAGGCCGATCGGGACTTGAGCGACGCCCAGGCCAGCCTGAACTTCGTCTCCGTCTACCTGCCTGACCCGCTGCTGGCCGCGCGCATCAACCTGGAGCGCGCCGAGACGCACAATGACGCCGGCCAGAAGGCCCAGGCCAAGGCCGACCTGAGCCGCGCCATCGGGCAGCTGACCGAGGCGGAGCAGCAGGCCGACCCGGACAGCCTGGCCGACGTGAAGCAGATGCTCGCCGACGCCCAGTCCATGCAGGTCCGCATGGACCGGAACGAACCCGGACTCAAGACCGACCTGAACGGCCTCTGGCATCGCGCCAAGGCGCATGCCGAGCGCGCCATGGAATCGGCCAGGATAGGCTGGGCCAAGCTGCGCCACCACGACCAGTTGCGCAGCGCGCTGATCGAGGCGAAGCGTTACGTCGCCTACGCCGACATCGATGCCAACGTGGAGGCCAACAACCAACGGGCCATGACCGACATGGCACAGGCCAGGTCCTGGCTGGACAAGGCCGCCGATGCGACCGGCAAGAGCGGCAACGGACCGGACGAGTCGGTTTACCTGAAGGACATCCGGGCCGTGGTCGACGCCATCCTGGCCGGCCAGGCCCGACCGGACAAGGGCGAGATCGCCAATCTGCAACAGCAGTTGACCCAGGCCATCGCCCGCTCATGAACATGGGCCGTCTGCCGACTGGCGGAGACGATCCGCCAGCCGGTTCCCATCCAGTCGAGAAAGGAGAACAATCATGTCGCGCTTACTGGATATCCTGAGCACCTATGGACTGTTTCTGGGCATACCCCTGCTGTTTCTGCTCATCGTTTTCTGGATCTATCGGCCCGGCTCGGCGCGCCGCTACCAGGCCGACGGGCGCCTGCCCTTCGAGGAAGGGGAAGGCCCGGACGGCAACCGTCCAGCCGATGGCTGAATGCGCAGCCATCCCGTACCCGCCTGAGCGCAGATGACGCGACCCGCCCCGCTGCTGCGCTCCGTCGCCCTCCCCGTCGTGGTCACGGCGGGCCTGCTGTTGCTGGTCCTGGCCGGCATGCTGCTGATCACCACCCGCAGCCTGAGCCGGATGACGCCATTGCAGGAACACCTGATCGTGATGCAACAAATGCACGACCGCATCCTGTCCATGCAGCGCACCGCGCTGGCCGGGCTGGATGCCGCGACGCCGGTCAGGCGCGCGACCCTGGTCGACCTGAGGCAGACCCTTGCCGGGCTCACCCTGGCGACCGACCTGCTCACCGACGCCGGCAGGGACGGCCTGGCGCAGGCCCAGGCTCAGCTCGACGCCACCGACCTGCCCCCCCGTGAGGCCCTGCTGCGGGGCATCGCCCTGTTGCACGTGGTGCTGGTCGAGGAAAACCGCGCCCATGCCCGGCTGCTCGATACCATCCAGGCCCAGGCCCGGCTGGAGCAGCGCCTGGCCGCGGCGGCGCTGATCCTGATCCCGCTGGCGGCCGTGCTGGTGCTGTACCTGCTGCGCCGACGCTTCCTGCTGCCGCTCGACAACATCAACACCCTGCTCGCCCGCCTGGGCGACGGCGATTACGGCCCGGCCAGGATGGCGGCCGTGGACCCGGTGCTGGAGCCCCTGATCGCCAACTACAACCGCATGGTCGCCCGACTGGCCCGCCTGGAGGCCGAACAGCAGGCCCGCCAGGACGGCCTGGAGGCAGAGGTGCGCGCGGCCACCCGCGAACTGCTGGCCCACAACCGCAGCCTGGCCCAGGCGGACCGCCTGGCGGCGGTGGGCGAGATGGCCGCCGGACTGGCCCACGAACTGCGCAACCCGCTGGCCGGCATCCAGTTCGCCCTCGCCAATCTGGGCCAGGAACTGGCCGACGCGGATGCCCGCGCCCGCCTCGACCTGGTCGGCGCGGAACTCAGACGCATCACCCATTTGTTGAACGGCCTGCTCGACCAGGCCCGGCTGGTGCCGGAAGAGGCGACCCGGGTGGACCTGGCGCGGGTGACGGGCGAGGTGCTGGCCCTGACCCGCTACCAGGTCGCGGCGGGCGTCGTGTTCGAGCAGGCGATTCCCGGCGACCTGTACTGCTGGCTGCCGGAAAACCGGCTGCGCCAGGCCCTGCTCAACCTGGCGCTGAATGCCGCCCAGGCGATGGCCGGCGGCGGCACGGTACGGGTGAGCGCCCGCATCGACGCGGACAGGCTGACGCTCAGCGTCAGCGACCAGGGGCCCGGCTTTCCCGAACTGCTCCTGCACGGCGGCGTGCGGCCGTTCGCCAGCGCCCGGCCAGGCGGCACCGGCCTGGGCCTGGCCAGCGTGCGCCGCCTGGCCCAGGACCTGGGCGGCAGCCTGACGCTGGAGAACGTGGCGCCGCATGGCGCCTGCATCACCCTGCTGCTACCCTGCAAGCGCCACGACCCGACCTGACCCATGGCCCAGACCCTGCTCATCATCGAAGACGAAGCCCTGCTCGGCCAGGAACTGCTGCGCCATTTCAACCGTGCCGGCTGGGAGGCGCGCCTGGCAACCCGCCTGGACGAGGCCCGCCAGTTGTTGCTGAGCCGCGATTTCGAGCCTCTGGCGGTGCTCTCCGACATGAACCTGCCGGACGGCAACGCCCTCGACCTGCTGGAGGAGGCCAGGGCCGCCCGCCTGGCCGGCGAATGGGTCATCCTGACCGGCTATGGCGGGGTGCCGGATTCGGTGCGCGCGCTCAGGCTGGGCGCCTACGACTTCCTCGAAAAACCGGTAGCGCCGGCCCGCCTGGACATGGTCCTGGCCGGCGCCCTGCGCGGCGCCCGCGCCCAGTCCAGGCTGGCCGACCAGACCGCCGAGGCGGGCCGGCGCTACCGCCCGGAACGCTTCATCGGCGACAGCCCGGCCGCCCAGGAGGTGCGCGAGATGCTGGCGCGCCTGGCCCTGGTGCCCTTCTCCGCCTTGCTCATCGGCGGCGAGACCGGCACCGGCAAGGGCCTGGCGGCGCGCATACTGCACTATGCCGGGCCGCGCAGCGCCGGGCCGCTGGTGGAGATCAACTGCGCCGCCCTGCCCCGCGAACTGGTCGAAAGCGAGCTGTTCGGCAGCGAAGCGGGGGCTTACACCGGCGCCAGGGGCCGGCGCCGAGGCCTGCTGGAACAGGCCTCGGGCGGCACCCTGTTCCTGGACGAGATCGGCGACCTGCCCCCGGAAGTGCAGGTCAAGCTACTCAAGGCCATCGAGGACAGGCGGGTGCGCCGCCTGGGCGGCGAGCGGGAGGTCGTGTTGGACCTGCAGATCGTCGCCGCCAGCAACCGCGACCTGACCACCGAGGTGCGCGAAGGCCGCTTCCGCGCCGATCTCTATCACCGCCTGTCGGTATTCCGCCTCGACCTGCCCGGCCTGCGTGAACGCAAGTCGGACCTGCGCCAGCTGGTGCCAAACTTCGTGGCGGAATTCAACGCCCAGGCCGGCAAGCGGGTTAGGACCGTACCGGACGAGGCCTGGCGGCGCCTGGAGGCGCACGACTGGCCCGGCAACGTGCGCGAGTTGCGCAATGTGGTGGAACGCTGCGTGCTGTTCGCCGACGACGACCAGTTCCCGCTGCGCTGGCTGCAGTTGCAGGCCGGTACGGCAGCCGCACCGGGCGGCGACGGCCTGTGGCTGCCGCTGGACGGCAGCCTGAGCCTGGACGACATGGAACGCGCCATCGTCGAGACCGCCCTGGAGCGGGCCGACGGCAACGTCACCGGCGCCGCCCGCCTGCTCGGGAGCACGCGCGAAACGCTGCGCTACCGGGTGGAAAAATTCGCCCTGGGTAAGGCCCCGGTCGAACCGCGCTGACGGATGCTAGCGTTTCGGCAGCATGCGCAGCAGGGTGTTGTCGCGCACGATGTAGTGGTGATACAGCGCCGCCGCCGCGTGCAGGCCGATCAGGAAGTAGCCCAGATTGCCGACGGTTTCGTGCACTTCCTTGATCACCGCCGCCAGATCCTTGTTCTCGCCCATCAATGCCGGCAGTTGCAGGCCGAAGAACGGAATCGGCTTTCCTGCCGCGCTGAGCAGCAGCCAGCCGGCCACCGGCATGCCCAACATGAGCACATAGAGCGCGGCATGCATGAGCTTGGCGATCATCTGCTGCTTCATGGGCATGGCCGGCTCGACCCGCGGGGCGGGCGCCGTCGCATTGACGGCCAGACGCAGCGAGGCCAGGGCAAGGACAGACAGCCCGAGCATGAAGTGCCAGGTCTTCAGCGCTTCACGAGGATCACTTCCCTTGGGGAAAAACTCGTGCAGTTCCATGCTGGCGTATACGGCCACGATCAGCAGCAGCATCAGCCAATGGAGCCCGATGGATAACGATCCGTAACGGTCCGGGGTATTGCGCATATTCACCTGATTACTCCTGAAAAGATCCAACAAGGCGGTAATGACCGCGCGCGAGGCGAATCCGGCTTGACTGTGGCCGCGCGGATCACCCTAGGCCAGATGTCCAGCCAGGCGAACCGCTGCAACGGTCATCACCGAATCCCGGATACGACTTCTCCGCCTCGACATCGGCCTCCGGGACCGGAATTTAGCCAAAATAATTTGAAAGCGCCAATGCCAGTGCCATCGTCGTCAGCACGCCGAGCATCATGGCCACCCCATACAGCCAGAGAAGCCGAATGCGGTTGGCCTCGGCCCGCTTGATCAGTTCGGCATTCTGGTCGGCCAATGCCTTGATCAGTTCGGAGGAGGCGAGCATCTGTCGGTGCAGTTCCGACACCGTTGCCTCGATCGCGACGAGGCGTGCCTGAACCAGTGCGACGGCCTCGGCTTCCGGTGCGGCCGAGACCGCCGGCGCTTCAGCCGGCACCTGTACCGGAGCAGGCTTCCCGGCGACTGCATTCCAGAGTTTTTTTGCCCCATCGGCAACCACCGGCGCGGTCGATATGACATCGGCCCACGGGACCGTCTTCAGCAAAAACCAAGGTATGGC
>JAQTLU010000001.1:476796-528211 GCA_028714735.1 Gallionellaceae bacterium | reverse complement strand
CTGCGGGGAAGCAGTTTCAGCGACACTGGTTGCAGCAACCTTTTTCGGCCCGCGTTTTTAGTTCTCCCTGCGGGGACGCCGGGAACGAAAAAGAAAGTCTTTCCATGCAACGCACCATCCTGGCCGCGCTCACCGCCGGCCTGTACGCCCTGCCTGCCCAGGCGGAGGAAACCTTCACGCTCGATGAAATCGTGGTTACGGCGACACGTGTGCCGCGCCCGGTCACGTCTGTCCTGGCTGCTACGACCGTCATCAATCGGGAAACCATTCAGGGTAGCCAGGCTGCGGATCTGATGACGCTGCTGGAGCAGCAGGCCGGCATCAACGTTTCCCGTACCGGAGGAGAAGGGAAAAGCACTGCAATATTTGTACGTGGTGCTGCCGCCAAACATATCCTGGTGCTGGTCGATGGCGTGCGCGCCGCCTCGGCGACCACCGGCGAGTACGATTGGAATGCCTTGTCGCTCGAGCAGATCGAGCGTATCGAAATCGTGCGTGGCCCCCTTTCCAGTCTTTACGGTTCCGATGCGATCGGCGGTGTAATCCAGATATTCACACGAAGCAATGCCGGTCCAGGCGTGAAGCTGACTATGGGTAGTCGGGGCACGCGCGCCATCGACCTGAGCCTGGGCGGCGGCGGCGATGGCTGGCGCTACAGCCTCGAAGCCGGACGTGAAAGCACGGATGGCCTGCCCACCTTTGCCACTGACAGCACCGCCTATGGCTTCAACCGCAATCACCTGGCACTTGGTGTCAATGGCCGCCTGACGCCCGATCTGACGCTTGCCGCCAGGCTGGCCCAGTCATGGGGGCGCAACCAGCAAGATGCCAGCACCGGCGACAACGATTACAAGAGTCGCAATGCCAGCTTGACGATCGACCATCGCCTTGCCTGGCAATGGCAGCAAAGCCTGACTCTGGGCAACAGCCTGGATCGCTACACCTCCTATAGCCCCTTCATTCCCGCCACGATCGAGACCAGCCGCAACAGCCTCTCCTGGCAACACGACCTCACGTTCGATGCCGGACAACTCAATCTGGGCGTGGATTACTGGAATGACCACGCCAGCAAGGACGACAGCGGCTTGCTCAATCAGCGCATTGAAAACGTCGGTTTGTTCGCGCAATACCGTTTAGCCGTTTTCGGTGGCGATGCACAAATCGGGGCACGCCGCGACAAGCACGATTCCTTTGGCGACCATGACACCTGGAATCTTCGCTGGGGCCGCGAACTGGCACCCGGTCTGCGTGTTTCGGCCGGGCACGGCACTGCCTTCAAGGCGCCCACGGTCAACGACCTTTTCTGGCCATACAGCAGCGACGGCCCCTACACCTACACCATCGGTGCGACGACCTACAGCGACACCTACGTCACGCGCGGCAACACCGCGCTTAGCCCGGAAACATCGCGGAGCAGCGAGCTTGGCCTGGCCTACCAGCGGACGAACTGGGATGTGGCAGCCAATCTGTATGAAACACGGGTAGACGATCTGATTGAATGGCAGGCAACCATAACGCCTGGCGGTGGCGGGCCGGGTATCGCCACCACGTACGACTACCAACCGCAAAATGTCAGTTCGGCAAGGATGCGTGGACTGGAGCTCAGCGGGCATGCACGCTGGTTGAGCTGGAATTGGCAGGCGGGCTGGACTCGATTGCTGGCCACCAATCTGAGCACCGGCCAGCAACTGGATCGACGCCCGAAGAACAGCCTTGCGCTCAGCGTGGCGCGCGCATTCGGTCCGCATCAGCTCAGCTTCGAAGGCAACGCCTATTCACAACGTCTGGATTCGAATGGAACGAGACAACTGCCCGGCTATGGTCTGGTCAACGCGGTTTACGACTACGCCCTGAACAAGGACACCCGACTGGGGCTCCGCATCGACAATCTGTTCGACCAGGACTATGCCTTGGCGCGCACCAGCACCCGCCTCTACGCTGCGCCCGGGCGCAGCGTGTTCGTGACGCTGCGCTACCAGCCCGGCAAGTAGTCGAAGCCACATGTGGGCAAGCCCATGAGCGACTTTCAAGATCAGGCTGGGTGCCAGGTATGCGGGCATGGCGAAACCGCAGGCAGGGGGCGCACCTGAACCGCCGCCGCGCTTTCCTCGTCCTGCTTCTGCTGACCATTACGGCCGCGACGGGGCTGCTCCTGTCCCTGGCGGTGGGCAGTTTCACGCTCGCACCGGGCGAGGTCGGCCTGGCCCTGATCGGCCGGGGCGACGGCATGGCGCAGGAGGTGGTGCGCAGTTTGCGCCTGCCACGCACCCTGTCCGTCTTCGCCTGCGGCGGGCTGCTGGCCCTGGCCGGGGCGCTGATGCAGGTGTTGCTGCGCAATCCGCTGGCCGATCCGTATGTCCTGGGTATCTCCGGCGGCGCGGCGGTGGGGGCGCTGGCGGCCATGTTGCTGGGCGTCGGCGCCAGCCTCGGTCTGGGGGCGGCGGCCTTTGCCGGGGCGCTGCTCGCCATGGCGCTGGTGTTCGGCCTGGCCCACGGCGACGGCAGCTGGACCCAGACCCGCCTGCTGCTCACCGGCGTCATCGTCGCTGCCGGCTGCGGCGCGGCGGTGGCCCTGATGCTCTCGCTCGCGCCCGAGCAGCAACTGCGCGGCATGCTGTTCTGGCTGATGGGCGATGCCTCGCAGGCGGGCGATCCCCGGCTGCCCTTGCTGGTCCTCGCGCTCGGCCTGGCCGTGGCGCTGTTCTTCGCCCGCGACCTCAATCTGCTCACCCGCGGTCCGCTGCTGGCGGCCACGCTGGGCGCCAATGTCACGCGGCTGCGTCTGCTGCTCTATTTCCTGGCTTCGTTGCTTACGGCCACGGCCGTCACCAGCGTCGGCAGCGTCGGTTTCGTCGGCCTGGTGGTGCCGCATCTGGTGCGCCTGGCCCTGGGCAACGACCAGCGCCTGCTGTTGCCGGCGGCGACGCTGGCCGGGGCGGCCTTGCTGACCCTGGCCGACACCCTGGCGCGCAGCGTCATCGCGCCGCAACAACTGCCGGTGGGGGTGCTTACCGCGCTCATCGGCGTGCCGGTGTTCCTGTTGTTGCTGGCGCGCGCGCCCCGCGTGGAGCCGGCATGAGCACGCTGGCCTGCCGCGCCCTGGACGTGACCATCGCCGGAAAGCAGATCGTGCGCGGGCTGAACCTGATGCTCGAACCGGGGCAAAGGCTGGCCATCCTGGGCCGCAATGGCGTTGGCAAGACCACCCTGCTGCATACCCTGGCCGGCTTGTTGCCCCCCGATGCCGGCGCGGTGGAACTGGATGGCCTGAGCTATGCCGCGCTTGGCCCGCGTGGTGCGGCGCTGTTGCGCGGGCTGTTGCCGCAACATCAGGGCGATGCCTTTACCGCCAGCGTGCTGGAAACCGTGTTGGTGGGTCGCCACCCGCATCTGGCCCGCTGGGACTGGGAGAGCGCGGCGGACGAGCGCCTCGCGCACGAGGCCCTGGCGGCGGTGGGGCTGGCCGGTCTGGCGGCGCGTTCGATCCATACCCTGTCGGGCGGCGAGCGCCAGCGCGTGGCCCTGGCCACCCTACTGGTGCAGCGGCCCCGGCTTTATCTGCTCGATGAGCCCCTGGCCCATCTCGACCTCAAGCATCAGATCGCCGCGCTGGAGCTGTTCAGCCGCCAGGCCGGGGCGGCGCAGGCCACGCTGGTGATGGTGCTGCACGACGTCAACCTGGCGGCGCGCTACAGCGATCAGGTGCTGCTGCTCCATGGCGAGGGCGAACATGAGCTCGGCGCCAGCGCGGCGGTGCTCGATGCCGACCGGTTGTCACGCCTGTACGGCTACCCGTTGCGGGTGATCGAGCAGGATGGTCAGCGCTGGTTCGTGCCGGAGCTGCCGGCATGAGACCGTCAACGTCGTCCGCGCGCCGTTTCCAGATGCCGGCAGAACTGTTCGGCGCCGTCGAGCAGGCGTGGCGTGGGCCGCTGCATCAGGTCGGCGGGGACGAAGAACAGGTTGCCGCGCCTTACCGCGCTCAGCCGCGTCCAGCGGCGCCAGTCGTCCAGCCCGACCGGAACCGCGTGGCCCATGCCGCTGGCGATGATGGCCTCGGGGTCGGCGGCGAGGACCGCCTCGACGCTGACCGCAGGGGCCAGGCCCTTGAGGCCGGCGAAGGCATTTTTACCGCCGCACAGACGGATCACGTCGCTGATGATCTGGCCCTCGCCCACGGTCAGCAGCGGACGATGCCAGACCTGGTAGAACACCGGCACTGCCGGCTTGCCGCCGTACTGCCTGCGCAAGTCGGCCAGACGTTTCCGGAAGCCGGTCGCCGCCTTCGTCGCCTCAATCTCGGTACCGGCCAGGCGGCCCATCTTTTCGATATTGGCCGGGATGTCTTCAAGCCGGTCCGGCTGCGACTGGTAGACCGGCAGGCCAAGGCCGCGCAGCCGGCCGACCAGGGCGTCGGCATTGCCGCTCTGCCAGAGGATCACCAGGTCGGGACGCAGGGCGACGATGGCCTCCAGGTCCGGGCTGGAATAGTCGCCGACGCGGGCGACGCGGTTCGCGGCCTCGGGATAGTCGCTGTAGTTCACCGCCCCCACCAGCCGGTCGCCGGCGCCGGCGGCAAACAGGTTCTCGGTGACGTGCGGCGCCAGGCTGACGATGCGCCGGGCCGGCGCCGGCAGGCGCACCGTCGCGCCGGTATCGTCCACCACGGCGATGTCGGCATGGGCCAGGCCGGCCAGCAGGGAAAGGGCGAGTATGGGCAAAAACATGCAGTGCACCGGGACAGGGGATGGCCGCATTCTAGCGTTGCCGCCCGCGTGGAGGTAAGGCCATGACCGCCCGCGTCGTCATGGTCCAGGGCTGCACCTCGGACGCCGGCAAGAGCGCCCTGGTCACGGCCCTGTGTCGCTGGCTGAAACGGCAGGGTGTGCGGGTGGCGCCGTTCAAGCCGCAGAACATGGCGCTCAACAGCGCGGTGACCATGGACGGTGGCGAGATCGGCCGGGCCCAGGCGGTGCAGGCGCAGGCCTGCGGCCTGGCGTCGCACAGCGACATGAACCCGGTGCTGCTGAAGCCCAACTCCGATACCGGCTGCCAGGTCATCCTGCAAGGCCGGGCGCTCAGCAACATGGAGGCGCAGGCCTATCACGACTACAAACCGAGGGCACGGGCGGCGGTGCTCGATTCCTTTGCCCGGCTGTCGGCGCAGTACGAGGCCATCGTGGTCGAGGGCGCCGGCAGCCCGGCCGAGGTCAATCTGCGCCAGGGCGACATCGCCAACATGGGTTTCGCCGAGGCGGTCGACTGCCCGGTGATCCTGATCGCCGACATCGACCGGGGCGGGGTGTTCGCCCACATCGTCGGCACCCTGGCGCTGTTGTCGGAATCGGAGCGGGCGCGGGTGCAGGGCTTTGTCATCAACCGTTTTCGCGGCGACCTTGCCCTGCTGCAATCCGGCCTGGACTGGCTGGAGGCGGAGACCGGCAAGCCGGTGTTGGGGGTGCTGCCCTATCTGCATGGGTTGAACCTGGAGGCGGAGGATGCGCTGCCGGTGCTGCCTACCACGGCAGCGGCAGAGGGCCGGCTACGGGTGCTCGTGCCGGTGCTGCCGCGCATCGCCAATCACACCGACTTCGATCCGCTGCGGCTCAATCCACGCCTGGATTTCCGTTTCGTCGGGCCGGACGAAACGCCGCCGCCGGCCGACCTGGTGATCCTGCCCGGCTCCAAGTCGGTGCGCGCCGATCTCGACTTCCTGCGCCGGGGCGGCTGGCCCGATTACCTGGCGCGGCACCTGCGCTACGGTGGCCGCCTGCTCGGCATCTGCGGCGGCTTCCAGATGCTGGGCCGGGCCATCCATGACCCGCTCGGCATTGAAGGCGCGCCCGGGTCGAGCCCCGGCCTGGGCCTGCTCGATCTGGAAACCACCCTGGCGGCGGAGAAACAGTTGCGCAACGTGCACGGCGAACTGGTCGCGGGCGGCGTGCCAGTGGCCGGTTACGAAATCCACGCCGGGGTCTCGTCCGGCCCGGCCCTGGCACGGCCGATGTGCCGGCTCGACGGCCGTCCGGACGGGGCGGTGTCGGCCGACGGCCAGGTCATGGGCACCTATCTGCACGGCCTGTTCGATGCCCCGGCGGCAGCCGATGCGCTGCTGGCCACAACGGGGGTGGCACAGGCCGCAAGCCCGGACATCGGCAAACTGCGCGAGGCCGCCATCGACCGGCTCGCCGACGCCGTGGCCGGACACCTGGATACGGCGCGGCTGCTCGCCATCATGGGCCTGGCATCATGTTGACCCTGATCCTGGGCGGCGCCCGTTCCGGCAAGAGCGGCTATGCCCAGCGTTTGGCTACGGCCTCGGGCCTGCCGGTGGGCTACGTCGCCACCGCCGAGGCCGGCGATGCCGAGATGGCCGAGCGCATCGCCCGGCACCAGGCCGAACGGCCTGCGCACTGGTTGACGCGGGAAGCGCCCCTGCGTCCGGACCTCGCCTTCGACGCCGCCGACTGCATCGTGCTGGATTGCCTGACCCTGTGGCTGTCGAACTGGCTCTGCCGCGACGATGGCGCCGGCTTTGCCGAGGCCCGTGCGGCGCTGCTGACCCAAGCACGGGCCGTGGCCGGCGATCCGGCACGGCGCCTCATCCTGGTCGCCAACGAGGTCGGCCTCGGGGTGATCCCGATGGGCGAGCTTAGCCGCCGCTTCGTCGACGAGGCCGGCTGGCTCAACCAGGAATTGGCGGTCATCGCAGACGAAGTGGTGTTCATGGCCGCCGGCTTGCCCCTATTCATGAAAGGAAAATCCAGCAATGACTGAAGCATGGTGGGAGGAATCCATCCAAGCCCCGGACGAAACAACCGCAGCGGCAGCGCGGGTGCGCCAGGACAACCTGACCAAGCCGCCCGGTAGCCTCGGTCGTCTGGAAGAACTGGCGATCAGTCTGGCCGCCATGCAGGGACGCGACCGGCCCCGCGTCGATCAAGTCTGGATCGCCGTGTTCGCGGGCGACCACGGCGTGGTCGCGGAGGGCGTGTCGGCCTTTCCCCAGGCGGTGACCCAGCAGATGCTGGCCAATTTTGTCGCTGGCGGCGCCGCCATCGCGGTCTTGGCGCGGGCGCTGGGGGCCACCTTGGAGGTGGTCGATGTCGGCAGTCTGGCGGCCGGGCCGATGCCCGGCGTGGTCTGGGACAAGGCCGGCCACGGCACGGCTAACCTGGCTACCGGGCCGGCCATGACCGAATCGGCCGTGGTCGCTGCCCTCGACGCCGGCCGGCGTTCCGTGCAGCGGGCGCGGGTGGCCGGGGCCGAACTGTACGTCGGCGGCGAGATGGGCATCGGCAACACCACGGCGGCGGCGGCGCTGGCGTGCGCGCTGCTGGGCCTGTCCGGGCGCGAATTGGCCGGGCCGGGCACCGGTCTGGACAGTGCCGGCGTAGCGCACAAGGCCGCGCTGCTGGATCGCGCCCTGGTCCTGCATGCCGACGCCGAGGCACCCCTGGAAGCCCTGCGCTGCCTGGGCGGTTACGAACTGGCCGCGCTGGCCGGGGCCTACATCGCCTGCGCTCGCGATGGTGTGCCGGTGCTGGTGGACGGCTTCATCGCCACGGCAGCGGCGCTGGCGGCGACGCGGCTCAATCCGGGCGTGCGCGACTGGCTGATGTTCGGTCACGGTTCCGCCGAACCCGGCCATGCCCGGTTGCTGGCGGCGCTCGACGCGCGCCCGTTGCTGGATCTGGGCATGCGTCTGGGCGAGGGCAGCGGCGCGGCGGTGGCGGTGTCGCTGTTGCGTTCGGCCTGCGCCCTGCACAACGGCATGGCCACCTTTGCCGAGGCGGGCGTGAGCGGTGGCTGAGGCCACCTTGATTACCGTATTGCGCCACGGTGAGGTGGCGGGGCGGGCGCACGTCTTTCGCGGTCGCAGCGACGAGCCGCTGACCGAGCGGGGCCGGGCGCAGGTGCTGGCCGTGGCCGACCGGATCGGCCCCTTGACCCGTATCGCGGCGTCGCCCTTGCGCCGTTGCCGTGATGTGGCGGCAACGCTGGCCGAGGTGCGCGGTCTGGCCTTGGCCATCCTGCCGGATATGGCGGAGATGGACTTCGGTGCCTGGGAGGGCGCATCGGTGGCCGAGATCGCCGCCGCGCATCCCGAGACCTACGCGGCCTTCCATTGCTATGCCGATCATGCCGTCGCGCCGGGCGGCGAGACGTTGGTCGCCTTCCGGCAGCGCGTCGTCGCCGCCTGGGAGGCCTGGTCGGCGGCGGAAGCGGGCGGCCATGGCCTGCTGCTCTGTCATGCCGGGGTGATGCGGATACTGCTCCAGCACCTGTTGGCGATCCCGCCCGGCGCTCTGTCTCGTTTCGCCCTGCCCGAGGCGGCGCAGTTCCAGGTCTCGCTGCTGCCCGGCCACGCCGCCATCCTGATGAGGCTCAACACATGCGCGGATTTTTTCTCGCCCTCCAGTTCCTGACCCGGATTCCGGTGCCGGTCCGGCTCGAATACGACGCCGGGGCCCTGGCGCGTTCGGCGGTGTGGTTCCCCGCCGTCGGTCTGTTGCTCGGCAGCCTGGTTGCCGGCGCGGCCTGGCTGGGGGCGCAAATCGATCCCTGGCTGGGGGCGTTGCTGGCGCTGGGGGTCTGGGTGTGGTCGACCGGCGGGCTGCATCTGGACGGTCTGGCCGACCTGTTCGACGCCCTGGGGGCGGCCCATCGCGACCGCGGGCGCTTTCTCGAAGTCCTGGCCGACCCCCACCTGGGCGCCTTCGGTGCCCTGGCCCTGATGCAGCAACTGATCGCCAAGCTGGTGCTGCTGATGTTGTTGATCAAGTTGGGCGCGGGGTTCTGGGCGCTGGTCCTGATCCCGGCCTGGGCACGCCTGGGGGCGATGTGGTGGTCGCAGACCCTGCCGCCGCTCAAGCCGGGCCTGGGCGAGCGCTTCGCCTGGAAGACCAGCGGCTGGGTGTCCTGGGGCTGGCTGGCCGGGTTGGTGGCCATGGCCCTGTGGCTTGCGCCGGTCCTGGTCGCCGTGCCTGTGCTGATCCTGGGCTGGCGGCAGTTCCTGTCCACCCGTGTCGGTGGCATGACCGGTGACTGTCTGGGTGCCGGGGTCGAGGTGACGGAAACCCTGGCGCTGCTGCTGTTGCTCAGCGGGAACTGGTTGCTCGCATCCGTTTGACTTCGTACATGCGGGTGTCCGCCGTGTTGAGCAGGTTGTCCATGCCGTCGCCGTCATCCGGGAAGACGGCATGGCCGCAACTGCATGACGGTTGCAAGGCGATGCCATCCAGTTGCACGGGCATGGTCATGTTGCGCCTGATTTCCTGCTCGATCTGGGCGATCCGCTGCGGGTCGCCGACCCCCAGCAGGATCACCGCGAATTCGTCGCCGCCCAGACGGGCAATGGTGTCGGTGGTGCGGACGGAGTCGAGCAGGCGTTCGGCCACGACTTGCAGCAGGCGATCGCCCACGGCGTGGCCGTAGCGGTCGTTGACCGGTTTGAAGTCATCCAGGTCGATGTAGATCACGGTCGCCTTGAGCTTCTCCTGGCGGGCGTGGGTCAGCGCCTCGACCAGCCGGTGGTAGAACAGGCTGCGGTTGGGCAGGCCGGTCAGGGGGTCGTGGGTCGCCTCGTGCTTCAATTGCACGCCGGTCATTTCCAGGGCCTCCATCTGGACGCAGATGGTGCTGGCGTAACGGCCCATCTGGCGGTAGGTGAAGTAGGCGATCGCGCAGGCCAGCAGGATCAGGGTCAGTCCCAGCGCCAGGTCGATGGTGATGGCGCTCCGGCTGGCCCGCCGGGTGTCATCCAGCGCGCGCTGGATCAGGTCACGCTCGTAATGTACGAGTTGCCCGACGCTGTCGATGAAGGCGAGGTTGAACGGCCGCAGGTTAATGGCGATCTGCTTCCTGGCCTCCTCGATCCTGCCTTGGCGCGCCAGGTCGCTGATGTGTTCCTGCAGGCCGACGATGTCCTTGAGCAACTGGTCCTGCTGGGCGATTTTTTCTTTCTCGAAGGCGTCCAGGCCCAGCGCACGCAGTTCGTTGCGCGCCTTGCCGACCTCGTAGCCCGATTTGATGTACTGCTGGAAGTGATCGTCCTGCTCGAACGGATCGTTCACGATCACCTGGTAGACCAGGCTGTTGTGCCGGTTGTAGGTGGCCATGAGCAGGTCGGTCGCCAGGTGGATCTTGTGGTTGCGCACCTCGACGATCTCCCTGATCCGCGCATCCTGCGCCCGCATGTGCATCACTGAATTGAGCACCAGGACCGCCATCAGGCCGATCAATAGGACGAACCCCAGCAGGATGAGCCGGGACATGCGCTTCGGCAGGTGCTGATTGTTTTTGTTCATAGCGCCGCGGGACTGGCTATTTTTTGTTGGTTCCGGGAGCATAAACAAATTGTGTTTGATAAGACAGCGGGGTTATTCATGGAACATGCCTTCGTTGCCGTGGTGCCGGCCCGTTTTGCCTCCACCCGGCTGCCCGGCAAGCCGCTTGCCGACATTGCCGGCAAGCCGATGGTGGTGCGGGTGGCCGAGCGTGCCGCGGCCAGCGGAGCGGACGGGGTCTGGGTGGCGACCGACCACGAGGCGGTGGCCGAGGCCGCGCGGGCGCATGGCTTCGAAGTCTGCCTGACCTCGCCTGGCTGCGCCTCCGGCACCGACCGCCTGGCCGAGGTGGCGGAGAAGATGGCCTGGCCGGACGACACCGTGGTGGTCAACGTCCAGGGTGACGAGCCCCTGATCGACCCCGAATTGATCCGGGCCACGGCCATCCTGCTGCACGAGCGGCCCGGTGCGGCCATGGCCACGGTCTGCCATCCGCTGCAGGATATCGCCGAGGCGATGAATCCCAACGTGGTGAAGGTGGTCCTGGACAAGGACGGCCACGCCCTTTACTTCTCCCGCGCACCGATACCGTGGGCCCGGGATGCCTGGGCCGGCGACGCCGCGGAGCGCGTGCTGCCAGAGGGCCTGCCGGTCTATCGCCATGTCGGCCTGTATGCCTACCGGGTCGGCTTTCTCAAGGCCTATCCGGCCCTGGTCCGGCCCGCCATCGAGGCATACGAATCGCTCGAACAATTGCGGGCCCTGTACCACGGTTACCGCATCGCCGTGCTGACCATCGCCCACGCCATGCCGCCCGGCGTCGATACCGAGGCCGATCTGGCGGCGGTGCGCCGGCTGTTCGCCGAGTATTGAAGCCAGTAATAACCTAGCCTTATAACTTGATACAAAAAATTAACTGTCAAAGGGGGTAGCGGTTGACTACCCTAGCCGGCTGTAATTCCACGTTAATGCAACCATTGCGCCTGCCTTTCGGCGGGCTGATTTCAAGAGGTTTTCCATGCGACTGATTCTTCTCGGCGGCCCCGGCGCGGGCAAAGGCACCCAGGCCAACTACATCAAGGAACGCTACGGCATTCCCCAGATCTCCACCGGCGACATGTTGCGCGCCCACGTCAAGGCCGGCAGCGAGCTGGGCGTGGCGGCCAAGAAGATCATGGACGCCGGTGGCCTGGTCTCCGACGACATCATCATCGGCATGGTGAAAGAACGCCTGACCCAGGACGATTGCAAGAACGGCTACCTGTTCGACGGCTTCCCGCGCACCATTCCCCAGGCCGAGGCGCTCAAGGCCGCCGGCGTGCCCCTGGATGCCGTGGTCGAGATCGACGTGCCCGATGAAGAGATCGTCAAGCGCATGTCCGGTCGTCGCGTCCACGTCGCCTCCGGCCGTACCTACCACGTCGTGTTCAATCCGCCCAAGGTGGCCGGCAAGGACGACGTCACCGGCGAGGACCTGATCCAGCGCGACGACGACAAGGAAGAGACCGTCAAGAAGCGCCTGGACATCTACCACGCCCAGACCGAGCCGCTGGTGAAATACTACGGCGACTGGGGCAACAGCGGCGCGGCCGGCGCACCCAAGTACATCAAGGTGTCCGGCGTCGGTTCCGTGGACGGCATCACCAGCGCCGTGTACGCCGGTCTGGATTCGGTCAAGAAATAAGCGTGACGGCGATCCCCGACTTCACCGAGGTCGAGCTGCGTCTGCTCGACGTCGCGCTGCGCGAGCGTTATGGCTGCGCGGTCGAGGTTCAGGAAGTGGAGACGGAAATCCGCCTGATGCCGGCTGACCGGGAACTGACGGTCTGCCCGGCCGTGTACTGGGAAGACGCGGAGCGCTGCCGCTTCGTCGTCTCCAAGACCGCGCTGGACAAGTTCCGAAGCATGTTCTTCTGGACGGTCAAGGACCGCTTTTCGACCGGCAAGGAGGAGTACGACAACCTGGGCGACTGCCTGGTGACGACCCTCAAGATGCAGGAAGAAGCGGCCCGCCTGCGCAAGCAAGAGCTTGGCGCCAAGGAAACCGGCACCAGTTGAAATTGAATTGATACGGGAACCCAGGGTTCCCGTTTTTATGTGCAAGCCTGATCAACAAGGGGAAACGAACATGGCGAAGAAAAAGAACGCCTTCTATGCCCAGTCTGGTGGCGTGACCGCCGTCATCAACGCCTCTGCCTGCGGCGTCATCGAGACTGCGCGCAAGCACTCCGACGTCATCGGCAAGGTCTACGCCGGCCGCAACGGCATCATCGGCGCGCTGACCGAGGAACTGATCGATACCAGCAAGGAATCCGACGCCGCCATCGCCGCGCTGCGTTCCACCCCGTCCGGCGCCTTCGGCTCCTGCCGCTTCAAGCTGAAGTCGCTGGAAGCCAACCGGCGCGAATACGAGCGCCTGATCGAGGTGTTCAAGGCCCACAACATCGGCTACTTCTTCTACAACGGCGGCGGCGATTCGGCCGACACCTGCTACAAGGTGAGCCAGTTGTCCGAGGCCATGGGCTACCCGATCCAGGCCATCCACGTGCCCAAGACCGTGGACAACGACCTGCCCATCACCGACTGCTGCCCCGGCTTCGGCTCGGTCGCCAAGTACATCGCCGTATCCACCCTGGAAGCGTCCTATGACGTGCGCTCGATGGCCAAGACCTCGACCAAGATCTTCGTGGTCGAGGTGATGGGCCGCCACGCCGGCTGGATCGCTGCCGCCGGCGGCCTGGTCGCCGACCAGGGCATCCCGGTGGTGATCCTGTTCCCGGAAATCGAGTTCGACCAGAAGAAGTTCCTGGCTGCGGTCGATGCCAAGGTCAAGGAACACGGCTATTGCACCATCGTCGTGTCCGAGGGCTGCCACTACCCGGACGGTAAGTTCCTGGCCGAGCAGGGCACCCGCGATGCTTTCGGTCATGCCCAACTGGGCGGTGCCGCCCCGGTGGTCGCCAACATGATCAAGGACGCCCTCGGCCACAAGTTCCACTGGGCCGTGGCCGATTACCTGCAACGCGCCGCCCGCCACATCGCCTCCAAGACCGACGTCAAGCAGGCCTACGAACTGGGCAAGAAGGCGGTCGAGCTGGCGGTCAAGGGCCACAACTCGGTGATGCCGACCATCGTCCGTCTGTCCGACACGCCCTACAAGTACAAGCTGGGTTATGCCGAGCTGAAGGATGTCGCCAACGTCGAGAAGTTCATGCCGCGCGACTTCATCAGCAAGGACGGCTACGGCATCACCAACAAGTGCCGCAACTACCTGTCCGGCCTGATCCAGGGCGAGGACTACCCGAAGTACGAGGGCGGCCTGCCAGTATACGTGACCATGAAGAACGCGACGGTGGCCAAGAAGCTGCCCGAGTTCAAGCTGTAGGGAATGCAGGGGCGCCGTCGGCGCCCCTCTTTTTTGCCATGACCCTCGACCGTGCCCGCCAGTTGCTCAAGGTGCAGGCCGACTTTGGCGGTTTCTACAACGCCAATTCGGCCAAGCTGATCCTGTCCGAGGTGATGAAGGAGCACGGCCAGGCAGCGGTGGATGGATTGATCAGGGAGTTGGCCCTGGATGAGATTTTCGGTTTTGCGCCGGGCAGCCGTTTCGAGGGCGGCCTGGTCATCGGGAAAACTTATCCTTGAGCCGTTTTTTTGATGTGAAAACAGGATTAGAGAATCCTAATATTCTGTTGGCGTGCTGTGATTCGGCGGTTAGTCCAGGGCGCGGCGGTTCGCGGCTAATGTTTTGTCCTAAAGGAGATGAATGATGAGTGAAGGCTTGATGTTCGCCCTCGTGGCGGCGGTTTTGGCCTTGTTGTACGGGGCCATGTCCATTAAGTGGATCCTGTCGTTGCCGACCGGCAACGACCGAATGCGGGAAATCGCCGCGGCTGTGCAGGAAGGCGCTCAGGCCTATCTGAACCGGCAATACACCACCATCGGCATCGTCGGCGCAGTTCTGCTGGTGGCGATCTTTATCGCCTTGGGTTGGCAGACCGCGGTCGGCTTCGCCCTCGGCGCCGTCCTGTCCGGCCTTACCGGCTACATCGGCATGAACGTGTCGGTGCGCGCCAACGTGCGTACTGCCGAAGCGGCCAAGGACGGCCTCAACGCCGCGCTCAACGTCGCCTTCAAGGGCGGCGCCATCACCGGCCTGCTGGTGGTCGGTCTCGGCCTCCTGGGTGTCGCCGGCTACTTCGCCGTGCTCACCCTGATGCTGGGCGCCAGCACCGCGGAAGCGACCCACGCCCTGGTCGGCCTGGCCTTCGGCGGCTCGCTGATCTCCATCTTCGCCCGACTCGGCGGCGGCATCTTCACCAAGGGCGCCGACGTCGGCGCCGACCTGGTGGGCAAGGTCGAAGCCGGCATCCCCGAGGACGACCCGCGCAACCCGGCCGTGATCGCCGACAACGTCGGTGACAACGTCGGCGACTGCGCCGGCATGGCCGCCGACCTGTTCGAGACCTACGCCGTGACCATCATCGCCACCATGCTGCTGGGCGGCCTGATGATCACCGGTTCGCCCGAAGCGGTGATCTATCCGCTGGTGCTGGGCGGTTTCGCCATCGTCGCCTCCATCGTCGGCACCTATTTCGTCAAGGCGCGTGAAGGCGGCAAGATCATGAACGCGCTGTATCGCGGTCTGATCGTGTCCGGCCTTCTCGCCGCGGTCGCGTTCTACCCCATCACCACCATGATGCTGGGTGACGGCGTGATGATCGACGGCCATCTGGTGTCCTCGATGAGCCTGTACCTGGCCGCCCTGATCGGTCTGGGCCTGACCGCGGCCATGGTGTGGATCACCGAGTACTACACCGCCACCGAATTCAGCCCGGTACGTCACATCGCGCAGGCCTCCACCACCGGTCACGGCACCAACGTGATCGCCGGCCTGGGCGTGTCGATGAAGTCCACCGCCGCCCCGGTGCTGGCCGTCTGTCTGGCCATCTACGGCGCCTACGCGCTGGCCGGCCTGTACGGCATCGCCATCGCCGCCACCTCCATGCTGTCCATGGCCGGCATCATCGTCGCGCTGGACGCTTATGGTCCGGTCACCGACAACGCCGGCGGGATCGCAGAAATGGCCGGTCTGGACGAGAGCATCCGCAACATCACCGATCCGCTCGACGCCGTGGGCAACACCACCAAGGCCGTGACCAAGGGCTACGCCATCGGTTCCGCCGGCCTGGCCGCCCTGGTGCTGTTCGCCGACTACACCCACGCGATCAATGCCAAGGCACTTGCGCTTGACCCCCTCGCCGTGGCCATGACTTTCGACCTGTCCAACCACATGGTCATCATCGGCCTGTTCATCGGCGGCATGGTGCCCTACCTGTTCGGCGCCATGGGCATGGAAGCGGTCGGCCGTGCCGCCGGTTCCGTGGTGGTGGAAGTGCGTCGCCAGTTCAAGGAAATCCCCGGCATCATGGAAGGCACCGGCAAGCCCGAATACGGCACCTGCGTCGACATGCTGACCAAGGCCGCGATCAAGGAAATGATCATCCCGTCGCTGCTGCCGGTCGCGGTTCCCGTGATCGTCGGTCTCACCCTGGGCGCGCAGGCGCTCGGCGGCGTGCTGGTCGGCACCATCATCACCGGCATCTTCGTGGCCATCTCGATGACCACCGGTGGCGGCGCCTGGGACAACGCCAAGAAGTACATCGAGGAAGGCAACTTCGGCGGCAAGGGTTCCGAAGCCCACAAGGCGGCGGTGACCGGCGACACCGTCGGCGATCCCTACAAGGACACCGCCGGCCCGGCCGTCAACCCGCTGATCAAGATCATCAACATCGTCGCCCTGCTGATCGTGCCGCTGCTGGCCTGATTGTGAGCGATCACTGACACAAACGGGCCGGTCATCCGGCCCGTTTGTTTATGTGCAACAGATGCCGGCTTGCCTTGCATTGCACTTTGATGACTGTCAATGCATTGCCCCTATGCTTTGTTAGAATATGCGGGAAACCTAATTTTCCGTCCCGGATAACCAGAAAGGAAGTCCCATGAAACTTCGCGCCCCCTTGTTCGCCCTGGCGTTTGCGGCGTTTGCAGCCCAGGCGGCCGACCCTGTTCCCGCCGTTGTCTATCCCTGGCCGATGGTGCCGGTCGCCAGCCAGGCGGCGCCGGTGCCGCCGAAGACCCCCGAGGAATGGATGACGCGGATGACCGATTTCACCCACAACAGCAGCGCCTTCAAGGATCCGCGCCTGTTCGTGCCCTGGAGCAATGCAGTCACTGAGCCGGGTTTCTACATCACCGGCATGAAGGGTGCGATGGAGCCGGGCGGCTGGCTCAATATGATGAACTCCATGGCCAACCCCGCGGCGGTGCAGAACTACATGGCCTTCGCCGATCCCAGCCTGTACCTGCGCTGGATGCAGGCGGGCATGGACCCGGCCTTCTACACGGCCATGCTGACCCAGTTCTCCGACCCCGGCAAGATGATGCGCTGGGCGATGATGCCGATGGACCCGCGCGTCTGGGATCTGATGCTCTCGACCATGAACCCCAACACCTATATCCGCTGGCCCATGGCCGGGATGGACCCGCGGGCCTGGAATTTCATGGGTACCGTCATGAACCCGGCCCTGTACACCGGCATGGCAGGCGCGATGATGAGCCCCACCGGCACGACCGCGACCACGAATTCCTGGCTGGGCTGGCGTCCTGCCACCGTGGCGGGCGCCTCCAGCCCCTGGGGGGCCGACCCGGTCGCCAGCTTCAACATGTTCAGCCCGGAATTGCTGACCAATATGGCCGGTTTCGTACCCAAGGTCGGCGCGGCTGCGCCCGCCGCAGCCGCAGCCAAGCCGGCCGAGGCCAAACCGGTCGCGGCCATGGACGACAAGATCGTCCTGGCCGGCGATGCCCTGTTCAAGAGCGGCAAGTCGGGCATCAGGGATCTGTCCAAGGCCGGCAAGATCCGCCTGGACGATGTCGCTGCCCGGATCAAGGCGCTGGGCGAGATCGAGCAAGTCAAGATCGTCGGCCATGCCGATGCCACGGGCAAGTCATCGGCCAACCGCAAGCTGTCCGAGCGGCGCGCCCGCTCGGTCAAATCCTACCTGGTGGCCAAGGGCGTGAAGCCCGGCGTCATCATCACCAGCGGCGTCGGCGACACCCAGCCGGTAGTCCAGTGCGACATGAAGATGCCGAAAAAGGCCTTGATCGAGTGTCTGGAGCCGAATCGCCGGGTCGAGATCGAGGTGACGGCCAAGGCCAAGTAAAGCCACCGCCGTCAGACTGAAGGGGCCGCCTTGTGCGGCCCTTTCTGTTTTATGGCGGCCGCTCGGCGCTTACCCGTTGCCAGGAATTCTCGTTCAGGGCCACCTCGTACTTGGCCCAGGCCGCGAATTCCTGGCTCGGGCAGGCGCCGGTCTGGCGCCGGCAGCGCCCGGCCATGCCCTTGAAACTGATTGTTTCGATCCCGGTTTCCGGATCGGTTTCGAGCGCGGTCACCAGGCGGACGCCCCAGGCGCGGCCATAGGCGCCATTGCTGTAATAGCGGTGGAGGTGGATGTCCGGGCGCTGCATCAGATCAAGGCCTAGTGGGTCAGTCGGCGGTAGATGTCGGCCACCTTGCCCGGCAGTTGCGCGACATCGTCCAGGATCACGTAGCGGGCGGCGCCGTACATGTGCGGCAGATAGTCGCGGGCATCCTTGTCGATGGTGATGCAGAACGGGTGGATGCCGCTGCGGCGCGCCTCCTGCAGGGCCATGCGGGTGTCCTCGATGCCGTAGGGGCCGCGATAGGCGTCGAAGTAGTCGTCCGGGCGGCCGTCGGACAGGGTGACCAGTATCCGGGTGCGGGCCTCGACCTCGTTGAGCAGTTTGCTCAGGTGCCGGATGGCGAAGCCCATGCGGGTGTATTCCTGCGGCGCGATGCCGGAAATCCGGGCCTTCACCGTGTCCGAGTAGGGCTCGTCGAAGGTCTTGATCCGGAACAGTTCGCAGCGTTTGCGGGTGA
This sequence comes from Gallionellaceae bacterium, assembly GCA_028714735.1. Classification (GTDB taxonomy): domain Bacteria; phylum Pseudomonadota; class Gammaproteobacteria; order Burkholderiales; family Thiobacillaceae; genus Parasulfuritortus. The sequence continues at coordinate 509,956 of JAQTLU010000001.1, read as the reverse complement.
TGCCGGAAAAGCCGTAGATGGCATAGCGGTCGCCCAGCCGTTCCAGCGCCTCGCAGAGCAGGATCAGCGACTCCCGCTCGGCCTCGTTGATCCAGCCCCGGGTGGAGCCGGACATGTCGACCATGAAGACCACCGCGATGTTGCGCTCGGCCCGGTGCATGTGCATGAACAGGCGGTCGCTCATCTCGCGGCCGTCGCGCGAGTCGGCCAGGGCCTCGACCAGGGCGTCGAGGTCGATCTCGTCGCCCTGGGTCTGCCGCTTGAGCAGGCGGTTCTCGTCGCGCATGGCCTCGAAACTCTTGCGCAGGTGTTTGATCAGGGCGGCATGCTTGGCCAGGGTCTGGCGCGGGAAGTCGTCAAAGACCGGCTTCACCTCCTTCTCGCGCATGACGCACCAGTTCTTGCGGTAATGCTGGCGGCCGAGGTCCCACTCCGGGTAGAACAGGGCGCCTTCCTCGTGGTAGGTGCCCTGCCAGACCGCGTCCGGGTCGGTCGGCCGGTCCTCGTAGAGGCTGGGGTCGTATTCGCCGTCGCCAGCCGGCACCAGGTATTCCGGCGGGATCTGGCCGAAGTCCAGGTGCACCGAGGTGAGCAGTTGCTTGACGTCGTCCGGCGGCGCGATGGGGGCACCGTCCAGGGTGATCTCGAAGTCCAGCCTGCCTTCATCATCCTCGGTCGCGACCTCGAAGCGTTCCTCAGGGGCGTCCTCCGACGCCTTGCCGGGCTTGTGCCGGCGTGCCTCCTCGGCGAGATCGGCCAGTTTCACCCGCAGGCGGGCCTTTTCTTTCTCCAGGCGGGCGGCGCGCGCCGCCGCCACCGCATCGGGGCGCAGCTCGCCCTGGAAGCAGCGGACCGGAAAGTCGCTCAGGGCACAGGCGGCATCGAGCAGGGCCAGGCTGTCCTCGACCGTGGCCTCGGGCCGCAGCAGCGGCGTCGCCAGGGCCAGCCAGGCCGGTTCGACCGGGGCCTCCAGTTGCTGGCTCAGGCGCAGCATCTCACGCTGCAGGCCGGGCAGTTCGCGTCCCAGGCGGGCGAACAGGCGCAGGGTTTCCAGGCCGTGAAACTGCCGTAGCGCCCGTGCCGGATCGGCAAGAGCGGCACAGATGGCCGTCAGGTCCGGACGCAGGGTGCCGAAACGGGTCTGCGCCCACTGGAAGGCGACCATCGCCTTGGCCAGCTTGAAGTTGTCGCTGCGCCCGGCCAGGGCGGCGATGATGGCGGGCAGGCAGATCCGCTCGCCGTCGCTCCAGGCCGCGTCGCCCTGTTCCAGCTTCAGTTTGCGGCCCGAGAGGCCGTGCACGAAATTGCCCAGCACCGGCGCGATGTCCTCGAACAGGGCGCCGGCGGCGTGGCCCTCGCGTTGCTGCATGAAATTGCCGACCTGGCCGGCCACTTCGAGCGCGGCATACATGCCGACGCGGTCGTAGGTGTCGCACAGGTGCACCGCCCAGGCCTCGATGACGCGCTGGTCGAAACGCTCGATCAGGTCGGGCGCGCGCTTGGCGAAGTCGAACGCCAGGGTGATGTGGGTGGTGGCGATGCGCTTGATCCAGTCCAGCACGAAGTCCTGCTCCGCGCGTTCGAGCAGGGCCAGGGCGGCCGCCACCGGCCCGACCGGACGGAAGGTGAACTCGGTCTCCAGGTAGAGATCGAGCAGCGCTTCGATCTGGGCCTGTGCAAGCGGCGCGGTCATCAGAACAGCGAGGCGGACAGTTCCTGGATCGCCGACAGCATGTCCGGGTCGTCGGTGACCGCCTGGGCGACCGCGCTGCGGCAGGCGGTGACCGGGTCGACGCCGCCGGCGATCAGCTTGCCGGCATGCACCAGCAGACGGGTCGAGGCGCCCTCGTCGAGGCCGCTGCCCTTGAGGTTGCGGGTCATGTGGGCGAACTTGACCAGCTGTTCGGCCATGGCCGGGGCGACCCTGGCCTCGTTGGCGACGATGCGGCGTTCCAGTTCCGGGGCCGGGTAGTCGAACTCCAGGGCGACGAAACGCTGCCGGGTCGACTGCTTGAGGTCCTTCAGCACGCTCTGGTAGCCGGGGTTGTAGGAGATGGCCAGGCAGAACTCGTCGGTCGCCTCCAGCAGGACGCCGAGCTTTTCCATCGGCAGGGCGCGGCGGTCGTCGGCGAGCGGGTGGATGACCACCATGGTGTCCTTGCGCGCCTCGACGATCTCGTCCAGGTAGCAGATGCCGCCGGCCCGCACCGCGCGGGTGAGCGGGCCGTCCATCCAGACCGTCTCGCCGCCCTTGACCAGGTAGCGGCCGACCAGGTCGGAGGCAGTCAGGTCGTCGTGGCAGGACACCGTGATCAGCGGCCGCTTGAGCCGCCAGGCCATGTATTCCATGAAGCGGGTCTTGCCGCAGCCGGTCGGCCCCTTCAGCAGCACCGGCAGCTTGTTGGCATAGGCCGCCTCGAAGATGGCGATCTCGTCGCCGACCGGCTCGTAATAGGGCTCCTGGCGGATGTAGTGTTCTTCCTGGGTAAAGGTATGGGTGTCCACTTGATGATCTGGCAGGTCGGTTGCTGTGCGGTCGATTATCCCCGAAAAAGGGCATGATTCCGGCTTAGCGGACAGCCGGGTCTGCTTGGCCTTTATCAACCGCCGCCCTTGCCAGATCGCTCCCGGCGTGGCTTCATAGCCGGGCTAACTTTGAGAACAAAAAGGGCTCCTCCGTGTTTCCCCGCCGCATTGCCCATGTCCTGATCCTGGCCGCCTCCGTCAGCGTGCTGTCCGCCTGCAAGGAAGACAAGAAAGCGCCCGCCGCGGTGCCCTCCGTGCTGGTGGCGCCGGCGGTTTCGGCCTCGGCCACGAGTGCCGTGGCCTATTCCGGCGAGATACGCGCCCGCCATGAGGCCGACCTGGCGTTCCGGGTCGGCGGCAAGCTGGTGGCCAGGCTGGTCGATGTCGGCGCGACGGTGAAACCGGGCACGGTGCTGGCCCGGCTCGACCCGGCCGACCTGCAACTCAACGTCGCCGCCGTGCGCGCCCAGGCCGGCGCGGCCGAGAGCGACCTGGCCCTGGCCAAGGCGGACTTCGACCGCTACACCGCGCTGGCGCGGGACAAGTTCGTCAGCCCGGCCATGCTGGACGCCAAGGCCACCGCCTGGAAGGCCGCGGCCGCCCGCCTGGACCAGGCCAGGGCGCAACTGGCGGTGACCGGCAACCAGGCCGGCTACGCCTCCTTGACCAGCGACCGTGCCGGCGTGGTGACGGCGGTCCTGGCCGAGGCCGGCCAGGTCGTCGCCGCCGGCCAGGCCATCGTCCGGGTCGCCCGTCCGGACGAGAAGGAAGTCCTCATCTACGTCCCGGAAGGCCAGTTGGCCGAACTGCAGGCCGCCCCGGAACTCGTTGTCACACTTTGGGCGCGGCCGGACGCCCGGCTGCGCGGCAAGCTGCGCGAGCTCGCCCCGGCCGCCGACCCGGCGACGCGGACCTATGCTGCGCGTATCCGCCTGCTCGACCACGACCCGGCCATGCAGCTGGGCATGACCGCCCAGGTTGCGCTGAGCGCGGCGCGGACGGGTGCCGACGTCCTGGTGCCCTTGAGCGCCGTGATCGACCGCGGCCAGGGCGCGGAAGTCTGGGTGGTCGGCCAGGGCAAGGCGCAGCGCCGGCCGGTCAAGGTGGCGGCCTATCGTGAGGATGGCACCCTGCTGTCGGAAGGCGTCGCGCCGGGCGAGCAGGTGGTCGCCGTCGGCGCCCACAAGCTGACCGCCGGCCAGGCGGTGCAGCCGCTGCCCTTCAGGCCCGCCGCCCGGTAACCGGCCATGACCGGCTTCAACCTGTCCGAGTGGGCCCTGCGCCACCGCGCCCTGGTGGGCTATTTCATCATCGTGTTCGCCCTCCTGGGAGTGTACGGCTATCGCCAGCTCGGCCAGGCGGAAGACCCGGCCTTCACCTTCAAGCAGATGCTGATCCGCACCCAGTGGCCGGGCGCGTCCGCCCAGGAGGTCGCCGAGCAGGTCACCGACCGGATCGAGAAGAAGCTGCAGGAAGTGCCCTACGTCGACCGCCTGACCAGTTTCTCGCGCCCGGGCGAGTCCACCGTGGTGTTCGTCGCCCGCGACGCCACGCCGCCTTCGGCGATGCCCGATGTGTTCTACCAGGTGCGCAAGAAGATCGGCGACCTCCGGCAAACCCTGCCGAGCGGCGTCCAGGGGCCGTTCTTCAACGACGAGTTCGGCGACGTCTACGGCAACATCTACGCGCTGACCGGGGCCGGCCTGAGCTATGCCCAGCTGAAGGACTATGCCGATCACATCCGCGACCAGCTGCTGCGGGTGAAGAACGTGGCCAAGGTCGAGCTGTTCGGCGTCCAGGACGAGCGCATCCACATCGATATCGCCAACGCGCGCCTGGCCGCGCTGGGGGTCGATCTCAACGCCATCGGCCAGGCCCTGGCGCAACAGAATGCGCTGGCCGAGAGCGGTTTCTACGAGACCGGGCCGGAGCGCATCTACCTGCGTGCGAGCGGCCCCTACGACACGGTGGCGGCGGTGCGCGACACGGTCATCCGGGTCGGCGGGCGCAGCTTCCGCATCGGCGACATCGCCCATGTCTCGCGCGGCTACGCCGACCCGCCGCAGCCGGCAATGCGCTTCATGGGCCAGCCGGCGATCGGCCTCGGCGTGTCGATGACCCAGGGCGGCGACATCATCCTGCTGGGCGAGGACCTGCGCGCCAAGGCGGCCGAACTGCAGGCGGGCCTGCCGCTCGGGGTCGAGTTCAACCAGGTGGCCAACCAGCCGCAGGTGGTGAAGACTTCGGTCCGCGCCTTCGTCCAGTCGCTCGCCGAGGCGGTCACCATCGTCCTCCTGGTCAGCTTCCTCAGCCTGGGTTTCCGGCCCGGCCTGGTGGTGGCGCTGACCATCCCGCTGGTCCTGGCGGCGACCTTCTTCATCATGTGGAAGACCGGCACCGGCCTGCACAAGGTCTCCCTGGGCGCGCTGATCCTGGCCTTGGGCCTGCTGGTGGACGATGCCATCATCGCGGTCGAGATGATGTGGGTGAAGATGGAGCAGGGCTGGGAGCGCCGCCGCGCCGCGTCCTTCGCCTATATCAGCACCGCCGCGCCGATGCTGGCCGGCACCCTGGTCACGGTGGCGGGCTTCCTGCCCATCGCCACCGCCAAGTCGGCGGTGGGCGAATACGGCTTCGCCTTCTTCTCGGTCAATGTCACCGCGCTGCTGGTGTCCTGGGTCGCGGCGGTGCTGGTGGTGCCCTATCTCGGCTTCAAGCTGTTGCCCGATCCGCACGCGCCGCGCAAGCCTTCCCGGCTGGCCGACCTGCGCCATGCTGTCATGCGCCGCCTGGGCTTCGCCGCCGAGCGGCCGACCGGCGTCGTCGAGGAGGGCGGCCACGATGTCTACGACACGCCTTTCTATCATCGCCTGCGCGTCCTGGTGGACTGGTGCGTCGGGCATCGCTGGATCGTCATTGCCGCCACCCTGGCCCTGTTCGTCCTGGCGGTGAACGGCATGAAGATCGTCCAGAAGCAGTTCTTCCCGTCCTCGGTCCGTACCGAGCTGGTGGTCGACCTGCGCCTGCCGCAGGGCGCCTCGCTCAAGGCGGTCGATGTCGAGGTGCGCAAGATGGAGGCGATGCTGCGCCAGGACCCCGGCATCGAGTACTTCACCGCCTATGTCGGCTGGGGCTCGCCGCGCTTCTACCTGAGCCTGGACCAGCAACTGCCGGCGGCCAACTTCGCCCAGTTCATGGTGATGACCAAGGATCTATCGGCGCGCGAGGCGGTGCGCAAGCGCCTGATCACGTTGTTCGATACGGACTTCCAGGGCCTGCGCGGCGCCGTGTTCCGGGTCGAAAACGGCCCGCCGGTGGGCTTCCCGGTACAGTTCCGGGTCTCTGGCGAGGACATTCCCACGCTGCGCCGGCTGGCCCACCAGGTCGCCGACGTGATGCGGAAAAACCCCAACCTGTCCAACGTCCAGTTCGACTGGGACGAGCAGTCCAAGATCGTCCGGGTCCGGGTCGACCAGGACAAGGCGCGCCTGCTCGGGGTGAGCAGCCAGGACCTGGCCCTGTTCCTGAAGACCGCGGTCAACGGCTATGCCGTGACCGGCTACCGCGAGGCTGACAAGGTCATCGACGTGGTCCTGCGCGGCGAGGTGGGCGAGCGCAGCCAGCTGTCGCAACTGGCTGGCCTGGCGGTGACCACGCGCGCCGGCAAGAGCGTGCCGCTCAGCCAGATGGCGACGCTGGAATATGCCTTCGAGCCGGGCATGGTCTGGCGGCGCAACCGCCTGCCCACCATCACGGTGCGCGGCAACGTCTACGACAACCACATCGAGGCGGCCACGGTCACCGGCCAGATCCTGCCCGACCTGGAACCGATCCGCGCCCAGCTGCCGCGCGGCTTCCTGCTCGAGACCGGCGGTTCGGTGGAGGAGTCGGGCAAGGCCCAGGGCTCGGTGTTCGCCGGCGTGCCGCTGTTCGTGGCGGCGGTGCTGACGGTGCTGATGATCCAGTTGCAGAACTTCTCGCGCGTGGTCATGGTGGTGCTCACCGCGCCGCTCGGCATCATCGGGGTGGCGGCCTTCCTGCTCCTGTTCGGCAAGCCGTTCGGCTTCATGGCCCTGCTCGGGGTGATCGCCATGCTGGGCATGATCATGCGCAACGCGGTCATCCTGATCGACCAGATCGACCAGGATCTGGCCGCCGGCAAGGGCGTATGGGAGGCCATCGTCGGTTCGGCGGTGCGCCGTTTCCGGCCCATCGTCCTGACCGCCTCGGCGGCGGTGCTGGCGATGATCCCGCTGTCGCGCAACGACTTCTTCGGGCCGATGGCGGTGAGCATCATGGGCGGCCTGATCTTCGCCACACTGCTCACCATGCTGTTCCTGCCGGCGCTCTATGCGGCCTGGTATCGGGTCAGGCGGGAGTAGGCCAGGGGACGGCGGATGCCGGGTCTCCGCTGTCTTGTCCGGCGGCATGCCGTGGGGATGGACCTGGTGGGTTGGCGATCATCGCCCGCGTGCATGACTTACCCGGGCTGGCTCTGGGGCGGGCGCGGGTTGTGCCAGCGGCCGCCAGCAAGCAGCAGATCAGCCTCCGGCGGCCCCCAGGTGCCGGGCTCATAAACATAGGCCGGGTCTCGCTGTGAAAGTACCGGCTCCACCACGTTCCATGCCGCCTCCACGGCATCCTGGCGCGCAAACAACATGGCCTCGCCGTCCAGGGCGTCACCGAGCAGACGTTCGTAGGCACTCATCTCGTCCGGATGGTTGTTGCAGACATACAGTTCCACCGGTCGACCGACCATTCGATCCCCGGCGTTCTTGGTGCGCGCACCCAGCGCGATGGACACGGTCGGCGATAGCCGCATGCGCAGGTAGTTGGTGGCCAGTGGCCCGGCCTCGGACAGTGCGAAGACGCGCTGGGGCGGGAGTTGGAATTCGGCACGAACTTCGGTGGTGGTGACCGGCAGCTTTTTTCCCGTGCGGACGATGAAAGGTACGCCCGCCCAGCGCCAGGTATCGACGAAGAAACGCACGGCGGTGAAGGTCTCGGTGTCCGATCCGTGCGCCACGCCATCCTCCTTCCGATAGCCTTCGTATTGCCCCCGCACCAGGTCGCCGGGTGCCAGGGGGCGGATGGCCTTGAGCAGTTTGGCCTGTTCGTCACGAATCGCCTCGGCACTGGTGCCCAGAGGCGGTTCCATGGCCAGCAGCGCCAGTATCTGCAACAGATGGTTTTGCAGGACGTCGCGGATCGCGCCGACGGAATCATAGAAGAATCCGCGCCCCTCCACCCCGAAGGACTCCGCCATCGTGATCTGAACCTGCCGGATGTGGTTGCGGTTCCAGATCGGTTCGAGGAATGAGTTGGCGAAGCGGAAATAGAGGATGTTCTGCACCGCCTCCTTGCCGAGATAGTGATCGATGCGGAATATTCCGGACTCAGGCAACGCCGCATGCAGCGTTGCGTTCAGCGAGCGCGCCGATTCCAGGTCGCGGCCAAAGGGTTTTTCAATCACTACGCGCGCGTTCTTCTCGCATCCGGCCCCAGCCAGTCCGCGCATCACCACGGGAAACATCGATGGAGGAATGGCAAAGTAGTGCAGGGGGCGCTGGCGCGGCTCCAGGGCACGGCGCAGTTCGTCGTAGGTGTTGGGGTCTTGGTAGTCGCCGTTGATGTATGTCAGCAAACTGGCGAGGTTACGAAATACCGTTTCGTCCATTCCCCCGCCAAAGTGGCTGATGCCTTCGTGGGCGTGGGCACGCAGTTCGTCCAGACCCCAGCCCGGGGTGTACGCCACACAGATGATGGGCGGCAGCGAGCGGCCGTGTCGCAGCATGTCGTACAGAGCAGGGAATATCTTGCGTCTGGCGAGGTCGCCGGTGGCGCCGAACAGAACCAGTGCATCGGAGAAAACCTTGTCGGCCATTACGCGCATCCTGGAGAGACGGTGGATCAATCATAAACCAGTCAGGAATGCGTTGCCGGTCCGCATCGGGGGCGCCAGGTCCGGAATTGGCCGCCGCGGTGGTCGAACGGCTGGCTTCGGATAGACACCGTCGTTTGGCTTTGGGCGGTGGCCAGGTGAGATTTGGATGCCGTCGCCTTAAATGAAAAGGCCCACTAAGCGGCTGCTTAATGGGCCTTTTCGTGGTGCGGAGACTCAGGATTCCGAGCCGCAGCCGCAATCACCCGGTTGGCCGGGCGGGGCGCAGTACTTCTCGTCCTCGATCTGGTCCCGGTTGGCCTCGAATTCGGCGCGGATGGCCGCTGCCTTCGCCTTCAGGCGATCCTGGCGGGCCTCGTAGGCGCCGTCCTTTTCCTCGATGGACTTCTCGTTGAACAGGACGTGGCGCAGGAAACGGCCGCCGAAGTCGAGCAGCTTCTCGTCGTCGGCGATCAGTTCGGCCATCTCTTCGACCGGGATGTCGTAGGTCTTGTTGAACGACTCGCTGATGACGAAGGCACGGAAGCGGTCGAGGTCGTAGTTGACCATGAAGAACAGCTGGTTGGTGATCGCCGGCGGCTTGCCGATGGCGGGTCCGGCGGACTTCTTCTTCAGGATCAGCTGGCGCCAGACGCGGCCCTTCTCGTCGTATTCGGCGGCGCCCTGGCCAGCGCGGTATTCGTCGATGGTCTGGGTGTCCGGTTCCTGGTGGCCGAAGCAGGTGTCTTCCTTGACCAGGGCGAAGGACAGGCGGTCGACGTATTCGTCGGAGCGGCGCACCGAGAGCAGTGCGACCGGGTAGTAGCGGCAGGCGGTCGGGCGGTTCTCATAGACCGAGCAGCCTTCCTCGACCATGAACTGGCAGGCGGTGCCGCCATCGACGCTGCGCAGCTTGACGCCCGGGGTGCCGTCCTTGTCGATCTCGTAGGGCACCGTGTACTTCTGCAGGAATTCGCCCGAGGAGATGCCCAGGTGGTTCTTCAGGCGCAGGATGTCGTAGGGCGTCAGGGTGATGTCGATGTTGCTGCAACAGGCGTTCCAGCACTTCACGCCGCGATGGCAGCGGAATTTCAGTTCGGTGTCGCCGTCCAGCATGGTCGGCATGACCGGGCTGTGCTCGAAGGGGGCGTCCTCGGCCAGGTTCTTGAAACGTTCGTCGTGGTCTTGCATGGGGTACCTCTATGGAAAACGGTCGTCACGCGGTGACGGGGGTAACGCAAAGGCGGAAAGGCGGGCATTTTAACGGACAACGCACCCTGTCGTCTTGACGCTAAAGCGCTGATGGTAAAAGGGGTTTTTCGGGCGGAAAGAAAAACCGGGCGCCTTGTGAGCGCCCGGTTCATCAGCTAGGGCTTACTGCTTAGTGGGCAGCGGGCTTGAACAGCTTGGACTTGTCGACCAGGTCGACGTGCTTGCGCTTGAAGCAGGTCCACTTGTGGGTCGTCTTGTCGTAGATGGAGTTGACGAAGCAATGCCAGTTTTCCTCGTCGACGAAGTTCTTGTCGGCGCGGTAGTAGAAGCCGGGGTAACGGCTTTCCTGGCGGAACATGATGTGACGCATGTGGGCTTCGGCCGTGAGGATGCGATGGTAGTTTTCCCAGGCACGCAGCAGTTCATGCAGGTCCTTGGCACGCATCTTCTGGGCGTCTTCCTTCAGCATGTCCAACTTGTCGGCAGCCACGTTCAGCATGTGCTCGTTGGTGATGTAGTAGGTGGCGACACCGGCAACATACTCGTCCATGATCTTCTGCAGACGGAACTGCAGCATCTTGGGGGTGATGTAGTTGGGGTTGACGTCGATGGCGGTGGTGTAATCCTTGAACTCAAGGTAGTTACGGACCGGCTTCCAGATCGCTTCGGCGATGGACTCGATGGACTCGTCGAACTCGACCTTGACGTCCTTGTTGTCCAGGCAGTACTTCACCATCGCCTTGGCAGCCAGGCGGCCTTCGGCATGGGAGCCGGAGGAGAACTTGTGGCCGGAAGCGCCCACGCCGTCACCGGCGGTGAACAGACCCTTGACGGTGGTCATGCCACGGTAGCCCCAGTTCCAGCCGGAAGGCAGGTGGGCCGGGATGTCGCCGTACTCTTCGCTGGTCGGAGCGCCGACGTCGGTCGGGCCGGAGGTCCAGATGCCGCAGCAGCCGGAGTGCGAACCGAGCAGGTACGGCTCGGTGGGCATCAGCTCGGAGTTCTTCTTCTCGGGCTCGACGTTTTCACCAACCCAGATACCGCACTGGCCGACGCACATGTCCAGGAAGTCTTCCCAGGCTTCGGCTTCGAGGTGCTTCACTTCCTTCGGGGTCAGGGTGTCGCGCAGCTTGCCCAGGGCGGTCACGGTGTCCATCCAAATCGGACCGCGACCTTCCTTCATTTCCTTCAGCATCAGGTGGTTGCGCAGACAGGAAGCGGGAACGGCGGCCTGCCCGTACGGGGGGTAGTCGTTCAGCATTTCCTTGTTCTTGGTCATGTAGGCTTCGCCGAAGGCGTTGGTGGCCTGGGACTTGAACAGCAGGAACCAGGCACCGACCGGGCCGTAACCGTCCTTGAAGCGGGCGGGCACGAAGCGGTTTTCCATCATGGTCAACTCGGCGCCGGCTTCGGCGGCCATGGAGTAGGTGGAACCCGCGTTCCAGACCGGGTACCAGGCGCGGCCGGTACCTTCACCGACGGAGCGGGGACGGAAGATGTTCACGCAACCGCCGGCAGCCAGCAGGATGGCCTTGGCCTTGTAGACGTAGATCTTGTTTTCGCGGGTGGAGAAACCGGCGGCACCGGCGATGCGGGTCTTGTCGTTCTTGTCGTTCATCAGGTGAACGATGAAGACGCGCTCCTGGATGCGGTCCATGCCCAGGGACTTCTTGGCAGCTTCAGCGACGATCCACTTGTAGGATTCGCCGTTGATCATGATCTGCCACTTGCCGGAACGCACGGGCTTGCCGCCGTCCTTCAGCGGGGTCATGCCCTGGGCGCCGTCGTGACGGACGCCGTCGGCATCGGTCTTCCAAATGGGCAGGCCCCACTCTTCGAACAGGTGCACGGACTCGTCGACGCAACGGCCCAGGTCATAGGCCAGGTCGTCGCGGGTGATGCCCATCAGGTCGTTGGAGACCATACGGGCATAGTCGGCGGGATCCTGCTCGGGACCGATGTAGGTGTTGATGGCGGACAGACCTTGGGCCACGGCGCCGGAGCGGTCCATGGCGGCCTTGTCGACCAGCTTGATCTTGAGGTCGATGCCGGTGGAAGCCTTGGCGGCCTCGGCCCAGCGAATGATTTCGTAGGCAGCGCCGCAACAGGCCATGCCACCGCCGATCAGGAGGATGTCAACTTCTTCCTGGACGACTTCGGGATTGTTAAATTCACCAGCCATAGTAATTTCCTTTCCTGATTACTTGCGGATCAGTTCGGCGGGGTTGCCCACGCGGTAGCCGTTCTGCTCCATGTGGTTGAAGAAGCCGTTGTCGGCAATCTTCGCCATGTCGGCTTGCGGCTTGCCACCGTAGCAATCGATGGAACCCTCGGGGGTGGTCCGGATCGGGAACTTGAAGCGCTTCAGGGTGCCGTTACGGAACTTGATGGTCCACATGATGGAGTCGGAGCCACGCAGGGGCTGCACGGAACCGCCCAGGGGGACGATGTCGGCGTAGTGGCGGCACTCGATGGCTTGCTGCGGGCAGATCTTCACGCAGGAATAGCATTCCCAGCACTGCTCGGGTTCCTGGTTGAAGGCGCGCATGGCGTGGCCGGTCTCGGAACCATCCTTGTCCAGCTTCATCAGGTCATGCGGGCAGATGTACATGCAGGCGGTCTTGTCCTGACCCTTGCAGCCGTCGCACTTGTCGGTACGAACATAGGTAGGCATTACTTACTCTCCTTGTTAGCTAACAATCCGCGTTGTCTTGTTTGTGAGACATGGTGCGGTCCATTCAGAAAATCCAGGCCCTACCTTGGCCGGGGCGTATCGCGAATCCGCTTCCGGGGGGCCCAGGGTTCCAAATACGATTAGGCCGGCCCGAAGGCCGGCCAAGAGTCAGGCAGCGGAATGACCCTTCAGTTCAATCTTGACGTTCTGTTCGGCCGAGAGGCTGGCGTAGTACTTCTGCAGCACCTTGGCGACTTCCGGGCGGCTGAATTCGACCGGCAGGTCCTGGCCTTCGGACAGCATCGAACGCACCTTGGTGCCGGACAGCAGGATGCGGTCGTCCTTGGTGTGCGGGCAGGTGCGCTGGGAGGCCATGCCGCCGCACTTCTTGCACCAGAAGGTCCAGTCGATGTTCATGTTGACGGTTTCCAGGGAACCCTTGGGGATCTCGTCGAAGATCTTCTGGGCATCGAAGGGGCCATAGAAATCGCCCACGCCGGCGTGGTCGCGGCCTACGATCAGGTGCGAGCAGCCATAGTTCTGGCGGAACAGGGCGTGCAGCAGGGCCTCGCGGGGACCGGCGTAGCGCATGTCCAGGGGGTAGCCGGCCTGGATCACGGTGTTGGGGGCGAAGTAGTTCTCGACCAGCACGCTGATGGCCTCGGAACGCACCTCGGCGGGGATGTCGCCCGGCTTCAGGGCACCCAGCAGGGAGTGGACCAGGACGCCGTCCATGGTCTCGATGGCGATCTTGGCCAGGTACTCGTGCGAGCGGTGCATCGGGTTGCGGGTCTGGAAGGCGGCGATCTTGGACCAGCCCATTTCTTCGAACTTGGCGCGGGTCTCGGCCGGGGTCATGAACTGGTCGCCGTACTCTTCCTTGAAGGTGCCGGTGGACAGGACCTTGACCGGGCCGGCCAGGTTGTACTTGCCCTGGGCCATGACCATCTTGACACCGGGGTGTTCCATGTCGGTGGTCTTGTAGACCTGCATGCACTCGTGGGCCTTGTCGATGGCGTACTTGTCGGTCACCTTCATGGTGCCCATGATCTCGCCGGACTCGCCGTCGATCAGGGCGATGTCGTCGCCGTCCTTGATCGACTCGTCGTCGGTCGACAGGGTGACCGGGATCGGCCAGAACAGGCCGCTGGCCATCTTGTAGCCGTCACAGATGCCCTGCCAGTCGGACTTGGTCATGAAGCCGTCCAGGGGGGTGAAGCCGCCGATGCCCATCATGATCAGGTCGCCGGTTTCGCGGGAAGACATCTTGACCTGCTTCAGGGTTTGGGCACGGGCCTTCTCAGCGGCAAGGGCGTCGCCGGTGAGCAGGAGAGGCTTCAGTTCGCCGCCGCCATGGGGCTTCACGAGTCGGGACATGCTGGCTCCTTAAGAATATTAGAGAAATTGGGACTACCAAGTGGGCAGGCAGGATAGCACGTGCCGCAGCCCCTACTAATCCAAGTTATTTATTTGCAAATAAAGATTTTCGATATTTTTGTGTGGTTATAAGTAGCTGTTTATTAATATAAAAAAATATTGACCCCGGACGTCTGGGTCGCCATTCATGATAGGCGATAGAATCCGGCATCATGATTAATCGCTTCTCCGCCGTTCGATTGGCCGTCTTTGTCGTCGGCCTTGCCGTGCTGGCCGGATGTGCCGGAGACCCCATCAAGCGCAAGAATGGCCAGCACACCAGCCGTCCGTTCGTGATCAACAACCTGGCCAAGTCTGATATCGACATGGTCACCGAGCAGACCCAGCGCCAGGTGCTGGCCGGGCTGCGCCGCCTGACCGTAAAGCTGTATCGACGCAACCCGCAGGAGTACCGCAAGGCCGGGTACGGCGACGTCGAGGCGGCAACAGGCCAGATCTTCAATCAATTGCCCAGGTGGCGCCAATCGGGGCTGGATCGGGTGGACTGGGCCGAGTCCCTGCGCCTGGCCTTCAGCGAAAGCTACGCCGGCGACCGGGTACACGCCTACATGCTGGCCCTGATCGTGATGACCATGGCCTCCTATGATCACCGTGTCGAGTTCTACATGACCGACGATCTCAGTGCGCAGAGCCTGTACAACAGCGCCCGCAACCTGGAAACCGCGGCCTGGAAGCTGGCCAATGCCCGCACTGGCGGCGGCGCGCCGTTCCTGCTCAGCAACGGTGTCGATGAAGAGGTACAGAACCTCAGCTTCGAGCGCGAGTTCGGCAAGCTGATCGCGCAACAGGACCTGCTGGCGCTGGTCATCGAGGACAAGAGCAACCGGTCGATCAACCGCGTCTTCCAGAATGTCGCGTCGTTCGTGCTGTTGCCGGTGTAATCGGCCTGCAATCCTGATTGGGTAATTTGTTCATCGAATTGAAAGGAACCCCGAACATGGCAATGGATGTAATCGACTACGACATCTTCGGCGACGACATGCAGTATGTCGAAATCGAGCTGGACCCCGGCGAGGCCGCTGTCGGCGAGGCCGGCATGATGATGTTCATGCAGGACGGTATCGAGATGGAGACGATCTTCGGCGACGGCTCTGCCGCCCAGGCCGGCCTGCTCGGCAAGCTGATGGGCGCCGGCAAGCGCCTGCTCACCGGCGAATCCCTGTTCACCACCGTCTATTCCAACCAGGCCCAGGGCAAGAAGCGGGTCGCCTTCGCCGCGCCTTACCCGGGCAAGATCGTGCCGATCGACCTGGCCGGGATCGGCGGCACCCTGATCTGCCAGAAGGATGCCTTTCTCTGTGCCGCCAAGGGCGTCAGCCTGGGCATCGCCTTCCAGCAACGGCTGGGCGCCGGCTTCTTTGGCGGCGAGGGTTTCATCCTGCAAAAGCTGGAAGGCGACGGCATGGTGTTCTTCCACGCCGGCGGCACCCTGGCCGAGAAGACCCTGGCCCCGGGTGAGAGCCTGCGGGTGGACACCGGTTGCGTGGCGGCCTTGCAACCCTCGGTCGACTTCGACATCCAGTACATCGGCAAGATCAAGACCGCGATGTTCGGCGGGGAAGGCCTGTTCCTGGCCAAGCTGACCGGCCCCGGCAAGGTCTGGCTGCAAACCCTGCCGTTCTCGCGCCTGGCCAACCGCGTCCTCGCCGCAGCGCCCAAGGCCGGTGGCCGCCAGATCGGTGAGGGTTCACTGCTGGGCGGCTTCGGCGGCCTGCTCGATGGCGACAACGATTGATGGACACACCATGGACCTGATCCTGTGGCGCCACGCCGATGCCGAAGACGGCGCCAATGACATGAAGCGCGAACTGACCGCGAAGGGGCGCAAGCAGGCCGTGGCGGTGGGCGGCTGGCTGGATGCCCGCCTGCCCAAGGACACCCGCATCCTGGTCAGCCCGGCGGGTCGTGCGCAGCAGACGGCAGCGGGACTGGGTCGGCGCTTCGAGACGGTCGAGGTGATCCGGCCGGGCGCCGATGCGGCCAATCTGATGCATGCGGTCGGCTGGCCGGAAACGTCCGGCACGTTACTGGTGGTCGGTCATCAGCCGACCCTGGGGCTGGTGGCGGCGATGCTGTTGTTCGGTGAAGAGCGTCCCTTCACCCTCAAGAAGGGCGGCCTGGTCTGGTTGACCAACCGGACCAAGCGAGGCGATCAGCAGGTGGTGCTGAAGGCGGCCATGACCCCGGAACTGGTCTAGCAGGCCTTCTTAATCCAGGCCGATCTGCTCGCTCCAGGCCAGCGCCTGCAGGTGGTCCTTGTTGACCTGTTCCGGCGTCAGCATCAGTGACTCGGTGAGTTCGGTGATGCGATTCGAGTCCTGCGATTCGCAGGCTTCGGCCAGCGCCAGGATGGGGCCATAGACGCCGCTGCGGTGCAACAGCGCCTCGGCGATCTCATCCTGGATGATCAGGCGGTCGAGGATTTCCTCCATCGGGGTATCCAGCATGGCGTCCAGGAGCGAGAACACCCCGGTAATGAACAGGTTGTCCAGTTCACCCTTGGGCATGCAATGCGACCCCAGCAACTCGCACAGCCGGCCACGGGTGACGGCGGTGCGGGCCTGGGCCGGCGAGGCGGGATGGGTGCCGGCGGTGGCCAGGAGCAGGGTGAGCCAGCGGTACAGCGGCTTCATGCCGAGGATGGAGACCGCGTGGCGGATCGACTGGACCTCGCAGGACAGCCCGAAGCCGGCGGAGTTGATGTAGCGCAGCAGCTTGAAGGTGAGCGCGACATCGGTCTTCAGCGCCGCCTCGATATCCTTGATGTTGGCGTCCCGGCGCACCATGTCGAGCAGGCGCAGCAGGGTGGTGTGGCCGGGATTGAGGACCCGGGCCATGAGGTGTTCCGGATGGGCGAAGTAATAGCCCTGGAAGAGATGGAAGCCGAGCCGGTGGCACCAGTCGAACACCGCTTGCGACTCCACCTTTTCCGCCACCAGAAGCGCCGGCGACATGAACAGGCCGCCCACCACCTCGGCGGTCTTGTCCTCGCCCAGCTCGGCGACATCCAGCTTGATATAGCTGACCAGGGGCAGCAGCCTGTCCCGCGCGGTGTTCGGCTGGTAGCGGTCGAGCGCGAAGCGGAAGCCGACCGCCTTCAGCTCCTCCAGGCGGGCCAGCAATTCGTTGTTCGGCTCCACCGTATCGACGATCTCGATGATGATCTTCTGGGGCGGCAGCAGGGTGACGAACTCGCTCATCAGCATGGGGTGATCCATGTTGATGAAGGCCAGCTTGCCTTTCAGCAGCCATTCGGTGCCCATGTCGAACAGGGTCGCGGCCATGACGTTGAGGCCGGAACGGTAGCTGTCTTCGATCTCGGCGGACTCGGTGCTGGCCGAGGACCGGAACAGCAGTTCGTAGCCGATCAGATTGTGCTTGCCGTCAACGATGGGCTGCCGGGCAAGGAAGGTATCTTGGCTCATGGGTCGATAGTCGGTAGTTGATTTGGCGCGGCCATGTTATCCGGACGGTGAACGGTCCACTCCCGGGATGTTATCTCGACTAGGCGGCCTTGGCGAACAGGGTGCCCGGCGTGTCGGATGGCGAGCTGGTCAGCAGTTCCTCCATGTCCAGCACCAGTACGATGGAGCCGTCGCCGGACAGGGTGGCGCCGGCGATGCCCTTGGGCTTGATGTCGGCCAGCGGCTTGATCACCACGTCGTCGCGGCCGACGAAACCGTCTACCGCCAGGATGAAGGTGTTGTCGGCGGCGTGCATCAGGACGCCGTAGCTGGGGGCGTGCTTGGCCTCCCAGCCGAGCATGGTGGACAGGCTGCGCAACGGCAGCACCTCTTCCCGGACCACCATGGTGGCGCGGCCTGAGACCCGCTGTATCTCGTTGAGCCGCAGCGGGATGATCTCCCGGACCAGGGACAGCGGCACGGCGAAGGACTGGTTGTTCAGGCGCACGACCAGCACCGGCAGGATGGCCAGGGTGAGCGGCAGGGAAATGGTCAGGGTGGTGCCCTGGCCGGGTACGGATTCGATATCGATCTTGCCGTTGAGCCGGTTGATGTTGGTCTTCACCACGTCCATGCCGACACCGCGGCCGGATACGCTGGAGATCTCGTCCTTGGTCGAGAATCCGGGCATGAAGATCAGTTGCAGGCCCTGCCGGTCGTCCAGGCTGTTGGCCGTTTCGGTGTCGATCAGGCCCTTCTCCACCGCCTTGGCGCGGATGATGTCGGGCCGCATGCCGCGGCCGTCGTCGGCGATCTCGATGTAGATGTGGTCGCCGACCTGGCTGGCGGACAGGGTGACGATGGCCTTGCCGGGCTTGTTGGCGGCCTGGCGTTCCTCGGGCGACTCGATGCCATGGTCGACGGCGTTGCGGACCAGGTGGACCAGCGGGTCGTTGAGGTCCTCGATCATGGTCTTGTCGAGTTCGGTCTCTTCGCCGGACAGGACCAGTTCGACGTCCTTGCCGAGCTGGCGGGCGAGGTCGCGGGCCAGGCGCGGGTACTTCTGGAACAGCCGGCCGATCGGCTGCATGCGGGTCTTCATCACCGCGTTCTGCAGGTCGGAGACCAGCAGGTCGAGCTGGCTGACCGCCAGGTCGAGCGCCTTGACGGTGTCGGGGTCGGTGCGGCCGTGGACGATCTGGGACTTCAGGTTGCTGATGCGGTTCTTGGTCAGGCCGATCTCGCCGGACAGGTTGAGCACCTGGTCCAGACGTGCGGTGTCGATCCGTATCGTGGTCTCTTTTTGCAGGCTTTGCGCGGGCGGGCCGCCGGCGGCCGGGGCTGAAGCATGCGCGGGCGCCGGCTGAGCCGCCGGCACCGGGGCGGCGGGGGTCGGCGCCGGCGCGGCCGCCTGAGGGACCGGTATGCCGGTCAATGCGGCATGCAGGGCATCCCAGTTGATATCGTCGATGGAGGCGGGTGGTGGAGCGGCCGGGGTGGCGGCGACCGGCGCTTCGGGTCTGGCCGGGGGCGCGGCGGTCGCCTGGGGGGATTTGCCCGCCAGGACCGCGTCCAGGTTGTTCAGCAAGGCGGCGGAGGCCGGGGGCGGCTGCACCGCCTGGGAAAGATGGCCGAACATGTCGCGTACCGTGCCGGTCGCCTCCATGATCACGTCCATCAATTCCGGCGACAGGCGCAATTCGCCGTTGCGCAGCTTGTCGAACAGGTTTTCGGTACGGTGGCAGAGCGTGACCAGGTTGTCGGCGTTGAGGAAGCCGCCGCCGCCCTTGATGGTATGGAAGCCGCGGAAGATCTCGTTGAGCAGGTTCTTGTCCTCCGGGTGCTTTTCCAGTTCGACCAGCTTGTTGTCGACGCCCGACAGCAGTTCGCCCGCTTCCAGCAGGAAATCCTGCAGCAGTTCTTCCATGCCCGCGAAGTCGCTCATTTTTGTCTCCTTATGGCGATCATCTGTCAGCTTTCAGCCCTTGTCGATGGCCTGCAGCCGCCCGTTTTTGCTGACCGCTGATCGCTCATATCTCAAAATCCCAGGCTTTCCAGTAACTCGTCGACCTGCTCCTGGCTGGATACCACGTCGGAGCGGCCGGCGGCATTGATGATGGGGCCTTCCAGCAGGTCGGGCCGCACTGCGTTGCGCTTGTCATCCGGCGTCGTCTCGATCAGCAGGGCGACCAGTTGTTTCTCCAGGTTCTGCGCGGCAGAGAGCACCTTCTTGATGACCTGGCCGGTGAGGTCCTGGAAGTCCTGGGCCATGATGATTTCCATCAGGTGGGCGTTGACGGTGTCGGACTGGCCGGGAACCGCACGCAGGTAGCTGTGGGTATCCGTAACCAGGGTCTTGAATTCGGCGACGCCGAGTTGCTTGGCCAGCATCCGGTCCCATTTTCCGGCCAGGTCCCCGGCCGTGCGGCCCAGGCTTTCCTGGATCGGTTTGGCGGCCTCGGCGGCGTTGAGTGTCTTCTCCGCGGCCTGGGCGGTCATGGCCGCGATGTAGTTCAGGCGATCCCGATTGTCCGGCAGTTCATTGGCAAACTTGGACAGGGACTTGTCCAGGCCCAGTTCGCGCAGCAGGTTGTGCAGGCCGCGGGTCATCTGGCCCAATTGGGCGAAGACCCGGTCCGAATTGCCGCCCTCGTCGCCGCCTGCCTGGGTCATGGCCTGGGTGATGCTGTCGAACAAGGTCTCCAGGTCCGGGGTGTCGGTGGTTTGTGCCGGTTCGGGCGCCGCCTTGGGCTCGTTGGCAGAGGCGATGCTGTCGAACAGGGCTTCCAGTTCCGGTGAATCGCTGCTCATCTATCTTTCTCCTGTCGCTGGACCTGGTTCACATCCCGAACTTTTCGAAGATCTTGTTCAACTTTTCTTCCAGTGTGGCGGCGGTGAACGGCTTGACGATGTAGCCAGAGGCACCGCTCTTGGCCGCCTCGATGATGTTTTCCTTCTTGGCCTCGGCGGTGATCATCAGGATCGGCAGGGTGTTGTAGCCGGCGTCGGCGCGGACGGCCTTGAGTAGTTCGATGCCGGTCATGTTGGGCATGTTCCAGTCGGTGATGACAAACTGGAAACCGCCCGCCTTGATCTTCTGCAAGGCCACGTCGCCATCTTCCGCCTCGTCGACATTGGTGTAGCCCAATTCCTTGAGCAGGTTGCGCACGATGCGGCGCATGGTGGAGAAATCATCCACCACCAGGAATCTGAGGTTCTTGTCTGCCATGCGGGTCCTTGATTGATGTCTATGCCGTAGCCCGGATTGTAACTAGCGTTTCAACAGGGCGAGCAAGGTATCGGCCAATACCCCGGGATCGAACTTGGCGACATAGGCGTCGACGCCGACCCGCTGGCCCATGGTGCGGTTGGCTTCCGAGGACAGCGAGGAGTGCATGACCACCGGGATGCCGGACAGGCGATTGTCCGCCTTGATGTTGCGGGTCAGGACATAGCCGTCCATCTCGGGCATTTCGGCATCGACCAGGATGAGCTGGATCTGGTTGCGCACCGGGGAACCCTCGGCGGCGGCGCGGCTGGCGATGCCCTGCAGCTTGGTCCACGCCTCGAGGCCGTCGTTGGCCTGGATGTACTTGATGCCGAGCTTGTCCAGCACGATGACGATTTCCTTGCGGGCAACGCTGGAGTCGTCGGCGAAGAACACGGTGAGATTCTGCCTGGGGTCGACCTTGGGCAGGGTCGGGACGACCTTTTCGCCGAGCACCTCGGACAGGATGCGTTCGACGTCGAGGATGGAGACCAGGCGGCCGTCGTCCAGTTCGGTGATCGCGGTGATCAGCCCGTCCTGGCCGGCCAGCATGGATTCCGGCGGCTTCACCTTGTCCCAGTCGACCCGGATGATGCGGTCGACGTCGTCGACCAGGAAGCCCTGGGTATGGCGCGAGAATTCGGTCACGATCATGGTGCCGCCCAGTTCGGCGGCGGCGGGTTCGCCCTTGATGAACTTGATCAGGGAGATCACCGGGATGATGCTGCCGCGCAACGATATGACGCCTTCCACACCGTAGGGCATGTTCGGGGTCAGGGTGATCGGCGGGGTGGGCGACACCTCGCGCACCTTGAACACGTTGATGCCGAAGATTTCGTGCGAGCCCATGGAAAAGAGCAGCAGTTCCATCTTGTTGGAGCCTGCCAGCTTGGTGCGGGCATCGACGGAGTCGATCAGTTGGTGCGAGTCCAGTGGGTTCATGGCTTGATCTCTCAGGTCAGCAGGCGGGAGAGGACTTCGGCGAGACGGCTCGGCTCGAACTTCGGCACGTATTCATCGACCCCGACCGAGATGCCCAGGCTGCGGTTCGCGTCGGAAGACAGCGAGGAATGCATGATCACCGGGATGCCGGCGAAGCGGGGGTCGTTCTTGATGTGCTTGGTCAGCACATAGCCGTCCATCTCAGGCATCTCCACGTCGGTCAGCACCATCTGGATGTAGTCCTTCACCGGCCGGCCGGAGACCTCGGACTGGGCGGCGATCTTCTGCAACTCCTCCCAGGCATGGCGACCGTTGATGGTAACGACGCCGTTGACGCCGAGTGCGGCCAGGGTGCGGGATATCTGGTTGCGCGCCACCGTCGAGTCGTCGGCGTAGAGGATGGTGCGGTTCGGTTTCTCCAGCGGCTCCAGGTTGCTGAACAGGTGGCTGTCGTCGAAGCTGGTGGTCTCGGAAAGAATCTTCTCCACGTCCAGCATCATCACCAGGCGATTGTCCTTCAGTTCGGTCACGGCGGTGACCAGGCCGCCCATGCGGGCGGTCAGCATCTGCGGCGGCACCCGCATCTCGGACCAGTCCAGGCGCAGTATGGTATCCACCTCGCCGACCAGGAAACCCTGGGTATGGCCGTTGTACTCGGTGACGATCATGATCGCCGGCGGGGTGTCGGTCGAGATGCCGATGTACTTGGCCAGATCCACCACCGGCACCAGCACGCCGCGCAGGCTGACCATGCCCTCGACCGCCGGGGGCATGTCCGGGGCGCGGGTGATCTCGGGGATGCGCATGACTTCGCGCACCTTGAATACATTGATACCGAAGGTCTCCTTGCGCCCCGTATTCAAGTCGTTTCCGAGCGTGAACAGGAGGATTTCCAGCTTGTTCGCGCCGGCCAGTCTGGTGCGGGCGTCAATACGGCGCAGCAAATCCGACATGTTGTCTTCCTTCACCCATCAGCGGCTAGGTTTGTTTGGTAAGGGTCCGGAGGGCCATCCATCTCCGGCAGGCATGCCGGCCGGTTCCCTGGCTCTGTCGCAATAACGGAATCGGCCAGGGAAACTTTAACAGAACCGGCCGCGCGCCAGTCATGGCGCCTGGCCGCCTATTTGGATTGCAGGTAGCGGCTGTCGTCGAAGGTGGCGACCCAATCCGGCCGGTAAACCACCAGCACGGTCATGATCATCCCGGTGATAAAGGCCTCGGCCCAGGCCATCAACAGGTAAAAAGGCAGATAGTTGTCGAGCAGATAGTTGAGGGTATAGATGCCGGCCGTGGCGGCAAACACGGTGGAGGCGATGCCCACCAGGGCGATGGTGATGCCGGCGCCGAAGAAACAGTTCAGGAAGATATAGATGAAGAAATGGTTCGGCAGCCGGCCATCGACGTACCGGTAGATGGTCCAACTGACCGAGACCGGCAGCACGCCCATCATCAGCAGGTTGGCCGGATAGGCGTCGAACTGGCCGTTGACGAGGGTGATGCCGGCGACGATCAGGCCGATCGCCAGGATGGCGAACCAGGGCCGGAACATCAGGGTCAGCGCGGTGGCGCCGAGCAGATGGAAATTCAGGCCGGGCCGGATGCCTGTCTTGATCAGCCACAATCCCAGCACGATCACCGTGGCACCGAGAAAGACGTTCAGGTTGGCCGGTGACTTCAACATCCGCCAGGTCGCCTTCCGCGCCATCAGGACGCACAGCGCGGCCAGCGTCAGCCAGAGCGCGGCCGACCAGCCGGCGGGGATGTGGGCGGAAACCAGGTTCATTTGCGGCCTCGGATATACTTCAAGGCATTTTAGAGTTTGCTGATGGATATTGAAATGCGCCTTGCCCTGTTTGATCTAGACAATACCCTCCTGGCCGGCGATTCCGACTTTGAATGGGCGCAGTTCCTGATTGAGCAGGGCGTGCTCGACCGCGAGGTCTACGAAGCGCGCAACCAGTCCTTTTACGACCAGTACAAGGCCGGCACTCTGGACATCCACGAATTCCTCGATTTCCAGTTGAAACCGCTGGCGCGCCACCCGCGCAGCCAACTGGATGCCTGGCATGCCGAATTCATGCGCGACAAGGTCATTCCAATGGTGGCCAAAGGTGCCAGTGCCTTGCTGGCCAGGCACCAGGACGCCGTGCGGGTCATCGTCACCGCCACCAACAGCTTCGTCACCGCGCCGATCGCCGACCTGCTCGGCGTGGAACACCTGATCGCCACCGACCCCGAGCAGGTCGCCGGCGAATTCACCGGCCGGGTCGCCGGCCTGCCCTCCTTCCGGGAAGGCAAGGTGCGCCGGCTGGATGAATGGCTGGCCGAGCGCGGCACCCGCTGGGCCGATGTCGCCGAGAGCTGGTTCTACAGCGATTCCCTGAACGACCTGCCTTTGCTGGAGCGGGTCCAGCATCCAGTCGCCGTGGATCCCGACCCGTCCCTCAGGGCGCACGCCGAGAACTGTGGCTGGCCAGTAATATCTTTGCGATAATCTTCATACCGGTTCGGTATTGAAGATTATCCACCTCTGGCTAACAAGGATCTGCCCGTATGAATGCGAGTAAATTCGCCCGCCATGCGGCCCTGGCCGGCGCACTCGCGCTGCCGGTGCCGGCCCACGCCTTCCATCCGTTGATCACCGACGACACCGGCAGCCAGGGCGCCGGCGGCAATCAACTGGAAATCGGCACCGACCATGGCCGCAGCGGAGGCGCGACCGCCCGCGCCGTCGGCCTGACCTATACCCGCGGCATCGCCGACAACCTCGACCTGTTCATCGGCGCGGCCTACCAGACCAGCGCCCAGAGCGGATGGGGCAACGTCGGCATCGGCGCCAAATGGCGCTTCCACGAAGACGTGGCGAGCAAGTTCAGCCTGGCCCTGAAGCCGGAGGTTCTGCTGCCGGTCTCGCGCGCCGACGAGGCCGACGGCCTGGGCAACGGCAAGACCTCCTACGGCCTGACCCTGATCGCCAGCCGGGAGACCGGGTTCGGCGAGCTGCATTTCAACGCCGAACTGGCGCGCAGCAATCTCGCCGACGCGGCCATCGATGAGCGCAAGTCTTTCTGGCGTCTCTCGGTCGCTCCGGTATGGGCCGTCGCCGACGGCTGGAAACTTGCCTTCGACCTTGGCCTGCAGGCCAACCCGGACCGCAGCCAGAACGCCACCATGGGCTTCGTCGAAGTGGGCGTGGTCTATTGCCCCAACGATGCGGTCGATCTCAGTCTGGGGGTCATCCGCGACCTGATGGACGGCCCGGTCGAGACGACCACGGCGACCGCCCAGGCGACCTGGCACTTCTGAGCGACGGGCTACATGCCCACGGCCTGGGCGTGGATGCCCAGGCCGGTCACCTTGCGCAGGATGTCGCGCGCGCTGGCGCAGTTGGAATCGTAGTTGACCAGGATCAGGTGGGCATTGTCCCGGGAGACGCAGGCGCTGGTGACGCAGGCGTCATCGCAGACCGAACCGGCCACGCGGGCCATCTCGGGTTCGGACAGGGGTTCGTTGACGTGGATCATGAAATCGGCGATGGCAGGCTTCATGGCGGGCCTCCTTGCAGAGTGACGATCGCACCGGCAGGACGGCCGGCGCGAGCTTCTTTATAGCATAGTAATTCAGTCGGCTATTGCTCGCCGGCGCGCAACGCCTGCAGGGGCGGTGCATCGAGCAGTCCGCGCGTTGCCATCAGGCCGACCGCCATGACCAGCCCCAGTCCGCCCGCGAGACCGGCCAGCCAGATGACCGGGTCGATAGCGTGGGGCAGCTCGAATACCCGTTCCGCCAGGAGCCAGGAAAGCGTGCTGGCGGCGCCGGCGGCGACTGCGCCGCTGAGCAGGCCGAGCACGGCGAACTCGACCGCCAGGGCGATGCGCACGGTCTTGCGCGACGCCCCCAGGGTGCGCCAGACGCCGATCTCGCGGGCACGCTCATCGCGCCGGGCGTACAGCGCCGAGGCCAGCACCAGCAGGCCGACCGCCAGGCTGAACAGGAAGACCACCTGGACCGCCTGGCTGACCCGGCTCATCAGGGTGCGTATCTCGGTCATCACGGCATCGACGTCGATCAGCGTGATATTGGGCCAGGCCGACACCATCTCGGCCAGCACGCCGCCGTGTCCGGTGGGCAGGCGGAAGGCGGTGATGTAGCTGGCCTGCAGGCCGTCGAGTGCGCCGGGCGGCGCGACGACGAAGAAATTGACCCGGAAGCTGTCCCACTCGACCTTGCGCAGGCTGCTCACCCGGCCCGTCAGCGGCAGCCCGCCGGCATCGAAGGTCAGCGCGTCGCCCAGCCTGATCGCCAGGGTCTTGGCGATGCCGTCCTCGACCGAAAACACGTCGGCCTCGCCGTTCTGCCACCACTGTCCGGCGGTGATCTTGTTGTCGGAGGGCAGCTCGGCCAGTGCCGACAGGTTGAATTCCCGTTCGGCCAGATGGCGGGCGCGCTCTTCCTCGTAGGCCTTGGGGTCGAGCGGCCGGCCGTTGATGGCGGTCAGACGGCCGCGCACCATCGGATACAGCTGGGCGTCGGCCACGCCATGCGCCAGCAGCCAGGCCCTGATCGGCGCCACCTGGTCGGGCTGGATGTTGATCGCGAAGCGGTTGGGCGCGTCGGCCGGGATCTTGTCGTGCCAGGCATTGAGCAGGTCGTCGCGGACCAGGGTGAGCAGCAGCAGGGCAAGCAGGCCCAGGCTCAGGGCCATGACCTGCACGGTGGTCTCCCAGCCGCGCCGGCGCAGGGCGAGCAGGCCCAAGCGCGGCGCCGGCGGCAGGCGGTCGGCGAGAATGGCGAGCGGGATCAGCAGGATCCGGATCAGCAGGGCGGCGGCGAGCCCGGCGGCGGCCAGGCCGCCGACCACGATCAGGCCCAGCCTGGCATCGCCGGCCTGCCAGAAGAGCAGCCCGGCCACCACCGCCAGGCCGATGCCGTGGGCGGCCAGGTGGCCGGTCCGGGGCGGCCCCAGGTCGCGCCGCAACACCCGCAACGCCGGCACTTCGGCCAGCCGCAGCATGGCCGGCAGGCTGAAGGCCAGGACCAGGACCAGGCCGGCCAGGGTGCCGATGACGAATGGCCACCAGGACGGCGGCGCCAGGCTCAGGTGCAGGGTATCGCCCAGCAGTGTGGTCAGGACCTGCTGGACCAGGAGGCCGAGCCCGCTGCCGAGCAGGCCGGCCAGCAGGCCGAGGCCGGCGAACTGGAGCAGATAGAGCCGGAACAGCCGCTTGCGACTGCCGCCGAAGCAGCGCAACAGGGCGAACTGGTCGAAATGGCGCGCCACGTAGCGGCGCAGTATGGTCTGCGCGGCGGCGGCGGCCAGCACCACGGCCAGCAGGGCGGCGAGGCCGAGGTAGCGCTCGGCCTTGTCCAGGGTGTCGCGCAGTTCCGGCCGGGCGTCGCGCAGGCCTTCGAGCTTCTGGCCGCGCGCCAGATGCGGTTCGGCCCAGGCCCGAAAGCCCGTCAGAGCAGCCGGTTCGCCGGCCAGCAACAAGCGCCAGGTGATCCGGCTGCCTTCCTGGACCAGGCCGGTTGCGGCCAGGTCGGACTCATTCATCAGCAGGCGCGGCGCCAGGGCCATGAAGTTGCCACCGCGCTCGCCCTCGTGACTGAGGATGGCGCTGACGGTCAGGGCGCGCGCGCCGACCGTCACCCGGCTGCCCGGCCGCAGGCCCAGCTCGCCGGCCAGACGGGCATCCACCCAGGCCTGGCCCGGTCCCGGCAACCCCTCGGCCGGACGGTCGGCGCCATAGGGGGCGTCGGCGATGCGCAGGCGGCCGCGCAACGGATAGCCCGCGCTTGCCGCCTTGATGCCGGCCAGGCGGGCCTGGTCGCGGCCCTGTGCCATGCTCAGGAAGGTCGTGGTGTGCGCCACCGCCAGGCCGCGCCGGCGGGCCTCCGCGGCGAAGGTCGGGCCGATCGGTCGGTCGGCGCTCAGCACCAGGTCGGCGGCCAGCAGCACGTTGGCCTCCTGGGTCAGCGAGATGCGTACCCGGTCGGCGAAGAAGGACACCGCGGTCAGGCTGGCCACCGCCAGGGCGATGACCGCGAGCAGGATGCGGATCTCGCCGGTCTGCCATTCCCGGGCCATGAGGCGCAGGGCAAGACGGAAATCGCTCATGCCAGCCGGCCGCCTTCCAGGCGCAACTGGCGGCCGCACAGGCCGGCCAGGGCGGGGTCGTGGGTGACTACGATCAGGGTGGCGCCCTGCTCGCGGTTGAGCGCCAGCATCAGTTCGATGACCTGGGCGCCGGTATGGCCGTCCAGGTTGCCGGTCGGCTCATCGGCCAGGAGCAGGCTGGGCGCCACCGCGAAGGCGCGGGCCAGGGCGACGCGCTGCTGCTCGCCGCCGGAAAGCTGGTTCGGCCGGTGCCGCTCGCGCTGGCCGAGGCCGACCCGGGCGAGCTGGGCGCGGGCACGCTCGCGGGCGTCGGCCAGGCCGGCCAGTTCCAGCGGCAGCATGACGTTGTCGAGCGCGCTCAGGTCGGGCAGCAACTGGAAGGACTGGAACACGAAGCCCATGCCGCGCCCGCGCAGGGCGGCGCGGCCATCCTCGTCGAGGGCGAACAGGTCCTGGCCGGCGATGCGCACGGTTCCGGCAGTCGGGGTGTCGAGGCCGGCGATGAGGCCGAGCAGGGTGGACTTGCCGGAGCCGGAACTGCCCAGCACCGCCACCGTCTCACCAGGGTTGACTGCAAACGACACGCCGTCGAGGATGTCCAGCCTGTCCTCGCCCACCATCACGCTCTTGCCCAGATTCTCCACTTCGATGCGCATACTGTTCGCCTGTCTGTTCTTTCTTTTCGCCGCGCCCGCGTGGGCCGCGCCGGTGGTCCTGGTCTATGGCGACAGCCTGTCTGCCGCCTATGGTCTGCCCCGCGA
This sequence comes from Gallionellaceae bacterium, assembly GCA_028714735.1. GTDB lineage: Bacteria > Pseudomonadota > Gammaproteobacteria > Burkholderiales > Thiobacillaceae > Parasulfuritortus. The sequence goes on along the minus strand of JAQTLU010000001.1, from coordinate 481,733 downwards.
TTCTGGCTGGGTGGCCCTGCTCGAACAACGCCTGGCCAGGCACCAGCCGGCCTGGCAGGTGGTCAACGCCAGCGTCTCCGGCGAGACCACCGCCGGCGGTCGCGCCCGCCTGCCCGCCGTACTCGACCGCCACCGCCCGGCCATCGTCATCCTGGAACTGGGCGCCAACGACGGTCTGCGCGGCCTGCCGCTCAAGCCGGCGGCGGCCAACCTGGCGGCCATGGCGGCGCTGGCCAAGCGCCGCGGCGTCCGGGTGGTGCTGGTGGGGATGCAACTGCCGCCGAATTATGGCAGCAGTTACACGCGCGAGTTCCAGACCATGTACCCGGCGCTGGCGAAAAAGTCCGGGCTGGCACTGGTGCCCTTCCTGTTCGACGGCATGGCGACCCGGCCCGAACTGTTCCAGGCCGATGGCCTGCATCCCATCGCCGCGGCGCAGCCGCGCCTGCTCGACAACGTCTGGCGGCAACTGGAACCGATGCTGGTTGTGTCTCCAGACAAACGCTGAACCGGTCACAGGCTGCCACCGCCGGTCGGAGGCTGTTAGACTGCGGGTAATGATAACGATTCTCTCGTGGGCGCTGAATAAACCAGTGCGAGGCGTGAGCGCGTTCTGCAAGTGGAATACCTTTTAAGGTTTCAATGCTGCCAGTACGCCTGATCGTCGCGTTGTCTGTCTTGCTGTTCGCTGTGGCGGCTGGCGCCCAGGGCATGGCAGACAGGACGCTGATCGTCGGCAGCGAGCAGGACTACCCGCCCTTCGCCACCGGCCTGACCGATGCTACCGCGGGCGGCTTTACCGTCGACCTGTGGCAGGTCGTGGCCCGGGAAGCGGGGCTGGACTACCGCATACGGGTCTTGCCCTTTCACCAACTGCTGCAGGAGTTCAAGGCCGGCCGGATCGATGTCCTGATCAACCTGGCCCAATCCGAGGAACGCCACAAGTTTGCCGACTTCACGGTGCCGCACGTGACGGTGCATGGGGCGATCTTCATCCGCAAGGGCCAGCCGGACATCCACAGCGAGCAGGACCTGATCGGCAAATCCATCATTGTCGTCGAGGCGGACATCGGCCATGAATACGCCCTCGGCAAGGGCTGGGAAAACCAGCTGACCCTGGTCCCGACGGCGGCCGACGGGCTCAGGCTGCTGGCATCGGGGCGGCACGACGCCATGTTCGTCAGCAAGCTGGTGGGCATGCAGACCCTGGAAAAGCTGAAACTCCCCGGGATCGTCGCGCTCCCGGTCAGCGCGGGGGCCAAGCAGAAATTCGCCTTTGCGGTCAGAAAGGGCGATGCCGAACTGCTGGCACTGCTGAATGAAGGCCTGGCGCTGAGCAAGTCCAGCGGCGCATACGATGCCCTGTACCAGAAGTGGTTCAGCGTCTACGAGGTCAAGGAGCCCGGCCTGCGCGATGCGCTCTATTACCTGCTGCCGCTGCTGGCGCTATCCCTGGGCCTGGTCCTGTTCGCCTATTACCGGCGCCACATCGAGCGCCAGCGGGCGGTGCAGCAGCTGGCGGAGTCGCACCACATGCTGCAAACGGTGATCGACACCATCCCCATGCGGCTGTTCTGGAAGGACACGGAGTCCCGCTACCTGGGCTGCAACAGCTTGTTCGCCAGGGATGCCGGCGCCTCCGCGGCGGCGGAGGTGGTCGGCAAGCTGGATGAGCAGCTGGCGTGGCGCGACCAGGCGGCATGCTATCGCGCCGACGACCTGTCGGTGATGGCATCGGGCCAGGCGAAACTGGCCTACGAGGAACCGCAAACCGCGCCCGATGGCCGCGAGGTCTACCTGCGAACCTCCAAAGTGCCCTTGCGCAGCGTCGACCAGGCCGTCGTCGGCGTGCTCGGCGTCTACGAAGACATCACCGAGGCCAGGCGTCTGCAAGAGGAAATGCAGCTGGCCTCGATGGTGTACAAAAGCAGCAGCGAAGCGATGCTGGTGACCGACGCCGACGGCAACATCATCAACATCAATCCCGCCTTCACCGAGATGACCGGTTACACCCTGGATGAAGTCGAGGGCAGGAACACCCGGATGTTCAACTCGGGCCATCATGACCGGGCCTTCTTCGAGGCGATGTGGCAGGCGCTCAACACGGTGGGAAGCTGGCAGGGCGAGGTCTGGGACCGGCGCAAGAACGGCGAGATCTATCCCAAATGGCTGACCATCAACACCTATTTCAACAAGGAAGGCGCGCCGCACCGCCGGGTCGCCCTGTTCTCGGATATCACGGCGCAGAAGAAGGCGGAAAAACTGATCTGGCAGCAGGCCAACTTCGATGCCCTGACCGGCCTGCCCAACCGCCGGATGTTCCATGACCGCCTGGACCAGGAGGTCAAGAAGGCGCTCCGGGGCGAACGCCGCCTGGCCTTGCTGTTCATCGACCTGGACCGGTTCAAGGAGGTCAACGACACCCTGGGCCACGACAAGGGCGATCTCCTGCTGGCCGAGGTGGCGCAACGCCTGAAGGCCTGCGTGCGGGATTCCGACACGGTGGCCCGGCTCGGTGGCGACGAGTTCACCGTCATCCTCGGTGCCCTGGACGACAGCCGCGGCATCGACCGCATCGCCCAGGCCATCCTGAAGGACATGACCGCGCCGTTCTCGCTGGATGGTGAAATGGCCTATGTCTCGGCCAGCATGGGCATCACCCTGTATCCGGATGACGCGACCGTCATCGAGACCCTGATCAAGAACGCCGATCAGGCCATGTATGAGGCCAAGAGCCAGGGCCGCAACCGTTTCAGCTATTTCACCCCGGCCATGGACGAGGCGGCCAAGGCCAGGATGCACCTCAACCAGGATTTGCGCATGGCCTTGTCGGAGCAGCAGTTCTGGATTGCCTACCAGCCCATCGTGGAACTGGCCACCGGTCAGATCCACAAGGCCGAGGCCCTGATCCGCTGGCAGCACCCGGTGCGCGGGCTGATCAGCCCGGGCGAGTTCATCCCGGTCGCCGAAGAGACCGGGGCCATCATCGATATCGGCAACTGGGTGTTTCTTGAAGCGGTCCGCCAGGTCACGCGCTGGCGGGCAAGCCATGACCCGGAGTTCCAGGTCAGCGTCAACAAGTCGCCGGTACAGTTCCTGAACGACGGTGCCATCACCAAGGGCTGGCTCGAACTGATGCAGGACATGGATATCCCGCCGCACAGCATCGTGATCGAGATCACCGAAGGACTCCTGCTGCACGGCGCCCCGATCGTGGCCGACAAGCTGATCAGGTTCCGCAACCGGACCATGAAGATCGCCATCGACGACTTCGGCACCGGTTATTCATCGCTGGCCTACCTGAAAAAGTTCGACATCGACTATCTGAAGATCGACCAGGCCTTCGTGCGCAATCTGGTCCTCAGGGACGAAGACCTGGCCATCTGCGAGGCGATCATCGTCATGGCCCACAAGCTCGGCATCAAGGTCATCGCCGAAGGCGTGGAGACCCGCGAACAACGGGATCTGCTGCTGGCCTCCGGATGCGATTACGGCCAGGGCTACTTCTTCTCCCGGCCCATCGCCGCGCCAGAGTTCGAACAACTGCCCGGGATGGTGCGCCGCCCCGGGCATTGAGTTGGGTCAGGCCACGGCCTTGGTCCACGAGTCGTTGCAGCCAGGCTGCGCCTGGGGCGAACTGGCGCTAGAGTCGGCCAAGCTGGCCGGTCTGGAAGCAGCCGCCTAATGTCTTGAACAGATCGTGATCAGGAGGGCTAGTTCGGCGTTGAGGCGGTTCTGTTCGGCTGCGCTGGGCATCGAGCACTTTGCGGCTTCATGGGGCGAGTCTGATGCTTATTGGGTCATAGATCGCAACGCCACGCGAGCATGTCAGAAGGTGATGACATAAGTAAAAGCACGGATTTAATCAGCAAATGCACTGTGATAGCGTGGCGCGGTTGAGTGGTGCGCCTGTCAGTGGCACGGGCCGGAACGGTCCGTGCTTCGCCGTTGCCGCCGCTTAATAACGATAAAGGGGTATTTAAATAGGTGGTCGGCCGGACCGGTCGTCGTGTCATTACAAACAAATCAATAGGGAATCTTAAATGAAGCTCAAAGCACTCGCGCTTGTCATCGTCATGTCTGGTGCAGGCCAGGCCTTCGCCAACACCGGCGCGGTAGACGTCTATGGCAACATCGTGGCATCTCTCCCCCCGGCATCCCTGTCCTCTTACGCTAGTGGTAATGTGAATTACTCCTACTACATGGGTAGCGGCAACAAATGGGGTTCGTTTGCCGGTGGCGAGGACAGCAATACCGGCGCGCTTGTGAGCGCCGTTATGGCCAGCCATGGCTACGGCTACGATGCCCAGGCCTATGCCGAGTACGGCGCCACCCACGCCAAGGCCTCCACCACGTATGATTCAAGCAATCCTTACTACAGCAATAGCAATGCCAGCGCGGGTGCCAATTACACCGACTGGTTCGTCATCACCGGCGGCACCGGCATGGCCTGGGCCAGCCTGACCACCGAACTGGATGGCACCCTGGCAGGCGGCGGCGGCAACGCCAACGCATCCTTCGAGGTCAGCTACTCGCCCATGTATAACTGCTGGTCCTGTGGTGACCTCTCTCAGTCCTACCAGACCGTGATTGGCGAAAGCCAGTCGATCAGTGGCCGGCAGACCCGCACTTCGGAAAGCATCTCCACCGGCGAGTTCGCCTTCACCTACGACCAGCCCTTCCAACTCTCCACCTCCCTCTGGGTCAGCGCCAGCAACGGCGGCTGGGCGGATTACTTCAACACCGGCAGCATCACCGGCTTCATCCTGCCGGCCGGCGCCAGCCTGAGTTCAGGGTCCGGCCAGTTCGTCACCGGCGTACCCGAGCCCGAGACCTACGCCATGATGCTGGCCGGCCTCGGCCTGATGGGCACGGTGGCGCGTCGCCGCAAGAATCGCGGCTGATCTTCCTCTGCCCGGGCCAGTCTGAAAACCCTG
>JAQTLU010000001.1:0-476696 GCA_028714735.1 Gallionellaceae bacterium | reverse complement strand
CACCGGCGTACCCGAGCCCGAGACCTACGCCATGATGCTGGCCGGCCTCGGCCTGATGGGCACGGTGGCGCGTCGCCGCAAGAATCGCGGCTGATCTTCCTCTGCCCGGGCCAGTCTGAAAACCCTGGATGGTTTTTTGAGTGGCGCCGGGCCCGGTTCTGATTTACCCGCCACGGGGCGCGGCAAGACCGGCGAGTAGCCGGCCTGCCCCGGAAACCGGCTATGTCCGCGTTAAGAGGCTCTTCCCTGCCGGCCTGGAAACCCTAACCCCTTGTCGAAAGAGCCTGGTTGCCCGGGTCATGGTTTCGCCGTGGTCGCGGCCGGCTCGGGAGCCGCCGTGTCCTGGCCGCCGCCGAGCGCCTTGTAGAGTTGCGCGTTGGTGACCAGCAGGGCCGTCCTTGCCTGCACGGTGCCTTGCTGGGCGGTGTAGGCGTCGCGCTGGGCGTCCAGTACCTCCAGGTAGCTCGACGCGCCGGCCTTCTGGCGTGCCTCGACCAGGGCCAGGCGGTCGGTCTGGGCCTTTTCGGTGGCCTCCTGGGCCTTGATCTGCTCGGCCAGGCGGTCGCGTGCGGCGAGCAGGTCGGCCACCTCGCGGAAGGCCTGCTGGATGGTCTTTTCGTAGTCGGCCACGGCGATCACCTTGCGCGCCTCGGCCAGGCTCAGGCCGGCCTTGTTGCGACCGCTGTCGAACAGGGGCTGGACCAGGCTGGGCGCGAAGGTCCAGGCGCCCGAGCCGGAGTCGAACAGTCCGGACAGGCTGCCGCTCGCGCTGCCGAGCGCCAGGCTGAGGCCGATGCGCGGCAGGAAGGCGGCGCGGGCGGCGCCTATGTTGGCGTTGGCAGCGATCAGGCGCTGCTCGGCGGCGCGCACGTCGGGCCGGGCCAGAAGCGCTTCCGAGGGCACGGTCACGGCGAGGTCGCCGACCACGCCCTGGTCGCTCAGGCTACGTCCCGCCGGCAGCGTGTCCGGCTGGCTGCCGACCAGCAGGGCGAGGGCGTTCCCGGCCTGGGCCCGGCTGCGTTCCAGGTTGGCGAGGTCGGCGCGCGCCGCCTCGTAGGCGCCATTGGCGGCCAGGTAGTCGAGGTCGCCGGCGAGGCCGACGTCGCGCCGCTTCTCGACCAGGAAGCGCATGCCCTTGCGGTTTTCCAGGGTGGCGCGGGTCAGGGCCAGGCGTTCGTCCAGTTCGCGGGCCGTGAAGTAGGCCCCGGCGACGTCGGCGATCAGGCCGATCCGGAACGCGTTGCGCGCCTCCTCGGAGGCCAGATAGCTCGCCCTGGCCGCCTCGTTCAGGCTCTTCACCCGGCCCCAGAAGTCGAGTTCGAAGGCGGTGATGCCGAGCGCCACGTCGTAGCGCCGGCTGGTCCTGGACTGGCTGGTGCCGGTCAGGTCGGCCGGTACGCGGGCCGCCGATTCGCCAGCGTTGAGGTTCAGGGTGGGCAACCGGTCGGCCCGGCTGATGCCGTACAGCGCACGCGCCTCTTCGACCCGGGCGATCGACATGCGCAGGTCCCTGTTGTTGGCCAGGGCGGCCTCGATCAGGGCCTGCAGGCGCGGGTCGGGCAGCATCTGCTGCCAGGACAGGCCGACCGCCGGGGTCTGCGCCGCGGTGGCGGCAGGTTGTGGCCACTGTGCGGGCACCGGCGCGGCCGGACGCTCGTAGCCGGGCAGCATGGAACAGCCGGAGATCAGCAGCAGGGCTGCCGGCAGGGCGGCGAGGACGAACTTACGCATGGTCGTTCTCCTGGTGGATGCGGGTATGGCCGGGGAAGATGCGCCGCACCACGACGTAGAACACCGGCACCAGGAACACCGCCAGCACGGTGGCGGTGAACATGCCGCCGATGACGCCGGTGCCGATGGCGTGGCGGCTCTCGGCGCCGGCGCCGGTCGAGATGGCGAGCGGGGAGACGCCGGCGATGAAGGCGATGGAGGTCATCAGGATCGGCCGGAACCGCAACCGGCAGGCCTCCAGCGTGGCCTCGACCAGGCCCTTGCCCTCATCCTGCAGGCGGCGGGCGAACTCGATGATCAGGATGGCGTTCTTCGACGACAGGCCGATGATGGCGATCAGGCCGACCTTGAAGTAGACGTCGTTGGGCAGGCCGCGCAGGTCCACCGCGGCGGCGGCGCCGAAGATGCCGAGCGGCACCACCAGCATCACCGCGAGCGGGATGGTCCAGCTCTCGAACAGGGCGGCCAGGACCAGGAACACCACGATGATCGAGATGCCGAACAGGAGCGGGGCCTGGCTGCCGGACATGCGTTCCTCGTAGGAGGTCGCCGACCATTCGTAGCCGATGCCCGGCGGCAGTTTCTGGGCGACTTCCTCCATGGCCTGGAGGGCGTCGCCGGTGCTGCGGCCGGGTGCCGGGGTGCCGGCGATCTTCATTGCCGGCAGGCCGTTGTAGCGGTCCAGCTTGGGCGAGCCGACCACCCAACTGGGCTTGGCCAGTTCCGACAGGGTGACCATGCCGCCCTTGCCGCGCACCGGCAGCTTGAGGATGTCCTCGATGCTGCGCCTGGTGTCCGCCTCGGCCTGCATCTGGACGCGCAGGATGCGGCCCTGGCGCACGAAGTCGTTGATGTAGGCGACGCCGAGGCCGGACTGCAGGGTGTCGTTGAGGTCGGCGGTGCTCACCCCCAGAGTCTCGGCCTTGACCCGGTCGATATCGAGGAACAGTTGCGGCGCCGCCTCCTGGCCTTCGGGCCGGACGCCGACCAGGCGCGGATCCTGCATGGCCAGGCCGAGCGCCATGTTGCGCGCCTCCAGCAGCTTGTCCCGGCCCAGGCCGCCGCGGTCCTGCAGGCGGAAGTCGAAGCCGCCGGCGGCGGCCAACTCGGGGATGGGCGGTGGGTTGATGGCGAACACCATGGCCTGCTTGATGCCGAAAAATATCATGTTGGCCTTGTGCACCATGGCCTGGGCGCCGTGTTCCTGGCCCGGCCGGGCGTCCCAGTCCTTGAGACGGACGAAGACGAGGGCGGCGTTCTGGCCGCGCCCGAAGAAGGAGAAGCCGGCCACGCCGATGACGTGTTCGATCTCGGGTTGCTTCATGTAGTACTGCTCGACCTGCGACAACACTTCCAGGGTGCGCTCGTTGGTGGCGCCCGGCGGCAGCTGGACCAGGTTGAGGAAGTAGCCCTGGTCCTCCTCGGGCAGGAAGCTGCCCGGCAGGCGCTGAAACAGCCAGCCGGTGGCGACCAGGAGCACGGCGTAGATGACCAGGTAGCGGCCGGTCTTGCTGGCGGCCCGGCCGACCCAGGTGGTGTAGCCATGGGTGGTGCGGCCGAAGAAGCGATTGAACCAGCCGAAGAAGCCGGTGGTCGGTAGCATGTCCTTGCCCGGCGTGTGCTTGAGCAGGCTGGCGCACAGGGCCGGGGTCAGGGTCAGGGCCATGAGCACCGAGAACAGGATGGTCAGGATTAGGGTGACCGAGAACTCGCGGTAGATCGCCCCGGTGGAGCCCGGGAAGAAGGCCATCGGGATGAACACCGCGACCAGCACCAGGGTGATGGCGATGATGGCGTTGACGATCTGGCCCATGGCCTTGCGGGTGGCGTCGCGCGGCGACAGGCCTTCGGTGGTCATGATCCGCTCGACGTTCTCCACCACCACGATGGCGTCGTCGACCACGATACCGATCGCCAGGACCATGGCGAACAGGGTCAGGACGTTGATCGAGAAGCCGAATACATAGAGGCCGAGGGCGCCGCCGACCAGGGCGATGGGGACGACGATGGTCGGGATCAGGGTGGCGCGCAGGTTCTCCAGGAACAGGAACATCACCAGGAAGACCAGGAACACCGCCTCGGCCAGGGTCTTGACCACCTCCTTGATGGAGATCTCGACGAACTTGGAGGTGTCATAGGGCACGACCCAGGTCACCCCCTTGGGGAAGTACTTGGCCAGTTCGTCCATCTTGGCGTTGACCGCCGTGACCGTCGACAGGGCGTTGGCGCCGGGCGACAGGCGCACCGCGATGGCCGCCGCGGGCTGGCCGTCGATGCGTGCCGCGACCGAGTAGTCCTGGGCGCCCAGTTCGACCCGGGCGACGTCCTTCACCCGCAAGGTGGAGCCGTCCGGGTTGGTGCGCACGATGACGTTGCCGAATTCCTCCGGCGTCGACAGGCGGCTGTTGGTGACGATCACCGCGTTGATCTGCTGGCCGGGCGCGGCGGGCAGCTGGCCGAGCTCGCCGGAGGCCAGTTCGACGTTCTGGGCGCGTACCGCGCTGGCCACGTCGGCAGGGGAGAGGTTGTAGGCCTGGAGCTTCTCCGGCTTCAGCCACAGACGCATGGAGTATTCGGTGCCGAACAGCAGGGCCTCGCCGACCCCGGGCACGCGCCGGATCGGCTCCAGCACGCTGGCGGCGGCATAGCTGCCGAGGTCGACGTTGTTCTTGCTCTTGTCGGGCGAGATCAGGGCGATGATGGTGACGTAGTTGCGCGCCGCCTTGTTCACCGTCACGCCCAGGCGTCGCACCATGTCGGGCAGGCGCGCCTCGACCCGCTTGATGCGGTTCTGCGCCTCGACCGAGGAATAGTCCAGGTTGGTGCCCGGCTTGAAGGTCAGGGTCACCGTGCCGGTGCTGATCTGCGACGCCGACGAGGTGTAGAGCAGGTTCTCGATGCCGTTCATCTCCTGCTCGATCAGGGCGACCGCGGTGTCCTCGATCACCTTGGCGGAGGCGCCGGGATAGTTGACCGTGATGTCGAGGGCGGGCGGCGCCACCGAGGGGTATTGCGAAACCGGCAGGTTCTTGAGCGCCAGGATGCCGCCGAGCAGGATCAGGATGGCGATTACCCAGGCGAATACCGGGCGGTCGATGAAGAAGCTTGGGATCATGGATCAGCCTACTTTCTTGGCCGGAGGCGCGGCGGCCGGCACCGCGGCGGGTGCCGGCGCCGGTGCAGCGGCGGCGGGTGCCAGGGACACCGGCTTGACCGGGGTGCCGGGGCGGGCCTTCTGGAGACCGTCGACGATGATCTGCTCGCCGCCCTTGAGGCCGTCGACGATGATGAAGTCGCCGCCAACCATGCCGCCGGTCTTGACCGGCTGCGGCGCGACCATGCCGTCCGGCCCGACCACCATCACGGACTGGCCCTGGGGGCCGCCTTGCACGGCGCGTTGCGGCACCCGGATGGCGCCCTCGTCGACCGCGGACGGGAAGCGGATGCGCACGAACATGCCGGGCAGCAGCTCCCGCTTGGGATTGGGGAATTCGGCGCGCAGGCTGACCGCGCCGGTGGAGGGATCGACCGCCAGGTCGGAGAACAGGATCTTGCCGGGCAGGGGATAGGCGCTGCCGTCCTCAAGCAGCAGTTCCACCTTGGCCGATTCGGCACGCTTGAGCTGGCCCGACTTGACCGCGGCCTGCAGGCGCAGCAGTTCGCTGCCGGGCTGGGTGAAGTTGGCGTAGATCGGGTCGACCTGTTCGATGGTGGCCATGTGGGTGGCCTCGCCCTTGCCGACCAGGGCGCCTTCGGTGACCAGGGCGCGGCCGATGCGGCCGGAGATCGCTGCCGGCACCCGGGTGTTGTCCAGGTCCAATCCGGCACGCGCCAGGGCCGCCTGGGTCTGCTTCAGGCGCGCGGCGGCGGAGTCGAACTCCTGCTGGCTCACGGCCTTGATCTCCAGCAACGGCTTGTAGCGGTCGACCACCAGCCGGGCCGCGTCGACGTCCGCGGCGGCGGCGTCCCGGGCCGCCCTGTAGGTGCGCGCATCGATCTGGAACAGGGTGGCGCCTTCCTTGACGTCGGAACCTTCGACGAACAGACGCTTCTCGACGATGCCTTCCACCTGCGCGCGCACTTCCGCGGTGCGCCAGGCCTGCAGGCGGCCGGGCAGGTCCTGGGTCAGGGTCGCCGAGCCCATGACGGCGGTGATGACGCCGACTTCCGGCGGCGGCATGCCGCCGGCCGGCCCGCCGGGAGGCGTTGCGGGCTTCTGGCCGCAGGCGGTCAGGAGGGATAACAGCAGCAGCGGCAGGACAGCTTGGGCAGGATGGCGCACGGCAGACTCCAGAATATCGGTGACATTACAAAGCGGGAGATCGTACATACATACATGAGTGTATGTAAATGGTTTTGGCGGTCTCATTCATGCCGCAAGGCCTCGATGGGGTCGAGCCGGGCGGCGCGGCGGGCCGGGAAGAAGCCGAACAGGACGCCGATGGCGGCGGAAAACAGGAAGGACAGCAGGTTGATGCCGGCATCGAACAGGAATGGGATGCCCATCAGCCTGGCCAGGCCGATGGTGGCACCGGTGGCCAGGGCGATGCCGATCAGGCCGCCCAGGCTGGACAGCACCACCGCCTCGATGAGGAACTGCAGCAGGACTTCCCGCTCCAGGGCGCCGATGGCCAGGCGGATGCCGATCTCGCGGGTGCGCTCGGTGACCGACACCAGCATGATGTTCATGATCCCGATGCCGCCCACCAGCAGGCTCACCGCCGCGACGGCGCCGAGCAGCATGGTCAGGATGCGGGTGGTGCCGGTCAGGGTCTCGCTGATCTGGCGCGGGTCCATGACCCTGAAGTCGTCTTCCTCGTTCTCCGCGATGTTGCGCCGCTCGCGCAGCAGCCGGGTGACCTGGTCCTTGACGGCGTCGATGGCGGCGCTGTTGCGCACCGAGATCATGATCATGTTGACGTCCAGGTTGCCGGTCAGGCGGCGCTGCACGGTATGCAGCGGCATCACCACGGCATCGTCCTGGTCCGAGCCCATGGCCGACTGGCCGCGCGACTTGAGCAGGCCGATCACCTCGCAGGCGAACTGCTTGATGCGGATCTCGCTGCCGACCGGGTTACGGCGCCCGAACAGCTTGTCGCGCACCGTTTCGCCGATCACGCAGACCGCCTTGCCGGCGCGTTCCTCGGCCTCGCTGAAGCTGCGCCCGGAGGCGATCACCCAGTTGCCGGCCTGGAAATAGTCGTTGCTGCTGCCGGTCACCACGGTGGACCAGTTTTTCGCCTGGTAGACCGCCGTCGCGGTCTTGTTCACCACCGGGGCGACCGCCTCGATGCTGCCGATCTGGTTGCGGATGGCCTCGATGTCGGTGTCCTTGAAGTTGGGCGCGCCCTCGGAGCCGGGACCGAAACGCTGGCCGGGCCGGAGCATGAGCAGGTTGCTGCCCATGCCGGCGATCTGGTCGGATACCGATTGGGTGGCGCCGTTGCCCAGGGTGACCATGGTGATCACGGCGGCGACGCCGATGACGATGCCGAGGACGGTCAGGAACGAGCGCATCAGGTTGCGCCGGATCGCGCGCAGGGCCAGGAGCAGGGTATTCCACAGCATCAGGCATGGCCTCCATTGTGGCGGTCGCTCTCGACCAGGCCGTCGACGAAGTGGACGACCCGGCTGGCATAGGCGGCCATGTCGGGCTCGTGGGTCACCATCAGCACGGTGATGCCCAAGTCCCGGTTGAGGGCGGCGATCAGGTCCATGATCTCGCGGCTGTTGCGGCTGTCCAGGTTGCCGGTCGGTTCGTCGGCCAGCAGTACCGCCGGCCGGGTGACGATGGCGCGGGCGATCGCCACGCGCTGCTGCTGGCCGCCCGACAACTCGTTCGGGCTGTGGTGCTCCCAGCCCTTCAGGCCGACCTGTTCGAGGGCGGCGCGGGCGGCCTGGTGGCGGCTGCCGGCCGGGTCGCCGCGGTAGATCAGCGGCAGCTCGACGTTCTCCAGCGCGGTGGTGCGCGCCAGCAGGTTGAAACCCTGGAACACGAAGCCCAGGTAGTGCCGGCGCAGCAGGGCGCGCTGGTTGCGGGTCATCCCCTCGACCGCCACGCCCTGGAATTCGTAGCGGCCGGTGGTCGGCGTATCCAGGCAGCCGAGGATGTTCATCGCAGTCGACTTGCCCGACCCGCTGGGGCCCATGATGGCGACGAATTCGCCGGCGGCGACGCTCAGGTCGATGCCCTTCAAGGCCTGGAAGGCGGCCTGGCCGCTGCCATAGGTCTTGCTGATGGCGGACAGCCGGATCAGGGCCGCTGCCCCGGTCATGGCAGGCCGCTCGCAGTCTCGGTGATCACCGCCATGCCGGCCTTGAGGGCGCCGCCGACGATCTCGGTCAGCTTGCCGTCGCTGGCGCCGGCCTCGACCTCGACCGGCACCGCCTGGCCGTCGCGCAGGACCCAGACCTGCGACTTGCCGTCGGCGCCCACCGCCTGCGCCCTCGGCTTCTGGGCCGGCGGCCGCGGCATCATGGCGCTCAACACGCTGCCGTTCTTCTTCGGCGCGGCGGCCGTGGTCTCGGGCGCGAAACGCAGGGCGGCATTGGGCACCAGCAAGGCGTTGGCGCGGGTCAGGGTGGTGATCTCGGCGGTGCCGGTCATGCCGGGGCGCAGGCTGAGGTCGTCGTTGTGCACTTCCAGCATGGTCTGGTAGGAGACCACGCCGTTCTCCACCTTGGAACCGTAGCTGACCCGGGTGATGACCGCGGCATAGTGCCGGCCGGGCCAGGCGTCGACGCTGAAGCTGGCCGTCTGGCCGGCCTTGACCCGGCCGACGTCGGCCTCGTCGACATCGACCTGGAGTTCCATCCGGGTCAGGTCCTCGGCCAGGGTGAACAGCACCGGCGCCTGGAACGAGGCGGCCACGGTCTGGCCCGGTTCGACCTTGCGGGTCAGCACCACGCCGTCGATGGGCGAGCGGATATCGGCCTTGGCCAGATTGGTCCGGTCCGATTGCAGGCCGGCCTGGGCCTGGGCGACGCTGGCCCGGGTGCTGGCCTCGTTGGCCTCGGCCCGCTTCAGGTTGGCCTCGGCGGTGTCCATCTCGCTCTTCGACGGCACCTTGCCGCCGGACAGTTCGGCCACCCGGACCATGCGCGCGAGCGCGGCCCGGGTCTCCGTCACCGTGGCCTGGGCCTGCAAGACCTGGGCCTCGGCCGCGGTCAGGTTGGCCTGCGACTTGGTCACCGCATCGCGCAGCTTGGCCAGGTCCAGGCGGGCCAGCACCTGGCCCTTCTTGACCTGGTCGTTGTCGTCGACGTAGACCTTGTCGACGATGCCGGACAGCTCGCTGCCGACGTCGACCTGGTTGGTCGGCTGCAGGTTGCCGGTGGCGGAGACCTTGACCACCAGGGTGCCAACGGCGGCCGGCTCGGTCTGGTATTGCGGCAGTTTGGCCGCCTCCTTGCCGCGCAGGCCGAGATAGAGCAGTCCGGCGGCCAGCAGGACGACAACCAGGATCAGCCAGCCGCGCCAGCCGGCGTAGCGGCGGCTGCCGCCCTGGTCGAGGATTTCCTGCAGTTTCGCGTTGTTGGCTTCGGTCATGGTGTTTCCTTGTCGTCGGGCGTCCAGCCGCCGCCGAGCGCCTTGTACAGGCGGATCTGGGCGTTGCCGCAGGCGCCGGTGGCGCTGGCGAGCTGGTCTTCCAGGTTGAGCTGGGTGCGCTGGCTGTCGAGCACGGTCTGGAAATCGGCCAGCCCGGCGGCGTAGCGGTTGCGCGCCATGGCCAGGGTTTCGCGCGCCGAGGCGGCGGCGCGGGACAGTTGTTCGCGCTGCTGGCCGAGGTTGGCCAGGCCGGCGAGGGCGTTCTCGACCTCCTCCAGGGCGGCCAGCACGGCGGACCGGTAGGCCAGGCGGCTCTGTTCCAGGACGGCATCCTGCACGGCGATGTTGCTCTTGATCCGGCCAGCGTCGAAGATCGGCGCGGTGATCCCGGCCAGGAGCGAGCCGCTGCCGGCATTGCCGCTGAACAGGCGGTTCAGGGCCAGGGCGTCGAGGCCGAGCGAGCCGGTCAGCCGGAAGCTGGGATAGCGCGCGGCCTCGGCCTCGCCCAGGCGGGCGGTCTGGGCCGCCAGCCGGCGCTCGGCGGCGCGCACGTCGGGGCGCTGGCGCAGGGTGTCGGCCGGGATGCCGGTCGCCACGGCATTCGGCGCGACCGGAATGACGCCAGTCGCGGCCAGCCGGGCGTCCAGTTCGGCCGGCGCGCGCCCGAGCAGGGTGGCCAGCCGGTGGCGTGCCTCGGTAATGGCGGTACGCAGGCCGGGCAGCCCGGCCCGGGTCTGCTCCAGGCTGGTGAGCGCCTGGGCCGCGTCCAGTTCCGAGACCAGGCCGGCCTGCTGGCGCCAGCCGGTCAGGTCGTAGAGTTCGCTCTGGGCGGCCAGGCTGGCCTCGGCGATGGCCAGGCGCTGCTCGTTGCTGCGCAATTCCAGGTAATTGCTCGCCACCTCGGCGACCAGGCTGACGCGGGTGTCGTGCAGGCCTTCGGCGCCGGCCTGCAGGTCGGCCTCGGCGGCCTCGAGGCCGCGCCGGGCGCCGCCGAACACGTCCGGCTCCCAACTGGCGTCGAAGCCCGTGCTGTACAGGTTGTGCGTGGCGCCGGCGCCGGTCTCGGCGCTGCTGCGGCTGCGGCTGGCGGAACCTGACAGGGTGACCGAGGGCGCCAGGCCGGCCTTTGCCAGGTCGCGCCGGGCACGGGCCTCGCGCAGCTTGGCCTGTGCCGTCGCGAGATCGGTATTGGCCGCCAGGGCGTCGGCGATCAGGCCGTCCAGGACCGGGTCGTCGAACTGCCGCCACCAGCGCGCGAGGACCTCGGCATCGCGGCGGCCGCTGTCATGGACCGCCTGCCACTGGGCGGGCGCCGCCGTCTCCGGCGCCCGGTAGTCCGGTCCCACGGCGGCGCAACCCGAGAGGGCGAGCAAGGCGAGTGCGGCGGCGAGTGACGAACGAGGCATGGCGGCCTTCCTGACGGCGGACAAGGGGTGAGCACAGAAGGCCTTTGGCCCATCAAGGGTCATCATAGTTCGATCCCGGCGGGCATTTGCCATCGCGGCCAGTGGAGGGTAAGCATTGCGAACCTGCAGTTAGGGTTTTCCGGCTGATTATCTACAAAGACAATGCAAGGATTATGCAACTTGTCCGGGGGATGTCGCCGGTTTACGGATATCCTGAATTGTTGCAAACCACCGTTTGACGCGAAGGATCATGGCCAGACGTACCAAGGAAGAAGCCCAGGAAACCCGTGCGCTGATACTCGATACCGCCGAGAACGTGTTCCGGGACAAGGGCGTTTCGCGCACTTCGCTGGCCGAGATCGCCCAGCAGGCGGGGGTGACCCGCGGCGCCATCTACTGGCACTTCGAGAACAAGGCCGACCTGTTCACCGCCATGTGCGACCGCGCCACCCTGCCCCTGGAGGCCCTGTTGGAAAACATGGCCGACCCGGACCAGATGGACCCGCTCGGCCTGCTGCGCCGGGCCGGCGTGCAGGCCCTGGCGCTGGTGGAACAGGACGGCCGCTGCCGCCGGGTGTTCGAGATACTGACCCTGAAATGCGAGTACGTCGACGAACTGGCGCCCAACGTCCAGCGCCGCCGGGAATGCCGCATGGGCGCCCGGGAGGTGTTCCGGATGGCCCTGGAGAACGCCCGCCGGCGCGGCCAGGTGCCCGCCGACCTGGATACGGCCCTGGCCGCCGTGGCGCTGCTGGCCTACATCGACGGCCTGATCATGGACTGGGGCCTGGAGCCGACGGCCTATTCGCTGGCCGGACAGGCGGGACCGATGCTCGACTTCTTTTTCTCCGGCCTGACCGGCGGTCAAGGTTAAAATGCCTTTTTTATCCACTCAAGACATGCATCATGGCCGGACACAGTAAATGGGCGAACATTCAGCACCGTAAGGGGCGTCAGGACGAAAAGCGGGGCCGCATCTTCACCCGCTATGCCAAGGAGATCACCGTGGCGGCCAAGATGGGCGGCGGCGATCCCAACTTCAACCCGCGCCTGCGCCTGGCCATCGACAAGGCCAAGGGCGAGAACATGCCCAACGACAATATCGACCGGGCGGTCAAGAAGGGCACCGGCGAACTCGAAGGCGTCAGCTACGAGGAGATCCGCTACGAGGGCTACGGTCCGGGCGGCGCGGCGGTGATGGTCGACTGCCTGACCGACAACCGGGTGCGCACCGTGGCCGACGTCCGCCACGCCATGGCCAAGCACGGCGGCAACATGGGCACCGACGGCAGCGTGGCGTTCCAGTTCCAGCACTGCGGCCAGATCATCCTGGAGCCGGGCACCGACGAGGACAAGGTCATGGAAGTGGCCCTGGAGGCGGGCGCCGAGGACGTGATCGGCAACGACGACGGTTCCGTCGAGGTCATCACCGCCCCCACCGGCGACCTGACCACCGTGAAGGAGGCCCTGGAGGCGGCGGGTTTCAAGCCGGTCATCGCCGAGGTCACCATGAAGGCGCTGAACGAGACCGAGGTCGAAGGCGACGACGCCGTCAAGTTCCAGAAGATGCTCGACATGCTGGACGACCTCGACGACGTGCAGGAGGTCTACACCTCCGCCATCCTTCCCGAGTAATTCGATCTTGAGACTTCTCGGCATTGACCCCGGCCTGCGCGTGACCGGCTACGGGGTCATCGAGAAGGACGGCCAGCGGCTGAGCTACATCGCCAGCGGGGTGATCCGCACCCAGGACGGCGAATTGCCGGGCCGGATCGCCACCATCTTCGCCGGCATCGGCGAGGTGCTGGCGACCTATGAACCGGAGGCGTCGGCAGTGGAGAAGGTGTTCGTCAACGTCAATCCGCAGTCCACCCTGCTGCTCGGCCAGGCGCGCGGCGCGGCCATCGCGGCGCTGACCCACGCCGGCCAGCCGGTTTTCGAGTACACCGCGCTTCAGGTCAAGCAGGCGGTGGTCGGCAACGGCCATGCCGACAAGCAGCAGGTGATCCACATGGTGACCCGCCTGTTGAGCCTGCCCGGCGAACCCAGCGCCGATGCCGCCGATGCCCTGGCCTGCGCGATCTGCCATGCCCACGGCGGCATGGGCCTGGGCGCCCTGGTCACCGCCGGCCGCCGGGTGCGGGCCGGGAGGCTGTCGTGAGCAAGACCGCCGCGGTGCCTGTCGAACCCAGCCTGGAGCGTCTGGGCAATCCCTGGCTGCGCTATTTTCTGGCCACCCGGCCGGCCTTCCTGACCATCACCCTGGTCGGGGTGCTGCTCGGTTTCGCCACCGCCTGGCATGCCGGCGTGCCGTTCGACGGCGCGGCGGCGGCGATCACCGTGCTGCTGGCCCTGCTGGCCCACGCCGGGGTGAATGTCCTGAACGACTATTACGACCACCTGAACGGCACCGACGCGGTCAACAGCGACCGCCTGTTCCCGTTCACCGGCGGTTCCCGCTTCATCCAGAACGGCGTCCTGAGTCCGGGCCAGACCCTGGCCTTCGGCCTCGCGCTGTTCCTGGCGGTGATCCTGGGCGGCTTCTGGCTGATCGGCCACAGCGGCTTCGGCCTGTTCTGGATCGGCCTCGCCGGCCTGTTCATCGGCTGGGCCTATTCGGCGCCGCCGCTGAAGCTGAACAGCCGGGGCCTGGGCGAGATCTGCGTCGCCGCCGGCTTCCTCCTCATCGTCGCCGGGGCCGACTTCGTCCAGCGCGGCCGCTTCGATGCCCTGCCCTGGCTGGTCGGCCTGCCCTATGCCCTGATGGTGACCAACATCCTGTACATCAACCAGTTCCCCGACCGTGCCGCCGATGCGGCGGCCGGCAAGCGCCACTGGGTGGTCCGCCTGGCCCCCGACCAGGCCGCCCACGGCTACGGCCTGGTCCTGTTGCTGGCCCTGGGCTGGTCGCTCGGCCTGATCGCCGGCGGCCGTCTGCCGCTGTGGGGCGCGGCGGCGTTCCTGGCCGCCCTGCCGGCGTTCAAGGCGGCCGGCGAACTGCGCCGCTACGCCGCGCAACCGGCCCTGCTGGCCCCCGCCATCCGCGCCACCATCGCCGCCGCCCACATCCTGGCTGTGCTGCTGGCGGTGGCCCTGATCCTGGATCGACTGACATGATCGGACGCCTGACCGGTATCCTGCTGGAAAAACACCCGCCCCAGATCGTCGTCGACGTGCATGGCGTCGGCTACGAGGTCGACGTGCCGATGAGCACCTTCTACAACCTGCCGGCCCAGGGCGAGCAGGTCGCCCTGTTCACCCACTTCAGCGTGCGCGAGGATGCCCAGCAGTTGTACGGCTTCGGCAGCGCCAAGGAGCGCGAGGTGTTCCGTACCCTGATCAAGATCTCCGGCGTCGGGCCGAAGCTGGCCCTGTCGGTGCTGTCCGGGATGAACGTCGACGAACTGGCCCAGGCCGTCGCCATGCAGGAGACCGGCCGCCTGGTGAAGATACCCGGCGTCGGCAAGAAGACCGCCGAGCGCCTGCTGCTGGAACTGAAGGGCAAGCTGGCCGATGCCCTGCCGACCGTGGCCGGCAGCCCGGCCAACGTCGCCCACGACGCCCTGAATGCCCTGATGGCGCTGGGCTACAGCGACAAGGAGGCCCTGCCGGTGCTGAAACAGTTGCCGGAGGGGGCGAGTCTGGAGGAAAGTATCCGCCAGGCCCTGAAACTGTTAGCGAAGAAGTAAGCCATGCTTGAGCCGGATCGACTCATTGCCGCCACGCCCGTCTCCAGGGAGGAGGAGGTCCTCGAACGCGCCCTGCGGCCGCAATTCCTGCGCGACTACGTCGGCCAGGCGCGGGCGCGCGAACAGCTCGACATCTTCATCACCGCCGCCAAGAACCGCGGCGAGGCGCTCGACCACGTCCTGCTGTTCGGCCCGCCCGGCCTGGGCAAGACCACCCTGGCGCACATCGTCGCCAAGGAGATGGGGGTCAACCTGCGGGTGACCTCCGGGCCGGTGCTGGAGCGGGCCGGCGACCTGGCCGCGCTGCTGACCAACCTGGAGCCGCGCGACGTCCTGTTCATCGACGAGATCCACCGTTTGAGCCCGGTGGTCGAGGAAATCCTCTACCCGGCCCTGGAGGACTTCCAACTCGACATCATGATCGGCGAGGGCCCGGCGGCCCGCTCGGTCAAGCTGGATCTGCCGCCGTTCACCCTGGTCGGCGCCACCACCCGCGCCGGCATGCTGACCAATCCGCTGCGCGACCGCTTCGGCATCGTCGCCCGGCTGGAGTTCTACAACGCCGAGGAACTGACCCATATCGTCAAGCGCTCGGCGCAGTTGCTGAAGATCGAGATCTCGCCCGACGGCGCCCTGGAAGTGGCGCGCCGTTCGCGCGGTACGCCGCGCATCGCCAACCGGCTGTTGCGCCGGGTGCGCGACTATGCCGAGGTCAAGGCCGACGGCAAGGTCGACAATGCCGTCGCCGACGCCGCCCTGAAGATGCTGGAGGTGGACTCGGCCGGCCTCGACGTGATGGACCGCAAGCTGCTGCATGCCCTGCTGGACAAATTCGGCGGCGGCCCGGTCGGCCTGGAGAACCTGGCGGCGGCGATCGGCGAGGCGGCCGACACCATCGAGGACGTCCTGGAGCCCTACCTGATCCAGCAGGGCTTTCTGGCCCGCACCCCGCGCGGGCGCGCGGCCCAGCCGCTGGCCTACCGGCATTTCGGCCTGGCGACGCCGACCCGGATGCAGAACACGGAACTGTTCGGTGACTGAGCCCGATTTCACCTGGGCGGTCCGCGTCTACTGGGAAGACACCGATGCCGGCGGCGTGGTCTATTACGCCAACTACCTGAAGTTCCTCGAACGGGCGCGCACCGAATGGCTGCGCGGCCTGGGCATCGAGCAGACGGAACTCGCCGAGCGCGACGGGGTCCTGTTCGTGGTGCGCCGGGTCGAGGCGGATTACCTGCGCTCGGCCCGGTTCAACGATATGCTGGCGGTCGAGTGCCGGCTGGTCGCGGTCGGCCGGGCCAGCATGACCATAGACCAGCGCGTCATGCGCGGCGACGAGGCCCTGCTGACGGCAACGGTGAAGGCCGCCTGCGTCAAGGCGGATCAATTCAGGCCGGTCAAGATCCCGGCCCATATCCTGGAAAGATTCGGAAAACAATGGAACTGAGCCAAGACCTGTCCTTCCTGGAGATGATCGTCCACGCCAGCTGGGTGGTGAAAGGCGTCCTGGTGCTGCTGTTGCTGGCATCGATGACGTCCTGGTGGATCATCTTCGTCAAGCTGTTCGCCCTGCGTCGGGAACGGCGCGGCGCCGAGGAGTTCGAGCGCGAGTTCTGGAGCGGCGGCTTCAGCGAGATCGTCAAGCGCCTGAGCAAGGACAGCAGCAACGGCAGCATGGAGGAGGTGTTCCGGGCCGGCTACCGCGAACTGACCAAGCTGAAGAAGCAGCCCAGCGTGTCGCCGGCAAGCGCGATCGAGAGCGTGCGCCGGGCCATGCGGGCGACCTACCAGCGCGAGATGGACAAGCTGGAATCGCACCTGCCCTTCCTCGCCACGGTCGGCTCGGTGTCGCCCTACGTCGGCCTGTTCGGCACCGTCTGGGGCATCATGAACTCGTTCCGGGGCCTGTCCAACGTGGCCCAGACCACCCTGGCCCAGGTCGCCCCGGGCATCGCCGAGGCCCTGGTCGCCACCGCCATCGGCCTGTTCGCCGCCATCCCGGCGGTGATCGCCTACAACCGCTTCACCCATGACCTCGACCGCCTGGCCAGCCGGTTCGACGTGTTCATGGAGGAATTCTCCAACCTGCTGCAACGGGAAGTGCATAAGTGATCCGCCAGCGGCCCCGCCGGGCCATGAACCAGATCAACGTGGTGCCCTACATCGATGTGATGCTGGTGCTCCTGGTGATCTTCATGGTCACCGCGCCGTTCATCAACCCGTCCCAGGTCGAACTGCCCAGCGTGGCCAGGAGCAGTATCGCGCCGGTGGCCCCGCTGGAGGTGATGATCAAGGCCGACGGCTCCCTGCTGATCCGCGATCGCGCCGAGACCGGCGAGGGCGAGGCCATCTCCGAGGCCGCCCTGAACGGCACCGTGCGCAAGCTGCAGAAGGACCACCCCGACCGGCCGGTGGTGATCTCGGCCGACAAGTCGGTGCGTTACGAATCGGTCATGCGGGTGATGGATACCCTGCAACGCCTGGGCGTGGCGCGCGTCGGCCTGCTGGTGAAGCCCGCCCAGCCGTGAACCGGGCGGTAGCGCGCGACCAGTGGTCCGCCGGCGGCCTGGCCCTGCTGGTGCACCTGTTCTTCTTCCTGGCCCTGGTGTTCGGGGTGTCCTGGAAGACGCTGCCGCACGTGCCCGTCTATGCCGATCTCTGGACAGCGCTGCCGACCGCGCCGCCAGCGCCGTTGCCGCCGGAACCGGTGCCGCCCGAGCCGGTGCCGCCCGAACCGGCCAAGCCGCCACCGGTCAAGCTGCCACCGGCCAAGCCAGCAGCGGAGCCGAAGGCCGCGCCGCCGGAAAGAAAGGCCGACATCGCGCTGAAGGAGAAAAAGGCGGCCGAGAAAAAACACCAGGACGAGGCCAAGAAGCAGCGCCTGGAAGAGGACCGGAAACGCCAGGAGGCCGAGCGCCGGCGCAAGTTGGAAGATGAGATGCAACGCGAGGAACAGGCGCGTCTGGTGCAGGAGGAAAAGCAATTGCAGGTCAGGCGGGATGAGGCGCGCAAGGCCGCGGAGGTGAAGCGCCAGGCCCAGGAAAAGGCCCGCAAGGCGATGGAAGACATGATGGCGGCAGAAACGGCCGACGACCTCGCCGCGGAAACGCAGGGTATCCAGCAGGCGGCGGCGGTGTCTGCCCGGCTCAAGGCGGTGGACGAATACAAGGGCCGCATCCAGTTGAAGATCAAGGGCCTGTTGATCAACCCGCCCACCCTGCATGGCAAGCCGGAGGCGGTCTACCGGGTCGATCTGCTGCCGAACGGCGAGGTGACGCGCGCCACCCTGCTCAGGAGCAGCGGCCAGCCCGGCTACGACCGGGCGGTGGAGAGCGCCATCCTCAAGGCCTCGCCCCTGCCCCTGCCGCCCGACCGGGATGCGGCGGCGGCATTTCGCGATGGCCTGGAACTTAAATTCCGGCCTGACTGACCAAGACCCATTGAACGCCGCAACTGCCAGGGTAGGGCGGAAGCGGATGGGGTGATAAGATGCGGGCTCAAATGGCAGGCGACTCAAACATGTCCTTTTTCTTCCGATTGTTGGCCGCTGCGTGCGCGTTTCTGGCGGCCGCGCTGCCCGGTCATGTCCAGGCCGGCATGACCATCGAGATCGTCGGTGCCGCGGCCAACCGCATTCCGGTGGTGATTGCCCCTTTCCTGCCGGCGGGCGCGTCGGGTGACGATCCGGCCGAGATCATCCGGGCCGACCTGAGCCGCAGCGGCCTGTTCAAGATGGTCGACGGCAACGGCCTGGGCAAGCCGGGCGAGGCGCAGTCCGTCGATTATGGCCAGTGGCGCGACCGCGCTGCCGATGCCCTGGTGGTCGGTCAGGTCAGCCACGCCGCCGATGGCCGGCTGGACATCCGCTTCCGGCTCTACGACGTGGTGCGCAAGACCCAGCTGGCCGGCTTCAGCTATCTGGTGCCGCCCACCATGAACCGGTCCATCGCGCACAAGATCGCCGATCTGGTGCATGAAAAGCTGATCGGAGAACCCGGCAATTTCAGCGGCCGGGTCGCCTATATCCTGAAGCACAACGGGCGCTATGAGTTGCAGGTGGCCGATTCCGATGGCGTCAACGCCTTCACGGTGGTGCGCTCGCCGGAGCCGATCATCTCGCCGGTCTGGTCGCCCAACGGCAGCAAGCTGGCCTATGTCTCGTTCGAGCAGAAAAAACCGGTCGTCTACGTGCAGAGCCTGACCGACGGCCGTCGCAAGGCAGTGGCCAATTTCCGCGGTTCCAACTATTCGCCGGCCTGGTCGCCGGACGGCAGCAAGCTGGCCATCTCGCTGTCGAAGGATGATATCGCCCAGATCTACCTGATCGGCGCCGATGGCGGGGATGCCCGGCGGCTCAGCAAGAGCGGGGCGCTGGAGACCGAGCCGGCCTTCAGCCCGGACGGGCGCTGGCTCTATTTCACTTCCGATCGTGGCGGCAGCCCGCAGATCTACCGCATGCCGGTCGATGGCGGCGAGGCCAAGCGGATGACCTTCGAGGGTGCCTACAACGTCTCGCCCGCCATCTCCCCGGACGGCAAATACCTGGCCTATGTCCGCCGCGACGGTGGCAGCTTCCATGTTGCCGTGCAGGACCTCGAAAACGGCCAGACCCAGGTGTTGACGGACACCCAGTTCGACGAGTCGCCCAGCTTTGCCCCCAACAGCCGGAACATCCTCTACGCCACGATGGTCAATGGCCGGGGTGTGCTGGCGACGGTGAGCGTGGATGGCAGGGTCAAGCAGCGCCTGACCATATCGGGCGACCTGCGTGAGCCGGCCTGGGCGCCATGACAGGGCAGTGATGAAAGCGTCGATATTGCCGATTTCTTGTATTTTTCGAGCCGGCCGCCCGGGTTCTCGAACAACTTGTTTCAGGGGAAAACCATGAACATGATTCAACGCGTTTTTTTGGTGCTGGCCGTGCTGTCGCTGGGGGGCTGCGCGGATTTGAAGGAATTGACCGGCACATCGGATGCGCCGATCGAGGATCACGGCGCCAGCACCGCGGCGGCCCAGGGGACGGCAGGCACGAACGGCAGCCAGGGCGTGGAGACGGCAGCCCTGCCGGCCGCGGGTTCCGGCGACGTCCGCGCCATGGCGGCGAACCAGCAGAACGCCGAGTCCCAGTCAGGCCGCTCTTCGGTGGTCGGGGTGTCGACGGCGCAGGCGGCCATGCTGAAGGACCCCAATAACCCGCTCTCGAAACGGGTCATCTACTTCGATTTCGACAGCGATGCCATCAAGGACGAGTTCCGCGGCCTGATCGAGGCCCATGCCGGATTCCTGAAACGCAACAGTGCCGCCCGCATCATCCTGCAGGGCCATACCGACGAACGCGGCAGCCGCGATTACAACCTGGCCCTGGGCCAGCGCCGCGCCGAGAGCGTAAAACAGGCGCTGGTCCTGATGGGGGTACAGAACGATCAGGTGGAGACGGTCAGCCTGGGCGAGGAAAAGCCGGTTGCCGAGGGCCATGACGAGTCGGCCTGGAAACAGAACCGGCGTGACGAGATCCACTATCTGGGTGAATGACGGCCTTGCGCAGGATATCCGGCTTCGCGCTATTGGCGCTGGCCTCCGCGGCGAGTGCCGATCCGTCGCCGGCCACGGAGACTCCGCTGCGCCCGCTTGTCACGCTGGACAGCCTGTCCGCGCGTCTGGATAAACTGGAAGAACAGTCCAGGAATCAAGGCTTGCTGAGCCTGCTCAATCAGGTCGAAGCCATCAAGTCCGAAGTCGCCAGGTTGCGTGGGGCGCAGGATGAACTGGCGCATCGCCAGCAATTGGCGGACACGCGCCAGAAGGAAGTGCTGGCCGATTTCGACGATCGTCTCAAGGAGATCCGTGCCCAGGCCAGCCGGCCTGTTCCCGCCCCGGCCCCCGCCGTCGCGGTGGTGGCGCATGCGGCCGAGGCCCCGGTACCGGCGCCCGCGCCGGCAGAGGACCCGGAAGCGGAAACCCGCGCCTATGAGGCCGGCCTGAACCTGTTCAAAGCCACCGATTATGCCGGCTCGATCAACGCCTTCAACGCCTTCCTGGACAAATACCCGAGCAGCCCGCTGGCGGGCAACGCCTGTTACTGGCTGGCGCTGACCTATTTCGCCCGGGGCGATCACAAGAGCGCGGTGGCCACCCAGCAGCGCCTGTTGCGGGATTATCCGCAACATGCCAAGGTGCCGGATGCCATGGTCAACATGGCACGCGCCCAGATCCAGTTGGGCCAGACCGAAGAGGCTCGTCACGTGCTGAATGAGGTGGCGGCAAAATATCCCAATACCCGATCCGCCGAATTGGCGAAAAAGATCCTTTCCCTGTTCAAGTAAGTGTCCGATCCCCGCCTGCGTATCAGCGAGATATTTTTCTCCCTGCAAGGGGAGGGCCGGCGCATGGGGGTGCCGACGGTGTTCGTGCGCCTGACCGGGTGCCCGTTGCGCTGCGGTTATTGCGATACCACGCATGCCTTTCAGGGCGGCCGCTGGCTGGGCCTGGCCGAGATCGCCAGCGCGGTGGCTGCCTATCCGACCCGGCATGTCTGTGTCACCGGCGGCGAGCCGCTGGCCCAGAAGGCCTGCCAGGCGCTGTTGTCCGCGCTTTGCGACGCGGGTTACGACGTCGCCCTGGAGACCAGCGGCGCGCTCGATGTCGCCGAGGTCGACGCGCGGGTGGCGCGCATCGTCGATGTCAAGACGCCGGGTTCGGGCGAGGCCGGGCGTAACCTGTGGGCCAATCTCGGCCTGCTCGGCGAGCGGGACGAGGTGAAGTTCGTCCTCCTCGACGAGGCGGATTACCGCTGGGCCGCCGGGATCCAGGCGCAATACCGGATCGCCGAGCGTTGCGAGGTCCTGTTCTCCCCGGTCCATGGCCGGCTGGCGGCACGCGACCTGGCCGAATGGATACTGCGCGACGGCCTGCCGGTGCGTATGCAGGTCCAGTTGCATAAATTGTTGTGGGGCGAGGAGCAGGGCAGATGAAAACGAGTCCGCGCATGCGGTGCCTTGGGGCGAGTTTCGCTAAAACGAGTCCGCGCATGCGGCGCCCTGGGGCGAGTTTCGGCGGAGGCTGATGTGAGCGAAGCGAACGTTGAGCAAAGCGGCCATAGCCACATGAATCCGCGCAAGCCGCGGGCGGTGGTGCTGCTCTCGGGCGGCCTCGATTCCGCCACGACCCTGGCGGTAGCCCGACAGGAGGGTTTCGACGGCTATGCCTTGAGCGTCGATTACGGTCAGCGCCATAGTTCCGAACTGGCGGCGGCGCAGGCGGTGGCCAGGCAACTCGGTGCGGCCGCTCATCGCGTGGTGCACCTGGACATGGGCCAGTTCGGCGGTTCGGCGCTGACCGATCCCGGGCTCGCCGTGCCGACAACGCCCAGCGAGGGCATCCCGGTGACCTATGTGCCGGCCCGCAATACCGTCATGCTGTCGCTCGCGCTCGGCTGGGCCGAGGTGCTCGAGGCCGATGCCATCTTCATCGGGGTCAACGCCGTGGATTATTCCGGCTATCCCGATTGCCGGCCCGAATTCATCGAGGCCTTCGCACGGGTGGCCAACCTGGCCACCAAGCGGGGCGTGGAAGGCCGTCCGGTCGCCATCAGGGCGCCGTTGATCGACCTCAGCAAGGCCGAAATCATCCAGCTCGGCAGCCGGCTCGGGGTCGACTATGGCCTCACCGTATCCTGCTACCAGGCCGACGCGCAGGGCCGCGCCTGCGGCGTATGCGATTCCTGCCGTTTCCGCCGCCAGGGCTTCGTCGAGGCGGGCATCCCGGACGCCACCCAGTACCGCTAAGGATTGCCGGCTACCTGAATCACCCTATAATCCTGCGTCCGCGAGACATAACGCAAGATATAGATAAAAGGAGACAGAGATGGAAGGAGCCGAGAGCACGGCGCAGTTGGTGGCCTGGTTGGGGTTCGTCCTCGCCCTGGTTTTTGGTTATGTGGCCAACAAGACCAGTTTCTGCACCATGGGGGCCGTCTCGGATGTCGTGAACATGGATGAGTGGGGCCGCATGCGCGCCTGGCTGCTGGCGATCGCCGTGGCTACCCTGGGCACCGGCATCCTGGTCTACCTCGGCGATCTCGATATCAGCAAGACCTATTACACCCGGGAAACCTTCTACTGGCTGGCGGCGCTGGTCGGCGGCCTGAGCTTCGGCGTCGGCATGACCCTGGCCGGCGGTTGCGGCCAGCGCACCCTGGTGCGCCTGGGCGGCGGCAATCTCAAGTCGGTGGTGGTGTTCCTGTTCCTCGGCTATTCCGCCCTGGTCAGCATGAACGGCGTCTTCCGCGTCTTCACCGACAAGGTGTTGCGCCTGGACATGTTCACCATCCGGTTCGAACACATGCAGACCCTGCCCAGCCTGTTCCAGCATGGTGACCCGCAGTCGCATCTGATGGTGGCGGGCGCCCTGGCCCTGGCCATCCTGATTTTCGTCTTCGCCAGCAAGGAATTCCGCACCAATCCGGACAACATCACGGCGGGTCTCGTGGTCGGCCTGGTGGTCGTGGGTGGCTGGTATGTCACCGGCAAGATCGGCCTGGCCGAGAACGAATTCATGGAGATGTCCTACGTCGGCACCGATTCCAAACTGGCCGAATCGATGACCTTCGTCGGCCCCCTGGGCTACACCATGGACCTCTGGGCCTACTGGAACGACAAGCATGTCACCTTCGGCATCGCCTGTGTTTTCGGCGTGGTGATCGGGTCGCTCCTGTATTCGGTATTCAACCGTACCTTCCGCTGGGAGTATTTCAATTCCCCGCAGGACATGTTCCGCCACATCATCGGCGCCGCCCTGATGGGCTATGGCGGCGTCACCGCGATGGGCTGCACAATAGGCCAAGGCGTGACCGGAGTGTCCACGCTGGCATTGGGATCCTTTGTCGTCCTGTTCGGCATCATTGCCGGGGCGGCCGTCACGATGAAAGTGCAATACTATCTACTGATGCGCGAGGCCTGATACTATCCATAAGATAAAAGCGCTGGATTTACCCTTGAGAGAAGGTAAGAAAGGATCGTAATGCGTAAAACGCTGTTACTGTTGCTGGCCGGTCTGGCCTTCTCGCTGTCGCCCGCGGGTTATGCCGAGGAATCCACCAAGGCCATCAACTTCCAGTTCACGGATATCACCGGCAAGCCCATACAGTTGTCCGATTTCAAGGGCAAGTGGGTGTTGGTGAACTTCTGGGCGCCCTGGTGCCCGTTGTGCTGGGTCGAAGTGCCCGCCCTGAACGACATGAACAAGCGCAAGGATTTCGTGGTGATCGGCATCAGCCTCGATTACGGCCCGGATGAGAATGTGGTCCGCGATGCGGTCAAGAGTCATGGCATGGATTTCCAGTCGGTGGTCGCCGGCGGCGCCCGGCGCAACCCGGACAGCCCGTTCCGCCAGGTCGGTCCGGTGGATTTCTATCCCACTTCCTACCTGTACGATCCCAATGGCGAGATCGTCATGTTCATCCCCGGCCAGGTCAAGATCAGCAAGGTGTTGGCCTTCATGGACAACTGGGGCTCAAAAAAAAACACTGATCTAGCCAGTGGATCGGGTGCGGCGGGGTCAGCCGCTTCGCCGGTCCAGCCGGTCTCCTACAGTCAGCCGGCGGTGAGCCAGGGCAAGAGCAAGCCGGCCGCCAAACGACCCCGCTCGCGCAAGACCGTGACCTATTGACAGGTTGACTGGGGGTGCGGATGTTTGAAATAATCCGCCCCCTCCAAACGGGAGGTTAGCTCAGTTGGTAGAGCAGTTGGCTTTTAACCAATTGGTCGTGGGTTCGAATCCCCCACCTCCCACCAACACCACAAAGGCCGTCATCGACGGCCTTTGTCATTTCTGCGCCCTGCGGCTAAGCCGGAAGCTTCTGTTCTTCCCGCAACTGCAGGCGCCACATCTCGGCATAGTGCCCATCCTGGATCATGAGTTCGCCATGGCTGCCGCGTTCGATGATCCGGCCAGCCTTCAGCACCAGGATCTCGTCGGCATCGACCACGGTGGATAGCCGGTGGGCGATGACCAGGGTGGTGCGGTTGCGGGCGATCTGGGTCAGTTCCTCCTGGATGGCCTGCTCGGTGCCGGAGTCGAGCGATGAGGTGGCCTCGTCGAACACCATGATGGGCGGGTTCTTCAGGATCGTCCGGGCGATCGCCACCCGCTGCTTCTCGCCGCCGGAGAGTTTCAGGCCGCGTTCTCCGACCACCGTGTCATAGCCGTCCGGCAGGCCCGCGATGAAGCGGTCCAGGTGGGCGGCCCGGGCGGCCTCCAGGACCTCCTCGCGGCTGGCACCGGGGCGGCCGTACTCGATGTTGTGGTACAGGCTGTCGTTGAACAGCACGGTGTCCTGTGGGACGATGCCGATGGTCGCGCGCACCGAGTCCTGGGTCGCCAGCCGGATGTCCTGGCCGTCGATCAGGATGCGGCCGCCGCTGACGTCGAAGAAGCGGAACAGCAGCCGGGCCAGGGTCGACTTGCCGGCCCCGCTGGGGCCGACTACGGCGACCTTGCGGCCGGCCGGGATGACGAAGTCGATAGCGTGCAGGATGGGACGGCGCGCATCGTAGGCGAAATCGACCGCCTCGAAGCGGACCTCGGCGCGATTCAGCGCCAGCGGTTGGGCATTCGGGTGATCCTGGATCTCGGACGGCTGGCCGAGCAGGCCGAAGATCTTTTCCATGTCGGTCAGGGCGTTGCGGATCTCCCGGTACACGGTGCCGAGGAAATTGAGCGGGATGAACAACTGCAGCAGGTAGGCGTTGACCAGGACCAGGTCGCCGATGGTCATGCTCTTGTTCGCCACGCCCTTGGCGGCCAGGCCCATCATGGCGGTGACCCCGATGGCGATGATGAAGGCCTGGCCGGCGTTGAGCCAGGCCAGGGAGATCTCGCTCTGCACCGCGGCCTCCTCGGCCTGGCGCAGTTCATGGTTCAGGCGCTCGGATTCGTAGGTCTCGTTGTTGAAGTACTTCACCGTCTCGTAGTTGAGCAGGCTGTCGATGGCGCGGGCATTGGCGGCGGCGTCGGTCTCGTTCATGGCGCGACGGAATTTCAGCCGCCAGTTGGTCACCCCGACGGTAAAGGCGATGTAGACGACCAGCGCCCCCAGGGTGATGCCGCCGAACCAGGGGTCGTATTTGACGAACAGGATGCCCGCCACCATGAGGATTTCCAGCAGGGTGGGCGCGATGTTGAACAGGCTGAAGTTGATCAGGAAGCGGGTCGAGCGGGCGCCCCGTTCGATGTCGGCGGCCAGGGCGCCGGTGCGGCGTTCCAGGTGGAAACGCAGGGACTGGGCGTGCAGATGCCTGAAGACGTCGAAGATGACGCCGCGCATGGCCCGCTGCAGGACCCGGGCGAACAGGGCGTCGCGCAGTTCGCTCAGGCCGGTGTTGCCGAAGCGGAGGACGCCGTAGAGGACGATGAACAGCATGGGCAGGGCCAGGGCGACGGTCGGTTTCTGCAGATGGTCGACGATCTCCTTCAGCATCAGCGGCACCGAGACGTTGGCCAGCTTGGCGCAGAACAGCAGGCCGAACGCCATCAGCACGCGCCGCTTGTATTGCCAGACATAGGGGAACAGCTTGAGCGCAGCCCGCCACTGGCTGGCGCCGATGCGTTGGGTCATGGTGTCCGGGCGGAGTCGGTCGTGTGCCATGGTGGGTCGCTTGGTTTCAATAGGCCGATTTTACGTCCGGCGCCGGCAGGTGCGGGTTTCAATGCCGGCTGGTAAATGAGAAAATAAGCAATTCTTAATGTTCCGCCCCGTCCGGGCGTGGCCGTCCGTGGCCGCCGGACCGGACCACCGCCGATACCATGACCGATAGCCAGGCCCTGCACGAGGAAGTCCGCACCACCACCTGCTACATGTGTGCCTGCCGTTGCGGCATCAAGGTGCACCTGAAGAACGGCGAGGTGCGCTTCATCGAGGGCAACCCCGACCACCCGCTGAACCAGGGCGTGCTGTGCGCCAAGGGCTCCAGCGGCATCATGAAGCAATATTCGCCGGCCCGCCTGACCAAGCCCCTGCGCCGCAAGCAGGGTGCCGACCGGGGCGCCGGCGAGTTCGAGGAGATCTCCTGGGACGAGGCCTTCGCCATCCTGGAAGAGCGCCTCGGCAAGATTCGTTCGACCGACCCGAAGCAGTTCGCCCTGTTCACCGGGCGCGACCAGATGCAGGCCCTGACCGGCCTGTTCGCGCGCCAGTACGGCACGCCCAACTACGCGGCACACGGCGGCTTCTGCTCGGTCAACATGGCGGCCGGCCTGATCTACACCATCGGGGGCTCGTTCTGGGAGTTCGGCGGCCCCGACCTCGACCGCGCCAAGCTGTTCGTGATGATCGGCACCGCCGAGGACCACCATTCCAACCCGCTCAAGATCGCCCTGGCCGAGTTCAAGCGCAACGGCGGCCGCTTCATCTCCATCAACCCGGTGCGCACCGGCTACTCGGCCATTGCCGACGAGTGGGTGCCGATCAAGCCGGGCACCGACGGCGCCCTGATCCTGGCGCTGATCCACGAGATCATCAAGCAGGGCCTGTACGACCGCGATTTCCTGGTCCAGTATTCCAACTCCGCCGAACTGGTCAACATGGACCCTCGGAGCCCGGAGTACGGCATGTTCGTGCGCTTCGAGGTGCCGCCCGAGGAGGGCTGTTTCGACCCCCAGAACAAGCTCTGGTGGGACCGCGAGATGGACCGCCCGGTATCGACCATGACCCCGGGCGTCGAGCCCCGCCTGCTGGGCGAGTTCACGCTGCCCGACGGCACCCCGGTGAAGACCGCCTTCGAACTGCTCAAGGAACGGGTCGCCGCCTACACCCCGGAATGGGCCGCCGGCATCACCGGCATCCCGGTCGAGACCATCGTCCGCCTGGCCCACGAGATGGGCGTCACCGCGCGCGACCAGAAGATCGAACTGCCGATCGCCTGGACCGACGTCTGGGAGAACGAGCACCAGACCGTCACCGGCAACCCGGTCGCCTTCCACGCCATGCGCGGCATGGCGGCGCACTCGAACGGCTTCCACTCGATCCGCGCCCTGGGCATCCTGATGTCGATCCTGGGCACCATCGACCGGCCGGGCGGCTTCCGCCACAAGGCGCCGTTCCCGCGTCCGATCCCGCCCTGTCCGAAGACCCCCAAGGGGCCGGAGGGCGTGCAGCCGGATACCCCGTTGAACGGCATGCCGCTGGGCTGGCCGGCCGACCCGGACGACCTCTTCGTCGACGACGACGGCAACCCGGTGCGGATCGACAAGGCCTTCTCCTGGGAATATCCGCTCTCGGTGCACGGACTGATGCACAACGTCATCACCAACGCCTGGCGCGGCGACCCCTACAAGATCGACACCCTGCTCATATTCATGGCCAACATGGCCTGGAACTCGACCATGAACGCGGTCGAGGTGCGCAAGATGCTCAACGACAAGGAAGAGGACGGCAGCTACAAGATCCCCTTCATCGTCGTCGCCGACGCCTTCCAGTCCGAGATGACCGCCTTCGCCGACCTGGTGCTGCCGGATACGACGTATCTCGAACGTCACGACGCCATGTCGATGCTGGACCGGCCGATCTCCGAGTTCGACGGTCCGGTCGATTCGGTGCGCATCCCGGTGCTGCCGCCGACCGGCGAGTGCAAGCCGTTCCAGGAGGTCCTGATCGAGCTGGGTTCGCGCCTGAAGCTGCCCGCCTTCGTCGACAAGGAAGGCAAGCGCAAGTACCGCGACTATCCCGACTTCATCGTCAACTTCGAGACCGCGCCCAATTCCGGTATCGGCTTCCTGGCCGGCTGGCGCGGCAAGGGCGGCGAGAAGTCGATGAAGGGCGAGCCGAACCCGAACCAGTGGCAGATGTATGAGAAGAACAACTGCGTGTTCCAGTACCACCTGCCCAAGTCCTACCAGTACATGCGCAACTGGAACCAGGGCTACCTGCAGTGGGCGCAGTCGCACGGCATGACCCGGCACGTGGAGCCGATCAACATCCACATCTATTCCGAGGTGCTGCAGAAGTTCCGCCTGGCGGCGCAGGGCAAGGGTGCCGGCCGGCGCCCGCCCGAGCATCTGAGGAAACGCATCGAGACCTACTTCGACCCGCTGCCGTTCTATTACGAGCCGCTCGAGGCCAGCCTGTCCGACAAGCACCAGTACCCGCTCAACGCGGTGACCCAGCGGCCGATGGCCATGTACCACTCCTGGGATTCGCAGAATGCCTGGCTGCGCCAGATCCACACCTACAACTACTTGTACGTCAACCCGAAGACCGCCGCCGCCGCCGGCATCAGCGACGACGACTGGATCTGGGTCGAGTCGCAATGGGGCAAGGTGCGCTGCATGGCACGGCTGACCGAGGCGGTGGAACCGGGTACGGTATGGACCTGGAACGCCATCGGCAAGGCGGCTGGGGCCTGGAACCTTGATCCGAAGGCGAACGAGTCGAAGCAGGGCTTCCTGCTCAACCACCTGATCTCCGAGGAACTGCCGGCCAACGAGGCCGGCGAGCACATCTCCAACTCCGACCCGGTGACCGGCCAGGCCGCCTGGTACGACGTCCGGGTGCGTATCTACAAGGCCGATCCGAACGATCCTCCGGAGACCTCGCCGCAGTTCGCGCCGGTGCCGCCGGCGCCGGGCACGCCGTCCCGGCGCACCTGGCAGAACTACTTTGCCGGTCGCTTCACCAAGGGAGGTGGCAAATGACCCAACTGGCATTGGTCATCGACCTCAACGTCTGTGTCGGCTGCCACGCCTGCGTGACCTCATGCAAGCAGTGGAACACCTCGGGCGAGGCCGGGCCGCTGTTCGACGACAACCCCTACCAGGCCGACCCGACCGGCACCTTCTTCAACCGGGTGCAGACCTACGAGGTCGGCGAGTTCCCCTGTACCGAGACCGTGCACTTCCCGAAGTCCTGCCTGCACTGCGAGGAGCCGCCCTGCGTGCCGGTATGCCCGACTGGCGCCTCCTACAAGCGCAAGGAGGACGGCATCGTCCTGGTCGACTACGACAAGTGCATCGGCTGCAAGTACTGTTCCTGGGCCTGCCCCTATGGCGCCCGCGAGCTGGATGAGTATCAGAAGGTGATGAAGAAGTGCACCCTCTGCGTCGACCGCATCTACGACCTGTCCATCCCGGAGGACAGGCGCAAGCCGGCCTGTGTGATCTCCTGCCCGACCAGCGCCCGCCTGTACGGCGACATCCACGATCCCAACTCGGTGGTGTCGAGGGCGATCATGGCCAGCGGCGGCTACCAGCTGATGCCCGAGTGGGGCACCAAGCCGGCCAACCACTACCTGCCGCGCCGGCGTACCCAGATGACCATCCGTGCGGACGAACTGGTGCGCGCCGATAATCCGCTCAAGAAAGAAGACATCCGTCACGACACCAGCAAGGACGTCACGCTGGACGACTGGCTCATGTAACCGGAGTAATCATGCATCCCGCTTTATCCGTGGTCTTCCTCACTACCCTGATCGGCGTCGGCCAGGGCCTGTTCCTGGCCCTGTTCTCCAGCCAGAGCTACACCATCGTCAATATCCTGCCCGCCCAGCCAGGCAGCTACTACGCGCTTGGCGGCCTGATTGCCCTGGCCTTCCTGGTCGCTGGCCTGATCGCCTCGGTGTTCCACCTCGGCCGCCCGGAACGGGCCTGGCGCGCCGCCAGCAAGTGGCGCACCTCCTGGCTGTCGCGCGAGGTGATCGCCCTGCCCCTGGTGATGGCCCTGGTGTTCGTCTACGCCGTGGTCAACTGGCTGGAACTGGATGCCGACCTGTACGGCTGGGGCCTGCCCGGCCAGGTCGCGTTGACCGTCGGCAGCCTGGGCGTGGCCGCCACCCTGGCGCTGTTCCTGTGCACCGGCATGATCTACGCGGCGATCCGCTTCCTGCAGGAATGGGCGACGCCGCTGACGGTGGTGAACTACTTCCTGCTCGGCTCGGCCTCCGGTTTCGCCTTCGCCGCGGCCTACGCGGCGGCGCTGGCGCCCGGCATGGTGGAGTTCTATGCCGGCTGGGCCATCGTGCTGACCCTGGCGGCCTGCGCGACCCGGATCGCCTCCTTGGTGCGCAATGCCCGCCTGAAGCGGGTGTCCAACCTGCAGACCGCCATCGGCGTGCGCCACCCCCAGGTCCAGCAGCAGGCCATGGGCTTCATGGGCGGTTCCTACAACACCCGCGAATACTTCCATGGCCGCAGCCTGGTGTTCATGAAATCGGTGAAGTGGATCTTCCTGGTCCTGGTCTTCCCGGTACCGGTGTTGCTGCTGTGGGCCGGACTGGCGCTCGATTCCG
Organism: Gallionellaceae bacterium; assembly: GCA_028714735.1. Lineage (GTDB taxonomy): Bacteria > Pseudomonadota > Gammaproteobacteria > Burkholderiales > Thiobacillaceae > Parasulfuritortus. Next base: position 446,044 of record JAQTLU010000001.1, on the reverse strand, counting down.
GCGCTTTGCTCTGGCTGGCCTTCGTGGTCCAGTATGTCGGCCTGCTGTTCGAGCGCTGGTTTTTCTTCGCCCAGGCCAACCATCCGCAGAACCTGTACTACCAGGTGGTCGGATGAGCCGGGCGCAGTGGCGCGACCTTGACCAAAAAGGTTGCAAAGGCTACTGTTCCTCCCCTTTGATTTTATTCTGACTCTTCGCAATCCATGGCTGATACGGAATTGACTGGTGCGGAGATCGTGGTTCGCTGTCTTGCGGCCGAGGGCGTCGAGCATGTCTTCGGCTACCCTGGCGGGGCGGTGCTCAACATCTACGACGAAATTTACAAGCAGGACAAGTTCCTGCACATCCTGGTACGCCACGAACAGGCCGCCGTGCACGCGGCCGATGCCTATGCCCGCTCCACCGGCAAGGTCGGCGTCGCCCTGGTGACCTCGGGCCCCGGCGCCACCAACGCGGTGACCGGCATCGCCACCGCCTACATGGACTCGATTCCGATGGTGGTGATCACCGGCCAGGTGCCCACGCCGGCGATCGGCATGGATGCCTTCCAGGAGGTCGACACCATCGGCATCACCCGGCCCTGCGTGAAGCACAATTTCCTGGTCAAGGACGTCAAGGATCTGGCCGAGACCATGAAGAAGGCCTTCTACATCGCCGCGACCGGCCGGCCCGGCCCGGTGGTGGTGGACATCCCCAAGGACGTCACCCAGCACCTGTGCGCCTTCCATTACCCGGACAGCATCAGCATGCGGTCCTACAACCCGACCTCCAAGGGCCATGCCGGTCAGATCAAGCGCGCCGTGCAGATGCTGCTGGAGGCCAAGCGGCCGGTGATCTACGCCGGCGGCGGGGTGATCCTGGGCGATGCCGCCGAACAACTGATCGAACTGGCCCGTTACCTCGGCTTCCCGGTCACCAACACCCTGATGGGCCTGGGCGGCTACCCGTCGCCCGACCCGCTGTTCCTCGGCATGCTGGGCATGCACGGCACCATCGAGGCCAACATGGCCATGCAGCACTGCGACGTGCTGCTGGCGGTGGGCGCCCGTTTCGACGACCGCGTCATCGGCAACCCCAAGCACTTCCAGAAGGAAGCGCGCAAGATCATCCACATCGACGTCGATCCGTCCTCCATCTCCAAGCGGGTGAAGGTGGACGTGCCCATCGTCGGCAACGTCGGCCAGGTCCTGGCCGAGCTGACCAAGCTGGCCCAGGCCGCCGGTCATGGTCCCGACCCGGAGTCCATCAAGGCCTGGCTGGCGCAGATCGAGCTGTGGCGTTCGCAGGATTGCCTGAAGTACGACCGCGAGTCGGCCGTGATCAAGCCCCAGTTCGTGATCGAGAAGCTGTACGAAGTCACCGGCGGCGACGCCTACGTGACCTCCGACGTCGGCCAGCACCAGATGTGGGCGGCGCAATACTACAAGTTCGCCAAGCCGCGGCGCTGGATCAACTCCGGCGGCCTCGGCACCATGGGCTTCGGCCTGCCTGCCGCGATGGGCGTGCAGATGGCCCATCCGGGCGCCCCGGTCGCCTGCATCACCGGCGAGGGCAGCATCCAGATGAACATCCAGGAACTGGCCACCTGCAAGCAGAGCAACCTGCCGATCAAGATCATCCTGCTCAACAACGGCTACCTGGGCATGGTCCGGCAGTGGCAGGAGTTCTTCTACGAGGAACGCTACTCCGAGTCCTATGTCGCTTCGCTGCCCGACTTCGTCAAGCTGGCCGAGGCCTACGGCCACGTCGGCATGAAGATCGAGAAGCCGGAAGACGTCGAGCCGGCCTTGCGCAAGGCCTTCGGCGAGTACAAGGACCAGTTGGTGTTCCTGAACTTCATCACCGATCCGCGCGAGAACGTCTACCCGATGATTCCGGCCGGCAAGGGCCTCTCGGAGATGATCCTGATATGAGACACATCATTTCCCTGATGATGGAGAACGAAGCCGGCGCGCTGTCGCGCATCGCCGGACTGTTTTCCGCCCGTGGCTACAACATCGAATCGCTCAACGTCGCGCCCACCGAGGACGCCAGCCTGTCGCGCATGACCATCGTCACCCGCGGTTCCGACGAGGTGATCGAGCAGATCACCAAGCAGCTCAACAAGCTGGTCGACATCGTCAAGGTGCAGGACCTCTCCGACGGCTGCCACATCGAGCGCGAGCTGATGCTGGTCAAGGTCAAGGCCACCGGCGAGTACCGCGAGGAGATGAAGCGCATGGCCGACATCTTCCGCGGCCGCATCATCGATGTCGCCGACAAGACCTACACCATCGAGCTGACCGGCACCGGCGCCAAGCTGGACGGTTTCCTGGAAGCCCTCGACCCGGCCGCCATCCTGGAGACCGTGCGTACCGGCGCCTCCGGCATCGGTCGCGGCGACCGGGTATTGAAGATTTGAATTTTGGAGCGATCAGCGTTCAGCAGTCCGCGGTCAGCCAAGACCGAGGAAGTTGCTGAAAGCTGAGCGCTGACCGCTGATAGCTATCAAGAAAGGAATCACCATGCAGGTTTATTACGACAAGGATTGCGACCTCTCCCTGATCAAGAAGAAGAAGGTCACCATCGTCGGCTACGGCTCCCAGGGCCACGCCCACGCCAACAACCTGAAGGAATCCGGGGTCAAGGTCACCGTCGCCCTGCGCAAGGACGGCGCCTCCTGGAACAAGGCCAAGAAGGCCGGCCTGATGGTCAAGGAAGTCGCCGAGGCCGTGAAGGGCGCCGACCTGGTCATGATGCTGATCCCCGACGAGATGCAGCCCGAGTCCTACAAGCGCGACATCGAGCCGAACATCAAGAAGGGCGCCGCCCTGGCCTTCGCCCACGGCTTCTCGATCCATTACAACCAGATCGTGCCGCGTGCCGACCTGGACGTGATCATGATCGCCCCCAAGGCCCCCGGCCACACCGTCCGCTCCGAGTTCGCGCGCGGCGGCGGCATCCCCGACCTGATCGCCATCTACCAGGACGCCTCCGGCAAGGCCAAGGACATGGCCCTGTCCTACGCCTCCGCCATCGGCGGCGGCCGCACCGGCATCATCGAGACCACCTTCAAGGACGAGACCGAGACCGATCTGTTCGGCGAGCAGGCCGTGCTCTGCGGCGGCGCCGTTGAACTGGTGAAGATGGGCTTCGAGACCCTGACCGAGGCCGGCTACGCCCCCGAGATGGCCTACTTCGAGTGCCTGCACGAGCTGAAGCTGATCGTCGACCTGATGTACGAGGGCGGCATCGCCAACATGAACTACTCGATCTCCAACAACGCGGAGTACGGCGAGTACGTCACCGGCCAGCGCGTCATCAACGAGGAATCGCGCTACGCCATGCGCGAGGCCCTGGAAAACATCCGCAACGGCAACTACGCCAAGCGCTTCATCCTGGAAGGCCGCTCCAACTACCCCGAGATGACTGCCCGTCGCCGCCTCAATGCCGAGCACCCGATCGAGGTGGTGGGCGAGCAGCTGCGCGCCATGATGCCCTGGATCAAGGCCAACCAGTTGGTCGACAAGTCCAAGAACTGAGATTGGGGAAACTAGGAAAACGGGAAATGGGAAAGGCCGTTAGCCGGCTTCCTGTTTCCCGTTTTTTATTCTGATTATGTGTATAGGCATCTGCCCACCCGCCAAGGCCGCATGGCCTCATCCCATCATCGCCCGTGAAGGCTGGCCGTTCCTGGCCGGTGCCTTCGTGCTGGCGCTGCTGGCCACCTATTTCTCCGGCCCGGTCACGACGACCCTGGGCTGGATCGTGTTTGCCTTCGTGCTGCAGTTCTTCCGCGACCCGGCGCGTCGGGTCCCTTGCGGCGATAACCTGGTCCTGGTGCCGGCCGACGGTCGCGTCATCGTGGTCGAGAAGGCCGAGGACCCGTGGCTCAAGCGCGAGGCGCTCAAGATCAGCGTGTTCATGAACGTGTTCAACGTCCATTCCAACCGCGCGCCGGTCGACGGCGAGGTACTTGAACGCTGGTACACACCGGGCAAGTTCATCAACGCCGACTTCGACAAGGCCTCGACCGAGAACGAGCGCAACGCCCTGCATATCCGTACCGCGGATGGCCAGGATGTCACCTGCGTCCAGATCGCCGGTCTGGTCGCCCGGCGCATACTTTGTTACGTCGAACCGGGTGCCAGCCTGACGCGCGGCCAGCGTTACGGCTTCATCCGTTTCGGTTCCCGGGTCGACGTCTACCTGCCGGTCACTGCGACGCCCAGGGTGGCGCTGGGCGACAAGGTACACGCCTCCCAGGACGTGCTGGCTGAGCTGGCCAAGGCATGACCGAAGAGAAGGTCCAGCCCGCCACCCAGCCCCATCAGGGCCGCTTCATGCGGCGCGGCATCTACCTGTTGCCCAACCTGTTCACCACCGGCGCCCTGTTCGCCGGTTTCTATGCCATCGTCCAGGCCATGAACGGCCGCTTCGACTACGCGGCGGCGGCGATCTTCATTGCCATGGTGCTGGACGGCCTCGATGGCCGGGTGGCGCGCATGACCCGCACCCAGAGCGCCTTCGGCGCCGAATACGACTCCCTGTCCGACATGGTCTCGTTCGGCGTCGCGCCGGCCCTGGTGATGTACAGTTTCGCCCTCAAGGGCATGGGCAAGCTGGGCTGGATCGCCGCCTTCATCTACTGCGCCGGTGCCGCGCTGCGCCTGGCCCGCTTCAATACCATGCTGGAGGTGCAGGACAAGCGCTGGTTCCAGGGCCTGCCCAGCCCGGCTGCCGCCTCGCTGGTCGCCGGCATGGTCTGGGTCATGGTCGACAACCATTTCAAGGGCGCCGATCTGCGCTGGGCGGCCTGGGCCCTGACCGTGTTCGCCGGCCTCACCATGGTCACCAACCTGCGTTTCTACAGCGGCAAGGACATCAACCTGCGCAAGAGCGTGCCGTTCATGTTCATCGTGCTGGTGGCGCTGTTCTTCACCCTGATCTCGGTCGATCCGCCCATCGTGCTGTTCATGCTGTTCCTCGGCTATGGTCTGTCGGGTTATGTCTACGGTGTGCTCTGCCTGTACCGCCGTCGACGCGACAAGGGCTTGCCCAAGCAGGAATAGCCGGTTTATAGTCGAGGCCATGAACACGGTTTACAACACCCTCTCGTTCTTCTCCCTGGTCCGTCTGGCGACCCGGCTGCTGCTGCCCTGCGCGGGCACACGATAACTCCTCCCCCTTAGAAGTACCCTTGTCCGACGGACCCGCTCCGTTCGATTAGTTATGAATGCCGCTATTGGAGTACGCCATGAATGACCCAAAAAATGACCGCTTGATCATATTCGACACCACGCTTCGGGACGGCGAGCAGAGTCCGGGCGCAGCCATGACCAAGGACGAGAAGATCCGCATCGCCCGCCAGCTCGAACGCCTGGGCGTGGACGTGATCGAGGCCGGTTTCGCCGCTGCCAGCCCGGGCGATGCCGACGCCATCAAGGCCATCGCCCAGATCGTCCAGAACTCCACCGTCTGTTCGCTGGCGCGCGCCAACGAGAAGGATGTGCGCGCCGCCGGCGAGGCGATCAGGCCGGCCAAACGCGGCCGCATCCACACCTTCATCGCCACCTCGCCCATCCACATGGAGAAGAAGCTGCGCATGTCGCCGGACGAGGTGGTCGAGCGTGCCGTGGCGGCGGTCAAGCTGGCGCGCGAATACACCGACGACGTCGAGTTCTCGGCCGAGGATGCGGTGCGCTCCGAGATCGATTTCCTGGTGCGCATTTTCGACGCCGTCATCCAGGCCGGGGCGACCACCCTGAACGTGCCGGACACCGTCGGCTACAGCATCCCGGTGCTCTGGGGCGAACGCTTCAAGGAATTGATTGCGCGGGTGCCCAACAGCGACCAGGTAATCTGGTCCACCCACTGCCACAACGACCTCGGCATGGCCTCGGCCAACTCCCTGGCGGCGGTGATGAACGGCGCCCGCCAGGTCGAGTGCACCATCAATGGCCTGGGCGAACGGGCCGGTAACGCCGCGCTGGAAGAGATCGTCATGTCGGTGAAGACCCGGCGCGACGTGTTTTCCTGCGACAGCCGGGTCGACACCAGCCAGATCGTGCCGACCTCCAAGCTGGTCTCCACCATCACCGGCTACCCGGTGCAGCCGAACAAGGCCATCGTCGGCGCCAATGCCTTCGCGCACGAGTCCGGCATCCACCAGGACGGCGTGCTCAAGCACCGCGAGACCTACGAGATCATGCGCGCCGAGGATGTCGGCTGGTCGCACAACAAGCTCACCCTGGGCAAGCTGTCCGGCCGCAACGCCTTCCGCACCCGCCTGGTCGAGTTGGGCATCGTGCTGGACAGCGAGGAGGCGCTCAACGCCGCCTTCGCCCGCTTCAAGGACCTGGCCGACAAGAAGCGCGAGATCTTCGACGAGGACCTTCAGGCCCTGGTCTCGGATGAAATCGGCGTCGATACCTGCGACCGCTTCAAGCTGGTGTCCATGAAGGTCTGCTCGGAAACCGGCGAGACGCCGCATGCCTATCTGGTCCTGGCCGACGGCGGCATGGAGATCAGTGCCGACGAGGTGGGCGGCGGTCCGGTGGATGCCTCGTTCCGGGCCATCGAGAAGATGGTGGGTAGCGGCTCGTCGCTGTTGCTCTATTCGGTCAACAACATCACCACCGGTACCGATGCCCAGGGCGAGGTGACCGTGCGCCTGAGCCGCAACAGCCGGGTGGTCAACGGCCAGGGCGCCGATACCGACATCGTCATCGCCTCGGTGAAGTCCTACCTCAACGCGCTGAACAAGCTGTACGGCGCCGAGGAGCGGGCGCACCCGCAGGTCTGAGCGTAGCGTGGGCGCGGCCTTGGCCGCGTCTACGTGATAAACAAAAACGGGCAGCCCAGGCTGCCCGTTTTTTTTGCTACTAGCCGGCTTATTTCGGCGGCTGGCCGGCGTAGTACTCGGCAATGGCCTGGATGTCGGCGTCGGACAGCGGTGCGCCCATGGCGTGCATGGCCGACTGGACGCGCTTGCCTTCGCGATAGTCCGTGAGCGCCTTGACCAGGTAGGCGACCGGCTGGCCAGCCAGATGGGGGGCGACCATGGCCGGGTTGTCGTTGGTTGCGCCGTGGCACTTGTCGCAACGCTCGGCCCACTGCTGGCCGGCGGTCGGCTGGGTGGCCAGGGCCTGCTTGGGTTGCTGGGCGACATAGAAGGCGGCGATGTTGGCCAGGTCCGGGTCCTTGACGCCGGCCAGCATGGCCTTCATCTCGGCGTGGGCGCGGCCGCCATCGCGATAGTTCTTCATGGTCTTGACCAGATACTGGGCATCCTGACCGGCCAGGCTGGGCGTCTTCTCGTCGGCACTGTGGCCCTGCTGGCCGTGGCAGCCGCCGCACTTGCCGGACAGCGGCTCGCCGGCCGTTGCGCTGCCGGCTGCCGGCTTGTCGCGGGCGACCGGGGTCTGGGCGGCGAAGTAGGCGGCGATGTTCTCCATCGCCACCTTGTCCAGCTTGGCGACCTGAACCGCCATGATGGCGTCCTTGCGGCTGTTGTCCTTGTAGTCCTGCATGGCATTCAGCAGGAAACCGGGATGCTGGCCGGCCAGGCTGGGGGTGCCGGGCATCTTGCTGTTGCCGTCCATGCCGTGGCAGGCGCCACAGGCTGCCGCGGCGGCCTTGCCGGCGACCACGGTATCGGCGGCACCGGTTGCGGCGCCGGCACTGGCCGGCTTCTGACTGGCGTAATAGGCCGCGATGTTGTTGACGTCGGCTTCGGTCAACTCGGACGAGAGCTGCTGCAGTGCGGCGTGTTGGCGGGTGCCGGTACGGTAGCCGTTGAGCGCGTTGAGCAGGTAGGCCTCTTTCTGGCCGCCCAGGTTCGGGATGTCGGGGCCGGTGCCCTTGCCGTCGAGACCGTGGCAGCTGAAGCACTTGGCTTCGGCGACGATCTTGCCGGCGGCCAGGTCACCCTTGGGGGCGGTGGCTTCGGGCGCGGCGGGGGTCGGCTGCTTGCCGCAGGCGGTCAGCAGCATGGGCAGCAGGATCAGTGAAAGTGTCAATTTTTTCATGGGGACCTCTATGTGAATTCGGTTACCTGGGCATGGATGCCGGGTTTAAGCCCGATGCAAGCTAGGCAATTGGCCTTGGGAGTCGAGGACTTCCTGGGGCGGCTTGAAGAACCACAACTGATACATGGAGGTGAACCACATGATGGTGAAGCAGATGCCATACAGGGCGCCACCGACGATCACCGCCCAGGCGAAGCCGTGCCAGACCTTGGTCAGGTACCAGGCCGCGATGTCGAGGATCAGCCCCAGGAACGGAGTGGCGAGCACCACGCACTTGAACCAGGCCGGGCGAACGTAGGAATGGGCGTAAATGAAGCCGGTGATGAAGAAGATGAAGGTCAGGCCGAACAGGTGGATATGGGAAACCCGGATCAGGGTGGCGATGGACATGCCGGTGTCGACGGTGGTGACCTTCTGTACGCCTTCCCAACTCGTATAGTCAGGCAGGTTGGGGTTGGCCGCCGCGTTGTGACAGGCCACGCAGTGATCCTGCAGGATGGGGTTGATGGTGGAGTCGTACTTTTCCTTGGGCGCACCCTCGTGCAGCCAGGTGTAGACGATCTTCTTGTTGTCGGCGTCCAGCATGTCGGCCATCGGGCCTTGCAGGGCGGTCTGCATCTTGGAACCTTCAGGGTTGCCGCTGTAGGCGATCACCAGGTCCTTGGCGGTCAGGTAGTTCTTGCCGTCCAGGCCGACCTTGGTGATCCAGACCTGGACCATCGCCATGCAGTAGGCGGCACCGAACACCAGCAGGACTGAGGTGAACAGTACGCGCATGGACATGGGTAGAAACTTGAAGTGAACGTAGCTCACCTTGGTCATGAAGGGCTCCTAGATAGCGAATCGCGGGGAGTATATAAGCGGATACTGATGTCGTCAATTTAGTCCGATGGCGGGCGCGTTGCTTTGACCGCCGTCAAGGAGGCAAAGTGCGGATAAACAAGGCGGCGGACAGGAACAGGACCAGCGCGAGGGCGATCTCGATCGCGGCCAGATCGGCGGCGGGGCGGGATTCCGTCATCAGGCGCATGACGCCCTCGGCGAAATAGGGCCAGACCACCAGGCTGGTCCAGCGGTAGGTATAGATGCGGCCGTGCAGGACGCCGAACAGCAGGGCGAGCAGGGGCAGCACCTTCAGGACCAGCCAGGAGCCGCCCGGACGCAGCGGCGCCAGCCAGAGCTCCCAGGCCAGGCAGAGCAGGATCAGGGCGATCAGGCTGGCCGAGGCGATGGCCGACAGCAGCGCCGCGTTCAGGCGCGGCATTGTTGCGCCATTTCGACCAGGGCCGTGCGGGCGGCCTGGGCATCCAGGACCGGCGCGGCAAACTCGAAGCGCAGGATGCGCTCGCCGGCGCGGACGTCGAAGCCGTCCGGGTCGATGCCTATCATGGTCGCCGTATCCGCCTCGACCTGATGGATATGCCGGCTGTAGTCGCGCAGGGTATCGGCATGGTCGGTGTTCATGTGCGCCAGGATGCCGGCCTCCGCCTCGGCCAGGGCGCCCGGTGCCGCCAGGTAGGCCTCCGGGTCGATCCAGAAGATGTGCCCGAAACCGCCGATCCAGCGCACCTTCACCGGTTCGATGCGGTAGAAGTGGAAGTCGTGCATGGCGAAATAGGACTCCGCCTGCGGGAAATAGCGCAGGTAGCGCGGCCCCAAGCCGTCCTTGTCCGGCAGCCGCTCGGCGCGCCCGATCAGGGTGACCCGGCCGGTCACCTGCATGTCGGTGCTGTAGGGCTGCACGATGACGGAGACGCGCGGATCGGCGGTGATGTTCTTGGTATGCTCGGCGATCTCCGAGATCAGGATCACCGGCCGGCCGGCATGGTCGAGTATGAAGGGCGATACCGAGCCGAACGGAAACCCGTCCAGCCGCTTGGAAAGGGTCGACAGCACGCCGCTTTGCTGGCCGCGGGCGAAGCGCCGGGCCTCGTTGCCTTGTTCGCTCATGCCGCTCGCTCCGAAATTGAGTCATTGCTCAGTCCGCGCCAGGTCGCTCGCTGGCGCCATTCGCGGACGCTCGCCCCCCGCTGCGCGGGACCCTGGTCGCTGCTCACGGCGCCTCCCCCAACTTCACCGCGATCTCGGCCAGCCGCCTGCCCTGGGCGTAGGCCAGCCTGCGTTCCTCCTCGGTCACCGGCTGCCTGCCGTCGGCGCCGGCGAAGTGGCTGACCCCGTAGGGGGTGCCGCCGGAGCGGGTGGCGGTCAGTTCCGGGTTGGTATAGGGCAGGCCGACGATGACCATGCCATGGTGCATGAGCGGCAGCATCATCGAGATCAGGGTGGTTTCCTGGCCGCCGTGCAGGCTGGCGGTGGAGGTGAACACCGAGGCCGGCTTGCCGGCCAGCGCCCCGGCCAGCCAGAGGCTGGAGGTGCCGTCCCAGAAATACTTCATCGCCGCGGCCATGTTGCCGAACCGGGTCGGCGAGCCGAGCGCCAGGCCGGCGCACTCTTGCAGGTCCTTCAGGGTGACGTAGGGCGCGCCCTCGTCGGGCACCAATTTGGCCGGGCCGTCCGCTTCCGAGACCACTTTGGGCACCGTGCGCAGCCGTGCCCGGACGCCAGGCACCGACTCGACACCGTGGGCGATATGGGCGGCCAGTTGTTTCACCGAACCGTGCAGGCTGTAGTAGAGGATGAGGATGTCGTGCATGGGCGTTCTCCGTCGAGACCGCAATGCTACCGGAATTCGCCGTGAATTCTGGCGGGCTGGCGGCGATTGACGCACAATTCAACCTTTATCAGACAGGTCTGCACACGGAATGAACCTGCACGAATACCAAGCCAAGGCGGTTCTGCGCGACTACGGGCTGGCAACGCCGCGCGGCGTCGCCATCCAGGCGGCGGCGGAATCGGCTGCCGCGGCCGAAACACTGGGCGGCCACGCCTGGATGATCAAGGCCCAGATCCATGCCGGCGGACGCGGCAAGGCGGGGGGCGTCAAGCTGTGCCGGTCGGCGGCCGAACTGGCCACGGCTGCGCATGCCCTGCTCGGGCATCGCCTGACCACCTACCAGAACGCGCCCGACGGTCAGCCGGTCCTTACCCTGCTGGTCGAGGAGACCCTGCCGATCGCCCGCGAGTTGTACCTTTCCATCACCGTGGACCGCGCCGCCGAGCGTATCGGCCTGGTCGCCTCGGCGGCCGGCGGCATGGAGATCGAGGAAGTGGCCCGCACCGAGCCGGAGAAGATCCTGCACGAGACCGTCGACCCGGTCACCGGGCTGATGGATTATCAGGGCCGCAACCTGGCCTTCGGCCTCGGCCTGGCCGGCGAGCAGGTTGCCGCCTTCGTCAAGCTGGCCAAGACCTGCTACCGCATCTTCATCGAGAAGGACCTGGCCCTGCTGGAGATCAACCCGCTGGTGGTGACCGAGGACGGCCGCATCCTGCCGCTCGACTGCAAGATGGGCCTGGACGACAACGCGCTCTACCGCCAGAAGGCCCTGGCCGAACTGGCCGACCTCAGCCAGATCGACCCGAAGGAGGCCGAGGCGCACAGCCACAACGTCAACTACATCGCGCTGAACGGCAACATCGGCTGCATGGTCAACGGCGCCGGCCTGGCCATGGCGACCATGGACCTGATCAAGCTGTCCGGCGGTATGCCGGCCAACTTCCTCGACGTCGGCGGCGGCGCCACCGCGCAGTCGGTCGCCCAGGCCTTCCAGATCATCCTGGCCGACCCGAATGTGAAGTCGGTGCTGATCAACATCTTCGGCGGCATCGTCCGCTGCGACCTGATCGCCGAGGGCATCATCCAGGCGGTGCGGGAAGTCGGCGTCCAGGTGCCGGTCGTCGTCCGCCTGGAAGGCACCAATGCCGACCGGGGCCGCGAGCTGCTGGCCCATTCCGGCCTGGCGATCATCGCCGCCAACGATCTCAACGAGGCCGCCAGGCTCGCCGTGGAGTCCGCAGCATGAGCATCCTGATCGATAAGAACACCAAGGTCATCTGCCAGGGCTTCACCGGCAAGCAGGGCAGCTTCCATTCCGAACAGGCCATCGCCTACGGCACGAAGATGGTCGGCGGCGTCACGCCGGGCAAGGGCGGCCAGACGCATCTGGGCCTGCCGGTGTTCAACACGGTGCAGGAGGCGGTGCGCGAGACCGGCGCCGACGCCAGCATGATCTACGTCCCGGCCGCCTTCGCCGCCGACGGCATCCTGGAAGCGGCCGACGCCGGCATCCGGGTGATCGCCTGCATCACCGAGGGCATCCCGGTGCGCGACATGATCAACGTCAAGGCGGCGATCCGCGCCAACGGCGCCAATCTGATCGGCCCCAACTGCCCCGGCCTGATCACCCCCGGCGAGTGCAAGATCGGCATCATGCCCGGCTTCATCCACCAGCCGGGCACGGTCGGCATCGTCTCCCGCTCCGGCACGCTCACCTACGAGGCGGTCTGGCAGACCACGCAATCGGGCCTGGGCCAGTCGACCTGCGTCGGCATCGGCGGCGACCCGATCAAGGGCCTCGACTTCATCGATTGCCTGGCGATGTTCCAGGCCGATCCGGGGACCTCCGCCATCATCCTGGTGGGTGAGATCGGCGGCAGTGCCGAGGAAGCGGCGGCCGAATACATCCAGGGCCACGTGAGCAAGCCGGTGGCGGCCTACATCGCCGGCCTCACCGCGCCTTCGGGCAAGCGCATGGGCCATGCCGGGGCGATCATCGCCGGCGGCTCGGGCAAGGCGGAAGACAAGATCGCCGCCCTGGAAAAGGCCGGCGTGGTGGTGGCCAAGAGCCCGGCCGGCATGGGCGCGGCCATCGCGGAGGCCATCGCGCGGCGATGACCAAGGTCGACTTCTACTTCAACGCCGCCGACAAGCTGGAGGTGGCCAGGAAACTGGCCGGCAAGGTCTACCAGTCCGGCCGGCAGGCGTTGTTGTACACGGCCGACGACCGTCTCGCCAATGCCCTCGATGCGGCGATCTGGACCCGCGACAAGCTGTCCTTCATCCCGCACCTGCGTTGCGGCCACCAGCAGGCGAAGGAGACCCCGCTGCTGATCGGCACCGACCCGGATGCCCTGGCCTCGCCGGATGTACTGATCAACCTCGACGCCGAGTGTCCGTCCTGTTTCAGCCGCTTCGAGCGGCTGCTCGAGGTGGTCGGCACCGACCCGGCCGACGTCCAGGCCGGGCGCCAGCGCTACCGTTTCTACAAGGACCGGGGCTATGCCATCGAAAACCACGACCTGGCAGGAAAATGACCATGGCTGACGCGACCCAGGACATCTTCGGCAAGATCGACGCCCTGCTCGGCAAGCGGGCCGGCTTTGGCGGCGGGGTGCCGCGGCTGGAAGACGAGTTTCCGCTTCTGACCGAAGTGGTGAACGAAGCTCCGCCGGCGCCACAGGAAACCACCGGCCAGATGGCCGACGCGATGTCGACCCCGACCGCCGAGGCCGCCGCGCCCGCCAGTCCGGATGCCTTTTCCAGCCACCTGGCCGAGGTCGACATCGACCGCCTTGCCGCCGCCCTGGAGGCGCGGCTGTCGGAATTGTTCATCCGCCAGCAACTGCGCATCGAGACCCTGGTCCGCCGGGTGGTACGGGAAGAGCTGGACGCTCGCCGGGACTGAGCCCTGGCCGGCTATAATTCGCCTCTTTCGTTTTTTCGGCGTGTGACGCCGCAGGAATTCACCACCATCATGGAACTCGCCAAATCCTACGAGCCGCACGAGATCGAGAAACGCTGGTACGCCCACTGGGAGTCGTCCGGCTATTTCAAGATGGGCGATGCCCCCGACAAGGATCACTATTGCATCCTGCTGCCGCCGCCCAACGTCACCGGCACCCTGCACATGGGCCATGCCTTCCAGCACGGCCTGATGGATGCCCTGACCCGCTACCACCGCATGCGCGGCGACAACACCCTGTGGCAGCCGGGCACCGACCATGCCGGCATCGCCACGCAAATTGTCGTTGAGCGCCAGCTCGACGCCCAGAAGGTCACCCGCCACGACCTCGGCCGGGATCGTTTCCTCGACAAGGTCTGGCAGTGGAAGGAGCACTCCGGCTCCACCATCACCCGCCAGATGCGCCGGCTGGGCACCTCGCCGGCCTGGGAGCGCGAGCGCTTCACCATGGACGAGGGCCTGTCCACGGCCGTCACCGAGGTCTTCGTCAAGCTCTACAACGAAGGCCTGATCTATCGCGGCAAGCGCCTGGTCAACTGGGACCCGGTGCTGCAGACCGCGGTGTCCGACCTGGAGGTGGTCAACACCGAGGAAGACGGCTTCATCTGGGAGATCAGCTATCCGCTTGAGGACGGCAGCGGCGTCCTCACCGTGGCCACCACCCGGCCGGAGACCCTGCTCGGCGATACCGCCGTGGCCGTGAACCCCGAGGACGAACGCTATGCCCACCTGGTCGGCAAGAGCGTGCGCCTGCCGGTGGCCGAGCGCACCATCCCGATCATCGCCGACGACTACGTCGACCGCGAGTTCGGCACCGGCGTGGTCAAGATCACCCCGGCGCACGACTTCAACGACTGGCAGGTCGGCCAGCGCCACAAGCTGGCCGCCATCAGCGTCCTCACCCTGGACGCGCGGATCAACGAGTTCGGGCCGGCCGAGTACCAGGGCCTGGACCGCTACGTGGCGCGCCAGAAGATCATCGACGAGCTGCAGGAAAAAGGCCTTCTCGTCTCGGCCAAGCCGCACAAGCTGATGATCCCGCGCGGCGACCGTACCCACTCGGTGATCGAGCCCATGCTCACCGACCAGTGGTTCATGAGCATGGAAGGCCTGGCCAAGCAGGCCCTGGGCGTGGTCGATTCCGGTGAACTGAAGTTCGTGCCGGAGAACTGGACCACCACCTACCGGCAGTGGCTGGAAAACATCCAGGACTGGTGCATCTCGCGGCAACTGTGGTGGGGCCACCGCATCCCGGCCTGGTACGACGACTCCGGCAACGTCTACGTCGCCGCCAGCGAGGAAGAGGCGAAGAAGCAGGCAGGCGGCCGCGATCTCAGCCGCGACGAGGATGTCCTCGACACCTGGTTCTCCTCGGCGCTGTGGCCGTTTTCCACCCTGGGCTGGCCGGACGACACCGCCGAGTTGAAGAACTACCTGCCGACCTCGGTGCTGGTCACCGGTTTCGATATCATCTTCTTCTGGGTCGCCCGCATGGTCATGATGACCCTGCACTTCACCGGCAAGGTGCCGTTCCGGGAGGTTTACGTCACCGGACTGGTGCGCGACTCGCACGGCAACAAGATGTCCAAGTCCAAGGGGAATGTCCTTGACCCGATCGACCTGATCGACGGCATCTCGCTCGACGACCTGGTCGCCAAGCGCACCTTCGGCTTGATGAACCCCAGGCAGGCCGAGAGCATCGCCAAGGCGACCAAGAAGGAGTTTCCCGACGGCATCGCCAGCTACGGCACCGATGCCCTGCGCTTCACCTTCGCCTCGCTGGCCACCCACGGCCGCGACATCAAGTTCGACCTGCAACGCTGCGAGGGCTATCGCAACTTTTGCAACAAGCTGTGGAACGCCAGCCGCTTCGTGCTGATGAACTGCGAGGGCCAGGACACCGGTACCGATGCGGCCTTGCCGCTGGAATTCAGCCTGGTCGACCGCTGGATCCTGTCGCGCCTGGAGATGGCCAAGGCGGCGGTGCACGAGGGCTTCGACCAGTACCGCTTCGACCAGGTTGCCCGGGCACTCTATGAATTCGTCTGGGACGAGTATTGCGACTGGTATCTGGAACTGGCCAAGGTGCAGATCGCCAACGGCTCCGAGGCGGCGCAACGCGCCACCCGGCGCACCCTGGTGCGGGTGCTGGAGGAGACCCTGCGCCTGGCCCACCCGGTGATCCCGTTCATCACCGAGGAATTGTGGCAGTCGGCGGCACCGCTGGCCGGTGCCAAGGGCGACAGCCTCATGCTGGCCGCCTTCCCGGAATACGATGCCGGCCGCGTCGACGAGGCCGCCGTGGCCGAGATGGATCAGCTCAAGGCCCTGGTCAATGCCTGCCGCAACCTGCGCGGCGAGATGAACATCGCGCCCTCGGTGAAGGTGCCGCTGTACGTCGAGGGCGACGCTGAACGTGCAGTCGTTTATGCTCCCTACATGCAGTTGCTGGCGCGGTTGTCAGAGGTGCAGGCCATGGTTACGTTGCCGGAAGGCGATGCCCCGGTGGCCATTGTCGGTGACTGGCGCCTGATGCTGCATATCGAGGTCGATCCGGCGGCGGAAAAGGCCCGGCTGGACAAGGAGATCGCCCGCCTCGAAGGCGAAATCGGCAGGGCCGGCGCCAAGCTGGGCAACCCCGGTTTCGTCGATAAGGCGCCTGCCGCGGTGGTGGATCAGGAACGCAAGCGGCTGGCCGATTTCACCGCTACGCTGGACAAGGTACGCAGCCAGCGGGCCAGGATGGGGTAAACACATAGGGGGGTGGCATGACCTGGAGATATGCCTGGCGGTATCGCTGGAAGGTGTTTGTCGAAACGCTGGCCACCCCGACCTTCTGGTGGACCCTGCTCGGAATAGCGGCGGCGCTGCTGATCTGGTTTTTCCTCTTCTATCTGGCCATCAAGCAGCTCGACACCAGCCTGGCCATGCAATCCACCTTCTGCTCCAGCGACGAGGAGCGCAACCGGCACATCCTGGTCATCGTCCTGATGTCGCCGCTGTTCCTGGTCGGCCTGATCGGCGTGATCGGCGAATGGATGACGGTGATGGATAACCGTCGCGCCGGCCGCAAGAACAAGTACAAGGCCCTGGCCGTCTTCGCCACGCTGCTTCAGGTCGCCGCCCTGGTCATCCTGTTTGCCCTGCGATGCTGAGCGGCCTGGCTCGCGCACTGCGGGCCTGCGCCGGGCCGCTGCGGGACCCCGCCTTCTGGTGGTTGCTGCTGGGCATCACCCTCGTTGCCCTGCTGCTGGGCGGACTGATCGTGTTTGCAGTCGAGCGGCATGATGATTATCTGCGCTTGCGGCCCCTGGTCTGCGAGGGGGGCATCGCCGACCGCAAGTTCTTCCTGGTGGCCGTGGCCGCGCCGCCCTGGCTGATGTTCGTGCTGGCGACGCTCGGGGAATTGTGGGGGCAGTTGGAACAATGGCGGGAAGGGCGTGCCACGCGCTGGTTCCACTTCTGGCTGTTTCTGGCCCTGGCCTCAGGTCTTGGTGCCTTGGTGCTGTTCGGGCTGGCCTGCTGACGGCGGGTCGCACGGCCCGATCAGGGTGGCGCTGGTTTTCTCGGTGAAGCCGAGCAGGCCATTGTCCCGGGTCTGTATGTTCAGGCTGAAACGGCGGCTGGACTGGGGCTTGAGTTCGACGCTGACCGGAATCGGCTGGCTCTTCCACCACTTCAGCCGGCACTGGCCATCCAGGCGGTAGACGCCGTTGACCATGGCTTCCTTCTCGATGGTGCAGCCCTTGCCGGCGATCCAGTCGATGATCTTGTTCCGGGGATTGCCGGAGATGCAGGTATAGCTGGTGCCGGTTTCGGTCTTTTTGTAGTGCAGCGGCTTGAGCTCGCCGACCCGTTGGTAGGCCATGGCCCATTTGCCCGAGGCAACCAGGGCGCCCAGGTCGATGTCCTGGGCGTAGAGCGGCAGCGGGATCAATAGCAACAGGGTGGCGAGGAGCTTGGCGGCGGGCATGGCGATCTTTCTGGTCTTGTCTCCGTGGATTTGACCACGCTATGGCCGCCGGGTTGCTGGTATTTACCTACGTCATGGCGTAGTCGTTCGGTTGCGGCCGGCGCTGCGCCGCTTCACATCGGCTGCGCCGATATGAGCCTACGCCGCAACCTGGCGCTTCATAGCAGCGCGTAAATTGTGGCTACGGCCGGGCCTGAGGCCCTTAACCTTCGCTGCGCTCAGGTTAGCCTGCGCCGTAACCTGGCTTTGCTCAAAGCAAGGCCAGGTTGTAGTTCCGGCCGGCGCTGCGTGCCTTAACCTGGCGTTGCCAGGTTAGCCTCCACTGCAATCTTGCCTACAGCAAGGCCAGGTTGTCCCGATGGATCAGCTCCGGCTCTTCCTGGTAGCCGAGCAGGGCCACGATCTCCGAACTCGGCCTGCGGGCGATGCGGCGGGCTTCATCGGCGCTGTAATTGACCAGGCCGCGGGCGATGTCGCGGCCATCGGGGGCGATGCAACCGACCACCTCGCCGCGCTGGAAATCTCCGCGCACTTCGATCACGCCGATCGGCAGCAGGCTCTTGCCCTGCACGGCCAGTGCCTGCACGGCGCCTGCGTCGAGCACCAGTTTGCCACGCACCTGCAGGTGGTCGGCCAGCCATTGCCGGCGCGCCGCCAGCGGTTCCTGCCGGGCCAGCAGACGGGTGCCGATCGCCTCGCCGGCGGCCAGGCGCTCCAGTACCTTGTCCTCGCGGCCGCTGGCGATCACGGTGTGGGCGCCGCTGCGGGCAGCGCGCTTGGCCGCCAGTATCTTGGTCAGCATGCCGCCGGTGCCGATGCCGGTGCCGGCGCCGCCGGCCATGGCCTCCAGCCGCGGATCGCCGGCCGTGGCCTCGTGGACGAATTCGGCGTCCGGGTGCTTGCGCGGGTCGGCGGTATAGAGGCCGGGCTGGTCGGTCAGGATGATCAGGACGTCGGCCTCGATCAGGTTGGCGACCAGCGCGCCCAGGGTGTCATTGTCGCCGACCTTGATCTCGTCGGTGGTGACGGTGTCGTTCTCGTTGATGATCGGGATGACCTTGAGGCCGAGCAGGGTGCGCAGGGTGGTGCGGGCGTTCAGGTAGCGCTCGCGGTTGGCCAGGTCGGCGTGGGTGAGCAGGACCTGGGCGGTATGCAGGCCGTGGCCGCGGAAGCCGCGCTCGTAGGCCTCGATCAGACCCATCTGGCCGACCGCGGCGGCGGCCTGGAGTTCGTTCACCGCCCGTGGCCGCTTGCTCCAGCCCAGGCGTTGCATGCCCTCGGCGATGGCGCCGCTGGAGACCAGGACGACCTCCTTGCCGAGCTTGTTGAGGGCGGCGATCTGTTCGGCCCAGCGGGCCAGGCGGGCGTGGTCGAGGCCGCGGCCGTCGTTGGTGACCAGGGCGCTGCCGACCTTGACCACGATGCGGCCGGCGTCGGCGATGATCGATTGGCTCATTCGGCCGGCTCCT
Organism: Gallionellaceae bacterium; assembly: GCA_028714735.1. GTDB lineage: Bacteria > Pseudomonadota > Gammaproteobacteria > Burkholderiales > Thiobacillaceae > Parasulfuritortus. The sequence goes on along the minus strand of JAQTLU010000001.1, from coordinate 426,951 downwards.
CGGGGTCCTCCGGCCCTTCCGTGCGCTTCATCTCGTCCAGGTGGGCCATGATGGCGTAGGTGAGCGGCTGGCAGTTGTCGCCGCTGATGGCGGCGATGGCGAACACCGGCCCGGTCCAGCCGAAGGCCTGGACAAAGGCGTCGACGCGGGCCTGGCGTTCCTCTGCCGGGATCAGGTCGAGCTTGTTGAGTACCAGCCAGCGTGGCTTGCGATAGAGGTCCTCGTCGTATTTGCGCAGTTCCTCGACGATGGCCCGGGCCTCGTGCACCGGGTCGGCCGCGGGGTCGAACGGCGCCAGGTCGACCAGGTGCAGGAGCAACCGGGTGCGGGCCAGGTGGCGCAGGAACTGGTGGCCGAGGCCGTGGCCTTCGGCGGCGCCCTCGATCAGGCCGGGGATGTCGGCGATCACGAAGCTGCGGTCGGTATCGACCCGGACCACGCCCAGGTTGGGATGCAGGGTGGTGAACGGGTAGTCGGCGACCTTGGGCCGGGCGGCGGAGACGGCGCGGATGAAGGTGGACTTGCCGGCGTTGGGCATGCCGAGCAGGCCGACGTCGGCCAGCACGCGCAATTCCAGGTTGAGCCGGCGTTCCTCGCCCTCCTCGCCGGGTGTGCACTGGCGCGGGGCCCGGTTGGTGCTGGACTTGAAATGCAGGTTGCCGAGGCCGCCCTTGCCGCCCTTGGCGAGCAGGGCGCGCTGGCCGTCCGCGGCGAGGTCGGCGACCAGGTCGCCGCTATCCTCGTCGCGGATCACGGTGCCGACCGGGACGCGCAGGATGATGTCGTCGGCACCCTTGCCGTAGCAGTCTGAACCGCGGCCGCCCTCGCCGCTGCGGGCACGGAAATGCCGGGTGTAGCGGTACTCGACCAGGGTGTTGATGTTGCGGTCGGCGACCGCCCAGATGCTGCCGCCGCGGCCGCCGTCGCCGCCGTCTGGGCCACCCAGGGGGATGAACTTCTCGCGCCGGAACGAGGCCGCGCCATTGCCGCCCTTGCCGGCAATGACTTCGATGCGGGCTTCGTCGATGAATTTCATGGTCGCCTGCTGGAAACTTTGCTGCCTGGTGAAATAAAAAAGCCCTATCCGAGGATAGGGCTCTTACGATCGTTTAGTCGTTCAGGCCTGGACGGGGATCACGCTCACCGTGCGGCGCTGCTGGGGGCCCTTGAGGCGGAATTCCACGGTGCCGTCGACCAGGGCGTACAAGGTGAAGTCCTTGCCGACGCCGACGTTGAGGCCGGGGTGGAATTGGGTGCCGCGCTGACGGACCAGGATGTTGCCGGCCGGAACGAACTGGCCGCCGTAGCGCTTGACGCCCAGCATCTTTGGCTTGGAGTCGCGACCGTTACGTGAACTGCCGCCTGCTTTTTTGTGTGCCATGGTTCAAATTCTCCAAATCAGGCGGAAATGCCGTCGATGCGGATTTCCGTATAGTTCTGGCGATGGCCCTGGGTCTTGCGGTAGTGCTTGCGGCGACGCATCTTGAAGATCATCACCTTTTCGCCACGACCATGGGACAGGACGGTTGCCTTGACGCTGGCGCCGGCCACGACAGGCGCGCCGATCTTGATGTCGTCGCCGTCGGCGACCATCAGGACGTCGTTGAGAATGATTTCACTGCCGACTTCGGCAGGCAAGGTCTCGACCTTGAGCTTGCCACCGGCCGCTACCTTGTATTGTTTGCCACCGGTACGAATAACCGCGTACATGCTTCGCTCCAAAAAATTCAGCCATGCAGAGAGCAGCGGATTATATCCACCGTCTGGCGGAATCGCAAATGAAAATAACGGTATAGTTTCAGAATCATGCCAACCCCCACTATCAAGCGCCGTCTGGTCAGCCTTTTTTATGATGCATTGCTGCTTGCGGCGGTGCTGTTTGTGGCCTCCTTCGTGGTGGTCGGGCTATTGCCGGACGTCAGGAGCGGCCTGCCACGGCTGGTCTTCCAAGTCTACCTGCTGCTGGCGGCCGGGCTTTATTTCACCTGGTTCTGGCATCGCGGCGGCCAGACCCTGGCCATGAAGACCTGGCGCATCCGGCTGGTCGGCCAGGATGGGACCCGCGTCGGCTACGGCCAGGCCTGGTTGCGTTATGCGCTGGCGGTCCTGGGCGTGGCCGGGTTCGGTTTCGGTTTGTTCTGGGCAGGGTGGGATCGCGACCGGCAATTCATGCATGATCGCCTGGCCGGGACCCGGCTGGTGATCGACGAATAAGGCCGGCGCCTAACGCGCCTCGATCCGCCAGACCGCGACCAGCGCGGCGCTGGAGAAGACCGTCAGGGGCAGCAGCGCGCTGAGGATCGGCGGCCAATCGTTGAGCAGGCCGAGGTTGCCGAACATCCGGTTGAGCAGATGGAACCCGAGGCCGATCAGGATGCCCAGCAGGATGCGGCTGCCGGGCTTGCTGTCGCGCGCCTGCTGGTAGGCGAACGGCAGCGCCAGCAGCAGCATCACCGGTGCCGCCAGCGGGAGGGCCAGCTTGCTCCAGAGGGCGATTTCATAGCGGGTGGCCTTCTGCTGGTTGGCCTTCAGGTAGTTGACGTAGGAATACAGCGTGGTGACGGCCATGCGGTCCGGGTTCACCATCAGCACCGAGAGCAGGTCGGGCGTGATGGGGGATTGCCAGGTCATTGAGGGCTGCCTGGAGACCTGGGTGCCCTGGTCCGTGATGGTCGTTTCGGTGACGTTTTTCAACTGCCATTGTCCGGTCTCGGTCCAGTGGGCCGATTCGGACAACTGGATGCGATGCAGCCGGAACAGATCGTCGAACTCGTACATGCGCACGTTGACCAGGGAGGCGTCCGGGAGCATCTGGCGGATATTGATGAAGGTGCGGCCATCCTTGGCCCACAGGCCGGAGCGGAATTCCTGGGCGACGATGCCGGTGGTGCTGCGGATCTTGATCTGCTGGGCGAGCCGCTCGGAGGGGGGGGTGAGGTATTCGCCCACCAGCAGGGTGGCGCCGCCGAGCAGCCCCCCCAGGACCGCCATGTAGCCAACCAGACGCGCGGTGGACAGGCCGGAGGCGCGCATGATGGTGAACTCGGAATTCGCGGCCAGCCGGGCGAAGGCGAAGATGGCGCCGAGCAGGGCGGCGATGGGCAGCAGTTCCTGGGCGCGGCCGGGTACGCTCAGCAGGACGAACAGGAAGGCGCGGCTGGTGGTGTAGCCGTCCGGGCGCACCGCTTCCAGTTCGCCGATCAGATCGAAAATCCCGAACAAGGCCAGCAGCGCGACCAGGGCGAGACCGAAGGAGGCCAGGATCTGGCGGCTCAGGTAGCGAAACAGCAGGGTCATCGGCGGCCCCGGCTCAGCGCCCGGCCGTAACGCCACCAATAGGTGGCGGCGAGGAGGGCAAAGGCCACGCCATGCACCAGCAGCACGCTGGTGCCGGCGCTCATCGCGCCGCGTCCCACCCAGGCTTGGCTGAGACTGATGATGTTGACGTACAGGGTGAACAGCAGCACGGCCAGCAGGATGTTGAAGGAACGTCCGACCCGCGGGTTGAAATAGCTGATCGGGATGGCGAACAGGGCCAGCATGAGGGCGCTGATCGGGGCGCCGATCCGCCAGGCCCATTCGGCCTGGTTGGCCGGCGTCGGGTTGCTCAGCAGCTGCAGGGTGTCCAATTCCTTGGGTCGTGCGGCCTGGGCGGTGATCTGCACCGGATCGAGACGAAAACCGTAGCGGGCGAAATTCACCACCCGGTAATCGGCCTGGCCCGGGATGCCTTCATAGCGGCGGCCGTCGCGCAGGACCAGGAAGCGGTCGCCGTTGGCCATGGTCTCGACCGCGCCCTGGCTGGCGACCACGATGCCGGTGCGGCCCTGTTCTTCCGATTCGATGAATACGTTGCGCACGTCGGGACCGCGATCCTTGATGTTCTCGACGAAGTAGACCCGGTTGCCGTGCTGGGTTTCCGCGAAGATGCCCGGGGTCAGGTTGGCGGCCTCGTCGTTCCGTGCCGACAGGTAATCCTCGTATTCGGTCTTTTGCCGCGACAGCCAGGGCATCAGCGCCAGGCTGAGCACCGCGACGATCAGGGTGATCGGAATGGCGAAGCGCAGTACCGGCCCGATCCAGCCCATCGGCGACAGGCCCGCGCCCGACCAGATCACCATTTCGCTGTCCTGCCAGTAGCGCGAAAGGGTCAGCAATACGCCGGTGAACAAGGCCAGCGACAGCAGGATATGCAGGAAACGCAGATAGGCGAAGGTGATGAAGGGGAGTACCGCGGAGACCGTGATCTCGCCCAGGGCGGCGTTGCCCAGGATGCGGACCGACATGATGACCAGTAGTATGGCCGAGATGACGCCCAGTGCGATCCCCGTCGTGGCGGTCATTTCCCGCAAGAGGGCTTTTTGATACAGGCGCATGCTTTGATTTATGCTGGCGGGACTGAAGGAATCCTAAACCCGGATCGGGCGTGCCCGAGCTGATTGATAGATAGATGAGGAGTTCGTCGTGGAATTTAGCATAAAAAGCCGCAGCCCCGAGATATTGAAGACCGCCTGCGCGGTGGTCGGCGTGTACGAGCAACGCAAGCTCACGCCGGCGGCCAAGGCGCTCGACCTGGCCAGCGAAGGCGGCCTCGCCGGCATCCTCAAGCGCGGCGACCTGGACGCCAAGGCCGGGTCCACCCTGATGCTGCACAACCTGCCCGGCCTGGCCTGTGAACGGGTGCTGATGGTCAGCCTGGGCAAGGAGGGTGAGGTCAACGACAAGGCCTATCTGGATGCCGTCCGGGCGGCGGTCAAGGCCGCCAGCGGCACCGGCGCCGCCGAGGCGGCGATGTTCCTGGTCGAGGTTCCGGTGGGCGGGCGCGGCGCGGACTGGAAGGCCGAGCAGATCGTCCTGTCGGCCGGCGAGGCGCTGTATCGTTTCGACCGCCTGAAGAGCCAGAAGGACGAGTCCCGGCCGAGCCTGGGCAAGCTCACCCTCGTGGTCGGGGCGGACGAGGCGAAGGCGGCCAAGGCCGCCGTCGCCCGCGGCCAGGCCATCGTCAACGGCGTCAACCTGGCCAAGGACCTGGGTAACCTGCCGGGCAACCACTGCACGCCGACCTACCTGGCCGATCAGGCCAAGGACCTGGCCAAGGCGCACAAGCTGAAGATTCAGGTCCTGGAACAGAAGGACCTGGAGAAGCTCGGCATGGGTTCGTTCCTGTCGGTGGCCAAGGGTTCCGACCAGCCGCCCAAGTTCGTCGTCCTGCAGTACCACGGCGGCGCCAAGGCCGAGCAGCCGGTGGTTCTGGTCGGCAAGGGCATCACCTTCGACTCCGGCGGCATCTCGCTCAAGCCGGCCGCCGAGATGGACGAGATGAAGTACGACATGTGCGGCGCCGCCTCGGTGCTGGGCACGATGCAGGCCGTGGCCGAGCTGAAGCTGCCGCTCAATGTGGTCGGCCTGATCCCGACCTGCGAGAACCTGCCCAACGGCAGTGCCAACAAGCCGGGCGACATCGTTACCTCGATGTCCGGCCAGACCATCGAGGTGCTCAACACCGATGCCGAAGGCCGCCTGATCCTGTGCGATGCCCTGACCTATGCCGAGCGTTTCGAGCCGGCGGCGGTGATCGACATCGCCACCCTGACCGGCGCCTGCGTGATCGCCCTGGGCCATGTCGTGTCCGGCCTGCTGGCCAACGACGATGCCCTGGCCCGCGAGGTCTATGTGGCCGGCGAGGAGGCCGGCGACCGCTGCTGGCAGTTGCCGCTACTGGACGACTATCAGGAGCTGCTCAAGAGCAACTTCGCCGACATGGCCAACATCGGCGGCCGTGCCGGCGGCACCATCACCGCCTCGGCCTTCCTGTCGCGCTTTGCCAAGAAGTACAAGTGGGCGCACCTGGATATCGCCGGGACGGCCTGGAAGTCCGGCAAGGAAAAGGGCGGCACCGGCCGGCCGGTGCCGTTGCTGGTGCACTTCCTGGCCGGGCGGGCGAAGAAGTAAGGCGGCTATTCATCCCCTCTCCCGCCGGGAGGGGGTGAGGGAACAACGGTTATGTATGCGTTGTCGCCCGATTTGAGCTTTCCATGCGCAAGTTGGCTCAGGCCGGGGTGGCCCGGCGGCCAGTTCCTTTTCTTGCTCGACCAAGAAAAGGAACCAAAAGAAGGTCGCCCCACATCCGTCGAAACCCCGAGGCTTCCGGTCTCGGCCGGGCGGCGAAAGAACTCGCTACGCTCAGACACCTTTCGCCGACTTCCCCCGGCCGAGACCGGAATCCTCGGCTCCGGCTGAAGGGGATTTAACAGCGTCGCGTAAGCGACGCATATCCTCTTTTCGAATCCGTTCACGCGTGCGGGGGTGGGTAGGGGGTGCCGTACCTTCCCCTCTGAGCCGCCAATTTTTCCAACACTGTTCGGGGGAAGTCGGCGAGCACTGTCTGAGCCCGAAGGGCGAGTTGCGCAGCCGCCCGAACGGTGTTGGAAAAATTCGGAACCCGAAGGGCGGTGAAGCGGGGAGTGCTTTCTTTGATTACTTTACTTTGCACGAGCAAAGAAAGTAATGCGCCTGCCGGGCGCCCCCGGCCTAAGCTGCTTAGCAATGTAGGGCCTCAACTCTTAGGTGGTGAGGCTGATTAGCCGCTGCTCCATCACCCCCGCTCCTCACCCAAGGGGCGAGCCTATCACTCCGGTTCCAGCACCGTATTTCTGGCCTCCGGCAACAAATCCGGATAGTCCCTCGATGCATGCAGTCCCCGGCTCTCATGCCGCAACTGCGCACAACGCACCATCAGGTCGGCGGTCTCGACCAGGTTGCGCAATTCGATCAGGTCGTTGCCGACCCTGAAGTTGCTGTAGTACTCGTTGATCTCTTCCCTGAGCAGACGGATGCGGTGCGCCGCCCGCTCCAGTCGCTTATTGGTGCGCACGATGCCGACGTAGTCCCACATGAAGCTGCGCAACTCGTGCCAGTTGTGGGTGATGACGACCTGTTCGTCGGCATCGGTGACCCGGCTTTCATCCCAATCGGGCAGTTCGGGCGCCTCGGCCGGCCGGCCCTGGGCGATGTCGGCAGCGGCGGCGCGGCCGTAGACCAGGCATTCGAGCAGTGAGTTGCTGGCCAGGCGATTGGCGCCGTGCAGCCCAGTGCAGGTGGTCTCGCCGATGGCGTAAAGGTTGTCGAGATCGGTGCGGCTGTTCTGGTCGACCACGATGCCGCCGCAGGTGTAATGGGCGGCTGGGGCGATCGGAATCCACTCCTGGGTGATGTCGATGCCCAGTTCCATGCAGCGGGCATAGATGTTGGGGAAGTGAGCGACGATGAACTTGGCCGGCTGATGGGTGATGTCCAGATAGACGCAGTCGAGGCCGCGTTTTTTCATCTCGAAGTCGATGGCGCGGGCGACGATGTCGCGCGGGGCAAGTTCGGCACGCGGGTCATGTTCGGGCATGAAGCGGGTGCCGTCGGGCAGGCGCAGCAAGGCGCCTTCGCCGCGCATGGCCTCGGTGATCAGGAAGGACTTGGCCTGGGGGTGGTACAAGCAGGTCGGGTGGAATTGCACGAACTCCAGGTTGGCGGCCCGGCAGCCGGCCCGCCAGGCCATGGCGATGCCGTCGCCGGTGGCGGTGTCCGGGTTGGAGGTGTACAGGAAGACCTTGCCGGCGCCGCCGGTGGCCAGCACGGTGTGGCCGGCAGCGATGGTCTCGACCTGGTCGACCGCACTGTCGAGCACATAGGCGCCGTAGACGCGCCGGTCGGCCTGGCCGAGTTTCCTGCCGGTGATCAGGTCGATCGCGATGTGGCGTTCCTTGAATTCGACGTTGGGCGCAGCGCGCAACCGGGCCATCAGGGTTTCCTGCACCCCGGCGCCGGTGGCGTCGGCGACATGGAAGATGCGCCGCTGGCTGTGGCCACCTTCGCGGGTGAGGTGGTAGCCGTTCGCTTCCCGGTCGAACGGCACGCCCTGCCAGATCAGCCACTTGATCGCCTCCGGGCCGTGCTCCACGACATAGCGGACGGCCGCCTCGTCGCACAGGCCTGCCCCGGCGACCAGGGTGTCGCGGATGTGTTCGGCGAAGCTGTCCTCGCCGGAAAACGCCGCGGCGATGCCGCCCTGGGCCATGGCGCTGGAACTGTCCGAGAAGGTCTTCTTGGTGATCATCAGCACCTTGAGGTGCTCGGGCAGGGACAGCGCCAGGGTGCAGGCGGCAAGGCCGGAGCCGATGATCAGGACATCGTAAGTCTGCATGGGAGCCTGTTTCAGCAGTAAACATACCCCGCGCCGGCTGCCTGCGGGATGCAGTGCAAGGCGCGGGGGACGAAGTGTAGCCATTCTCCACGAGTCACCCGCAACACCGCAATGCGCCCGCAGGCAACCGGCCCTTCGGGTTGAGGCCGGGATCGGCGTCTGCGGCGTTGCGCCGCTTGGCCATGGAATGACCATGGCCGGCGCGACGCGCCTTGCATCCATCCGATCGCGGTCTCAACGTGGGGCCTGTTTACTGCTGAAACAGGCTTTGGTATGGGGGAACTTCCATGGATCAGGGTGTGTCAGTAGGGCAGTGCTGGCGCTTCATGACGGTTATACTAGCCCGGTTTTGAAATGGAAAGGGTTGGGCTACGGGCGTTGACGTCCAAGGCGTATTCGATCATGAGCGAGCAGGATATAGACCGGCAACTGGTGGAAAGGGCGCGCGCAGGCGACAAGCGTGCCTTCGGACTGCTGGTCGAGAAGTATCAGCGCAGGTTGTTCAGGCTGTTGTCACGCATGGTCCGCGATCCTGAAGAGGTCGAGGACATCGCCCAGGAAACCTTCATCAAGGCCTACCGGGCGTTGCCGAATTTTCGTGGTGACGCGGCTTTTTATACCTGGCTGTACCGGATCGGCGTGAATACGGCCAAGAACTATCTGGCTACGCGCAAGAAGGCGATGCCGACGATCAGCGACCAGGCCATGGGCGATGACGACGAGCCTGACGAACGCCTGGTGGCCAGGGACATCAGCACGCCGGAGACGGAGTTGATGTCCAAGCAGATTGCCATGGCGGTGAATCAGGTCGTCGAAGCACTGCCGGAAGAGTTACGCACCGCCATCACCCTGCGGGAGATGGAGGGGCTGAGTTATGAGGAGATCGCCGAGATGATGGGTTGCCCCATCGGTACGGTTCGGTCCCGGATTTTCCGGGCACGCGAGGCGATCGCCGCCAAGTTGCGGCCATTCCTTGGTACGTCCGAAGACAAGAGGTGGTGAAGATGGACAAACTGAACGCACAACGCCTGCCTGATACCGATGCGGAGGAATGGCTTTCCGCGCTGTTCGACGGTGAACTCGATCCCGATGAATCGAAACGTGGCATTGTCCGGGCCGGCAAGGAGGCTGATGCCACGCGACTGTGGGCGGAGTACAGCCTGATCGGCGATGTCATGCGCGGATGCCGGGTCGAGCGCCCCGGCCTCAATGCCCGTATTCTTGCCGCGCTGGCCGAGGAGCCGACCGTCCTGGCGCCCATGCCGGCCGAGCCGGTGCACCACCGACCTTATTACCTGATGGCGGCCGCCGCCGCCGTCGCGGCGATCGCCTGGACCGTCATCTACGTGTCGCCCCAGGGCGGCGGGGAACCGGCCGTGACGGTGGCCGCCAACGATGTCCCTGCCACCGTTGCCCTGGCTTCGAATAACGATGCCCAGCCCTATCTGGCGGCGCATCAGGACTATGCCTATGCCGTGGCAGGGGAACCGGAAATGCGCTTCACCCAGGTTTCTCTCGCCGGAGGAGGCCAATGATTCACCGGTGGGCGCTGGCACTGGTCGCGGCGATTGCCGTTCCAGCCTGGGCCGGGCCCGATATTTCGGATGCCGAGGCGGTTTCCTGGTTGCAGCGTGTCTCCGATGCCTCACGCAAGTTGCCCTATGAGGGCATCTTCGTCATGCAGATGGGCGACCGCATGAAGACCGTGCAGGTGGAGAATCATGCCAACGGTCCGTCCAGCAGCAGCCGTTTGGTGGTCCTGGATGGCCGCCAGCGCGAGATCCGCTGTTACCGGAACAAGTCGGTGACCCTGGTATGGGATGCCAAGGGGAAAAGGCTGGAGCGGCGCCTGGGCAGCCGGCATTTCCCCGATCTGTTGCCGGAAAACACGGCCCGGCTGGTCGAGAACTATTCCCTGCGCCTGGGCAGCCTCGACCGGGTGGCCGGACAGGAATGCCGTTCGCTGGAACTGGTGCCCAAGGATCAATACCGCTGGGGCTACCTGCTCTGTGCCGACCAGATGACCGGCCTGCCGTTGAAGGCCGCGCTGGTGGATGGCGACGGCCACCCCCTGGTGCAATATACCTTCACCAGCGTACATACTGGTTCGTCCGGTAAAACCGACCCCGAGATGCCCGACATGATCCCTTCGGACGACCTGCACCCGATCGATAGCGGTGCGATCGTCGTGAAGGTGCTGCCCCCTGGCTACACCAGGGAGGTTGCCATCAAGCGCAAGTTGCCGAATCGCAATGGCGAGGTGGAACACTGGGTGTTCAGCGACGGCCTCAGCTACATCTCGATGTTCGTCGAGCCGGCGCCGAAGAATCTGGTCAGCATGAAGGGGCAAAGCACGCGCGGCATGATGAACATGCTGACCCGCAAGATCGGCCCCTATCAGGTGACCGTGCTGGGTGACGCGCCCTGGCCGGCGGTGGAAGCCGTGGCCATGAACCTGTCCGTGCACTGATTACGATGCTGGAGAATTCCGCCCGTGTGGTCCGCGTCGAGGGTGATCTGGCCTGGGTGCTCACTGAAAGCCCCTCCTCCTGCGGCGCTTGCGGCGGCAAGGGCTGCGGCAGTTCGACCTTCGTCCGCATGCTGCATCCGCGGGAACCCGAGTATGCCGTTTTGAATCCAATCTCGGCCCAGGCGGGTGAAACGGTAGTGGTGGGTATCGAGGAAGGCGCCCTGTTGCAGGCCGCGATTTCAGGATACCTGGTGCCTCTCATGTTGCTCCTGCTGGGCGCCTTGCTGGGCGGCATCTGGGGCGAGCTCCAGGCCGTGGCAGGCAGTGTGGCCGGATTGATGATTGCGGCACTGTGGCTGAAACGCCGACGGTCCCTGCCTTCGCCGGTCATTCTCAGAAAAGGCTCGGCCGGCTGTTCAGTTGGCTGATGCGGGCTTGATGGCTCGCTGCTTGTCTTCAAACTGATTCTGGAGAGGTGACATGAAGAAATGCATCGCTTGGCTGTTTTTGTCCATCGGCACTGCGGTGGCCGCGCACGCCGGTCCACTGCCCGATTTCACCGACCTGGCCGAGAAGCAGTCTCCCTCGGTCGTCAACATCACGACCACCCAGGATGCCCGGCCCCAATTGCGCGGCAAGGCGCCGGACGAGATGCTCAAGTTCTTCAAGCACTTCGGCATGCCCGAACTCAACATGCCGGAAAACGGCAGCCCGCATCCACGCCGGGGCCAGGGCTCCGGCTTCATCGTCAGCGCCGACGGCTACATCCTGACCAACACCCATGTCGTCGACGATGCCGACGAAGTGACCGTGAAGCTCCCGGACCGGCGCGAGTTCCGCGCCAAGGTGATCGGCAGCGACGAGAAGTCCGACGTGGCACTGCTCAAGATCGATGCCGACAAGCTCCCGGTGGTGACCATCGGCGATCCCGACAAGCTCAGGGTGGGCGAATGGGTGCTGGCGATCGGCGCCCCGTTCGGGTTCGAGAACTCGGTCACGGCCGGCATCGTGTCGGCCAAGGGCCGTTCGCTGCCGCAGGAAAGCTACACCCCGTTCATCCAGACCGATGCGGCGGTGAATCCGGGCAATTCGGGCGGCCCGTTGTTCAACATGAAGGGCGAGGTGGTCGGCATCAACTCCCAGATCATCTCCCGCTCCGGCGGCTACATGGGCCTCTCGTTCGCCATTCCCATCGACGTGGCGATGGACGTGATGAGCCAGCTCAAGGGCAGCGGCAAGGTCAGCCGCGGCCGCCTCGGCGTGCTGGTACAGGAAGTCACCGCCGACCTGGCGGACTCCTTCGGTCTCGGCAAGTCGCGCGGCGCCCTGGTGGCCGAGGTCGAAGACGGCAGCCCGGCCGACAAGGCCGGCCTCAAGCCCTCCGACATCATCCTCAAGTTCGACGGCAAGGCCATCGATTCTTCGAGCGACCTGCCCCTGCTGGTCGGGGCCGCCAAGCCGGGCAGCGAGGTGGTCATGACCGTCTGGCGCAAGGGTGCCAGCCGCGACATTACGGTCAAGATCGGCGAGATGGAAAATGCCAAGTCGGCGGCTGCCGAGAGTGGCAAGACCGATCAGGCCGGCCTGGCGGTCAGCGCGCTCGGCGCCGAACAGAAACGCCAGCTCAAGATCGACTCCGGCGTCCTGGTCGAGGACGCCGTGGGCGCCGCTGCGCGTGCCGGCATCCGGTCCGGCGATGTCATCGTGGCGGCGGGCAACCAGCCGGTGAACAGCGCCGGCGAACTGGCCAAGGCGATCGGCGTCAAGGGCCGCAAGAGCATCGCCCTGCTGATCAGGCGCGGCGACGGTTCGCTGTACATCCCGCTGCGGCTTGACTGAACTGGTTCTATACGGCCGGGCCGGCTGCCATCTCTGCGACGAGATGAGGGCCGGCCTGCAGGCCTTGCAGCCGCAACTCGGGTTTGCCCTGACCGAGGTCGACGTCGGCTGGGAGGGCGGGCTGGCCGAGCGATATGGTCGCCTGTTGCCGGTGCTGGAGCTGGCCGGCCAGGAAATCTGCCACTATTTCCTCGACGAGGCGCGCCTGCGGACGGCCCTGGCCTGATATTCCGTGCTCATGCAGCCGACGCTAAGTTGCCTGTACCCTGGTCATTCAAGCTCATTTGAGCTTGCGCAACGATGTGGCCAACAAGGCGATGAGAACGAAGGCAATAGGGGTGGTGACCTCGATCTGCAGGGCAAAGCTCACCAGTATGGCAATGGCCGCATTGGGCTCCAACGAGCTCAACGAGACGGTGTTTTGCGAACCAGCGGAATTGACAACCATGCAGCTGCCGGACCTTGACGTAGTGCGGCTGCTTCCCCCGATCACGGGGTATTCGAGGCCTCGATACGTGACGCCATGTTGAACGGCATAGTGCTCGCACAAGGGTGTTGCGTAGTCCTGCTCGACGAATAGCGCCAAGCCGATGGCAAGCCCCAGCGCGAGTGCTCCGACGAGCATGAAGTTGCGCAAGCCTGACCACCAGGACTTTGCTCGTGACATGGCTTGCGGAAGCTGCCGCTGCATCTCTTCCCTGGCATAGGCCGCGGCCAGCATCTGGATCTGCTCGGGCGATTGTCCGCTGGCCTGAGCCTGCTCGATCCGGGTTTTCATGCCCGCAATAAAGGCTTCGCGCGCCTGTTCCTGGCTACTTTCGTCATCCTGGGTTGAACTCATGGGGGTCCTCCCGATATGTCGTGCATGCCGATCAAGATCCTGTCAGCCGCTAAACGTCAGTGCTGCGGCCTGTGCTTCTCCTTGACGCCGTGCGGCATGATTGCGTGTGTAATGCAATGCAGTCCAGGCACGCTAGCTACCCGATGGCTTGGTTGCGAGGGTCGGTACACAGTATGGCTGCAGATGCCGGGTTCGAGCGGGGGTTGCCGCGTTTCCGGCATCAAAGAGGCTGCCTGGGCGCATATTCACCGCACCATTCCAGCAGCGAGACGATGGGATGTCTCCAGTGATGCTTCTCGTTCGGCGAGACCTCGCCGGCAAAGCTGGGGGGGAAGCGGTGGCAGTCGCCATGGCCATGCTGGTCATGGGCATGGAAGTATCGGCAGTGCTGGCACGACGGGGGGTCAGAAGGTGGTTTGGAGGACATTACTTATGGTCGGTGGTGGGTTGACGGGTAGTCCGTTTGGCGAGGGTCGTTTGGCCGGCCCAGGACGGCTTGTTTCGTGAACATATGGCTGGGCGGCGCGTGCCGGATGGCCCAATCTACCGCTGTTCTGCGTGTCGCATGCACTTTATTTCCTGGTCCCGCCTGGCCGGATTGAGGACCGGGCCCTGCTGCGGCGATTTGCTCAGCCAAAGCCGTGCATGGAGATCGGTCGGACCTGCCACAACTCGTCGCAATATTCCCGGATGGCACGGTCCGAGGAGAAGCGTCCGATGCGGGCGACATTGAGGATGGCCATGCGGGTCCAGGCTTCGCTGTCCTGATAAAAGCGGCCGGCGGCATGCTGGCAGGCCAGGTAGGCGCTGAAATCGGCGCAGACCAGGTAGGGGTCGTGGTGGCGCAGCGAGCCGGTGAAGTCGCGGAACAGGTCGCGGTCGCCGTGCGAAAACAGGCCCGAGTCGATCAGGTCGAGCGCGGCGCGCAGTTCGGGTTCCTGGTCGATGAAGCGGCCGGGGTGGTAGCCCTGCGCCCAGGCCGCCTCGACCTGGTCGACGGTAAGACCGAACAAAAAGAAGTTGTCGGCGCCGACCGCCGCGCGGATTTCCGCGTTGGCCCCGTCCAGGGTGCCGATGGTCAGGGCGCCGTTCATGGAGAACTTCATGTTGCCGGTGCCCGAGGCCTCCTTGCCGGCGGTGGAGATCTGTTCCGACAGGTCGGCGGCGGGATAGATGTGCTGGGCGGTCTTGACGTTGAAGTCGGGCACGAACACCACGCGCATCAGGCGGTTGGCCTGGGGGTCGCGGTTGATCACCCCGGCCACCGAGTGGATCAGCTTGATGATCAGCTTGGCCATGCGGTAGCCCGGTGCCGCCTTGCCGCCGAAGATGAAGGTGCGCGGGGTCATGTTTAGGCTGGGGTCGTGCTTGACGCGGTTGTACAGGGCGACGATGTGGAGCAGGTTGAGGTGCGGGCGCTTGTACTCGTGGATGCGCTTGGTCTGGATGTCGAACAGGCTGTCCGGGTCGACGTCGATGTCGGTCGCCGCCTTGATGTGGTGGGCCAGGTTGACCTTGGCCAGGCGCTTGACCTGGCGCCAGCGCTCGCGGAAACCGGCGTCTTCGGCGTAGGGCTCCAGCCTGGCCAGCTGGTTCAGGTCGCGCAGCCAGTCGTGGTCGATGGTTTCCTCCAGCAGCGCGGCCAGCGGCCGGTTGGCCAGGGCGATGAAGCGGCGCGGAGTGACGCCGTTGGTCTTGTTGCTGAATTTCTCCGGCCAGAGGTCGTGGAAATCCTTCAGCACGGTGTTCTTGAGCAGCTCGGTGTGCAGGGCCGCGACGCCGTTGATGGCGAAGCTGCCGACGCAGGCCAGGTTGGCCATGCGCACCCGGCGCTGGCCGCCGGTGTCGTCGATCAGGGACATGCGGGTGAGGCGGCCGAGGTCGTCCATGAAGCGCACCCGGACCTCATCCAGGAAGCGGCTGTTGATCTCGAAAATGATCTCCAGATGGCGCGGTAGGTTGCGCTGGAACAGGTCCAGCGGCCAGGTCTCCAGCGCCTCCGGCAGCAGGGTGTGGTTGGTGTAGGCGAAGCTCCTGCGGGTCAGCTCCCAGGCGCGCTGCCAGTCCAGGTGATAGTCGTCGAGCAACAGGCGCATGAACTCGGCGATGGCGATGGCCGGGTGGGTGTCGTTCAACTGGGCGACGAACAGATCCGGAAAGCCCTCCGGGCTGCCGCTGTCGCGCACGGTGACGCGCAGCATGTCCTGCAGCGAGCAGGAGACGAAGAAGTATTGCTGGCGCAGGCGCAGTTCCTTGCCGGCCTCGGGCTCGTCGTTGGGGTAGAGCACCTTGCTGATGTTCTGCGCCGCCACCATGTCGTCCACGGCACCGTAGTAGTCGCCGGTGTTGAAGGCCTGCAGGTCGAAGGACTCGTGCGCTTCGGACTTCCACAGGCGCAGCTTGTTCACGTTGAGCACGCCATAGCCCAGGATCGGGGTGTCGTAGGCCAGGCCGTAGATGGTGGTTTCCGGCAGCCAGCGCACCCGCAGCCTGCCCGTGTCGTCGCAATACGGCTCGGTGCGGCCGCCCAGCTTGACCGGGTAGCGGCGCTGCAGGTTGGCCAACTCCCAGGGGTTGCCGTTGCGCAGCCAGGCGTCGGCCACCTCGACCTGCCAGCCGTCGCGGATCGCCTGGTCGAAGATGCCGTATTCGTAGCGGATGCCATAGCCGATGGCCGGTATCTCCAGGGTGGCCAGGGAGTCCATGTAGCAGGCGGCCAGGCGGCCAAGGCCGCCATTGCCGAGACCGGGCTCGGGTTCCGTGGCCAGGATGGTATCGAGATCGAGGCCCAGGTCGGCCATGGCCTTGCGGGTGTTGTCCCACATGCCCAGGTTGAGGATGTTGTTGCCCAGTTGCGGCCCGATCAGGAACTCGGCCGACAGGTAGGCCACGGTCTTGGCGCCGTGCTGCTGGTAGATCTCGGCCGCGGCGACGTAGCGCGCCAGCAGCCGGTCGCGCACGGTGTAGGCCAGCGCGCTGTAGTGGTCGACCGGCGTGGCCTTGTCGAAGGTCTTGCCGGTGACGTAGAACAGGTTGTCGGTGAACGAACGCTTGATGGCGTCGGCCGAACGGGCGGTCCGGGTGTGCAGGGATCGTTCTGCGATGTCTGACATGGCTGCTTTTCTCGATAACTCGAAGTGTCCGCGCGTCCTGTCCGCTGGCGTGGACAGGACGCCGATCAGTCAGTAGGGCCAGGTCCAGTTGTCCACCTCGGGCAGGTCGACGCCGTGTTCGTAGGCATAGCGACGGCACTCGATCTGCAGGTCGCGCAGGCGCTCCTTGACGTGGGCGCCGGCCACCTTCAATTTCGGAATCCGGTCGATCACGTCGATGGCCAGCGAGAAGCGGTCGATCTCGTTCTGGATCGCCAACTCCAGCGGCGTGTTGATGCTGCCCTTCTCCTTGTAGCCGCGCACGTGCAGGTTGTGGTGGTTGGTGCGGCGGTAGGTCAGGCGATGGATCAGCCAGGGATAGCCGTGGAAGTTGAATATGATCGGCCGGTCCACGGTGAACAGGCTGTCGAAGTCCCTGTCGGTGAGGCCATGCGGGTGCTCGGTCGAAGGCGTCAGCTTGTACAGGTCGATCACGTTGATGAAACGTATCCGGATGTCCGGGAAGCTCTCGCGCAGCAGCACGGTGGCGGCCAGGGCTTCCTTGGTCGGGATGTCGCCGCAGCCGACCATCACCACGTCCGGTTCGGCCCCCTCGTCGTTGCTGGCCCAGTCCCAGAGGCCGATGCCCTTGGTGCAGTGGTTGATGGCCTGATCCATGGTCAGGTACTGGAGGTGCTTCTGCTTGTCGCAGACGATGACGTTGATGTAGTCCGTGCTGCACAGGCAGTGGTCGGACACGCAAAGCAGGGTGTTGACGTCGGGCGGCAGGTAGATGCGGGTGACTCTGGGGCTCTTGTTCACCACCACGTCCAGGAAGCCCGGGTCCTGGTGGGTGAAGCCGTTGTGGTCCTGGCGCCAGACCGTCGAGGTGATCAGCAGGTTGAGCGAGGAGACCGGCGCGCGCCAGGGGATCGCGCTCGCCATGGCCAGCCACTTGGCGTGCTGGTTGAACATCGAGTCGATGACGTGGACGAAGGCCTCGTAGGTCGAGAAGAAGCCGTGCCGGCCGGTCAGCAGGTAGCCTTCCAGCCAGCCCTCCAGGGTGTGTTCGGAGAGCATTTCCATGACCCGTCCGTCGGGCGACAGTTCGCTGCCGTCCGAGTCCTCGGGCAGGAACTCGGCCAGCCAGGTCTTCTTGCTCACCGTGTAGATGTCGTCGAGCTTGTTGGAGGTGTTCTCGTCCGGGCCGAAGACGCGGAAGTTCTCCATGTTCTCGGCCATGATGTCGCGCAGGAGCTTGCCCAGTGGGCGGGTGTTTTCGGCCGATCCCTTGCCGGGGCCGGCGACTTCGGCGGCGTAGTCGCGGAAGTCCGGCATGCGCAAGGCCTTGCGCAGCAGGCCGCCGTTGCTGTTCGGGTTGGCGCTCATGCGGCGGGTGTGTTTCGGCGCCAGGGCCTTCAGTTCCGGCACCAGGCGGCCACTTTCGTCGAACAGCTTTTCCGGCTGGTAGCCGCGCAGCCAGTCTTCCAGCTTCCTGAGATTCTCCGGGTTCGACCGCACGTCGCCCATCGGCACCTGGTGGGCGCGCCAGAAGCCTTCCACCTTGTGGCCGTTGACCGTCTTCGGGCCGGTCCAGCCCTTGGGCGAGCGCAGCACGATCATCGGCCAGCGCGGGCGGGCCGGATTGCCGGAGGCGCGCGCCTCGGCCTGGAGACGGCGGATCTCCAGCACGCAGGCCTCCAGCACCTCGGCCATCCGCAGATGCATCGCCATCGGGTCGCTGCCTTCGACGAAATGGGGGGTCCAGCCATAGCCCCTGAACAGGTCTTCCAGCTCCTGATGGGAGACCCGCGACAGGATGCTCGGGTTGTTGATCTTGTAGCCGTTCAGGTGAAGGATGGGCAGCACCGCGCCGTCGCGGATGGGGTTGAGGAACTTGTTGGAGTGCCAGGAGGTGGCCAGGGGCGCGGTCTCCGATTCGCCGTCGCCGACCATGACGGTGACGATCAGGTCCGGGTTGTCGAACGCGGCGCCGAAGGCGTGCGAGATCGAATAGCCCAACTCGCCGCCTTCGTGGATGGAGCCGGGCGTCTCCGGCGTGCAGTGGCTGCCGATGCCGCCCGGGAAGGAGAACTCCTTGAAGAACTGGCGCAGGCCTTCCGCGTCCTCGCCCTTGTTCGGGTAGATCTCGGAATAGGTGCCTTCCAGGTAGACCGGGCCGAGCACGCCGGGCGCGCCGTGGCCGGGACCGGCCAGGAAGATCGCGTCGAGGTCGTACTTGTTGATCAGCCGGTTCATGTGCACGTAGCCGAAGGCCAGGCCCGGGCTGGAACCCCAGTGGCCGAGCAGGCGGTGCTTGATGTGCTCGGGCTTGAGCGGCTCGCGCAAAAGCGGGTTGTCCTGCAGGTAGATCATGCCGGCGGCGAGGTAGTTGCATGCGCGCCAGTAGGCATCGAGGCGGCGCAGCTCGGCGTCGGTCAGAATGGGGGTCGGCAGGATCGGTTCGTTCACTTTGGGTTCCTCGTCCGGGATGGTGGAAACGTAGGCTTACCTCGTGACAGGTTAATGACGCCGGTGGTTCCTGAGCCAGTCAGCCGGCCAGACAGGCGGCGGTCTGGCGGGCGATTTCCAGTTCTTCGTTGGTGGCGGCGACCAGGACGGCGATCGGCGAATCGGCGTGGCTGATGGTGGCGGTTGCCGCCCGGACGTCGTCATTGGCCACCGGGTCGAGGCGGATGCCGAGCCTGTCCAGGCCGGCGCAGACCCGTTGCCGGATGGCGGCTGCGTGTTCGCCGATGCCGCCGGTGAAGACCAGGGCGTCGACCCGGCCCAGTACCGCGGCATAGGCGCCGATGTACTTGCGCAGACGGTATACGTACATGTCGCAGGCCAGCCCGGCGCGGGCGTCGCCGGCCTCCATGCGCCGGAGTATCTGGCGCATGTCGTAGTCGCCGCAGATCGCCTTGAGGCCGCTGGCCCGGTTCAGGGCGTCGTCGACCTCCTGCGGCGTCATGCCTACTTCCCGCTCCATGTAGGCCGGGATGGCCGGGTCCATGTCGCCGCAGCGGGTACCCATGATCAGCCCTTCGAGCGGCGTCATGCCCATCGAAGTGTCGATGCTGCGGCCGTGTTCGATGGCGCAGGCGCTGGCGCCGTTGCCGAGATGGAGCGTGATCAGGTTGAGTTCGTCCAGCGGCCGGCCCAGGTGGGCCGCGGCCAGGCCGGCGACGTAGCCGTGCGAGGTGCCGTGGAAGCCGTAGCGGCGGACGCCGTGCTCGCCATACCAGTGTTCGGGCAGGGCGTAGCGCCAGGCCCGCTCCGGCATGGTCTGGTGGAACGCGGTATCGAACACCGCCACCTGGGGCAGGTCCGGGAAGAGCGCCATGCAGGCCTCGATCCCGGTCAGGTTGATCGGGTTGTGCAGCGGCGCCAGCGGGATGGCGCGCTTGATCTTGCCCAGGCTGTCGGCGTCGAGCCGGGCCGGTCGGCTGAAGAACTCGCCGCCATGCACCACGCGATGGCCGATGGCGTCGAGCCGCTTGCCGTTGCCGAGCACGCCGGCCGACTTCAGGGCCAGGAATATGCGCGCCATGCCGGTGGCATGGTTGGCGACGTCCTCGTCGCTTTGCCGCGCATCCTGGATGCCGCTTTCAGTCCAGTGCAGGCTGAGCCGGCCCGAGCCTTCGCCGATTCTCTCCAGCAGGCCGGAAGCCAGGGCGATTTCCGCGGCCATGTCGAGCAATTGGAACTTGATCGATGAACTGCCGCAATTGATGACCAGGATGTTCATGGGCTAGCACGCGATTAAAGGACTGATCCTGATGACGCCATGTCTCGGCCAATGTTTCATGGTTGTGGCAGTGCGGCCGCCGGGCCCATGCCGGCGCCATGATTCCCGGCCAAGGCCGGACCCCGGTCTCCTTGGGCTGCCTTCAGGTTATGAGGATACGAGCCATCCGTCACGCAATTTCAGGCGCAATGGCCAAGGTATGCCTCAGGTTGGCATTGAAGACCTCGGGTGTCGGCGAGATGAATTCCTCGGGTATGGCGAACTTGCGGGTCAGCCGCAGGTGGCTCTCGAAGCCGTAGGAGACGATCATCGGCCGCATGCCGGATCCGAGCGCGGCGACATAGTCCTTGTGCTCGTCGCCGCAGGCATAGCTGAGCGCCGGGTTGATCCGGAGGCGTTCGCGTGCGGCCCTGAAGTAGGGCGTCTTCTCCTGTCGCAGGGGGATGCAATAGAGGAAGTCCAGCCGGGCGATGTCGAGGCCGTGACGGTCGAACAGGCGCGCCAGGGTGATCTCGGGCTCCTGGGTGATGTTGCGGGTGACCATGCCGACCCGGAGGTCGGGCGTGTCGAGCAGGTCGCGGATCAGCCCGGCCATGCCCGGATACAGGGCGGCCTCTTCCCGATACACCTCGGTCAGGCTGGCCACCAGTTCCTTGCGGCCGCCCTTGCCGATCTGCCTGCCCAGGTTGCGGGGGAATTCCTTGAACCCGCCCAGGTACTTGAACAGGTTGCGCCGCTTCTGGAAGCGGTCGAGGTCGCCGAGGTCCATGCCGTGGCGGTAGAAGGCCAGGCCGATCGCGGCGAAGGCATCGATCACGGTGCCGTCGGCATCGATGATGATCAGACGGTCGCGGCTGGGGTACATGGTCAGGCCGCCTTGGTGCCGACGTACAGGTAGTAGGGCGCCCGCACGACCGGCAGGTAGGGCAGGGCGGCCCGCCGCTCCCGGACCAGGGACTCGCGGCAGAGTGACCGTAGCGCAGGCAGGTGGCGGCCGGACAGGTGCACGCCGTCGTGGCCGAACCAGCGCCGCCAGAACGCCTTTTCCATCCGGCCGGCGGCTTCGGGCAGGTGGAAGTCGACCACGCCGAGGCGGCCACCGGGCGCCAGCATGGCGTGGGCATTGGCCAGTACGGCCTGCCAGTCCGGCATCATGGTCAGGGCGTAGGACAGGTAGACCCGGTCGACCGGCTGGGCCGGCCGCCAGGCGGTGGCATCGGCCTCGATGACCTCGACGTTGCCGAGGCCGGCCACGCGCCGGCGCGCCACCGCCAGCAGGGGCGGGCAGAGGTCGACCAGTTGCACCGAGGCCAGGCGGGCGAGCGGGCAGGCCCAGTCGAGCGCCTCCAGGTTGCTGCCGGTGCCGGCGCCGAGTTCGACCACGCGCGCCCCATCGGGGATTTCGAGCGCCTCGATCAGTTCGGCGCGGCCGTGCAGCAGGCGGGCGCGGAAGCTGTCGTAGCGGTCGGCCTGGGGGGCGTAGAAGCCTGCCAGCCGCTCGGCGTGGCTGCCGCGCCGGGGCTGGCCGCGCAGCATGCGCCAGAGTACGCGGGCGTCGGCCGCGAAGTCAGCCGGCGACATCGGCGACCATGAAGCCGGCGTAGGTGTGCACCCGGTCGTCCCGGTGCAGGCGCGCGGCCAGTTCGCGATCGAAGCGCAGGGCGCCGTCGAGCGGCTGCCGCCAGGGGCCGACCCGGACCCAGTGCAGGAAGGCCGGGTCCTCGTGCGCGCTGCGCAGCAGGATGCGCGCGTCGGAACGGGCCCGGTTCAGGATGGCGTTCCATTCCTCGACCAGCGCGGATGGATGGTAGCTGCTCATCCAGTCCATGTGGTCGAGCAGGACGAAGCGCGAGATCGGCTTGCGGGTGCCGTGGAGGAATTCGGTGACCGTGCAGGTATGGGTGCTGATGCGGTTGACCAGGCCGCCCTTGAGGGCCTGGAAATTGTCCGGCTTGAGATATTCCGGGCAGCACTCGGGGGTGTAGCGGCCGTTCAGGTAGACCCGCCAGAAATAGTTGTCGGCCACCGGCAGTTGCCGGAACACGTACTCGATCGCCTCCCGCACGAAGCCCGCCACTCCATCCTCGTGCTGGGCCTGGACCAGGCGCCGCTGCGGATGCGGCACCCCCAGGAGGCTCATGGTGAACTGGCGGCCGAGTACCCATTTCATGGCCGGCGTCCACAATGCCGGGGCGATGCGCTGGTCGTAGATGGCCCGCTGCGAAGCCAGGTCGTCGGACTCGAACAGGTCCCGGATCTCACCGGACAGCCTGGGCCGCAGCCGGAAATAGGTCCGGAAGGCGCGCGCCACCAGACCGGACAGGCCATGGTAGTAGAAGCTGCCGAGAGGACTGGTGAACCAGCCGGCATGCCGGTCCCACCAGTCCCGCGCGAAGTCCGACAGCTCGGCGCGCAGACAGTCGCGGTACAGTTCGGCGAAGCGCGGGTGGTGGCCGTCGCCGAAGATGGCGAAGAAGTCCTCGAATTCGAGCCGGCGGATGGCAGCGATCTTGAGCTCCAGCAGGGCGTTCTGGCGCGGGTTGGCGTCCACGGCATGGATCCGCTCGGGGCCGTCGAGGGCGTAGTCGAGCGCATTGCAGCCGGCGCTGGAGATCACCATCACGGTATCGTCCGCGCCCAGTTGCAGGGCGCGCCGGTCCACGGCCGGGTCTTCCCAGCAGGTGTTGTAGACCAGCGAGCGGGCATAGAGCGCGTTGAACACGTTGTTGTCGATGCGGTCGCGCAAGGTGAGGGAGGGGGTATGGCCTAGGAAGCGGAGTTCGGGGGCGTTCATGGATGACGGAACTGTGTGGCGGCGGTTGCAAGGCTAATGCGCTTGCATGACGGGGATATTTCCATGCCGGCCGGCTCGGGAAGGTCCGCGCTGTCGGAGGCAAAAGAACACAATCAGGATATGCGCATCTTGATATTTGATCGCACGACCCGATTGCGCTATAAACACATCCCCTGATCCAGGCTATGAATATCCCCGATTACGATGGCAACAGAAGAATCCGTATTTATTGCCGATGACTATCTGACCTTTCAGACCAAGCGGTTCGCCGGTCGGGTAGGCTTGGCGGCGTCGGCCAGACGGCAGTTCCTGAACACCCCGGGCTTCATTTCATTCGAGGTGTCGCCCTTTACCGGACAGGTCTTCATCGGTGTGGACCGGAAAGTGCTGATGCGTCAGGACGCCAAGGGGGCAGCGGTCAAGCTGCTGACGGAGTACTTCCCCGGCCTGCTGGCGTCGGCGCAATTCAGCCGGGCCTATCCCAGCATCCACTGACGACCTACGCCGGGCGCTCCCCGGGTCAGGCCGGCTCGTTCAGTTCGGAAACGGCCAGGCGGCGCATGAGCGGGGCGCGCTTGGCGTTGTGGCCATCCATGCGGGCGAGCACGCCGCTGAGAAAACGGGTGGTCTCGACGATATAAGGCCCCTTGTTGAGCATGACGCACTCGGCCCGTGCCGACAGGGCGGCGTCCGAGACCTCGGCGCGCGAGGGTATGCCGCGCTTGGCCATGGTCTCCAGCACCTGGGTGGCCCAGATGACCGGCACATGGGCCGCCTCGCAAAGCCAGAGGATCTCCTCCTGCACTTCGGACAGGCGCTCGAAGCCGACTTCCACGGCCAGGTCGCCCCGTGCCACCATCACGCCCAGCGGGGGATTGTGCAGGCCGGCCAGGAGTATCTCCGGCAAATGCTCGAAGGCCTGGCGGGTCTCGATCTTGACCACGGTGCCCAGGTGGGTCGCCCCCAGACGTTGTAGTTCACGGTGCAGGTCGGCCAGGTCCTGGGGGCTGCGCACGAAGGAGAGGCCGACCATGTCGACGTGAGGTGCGAGGATGGCCAGGGCGGCCTTGTCCTGTTCGGTCAGGGCGGGGACGGCCAGGTCGGTATCCGGCAGGTTGATGCCCTTCTCGGCGCGCAGTTTGCTGCCCTGGGGCGAGGCATGGCTGATCTCGACGGTGATGACCTGGTTCCGATTCTCCAGTATGCGTCCGCCGATGCGGCCATCATCGAACCAGATGGCCTGGCCGGGCTGCGCGGCGGCAAACACGGCGTCCAGGGTGCAGGGGATGGAGGCGGCCTGGACCAGCCGGCCGGCCTCGTCGTGACGGGCCAGGGCGCCGGGCCGGGCGTCCGTGGTCACCAGCAGCTTGTCGCCGATGCGCAACTGGATGGGCAGGCAAATGTCCGGCAGGGGGCCTGCCGTGCCGCGCGCGATGAGGTCGTCGCCGCGGTAGAGCAGTGCCTCGCTGCCGTCCGGGATGAAGCCGCGCTGGAAACAATGGGCCAGCCATGAGTTGCCGAAACGCTCCTTCAGGCGCAACTGGCGCCGGGAGCCGCGGCTGTCCTCCACGTCCAGGATGTCCTTGGCATGGGCGGACTGGATGATGGCGTCGTCCAGGGGCAGGGTGGCATCCACGTCCAGGGCCGGGGCCTCCATGTGCCCGCGCGCCGTCAGCCAGATCCGGGCGGGTGCGGTGACCCGACCCATGGCGTCGCGCTGGGTCCGGAATTCCACCAGACGGCCGATCGGCTCGATGCGGCCGGTGCGCATCTTGGGGCCGGGCAAGTCGACATGTACCCGGCATTTGCGCTGGCTGGACTGCTCGGCTGCGCGCAGGTTGCGGATCATGCCCAGCCAGGTCTCGGGGTCGTCGTGGGCGCAATTGATGCGGACGATATCCATGCCGGCATCGAGCAGGTCATGCAGCAGCCGGGGCTGGGTCGCCGCTTCCGAGGGCAGGGTGACCATGATGTGGCTGCGGTAGGGGCCGGCTGGCGTGCCGAGCAGGGTGTCGGCATGCTCGCGCAGCAAGGCTTCTCCGGCCCGGATGTCCACTCCCTGGCGAACGTGGCCGTCTGGCACGGGTTGACCGGCCAGGGCATGCAGCGCCTCGATGACGGCGTCCAGGGTGCCGAGCGTGTGCGCTTCGGAGCGGGCCAGCCGGCTCAAGCCGAGCAGCGCCAATTGCCCCTGTATTTCGCGCAGGTCATGTTGCCTGAGCGACAGGTAGTGCAGCAGGTTGCGCGCGCTTTCGCGACGGCTTGCAGAAATTTCCCGGATAACGTTGCTGCGGCTGTGTTCCAGGTCAAGGGCGTGCAGGCGGATTGCCGCAAGGACAGGAATCAGGTGTGATGCGAGTGAACGGGTGGTCAATTGGCTTTGCAAACACAATTATTTGAATATCGATGGGCTTTCCGGACACGATAGCAGGGCCGTATTCCAATGATGTGACAGCCCCGCATCCTGAGTGGGAGGGGTTCCCGGTGCGGATGTTGAATTTTTGCCCGGCTCGGCCTTGAAGGTCGTGCGGTAACCCCACCGTTTTTGCGGCTCAACGCATGCCTTCCGGTAGTTTGCGAATTTGAGAATGGGCAAGGACATGGAGTCGTCGTTCTGACCAATTAAAGTTGAAAACTCCCGCGTGTGGCCGGCGCAATCCGTTCATCAGCGGCAGCAGGGCAATAGGGAAGCCGCCATTGACCAGAAATGCAGGGTGAGAGGCGGCTTCCCTTCTCGGTGAACCCACACTTCCGACCCGTTCCAGTCATTCCATAGGTGGCTGACGGGGCACAATCGAAACTGCCACTCCCGGCCACAAGCGGCCCTAGACAGGCGGTCGGTCAAGGGCAGAAGAGAACCCGAAGCCGCCGGCCAGAACCTGCTGCTGAGATGGCCTCTCCCGCTACAGGGTCGACGGCCACCCGAGCTACCACATCAGGTCATCCGGAATCTGGAAGGCGGCATATGGATCGTCCGCATCGATCTCGACGCTGGGCTTGTTTACCCGAATGACGAGCGAAGTATCGCGCTCGGCGATCTTGTCGGCGATGACCCTGGGGACCAATTCGGTGGTGCCGCCCTGGCAGACGATCACCAGGCGCCCTGCGGTTAAATGCGCCTGGACCTCGGCCGACACATACAGCCGTTCGATCTTGTTGCCGTGGGTAAAGTTGTAGGCGATGTTGCCAGTGCCCTTGCTCTGGCGATTCTGCTGCACCATCTGGGCAATTTGTGCCTCGATCGCCTTTTGGGTGGTGGCCGCATTGCGCTGGGCATTGAGTTCGCGGGCCCGCTCGGCATTCTTGCGTTGCGTTTCGAGCGCGGCCAGGCGCGCTTCATCGACACTTTGCGTGCCGGTCCGACGCTCGACCTTCTTCTGTTTGCTCTTGTCGTGGTTGGCCTGTTTGACTTTTTTATTGTCGACCAGGCCCGCTTTTAATAACTGCTCCGCAAAAGAAGCCATATGTGCTGCTCCGTAAATTGGGCCGCTGGTCCAGGCGGTGGCGCCGGCCAGTGGAAAGACGCGAGCATAGCAAAAGTCGACTCCGCGGACCCGCGCCAGCAAGGTTGCTAGCGCGCCTGGCCAAAAAGCCGGCAAGGGGCGCATTCAGCATGTGGCGAATATCGCACCGTCAACGGCATTGCCGTTCAATGCCATCACCTGCTGATGCGCCGACAGGTATCCGACAATACTGCAGACGCCACGTGCCAACGCTTGCCAAATAGCGGAAATTCAAGCGCTCACAGGCCTTGCCTAGTGTTTTCGACTTTAATTGGTCAGAACAGTTGTTCTGGGCGTCATTGAATATCATTTGACCAGCCTAGTCGGGAATTGCGACAATGACATCCTCTATTGATTTTTGGCTTTCCCGATGTTCCAGCGGTTGCGCGAAGACATAGGCGTTGTTTTTGACCGGGATCCGGCGGCACGCACCTTTTTCGAGGTGCTGACTACCTATCCCGGTCTGCATGCCATACTCTGGCATCGGATGTCGCATGTCCTCTGGGGCTGGAAGCTGAAGTGGCTGGCGCGCCTGTCCAGCCACCTGGCGCGCTGGCTGACCGGCATCGAGATCCACCCGGGCGCCAGGATCGGCCGCCGGGTATTCATCGATCACGGTATGGGCGTGGTGATCGGCGAGACCGCCGAGGTCGGCGACGACTGCACGCTCTACCACGGCGTCACCCTGGGCGGCACCTCCTGGCAGAAGGGCAAGCGGCACCCCACGCTGGAGGCCGGCGTGATCATCGGCGCCGGGGCCAAGGTGCTGGGGCCGATCACCCTCGGGGCCGGCGCCAAGATCGGTTCCAACGCCGTGGTGGTCAAGGATGTGCCGGCCGGCGCGACCGCAGTGGGCATTCCTGCCCGCATACTCGACGCCGAGAAGGACAAGACCCGAGAGGAAACCGCCAAGAAACTCGGTTTCTCGGCCTATGGCATCGGCGCCGACATGAACGACCCCATGGTCAAGGCGCTGCACGGCCTGATCGACCACTCCAATACCACCGACCAGCGCATCGAGTGGATCATCGCCGAGTTGAAGCGCCTGGGTTATGCCCTGGAAGTCAACGGGGAGCCGCAGGATCAGTTCGATCCGGATTACTTAAATAAAATGGTAGATTAGTAGACTAAAACAATCGGGTATTGTAGATTGTCAGGACCGGATCGAATTTGAGAGCGAGGCACAGAAAATGAGGCTAACCACCAAAGGACGTTTTGCCGTCACGGCCATGATCGACCTGGGCCTGCGCCACCAGCGCGGGCCGGTCACCCTGGCCGGCATCAGCGAACGCCAGAGGATATCACTGTCCTACTTGGAGCAGTTGTTCGGACGTCTGCGCCGGCAGGGCATCGTCGACAGCGTGCGTGGTCCGGGTGGCGGCTATTGTCTGGCCAGGCCAATGGCAGAGATTACCGTGGCAGCCATCATTCGCGCCGTGGACGAGCCTATCGATGCCACCCAGTGCGGCGGCCTGGGCAACTGCCATGACGACGAGCCGTGCATGACCCATGAGTTGTGGACCGGCCTGACCAACCATATCTACAACTACCTGGAATCGGTCGATCTGGCCCAGCTGGTGTCCGGGCAGATGGCCTGTCAGGACAAGGAAAAGAACAAGCACAAGTCCCGCGTGGTCGGCACCGCCGATCTTAAAGTGGCCGTCGCGGGCTGATGGAGCAGAACATGGTCAAGACCCCCATCTATCTGGATTATTCCGCGACCACCCCGGTCGACCCGCGCGTGGCGGAAAAGATGATCCCCTACCTGACCGAGAAGTTCGGTAACCCGGCCTCGCGTTCGCATGCCTTCGGCTGGGAAGCCGACGAGGCGGTCGAACTGGCGCGGGAACAGGTCGCGGCGCTGATCAATGCCGACCCCAGGGAGATCGTCTGGACCTCCGGCGCGACCGAGTCGAACAACCTGGCGATCAAGGGCGCGGCCCATTTCTATTCCGGCAAGGGCAAGCACCTGATCACTGTGAAGACCGAGCACAAAGCGGTGCTCGACACCTGCCGCGAACTGGAACGCCAGGGCTTCGAGGTGACCTATCTGAACGTCAAGGATGACGGCCTGATCGACCTCGACGCCTTCAAGGCGGCGATCCGGCCCGACACCATCCTGGCCTCGGTGATGTTCGTCAACAACGAGATCGGCGTGATCCAGGACATCCCCGCGCTGGGCGAGATCTGTCGTGAAAAAGGCGTGATTTTCCACGTCGATTCCGCCCAGGCGGCGGGCAAGGTGGACATCGACCTCGGCAAGCTGAAGGTCGACCTGATGTCCTTCTCGGCGCACAAGGTCTATGGCCCCAAGGGTATCGGCGCACTCTACGTGCGGCGCAAGCCCCGGGTCCGTCTGGAGGCCCAGATGCACGGCGGCGGCCACGAGCGCGGCATGCGTTCCGGCACCCTGCCCAGCCACCAGATCGTCGGCATGGGCGAGGCCTTCGCCATCGCCAGGAAGGAGATGCACGCGGAGAACGAGCGCATCCGGATGCTGCGCGACCAGTTGTACAAGGGCGTCTCCGACATCGAGGAAGTCCATCTCAACGGCGACATGGAGGCCCGCATTGCCGGCAACCTCAACGTCAGCTTCAACTTCGTCGAAGGCGAGTCCCTGATCATGGCGATCAAGGACCTGGCGGTGTCGTCCGGTTCGGCTTGCACCTCGGCCAGCCTGGAGCCGTCCTACGTGCTCAAGGCGCTGGGCCGCAACGACGAACTGGCGCACAGTTCGATCCGCTTCACCATCGGCCGCTTCACCACCGAGGAAGAGATCGACTTCGCCGTGAAGTTGCTGCACGAGAAGATCGGCAAGCTGCGCGAGATGTCGCCGCTGTGGGAAATGTACAAGGACGGCATCGACTTGAACTCGGTGCAGTGGGCCGCACATTGATTTGGAGCGGTCAGCGATCAGCGCTCAGCAGGTTTTGCTGATAGCTGATAGCTGGCTGCTGAAAGCTAAGGAGTCTGATATGTCATACAGCGAGAAAGTCCTGGACCACTACGAGAACCCCCGCAACGTGGGCTCGTTCGAGAAAGAAGCCGCCGGCGTCGGCACCGGCATGGTCGGTGCGCCGGCCTGCGGCGATGTCATGAAGTTGCAGATCAGGGTGAATGAGCAGGGCGTCATCGAGGATGCCAAGTTCAAGACCTACGGTTGCGGTTCGGCGATCGCCTCGTCGTCCCTGGTGACCGAGTGGGTCAAGGGCAAGACCCTGGATGAGGCGATGAACCTCAAGAACACCCAGATTGCCGAGGAGCTGGCCCTGCCGCCGGTCAAGATCCACTGCTCGATCCTGGCCGAGGATGCCATCAAGGCGGCCGTCGCCGACTACAAGCAGAAACATGGCGGTAGCGGCGAGTACACGGCTTGCCATCCACCCAAGGAGGACTGAGATGGGTGCCGATACCTGCAGCGCGCCGCAAGGCGACGCCACTGAACTGACCATGGGCCCGGCCGTCACGGCCGACGCCTCGGTGACCCTGTCCGAGCGTGCCGCCAACCACATCCGGAATTTCCTGGCCAAACGCGGCAGTGGCCTGGGCATCAAGCTGGGCGTGCGTACCTCGGGTTGTTCCGGCATGGCCTACAAGCTGGAATTCGCCGATTCCGTCGATCCCGAGGACATCCAGTTCGAGAGCTTCGGGGTCAAGGTGTTCGTCGATCCCAAGAGCCTGAGCTACCTGGCCGGCACCGAGTTGGACTTCGTCCGCGAAGGTCTCAACGAGGGCTTCAAGTTCAATAATCCGAACGTGAAGAACGCCTGCGGCTGCGGGGAATCTTTCAACGTCTGAAGCGGGCGCCGACGACCTTGATGCCGGATTTCAACCAGGATCATTTCGCACTGTTCGGGCTCGATCCAGGCTACGCCATCGATGTCGAGGCGCTGGACCTGGCCTATCGGGAACTCCAGGGCGAAATCCACCCCGATCGCTTCGCCCATGCCGGCGAGGCCGATAAGCGCCTCGCGGTGCAGTGGTCGACCCGGGCCAACGAGGCCTACCAGACGCTGAAAAACCCCTTTGCCCGGGCCAGTTATTTATTGACGCTGCAGGGCATCGATGCCCTGGCGCCCGGGCATGCCGCCTTGCCGCTGACATTTCTGGAACGCCAGATGGAATGGCGGGAGACCCTGGCCGAGGCGGTCGCCAGCGCCGATACCGATGCCCTCGACCGGCTGGAGAATGACACCCGTGCCGAGGCCGGCGGGTTGCTGCGCGAAGTGGCCGAATTGCTCGACACGAAACGGGATTATCCCGCGGCGGCGGAAGTCCTGAGACAATACCGCTTTCTGGAAAAATTTCTCGCCGATATCGGCGATGCCTACGAGGATATGGAGTAGCGAGGTGGGCTGGGCAAGCAGGGCGACGAGCCCTGCTTGCCCAGCACGATCTTGCTTCCCGCTACGCACATGGCTTTACTGCAAATCGCCGAACCCGGCCTTTCCACTGCACCGCACCAGCATCGGCTGGCGGTGGGCATCGATCTGGGCACCACCAATTCGCTGGTCGCCACGGTGCGCAACGGCATCTCGGTCGTGCTCAACGACGAGCATGGCCGCCCCCTGCTGCCTTCGGTGGTGCGTTATCACCCCGACGGTTCCACCACGGTCGGCTGCGAAGCCCAGTCGCGCGCCAGCGAGGATCCGCACAACACCATCATCTCGGCCAAGCGTTTCATGGGGCGCGGCATCAAGGACATCCCGGATGCCGCCACGCTGCCCTATCATTTCGTCGACGCCCCGGGCATGGTCCAGATCAAGACCGTCGCCGGCGTGAAGAGCCCGGTCGAGGTCTCGGCCGAGGTGCTCAAGGTGTTGAAGGACCGCGCCGAGATCGCCCTCGGCGGCGAACTGACCGGCGCCGTGATCACCGTGCCGGCCTATTTCGACGACGCCCAGCGTCAGGCCACCAAGGACGCCGCCCGCCTGGCCGGACTGAGCGTGCTGCGCCTGCTCAACGAGCCGACCGCCGCCGCCATCGCCTACGGCCTCGACAACGCCTCCGAGGGTATCTACGCAGTTTATGACCTGGGCGGCGGCACCTTCGATGTCTCCATCCTCAAGCTGACCAAGGGTGTGTTCGAGGTCCTGAGCACCAACGGCGACTCCGCCCTGGGCGGCGACGACTTCGACCGCCGCATCTACTGCTGGATGCTGGACGAGTCGGCCCTGCATACCGTGGGCGACCACGACAAGGCCATGCTGATGGCCAAGGCGCGCGAGGCCAAGGAACACCTGACCGACCACCCGGAGGTGCAGATCACCGCGGTGCTCGCCACCGGCCAGTTGATCGATTTCAAGCTGACCGAGGCGAAATTCAACGAACTCGCCGTCAGCCTGGTCAACAAGACCCTGGCGCCCTGCCGCAAGGCCCTGCGCGACGCCGGCCTGCAAACCGGCGATATCAAGGGCGTGGTTATGGTCGGCGGCTCGACCCGGGTGCCGCGCATCCAGGCCGCCGTGGGCGAGTTCTTCGGCCAGACCCCGCTGACCAACCTCGATCCGGACAAGGTGGTTGCCCTGGGTGCCGCCATCCAGGCCAATGTCCTGGCCGGCAACAAGCGCGAGGACGACTGGCTGCTGCTCGACGTGGTGCCGCTGTCGCTCGGCCTGGAGACCATGGGCGGCCTGGTCGAGAAGGTCATCCCGCGCAATTCCACCATCCCGGTCGCCCGCGGCCAGGACTTCACCACCTACAAGGACGGCCAGACCGCGATGAGCATCCACGTCCTCCAGGGCGAACGGGAACTGGTGTCCGACTGTCGCAGCCTGGCGCGCTTCGCCCTGCGCGGCATTCCGCCCATGGTGGCCGGCGCCGCACGCATCCGGGTGACCTTCCAGGTCGACGCCGACGGCCTGCTCTCGGTGACCGCACGCGAGACCGGCACCGGCATCGAATCGCACATCGAGGTGAAGCCCTCCTATGGCCTGTCGGACGACGAGGTCGCCCGCATGCTGCAAGAATCCTACGCCCATGCCCGCGAGGACGTGGATGCACGCCAGCTGGCCGAGATCAAGGTCGACGCCCAACGCCTGATCGACGCCTCCGTGGCGGCCCTGGCCGAGGACGGCGCGGCCCTGTTGCAGGCCGACGAACGTGCTGCCGTCGAGGCGCTGATAACCAATCTGGACAGCCAGCTGCAAGGCCATGACCCGGCTGCCATCAAGCGCGCCACCGAGGCCCTCAACCGCGGCACGGCCGAATTCGCCGCCCGCCGCATGGATGCCAGCGTCAAACGCGCGCTGGCCGGACACAAAATCGACGAGATAGGAATGTAAAGATGAGCCATATCGAGCCCGAGTTCATTCGCGGCCTGCAGCAGCGCCTGGACAGCCACCCCATCTATGGGGCCCTGGAAACCGTCGACGACCTCAGGATGTTCATGCAGCACCACGTCCATTCGGTGTGGGATTTCATGTCCCTGATCAAATTCCTCCAGCACCATGTCGCCCCGGCCCGCTGGCCGTGGACGCCCGGCCCCGATGCCGAGGTGCAGCGCTTCATCAACGAACTGGTGCTGGAAGAAGAGACCGACCAGAACGCCCCCGGTCAGGCCAGTGCCTTCGCCAGCCATTACATGCTCTACATCTCGGCGATGCGCGAAGTCGGCGCCGATGCCGAGCGGATGCTGGGTTTCGTCGACCGGGTGGTCCGCGACGGCATCCACGCCGCGCTCGACGCCGGCCTGGCGCCGGCCCCGGCGGCCGCCTTCAACCGGACCACCTTCGGCTTCATCGACTCCGGCAGGCCGCACGAGGTCGCCGCCGCCCTGGCGCTCGGCCGCGAGCACATGATTCCGGCCATGTTCCGGGCCTTCCTGGCGCGCATGGCGATCACCGAGGCGCAGGCGCCGATCTTCCATTTCTACCTGCATCGCCACATCCACCTCGACGAGGACTTCCATGCCCCGCTGTCGCTGCGCCTGCTGGAGGCCTTGTGCGGCGGCGACCCGGTCAAGCTGGAGGAGGCCAAGGCGGCCGGCGTGCGCGCCGTGGAGGCCCGGATCGCCTTCTGGGATGGCGTCATCGCCACCCTGCCCAGCCGCCGCAGGGAAGCCGCCTGATGCCGCAGCTGATCGTTCTGCCCCATGTCGATCTCTGCCCGGACGGTGCCGTGATCGATGCCCGGCAAGGGGTGTCGATCTGCGACAACCTGCTCGAACACGGCATCGAGATCGAACACGCCTGCGAGAAGTCGTGTGCCTGCACCACCTGCCATGTCGTGGTCCGGGAGGGCTATAGCGGCCTGGCCGAAGCCACTGAACTGGAAGACGATCTGCTCGACAAGGCCTGGGGGCTGGAGCCGACCTCGCGCCTGTCCTGCCAGGCCCTCATGGGCACCCAGGACGTGGTGGTGGAGATACCCAAGTACAGCATCAACATGGTCAAGGAAGGCCACTAGGCTGCAGCAGTCAGCAGAGCGCTGATGGCTTAAGAAAGGAGCTGGACATGAAATGGACCGATAGCCTCGACATTGCCATCGCACTGGCCGAACACCATCCGGATGTGGACCCGCGTTATGTCCGCTTCACCGATCTGCATGGCTGGGTGATGGCCTTGCCGGATTTTGCCGACGATGCCAACCGTTCGGGCGAGAAGATACTGGAAGCGATTCAGCAGGCCTGGATCGAAGAAGTCGATTGAGTTCGCTCTCCGGCAACCAAAACGGCGCCCACGGGCGCCGTTTTGGTTGCCACGGCTGCGCTTACTTGCTGGTATTCGCGTCCTTCTCGCACTTTTTCATGAAGCTGTTCCTGGCCGCACCCTTGAGCTTTTTCGCGGCGGCCTGGCCGTCGCACTGGTTCTTGGCTTCATTGGAGGTTGCCGCAGGCTGGGCGTCCTTTTCACATTTCTTGATGAAACTGCCCTTGGCGGCGCCCTTGAGCTTTTTCTCCTCGGCCAGGGCCTGGCAGTTGGAGGCCGGCAGTGCAGCCTTGGTGTCGGCCACGCATTTCTTCAGGAAACTGGTCCGTGCCGCGCCGGCCAGTTTCTTGGTGTCGGCGTTGGCGCTACAGTCGGCCCAGGCCAGGTTGGCGACGAACAGCAGGGACAGCGTGGCGATGATGGCTTGCTTCATTGGGATCTCCTTGGGGTCTGTCCGGCCGAAGGCCGGCGGAGGGATTGTGCTTCATTCCGGACCGGAAAGACTTAAGCAATTCTGACTAGCGCAACAGGAATATCCAGACCGGCAAGGTGACCAGAAAGGCCAGGCTGCTCCAGGCGGCGGTCAATGCCGCGGCCCTGGCGTCGAGATGGAAGCGGTCGGCGAACGAGGCCGCCATCAGCATGGTCGGCATGGCGACTTCGAGCAGCGCCGCGACCTGGGCATCGGCCATGGGCTGGAACACCTGGCGGGCGATCAGCCAGACGATCAGGGGCGTGACGACCAGCTTGCTGGCTACCGCGACGATGACCGGCGGACAGGGCCGCAGGTTGCCCCAGGGAATCGACAGGCCGAGGGCGAACAGCATGATCGGGATGGTGGCCTGGCCCATGAACTTGGCCGCCTTGATCAGCGGCGCAACTTCCAGTCCGGCGAAGTTGACCGCGAATCCGAGCAGGAAGGCCCACACCGGGGGCAGCGTCAGCACGATGCGGAACAGGCTGTGGCCATGGCCGCCGTCATGGCCGAGCCGGGTGGCGAACCAGACCCCCAGGGTCCAGAGGATGGGCGTCGAGGCCAGCACGTCGGCAAAGGCCGCGTAGCTGCCGCCATGGTCGCCGTAGAGAAAGGTGAGCGTGGGATAGCCCATGAACAGCACGTTGCCGAAGGTGCCGGCCAGCAGGATGGCGGCCCGGGTCTGGCGGGAATAGGGTGCGCCCAGACGGGAGCGGAACAGCAACAGATAAAGCAGGCCGCCGCTGAGCGCGATGCCGGTGGCAGTGATCAGCGGCACGGTGAGCAGTTGCGGCGTGATCTCGGCCTGGGCGGAGAGGGCAAACAGCAACGGCGGCGCGAACACGTCGACTACCAGGCGGTTGAGCTGGATGCGCAGCGTGGCGGCCGGGAACTGCGGCCGGAACCGCACCCACAGGCCGCCGGCGGCGACCAGCAGGGCGATGGGCAGCCAAACCTGGAGCAGGAGGTCAACAAGGAAGGCGAGTGTCATGGCAAGATGTAAGAACGTTTTTCTGCAGAGAATATCAGGGCGGCCTGCCAACAATAAAATTTATTAGCAGCATATTAAGATGTGCTTATACTGATTTTTAATTAGGTCCCTTTTGGTGTTGGTGGATAATGCGCGCAGTCTGATTACCACCGTTTGGAAACTCTGTTTAGGAGAGAAGCATGTTGAAAGCCGTAGTCGGTTTCGTAGTGGGTATCCTGGTTGTGGCTGCTGGCGGTTTTATGGCGATGCCTCACCTGATGTTCAATGAAACAGCAAGCCCGTTCGGGTTCGAGGAGACCATCGCCCGTATCCAGCACAACATCGCCGACAACCCGGTATTGCAGGAAAAGGGCTGGGCGCTGTCCGGCCTGCGCAACCCGGCCAAGGCAGTGCAGAACGATGGCGGCAACGTGCTCCCGGTCCAGATGATCGAGGTCTGCTCGACCAAGTATTCCGGGCCCATCCTGAAGGAGGATACGGTGCGCTTCCTGTCCATCCTGATGCCCTGCAAGATCTCCATCTACAAGAAGCAGGACGGCAAGGTCTACATCGGCACCATGAACGCCGGCCTGATGGGCAAGTTCTTCGGCCCGCTGGTGGGTGAAACCATGGGCCATGTCGCCGAGGACCAGAAACTGTTCCTCCATTTCGATCCCAATACCCCCGCGCCCCAGATCATTCTGCCCGCGGCGCCCGCCGCAGGTGGCGGTGCCGGTGGCGGTGGCGGCGGTTGCTGATTACGGTTAGACGGCAACGCATCGAAATCAATCGAGAGGAATCATCATGTCCCTAGCCAAATTAGTACGGGTTCTGGCGGTGACGGCCGGCATGGTCTTGGCGGCAAATGCCGCCCAGGCCAACACCGACCCGGCACCGGCGGCCCCGGCCGAGAAGAAGGCCTCGACATCCACTGCAGACCACAGCAAGTTCAAGGAATTGCAGGAGAACTTCGCCACCGGTCCGGATGTCACCAAGGCCTGTCTGAAGTGCCATACCGAGGCCGCCAAGCAGATCATGCATACCAAGCACTGGACCTGGGAATACCTGAATCCCCAGACCAACCAGTTGCTGGGCAAGAAGCACATCATCAACAACTTCTGCACGTCCATTTCTTCCAACCAGGAGTTCTGCACTGCGTGTCATATCGGTTACGGCTGGAAGGACGACAAGTTCGACTTCAGCAACCAGGACAACGTGGACTGTCTGGTCTGCCATGACACCACGGGCACCTACCGCAAATTGCCCGGCTACGCGGGTCATCCGCCCTACAAGGACACCGAAGCACCGGCTGGTTCCGGCTTCATCGTCAAGGCGGTGGACCTGAAGGCGGTGGCGCAGGGCGTCGGCAAGACCAGTCGCAAGACCTGCGGTTCCTGTCACTTCCTCGGCGGTGGCGGCGATGCGGTGAAACACGGCGATCTGGACACCACGCTGACCAACCCGTCCAAGTATCTCGATGTGCACATGGCGAAGGATGGCCTCAACTTCACCTGCGCGACCTGCCATGAAACCGATGGCCATAACGTGCCGGGCAGCCGCTACACCCCGGTGGCCGACGATACGACCCCGCATATCCGCGGCAAGAAGAATGCCGACCCGGAAACCTGCCAGTCCTGCCACACCGCTGCGCCCCACAAGCACAACGCGCGGCTGAACACCCATGCGGTGGTGATTGCCTGCCAGACCTGCCATATTCCCGAGTTCGCCCGTGGCCAGCCGACCAAGATGTCCTGGGACTGGTCCACGGCCGGCAAGCTGGACAAGGACGGCAAGCCGATCAGGATCAAGGACAGCAGCGGCCACCACGACTCCTATGACAGCCGGAAGGGCAACTTCCGTTATGAGTCCAACGTGATCCCCGAGTACATCTGGTTCAACGGCAAGGTCGAATACACCCTGCGCGAGACCAAGCTGGACCCGACCAAGGTGGTGAAGATCAATACCCTTGAGGGCAGCCCGACGGATGGCAAGTCGAAGATCTGGCCGATCAAGCGCTTCACTGGCAAGCAGCCCTATGACGTCGGCAACAACCAGCTGGTGGTCTTCCATACCTATGGCAAGGACGACAGCGCGTTGTGGACCAACTTCAACTGGGACAAGGCACTGGAATACGGCATGAAGGAGATCGGCGCCCAGTACAGCGGCAAGTACGCCTTTGTCGAGACTGAGTATTCCTGGCCGACCACCCACATGGTCGCACCCAAGGGCGATGCCCTGACCTGCGCGCAGTGCCATCAGCCCAGCATCGGCGTCGGCCGTCTGGACAAGGTGCCCGGCATCTACATGCCAGGCCGGCGTGCTAACGCACTCTTGAATACCGCGGGCTGGGCCATCGCCGCGCTGTGCCTGCTGGGCGTGCTCGTCCACGGTGCCGGCCGCATCTATGCCTCTCGCAAAGGAGCCCACAAATGAGTAACCGGATCTATCTTTTCAAGGTCTTCGAGCGTATCTGGCACTGGTCGCAGGCTACGCTGATCATCCTGCTGCTGATTACCGGCTTCGAGGTCCATGGCAGCTATCAAATCCTGGGCTTCGAGACGGCGGTCAATACCCACACCACTCTGGCCTGGACCCTGGTCGGACTGTGGTTGTTTGCCATCTTCTGGCATTTCACCACCGGCGAGTGGAAGCAGTACATCCCGACGCTGCAGAAGGTGGATGCCATGGCGAAGTACTATTTGTTCGGCATCTTTACCGACGCCCCGCACCCGTTCAAGGCGACCACGCTGAAGAAGCACAACCCGCTGCAGCGGCTGGCCTACCTGTTCATCTTGGTGTTCGTCGGTCCGCTGATCTGGTTCACCGGCTGGTTCTACATCTTCTATGACAACTGGATCGAGTGGGGCTGGGACAAGTATCTGAACCTGGAATGGGTGGCTACCTTCCACACCCTGGCGGCGTTCATGATGCTGATCTTCCTGATCGTCCACGTCTACCTGACCACCACCGGCCATACCCCCCTGGCGCATATCAAGGCGATGATCACCGGCTGGGAAGAAGAAGACTGAAACTCGAGCCCCGAGCAGGGTGCTGAGCGGGCCCGGTCGCCGAAAGGCGCCGGGCCTTTTTTATCGGGTCGGGCTATTTTCCTGAGTTGACCGCAACGTCACGAAGGAAAGGGGCGTATTGCGCCCAGGCGGTCACCGGCCCGGTGTGGGAAAAGACCACGATGCCATGCTTGTCGAGGACGTAGGTCGTGGGAAAGGCCATGGCTATGGTGCGGTCGCTGATGCGGCTGCCATCGGCGAGCTTGAATTCGGCATCAAAGCCCCCGGCGCCGGAATCATAGAGCGGCAGGCCCTGGGTGATCTTGTCCGCACAGGCGCGCGCGCTGGCGAAATCCTCGCGTACTTGCAGGAAGGCAAACCGGATATCCCGGGTCTGGCGCAAACTTTTGTAGAGTTTGGCCAGTTCGGGCATTTCACGCTGGCAGGGTGGGCACCACGAGCCCCAGAAATGCAGCACGACGGCCTTGCCCCGCCAACTGGAAACCTTGATAGGCCTGCCCTTCTCATCGTTGATGACCAGGTCGGGAAAGCGTTTGCCGAGCAGCGTGCCTGTCTCGGTCTTGGCGGCCTCGCTCGATTTCTGGTATGGCCCCCATGACCGGACCCAGTCGGCGCTGCGGAGAACGACGGCATTGTCGCGGGCATAGAGTTGGCAGCGTTGCCGGGTGTTGGCCTGGCAGTTGGCCAGGGCTTCCCGTTCGGCCATATTGGCCGTGGCGGCTTCGGTCGACCAGCCCCAGGCGCCGCCGGGGGCGATGGCGAAGGCGCGCGGGACCGCCGTAGCGAGGAATTGCCGGTAAGCCTGCTTGCCCTTGGCGTCGATGTGGGGGACCGCGTCGATGTCGGTCACCCGCCCGGCATGGGCCTGGCCGCCGAAGGCGACCAGGATGGCTGTGGCAAGGACGAGTAGGTGCGGCGTCTGCATGCCCCGGATTATAGGGTCAATCGCTGCCCTCGCCCGGTATCAGTTCCTGGATCTTGCGGGTCAGGGTGTTGCGGCCCCAGCCGAGCAGGTTGGCGGCCTCGATGCGGCGGCCGCCGGTGTGGTTGAGGGCAACCTGGATCAGTGTGCGCTCGAATTCCGCAGTCAAATCCTTCAGGATGCCGGCCTCGCCGCGCGCCAGCCGGGCCTGGGCGGTGCGCCCCAGGGCCTCGGCCCAGTCGAGGGCGTCGGTGATCGGCTCCTGCAGGGAGTCCGGCGGCAGGTCCTTGGTCTCGATGACCTGGCCCGGCGCCATGACGGTCAGCCAGTGACAGAGGTTTTCAAGTTGCCGGACATTGCCGGGATAGGGCAGGGCGGAGAGCGCCTTGATGGCATCGTCGGAGACCTGCTTGGCCTCGACGCCGAGGTCGCGGGCGCTCTTCTGCAGGAAGTGACGGATCAGCAGGGGGATATCTTCGCGTCGTTCGCGCAATGACGGCAGCTTGATCCGGATGACGTTGAGGCGGTGGAACAGGTCTTCCCGGAACTGGCCCTGGCGGACCCGTTCTTCCAGGTTCTGGTGGGTGGCGGCGATGACCCGCACGTTGACCCGCACCGGCGAGATGCCGCCGACCCGGTAGAACTCGCCGTCGGCCAGGACGCGCAGCAGGCGGGTCTGCAATTCGGCCGGCATGTCGCCGATCTCGTCCAGGAACAGGGTGCCGCCGTCGGCCTGCTCGAAGCGGCCCCGACGCGAGGCGGTGGCGCCGGTGAAGGAGCCGCGTTCGTGGCCGAACAATTCACTTTCGAGCAGATCCTTGGGAATCGCCGCGGTATTCAGGGCGATGAACGGCTTGTCCTTGCGCGGGCTGTGCCGGTGCAGGGCATGGGCAACCAGTTCCTTGCCCGAGCCGGTCTCGCCGGTAATCAGGACGGTGGCATGCGACTGGGCGAGCCGGCCGATGGCGCGGAACACATCCTGCATGGCCGGGGCCTGGCCGAGCATGCCCTGGCTGGCGGCGGCCATCTGGCCGTCCAGATTCTCCTCGCCGTGGCCGCCCTCTTCCAGGGCGCGGTGGATCAGGGCCAGGGCGTGGTTGATGTCGAACGGCTTCGGCAGGTATTCGAAGGCGCCGCCCTGGAAGGCCGAGACGGCGGAATCGAGGTCTGAATAGGCGGTCATGATGATGACTGGCACCTTGGGCAACAGGCTTTTCAGACGGTTCATGAACTCCAGGCCATCCATCCCGGGCATCCGGATGTCGGACAGCACGGCGCCGGCGGTGTCGGTCTCGAGGGCCAGGAGCGCCTCCTCGGCCGACTCGAAAATCCGGTGCGGCAGATTCTCGCGTTTCAGGGCTTTTTCGAACACCCAGCGGATGGAGCGGTCGTCGTCGATGATCCAGACAGGTTTCATGGGTAGGCAGTCGAGAGTGAGGAGGTGAATGGGGAGAGCAAGGTCCTGACGGCGAGGCGGTTTTCCACGCTCGGTTCACGGCACTCGACTCTCGGCCTGTCGTTCATTTGATCGGCAGATAGATGGAAAAACAGGTAAATCCGGGTTCGCTGACCATGTGGATCACGCCTTCGTGGCGCTGTACCAGGCTCTGCGCCAGGGTAAGTCCGACGCCGGTGCCGTTTTCGCGGCCGGACACCAGCGGGAAGAAGACCTTGTCCTGCATCTCTTCCGGGATGCCCGGGCCATAGTCGATGATGTCGATGCGCGCCGCCAGCTTCCAGCGCTTCATCGCCAGGGTGACCTGCCGGCTGACCCGGGTGGCGAAGCGGACCGTGCCTTGGCCGTCGGCCGCCTGGGCGGCGTTGCGGGCGATATTGAGCACGGCCTGGATCAGTTGTTCCTGGTCGCCCTGGATGCTGGGCACGCTGATGTCGTAATCGCGCTGGATATCCAGGCTGGGGAATTCGGCCAGCAGCAGGCTGCGCACCCGCTCCAGGACTTCGTGCAGGTTGACCGGCCGGATCTCCGGCCGTTTGGCCGGGGTCAGCCAGCGATCGAGCAGGCCTTGCAGGCGGTTCGCCTCCTGGATGATGACCTGGGTGTACTCGGAGAGGTCGGCGCCGTTCAGCTCCGCTTCCAGCAACTGGGCCGCGCCGCGGATACCGCCGAGCGGGTTGCGGATTTCGTGGGCGAGCTGCTTGAGCAGCATCTGCACGGTCTGGGCCTGGGCCATGGCCTGCTCGTCGCGGGCGATCTTGACGCTGCCGCCGGCGGAATGGAATTCCAGCACCAGGGCGCCGAGATCGCTTTCCAGCGGCGAGATGGTCAGGTTGAGGGTCAGGGTGTGGTCGCCGGACTCGATCGGCATGTGGTGCTCGGTGAAGCTGACGCCTTCCTGGAGCGCGGCGTCCAGGGCGCGCTCCAGTTCGGCGCGGTCCTTGATGATGGCGGAAAGCGACCGCCCCTTGGCATGATAGGCCGAGATGCCGAACAGATTTTCCGCCGCCGGGTTGATGTAGCGGATTGTCCGGTGCTCATCGAGGATGAGTACGGCGGTGGCGAGCATGTCTAAGCCAGGTGTGGCGTGGGTCATCGGGAATGGCCTGAAGGTCTACCTCAAGATTAGCAAGAAGCGAGCCAGTGGCGAGGCTTACGGTATTCCTACTTAATCCGGGCCAGTT
Organism: Gallionellaceae bacterium; assembly: GCA_028714735.1. Lineage (GTDB taxonomy): Bacteria > Pseudomonadota > Gammaproteobacteria > Burkholderiales > Thiobacillaceae > Parasulfuritortus. The sequence continues at coordinate 384,782 of JAQTLU010000001.1, read as the reverse complement.
CCTTGTCCAGCATCTCGATGTTCTTCTCGTGCAGGCGCTGGTTTTCGATCAGCCGGTTCTGTTCGACGGCCGGTCGCTGCTTGCCGCTGGCGAGATTCGCGCGGGTGGCGGCGAGCGACTTTTCCTCGTTGCCGCGTTCTTCCAGCAACAGGGTGCGGCGGATATCGTCGCGCTTGTTTTGGGTCTGCCGGTCGACCCGGGGGAAGTTGGCCGGGCTGGGGCCAACGTTGCCACGGTGCTTGCGTGAGGTGCTTATGGCGTGGCCCTTGCCGTCGTCGATGAACTTGACCGCGCCGGGCCGGTAACGGTCGCTGAAGGTGACGTTGCCATCGGCATCGACATACTTGTAGATGACGGCCTGGGCGGGCAGCGCCAAGCCGGTGAGGAGCAGGGTCAGGAAGACTTTGATCATGGCCCGAGTGTAGGGAATGAAAAACGCCCGGGCAAATAAAAAGGGGCGGCCGAAGCCGCCCCTCGTCAGTCTATTCCTGCCGGTCAGACGGAATAGTACATGTCGAACTCGATCGGATGGGTGGTCATCCGCATGCGGGTGACTTCTTCCATCTTCAGTGTGATGTAGGCATCGAGGAAATCGTTGCTGAACACACCGCCGCGGGTCAGGAATTCGCGGTCCTTGTCCAGTTCGGCCAGGGCCATGTCCAGGCTGTGGCAGACGGTCGGGATCTTGGCTTCTTCTTCCGGCTCCAGGTCATACAGGTTCTTGCTGGCGGGATCGCCCGGGTGGATCTTGTTCTGGATGCCGTCCAGACCGGCCATCATCATGGCGGCAAAGGCCATGTAGGGGTTGGCGATCGGGTCGGGGAAGCGCACCTCGATACGGCGGGCCTTGTCGGACGAGACGTGCGGGATGCGGATGGAGGCGGAACGGTTGCGGGCCGAGTAGGCCAGCATCACGGGGGCCTCGAAGCCGGGTACCAGACGCTTGTAGGAGTTGGTGCCGGGGTTGGTGATGGCGTTCAGGGCCTTGGCGTGCTTGATGATGCCGCCGATGTAATAGATGGCGGTCTCGGACAGGCCGGCGTAACCGTTGCCGGCGAACAGGTTCTTGCCATCCTTCCAGATCGACTGGTGCACGTGCATGCCGGAGCCGTTGTCGCCGACGATGGGCTTGGGCATGAAGGTGGCGGTCTTGCCGTAGGCATGGGCGACGTTATGCACCACGTACTTGAGGATCTGGGTCCAGTCGGCGCGCTGGGTCAGCGGGGCGAACTTGGTGCCGATCTCGCACTGGCCGGCGGTGGCCACTTCGTGGTGGTGCACCTCGACCGGTACGCCCATCTCTTCCATGGCCAGGCACATGGCGGAGCGGATGTCCTGCAGGGAGTCGATCGGGGGGACCGGGAAGTAGCCGCCCTTGACCTTGGGACGGTGGCCGATGTTGCCGGCCTCGGTCTGCTCGCCGGAGGACCAGGCGGCCTCTTCGGAGCGGATCTTGACGTGGCAGCCGGACATGTCGTCACCCCAGGTGACGGAGTCGAAGATGAAGAATTCGGGTTCCGGGCCGAAGTAGCAGGTGTCGCCGATGCCGGTGGACTTCAGGTAGGCTTCGGCACGCTTGGCGATGGAACGCGGGTCGCGGTCGTAGCCCTTGCCGGTGTCCGGCTCGATCACGTCGCAGGACAGGATCAGGGTGGGCTCGTCCATGAAGGGGTCGATGTTGGCGGTGTCCGGGTCCGGCATCAGCAGCATGTCGGAGGCCTGGATGCCCTTCCAGCCGGCGATCGAGGAGCCGTCGAAGGCATGGCCTTCGGTGAACTTTTCTTCATCGAAGGCGGAAACCGGCACGGAAACGTGCTGTTCCTTGCCGAGGGTATCGGTAAAACGGAAATCGACAAATTTGACGTCGTTTTCCTGGACCATCTTCATTACGTCGGCAACCGCCATGTTTGACTCCTAATCACAGATTGAACAGGTAATGTAAAAACCACACTAGGGCTGACTTAGCATGTGCCATGCCAGCCTGAAATCAGAGGAAAAGCATTGTGCCACAAGGCCAAATCGGCGAGATGGGATTTTTAGCGCACCGCGCGGGTGCGGAATGCACCAATATAGTGCATGCCTATCTGCCGTCGACTGGAAGTACAATCGCGCCGACCCTTCACCGGCCCAGAGACCATGACCGACCGTTACGCCGTGTTCGGCAATCCCATCGCGCATACCAAGTCACCCGGCATCCATGCCGAGTTCGCCCGTCAGACCGGCCAGGATCTGGCCTACGAGGCCATCGAGGCGCCGCTGGACGGGTTCCGTGCCGCGGTGCTGGCGTTCCGCGATGCGGGTGGACTCGGCGCCAATGTCACCGTGCCGTTCAAGGAGCAGGCCTTTGTCCTGGCGACCCAGCGCAGCGACCGGGCCGATGCGGCCGGCGCCGTGAACACGCTGAGGTTCGAAGGCGACGAGATCATGGGCGACAACACCGACGGCGCCGGGCTGGTCAGCGACCTGGTCGACAACCTGGCTTTCGATCCGGCCGGCCAGCGCATCCTGCTCCTGGGGGCGGGCGGCGCCGCGCGCGGCGTGGGCTTGCCGTTGATGGAACGGGAGCCGTATGAGTTGTTCATCGCCAACCGCACCGCCTACAAGGCGCGCGAGTTGTCGGCGCGCTTCGATTGCTACGGCGGCGGCTTCGAGGCCCTGGAAGGGCGCCAGTTCGACCTGGTCATCAATGCCACCGCCGCCAGCCTGGCCGGTGAACTGCCGCCCTTGCCGGACGACATCTTCGCCGAGGGCGCCCTGGCCTACGACATGATGTACGGCCGCGAGACCCCCTTCATGAGCTTCGCGCGCGCGCGCGGTGCCCGCGTGGCCGACGGTCTCGGCATGCTGGTGGAACAGGCGGCCGAGGCCTTCCTGGTCTGGCGCGGGGTACGGCCGCAGACCGCGCCGGTCATCGCCATGTTGCGGGCTGCATGATGGCGCGCTGGTTCTGGCGCGGCGGCCTGATCTTCCTGATCCTCAGCATCTATCTGCAACTGGGCTACCTGGCCGGCGTGCTCTGGTGGGGCTGGTTCAATCCGGACAACACCGCCTTCATGGCGGCCGGCCTCGACCGGCTGCAGGAAAAGAAGGGCCCGGATGCCGAACTGCGCCAGCAGTGGGTGGACTACAACCGCATCTCCATGAACCTGAAGCGGGCGGTGATCGCCGCCGAGGACAGCAAGTTCCTGGAGCACGAGGGCTTCGACTGGGAAGGCATCGAGAAGGCGGTCGAGAAGAACCTGAAGAAGGGCCGCATCGTCGCCGGCGGCTCCACCATCAGCCAGCAACTGGCGAAAAACCTGTTCCTGTCGGCCTCGCGCAATCCCTTGCGCAAGGCCCAGGAGGCCATCATCACGGTGATGATCGAACAGCTGTGGCCGAAACGCCGCATCCTCGAGGTCTATCTCAACGTGATCGAATGGGGCAACGGCATCTACGGCGCCGAGGCCGCCGCCCGGCGCTATTACAAGACCTCCGCCGCCGGACTGGGGCCGTCGCAGGCCGCGCATCTGGCGGCGATGATCCCGAATCCACGCTATTACGAGACGCATGGATCGGCGCGCGGACTGTCGCGGCGCGAGGGCATCATCGCGGCGCGCATGTATCAGGTCAGCGTGCCGAAATAGGCTGGCCGGGGCGATCGACGGGGTAAAATTCCCGCTGCCCGAAAGGATGCGACATGGACAACCAGCACGAGGACAAGGCCAAGGAACACGTCGAGGACAGCCTGGAACAGGTGATGGGCCTCATTTCCCGGCACAAGCTGGTGGAGTCGCTCGTCCATAAGCAGGACATGCCCAAGCATGAACTGATCGAAAGTCTGGTGCGCAAGCAGAATCTGGTCGAACTGACCAAGAAGCTGGACGACCTGCATCCGGCCGACGTCGCCTACATCCTGGAAGCGCTGCCGCTGGAAGACCGGCTGCTGGTCTGGGACCTGGTCAAGGCCGAGCGGGACGGCGAGATCCTGATCGAGGTCTCGGACGCGGTCCGGGAAACCCTGATCGAGGCGATGAACAACCGGGAACTGGTGGCCGCCGCCGCCAGCCTGGATACCGACGAGATCGCCGACCTGGCGCCCGACCTGCCCAAGGACGTGGTCCAGGAACTGATGAAGTCGCTCGACCACGCCAAGCGGGCGCAGGTCGAATCCTCGCTGTCCTACGACGAGGATTCCGTCGGCGCCCTGATGGACTATGACTTCGTCACCATCCGTGCCGACGTGACCCTGGAAACGGCGTTGCGCTACCTGCGCAGGCTGGGCGAACTGCCCGAGCATACCGACAAGCTGTTCGTGGTCGAGCGCGACCAGATCCTGATCGGCACCCTGCCGCTGAAGCGGATGCTGGTACATGATCCCGAGGCCCATGTCGCCGCCGTGATGTCGGACGAGCCGGTGACCTTTCATCCCTCGGACGAGGCCGGCGACGCCTCGCAGGCGTTCGAACGCTACGACCTGGTGACCGCGCCGGTGGTCGATGCCAAGGGCCGTCTGGTGGGCAGGCTGTCCGTGGACGTGGTGCTCGACTACATCCGCGAGGAAGCCGAATCCGACATGCTCCAGGCCGCCGGTCTGCGCGAGGACGAGGACCTGTTTACCACCGTCTGGAAGGCGGCACGCAACCGCTGGATGTGGCTGGGCATCAATCTTTGCACCGCGCTGGTCGCCTCGCGCGTGGTCGGCGCCTTCGAGGGCAGCATCACCAAGCTGGCCGCCCTGGCGGCGCTGATGCCCATCGTCGCCGGCATGGGCGGCAATTCCGGCAACCAGACCTCGACCCTGGTGGTGCGCGGCTTCGCGCTCGGCCTGATCAACAGGGACAATGCCCAGCGCCTGCTGGCCAAGGAACTCGGCATCGCCGTCCTGAACGGGGCGGTGTGGGGCAGCATCATGGGCGTGGTGGCCTATCTGCTGTACCGGGATGCCCCGCTCGGCGGCGTTTCGGCCGTGGCCCTGGGCGGCGTGATGGCGTCGGCAATGATGCTCAACCTGGTGGTGGCCGCCCTGGCCGGCTATTTCGCGCCCGCCATCATCGACCGCTTCGGCCGCGACCCGGCCTTCGGCTCGGCGGTGCTGACCACCTTCATCACCGATTCCATGGGGTTCTTCATCTTCCTCGGGCTGGCGACGGTATTCCTGCTCTGAGCGTGCGCCGTCACGGGCAGCTAGGCCCGTCGACCAGGGCATAGCCGACCTCCAGGCTGAACTTGGCGTTGCCGGGATAAGGCACGCTCAAGGTGGCCGGCGCGGGCCGGCCCCGGCGGTTCCAGTCCCCGCTCAGCTGGGCGGCGATATTGTCCGGGACGCCGGCTGCCCGGCCGGCCTTGTCCCACACCAGCAGGCAGGCGCCCGGCTGTCTGGGGCCGGGCCGGTAGATCGGGTAGTCGGCGTTGATCACCCGCGCCGAGGTGAATCCCAGGCGCAGGTTGCCGGCCAGGTAGGGGTCGCCGGCGACGAGGGTGGCCGGGTTGCCGACCGCGCTATGCAGGCTGGCCGCCAGGCGGTCATAAGGCACATGGAAGCGGGTGGGCTTGCCCAGGCCGGGGCCGAGGTAGGTCTGGGCCGTCCAGAATCCGATCACCAGCACGGGCAGCACGGCCAGGCTGTAGAGATAGCCGCGTCTGGCCGGTTGCCCCGGATAGGCGGCCGCCACCCGGGTGAAGAAATAGAGCGGAAAGACCAGCAGGACCGGATGCAGCCAGCGCGGCTTGACCTCGAACTGGCCCAGCACGACCAGCAGCGCAAGCAGGGCCAGGCCGATCAGCATGATCCTGCCCAGCAATATCCCGGCGTCGCCGATGCGCGGGCCGGCGAGGCGTCCGAAGGCGCGCGGATACACGGCCAGCAGGACCAGCCAGAGCGGGGCCGGAAATTGCAGCGCGGCGCTGGCCAGTCCGCCGAGCCGTGCGGCGATACCGTGCGAGACGCTGCCGAGGCCGGCCACGGCATGGCCGACCTCCTGGTGGCGCTGCCAGATCCAGAGTCCGGGCGGCAATAGGATCAAAACCGTCACCAGCAGGCCTGCGAGCGTCAGCGGGTTGAGGACCACCTTCCGGTAGCGCGGCATGCTGAGCGCCGCCAGGGCCAGGGCGGCGGCGAAGACGGCAAAGCTGAACTTGGAGATCAGGCCCAGTCCCAGCAACAGGCCGAGGACGAGGTAGCCGGCCGGTGTGGCTCGGCGCTCCAGGCGCAGGAAGGCATACAGCGTGGCGGCCAGGATGGCGCTGAGCAGTATGGAGTGGGTGACGCCCTGGTGGATGCTCACCGCCAGGGGAAAGGTCAGCCAAAGACCGGCGACGGCCAGGAGCGGGCTGAGCCGGTCGGCGAAGACCAGGCGCCCGCTCAGATACAGGAACAGGTAGGTCAGGAACAGCAGCAGATATTTCAGCAGGGCATGGCTGTAGACGCCGATGCCGATCAGCTGGTCGAGCCCCCATTGCAGCCAGGTATAGAGGGGCGGTTGCTTCAGTTCGTAGCCCCAGGCCAGGGTCTGGGCGTAGATCGCCTGGTCGACGTCGTCGGTACCCAGGACCGGCTCGAACAGCAGGCGCAAGACGAAGTGCAGGACCACATAGCCGCCGAACAGCCACAGAAAGGTCGTCCATGCGCCTGGATCGGGATGCGCGGCCGCACAGCATGGGTTGGCTGGTGGGGCAATCATGATGATCGCTCAGCGGGCGGTCGCGCTGTCGACGTGGCTATTTTACTGACGGTGGCACAAACAGATAGTCATCCGGGCCGGCATATTCAAGCACAGGGTGCTCGATGTTGGTCGTAACGTCGACCCGACAAACTTGGTAACCGAGTTGCTGGAAGAAATCGAAAAGGTCCGCGGCGCGATAGCCCATGCGCTGGGTGAATTGGTCGTTGACTTCACAGAATACAGTCGGGCGGAATGTCGCAATGGTGTTGGCGCCGCCTTTGAAAACCGCCAATTCAGCCCCTTCGACATCGCATTTGATGAAGTCGATCCTGGTCAAACCAGTTGCGGCCATGAATGTGTCGAGTTTCAGCGTCGTGATCGTTTCGCTGATGAAGTCCCGGTTGCGTTCTTCACCTAGGTGCGATAGACCAATGCCGATGTGTCCTGATTTCTTGATCGGTATCTGGATATCGGCCTCACCATTGGCGTCCGACAAGGCCGTTGAGTGGAGACTGAAGTTGCCAAAACTGCGCGTCACAAGCTCAAGAATGCTTCGGGTATAGGAGACCGGTTCGAAGCCGTATACATGACAGGAGTGGTTGTGCAGCCGGCAAAACTCCTTGGAGAAATAGCCGAAATGGGCTCCGATATCCAGGATGACGCCCCCTGGTGGAACGTGGCGCCCGAGGTAGGCGACCTTCTTGGCTTCCTTGCGGCGCAGTCGCGCCTTGATCATATGCAGCCACCATGCGAAACGTTGGCTGGGGGAACTCAATATGCGGTCACTGTCCTGCTGTCTGGTCATGTGCGTTCTGAGGCGTGGTTAGGTTGGAGGAGTCGATCTGTGCGCACCAGATATGCCCGATCAGGCCGTGGCATTCCTGGACGCGGGCGGTGTGCCGGGTCGGTGCGATGAGGGCCTGGTCGACGATGCCGGCGATGGTTCCGCCGTCGCCACCCAGGAGCCCGATGCAGTGACAGCCCAGGCCACGTGCCGTTTCCACCGCCAGCAGCACGTTGCGGCTGTTGCCGGAGGTCGAGATGGCGATCAGGCAGTCGCCGGGCCGGGCCCAGGCCTCGACCTGGCGGGAGAACACGGCGTCGAAGCCGTAGTCGTTGCCGACCGAGGTCAGGATGGAGGTGTCGGTGGTCAGGGCCAGGGCGGGCAGGCCGCGCCGGCTGGTTTCGAAGCGCCCGACCAGTTCGGCGGCGATGTGCTGGGCGTCCGCCGCACTGCCGCCGTTGCCGCACAGCATGATCTTGCCGCCGGCACGCAGGGTTTCCACCAGCCGGCCGCCTGCTTCGGCGATGCCATCGGCCTGCCCGGCGAGCAGTCGGACCACATCCAGGTGGTCGGTCAGTAATTTGGATACCAGGGCGGAGTCGGCGGCGGGCATGGAATTCTTGTGGGGGCTGGCAAGTGGGCGCTAGTTTACTGGATGCCGGTCCTAGAGGTACATGTGGAAACCACGACGGATGCGGCAGGCGGTAAAATGCCCGGATTCATTGTCCGTTCAAGCCTCATGCACATCCATATCCCCGATTACAGCCGAGCCAGGGTCCTGGTGGTCGGCGACGTCATGCTGGACCAGTACTGGCAGGGTTCCACCCAGCGCATTTCCCCGGAGGCGCCGGTGCCCGTGGTCCGCATCGAAGGCCAGTCGGTGCGGGCCGGCGGGGCCGGCAACGTGGCGCTCAACGTCACCGCGGTCGGGGGGCGTGCCGTCCTGATGGGCCTGACCGGCGATGACGAGGCCGGCCGCAGCCTGGTCGCGGCACTCGATGCCGGTGGCGTCGAGTGCCGCCTGCAGCCGGCCATGGAAGGCACGATCACCAAGCTGCGCGTGATCAGCCGCAACCAGCAACTGATCCGGCTCGACTTCGAAGGCAATGTCGCCGCCGCCGATCCGGCCGGTTTCCTGGCGACCTACCAGGCCCTGCTGGGCGAGACCGATTGCGTCATCCTGTCCGATTACGCCAAGGGCACCCTGGCCGAGGTGACGGAGATGATCCGGCTGGCGCGGGAACATGGCCGGCCGGTCCTGATCGATCCCAAGGGCAGCGACTTTTCCCGCTACCGGGGCGCCACCCTGCTGACGCCCAACATGGGCGAGTTCGAGGCCGTGGTCGGGACCTGCCGCGACACCGCCGAGATCGAGGCACGCGGCGAGGCGCTGCGGCAGTCGCTGGGCCTGGAGGCGCTGCTGGTCACCCGCGGCGAACACGGCATGAGCCTGATCGAGGCTGGCCGGCCGCCCCTGCATATCCCCGCCATCGCCCGCGAGGTCTACGACGTCACCGGCGCCGGCGACAGCGTGGTGGCCATGCTGGCGGCTGGACTGGCGGCCGGACAGCTGCTGCCTGAAGCGGTACAGCTGGCCAATCTGGCGGCCGGCGTGGTGGTCGGCAAGCTCGGCACCGCCACCGCCAGCGTGGAAGAGATCACCGCCGCGATGCAGGTGCACGCGCCCATCCCCCTGGGAGTGATGGCCGAGCCCGACTTGCTCGACTGCGTCGCACGCGCGCGCAGATCCGGCGAACGGATCGTCATGACCAACGGCTGCTTCGACCTGCTCCATGCCGGCCATGTCGCCTACCTGGAACAGGCCAGGTCCCTGGGTGACCGCCTCATCGTCGCGGTCAACGATGACGCTTCGGTGCGCCGATTGAAGGGCGACGGGCGTCCGGTCAACACCCTGGCGGCGCGCATGGCGGTGCTGGCCGGGCTCGCCTCGGTGGACTGGGTGGTGGCGTTCTCGGAAGACACGCCGGAGCGGCTGATCTGCCAGGTCAGGCCGGACATCCTGGTCAAGGGCGGCGACTATCGCCCCGAGGAGGTCGCCGGCGGCCGCTGCGCCGGCGAAACGACCATCATGCCCTTCCTGGATGGGCACTCCACCACGCGCATGATCCAAACGATAAGAAAGGTCTGAACATGTATATCGTCACCGGCGGGGCCGGGTTTATCGGCAGCAACCTGGTCAAGGCGCTGAACGGGCGCGGTATCACCGACATCATGGTGGTCGACGATCTCAAGGACGGGACCAAGTTCCGCAATCTGGCCGACTGCGATATCGTGGACTATCTGGACAGGCACGATTTCCTCGCCCGGATCCAGGCCGGCACCGATTTCGGCCGGGTCGAGGCGGTGATCCACGAAGGCGCCTGCTCCTCGACCACCGAGTGGGACGGCGAGTTCGTCATGAACAACAACTTCGAGTACACCAAGGCCCTGCTGCACTGGTGCCAGGCCAGGGCGGCGGCCTTCATCTACGCCTCCTCCGCCTCGGTCTACGGCATGGGGCCGGATTTCCGCGAGGAGCGGGCCTGTGAACGGCCGCTCAACATGTACGCCTATTCCAAGTTCCAGTTCGACCAGTACCTGCGCCATCACCGCGCCGGCCTGACCAGCCAGGTCGCCGGCCTGCGCTATTTCAACGTCTACGGCCCGCGCGAGCAGCACAAGGGCGGTATGGCCAGCGTGGCCTACCACTTCCACCACCAGATCCTCAAGGACGGCCGGGTGCGCCTGTTCGAGGGCACCGACGGCTATGGCCCGGGCGAGCAGTTGCGCGACTTCATCCACGTCGACGACACCGTGGCGGTCAAGCTGTGGCTGCTCGACCATCCTGGCGTATCGGGCATCTTCAACGTCGGCACCGGCCGGGCGCAGAGCTTCAACGACGTGGCGCGGGCGGTGGTCGCCTACCATGGCGGCGGCGAGATCGAGTACATCCCGTTCCCGGAGCACCTGAAGGGGCGTTACCAGAGCTACACCCAGGCGGATATCTCGGCGCTGCGTGGCGCCGGCTACGACCAGGCAATCATGAGCGTGGAACAGGGCGTGCCGAAATACCTCGACTGGCTGACCAAGCGGGATGCCTGAGTCAGGCCCGTCCAGGTTCCGGGATGTCCGGCGCATCCTGGTCATCAAGTGGAGCGCGCTCGGCGATGCGGCGGTCGCCTCGGCGGCCATGGAAGATATCCATGCCGGTTTCCCGGGCGCCGAGATCGACTTCAATACCCAGCCCGCGGTGGCCAGGCTGTTTGCCCACGACAGCCGTTTCCGCAAGCTGATCGTCCTCGATATGCGCCGTCGCGGCGAGCGATTGCGCAACGCACTGGCCTGGCTGAAGCAGGTGCGCGCCGGCCATTACGACATGATCGTCGACCTGCAGGGCACCGACCGCACCCGCCTGATGCTGATCCTGCTGCGCCTGATCGGGGGCGGGCCGCGTTACCTGTTCGGCACCCGGGGCGGTTTTCCCTACACGGCCCGGCCCGAGGTGAGCGACAAGGCGGCGCCGGCCATGACGCAGCTGGGATCGCTGCTGGATCTGCTCGGCGTGCCGGCACGGACTGACCGGCCGGTGCTGCATGCCGGCGAGGCGCACCTGGCCCGGGCCAGGCAGGTCATCGCGGAGTCCGGCCTGCAGGCGGGCAGGTATGCCGTCCTGCTGCCCGGCTCACAGGCCGCCGGCTGGCTCAAGCGCTGGGGTACGGCACGCTTTGGCGAACTTGGCCGCCGGCTGGTGGCCATGGGATTGGACAAGGTCGTGGTCATCGGCGGGCCCGACGAGATCGAAGACTGCCAAACGATCGCCGCTGCCGGCGCATTCATGGTCAACCTGAACGGCAGGCTGGATCTGCTGGAGATCGCGCCCGTTTGCGCAGGCGCGGCGGTGATCATCGGCAACGATACCGGTACCGCCCATATTGCCGCCAGCGCCGACCGGCCCATGCTGATCCTGTGCGGGCCCACCCCGGCGGGCCGGGTCAAGCCGATCGGCAGCAAGGTGCACGCCCTCCAGGCCCAAGTGCCGTGCCGGAACTGCTATGCCAAGCACTGCCCGGACGCCGAGCGCCACGTCTGCATGGCGGTGCTGACACCCGAGTTCGTCGCCGCCGAGGTCGCGGCGATGCTCGGCGGCCCCGCCAATGCCGTGCCCAGCGAGGTCGTCATCGACCGCTGCTGAGGCTATGGCTCAGCCCTTGATCCTGGGCTGGCCCGGCATGACCGGGGCGCCGGGCGGCATCAGGCGGTCGCCATGGCGCTTGAACTGGGCGGCCTCGTACAGCTTGGCGTATTTGAGGAAGGCATAGAACGCCATCACCACCGAGCCGATGAAGCCGGCCCAGCCGTTCAGGAAGTTGCGCTTGAAGAAATAGATGCGGATGAAGAACAGCGGCGGGTAGACCAGCATGATCCAGGGGTTGGCCCGCTTGCCCCTGGCCTGCTTGTCGACGACCAGGCCGGAAGAGTAGCCGTTGATCTTGTCGACCTTCACATGCACGCTGGTCTCGCCGAAGTGGTAGAACGGGTGCTTCAGGGGCAGCACCTTGCCGTCCACCTTGGGCGCAGCATGGATGGGCATGTCCGAGACATGGCCGCGGGTCTTGTCGAACAGGCGCAGGAAGTGGTTCAGGCGCGTCCTGGTGCTGGCCATGCGCCAGAACATCTGCTCCTGCCTGGGCAGGGTATAGCCGTCGGCAACCGGGCCGGTCGCCATGAGGGCGCGGATCTCCTCGGCCAGTTCCGGCGTCAGCATTTCGTCGGCATCGAGCAGCAGCACCCAGCGATGGCGGGTGTGTTCCATGGCCATCTGCTTCTGCGGCCCGTAGCCCAGGAAGCTGTGCTGGAAGAAACGGCAGCCATAGCGGGCGGCGATCTCGGCCGTGGCATCGGTGCTGAATGAATCGAGCACCACGATCTCGTCCGCCCATTTCACGCTTTCCAGGCAGGCGGGCAGGGTGCTGGCGTTGTTGTAGGTGGTGATGAAGGCGGAGAGCGGTTCCATGCCGGCTATTGTGCCACCTCTGCGAGTGCTGCCGCCAATGCCGAACGGATGTGCGCCAGGGAAAAATGCCTTTCGTAGGCCAGGCGCGTTTGCCGTGCCCTTTCCGGCAAGGTTTCCGGGCTGCGGGCCAGCCGCGCCACGGCCGCGGCCAGGTCCGCGGCATCGCCGCCATCCACCCACTGGATGCCGCTGCCGGGATCATCCAGCAATTCCCCGGTATAGGCGGGCGCGGCACGGGTGACCAGGGGACGTCCGCAGGCCATGGCCTGGTATACCTTGTTGGGGATGACCCGCGCGGCCTTGGCGGTGGTTCCGAAGATGCCCAGGACGAGGTCGGCCCGATGGATACGGCTGGGCAATGCCTCATAGTCGATCCAATCCTCGAAGACGACGCTGGCCAGCCCGGCCGCGGCCTCCATGCAGGCGGCCCGCAACGGCCCGTCGCCGACCAGGCGCCACACCACGGGCGGGCCGGAGTACAGCCGAGCCGCCTCGATGATGGTCAATGGCCCCTGCAACTGGATGAAGCTGCCGTAGAACAGCACTTCGAGCGGACTGTGCGGCGACATGGGCGTGGCGGCCGGTCGGAACAGCGCCTCTTCGGCGCCGACCGGGACGACATGCAGACGCGCCGTCTCCACCCCGAGTTCGGCATGAAAGAACCGGGCATGTCCGGCCGTGTCGGCCAGAACGGCATCGGCAGCGGCCAGCAGTCGGCCTTCCCAGGCCTGCAGGCGGCGGGCGCGGAAACTGCCGGGCGGGTACTTGGCGCGTTCGAACACCTGCTTGTCATAGGCGCTGATAAGCGGGTCGGCGAGCAGGGGAATGCCTCTGGCGCGGCTCCAGCGCAAGGCCGCCGTCAGGTCGCGCTGGCGGAAGCAGGGCACCCAGACCAGATCGACATTCGGCACCCGCTGGATACGGGCCTGCCAATCCCCGGTCATGCTCAGCCGGGGCTGGAAGTCGATGATGGTCCAGCCCAGTTCGGTCAGCAGCTGGCGCAGAACCCTGTTACGGGAATACGGGTTGCCCGGGCGCGCCCACCACAGGACGGTAGGCACGGTCAGGCGCCCCCGCGCAGATGGCCGTTCCCGGCCGGGGGCCGGGGGCTATGGCCCAAAGGACATGAGGGGCGGCTGTCAGGCATCGGTCCCGCGGCGATCGCATGCCGCGTACGCAGGGCAGGGTGGCATAGGCTCAACGATACATTTCGATGTTGAAATTGACCAATCCGGCCAGCATGCCCAGTCCGGAGGCGATGGCGCTGAGGACCTTGAATGCCGCACGCCGCCACTTGCGGGTGCCGCCCAGCCGGGTGAACGGCAGCAGAGGCAGGCGGAGCAGTCCGCCGGCGAGCCGGTAGCTGCCTTTCCCCAAATACCTAAGCAAGACCTTGTGGCCGAGGTACTTCGATTCTATCTCCGCCTGGCATGCACTGGTCCGGAAGACCCGCCGCAGCTGCCAGGCCAGCGTTTGCCGGTCGCATGGCACGGTTTCGTGCACCAGCGCACGGTTGCTGGCGCGAAACAGCGCGCCGAGACAGCGGGCATGCAGGAAGAAATCGAGATCTTCGCCTCCGGTCAGGGCGTAGTTCGGGTCGAAGCGCAGGCCCCATTCCTTGACCAGAACGGTGGAGAAGATGACGTTGTTGGTGTACAGGATGGGCAATGGCTGCGATTCGTCCAGGCTCGGCACGGGCTTGTCCAAACGCCATGACTGCGGGCAATCCTGCAGTTGCGACTGCACGGGGCCGGTGACCGCATGGGCGCCGGTAGCCTGGATGGCCTCGGTGAGGTGGTATAGCCAGTCTCCCGATGCGGTTTCATCGTCGTCGATGAAGGCGATGTAGTCGGCGTCGATGTCCAAGGCATGGGCGATGACCCGGTTGCGGACCTGGGAAATGCCGCGCTCGGCCTCCAGGTCATAACGCAGGGGTAGAGCGAACCGATCCGTCCAGGACCCGACCACGTCGCGGGCGCCGCCGTCGTTGTCGACGACCAGGACGCCCCCCTGCCAGCCAGGCCGGGGCCGTTGTGCGGCGAGCGATGCCAGGCACTGGTCGAGCATGCGGTTGCGCCGATAGGTGGCGACGCCGACCAGCACGAAAGGGGTGTCTGTACTCATCGAGCTAATGTCGAACATCCGGGCTCAGGCCTGAACGAGGTGCCTGATGGGCATGACAGCCGCATGGTTTGGGAAGGGGTCTCGAAGTCGTGAAGGAGGTTACCGGCAGTTCGGGCGGAATCTGTCATGGCAGGTCGGTCAACGATACATTTTGATGTTGAAGTTGACCAGGCCGGCCAGCATGCCCAGGCCGGAGGCGATGGCGCTGAACGACTTGAATGTGCTGCGTTTCCATGCCTGGATGCCGACCAGGCGGGCGATCGGCAGCAGCGGCAGCCGAAGCATGCCGCCCAGGATGCGCAGTGGCCCCTTGATCAGGAAACGGAGTGCGGCCAGATTGCCGTATTGCCTGCGCTCGAAGATGACCACGGCCGCGGCGCTGCGGAAACTGCGCCGCAGTTGCCAGGTCAGTCGCTGCCGTTCGGTCGGCACCTCCTCGCGCACGACCGCCTGGTTGCTCCAGCGGTAGTCGGCCCCCAGCTCGCGAGCCTGGGTGAAGAAGGCGCGGTCGCTGCCGCCGGTGAGGGCGAAGCGCGGATCGAAACGCAGGCCCCAGTCCCGGACCAGGACAGTGGAGAAGATCACGTTGTTGGTGAACACGACCGGCATGGGACTGTGTTCCGGGCGCTGCGGCAGGGGCTTCTGCTGCCACCAGGAGCCTGCGCAGGCGACCGGTTCCTGGATCACCGGGCCGGTGACGGCATGGGCTCCAGTGGCCAGCACCGCCTCCGTCAGGTGGCGCAGCCAGCCCTCGTCGGCGGTCTCGTCGTCGTCCAGGATGGCGATGTACTCGGCGCCGGTTTCGAGGGCGTGGGCGATGGCCCGGTTGCGGGCCATGGAGATGCCTCGCTCGGGCTCGATCTCGTAGCTGAGCGGCAGGCTGAACCGGGCCTGCCAGGCATCGACCATGCCGCGGGCGCTGCCCTGGTGGTCGTTGTCGACCACCAGCACGGAGGCCGTCCAGCCGGGACAGGGCTGCTGCGTCGCCAACGAGGCGAGGCAACGGTCGAGCAGGGGGTTGCGCCGGAAGGTGGACAGGCCGATCAGTACGTGTGGCTGGCGTAGGCTCATGAATGGGCTCGTTGGCGCGCTGACGGCGGAGGACAGCGTGTGTTGACGGCTGGAATTGTACGTGTGCGATGCGGAATATTCGCGCAGTACTGGAAATTCTTTGGCGCCGCCGGGCTGCGTCGCCTGCCGATGCGTGATAATCGTTTTACGATAGATCTAGGTACCGGATGTTGTTCCATGCCCCATATCCATATTGTGACCATGCCGTCGGAAGTCCTGCGACCGGATTACATGGTCAGCCGCCTGGCCGAATATTGGCGGCAACAGGGCCATCGTGTCAGCGCCGGCGCCATGCCGGTCCTGCAGGCCGATATCGGAATACTCCACATCGACCGCACCCGGGTGCCGGCCGGGCTGGTACCGGCCAATCCGGCCGGGGTGCCGTTGCTGAACGGCAGCCTCCTGGATATCTCGAAACGCCACATCAGCGCCAATCTGCTGGGCCCGGACAGCAGCCACGACGGCGCGGTGATCATCAAGACCGATGCCAATGCCTTCGGCAAGCCGGAAATGCGCCGGCAGTCCCGCCTGGATGGTCAGCGCCTGCGCCGCCGTATCGCGCGCAAGTTGCCCTGGCGCTGGCTGCGCGAACTGCCGCCGGGCACATACCCGGTCCTCGATTGCCTGGCGGCGGTGCCGGACTGGGTATGGCGACGCGACGACCTGGTGGTGGAACGGTTTTGTCCCGAGCTTGAAGGCGATGAGTTCGTCCTGCGCCTGTGGCTGTTTTTCGGTGACCGTGAATACAGCGTTCGCTTGTTCAGCCGCGAGCCGGTGGTCAAGGTGAGCAACATGACACGCTACGAGTATCTCGATGCCGTGCCGGATTCCCTGCGTGCCGAGAGGGCGCGCCTGGGCATCGACTTCGGCAAGCTGGACTATGTCATGGTGGACGGCGAGGCCGTCCTGCTCGACGTCAACAAGACCCCGACGGTCGCCGCCAAACATTCCCGGCAGTCCAGGTTGACCTGGCTGGTGGCCGGTCTGGACGGCTACCTGGAATCGGCCCGATGAAGGCCCTCCGGCCGACGGCCGGCCTGGACGCGCTGTTCCCGCCAGGGACAGTATTGGCGCCGCGCACTTCGCTCGACCACATGCGCTGGGTCTATGGCGAGCCGTACCGGCCGGATTCGGCGACCGGGTTCACCATGGCGGTGATGGGCGACATGCCGCTGATCTGCCACCGCGCGACGGCCACGCCGGAAGGGCTGGAGTTCTTCCGCCGTTGCGGCATCCAGCCGCCGGCCCGGCTGGATGTCTATGCCGACGAGGCCGAGTTCATCGCCGCGGCACGGGATCATCTGCGCCATGGCAAACGCCTGGCCTATATCTATCCGCCTCTGGCCGAACTCGACCGGGAGCCCGGTTTGCTGGTGCCGCCGCCGCTCTATGGCTGGCTGAACGACAAGACCAGCCTGGCGGACCTGGTGGATGACTGCTGGCGTCCGGCCTACCGTTACCTGAGACCGGCGGACCTGCACCGTTTGCCCGATGCCTTGCCGGATCGCGTGGTGTTCGTGAAGGCCTGTCATGCCGGCGCCTCCGGCAGCGGAACCGATGTCCGCCACTGTCCGGACGCGGTCAGCCGCGAGGCGGCGATAGCCTGGCTGGCGCCGCGCCTGGGCGAACTGTCCGGCGTGCTGGTCGAGGAGGCGGTGCCGGTGCGCACCTGCTGGTGCCTGAATCTGACGGTCCTTGATCACGGTGTGCGCTATCTCGGCGCCGCGGCCCAGTTGTTCAGCGCGCCGGCCCTGCAGTCGGGCAGCCTGATCGATCCCGATGACCTGCCGCCGGAGCGGGTGGTGGCCATCGCCCTGGCCATCGCCGAACGTAGCCGGATGCTCGGCTACCGCGGCATTGCCGGCTTCGATGTCGGCATCACGCCGGATGGCCGGCCCTGCGTGTTCGATCTCAATTTCCGCCTGGCTGCGAGCACGCCCCTGGTGCTGTTGCACGCGCCGGCCACGGCCCGGATCGGCGCCCGGGTCAGCCTGTCCTGGCACGGCAAGATCAAGGGCTCGCTGGCGGCCGCCCTCGAAGTCGTCGCCCCCGATGCCGATGCCGGCCGCTTCGTGCCGTTCCGCCTCTATGAGGCGACCGCGGCGAGCGACGGCGATTGCCTGGTCACCGGCATGGTGGTGGCGGATTCGGCCCAGGCGGCCGAAGACCTGGCCGCCGAGATGCACGCCCGATTTGCCGGTACCGGAGGCTGAGGGCCTGGCCTATGGGGCGATGCCGAGGCTTGCCAGCAGCCTGGCGAATTCGATCCGGTAGGTATGGCTGGCCAGCACGGTCTCCCGCGCCTGGCGGGCCATGTCCCGGCGCTCCTCTTCATGGGCCAGGAAATGGGCGACCAGCTCGGCCAGTTCGCGGCCGTCGCGGAACCTGGGCACGTGGCGGCCGAGCGGCATGTCCGACCAGACCGGCTGGGCGTCGCAGATCTCGAAGCCGCCGGCGGCCGGGATTTCGTAGGCCTTCATGTTGAGGCCGTCGCGGGCGGGGTCCGGGTTGATGTTGATGGCGATCCTGGACAGTGCATGGACCTTGAGGGTTTCCTGCATGGTGAGCGGACCGCCCCATTCGAAGCCACGCTTGCCGACCCAACTGCGGCCCCAGACCCTGACCGGCCGGCCCAGGCTGGCGCCCAGTTCGCGCAGCAGGGCCTCCCGCTTGGGCGAGCAGGTGCCGACGAAGCTGACTTCGCTGGTGAAGCGCTGCCGTTCGGCGTCCGAAATGGCGAATCCGGTGTGCCATTTCAGGCTGGCGCCGAATGGGAAATAGCTGCCGTTGCCGAGTCCGTGCGCTTCCAGTTCATCCAGGTCGCCCCGGTAGGAGATCAATATGCGGTCGACATGGGGGGCCAGTTCGGCGATCCGGCTGCGCCCCAGGTCGGACAGCGGGTCGCCCCACCAGTAGATGATGCGCAGGTGCGGTGATGTTTCCCTGAGCCGGGCGATGGCCGCCGGGGTGAGTTTGCCTTGTATGCTGAGCAGGACATCCGGCTGGAAGGCAATGGCCTGTTGCGCAAGCAAGGCGTTGGAATAATCCGCCTGGAGGGTGTTGCTGGCCGCCTTCAGTCGTCTGCCCGGGCGGCCGAGCAGGCGGCCGACCGAATTGAGCAGGCGCAGCCGGACCGGCTTGACATTGTGGTAATGGCTGGCGGTTTCCCAGCCCAGTTCGTCGAAGGCGTCGGCCGATACCTCGGTCCACATTCCGGACCAATTTGGGCCTTCAATTTGGCATCGCATGTCTGTCTCTCGGATAGCTCCCGGTCAGACTGGCGTCTGTCCCGTGGGGGTGATCATTGGTCCGGCCGGCTCCGGTTCGGTTCGCCACAGTGCCAGCGCTTTGGCCAGCACATTATCGACGGATATGCCCGCCATATTGTTCGAACCCGTTGCCGGGACTACGTTGTCGTCCGGTATGACCGGATGGATGTGCCGGGTGTGGCGCAGTGGCGGCGTGCTGCCGAACAGGCCGATCGAGTGTACGCCGGTGGCTGCGGCGATGTTCAGCACGCCGGTGTCGTTGCCGACGAACAGATGGCAACGTGCCAGCAGGGCGACGGTCTGTTCGAGCGGCAGGTCGGTCGCCGTGCGCATGCGCGGCAGCCGCTTCCGGTCCAGTTGCGCCAATACCTGCTCGGCGATCTGCCGTTCCTGTGGACCGCCGATGAGGAAGATCGTCGCCTCTTCGGTCCCGGCGAATCGCGTGATCAAGGCCGCGAAGTTGTCGGCGCCCCATTGCTTGAAGGCCCCGCTGCTGCCCAGTCCGATGGCCAGCCAAGGGTGCGCGCTATCGCCGAACCGGCTGGCCACGGCGGCTTCGGCCTCTGGCGAGATGCGCAAACGGGGTTCGTCCTCGATATCGTCGACGCCGAACAGCCTGAGCAACTGGGTCGCCTTGTCGATGGCATGCGCCCGGCGGAAGTCCTTGGGCAGTTGCACGGTATGGTTGAGGAACAGCTTCTGCCAGCCGACCCCGTAACCGACCCGGGCGGGGATGCCAGCCAGCCAGGTGGCCATGGCGTAGCGGGGACTGACATGCAGTATCCAGGCCTGCTTGTAGCGCCCCCGGCGCAACTGGCCGACCAACTTGAAGAAACCTCTCAGGCCGTCGTGCTCGCCCGGGTTTCGCTTGAGCCAGACGATGTCCTCGACACTCCGGTCCGCCAGCAGCAGCCTGTCGGCGAACGAACGGGGCTTGGTCAGGATGCTTACGCGGCCATGCGGCGAGGCGGCGGCAAGGGCATGCAGGTGGGGCAGATACCAGACCATGTCGCCGATGCCGGGCAGGGGCTGGATCATCAGGGTGCGTTCGGGTACGGACAGGTCAGTGCTCATGATCGCCGGCCCGATCGGCCAGCTGACGGTAGATCGACAGGGTGGCCGCCTGCATGTTCTGCAGCGTGTAGGCATGCCCGGCGGGAACCTGCGGGGGCGAATCCAGCCATGCCCGAACGCGTTCCGCCAGCGTTCCGATGTCGCCGGGGACGACCCCGCCCGCCGGCAGGATGGCGCGCAACTGTTCGCCGACGCCGCCGTGGTCATAGCCGATCACCGGGATGCCCAGGCTCAGCGCCTCCAGGCTGACCCGGCCGAAGGCCTCCGGCTCGCGCGACAGCGACAGGACGATATTGGAAATCGCCATGACCTCGCGCAGGTCGCTGCGGTGGCCGGCGAAGGTGATCCGGTCGGCCACCCCGAGCGCGGCCGCCCTGGCCTTGAGTTCGTCCAGGAAGGACTCCTTGCCCGGCTTGGTTTCGCCGACGATGAGGCCGTGGACATCGGGCAGCGCATCCTTGATCCGGGCCAGCAGCTCGATGAAGTCCTCCTGCCCCTTCCAGCGCGTGATCCGGGCGGGCAGGGTGATGAGCCGCTTGCCCCGGGTCTGCGGGAAGTCCCGATACCAGTGATCGAGCCATTCGTCGGACGGGCGGTAGCCATAAGGGAATTCATCGGGCGAGACGCCTCGATAGATCAGGTGCAGCTTCGCCGGATCGGTGCCGGGGTAATTTCGCAGCACGTAGTCCCGGATCATCTCCGAGATGACGATGACCCGTTCGCCCTTGGCCATCACCGCGCTGTAGGCGTTGACCGAATAGGGGCCGTGCACCGTGGTGACGAAATGCGGCCGGGTCCGCGGGTCCATGCCTCGCCAGGCCAGGTAGGCGATCCAGGCCGGCAGACGCGAGCGGACATGCAGGATGTCGACCTGGTTTTCGCGCAGGAAACGGCGCAGGCGCGGGATCAGGCGCAGGGTCCAGAGCGACTTGCGGCCGATCTCCCAGGCGACGTGCTCGCTGCCCTCGCGCTGCAACTGCTCGACCAGGCGGCCGCCGGCCGAGACGACGATGGAGCGATGGCCGTGCTCGACCAGGCAGCGGCCCACCTCCAGGGTGCCGCGCTCGACCCCGCCCGATTCGAGGGCCGGCAGGACCTGGACGACGGTCAGTTTGCGTTCCGGAACCATAGCTTGAGTATCTCTTCGGCACAGCGGCCGGCTTCGTCGAAACGACCGGGTGGGGGCGGCAGGCGCCGGTTCTGCCGCCAATCATTGAAGGTGGTCAGCCAATTATCCCGCACCAGCGTTGCGATGCCCCGGCTGATTCGGGAGTCGTGCGTACTAGGCAGGCGAATAAGTCCGACTGCGCAGCCGGCGGTCAACGCCTCGTAGACCATGGATACGCTGTCCTCGCTGACCCAGGCCTGGCCGGCGGCGGACAGGGTTTGTTCCAGCCAGCCAGGGGGGGTGGTCGCGTGGGGCAGGATCTCAAGATGGGTTCCAGTCGTGGCGGAGGTCAGGCGAGCCATGAAGGAGGCCGGGGTACGGCGCGAGTCGGTCAGGCGCCAATGGACCTCCGGCGTGGCGTCGATCACGGCGCGGATCTGCCGGATGACCTCGTCATCGTCCCAGCGATAGTGCGGCGAGACGCCTCCGATCAGGAACAGCCCGTCGTCCTGTACTTTCTCCCCGCCCGGCGTGACCGCGTTGAGGACGCCCAGGGTGGCGAGTGCGTTCGATCGTGCTGGCGGCGCGTCGTGCTCCGGGATCAGGCAGAGATCGAACCAGGCGAGCGGCAGGCTGGGTTTCATCAGCACGGCGATGCGACCGCCATGGGCGCGTCGGGCGGCCAGCGCGGCCAGGTGGGTGGCATGGCCGGCGGCCAGGATCAGGTCGGGCGCCGGCAGGCCGTCGCCGGCCGGGAATCGACCGGCTAGCCAGGACAGAAAACGGACTCCCCGTGCCGGCACGGCGATGTCGAGGCAGCGGCAATCGGTCAGGCGGCCAAGGGCTTGGGCGAGACCGAGTGTCTGCTTTTCATGGCCCGGTTTGCCGTCGAGCAGACGCCAGAGGGTCAGTGGGCGGGAGAAGGCCGGGCGCATTGACGATTGTATGTGGGAAGTGGCGTCGGATAGACGATTTTAAGCGATGTTGACGCTAGTCGGCATTGGGCCCGTCTATGTCGATTTGCCGAAGTTTATGGCAAATTCTGGACAAGTGGGGCCGTTTTCGGCAAACTTCGCCCGCCTTAACTCGCCAATGTGGCTCTGCCTACGATGCCCAGAAAGCGCCCGCCGAAGCCTTCGGCCACCTCAGCCGTGAACCCGGAAAGAAAGATACTGGTTCTGCACGGCCCCAACCTCAACCTGTTAGGTGCCCGGGAGCCCGCGCATTACGGCAACCAGACCCTGGCCGATATCGATGCGGCCCTGCGTGAACAGGGCGCTGCCGCCGGAATTGCCGTGGAATGCTTCCAGAGCAATGCCGAGGGCGAGCTGATCGACCGAATTCATGCCGCACGTTCCCAGAACGTCGGCTTCATCATCATCAATCCCGCCGCCTACACCCATACCAGCGTCGCCCTGCGCGACGCCCTAGCGGCGGTGGCGATCCCCTTTATCGAGGTGCATCTGTCCAATGTCCATGCCCGCGAAGCCTTCCGCCACAAGTCGTATTTTTCCGATCTTGCGGTAGGCGTGATCACGGGCCTGGGCGCGAACGGCTACCTGTTCGCGCTGGGCTATGCACTCCATGCCTTGGAGGAAAATTGAATGGATCTGCGCAAGCTTAAGAAACTGATCGACCTGGTGCAGGAATCCGGCATCGCCGAACTGGAAATCACCGAAGCCGAGGAAAAGGTGCGGATCACCAGCTCCTTTGCCAGCAGCCAGCCGGTCTACGCCCAGATGCCCATGATGCAAGGGGTGGCCGCCCCGGCCCCGGTCGCGGCGCCGGTGCCTGCGGCGGCCGATGTGGTCGAGCAGCCGGACGGCCATGTGGTCAAGTCGCCCATGGTCGGTACCCTGTACCGCTCGGCCTCGCCGGGCTCGAAGTCCTTCGTCGAGGTTGGCCAGACGGTCAATGCCGGCGACACCCTGTGCATCATCGAGGCCATGAAGCTGATGAACGAGATCGAGGCCGATGTCGGCGGCACGGTCAAGGCGATCCTGATCGAGAACGGTCAGCCGGTCGAATACGGCGAGCCCTTGTTCATCATCGGCTAAGCGCCGGAGGCCACCATGTTCGAAAAGATACTGATCGCCAATCGGGGCGAGATCGCCCTCCGCATCCAGCGCGCCTGCCGCGAGATGGGCATCAAGACCGTAGCGGTTCATTCCGAGGCCGACGCCGAGGCCAAGTACGTCCGCCTGGCCGACGAATCGGTCTGCATCGGCCCCGCACCGTCAAACAAGAGCTACCTGCATGTGCCCGCGATCATCGCAGCAGCCGAGGTCACCGATGCCGAGGCCATCCATCCCGGCTATGGCTTCCTGTCCGAGAACGCCGACTTCGCCGAGCGGGTCGAGCAGTCCGGATTTACCTTCATCGGCCCGCGTCCGGAGACCATCCGACTGATGGGCGACAAGGTCTCCGCCAAGGACGCCATGAAGGCGGCCGGCGTGCCCTGTGTGCCCGGTTCCGAGGGCGCCCTGGGCGAGGACACCGATGAATGGCTGCGCATGGCCAACGACATCGGCTACCCGATCATCATCAAGGCGGCCGGCGGCGGCGGCGGTCGCGGCATGCGCGTGGTGCATACCGACGCGGCCCTGATCCAGTCGGTCCAGATGACCCAGACCGAGGCCGGCGCAGCGTTCAACAACCCCGTCGTGTACATGGAGAAGTATCTCCAGAACCCGCGCCACATCGAGATCCAGGTCCTGGCCGACGAGCACGGCAACGCGGTGCACCTGGGCGAGCGCGACTGTTCCATGCAGCGCCGCCACCAGAAGGTCCTGGAAGAGGCGCCCGCGCCCGGCCTGGACCCGAAGCTGCGCGCCAAGATCGGCGAGCGCTGCGCCGAGGCCTGCCGGCAGTTCGGCTACCGCGGCGCCGGCACCTTCGAATTCCTTTACGAGAACGGCGAGTTCTTCTTTATCGAGATGAACACCCGGGTCCAGGTCGAGCACCCGGTCACGGAGCTGATCACCGGTATCGACATCGTCCAGGAGACCATCCGCATCGCTGCCGGCGAGAAGCTCTCGGTCAAGCAGAAGGACATCCAGTTCCGCGGCCACGCCATCGAATGCCGGATCAACGCCGAGGACCCGTTCACCTTCGTGCCCTCGCCCGGCCGCATCACGCTCTACCACGCCGCCGGCGGCCCGGGCATCCGGATCGACTCGCACGTCTACCAGAACTACTACGTGCCGCCCCACTACGACTCCATGATCGGCAAGCTGATCGCCTACGGCGCCACCCGCGAGCAGGCCATCGCCCGCATGCGCGTCGCCCTGTCCGAGATGATCGTCGAGGGGATCAAGACCAACATCCCGCTACACCAGGAACTGCTTACCGACGCGGCGGTGCTGCAAGGCGGCATGAGCATCCACTACCTGGAGCAGAAACTCGCGGCCAAGAAGGGCTGAGAGGGCACCAGTCATGTGGCTTTCGCTCAAGCTGGCGGTGGACGGCGATCGGGCCGAGGCGTTATCCGATGCGCTGATCGAGGCCGGCGCCCTGTCGGTGGCGATCGAGGACCGCGATGCCGGCACCGAGGCCGAGGCGGCCCAGTTCGGCGAGCCGGGCCTGGCCGATCCGAAATCCTGGCAGCACAACTGGCTGGTCGCCCTGCTGGAGGCCGGTACCGATGTCCCGGTCCTGATCGCCGGCCTGGGCCTGCCGGCCGATAGCGAATATCAGGTCGAGACGGTCGAGGAACAGGACTGGGTCCGGCTGACGCAGTCCCAGTTCGACCCCATTCCCATCTCCGGCCGGCTCTGGATCGTGCCATCCTGGCACCAGGCGCCCGACCCGGACGCCATCACCATCGTGCTCGATCCCGGCCTCGCCTTCGGCACCGGCAGCCACCCGACCACACGGCTGTGCCTGAAATGGCTGGAGGCCAGCCTGGTCGGCGGCGAGACCGTGCTCGATTACGGCTGCGGTTCCGGCATCCTGGCCATCGCCGCCGCCCGGCTGGGCGCGGCCAATGTGGTCGGCGTCGACATCGACCCGCAGGCGGTGCAGTCCGCCCGCGACAACGCCGAGGCCAATGGCGTTACGGCGGAATTCCTGCTGCCTGACCCACTCCGGGCCGGCCAATACGACGTCGTGGTCGCCAATATCCTCACCAACCCGCTCAAGGCCCTGATGCCCTTGCTGGCGGCGCACGTCCGGCCGGGCGGCCGGATCGTCCTGTCAGGCATCCTCGATGCCCAGGCGGAGGAGGTGATGGCGCTCTACGCACAGGCCTTCACCATGCATCACGCCGCCACCGAAGAGGGCTGGGCCTTGTTGACCGGGACCCGGAAATAGAGGATTTTCCGTAGGCAACCGTCAGGGAAGTCATGCTCACCACCTGTCCCGAGTGCCAGACCACGTTCCGCCTCAGCCACGCCCAGTTGGAAGCGCGGCGGGGCTTGGTGCGTTGCGGCTACTGCCGGGCGGTGTTCAATGCCTACGATACCCTGCTGCCCGAATTTGAAACCCCGGCGCCAGCGCAGGAGCCGGAGACGGTTGAACTAGTCGTCCAGCGGGACTTGTCCGAGCCCGTCGCAGCGGCGCCGGCCTCGCCGGAGCCGGAAGCAGCCAGCCCGATCGAAGCGCCCATTCCCGGTTATGAAGACGTGTCCCAGCAGGAAGCGGAGCCGGCGGACGAGCCCGAAGGCGATGCCTTCATGCTCCATCTGTCCGAGCGGGTCGACGAGGCGGCGGTGGAATTTGGGCCGCCCCCGGTCATGCCGGTTGCCGATGGCCCGGATGCCATCCTGCTGTCTGATCTGCCGACCCGCGCCCAGCTCGAACCGGAGTACCGGCCGAGCCGGAAGCTATGGCTCGGCTTGCTGAATCTGGTGCTGGTACTGCTGTTGCTTGCCCAGGCCGTTTATTTCCTGCGCGGCCCGCTGGTCGCATGGCTGCCGGAACTCAGGCCGGGCTTGACCGCGGCCTGCGAGACGCTGGGGTGCCGGATTCCCCTGGACAGCGACATCGGGGCCATCCGGGTCGAGTCTTCTTCCCTGGAAACCGACCCGGAGCAAGCCAACCGGGCCACCCTGCGGGTCAGTTTCAGCAATCGTTCGCAGACCCTCCAGCAGTGGCCCCATTTCGTGCTCAAGCTGACCGATTGGCAGGGCGGGCCGCTGGCACAGCGGGCCTTCGGCCCGGCCGATTATCTGGCCAAGGACAAGTCCTACCGGACCGGCATGGTGCCGATGAGCGAACATGAGTTCCACCTCGACCTCGACCTGGGCGGTCTCAGCGCATCGGGTTACGAGGTGCTGGCGCGCTATCCCTGAATCGCGGACAACGAAGTCGAAAATTCGCCTTGCCCACCCTGGGGGGGCGGGGGATAATCCCGGTCCCTTTTTTGTAACCAATCTTTCTTATTGGGGCAATGGGCCATGTCCGAACTGACAGGCGCTTCTGTTCTCACCAAGACCAGCCCGGCCCTGCCGGTGGACTGGTACTTCGACCCGCGGCTATACGAACTGGAGATGAAACTCCTGTTCGAAAATGGACCGGGCTACGTGGGACACGAGCTGATGGTGCCCGCCACGGGCGATTATCATGTGCTGGATTGGCTGCACGGCGGCGGCAAGATGCTGGTGCGCAACGAAGCGGGCGTCGAACTGATGTCCAACGTCTGCCGGCACCGCCAGGCCCAGATGCTCAAGGGCCGCGGCAACAACCCGAACATCGTCTGCCCGTTCCATCGCTGGACCTACGGCCTCGACGGCCAGCTCATGGGCGCGCCGCAGTTCCCCGACAATCCCTGCCTGAACCTGGGCAAGAAGACCCTGCAGGGCTGGAACGGCCTGTTGTTCGAGGGCAAGCGCGACGTCGTCGCCGACCTGTCCAGGATGGCGGCCGCCAGGGACCTCGATTTCTCCGGCTACGTCTACGACCGCACGGTGATCACCGATTACAAGTTCAACTGGAAGACCTTCATCGAGGTCTATCTGGAGGACTACCACGTGGTGCCCTATCACCCCGGCCTCGGCCAGTTCGTCGATTGCGACCAGCTGAAGTGGGAATACGGCGACTGGTGGTCGGTGCAGACCGTCGGCGTCAACCGCGCCCTGAGCCGGGCCGGCAGCGAGATCTACAAGCGCTGGAGCGAGCAGGTGCTGCGCTACCGCGACGGCAAGCCGCCCGAGCACGGCGCCATCTGGCTGACCTACTACCCCAACATCATGGTCGAGTGGTACCCGCACACCCTGTGCGTCAGCACCATCGTGCCGACCGGGGTCGAGTCCTGTCTCAACGTGGTCGAGTACTACTATCCCGAGGAGATCGCCCTGTTCGAGCGCGAGTATGTCGAGGCGGAACAGGCCGCCTACCGCGAGACGGCGATCGAGGACGACGACATCTGCTACGGCATGCACAACGGCCGCAAGGCCCTGTACGAGCAGGGCATCAGCCAGGAAGGACCCTATCAGTCGCCCACCGAGGACGGCATGGTGCACTTCCACGAGTGGTACCGGCGGATTGTCGAGCCGCATTTCGCTGGCCTGTAGAAAAGTCAAAACGGCTGCCATGGGCAGCCGTTTTGGTTGACGCACCATCAGCTCGGGGTTACGTTGCCCGAACCGGGCGGCAGTTCTGCCCCTCTCAGAAAGCGCCGATATGAAATTCATGAACATGAAGCTGGTCGTTGCGCTTGTCGCATCGATTTCGATGCTGTGCACCGGTCCGGCCTGGAGCGCGACTGCGCCGCATAAAAAGGCCAAATCGGCGCTCAAGCACAAGCACATAGTCAAGCACAAGAGCCGGGTCACCAGCCGTCAGGCCACCGCGGCCGTCGCGGCGGTGGCCATGCCGACAGTGGCCATGGCGGTTGAGGCGGCCCAGCCCGGTTATTCTTCGGTTGCGCCCGCGGCCAACCCCTATCTCGCGCCCTCGAGCAATCCCTACCTGGCATACCAGCAACCGGGCGCGCCCGCATATCCCCCGGCAAACGCCAGCCAGGCCGCCGACAACGTGACGGCGTCCACGCCCAGCCTGCCCTATAGCCTGAAGTCGCTCCTGCCCAGTTGGCAGGAGGGGCAGTCGATCCTGCCCACCTTCAAGAAGGTTTACCCGACCGGCGAAAAGCCGCTGGTGGTCGTCACCTTCAAGTGTCCGACCGAGTTGATCGGCATCACCCCGATCCCGACCAAGATACTGCATGAGGTGGTGAACGGTGGCATGAACATCGTCAACGCGACCAACTTGCTCTCCTTCAACCTGCAGCAGGTTTGTCAGTAAGATACCGGTGTTAACTGGCATACCGAGGAGAGGGAAATGGCGATGAACAGGTTGAAGACGGCATTCCTGATTTTTGCCCTGCTGCTGCCCGCGCTGGCCAATGCGGTCGACCCGGCCAGCCTGCCGGAGATCAAGCGCACCAAGCTGGGCCTGTATCTGGAGGCCAGGGAGGTGCCCGAGTTCCTCAAGCAGCATGCGCCCAAGGTCCTGTTCGTCGACGTGCGCACGGCCGAGGAGCAACTCTTCGTCGGCGTGCCCGACGGCATCGACGGCGCCACCTCGTTTGGCATCATGAACTACGCCAAGTGGGACGAGAAGAAGAACACCTACCTGCGCTACCCCAACCCGGATTTCCTCGGCCAGTTCGAGATGTGGGCACTGGACAAGGGCATCGAGAAGAACGACCCCGTCGTCCTGATCTGCCGCTCCGGCGACCGCAGCGCCCTGAGCGCGGACCTGCTGGCCCGCTACGGCTACAGCAACGTCTGGTCGGTGGTCGACGGCTTCGAGGGCGACGTGGCCAGGGACGGCCCCAGCAAGGGCCAGCGTGTGGTCAACGGCTGGAAGAATGCCGGCCTGCCGTGGTCCTACAACCTGGACCGGAAAAAAGCCTACATGAAGGAATGAACGGCATGGCCGAGCCTGGCTACGATGCCGTCCTGCCGGCGCCGTTCGGCGCCCTGGGCGTGCGCCTGACCGGCGAGGCCCTGGCCGGTCTCGATTTCCTGCCCCCGGATACCCCGTTGCGGCCGTGCGGTTCGGCGGCGGTGCATCGGGTGGCGCACGAACTCGAGGCCTATTATGCCGACCCCCATCATCACTGGAAGCTGGCCCTGGCCCCCGCCGGCACCCTGTTCCGGCAGCGGGTCTGGCAGACTCTGCTGGCCATCCCGGCCGGACAGATACGCACCTATGGCGACATCGCGCGTGACCTGGACAGCAGCCCGCGCGCGGTCGGCCAGGCGGTGGGCGACAATCCCATCCCCATCGTCATTCCCTGTCACCGGGTGCTGGCGGCGCATGGCCCGGGCGGCTTCATGCACCATACCGACGGTTTTCCAATGGCGGTGAAACAGTGGTTACTGCACCATGAAGGCATCGGCAGCCGATCCTGACCTGGACGTTTTCTGCGACACCCTCTGGCTGGAGGACGGCCTGTCGCCGAAAAGCCTGGAAAGCTATCGGCGCGACCTGCGCCAGTTCGCCGACTGGCTGGCCAGGGCGGGCGGCAGCCTGGCCGGAGCCGGGGCCGGCGAGATCCAGCAATTCCTGGCCGACCGCACCCTGCGCCAGGGCGTGGCGGCGCGCAGCCTGGCGCGCCAGTTGTCGGCACTGAAGCGCTATTACCGCTGGCTGTTGCGCCAGGGCCGGCGCGGCGACGATCCCACCCTCAACATCGAGGCGCCGCGCCTGCCGAGACCGCTGCCCAAGAGCCTGACCGAGACCGACGTCGAGGCCCTGCTGGCGGCGCCGGATGTCGAGCAGCCGCTCGGCCTGCGCGACCGCGCCATGCTCGAACTGCTCTATGCCTGCGGCCTGAGGGTGTCCGAGCTGGTCGGCCTGCCGCTGTCCGGCCTCGGCCTGCGCGAGGGTGTGGTACGGGTCATGGGCAAGGGCGCCAAGGAGCGTCTGGTGCCCATGGGCGAGGAGGCGCTCGACTGGCTGCAGCGTTATCTGGCCGAGGCCCGTCCGGCCCTGTTGGCCGGCCGGCCCAGCGACGCCCTGTTCGTGACCGCGCGCGCGGGCGCCATGACCCGGCAGGCCTTCTGGTATGCCATCAAGCGCCACGCCGGCGTGGCCGGCATCGTTACGCCATTGTCGCCGCACACCCTGCGCCATGCCTTCGCCACCCATCTGCTCAACCACGGCGCCGACCTCCGGGTGGTGCAGATGTTGCTCGGCCATGCCGACATCTCGACCACCCAGATCTACACCCACGTGGCGCGCGAGCGCCTGAAGAACCTGCATCGGCAGCATCACCCACGCGGCTGAGTTAGTATGGGTCCGGCCGAGCAAGTGGGAGTGAGGGTGAGCGAATCCGAAGATAAAAAGCTGATCGACGCGATCCTGGCGTCGGGCGCGAAGATTCCGCCCATGCCGACGGTATTGCTCGATGTCCTGAGGTTGGCGCGCGACGACGATGCCGGTTCGCACCAGTATGCCGCCGTGATCGGCCGCGACCCCGCCATGGCCGGGGCCGTGTTTCGCGTCGTGGGCTCGCCGGTGATGGGCCTGCGCGTCAAGGTCGATAGCCTGGAAAAGGCGATTACCGTGCTGGGCCTGCGCACCACCGTGGCCGTGGTGCGCAGCGAGGGCCTGCGCGGCGCCCTGCACGATCCCGAACTGGTGCTGGTGATGAACTCGCTCTGGCAGCGCATGGCCGCCGTGGCCGACCTGGTGGTGGCCACGGTCAGGACCGCGCGCTTGCGCGCGGTGCGCGAGGACATGGCCTTCCAGGCCGGCATCTTCCACGATTGCGGCGTCGCCGTGCTGTGCCGGCGCGATCACGCCTATGCCCAGGCCTTTACGGCGCCCTCCGGCTGGCCCGACCTGGCTGCGCTCGATGCCGCGCACAAGACCAATCATGCCGTGGTCGGGCTGATGGTGGCACGCAACTGGCAACTTCCCCAGGAGGTGGCGCTGACCATCCGTCACCATCACGACCCGCAGCTCGAGGCGCTGCCCGAGCCGGTCCATGCCTTGATCGTGCTGATCCAGTTCGCCTGCCATCTGCTGGCGAAGCGTACCGGAAGCGAGGATCGCGAATGGGCAACGGTATGGCAGCCGCAAGCCGAAGCCTGGTTCCGCCGGGCTGGCCGGGAATTGCCTGAACTGGAAGAGGCGCTGCTCAGTGTGGGCGCCCTGGCCGCCTGAGCTTCAGTGCAGCGCCTTGAAGTAAAGCGACAAGCCGCTGCCGAGCAGGATCAGGCTGATCGCCCGCATCATCTGGGTGTTGCTGAGCCGGGAATGGGCATGGCTGCCGAGCCAGAGCGCGACCAGGGCGACCGGCATGGCGGCCAGGTAGGCCCAGGCCAGATTGAGGTCCAGCATCAGGCCGGAGATCGTGAAGCTGGCGATCCGGGCCAGTCCTTCCATGAAGAACAGGCCGGAGAAGGTGGCCCGGAGCAGGCCTTTGTCGGCCAGCCGGTGCGACAGGTAGATCACATAGGGCGGCCCGCCGGTGCCGAACATCGCGCCCACGGTGCCCCCGGCGAGACCGGCCGGCCAGGCCCACCAGGTCGGGATCGGTTTCGGTTCGCGGCCGGCGAAGACCAGGTTGCGCAAGGCGAACAGGATCACGATGGTGCCCAGGCCGATCAGCATCGGCGTCTTCGGCAGGGAGACCAGCAGCACGGTCCCGGTGGCCACGCCGATCAGGCCGGGTGGCAGCAGGCGGCGGATTTCCCGCCAGTCGACCTGCTTCAGGTTGAGGCCGCCCAGGACCAGCGAGGCGGTGAAGTCGGTCAGCAGGATGAGCGGGACGACGAAGGTGAGCGGCAGTTTCAGTGCCAGCAGCGGTACCGCCACCAGGCCGGAGCCGAAGCCCGAGATGCCGCGGATGAAATAGGCGCCGAGCAGGACGGCGCCGATATAGGCGTAATCGGCCGGCGGCATGGCCTGGCTACAACCGGCTGCCGCGCTCGATGATGATGCCCAGTTCCCTGACCCCGCGCATGATGGCCAGCTTGCGCAGGGTGACCCGCACCCAGGGGGCGCCGAACTCGGTGCGGACGATGTCGGCGATCTGCTCGCCCAGCGTCTCGACCAGGTGGAAGGACTGGCTGCCGGCGAAGGACCGGATGCGCTCGGCCACCTTGCCGTAGTCGATGGTGTCGTGGATGTCGTCGCTGTGGCCGGCCTTGTGGTCGTAAAGCCCGATTTCCAGGTCGATCAGGATGGGTTGCGGCGCTTTGCGCTCCCATTCATATAATCCGATAATGGTTTCGAGTCTGAAATCCCTGAGAAACAGTATGTCCATGGCACGGACCAAGATATAAGGCCCAGTATTTTACTCATGATCGAATCCATCCTGACTGTTTTAATCGCTTACCTGATCGGTTCCCTGTCTTTCGCCGTGATCCTGTCCAAGGTCTTCGGGATGCCCGATCCGCGCGGCTATGGCTCCGGCAATCCGGGCGCCACCAATGTATTGCGCAGCGGCCGCAAGGCCGTTGCCGGGCTGACCCTGCTGGGCGATGCCTTGAAGGGCGTGGCGGCGGTCCTCCTGGCGAAGTGGGCGACGGCGGCCTACGGCCTGCCCGATTACCTGCCGGCGCTGGCCGGGCTGGCCGTCCTGCTCGGGCACATCTGGCCGGTGTTCTTCGGCTTCCAGGGCGGCAAGGGCGTGGCCACGGCGCTGGGCCTGTTGCTGGCGCTGAACCTGTGGCTGGGCCTGGCCTGCGCGGCGACCTGGCTGCTGGCCTTCGCGCTGACCCGGGTGTCGTCGCTGTCCGCGCTGCTTGCGGCCGGGGTGGCGCCGGTCTACGCCTGGCTGATCGAGGGCAATCCGGTCGGGACCTTCGCCATGGCCGGACTGGCGGTCCTGATCTTCTGGCGTCACAAGACCAATATCGCGCGCCTGTTGTCGGGCGAGGAGGCCGCCTTCAAGCCGAGGAAGGGAACCTCCGGATGAGTCTGGCGCGGGCGCAATTTGTGGAGGCACCATAATGGCCTGGTTCCAGAAGGACATCGACTACGCCAGGGATAGCCTGACGTCCGCCTCGGAGTCGGCCATCGACCGCGCCGGCGAGCGTCTGTCCTCGGTGGTCCAGGAGGGCGTGCATGCGGCCGGACAGGAACTGAAGGAGGTTGTCGCCGGCGCCAGCAAGGAGATCGATGCCAAGCTGGACAAGATCTCCGTCGAACTGCACAACCAGCGCCAGTTCACCAAGGACGATGTCAAGGAACTGGTGGACTATGCCGCCGATCGGCTGTCCGCCGTGCTCGACGACCGCATCCAGGTGATGAAGCGGGAGATTTCCGATCTGGTCGAGGAAAAGACCGAATACTTCAAGGTGGAAGTGGATGGTTTTTTTGTCGAGCGCCAGAAGGACCTGGCCCGCGAGCGGCGGCGCATGGTGGTCAATATCGGCCTGGCCTTCGTGGCCTCGCTGGGCGTGGGCGTGGTGTCGTTGTTTTTCCGCAGCCAGGAGGCTGGCGGGCCGCTCGATCCGCTCACCATATTCCGCGTGGTGCTCGCCGCCCTGACCGGGGGCTATGTGGTGTACCTGTTCGCCAACATCGCCACGCGCTGGCTGCGGCTGACCGAGCATCGCAAGGATGCGGTGTTCCTGGCCATGCGCTACTGGGGCGTGCTGCATCCGGAAAGCGTGCTGTGGAGCATCCTGCTGCTGCTGGCGATGGCCGTCGTTTCCTATCTGCTGTTCATGCCCGAACTGGTCATGCCCTGGCTCAATCACCTGCTGGCATTTTTCCGGTTGCGCTGAGGCGCTGCGACATCATGTCGCAGTGATTGGCGGGGGTCCGTGTGCTTTCATCGCGTTCAAGGAGGAGTGTGACCAACCTTGAAAGGAAACCGATGAAAGCATTTGTCTGTGTTGCCGTATTGACCCTCGCCCTGAGCCAACCCTGTTTCGCGCAAGGCCCGCGCGCGCAGGCCAGGCAAACCAGTGCCTCTGCGCTGAGTGCGCAGGAGGCCGCCGATCTGGCGTTCATGCGGGAAGAGGAAAAGCTCGCCCGCGACCTCTATGTCAGCCTCAATGATTACTGGAACAGGATGGTCTTCGCCAACATCTCCGCAAGCGAGGAGACGCACTTCTCGACCCTGGGCGATGCCCTGGCTCGCTATAACCTGGCCGACCCGGCCCTGTCCGGTGCCGGCATGTTCAGCAATGGGGAGTTGCAAGCCTTGTACGACGCCCTGCTGAATCAGGGGCGCGGCTCGCTGGTCGCGGCCTTCAGGACCGGGGCCCTGGTGGAAGAGGTGGACATCGAGGATCTGGATGCCGCCCTCGCCTCGACCAGCCACGCCGACCTGCAAACCATCTATACCCGTCTGCAATGCGGCTCGGGCAACCACTTGCGCGCCTTCGTCCGCAACCTGGAAACAGCCGGCGTGGCCTACGAGGCGCAGGTGTTGCCGCAGGAACGGGTGGACGCCATCCTGGCGGCGCCGATGGGTCGCTGCGGCGGCATGTAACGCCTGGACGCTTCAGTCCGTCGGCGCCCCGAGTTCGGCCAGTTCCCAACGAGGCCGGATCGAAAAGCGGCCGTCGCCGGGCTGGGCGTCGGCCATGCGCAGCGCGCCGGCGTAGGCGATCATGGCACCGTTGTCGGTGCAGAGTTCCAGCGGCGGGTAGAAGACCTCGAAGCGGTGGCGCTTGGCCTCCGCATTCAGTCGATCCCGCAATTGCCGGTTGGCGCCCACGCCGCCGGCCACCACCAGACGCATCAAACCGCTTTGCCGCAGCGCCGCCGCCGACTTGGCCGCCAACACCTCCACCGCGGCCAGTTGGAACGCGGCGGCGATGTCGGCGGCATGTGCCACGCCTTCACGCTTGACCAGGGTCAGCACGGCGGTCTTCAGGCCGGCGAAGCTGAAGTCGAGGTCACCCGAGTTGAGTATCGGCCGGGGCAATTTATAGCGGTAGGCATCGCCCGCTTCGGCCAGCTTCGAGATCGCCGGCCCGCCCGGGTAGCCGAGGCCAAGCAGTTGCGCGGTCTTGTCGAAGGCCTCGCCAGCGGCGTCGTCCAGGGTCTCGCCCAGGAGCTGATAGCGGCCGACGCCGTCGACCCGCATCAACTGGGTATGGCCGCCCGAGACCAGCAGGGCGATGAACGGGAACCCGGGCTTCGGGTCGGCCAGGAGCGGCGACAGCAGGTGGCCTTCAAGGTGATGCACGCCGACCACGGGCAGCCTGAGCGCCATGCCCAGGCCGTTGGCGACGCTGGCGCCGACCAGCAGCGCGCCGGCCAGTCCCGGTCCCTGGGTGTAGGCGATGCCGTCGATGTCCTGCAAGGTGCAGCCCGACTGTTCCAATACCCGGCGGGTCAGCGGCAGGGCGCGCCGGATATGGTCGCGCGACGCCAGCTCCGGCACCACGCCGCCGTATTCGGCGTGCATGGCGATCTGGGAGTGCAGGGCGTGGGCAAGCAGGCCGCGTTCGCTGTCGTAGACGGCAATGCCGGTTTCGTCGCAGGAGGATTCGATGCCCAGGACGCGCATGGTGATGTGTCGGTCGATTAAAGGGGGACGACATTTTAACTTGTCATGGGTGCCACCCCTGATATAATCCGGCACTTCATTTTTTTAGCCTGGAAATAATCCATGCCGAGCATTCGCCTCAAGGAAAACGAGCCCTTCGAAGTGGCCATGCGCCGTTTCAAGCGTTCCATCGAAAAAACCGGTCTGCTGACCGAACTGCGCGCCCGCGAGTTCTACGAGAAGCCGACCCAGGAACGCAAGCGCAAGCTGGCCGCTGCCGTGAAGCGCCAGTACAAGCGCCTGCGCAGCCAGCAGCTGCCTCCCAAGCTTTACTGATCCCATCGCTGTCGATCCGCTCATGTCCCTCAAGAAGAAACTCAGCGAGGACATGAAGGGGGCCTTGCGCGCCAAGGAAACGGCGCGCCTGTCCGCCCTGCGGCTGCTCCTGGCCGCGGTCAGGCAGAAAGAGATCGACGAGCGTATCGAGCTGGACGACGCCGGGTTCGTGACGGTGGTCGAAAAGCTCATCAAGCAGCGCAAGGACTCGGTCACCCAGTACCTCGCTGCCGTCCGCCCGGACCTGGCGGACAAGGAGCAGGCCGAGATCGAGGTGCTCACCGCTTTCATGCCTCAGCCCTTCTCCGAAGAAGAGGTCGCCGCCCTGATCCAGTCCGCGCTGGCCGAGACCGGCGCCGCTTCGGCCAAGGACATGGGCAAGGTCATGGCCTGGCTGAAACCCAGGCTGGCCGGTCGCGCCGACATGGGTACGGTGTCGGCCCGGATCAAATCGGCCTTGGCTTAATCGCCGCGTCTCCTAATATTCCAGGGGTCTCCCCTAACTTTCTTGGGTCATGATCCCCCAGGACTTCATCCATCAGTTGCTCGACCGCGTCGATGTCGTCGAGGTGATCGACCGCTACGTCCCGCTCAAGAAGAAGGGGGCCAATTACATGGCCTGCTGCCCCTTCCACGGCGAGAAGACGCCGTCGTTCACGGTCAGCCCGACCAAGCAGTTCTACCATTGCTTCGGCTGCGGCGCCCATGGCACCGCGATCTCCTTCCTGATGGAACATGCCGGCATGGGCTTCGTCGAGGCGGTCAAGGAACTGGCCGAGCGCAATGGCATGACCGTGCCGGACGACGGCCAGGCGGCCCGGCCCGAAGACGGCCGGCGTGACCGTCTGGTCGAGGTCATGGAAGCGGCGGCGCAATACTACAAGAACCAGCTCAAGACCAGCGCCAAGGCGGTCGACTACCTCAAGGGCCGCGGCCTGGAAGGCAAGACCGCGGCCTCGTTCGGACTCGGTTACGCCCTGGATGAATGGCAGGGCCTGACGGCGGCCGTGGCCGACTACCAGGACTCGGCCCTGGAAGAAGCCGGCCTGGTGATCGTCAACGAAGGCAAGCGCTATGACCGTTTCCGCGACCGGGTGATGTTCCCGATCCGCAGCGAGCGCGGCCGGGTGATCGCCTTCGGCGGCCGGGTGATCGGCCAGGGCGAGCCGAAATACCTCAATTCACCGGAAACCCCGCTGTTCCACAAGGGCCGCGAACTGTACGGCCTGTTCGAGAACCGGCGCGGCATCCAGCAGGCCGGCCGGGCGGTGGTGGTGGAAGGCTACATGGACGTGGTGATGCTGGCCCAGCACGGCGTCAACAACGCCCTGGCGACCCTGGGCACGGCGATCACGCCGGAACACGTCACCAAGTTGTTCAAGCTGGTCGACGATGTCGTATTCGCTTTCGACGGCGATGCCGCCGGTCGCAAGGCGGCCTGGCGGGCGCTGGAAAACTCGCTGCCGCAACTGCCCGACGGCAAGCGCGCGACCTTCCTGTTCCTGCCCCAGGGCGAGGATCCGGACAGCTACGTGCGGGCGGCCGGGCACGATGCCTTCGAGAGGTTGTGCGACGAGGCCAGGCCGCTGTCCGACTTCCTGTTCGACGAAATGTCGGCCAAGGCCGAGCCGACCACGCCCGAGGGCAAGGTGCGCCTGATCAAGCTGGTCGAGCCCTATCTCAACCAGATGGCCAAGGCGCCCTTGCTGGCAAGGAGCCTGCGTCAGCGTCTGGCCACCCTGTCGGGCCTGGCCGCTCCCGAGGAAAGGCGGCCTGCCTACGGAAAGTCGCGGCGGCCGGCTGCGGGCGCGCGCCCGAGCCAGCCTTCGCCGGCTCGTATCGTGCTCCAGGCCCTGTTGCACAAGCCGGAGCGGCTCGGCAGCCTGCCGGAACTGGCGGACATCGAAGATCCCGAGGTGGTGCAGTTGGTGGGGATCATGGCGGTGATGCGGGAGCACCCCGAATTGGCCGATGTGCGCGGCTTGCTGGAGTTTTATCGGGACCGGCCCGAGGAAGGCCTGGTCCGGGGCGCAGCCGCCGGCCTGCTGGAGTGGGGCGATGAATACGATTCCGAGGCCGATCTGCTGGGGGCCTGGGCGACCCTGGTCGAGCAGGCAACCCGCCGGCAGGGCCATGCCTTCGCCGGCAGGAAGTTGAGCGACATCTCGCCCGAGGATAGGGCCAGCTACATGGCGGCCCTGAAGGAGAAGAAACTCGATCGGTTGAGCGGGGTCAAATCCGACCGGTAGGGAAATTGAGGCATATCGTGTAAAATGCACGGTTTTTGCGCAACTCCGTTTTGGAGAAAAACACGCGATGGTGATGGAAAAGAAAACGACTCGGCGCGGTGCGGCCAAGCAGGGTGGTAAGCAGACGGCCAAGCAGGCTGAAAAGCAGGCGGCCGCGCTGGTGCAGGCGGTCGACAATGCCAATAGCACGGAAGATCGGCGGACCCGGCTGAAGAGCCTCATCCTGCTCGGCAAGGAACGGAGCTACCTGACCTACGCCGAGATCAACGACCACCTTCCGGATGACATGCTGGATGCCGAGCAGATCGAAGGCATCATCAGCATGATCAACGACATGGGCATCCAGGTCTACGACGAGGCCCCGGCCGCGGAAGACCTGCTGATGTCCGAGGCGCCCGCGCCGGTGGCGGATGAGGATGCCGTCGAGGAGGCCGAGGCCGCCTTGTCCACGGTCGATGCCGAATTCGGCCGCACCACTGACCCGGTGCGCATGTACATGCGCGAGATGGGTACCGTGGAACTGCTTACCCGCGAGGGCGAAATCGAGATCGCCAAGCGCATCGAGGAAGGCCTCAAGCACATGGTGCAGGCCATTTCCGCCTGCCCCTTCACCATCACCCAGATCCTGGAGATGGCCGAGAAGGTGGAAAAGGAGGAGATGCGCATCGACGAACTGGTCGATGGCCTGGTCGACAGCGCCGGCGAGGACATCGCCATGCAGATGGCCGAGGAGCCCGAGGCCAGCGACGATGACGAGGACGACGACAGCGACAGCGGTGGCGGCATCTCGGCGGCCAACCTGGCCCAGCTCAAGGCCGATGCCCTGGAGCGCTTCGGTGCCGTTCGCAAGACCAACGACAAGATGCGCAGTGCGCTCAACAAGTACGGCCGCGGCAGCAAGCAGCACCTGGCCCTGCAGGGTGACCTGACCGGCCATCTGATGGGCATCCGCTTCACCGCCCGCCAGGTCGAAAACCTCTGCGAAAGCGTGCGCGCCATGGTCGAGTCGGTGCGCACTCACGAACGCGCGATCATGGATATCGCCGTCAACAAGTGCGGCATGCCGCGCGCCCATTTCATCAAGACCTTCCCTGGCCACGAAGGTAGCGACGACTGGGTGACCGGCGAACTGACCGCGCGCAAGGCGTATTGCGAGATGCTCGCGCGCCAGCAATACGACATCAACGAGCATCAGGAAAGGCTGCGCGAGCGTCAGGCGCAAGCCGGCCTGCCGGTCAAGGAGCTGAAGGACATCAACAAGCAGATGTCCACCGGCGAGGCCAAGGCCCGCCGCGCCAAGCGCGAGATGATCGAGGCCAACCTGCGCCTGGTGATCTCCATCGCCAAGAAATACACCAACCGCGGCCTGCAATTCCTCGACCTGATCCAGGAAGGCAACATCGGCCTGATGAAGGCGGTGGACAAGTTCGAATACCGGCGCGGCTACAAGTTCTCGACCTATGCCACCTGGTGGATCCGCCAGGCCATCACCCGCTCGATCGCCGACCAGGCGCGCACCATCCGCATCCCGGTGCACATGATCGAGACCATCAACAAGATGAACCGGATCAGCCGTCAGATCCTCCAGGAGACCGGCCAGGAACCCGATCCGGCGACCCTGGCGATCAAGATGGAGATGCCCGAGGACAAGATCCGCAAGATCATGAAGATCTCCAAGGAGCCGATCTCCATGGAAACCCCGATCGGCGACGACGAGGATTCCCATCTGGGCGACTTCATCGAGGACCAGTCCACCCTGGCCCCGGTCGAGGCGGCGCTGTACTCCAGCCTGCAGGGCGCCACCCAGGAAGTGCTGGATTCCCTGACCTCCAGGGAAGCCAAGGTATTGCGCATGCGTTTCGGCATCGAAATGAACACCGACCATACCCTGGAAGAGGTTGGCAAACAGTTCGACGTCACCCGCGAACGTATCCGCCAGATCGAGGCCAAGGCGCTGCGTAAGCTGCGTCACCCGTCCCGTTCCGAGCGCCTGCGCAGCTTCCTCGATTGACCTTTCCACGGGGCGGGCAACCGCCCCGTCGGGCCTGTAGCTCAGTTGGTTAGAGCAGAGGACTCATAATCCTTTGGTCCAGGGTTCAAGTCCCTGCGGGCCCACCAGTAACAGAGCGGCTTCCAGCGATGGAGGCCGTTTTTGGTTTATGAGCCAGCCGCTGTTTGGTAGCCGATAGATTGGCATTTAAGCCGCCACTCGCCATCCCGTGTCCGGGCGAGAGAATCGGCAGCTGCACGACTGATGTGCCGGCTATTTTGGCAAGGTGGCGTAATAAGCGGCCAGGTCGGCAATGTCTTCGTCGCTGAGCTTGTTTGCCGACTTCGTCATCTTCTTGCTCTTGGTGCGCACGCCCGATTGGTACTCCTTGATGGCCTTGGTGAATTCCTCCACAGACAGGCCGGCGGTGGTTGGGGTGTCCTTGTCCCCTTTGCCGTCGTCGCCGTGACAATCGGTACAGGCCTCGGACTTGGTCTTGCCGGCTTCGACATTGCCGGCCTGTACCGGGCCGGCGAACACCAGGCATCCACTCAGCAGCAAAAGCAGGGTCATCTTGGTCATCTCGCATCTCCTTTGGCAATTTGCAGTGCGTGCTTCGCTCCTTGGATCTGTGCAGGCTGGCCGGTGCGGCCGCATTTCGTGGCACTGTTTGAGCGATTTGACACCAGCGGTCCGGGCGATCAGCCATGCGGACAAGGCTGATATAGCACGAATTCAATTTGCGGATAAAAAATGCCCATGCAGTCATTGACGCAGCACAAAATGGCGCCGGCTGGCCCGCCCGGTTCTTGACAAGCCCTCGTGAAAAATGCGTACCTTGTGCCCCTATGACTGCCATGTATCTGGATTACTTCGGCCTTGCCGAGCCGCCGTTCACCATTGCGCCGGCGCCGCGATATCTCTACATGAGCCAACGCCATCAGGAGGCACTGGCTCATCTGATCTATGGCGTCAATGGCGATGGCGGCTTCGTGCTGCTCACCGGCGAGGTGGGCACGGGCAAGACCACGATTTGCCGCAGCCTGCTTGAACAGTTGCCGGAAACCTGCGACGTCGCCTACATCTTCAACCCCCGGCTGACTGTCGAGGAATTGCTCACGACCCTTTGCGTCGAATTCGGCATCGGCGTTCCTCCCGACAACACCAGCAACAAGGTCTTCGTCGACCGGATCAACGCGCATCTGCTCGACCTCCATGCCCGAGGTCGGCACGCGGTCCTGATCATCGACGAGGCGCAGAACCTGTCTGCCGACGTACTGGAACAGATGCGCCTGCTGACCAATCTGGAAACCAGCGAACGCAAGCTGCTGCGGATCATCCTGCTCGGTCAGCCGGAGCTGGCAGCGATGCTGGCGCGCCCGGAATTGCGCCAGCTCGCGCAACGCATCGTCGCGCGTTACCACCTCGGGCCGTTGACCCGGACCGAGGTCGCCGCCTACATCCGCCATCGTCTCGAGGTCGCCGGGACACAACGGCCGCTGTTCCCGTCCTCGGTGGTCGGTCAGGTCTTTCGACTGAGCGGCGGTATCCCCCGCATCATCAACATCGTCTGCGACCGGGCGTTGCTGGGTGCCTATGTCGAAGGCAAGGAACGGGTCGACCGCGCCACCCTTGCGCGGGCGGCACGCGAAGCCATCGGACCTCCGGGTTCGTGGCGCCCGGGCATCCGGCAGGCATTCGCCGCCGGCCTGCTGCTGTTGGCCAGTGGCGCGCTGGCCTGGGCCGTCTATCGCCAAGTGCCGTTCGCCAGCGAAGCGGCAATTCCGCACGTGGCCGCGACGAGCCCCGCCGCCCTATTGGAAAGTCTCGAATGGCCGGCCGATGTACTGCGTTCGAACAGCGAAGCGATGGCGTACGCCGCCTTGTTCCGGGCCTGGGGGGCGGATTATAAAGGGAGCGATTTCTGCCAGCAGGCTGCAGCCCAAGGCTTGCGCTGTCGCAGCGGACGCGGCGGCCTGGATGAACTGCGCCGGTTGAATCGCCCGGCCGTATTGCGCCTGCTTGACCGGCAAGGCCAGGCATTCGATGCCACCCTGGTGGCGCTGGCGTCCGATTCCGCCACCCTGTCCGTCGGCGGCAAGACCCGAACGATTGCCTTGAAGTCCCTGGCGACGTACTGGGCCGGTCGTTACGACCTGTTATGGCGTGCGCCTCCGGCGGTGCAGGGCACCCTTCGTCCCGGCGATCGCGGACCTGCCGCCGCATGGCTGCGCGCCCGGGTTGCCGAAATGCATGGCCGCAAGGGGGACGCGACGGCGCCCCCGGTTTTCGATGATGCGCTGGTGCGCGAGATCAAGCAGTTCCAGCTCGATCAGGGCCTGATCCCGGACGGCTGCGTCGGCAGCCAGACCCTGACCCGCCTGGTCAGCGTGACCGATCAAACCGGCCCCAGGCTTGCCGGGACAGGGAAGTAGACATGTCGTACATCCTCGACGCACTCAGAAAATCCGAATTGCAGCGCCAGCAGGGCGCGACACCGATCACCCGGCTGACGCTGGCGACGGAGACGGCGCCTGATCGCCCGACGATCTCCCTGAATGGCGTGATCGCTACCGTGCTGGTCTGCACGGGGGTCCTGATCGGCTGGCTGCGGCCATGGCAATCGGAACCTGTGGCACCTGCACCCAGGCCCGCCGCCGCGGCACCCGGCGCACCCGTCCAGGCAAGCGCGGCAAGCGTTCAGCCGGCCATGCCCATCCCCGAATTGCCGAGCGCCAAGCCAGACCCAGTCGGCGCGGCCGCCAGCATGGCATTGCCCGCGCCGCCGGTCCAGGCCAGCAATACTCCCCCGCAGGTTACTGCCGAGCCGCCCCTGGCCGATCCCGTCCCGCTTCCGGCCACGCTGGCGCAGTCCGAGCTGCCCGACGCGATCCGGCGGGAGATTCCGGAAATGACGATTTCACTGCATGGTTATTCGGCCTCCGCCAAGGACAGCATCGTCATGATCAACGGCACGCTGCTGCATGAAGGCGAAGCCATCGCACCCGGCTTCCGCCTGGAACAGATCACCCCGGATGGCGTGATCATCGGCTACAAGGGTTATCGCTTCCGGCGCGCTCTGCGGCAATAACCAGGCCGCGCTGCGGCTAGCCGTTGTAGATGGCGCCGCCGCGCTCGCTGTACAACCGGATGACCGCGCTCGCCTCGTCGGCCAGCAGGCCGCGCCTGACCGCTATCCCGGCCTGTTCCAGGTGGCGGTAGGAGTCCGGGTAGACCGGGCCTTCGTCGAAGCCGATGGTGCGTGCCGCCGCCGCCGGGGCACCGCAGACCAGCCGGTTCAGGCCGCTCCAGAGTACGCCGCCGAGGCACATCGCGCAGGGTTCGCACGAGGTGTACAGGGCATGGCCGGACTGTTTCAGGGTGTAGCTGCCGAGCGCCCGCTGGGCGCGCAGGATGGCCATCATCTCGGCATGCAGCACCGAGCTGTGCAGGCGCATTACGCTGTTGACCCCGATCGCGATCAGGTGGCCATCGTCCAGGCTGAAGATGGCCGCGCCGAAGGGGCCGCCGCTGCCGTGTTCGACGTTGCCCCGGGCCAGGTCGACGGCAAGGCGCATGCGCGTTTCTTCGTCGGCGATCACCAGGGTGGGATCGTCGAATGCCGCCGCCCAGTCGGGCAGTCCTATGGGCAGGCAGTCATTCGACATGGCGCGCACGGAGGTCAGCAGGGTGTGATGGGTACCCCGGCGGCGATGATTTCCTGCGCGATGGCATCCACCAGGTGGGGTAGGGTGGCCCCGACCACGGGTGTCAGGCTCATGCTGGTGGCCAGGCTTTCCGGCTCGACCCCGAACAGGACGGTGTGGGTAGGCGCTTCGTGGGTGATCACCAGGGTGGCGAGGACATCGGGCAGGCCGACCTGGTGCGGCGACAGCTTGGTCCGGAACAGGGCGGGGATCTCCTCGTCCTTGAGCCGCAGCAGGTCGCCGGGTGCCTTGCCGGCACGGACGCAGTCGGCAATGATCAGGAGGTCGCAATTGGCGAGGTCGTCGAGCAGTTCCATGGCCGAGGTGCCGCCGTCGATCAGTTCGACTTCCGGCGGCAGTTGATAACGCCGGCCGAGTTCTTCGATGGCGCGGA
This sequence comes from Gallionellaceae bacterium, assembly GCA_028714735.1. Taxonomy (GTDB): domain Bacteria; phylum Pseudomonadota; class Gammaproteobacteria; order Burkholderiales; family Thiobacillaceae; genus Parasulfuritortus. The sequence continues at coordinate 340,611 of JAQTLU010000001.1, read as the reverse complement.
CGCCGACACCTTCATCGGTGAGCAGGATGTTGCCGACGCCTAAGACTACGATACGCATGGCTGTTTGCTTCCTTAGATAAAAAAACACCCGGCCGAAGCCGGGTGCCGCAATGATCGCATTCCTGGTTGAGGAGGGGAATCAGGAACCGATCTCGCACTGATTGGACGGGCTGAAGCAGCCGGCAAGGACCGTCGATTTCTGGCTGCCGTCGACGTCGAGCACATGCACCGCACAGGCCAGGCAGGGGTCGAACGAGTGCACGGTGCGCAGCACTTCCAGGGGCCGCTCGGGGTCGGCCACGGGGTTGTTGAGCAGCGACATTTCGTACGGGCCGGGCTGATCGTTTTCGTTGCGCGGGGCAGCGTTCCAGGTGGTCGGTACGACAGCCTGATAGTTCTTGATCTTGCCGTTGTCGATCACCACCCAGTGGCTCAGCACGCCGCGCGGGGCCTCGTGGAAACCGACGCCTTCGACCTCGCCCTTGGGAAATTCGGGCTTGTTGAAGGTGTGCACGTCGCCCTTGCCGATGTTGTCGACCAGGCGGTGCCACATGTTGTCCAACTCGTCGACCTGGACGCTGCAGGATACCGCGCGGGCGGCGTGGCGACCGATGGTGGAATGCACGGCGGCGAGCGGGATCTTGGTCCCGGCCACGGTGCTGGCGGTATCGAGCACCTGGGTCAGGTACTTCAGGGTCGGCGCGTGCTTGGCGGCGGCCATGGCGAGGACACGTGCCAGCGGGCCGACCTGGGCCGGCTTGCCGAGGAAGGTGGGCGACTTGACCCAGGAGTACTTGCCGTTGTCCTGGAAGTCGGTGTATTCGGGATCGGTCTCGCCCTTGAACGGGTGCAGGGGGCCGCTGCCCTTGTACCAGGCGTGCTTGGAACTCTCCTCGACGCCGTCCTTGAAGTAGGGGTCGCCAAAGCGGGTGATCGGCTTGAACTTGGTCAGATCGCCGCCGGGCACGTAGCCGCCGGGCAGGGCGAACTGGGTGCCCTTGCCGTCCAGGGGCAGGTCGGGCACCGACAGGTAGTCCATGATGCCGGCGCCATAGCCGGTCCAATCGGCATAAAAGGCGCCGATCGCGGCGACGTCGACCAGATAGACGTTGTGGACGAAGTCGGCCAGTTCGTCGATCCATCCCTTGACCGCCATCAGGCGCTCGACGTTGAGCACCGACTGGCCGTCCGGGTTGATCGAGTTGGCAACGCCGCCGACCGCGACGTTCTGGATGTGCGGGGTCTTGGAACCGAGGATGGCGACTACCTTGTTGGCCTTGCGCTGGATGTCCAGGGCCTGCAGGTAGTGGCTGACCGCGAGCAGGTTCACCTCGGGCGTCAGCTTCATGGCCGGGTGGCCCCAGTAGCCGTTGGCGAATACGCCCAGTTGGCCGCCGCCGACGAATCCGGCCAGGCGATCCTTCACGGCGGCGAATTCGTGCCTGCTGTTGCCCTTCCAGGTCGACAGGGATTCGGCCAGCTGGGCCGTCTTCGCCGGGTCGGCTTTGAGGGCCGAGACCACGTCCACCCAGTCGAGGGCCGACAGATGGTAGAAGTGGACGATATGGTCATGCACCGCATGGGCCAGGATGATCAGGTTGCGGATGTACTGCGCGTTGACCGGGATCTCCATGTCGAGCGCGTTTTCCACCGCACGTACCGAGGCGATCGCATGCACGGTGGTGCAGACGCCGCAGATGCGCTGGGTGATGGCCCAGGCGTCGCGCGGGTCGCGGCCGAGCAGGATCTGTTCGACGCCGCGCCACATCTGGCCCGAGGCCCAGGCCTTCTTGACCTTGCCGCCGTCGATTTCGCAGTCGATGCGCAGGTGACCCTCGATGCGGGTGATGGGATCGATGGTGATACGTTTGCTCATTTTTCTGCTCCAGGTTTATTTGACGGCGGCGGCCTCGTGCTTGGGCAGCACGGGCAGCAGGCGGACAAGGACGACATAGCCGAGGATTTCGATGGCGATGATACCGACGGTCAGGCCCATTTCAGGCAGGGACGGGAAATAATTCCAGCCCTCGCCGGTCTCGTAACCGACCAGGTAGCTGTTGATGCGCAGCATGAAGGTGCCGGACATCATGCACACGGCCGACAGGAACAGCTTGTCCGGGCGACGGCGGTTGGCGGCGCTGGCCAGGAGGATGGCGGGCACGATGAAGAAGGCCATTTCGACCCAGAACATCAGCGCCATGACGTTGGGCTTGAAGGCCTCGACTATGGCACCGCGCACCACGAGGTCGACCACCCTCACCACCAGGTAGGCCACGATCAATCCCCACATGACCTTGGACAGCTTGGACAGGATGCCCAGCTCGAACGGCCGCTTGAAGCCGATCGCCGAGATGGTCGACTCGAATATCACGATGCCGTAGCCGACGCTGATTGCCGTCATCAGGTACAGCAGGGGTATCAGCATGGTCTGCCAGAGCGGATTCAGCTGGGTGCCCAGCACGATCAGCATCGAGCCGAGCGAGGACTGGTGCATCGAGGGCAGCAGGGCGCCCAGGGCGATGAACAGGAACATCCAGCGGCCGAGCTTCTTCCTGATGTCGTTCTTGTTGAGCTTCTCCAGGAACACCGGCGAGAACTCGATCCACATCACGACGACGTACAGCGAGATGCAGGTTGCCACCTCGAACATCACCGAGTTGATCTGGGCCCAGCCCGGCGTGAAGATGTGCCAGGTGTTCCAGTAACGGCCCAGGTCGATGATCACCGAGGCACCGGCCAGGGTGTAGCCGAACAGGCTGCCGAGCAGGGCCGGCCTGACCAGTGGGTGATACTCACCCTTGTTGAAGATGTATACCAGCAGGGCAACGGAATAGCCGCCGCAGGCGAAGGCGGAACCGACCATGACGTCGTAGACCACCCAGACGCCCCAGGTATAGCCATCGTTGACGTTGGTCACCGAGCCGATGCCGAAAATCAGGCGGACCACCAGGATCACGCCGGCGATGGCGATCAGCAAGGCCATGGTCTTGGTCAGCGACGTGACCAGGGAGCCCCCCAGAGGGGTGGGAGCGGAATGTTCGTGGTTCGACATCTGGCTACTCCTGGTTGTCTTCGTCGTCGCGCAGGCTGCGCTTGGCCGCGACCACCAGACCGCCGAGCACGAGGGCCGGAGTGATCAGGTAGCCGTACATGCTGTGCTGCATGGTTTCCGACACGGACGCGAAGGAGCGTTCCGGCAGGTCACGGAAGCCCAGCTTGTCGAACGGCACGGCGGCCAGCTTGAGCACCTGGGTGCCCCCCAGTTCCTTCTCGCCGTAGACCTGCGGTACATACGTGGCAGCTTTCGCCATCTGGCTGTCTTTGCCGTCGATGCGGCCGCGCGGCACGGTGTGGTCGGTGCCGGGCTTCAGGGCCAGACGGCGCTTGGCCTCGACCATCAGTTCGTCGGTGGGGCCATACAGGGTGGCGCCGGTCGGGCAGACCTGGGCACACGCGGAGTACTGGAAGCGCGTGTCGTTGGTTTCGCTCGCCAGATGGTTGCACAGCTCGCACTTGACGATCTTCGGGAAGGCCTTGTCGTACTGGAAGCGCGGCACGTCGAACGGGCAGGCCAGGACGCAGTAACGGCAACCGATGCAATCGCCCGGGTCATAGGTGACCACGCCGGTGACCGGATCCTTCCTCATGGCGGAAACCGGGCAGGCCGAGACACAGGACGGATCGACGCAGTGCAGGCAGGAATGCTTCATGAAGGCATAGCCGTCCTCTTCCTGGTCCTTATGGTCGCCGGTACCGCTCTTGTACATCTTGATAACGTTCTTGGTCTTGCCGGACAGGTCCAGCGGGGTATCCCAGAGTTGGTCCTCGGTGGAGTACTCGGGCGGCAAATGGTTGGATTCCTTGCAGGCGGAGACACAGGCCTTGCAACCGATGCAGAGGGTGCTGTCATAGAGCAGGCCCATGGCCTTGGGCGGCATGGTCAGGTTGCCCCGTGCCTCGGCGGGCGCGGACGCCGCCGTGGCTGCAACCGCGCCGCCCGCCAGCATCCCTTTAAGGAACTGACGACGGTCCATGGTCATGATTCGGCCCTTTCCTTGGACTCGGGCTTGTCACCCTCGACGGCGATGTTCTTGCCCAGGTTCTTGGTCAGGTTGTAGGTCGCCGCGGTTGCGGCCCCTGCCAGTGCGGCGACGGCTGCCGCCGAGGCGATGGTGGCCCCGACGCCACGCGGCTCATCGACCTTCGGATAGCCGAGCGGCGGTTGCACCGACTTCAGCTCGGCCAGGGCGTGGATGGGCTTGGCAAAGCCGATGCCCTTTTCCGTGCAGCCGATGCAGGGATGGCCGCAACCGACCGGCCAGGATACCTCGCCGACATCGTTGAAGCCGATCACCGGGCAGTTGGCGTAGGTTTCCGGACCCTTGCAGCCCAGCTTGTACAGGCACCAGCCCTGACGGTGTCCGGCGTCGCCGAACTCCAGCGCGAAACGGCCGGCATCGAAGTGTGCGCGGCGCTCGCAGTTCTCGTGCACCAGGCGGGAGTAGGCGAACAGCGGCCGACCCAGTTGGTCGACGGCGGGCAGCTTGCCGAAGGTGAGATAGTTCACCACGGTGGCCAGGAAGTTGTACGGATTGGGTGGGCAGCCGGGAATGGTGACCACCGGCTTGCCGAGCACTTCGCCGACGCTGGAGGAACCGGTCGGGTTGGGGCCGGTCGAGGGCATGCCGCCCCAGGAGGCGCAGGAACCGATCGCCACCACGGCGGCGGCGCCGGCGGCGCATTCCTTGACCATCTCGATGGCGGTCTGGCCACCGATCTTGCAGTAGATGCCGCCGTCCTTGGTCGGGATGGCGCCTTCGACCACCAGCAGGTATTTGCCCTTGTTGGCTTCCATGGCCGCCTTGCGCGCGGCTTCGGCCTGGTGGCCGGCGGCAGCGAACAGGGTTTCGTGGTAGTCGAGGGAGATGACGTCGAGGATCAGGCGATCCAGGGTCGGGTGCTCGGCGCGCAACAGCGACTCGGAGCAGCCGGTGCATTCCTGGAAGTGCAGCCAGATCACCGATGGCCGCTTGGCCGGACTGGCCACCGCCTGGGCAATCTCGGCTGCAGCAGTTGATGGTAGCCCCAAGGTCGCGGCAATGCCGGAACACAACTTGAGGAAGTCTCGCCGGGAAACCCCCAGCCGTTTTTCCAGGGCTGCTACGCCCGGCAGGTTTTCCATCGAGATGATGTCGATCTTAGACATGACCGTCCTTTCCAGTTATTTCCATCCGGTTTTGGCTGCACACACACACTCAGCCCTTAGCTGCCGGTCCCCAGTACACTTGATATGAATAGCCCAGATAAGAGGTTATTGCCACTTCAATATAAGCATATCCTTAAAAAGCGAGATTGATTTTTTTAATCACGAGTATTGTTTCTATCAAAATCAATATATTTAATCATGACTACACTTGGCCTCATCGATACCCACTGCCATCTGGACGCGGTTGAATTCGGGCCCGACCGTGATGAGGTGCATGCGCGCGCCCGGGCGGCAGGCGTCCTGATCCAGGTCGTCCCGGCCGTCACCGAGGCCAACTGTGACGAGGTGGCAGCAGTATGTCGTCGCTATCCGGGCTGCCTGCCGGCCTGGGGCATGCACCCGATGTACATAAGTAGTCATAAGGAGAGCCACCTGGCCGATCTCCGCAAGCGGGTGGAGGAATGGCGGCCGCAGGCCATCGGCGAGATCGGCCTGGACCTGTTTGTCGAGGGGCTCGACTTGGCCAGACAGGAATTCTTTTATGTCGAGCAGCTCAAGATCGCCCGCGACTACGACTTGCCGGTCCTGTTGCATTGCCGCCGCGCCAACGATCCCATCCTCAAGCACCTGCGCCGGATCAAGGTCAGGGGCGGCATTGCCCATGCCTTCAGCGGCAGCCGCCAGCAGGCCGATGAGTTCATCCGGCTGGGCTTCAAGCTGGGTTTCGGCGGTGCCTTTACCTGGGAAAGGGCGACCCGTCTGCGGGCGCTGGCGAAGGAACTCCCGCTCGAGGCCATCGTGCTGGAAACCGACAGTCCGGACATCCCGCCGGCCTGGCTTGGCCGGGGCCGCAACGAACCCGCCCAACTGGCCCGCATCGCCGCGACCTTGGCCGAATTGCGCGACAGCCCACTCGCCGAGGTCGCGCGCGTCACCAGTGGTAATGCCAGTGCCGTAATGCCTGGGTTATCCTCCCCGGCATGGCCCATGGCAACCTGACCCTGCCCAACCTGCTGACCGCCGCCAGGCTGGCCCTGGTGCCGTTCGTGGCCTGGTATCTGGCGCAAGGCGACCTGGAATGGGCCTTCTGGCTGTTCGCCGCCGCTGCCCTCACCGACTTGCTCGATGGCAACCTGGCCCGGTTGCTGAACCAGCGCACCGTGCTGGGCGCCTGGCTGGACCCGATTGCCGACAAGGCGATGCTGCTTTCGACCCTGCTGATGCTGGCCTGGCTGGAAGCACTGCCGCTGTGGCTGGGCGTGCTGGTGGCGCTGCGCGATTGCGTCGTGCTGCTCGGGGCAGCCGCCTATCGCACCCTGACCGGCGGGCTGGAGGTGGCACCGACCTGGTGGGGCAAGGCGGCAACGGCCGCCGAGTTCGTCCTGGTGTCGCTGGTGCTGGCCGACCTGGCGCTTGGCTGGGGACTGGCCTTCCTGGACCCGATCGCGTGGTTGACCGGACTGCTGGTCAGCATTTCCGGCCTCCACTACATCCAGGTCTGGACTGCCAAGACCCGCGCCTGGAAGGCCGCGCGGGCCGGGCACGCGGTCAGGTCCTGAACTTGGTGACCTGACTGGTCAGTTGCCCGGAAATCTCGGCCACCTGCTCGGCGGCCTGATGGACTTGCCGGGTACTGTCGGCGGCCTCTAGCGCGATCCTGCCGATATTGCCGACCATCTCGTTGATCTCGGCGGTGGCACGGTTCTGCTCGTTGGCACTCTGGGCGACCCGGACCGTCATTTCGGTGATCTGGCCGACCGTAGCCGAGATGTCGTCCAAGGCCGTGGCGGTCGCTTCAACCTGGCGGACGCTCTGGCTGGAACTGGTCTCGGCCTCGTTGATGGTCGCCACGGCACGCTGGGCATTCGCCTGCAGCTTGTCGATGATGCCCTCGATCTCGCTGGTTGCCGTCTCGGTGCGCTGGGCCAGGTTGCGCACCTCGTCCGCCACCACGGCGAAACCGCGCCCAGCCTCGCCGGCGCGCGCGGCCTCGATGGCGGCATTCAGGGCCAGCAGGTTGGTCTGCTCGGCGATCTCACGGATCAGGCCGAGGATGCGGCCGATGTCCCGGCTGTCGTTGTCGACCAGGCGGATGTTGCTGACCGCGTCCTGAAGGCGCTCCGACATGGCCTGGATGGCGGTCAGCGTGCTGTTGGCCAGCTGAGTGCCCTGCTTGGCCTTCTGGTTGGCGCCTTGCGAGGCCTGGGCGGCCTCCTCGATGTCGCGGGTGACGTGCTGGACGCTGTCGACCAGCTTGCCGAGCACCTTGCCGAGTTCCTCGGTATCGAGCAGTTGCCGGTTGGAGCCGGCCTCGCTGCTGGTGGAGGTGCTGAGCAACTGGCCGGACAGGTCGCCCAGCCGGGCGGTGCAGCGCTGCGCCTGTTCGACGATGCTGGAAAACTGGCCGAGCATGCCGTTGAAACTGGCGGCGGCATGGGCGATCTCGTCCTCGCCCTCGGCGGCGATGCGCAACTGCAGGTTGGACTCGGCCTCGGCCTGGCTCATGGTCGCGGCAAGCCGGTTGATCGGATGGGCGATGAAGCGGTTCATCAGCCAGATCAGCAACATGAAGCCGAGGCTGAACATGGCGACGTGGATCAGCGCGTTGACCAGGTCGGTGGCGCCCATGCGGGCATCGGTCTGGGCGAGGTCGTAGGTGATGCGCACCGCGCCCAGTACCGTGCCTTCGGGGACGCTATGGCATTGCAGGCAGTTGACGCCGCGGGTCGACGGCGTGGCCTTGTAGGGGCGCACCACGGTCAGCCGCCGGCCCTGCCCGGTCTGCTCGATGACGACGGATTGCCTGCCCTGTTCGATGGCCGCCTTTTCGAGGGCATCTCGTGCTGCTTCCCCGGTCAGGCCGGGGCCGTACTGGGCCGACACGCCGTTGCCGCGCACGATGCGGGTGTCGATGATGTTGGCCTGCTCCAGGAAGGTCTTGCGCAAGGCCTCGCGCTCGGCCATGCCGCCGGTAAGCATCAGCTTGTTGAGCCCGTCGAAGAAATTGTCGGCGATGCCGGCTACGTGTTCGCCCTGCAAATCGTCGGATAGCGTGCGCGAACTGTAATGGGAATACAGGTAGCTGGCGCTCAGCTCGACCACGAACACGATGGCGGCGGCCAGCAATACCTTGGCGGCGACCCGGCGTTTCAATGCCTGGACAAGACCCATGTTGCCTCCTGTTTATGTTGGATGGATTGGACCGGCTATTAACGGAACGACCGCGCCAATCTTGAGGGAATGGCACTGGGTCGCCGGCGTCCGCTATTTGCCGAGAATTTCCGCCCAGCGTTTTTCCAGCCGCTTGACCGAAACCGGCTCCGGCGTCTTCAGTTCCTGGGCGAACAGCGACACCCGCAGTTCTTCCAGTTGCCAGCGGAAGGCCTCCATCTCCGGGCTGATGCCGGTGGTCTGCTCCTCGCGCCGGCAACGGGCCTGCCATTGCGCCAGCAGCGGGGCCAGGGTGCGCATGGCCTGGGCGTCGCGGTCAGGGCGGCCAGGCAGTTTTTCCAGGCGGCGTTCCATCGCCTTGAGATAGCGGGGCAGATGGACCAGGGTCGCCGGCGCCAGGCCGGCGACGAAGCCGGGCAGGACCAGTGTCTTGAGCTGTTCGCGCAGGTCGCCAGCCGCTTCCCTGGAGGCGAGCGGCCGGGCCAGTTGCTGGACCAGCCGGTGGCCGTGTTCGATGCACTCGGCCGCCAGGCGGGCAGTCTCCCGGGCCTGTTCGGCGAGACGCGGCCGAGCGGTCTGCACCGCGCTGTCGAATTCGTTCTGCCGGCGCAGGTCGGCCGGGTCGATGGCCAGCGCGGCGCGGGCGGCGGAATACAGCACATCGGCCAGAAGCATGCCCGGGGTCAGCGTGCGATCGAGCAGGGCGTACTGCATCGCGGCCGGCTTGAGGCGGGCAGTCAGGTCCTTCTCGACCTGCTTGAGCAGGTCCGGGAAGGACCGCCAGGCCAGCCGGCAGACGCCGCGGCGATGGCTTTCGCGCGCCAGCGCAGGGCTGTCCAGCAGACGCAGACGGACCTGGCCGGCCGCTTCGATCAGGGCCGGGAAGGCGGCGATCTTGCGCCCGCCGCTGGTCACCTCGACCCGTTCCGGCAGGTCGCCGAAGTCCCAGCGGTCGACCTCCTCGCGCTCGTTCGGCGCGGCGGCCTGTTGCAGGCTGCGGGCCGCCTCGCCGCCCAGTTGCCGGCGCAGGGCGGCGAGGTCGCGGCCCTCGGCGGCGATGCGGTTGGCCTCGTCCAGGACGCGGTAGTTCATCGCCAGGTGCGCCGGCAGGGCCTCCGGCCGCCAGGCGTCGCGGGGGATGCTCTGGCCGGTGCTGCGGGTGAGAAAATCGGCCAGGGCGTCGGTCAGCGCTGCGCCGCCCGGCTGCAAGGCCTCGGCGGCGGCGCGGGCGAATTCCGGCACCGGCACGAAGGCGCGCCGGACCGATTGCGGCAGGCCCTTGATCAGGGCCAGCGCCTTTTCCTCCAACAGGCCCGGCACCAGCCAGTCGCAGTGTTCGGCCGGCACCTGGTTGAGGGCGGCCAGCGGCACCAGCAGGGTGACGCCGTCGTCCTCGGCGCCCGGGTCGAAGCGATAGGCGAGGGCGAAGCGCACCCCGCCCAGGTCGAGTTCCTTCGGAAAGGCGCGGGCGTCGGCGCCGCGCTCCCTGAGCAGGTCTTCCCGGCGCAGGTGGAGCAGCTTGGGCGATTTCGCCTCGGCCTCGCGCAGCCATTTCTCGAACGCGGCGCCGTTGTGGATGCCCTCCGGGATGCGGTCGTCGAAGAAGCGGTAGAGGTCTTCATCGTCCACCGAGATGCGGGCGTTGCGCGAGCGGTGGGCGAGTTCGTCGATCTGCTCGACGAGCTTGCGGTTGTGGCCGAAGAAGGCCGAACGGGTGTCGTATTCGCCCTCGACCAGGGCCGAGCGGATGAAGATCTCGCGCGCCTTGACCGGGTCGAGGGGGCCGTAATGGACCTTGCGGCCGTTCACCACCGGCAGGCCGTACAGGGTGGCGCGCATCGATGCGGCGACGTGGGCCGGTTTCTTGGCCCAGTGCGGGTCGGAATAGCTGACCTTCAGCAGATGCCGGGCCGCCTGCTCGACCCAGTCCGGTTCGATCCGGGCGAGGGTGCGGGCGTAGACCCGGCGGGTCTCGACGATCTCGGCGGCCATCAGCCACTTGGGCTTCTTCTTCACGCCGGAACCGGGAAAGGGCAGGAACTTGACCTCCCGGGCGCCCAGATAGAGCCCGTCCTCGGTCAGCATGCCCAGGTTGCCGAGCAGGCCGGGCAGCAGGGCCTGGTGCAGGTTGGCGTAGTCGGCCGGCTTCGCCTCCGCAGCGACGACCACGGGCAGGTCGTCGCCGACCTTCCAGCCCAGTTCCTTGACCTGGGCCGCCAGCTGGCCATGTACCTCGCGCCACTCACGCACCCGGCGCGGCGACAGGAAGTCGGCCTCGAAGGCCTCGCGCAGCTTGCGCTGCGACTTGCGGTGGACGATCAGTTCGTCGACATGTCGCCACAGCTTCAGGATGGCGACGAAGTCGGAGTTCTCGTCGGCGTGGCGGGCGTGTTTCTGGTCGGCCGTGGCCTGGCGTTCGATCGGCCGGTCGCGCGGGTCCTGGGTCGACAGGTAGGCGGCGATCACCAGGACCTCGTGCAGCACGGCCTTTTCCCGCGCCGCGATGAGCATGCGGCCGAGGCGCGGGTCGAGCGGCAGCCGGGCCAGTTCGCGGCCGACCTGGGTCAGGCGGCCGGCCTCGTCGAGGGCGTTGAGCTCGCGCAACTGGGCCTGGCCGTCATGGATGCGCCTGGGTTCCGGCGCGTCGAGGAAGGGGAAGACGTCAATCTCGGGCAGCTTGAGCGACTTCATCCTGAGGATGACGCCGGCCAGCGAGGAGCGCAGCAGTTCCGGCGTGGTGTAGGGCGGCCGTGCCTGGAAGTCCGGCTCGTCGTAGAGGCGGATGCAGATGCCCTCGGCGACCCGGCCGCAACGGCCGGCGCGCTGGTTGGCCGAGGCCTGGGAGACCTTCTCGACCTTGAGCTGTTCGATCTTGTTGCGGATCGAATAGCGCTTAACCCGGGCCTGGCCGGTGTCGACCACGTAGCGGATGCCCGGCACCGTCAACGAGGTCTCGGCGACGTTGGTGGCCAGGACGATGCGGCGGCCGCTGTGCGGCTTGAAGATCTGCTCCTGCTCGGCCACCGACAGGCGGGCGAACAGGGGCAGGATCTCGGTATGGGGCGGGTGGTGCTTGCGCAGCGATTCATGGGCGTCGCGGATCTCCCGCTCGCCGGGCAGGAAGACCAGGATGTCGCCGCTGCCCTCGCGCGCCAGTTCGTCGACCGCGACCAGTAGCGCGGCCTCGAGATCGGGTTCTTCCTCCTCGCGTTTTTCGTCCTTTCCGCTCTCCTTCTTCTTTGCCTGCTCCGGCGGCGGCCGGTAGCGCATCTCCACCGGGTAGGTGCGCCCGGATACCTCGATCACCGGCGCGCCGCCGAAATAGGCCGAGAAGCGGTCCGCCTCCAGGGTCGCGGAGGAAATGATCAGCTTGAGGTCCGGCCGACGCGGCAGCAGGGTCCTGAGATAGCCGAGCAGGAAGTCGATGTTGAGGCTGCGTTCGTGCGCCTCGTCGAGGATCAGGGTATCGTAGGCATGAAACTTCGGGTCGGACTGGGTCTCGGCCAGCAGGATGCCGTCGGTCATCACCTTGATCCGGCTGTCGCGGCCGACCTGGTCGGTGAAGCGCACCTGCCAGCCGATGAAGCCGCCGAGCCGGGTCCGGGTCTCCTCGGCCAGGCGCCCGGCCACGCTCTTGGCGGCGATCCGGCGCGGCTGGGTCATGCCGATCAGGCCTTTGCGGCCGCGTCCGGCGGCATAGGCGATCTTGGGTAGCTGGGTGGTCTTGCCGGAACCGGTTTCGCCGCAGACGATGACGACCTGATGCGCGGAAAGGGCAGCGGCGATATCCTCCCGGCGAGCGGAGACCGGCAGGTGTTCAGGAAATTCGATGCGCGCCGACGGCGATGCAACAATGGGCGCCGTTGGCGCGGGGGTTGAACTGGATGCGGACATGGGTATGAATTATCGGGGATTCGGACTGGCTTGGCTCGTCCTCTGGCTGACGCTGCCAGCCATGCCGGCTGGCGCGGAGATGTTGACCCTGGGGGAACTGGGCCTGGACACGGCGAATGTCTGGCAGCGTGGTTCCGTCGATGAAGAGGCCGACCTCGACAGCATCGTCCTGCGCGAACGAACGGCCGCGTCGCCGCTGGAAATCTTCCTGGCCCGGCATCGGGTCCGGCTGAAGCTGGGCGAGGCGAAGTTCATCGAGCAACTGGAACAGAGCTGGCGCCGTCGCTACGGCGCGGGGGCCGAGTTGGACTGGCTGGATGTCGCCGGCACGCGTTGGCGGGTATGCCGGCGGCCAAGCCAGAGCGGCGACGGCTACGTCTTCCAGATCGTCACCGTGCATGCCGGCGAGGTTTATCAGTTGGTTGCGATGGCCCCTGAAATGGTCAAGGCCTTGCCGGAATCGGTCCGGACATTCCTGGCCAGCGCGGTCTGGGGCGGGGTGAAACCGCCCGACAGGCAGGAGGCCGCTGCCGCGCCGGTGGGCCTACCCGCCAATCCGGCCGCCGTTGCGAAACCCGTAAACGTTGTATCTGCCGTCCCTGTCGGAGGTGCCGAAGCCGCCGCGCCGGCGACCGCCGGGGTCGCCAAGCCGCAAGTCATGACACCTGCCCCGGCGATCGCCGCCAAGCCCGAACGTCAGTGGCGATTGCTGCGCTCGGTGATCGCCCTGCCCGGCAGCAAGGCCTGGCCCGGGCTTGCCGAGGCCGAAGCGGCGCAGCTCGGTTCGAACGGCCTGGTAAAAGGCCTCGGCCTGTCGGCCGAAGCGGCCGGGATAGACGGTTTCCTGGAAGGTTTTTCGTGGCAGAAGGGCGAAGGCGCGGGTGAGCGGCGGCAGCCGTACCGGCGCCACTGGCAGGTGCTTTGGCCGGCTTTCCCCGAGCGCTGGCGGGCGGGCGGGGACCTGGCCTTCGATCTCGAGTTTCTCGCCGATACGGCGGGCCTGGGTCCGGGCGGCGACATGACCGTGCGGTTCGAACTGACGCCGATCTGCACGCAGCGAATCAAGGTGGTGAAATGGCTGGACGGGCTGGAGGCCCAGGGGCCGGAGGCCATGAGCCAACTGGCCGAAATGGCCTGTGTCCCCGCCACCGGCGCCCCTGCCCCGGTCACGGTGGCCGTGGCCGCGGGGGAATACCCGGCCGAGGCGGCTGCCAGGGTGAAGAAACACGTGGTCCTGACGCTGCCGGCGGATTGGCAACAGGGCATCCGGCCAAAATCGAGCGCGGAGGTGCCCAGGCTGGTCCTGACCCTGCGGTTCCAGATTTCCGAGGGCGGTCACGCGCCGGGCGACGCCATGTTCCGCCAGGCCGCGGTGGTGTTCGTGTTCGGGCCGGAGGTTTGACGCGCACCCGGCAATCGGGTATCCAATCATGACTATGGAACCCGATACCCCTCCCCTGGGCGACCAGCAACTGCGCGAGGCCTTTCAGCTGTTCAGCGAGACCTCGGAGCGGCTGTCCGGGGCCTATGCCGAATTGCAGGGCCAGGTCGCCCGCCTGTCCGCCGAACTGGCCGCGGCCAATGGCGAACTGGCCCGGCGCGAGCGCTTGTCGATCCTGGGCGAGGTGGCGGCCAAGCTGGCGCACCAGCTGCGCACCCCGCTGGCCACCGCGCTGCTCTATGTCGGCCATTTGGCCAGGCCGGGCCTGGCCGAGACCGACCGGCTGCGTTTCGCCGACAGGACCCTGGGCCGGCTGCGTTACCTGGAGCGCCTGATCCAGGACATGCTGGCCTTCGTGAAAGGTCAGCAGGGCCAGCGCACCCTGCTCGCCGTGCATGCCCTGGCGGAGGAGGTCTGGCAGGCCATCGAACCGCAGGCCAGCCTGCTGGACGTGCACCTGGAACTGGTCAAGCAGGGCGACGACGAACGGATCGAGGCCGATCACCTCGGCGTGCAGGGTGCCCTCATCAACCTGCTGGAGAATGCCGTCCAGGCCAGCCGGCCCGGCAACAAGGTCACCTTTACCGTCGCCACCGGCGGCGCCTTCGTGGCCTTCCGGGTGGCGGACCGGGGCCAGGGCATTGCGGAGGCCGACCGGGAACGCCTGTTCGAGCCTTTCTTTACCACCCGCGGCGAGGGTAGCGGGCTCGGGCTGGCCATCGTCAAGCAGACCGCAGACGCCCACGGCGGCTGGGTGGAGGTCGACTCGGAACCGGGCAAGGGCAGCCTGTTCGCGCTGTTCCTGCCGGTGGCCGGCAAGCCGGAAACGCATGGAGGCGCGGATGCCTGAACGGAGGCCGAAGATCCTCGTGGTGGAGGACGACGCCGCCCTGCGCGAGGCGCTGACGGATACCCTGGAACTGGCCGGCCAGGCGGTCGTTTCGGCCCCGGACGGCGAAGCGGCGCTGGCCGTCCTGGGCCGCGAGGCGGTGGCCATGGTGCTGTCCGACGTGCAGATGCCGGGCATGGACGGCCACCAGCTGCTGCGCCGGGTCATGGCGGTCAGGCCGGGCATCCCGTTCATCCTGATGACTGCCTACGGCCAGATCGAACGCGCCGTCGAGGCCATGAAGGACGGCGCCGCCGACTACCTGCCCAAGCCCTTCGAGCCGGACCGCCTGCTCGCCGTGGTGGCGCGCTACCTGCCCGCGCCGGACGAGGACCGGGCTGGTGAGATGGTCGCCGAGGACATCCGCATGCGCGCCGTGCTGACCATGGCCGACCGGGTCGCGGCCACCGATGCCACGGTGCTGTTGACCGGCGAATCCGGGGTCGGCAAGGAGGTCGTGGCGCGTTACCTGCACGACCATTCAGCGCGCCGGAACGGCCCCTTCGTGGCGGTCAACTGCGCGGCGATTCCGGAGAACCTGGTCGAGGCGACCCTGTTCGGCCATGAAAAGGGCGCCTTCACCGGCGCCGCGGCGGCCTATACCGGCAAGTTCGAACAGGCCCAGGGCGGCACCCTGCTGCTCGACGAAGTGTCCGAGATTCCCATCAATATCCAGGCCAAGCTGCTCAGGGTGTTGCAGGAAAAGATGGTCGAGCGCCTGGGCGCGCGCAGCGCCACCCCGCTCGATGTCCGCGTGCTGGCGGCGAGCAACCGCGATCTGGCCAATTGGGTGCGCGAGGGGCGTTTCCGCGAGGACCTCTATTACCGTATCAACGTGTTTCCCCTGGAAATCCCGCCGTTGCGCGAGCGCAAGGCCGATGTCCTGCCGCTCGCCAAACACTTCCTGAAGGCCCATGCCGGCCTGGTCGGACGGGACGGCTTCAGCCTGTCGGCCGGGGCCGGCGTCGAACTGGCCGGGTATGACTGGCCCGGCAACATCCGCGAACTCAGCAACGTGATGCAGCGCGCGATGATCCTGGCGGCCGGCAGCCGGATCGAGCCGGACAATCTGATGCTGCCGCGCCGGTCGCGGCCGACGCCGGAGCCGGGGCAGGAACTGGAGGCCGAGCCGAAGCCGGCCCAGATCAAGGACATGGAAAAGACCATGATCCTGGAAACCCTGCACAGGCTGAACGGCTCGCGCAAACGTACCGCCGAGGAGCTGGGCATCAGCGAGCGTACACTGCGTTACAAGTTGCAAAAATATCGCGAAGAAGGTGAGTTCGACGACGAATGCAGCCTATAATGCGCTCAGTCGTACAGGAGACGGAGCCATGGTCAATCCAGGCATAGAGCAGATGGTGAATCAGTTGCGCGCGGTCGCTTCGCAAGCGACCGGGCCGGATTCGTCCGCTCAGAGTGCCGCCGCGGGCCATGACTTTTCCGCCATGCTGCAGGCCGCCGTGGCGGATGTGAACAACACCCAGCTGGACGCCAAGCAACTCAGCGAGCAATTCGCCCAGGGCGACGGCGCCAACCTGCAGGACGTGGTGGTCTCCCTCCAGAAGGCCAGCCTTTCCTTCCAGGCCATGGTTCAGGTCCGCAACAAGCTGGTTTCCGCCTACCAGGAAGTCATGAACATGCAGGTCTGACGCCTGTGGCCGAACGATCTGAGACCTGATACGGCGCGCGGATGGCCACACCAAACCAGCACTTCCCCAGCAATCCCATACAACGCTTCAATGCCCTGCCCAATGCCCGCAAAATGGGGGTGGTGGTGGCCTTGGCGGCTACGATCGCGCTGATCGTCGGCGCCGTGCTGTGGAGCCGGACTCCGGATTACCGGGTACTGTTCTCCGGCCTCTCCGAGCGCGATGCCGGCAGTGTTCTGACCACGCTGCAGCAGATGAACGTGCCCTACAAGACCGAAGCCGGCGGTGCGGTCATGGTCCCCGGCGACCAGGTCTACGACATCCGCTTCAAGCTGGCCTCGCAAGGGCTGCCCAGGGGCGGCTCGGTCGGTTTCGAGTTGATGGATAATCCCAAGCTGGGCATGACCCAGTTCCAGGAACAGGTGACCTACCAGCGCGCACTTGAAGGCGAACTGGCGCGCACCATCCAGACCCTGGCGCCGGTCGAGGCGGCACGGGTCCATCTGGCGATCCCGAAACCCTCGGTGTTCATCCGCGAGCAGCAGAAGCCCACGGCCTCGGTGCTGGTCAACCTCTATGCCGGGCGCAGCCTGGAGGCCAACCAGGTCGGCGCCATCGCGCACCTGGTCTCCAGCAGCGTGCCCGACCTGCTGGCCAACAATGTCACCGTGGTCGATCAGGCCGGCAACCTGCTGACCAGCAGGAACGATTCCGCCTCGCAGCGCGGTCTCAGTTCCAACCAGTTCGATTACGTCCGCGAACTGGAGGGCTACTACGCCCAGCGCATCCAGTCCATCGTCAGCCCGCTGGTCGGCGGCAACAACGTCAGGGCGGAAGTCCGCGCCGACCTGGATTTCTCCGAGGACGAATCGACCAGCGAGTCGTACAAGCCGAACCCGACCCCGGAAACCCAGGCGGTGCGCAGTCAGCAGAGCTCGCAGGAAACCGGTGGTGGGGGCAACCAGGCCGGCGGCATCCCCGGTGCGTTGACCAACCAGCCGCCGGGCCCGGCCACCGCCCCGCTGACTGCGCCCGCCGGCGCCAATGCCGGCGCGAACACGGCGGGCAACGCCGCGGCCGGGCAGGCCGGTGGCAGCAACCGGCGCGACAGCACGACCAATTTCGAACTGGACAAGACCATCCGTCATGTCCGCGAGCCGGTGGGCCGGATCAAGCGGCTGTCGGCCGCCGTGGTGATCAATTACCGCACCAGCACGGAGCCGGATGCCAAGCCGGCCCCGATCCCGCCCCAGGAACTCGAGCAGATCAGCAACCTGGTCAAGGAGTCGGTCGGTTTCAACCAGGCCCGCGGCGATACCGTCAACGTGGTCAACGCGGCCTTCACCGAGACCAAGGTCGAGGCGATCGAAACGCCGCTCTGGAAGGACCCGGACAACGTTTCCCTGGTCAAGGAACTGCTGAAGAATCTGCTTATCTTCGGCCTCGCCTTCTATCTGGTCTTTGGAGTCCTGAGGCCGCTGTTACGGGATCTGGTGCGCGCCCCGGAGGCGGTGACTCCGGAGGGACCCGCCATGGAGGGCGGCCTGGGCGAAACATTTGGCGGCGAGGGCAGCCTCATGTCGTCTGAAGAACAGCATCATGCCGACAGCTATCAGCACAACCTGAACTCGGTGCGTGATTTCTCGAAACAGAATCCCAAGATTGTCGCTGACGTGGTCAAGGAATGGATGGCCAAGGAATGAGCGACGAGGGCATCCACAAGAGCGCCATCCTGATGCTGGCCCTGGGCCATGACGAGGCCGCCGAGGTGTTCAAGTTCCTCGGCCCCAAGGAGGTCCAGCGCCTGGGTACCGCCATGGCCAACATCGGCAACGTCAATCGCGGCCATATCGAAACGGTGCTGGCCGACTTCCGCAAGGAAACCGAGGGCCGCGTCAACCTGGCCGACAGCGACGACTACATCCGCTCGGTGCTGACCAAGGCCCTGGGCGACGACAAGGCGGCCCACCTGCTCGATCGCATCCTGCAGGGCAACGACAACTCCGGCATCGAAAGCCTGAAATGGATGGATGCCGGCTCGGTCGCGGAGATGATCCGCAATGAGCACCCCCAGATCATCGCCACCATCATGGTGCATCTCGAATCGGATCATGCCAGCGAGATACTCAACCTGCTGCCGGAACGTCTGCGCAACGACGTGCTGTTGCGCATCGCCACCCTGGAAGGCGTGCAGCCGATGGCCTTGCGCGAATTGAACGAGGTGCTGACCCAGCTGCTCGCCGGTGGCGAGCGGGGCAAGAAGAGCGCCCTGGGCGGCGTCAAGTCGACCGCCAACATCCTCAACTACATGGGCAGCACGATCGAGGCCTCGGTGCTGGCCAGCATTCGCGAGAACGATCCGGACCTGGCCCAGAAGATCCAGGACCAGATGTTCACCTTCGACAATCTGCTCGAACTGGACGACCGCTCGGTGCAGTTGCTGTTGCGCGAGGTCCAGTCGGAATCGCTCATCATCGCGCTCAAGGGCACCTCCGAGGAGCTCAAGGAAAAGATCTTCAAGAACATGTCGAGTCGGGCCGGCGAGGCGCTCAAGGAGGATCTCGACTCGAAAGGACCGGTCCGCCTGTCCGAGGTCGAGGCCGAACAGAAGGAAATCCTCAAGGTCATCCGCCGCCTCGCCGACGAAGGCCAGATCGTGCTCGGCGGCAAGGGTGGCGAAGAGGGCATGATTGAATGACCTCGCCCGTCATCCCCAAGGAAAACCTGACCGCCTACCAGCGCTGGGAGTTGCTGGGCTTCGACGATAACCCCGGGACAGGCCGGCCGGTTTCGCCTCAGGATGAACTGGTCGCATCCCTGCCTACGGCCGAGGAACTCGAGCGCATGCAACAGCGGGCGGCGCAGGAGGGCTTCAAGAGCGGCCATGAGGAAGGCTACAAGACCGGTTATGCGGCCGGCAAAAAGGCCGCTGAGGCCATGTCCGCTCGGCTGGGGGCCATGATCGAGGCGCTCGATCAGGAACAGCTCCAGCTGGATGAAGCGATCGCCCGTGAACTGCTCGATCTGGCCCTGGCCGTGTCCAGGCAGATGGTGCGCACGGCCTTGCGGGTCAAGCCGGGCATCGTCCAGGAAGCCATCCGCGAGGCGCTGACGGAACTGCCGAGCCTGAGCGGGCATCTGCGCATCCTGGTGCATCCTGAGGATGTCGAGCCGCTGCGGGAATTCATGGAGTCGGAGCACAGCCACTACTCCTTCAAGGTGGTGCCGGACAGCCGGCTCGAACGCGGCGGTTTCCGGATCGAATCCAGCCACTGCGAAGTGGATGGGCAATTGCCCGTACGCTGGCGCGAGATCGTCGACTGTCTCGGTAGCGACAGCGAATGGCTGGAGTAAGGGCCGAGGCGTTCGCCACCTACCTTCGGGACTGCCAGGAAGCGGTGGGCCAGGCCACGCCCTGGAACGTGACCGGGCGCCTCACCAAGGTGGCCGGGCTGGTCATGGAGGCTTCCGGCATCAAGCTGCCGACCGGGGTCAATTGCCGGGTCTACATGCCGCAGGGACAGCAGGTGGATGCCGAGGTGGTGGGCTTCCATGGCGATCGCATCTACCTCATGCCGTCGACCGATGTCTTCGGCCTCGGCCCCGGCGCCATCGTCGAACCCTATCGCAGCTGCAACTTCGAGTATCCCCGCATCGGCGCGGCCTATACGCGCAAACGCCGGATCGAGGATCGTATCCGGCAGGTGCCGGTCGGACCCGAGATGCTCGGCCGCGTGGTCGACGGCGCCGGCCGGGTGCTCGATCGCCAGGGCATCCTGGAACCGTCCAGGCGGGTGCCGCTGTACAGCCGGCCGTTCAATCCGATGGAGCGGGAGCCGATCAGGGAAGTGCTCGATGTCGGCGTGCGCGCCATCAATGCCCTGCTGACGGTCGGCCGCGGCCAGCGCATGGGCCTGTTCGCCGGCAGCGGCGTCGGCAAGTCGATGCTGCTGGGGATGATGGCCCGCTATACCACGGCCGATGTGGTGGTGGTCGGACTGATCGGCGAGCGCGGCCGCGAGGTCAAGGAGTTCATCGAGAACATCCTGGGCGAGGAGGGCCTGAAGCGGGCCGCGGTAGTCGCCGCACCGGCCGATTCGCCACCCTTGCAGCGTCTGCACGGCGCCGCCTATGCCACCGCCATTGCGGAGTACTTCCGGGACCAGGGCCTGAACGTGCTGCTGATCATGGATTCGCTGACCCGCTTCGCCCAGGCGCAGCGGGAAATCGCCCTTGCCGTGGGCGAACCGCCCGCGACCAAGGGCTACCCGCCCTCGGTGTTTGCCAAGCTGCCGCAACTGGTGGAGCGGGCCGGCAACGGCCGCCAGGGCGGCGGCTCGATCACCGCCTTCTACACCGTGCTGGTGGAGGGGGATGACCAGCAGGATCCGATCGCCGATGCCGCGCGTGCCATCCTGGACGGCCACATCGTGTTGTCGCGCCTGCTGGCCGATCAGGGTCACTATCCGGCCATCGACATCGAACAGTCGATCTCCCGGGTGGTCACCGAACTGTTGAGTCGGGAAGAATTGAATCTGGTACGGCGGTTCAGGAGTCTGTACGCCCGCTATCAACGCAGCCGCGACCTGATCACCATCGGTGCCTACGCCAAGGGCAACGATACCCTGCTGGACGAGGCCATCGCGCTGTATCCGCGCATGGAAGCCTTCCTGATGCAGGATTTCCTGGATCAGGAAAACTATATGGTCAGCCGTGAACAGCTGACCGGTCTGTTGTCCTGAGCGACCGGCCCGGAGAACCGGGCCGGGTCAGGGCGGGTTTTACTACTCCAGTTCGCGCGAGTTCTTCGCCAGGCGATACCAGAGGTACAGGCCCATGACGACAATGAAACCAAGGGTGAACAGGCTGAGCAGGCCAACATCGCTGCTGAAGAGGTCTAACAATACGGCCATCGTAGTCTCCTAGTGGTGCGCCCTTAAGGCTGGGTTGATGAGTGCTGCGTTGAGGAAAATTGGCTCGACACGGAGAGTTGTGTCGAACCGGTGAACGGCGCCTGCCACTGTCCGGTGAGCCGCCAGGCCTTGTCGCTCGGCGACAGATCAAGAAGCCGCTTGCCGTCCGGAATGCTGGCGTAGGCGGCGGCATATTCGTTGTCGCCGGCGGGTTCCAGCAGCACCACCATGTCCAGATCGGCGTTGCTCGGGTGCGCCAGGGTCAGCAGCAGATGCTTGGGCGGGGTCGCGAAATGACCGCTCAGCGTCAGCGTCAGCCGGCCGGGCTGCGCATTCAGGGTGGCTTCGGCGCCGAGTTCGGCCGCCTTGCGGTCGCGCTCGGCGGCCAGGCTGATGATGCCCATCCCTTGCTTGGCATGTTCTTCGATGACGGGGGTGTCGGCGTTCTTGATGGCAATCCAGGCCGACGTGCTTGCCCCGATCACCGCGGCTACGGGCAGGGCGATGATCAGCCAGACCATGGGTTCGTTCCACCAGGTGCTCTTCTTGTTCAGCATCGTATTCACCTTGTTCTCGCTCATTTCAGGAAGCTGGATTTGGCTTCGCGGACCAGACGATCATTGTCCAGGGCGCGAATCTCGAACATCACCGGTTGGGTCGGTCGCTTGATCTCCAGGCGTGCGGCCTCAAGGGTGACGTTCAGGTTCGCGGTGCCCAGGGCCGGGATATCGATCTTGTCGCCGCTGGTGATCTTGAGGCCATCGATGCCCTTGGCGGTGATCGCATACTGGTGCGGCTTGCCGTCCATGTTGATGATCTGCAGGCGGTAGATGTTCTCGATGTCGCCGGCCGGGGTTTCCCGCGACAGGGTCAGGCGGTCGCGGATCACGTCGACCCGCAGGGGGATCCGCTGCGACAAGGTGACCAGGAAGGCGACGACGATGCCGGTGAAGATCACCATGTAGAACAGGGTGCGGGGCCGGAAGACATGCTGGAGAATGTCCTTGTCGGCATACTTGCCGTCGATGACATTCTGGGTCGAATAGCGGATCAGGCCTCTCGGATAACCCACCTTGTCCATGACCTGGTCACAGGCGTCGATACAGGCGGCGCAGCCGATGCACATGTATTGCAGGCCGTTGCGGATGTCGATGCCGGTCGGGCAGACCTGGACGCAGATGTTGCAGTCGACGCAGTCGCCCAGGCCCTGGGCCTTGTAGTCGGCATTCTTGCCGCGGGCGCCGCGCGGGTCGCCGCGCTGGTAGTCGTAGGTGATGATCAGGGTGTCGTCGTCGAACATCGCGCTCTGGAAGCGGGCGTAGGGACACATGTACTTGCAGACCTGTTCCCGCATGAAGCCGGCGAAACCCCAGGTGGCAAAGGCGTAGAAGAAGATCCAGAAGGTCTCCCAGGGGCCCAGGTTCCAGGTCACCAGTTCCTGCAATAGCGCCGAGGCCGGGGTGTAGTAGGCCACCAGGGTGAAGCCGGTCCACAGGGAAATGGCGATCCAGGCCAGGTGCTTGCCGCCGCGGCGGGCGATCTTCTCGCCGTTCCAGGGCATGGTGTTGAGCTTCTGCTGCTTCTTGTAATCGCCCTCGAACCAGCTTTCCACCCACATGAACAACTCGGTGTAGACGGTCTGCGGACAGGCATAGCCGCACCACAGTCGCCCGGCGACGGCGGTGAACAGGAACAGGCCGAGCGCGGACATGATCAGGATGGCGGCCAGCCAGACGAAGTCCTGGGGCCAGAATACCCAGTCGAACAGGAAGAATTTGCGCGCGCCAAGGTCGAACAGTACGGCCTGGCGACCGTTCCAGTTCAGCCAGGGCAGGCCGTAATAAAGAATCTGGGTGAATACGACGAGGGCGATGCGCCAGTTGTTGAACAGGCCTTGTACGGCGCGCGGGTAGATCTTCTGGCGCACCTCGTACAGCTTCAGTTCTTCAGGTTCTGTACTCATCGCTTGCTTGTTATCCGATTCCGCCACCTTGTTGCTCCTTCTCTCACTGCTGCGTGGTTATCCGTGTCTGGGCTCTCCTCCAAACAAACGGTACACGGGCTTTATATATGGTTATGCGCGGGAACCCGCGGGCAAGGGGACTGACTCAATCCGCTTGCCCGCGGAGCCCCCAGAAGGGGGCGTCCGACGGGACTACGATTTACTGCTGCGGAGCGGCGGCCTGCTGACCACCACCCAGACCCCAGACATAGGCGGTCAGGAGCTGGATCTTGGCATCGCCCAGCATGTCCTGGAAGGCCGGCATGCCACCCTTGCGGCCCTTCATGACGGTTTCCGTGATGGCGGCTTCGCTGCCACCGTACAGCCAGGCGTCATCGGTCAGGTCGGGGAAGCCGGCCGCGACCATGCCCTTGCCGTTCTCGCCGTGACAACCGGCACAGGCGGCAAACTTGGCCTGGCCCGCTGCAGCCAGCGCGGCATCGTGCGGCTTGCCGCCCAGGGACAGGACGTAGTTCGCCACTTCCTTGGCACTGGCTTCGTCGCCGAGCATGTTGGCCGGCATTTCACCCAGGCGACCACCGGAGATGGAGGCCTTGATGGTTGCCGGATCGCCGCCAAACAGCCACTGGCCATCGGTCAGGTTGGGGAAGTTCTTGCCATCGCCCTGGGCGTTGGAGCCGTGACACTGCGAGCAGTAGGTCAGGTACAGGCGCTGGCCCATTTCCTTCGCGGTCGGATCGGCGGCCACGGCCGTGATGTCCATGGTCAGGAACGGTTCCATCACCTTGTTGAACTCGCCGTCGATCTGGCTCTTCTCCGCCGTGTAGGCACCAGCCGAGGTCCAGCCCAGCATGCCGGCGAACTTGCCCAGGCCGGGGAACAGGACCAGATAGACGACCGAGAACAGGATCAGGAACCAGAAGCCGAACAACCACCAGCGCGGCAGGGGGTTGTTGAACTCCTGCAGATCGCCGTCCCAGGCATGCTCGAGCATCTCGGCCTTCTCGCCAGGGGCGAGTTTTCTCTGGGTCGACTGGGCCTTCAGGAACCAGATGATCCCCAGGACCGACACGATGGTGATACCGGCGACGTAGAAGTGCCAGAAATCGCTGACAAAGTCAGGTACTGCATAACCTGCAATCATTTAATTCTCCTCGCGATTGGGTCAGGGACGCCGGTGATCGATGCCGTCGTCCTCTTCCTGGAAGGGAAGGTTGGCAGCCTCCTCGTGCTTGTGCCGGTTCTCCTTGTGGTAGACCCACCAGATGATGGCAACGAAGACTAAGAAGAACACTACCGTGACGACGGAACCGATGATGGCGTCCATGATCATTTACCCGCTTACTGGTCCTTGGGGCCGCTGGTGCCGAGTACCTGGAGGTACGCGATCAGGGCGTCCATTTCGGTCTTGCCTTCCAATGCGGCGGGTGCGGCCTCGATCTCTTCGGCGGTATAACCGTGTCCGACGACGTTGAGGGTGCGCATCTTGGCCTGGATGTCGGCAGCATCGGCCGGGGCGTCAGCCAGCCATGGGTAGGCGGGCATGTTCGACTCGGGTACGACGTCGCGAGGATTCATCAGGTGCACGGTGTGCCAGTTGTCCGAGTAACGGCCACCGACGCGCTGCAGGTCAGGACCGGTACGCTTGGAGCCCCACTGGAACGGCCGGTCGTAGACGAACTCGCCGGCCACGGAGAAGTGGCCATAGCGTTCGGTTTCGGCGCGGAACGGACGGATCATCTGGGAGTGGCAGGTGTAGCAGCCTTCCCGGATGTAGACGTCGCGACCCGTCAGTTGCAGGGCAGTGTACGGCTTCAGGCCCGGCACGGCTTCGGTGGTGGACTTCTGGAAGAACAGGGGCACGATCTGCACCAGACCCCCGACGCTGACGATCAGGATGGTCATGATGATCAGTACGCCGATGTTCTTCTCAATCAGCTTATGGGAAAACATGGTTCGTCTCTCCTATTCTGATCAAGCGTGAACCGCTTGGGGGATGGCGGCGTCGTTGACGGCCTTGCCGGCGGCGATGGTCTTCCACACGTTGAAGGCCATGATCAGCATGCCCAGGAAGAACATGGTGCCGCCGACCAGACGGATCGTGTAGAACGGATACATCGCGTTGACCGACTGGGCGAAGCTGTAGGTCAGCGTGCCGTCGGCGTTGGTAGCGCGCCACATCAGACCCTGGGCAACACCGGCCACCCACATCGCGGCGATGTACAGGACGACGCCGATGGTGGACCACCAGAAGTGCACGTTGATCAGGCGGGTGCTGTACATCTCTTCACGGCCGAACAGGCGCGGGATCAGGTAGTACAGGGAGCCGATCGTGATCATGGCCACCCAGCCGAGCGAGCCGGAGTGCACGTGGGCGATGTTCCACTCGGTGTAGTGGGACAGGGCGTTCACGGTCTTCACCGACATCATCGGGCCTTCGAAGGTCGACATGCCGTAGAAGGACAGGGAGGTGATCAGGAACTTCAGGATCGGATCGGTACGCAGCTTATGCCAGGCGCCGGACAGGGTCATGATGCCGTTCATCATGCCGCCCCAGGAGGGAGCGATCAGCATCAGCGAGAAGACCATACCCAGAGACTGGGCCCAGTCGGGCAGCGCGGTGTTGAGCAGATGGTGCGGGCCGGCCCACATGTAGATGAAGTTCAGGGCCCAGAAGTGCACCACGGACAGACGGTAGGAGAAGATCGGGCGACCGGCCTGCTTGGGCACGAAGTAGTACATCATGCCGAGGAAGGCGGTGGTCAGGAAGAAGCCCACGGCGTTGTGGCCGTACCACCATTGCACCATGGCGTCCTGCACGCCGGCATAGACCGGGTAGGACTTGAACATGCCGACCAGAGAGGTGCTGCCACCGAGGATCCAGGGCAGTTCCGCACTGTTGACCAGGTGCAGGACGGCGATGGTCAGGATGTAGGCGCCGAAGAACCAGTTCGCGACATAGATATGCTGCGTCTTGCGCTTCATGATGGTGCCGAAGAACAGCACGGCGTAAGACACCCAGATCACGGTGATGAGCAGGTCGATCGGCCACTCCAGCTCGGCGTATTCCTTGCCGGTGGTGACGCCGAAGATGAAGCTCACGGCCGCACTCAGGATGACCAGTTGCCAGCCCCAGAAGATGAAGGCGGCGAGTCCGTCGGACAGCAGACGGGCTTGGCAGGTACGCTGGACGATGTACAGCGAGGTGGCGAACAAACCGCAGCCGCCGAACGCGAAGATGACCGCGTTGGTGTGCAGCGGACGCAGACGGCCATAAGACAGCCAGGGGAGTTGCAGGGTGATATCAGGCCAAATCAGCTGAGCGGCGATTAATACGCCAACCAGCATACCGACTATGCCCCAGACGACAGTCATGATGGCAAATTGCCGGACGACCTTGTAGTTGTATGTCGCTTCCATACGGGTCTCCTTCGCAGGTGATGACGGGTTTCTACTTTATGTACAGCGCCGAAAATCGACCCCGGCATCCTAATAAACGGGGTTGACCAATGTCAATCAAAAATGCGGCTAAATGTCATATTGACAAATCGTTGGTTTTTGCATCAGTTTTTTCAGATTTGCTGTCTTGGCTCGGGATGACCGGCGAATCGTCGTCCAGCAGGATCCGATAGGCCGGGCCCTCCATGTCCTCGAACTGGCCGTGCTTGACCGCCCACAGCAGCACCAGGGCGATCAGCCCGACCAGGACGACACTAACGGGGATCAGCAGGTAGAGGATGTCCATTGCGAGGTTCCGGTGGTGGCGTGGCGGCACTGTACTCCCTAGGTTCGCTCTTGTAACCCGACAGGCGCATGGCGTTGAGCACCACCAGGAGGGACGACAGCGACATGCCGATGCCGGCCAGCCAGGGCGTGACATGGCCCATGGCGGCGGCCGGGATGGCGATGGCGTTGTAGATCACCGACCAGCCCAGGTTCTGCTTGATGATGACCTGGGCCTTGCGGGCGATGCGCACGCCGTCGGCCAGGCGCAACAGCTCGCTCGACAGCAGCACCATGTCCGCGGCCGCCTGGGCCGCCTCGGCGCCCTGGTCGATCGCCACCGAGACCTGGGCCTGGGCCAGCACCGGGGCATCGTTGACGCCGTCGCCGGTCATCGCGACGATGGCGCCGGCGTCCTGCAAGGCCTTGACCGCGTCGAGCTTGTCTTCCGGCAGCATGCCGCCGCGGGCATGCTCGATGCCCAGTTGCCGGGCCAGGGCCAGGACGTTCTCGGACCGGTCGCCGGAGAACAGGTGCAGGCGCAGGCCCATGTCCTTGAGGGTGGCGACCAGTTGCGCAGCCTGGTCGCGCAATTCGTCGCCGAGTCCGAACCAGGCGACGATCTCGTCGCCTTCGGCCAGCCCGACCACGGTCATGCCGACCGCCTGGATCGCCGGTTCGGCGCCGACGAAGGCGGGGGTGCCGAGCCGGTAGAGGCGGCCGTCGACCACACCCTCGATGCCCTGGCCGGGGTGGTTGTGAAGCTGGTGGGCCGATTCGCTGATCGGACCGGCAGCCTCGCGCAAGGCGGCGGCGACCGGGTGGCTGGAACCCTGTTCCAGGGCTGCGGCCAGCCTCAGCGCGGTCTCGCGTTCGCCGCGGACGGGGTGGACCTGCAACAGGCTGAACTCGCCGGTGGTCAGGGTGCCGGTCTTGTCAAACACGAAGTCGGTGGCCCGGGCCAGCGTCTCCAGGGCGTGGCCGCGGGTCGACAGCAGGCCCATCCGGGTCAGGCGGCCGAGCGCGGCGGTGAGGGCGGCCGGGGTGGCCAGGGCCAGGGCGCAGGGGCAGGACACCACCAGCACCGACACGGTGATCCAGAAGGCGCGCGCCGGTTCGATGAAATACCAGATGATGGCCACGCTGGCGGCGACCAGCAGGAGGGCGAGGACGAACCAGGAGGCGACCCGGTCGGCCAGCATGGCCAGCCTGGGTTTTTCGGCAAGGGCGCGGTCGAGCAGGCGGACGATGCCGGACAGCACGGTGTCGGCGCCGATCTTGTCGACCTTGATCACCAGCGGACTGGCCAGGTTGATGGTGCCGCCGATGACCGTGCTGCCTTCGTGCTTGCCGACCGGATGCGATTCGCCGGTGAGCAGGGATTCATCGACGCTGGAGGCGCCCTCGACCACGCTGCCGTCGGCCGGGAAGCTGTTGCCCGGCCCGACCATGACGTGGTCGCCCGGCATCAGCTTGACCGCCGCCACCAGTTCCTCTTCCAGGCGGTCCGGCCAGCCCGGCAGGCGGGTGGCCGCGGCCGGGATCAGCTTGACCAGCGATTCGGCCGCCTCGGCGGAGCGTTTGCGGGCGTTCATCTCCAGGAAACGGCCGGTGAGCAGGAAGAACACGAACATGGTCACCGAATCGAAATAGACGTCGGGGCTGCTGGTCATGGAGCCATAGATGCTGGCGATGTAGGCCGAGCCGACGCCGAGCGCCACCGGCACGTCCATGCCGGCGCGGTGCAGCTTGATGTCGCGCCAGGCGCCCTGGAAGAACGGCCAGGCCGAATAGAACACCACCGGCGTGGTCAGGATCATGCTGGCGAAGCGCATCAGGGCCTGGAGGTCCAGGCCCATGGTGCCCGCGTCGGCCAGATAGACCGGGATGGCATACATCATCACCTGCATCATGCCGAGGCCGGCGATGGCCAGGCGCCGGATCGCGGTGTTGCGTTCCTTGCGGAACAGTTCTTCCTGGCGGTTGGTGTCGAACGGATAGGCCAGGTAGCCGATCTCCTGCACCGACTGGAGGATCTGCGACAACTGGATGCGGCCGTTGTCCCAGCGCACCCGGGCGCGGTGGGTGGAGAAATTGATGTCGGCCGAGATCACGCCCGGCAACTGGCGCAGATGACGTTCGTTCAGCCAGACGCAGGCGGCGCAGACGATGCCCTCCAGGATCAGGTTGGCCTCGCGGGTTTCGCCTTCCGACTTGACGAAGCTCTGCTGCACCTCGGGCAGGTCATACAGCTTGAGTTGCTTGAGCTCTTCCAGGGCCGCTTCCGGCGTCTTCGGCAGATCGGTGCGCAGGCGGTAGTAGTTGGCGTTGCCGGAATCGATGATGGTCTGGGCCACCGCCTGGCAGCCCCGGCAGCAGGCCGGCTTGATCTCGACCTCGAACCGGACCGGGTAATCCGACCCGGAGGGCACGGACTCGCCGCAGTGAAAACAGTGTATTGGCTCGGGTATCTCTGACATGGGGTGGCATTCTATCCTCTAAAATCCCGGCCATGATTCCATGGTTGTCCCGAACTGATCCCTTCCCGGCCCTGGCCCTGGCCCTGGCCGACCCGAACGGCCTGCTCGCGGCAGGGGCCGATCTGGCCCCGGAACGCCTGCTGGCCGCCTACCGGCAGGGTATCTTCCCCTGGTACGGCCCCGGCGAACCGATCCTGTGGTGGTCGCCCGACCCCCGCATGGTCCTGGTGCCGGACGAGTTCAAGACCTCGCGTTCGCTGGCCAAGCGCTTGCGCCGCCCGGATTGCCAGGTTCGGGTCGACAGCGCATTCGAGCGGGTGATGCGGCTATGTGCGGAACCGAGGCCAGGGCAAAAAGGCACCTGGATCGTCGAGCCGATGGTCCGCGCCTACTGCCGCCTGCATGAACTCGGCCATGCCCATTCGGTGGAGACCTGGATGGACGGCGAACTGGTCGGCGGGCTGTACGGCATCGCCATCGGCCGGATGTTCTACGGCGAATCGATGTTCAGCCGCGCGACCGACGGGTCCAAGATCGCCCTGGCCCATCTGGCCGGGCAACTCACGCGCTGGCAGTTCGGCCTGATCGACTGCCAGATGGAGACTGCGCACCTGGCCTCGCTGGGCGCCCGGCCGATCGCCCGCGTTGAGTTCCAGGATCGGCTGCAAGTCTTGGTAAACTTGCCGGGTCACCCCGGAAGATGGTTGTTCGACGATGACCTTGCTGACTGAACTACCGATCCAGCGCCTGCAGTTTTACCTGACGGCGCCCTATCCGTGCAGCTACCTGCCTGACCGGCTGGCCCGTTCCCAGGTCGCCACGCCGGCCGCGCTGGTCGATACGGCGGTGTTCAGCGAACTGGCCCGGCATGGCTTCCGGCGCAGCGGCCATTACGTCTACCGGCCGCGCTGCGACGAGTGCGCGGCCTGCCTGCCGGCCCGGGTGCGGGTCGACGAGTTCGTGCCCCGTCGCAGCCAGCGCCGCTGCCTGAGCCGCAACCAGGACATCGGGTATGTACTGCGCCCGCTCGAATTCAGCGACGAGCACTACGCCCTCTACCGCCGCTACCAGGCCACCCGGCATGCCGGCAGCGGCATGGACCAGGATAGCCGCGAGCAATACCGCGCCTTCCTGCTCGCCAGCGGGGTGGATAGCGCCCTGGCCGAATTCAGCCTGGACGGCCGGGTGGTCATGGTCAGCCTGATCGACCGCCTGCTGACCGGCCTCTCGGCCGTATACACCTTCTACGATCCCGATCTGGCCAGGCGTAGCCTGGGCGTGTACAACGTCCTCAGCCAGATCGACCTGGCCAGGGCAATGGGCCTGCCCTACCTGTACCTGGGCTACTGGATCAGGGAGAGCGCCAAGATGGCCTACAAATCCGACTACCGGCCGCTGGAAATCCTCCGGGACGGCGCCTGGACCCTGTTAACCGATATGGAGGCCAAGAGCCTATCTCAGTAGTAAACAGGCCCCGCGTTGAGCCCAGGATCGGCGTCTGCAGCGTTGCGCCGCTTGGCCATGGAATGACCATGGCCTGCGCGACGCGCCTTGCATCCATCCGATCCTGGGCTCAACCCGGAGGGCTGGCTGCCTGCGGGCGCATTGCCACGTTGCGGGTGACTCGTGGAGAATGGCTACACTTCGTCCCCCGCGTCTTGCACTGCATCCCGCAGGCAACCGGCGCGGGGTCTGTTTACTACTGAGATAGGCTCCAATGGCCCAGTTGCCCGAAGCCGCCGAACAATTGCTCAGGATGCACGCCCCGTTCATCCACGCCGTGGTCAATGCGGTGCACAACCGCGCCCTGATCCCGCACCTGCTGGAGATGCTGCGCGAGGCCGAGAGCCGGGGCTGGCCGATCATGGTGTCCTGCGTGCGCCAGATCATCGACGGCCAGCGCGAACGCACCCTGCTGCTCGGGCTGGACGAGGAGGACAAGGTGATCGTCGAGGCCATCCTGGCCGGCATCGACAACCCGGCCACCCTGCCGCCGCTCGGCAACGCCGGCGATGCCCAGGCCGCCGCACCGGGTCTCGCCACCATGATCGCCCTGGCCGGGCGCGGCAATCTGGAGGCCTTCACCACCCTGGCCAAGATGGCCGAGCAGATGATGAAGGCCGGCGGCGACATGGCCCGCCTGGGCGGCATCATGCGCCGGCTGGTCGACGGCGAACGCGATGAGGCCAAGCTGTGCAAGGGCATGGGTGAACTGGGCCGCAAACTGGTGCGCGATATCCTGGCCGAGCTAAACCAGACCACTTTGCATTAAAGTAGGGTACTCGAGGTCATGAGCAATATGAGCGCACCCACCACCGGCCCACAAGGCGTCACCGAAAAGACCGCGACCCTGGACGAGGTCAAGCTGCTGCCGGGTGACGCCCTGCAGTTGCAGCCCTTGGTCGAGGGTCAGCAGGAACGCCTGACTGTGCGCATCATCGGGGTGATGAAGCCCAAGAGCGTGCTGGTCACGGCGCCGATGATCGACGGCAAGCTGATCTTCGTGCGCGAGGCCCAGCCCTTCCTGGTGCGCGCCTTCTCCGGCCTCAATGTCTGCGCCTTCAAGTCCAAGGTGCTCAAGGCCCAGCACACGCCGTTCCCGTATCTGCACCTGGCCTATCCCGAAACCGTGCAGCTCATGCGCATCCGCAAGGCGGTGCGGGCGCGGGTCCAGGTCATCACCGCCATCCACGATCGGGAGGGCGGCAAGCAGATCGGCGCCGGCCGCATCGTCGACCTCAGCGTCGGCGGTGCCAAGATACTCTCGCCCAGCGCCGTCGGGGCCAAGGATCAGGAGGTCTTCCTGGTGTTCAAGATCAAGCTCGACGACATCGAGGAAATCATCAACACCCCGGCCACCATCCGTTCCGTAATCGAGGAAGATGACGAGGATGGTCGCAAGGCGACCGCGCTCGGGGTCCAGTTCGGCGAACTGCAACAACAGCAACGGCTGCTGATCATGAACCTGGTCTACCAGTACCTGCTCAAGGAATCCGACTGATGCGCGTCTACCACGACCTGCTCAAGCACGTCCTCGACAACGGCACCCGCAAGGCCGACCGCACCGGCACCGGCACCATTTCGGTATTCGGCCACCAGATGCGCTTCGACCTGTCCGAGGGCTTCCCGCTCCTGACCACCAAGAAGGTGCACCTGAAGTCGGTCATCCACGAACTGCTCTGGTTCCTCAAGGGCGACACCAACATCAAGTACCTGAAGGACAACGGCGTCAGCATCTGGGACGAATGGGCCGACGCCAACGGCGACCTCGGACCCATCTACGGCTACCAGTGGCGCAACTGGCCGGCCCCGGATGGTCGTCATATCGACCAGATTGCCGAAGCGCTGCATGCATTGAAGAACAACCCGGATTCCCGCCGCATCATCGTCTCGGCCTGGAACGTCGGCGAGATCCCCAACATGAAGCTGCCGCCCTGCCACGCCTTCTTCCAGTTCTACGTCGCCGACGGCAGACTGAGCTGCCAACTCTACCAGCGCAGTGCCGACATCTTCCTGGGCGTGCCTTTCAACATCGCCAGCTATGCCCTGCTGACCATGATGATGGCCCAGGTCACCGGCCTGAAGCCGGGCGACTTCGTGCACACCCTGGGCGACGCCCACATCTATCTCAACCACATGGACCAGGTGAACCTGCAACTCAGCCGCGACTTCCGGCCCTTGCCGACCCTGCGGCTCAACCCCGAGGTCAGCGACCTGTTCGCCTTCAAGTACGAGGACTTCGTACTGGAGGCTTACGACCCGCATCCCGGCATCAAGGCGCCGGTGGCGGTATAGGAGGGCGGAGGCAATGCAGCGACCCAGGCTCAACCTCATCGTCGCCATGGCCCGCAACCGGGTCATCGGCATCGACAACACCCTGCCCTGGCACCTGCCCGAGGACCTGAAGCACTTCAAGAACCTCACCATGGGCCACCACATCATCATGGGCCGCAAGACCTACGAATCCATCGGCCGCCCGTTGCCGGGCCGCACCACGGTGATCGTTACCCGCGATCCCGGCTATGCGATGGACGGCTGTCTGGTCGCCCACTCGCTGGACGAGGCTGTACATCTGTCGGCGGGTGATGACGAGGCGTTCTTCGTAGGGGGTTCCAGCCTGTATGAGCAGGCGCTGCCGTTGGCCGACCGGCTGTATATCACCGAGATCCAGGCCGACTACGAGGGGGATGCCCACTTCCCGGAGTTCGATCAGGGGTACTGGCGGGAGATGGCACGAGAGCAGCAAGTCAGTGCGGCTGGGGTGGGATATGACTTTGTTATTTATGACAAGGTTGGCAGTAAGTAATCTCCGCTTATTGAGAAACCGTGAATATGGTTTTCACCTCTGCGGATAGTTCGATCAAAAGGTTTCGCATTCTTCGTCCGCAACAAATCTACAATTGACCCCGCTTGTCGGGATCGCTTCAATTATTCCGGTCTGGTGGATACGCCAAGACCGTTTCACCTGAGCAATGGCGTTTTCGCAATGCTCCATGCCTGGACTTGGACGCGCGAGGGCTATGACCGGGTTCGCCTCATCCTTCAGCGTGCAATCCACCTGTAAAGAATATCGTGGTCGTTTGTCCGGTTTTGGGACTGGCCTGCCGCTTATCACGCGGTATGGCAGCAGTTCCTGTGGCAAAACCAGTGCATCAAGAATAGTCCAGCTCCAATCGCTAGCATCAGATCTATCAATTACGAAAATTGAAAGATTGCCACTGGTTAGTTCGGTAATGCCAAGCGGTGTGGTTGGTACGGGTGAGTGTTGTAACAATGCGCTCTGAACAACATGCCATCCAGGTAAAGTACCGAAACTGCCTGGAGATTTCGCCGGGATGTGCATCCCAATCAACGCGTTGACCTCGGGTTTGTTCTTGTCTTGGGCCTGACTTTCAGGGGATGGGCAAATGCCACACACCAATAATAAGTTAATGAAAAATAAGCGTTTCACCAGATTACTTAACATGGAGTTTCCTACTCGACATTCAAGCTAGCGCAGACCGAATGAAATGGGAGACCCGGAGGGGTTTACCGATCCCACTGAACGCTGCACCGAACACACTGCCATTTTTTACCCAGATCGATGATGGCTTTCATGTGGCACTCCAGTCGATGCCGGCTGACGCCGACCGAAGTCCAAGGTGCTCGACAAACGGATCGAAGTCTCGGTCGCTATAGAGCAAGGGCAAGTCATGCTCGATGCAATAGGTGGCAATTACCGTGTCGATGGTTTTTCGAACCGTGATGCCCAATGACCGTAATGTCCGAAAATTTTGGGCGGCCTGGATCGCAATGTCTTGTCCTGCCAAGTCCACCACGGCCAGGGCAGTCATCAGTTTCCTGGCTTGGTTGAAATCGCGGTCGCTGGTGAAACCTTGCAAGACCTCAGTCAGGATGAGGTCGGCGGTGACGATCAATTCAACACCCAGCAACGAGTCCAGCTTTTCCGACTCAGGCGTGGCGGTGCCGCGAAAATAGTCGATCCAGACGCTGGAATCGACCAGGATCACTTATCGGTCCTCATCGCGTCCAAGTCGCCTTGCCATTGGAGTTTGCCCCGGAAGCGGCGTATGTCTTCCTGCTGTTTCAAACGCAAGAGCGTACGGAGACCGAACTCGACCGCTTCGCGTTTGGTCTTCAGACCGGTGGCGCGGAGGGCGTCCTCGATCAACTGGTCGTCGATGACAATATTGGTGCGCATGATGTGTATCCTTGTCTTGATTCATACACATCATAGATAGGGCTTGGTCGACTGGCAATGGCTGTTCCCTCACCTCCTACCCCCACTACCATTACCTCAACGGCTAGTCAGTACCTGCCTTTGCTTGATCTCGGCCACGCTCGCGGCACGCACGTCGGCCACCGTGCAGGTGAATACCAGGGCCTCGCCGGCCAGGGGGTGGTTGCCGTCCAGCACCACCTTTTCATCGTCGAAAGCCGTGACCCGATATAGGGTTTCCTCGTCGCCCTCGGCGTTCATCAGTTCGAATTGCACGCCGATGGCGATCTGGTCGGGAAGGTCGGCCCGTGCCTCTTCCAGCACGAGTTCCTTCTCGTACAGGCCGAAGGCGTCCTCGGGCAGCAGGTTGACCTTGACCGTCTGGCCGACTTCCTTGCCATCCAGCGCCTCTTCCAGGCTGGCGAAGATATTGCCGTAGCCGCCGTGCAGGTAGACCAGCGGCTCGGCGCCCTCGTCGAGCACCTTGCCGGCCGGATTGGCGGCCCGATAGGCTAGCGTCACCACGGTGTTTTTGGCGATTTTCATGGGTTTCCCTTACAAGACGTATCGGGCCAGGTCTTCGCTCTGCGACAGCTCCTTGAGCCGGGCGTCGACATAGGCGGCATCCACCGTGACGGTCTCGCCGCCGCGCTTGTTGGCGTCGAACGAGAGGTCGTCGAGCAGGCGTTCCATCACCGTGTAGAGCCGGCGGGCGCCGATGTTCTCGGTGCGCTCGTTGACCTGCCAGGCGATCTCGGCCAGGCGCCGGATGGCATCGTCGGCGAATTCCAGCTGGATGTCCTCCGTCACCAGCAGGGCCTGGTACTGGCGGGTCAGGCAGGCGTCGGTGCTGGTCAGGATGCGCTCGAAGTCGGCCACCGACAGGCTCTGCAGTTCGACCCGGATCGGGAAGCGGCCCTGCAGTTCCGGGATCAGGTCGGACGGCTTGGTCAGATGGAAGGCGCCGCTGGCGATGAACAGGATGTGGTCGGTCTTGACCATGCCGTACTTGGTCGACACCGTGGCGCCTTCGACCAGCGGCAGCAGGTCGCGCTGGACGCCCTGGCGGGAGACGTCGGCGCCCTGGGTCTCCGAGCGGCTGGCGATCTTGTCGATCTCGTCCAGGAAGACGATGCCGTTCTGCTCGGCATTGCGCACGGCGTCGAGCTTGACCTCTTCCTCGTTGATCAGCTTGCCGGCTTCCTCGTCGGTGAGCAGCTTCAGCGCCTCGGCGATCTTCACCTTGCGGGTCTTGCTGCGCTTCTGGCCGATATTCTGGAACATGCCCTGCAACTGGTTGGTGAGTTCCTCCATGCCGGGCGGGGCGAAGATCTCCATGGCCGCGGAAGGCAGGGCGAGGTCGAGCTCGATCTCCTTGTCGTCGAGCTGGCCCTCGCGCAGCATCTTGCGGAATTTCTGCCGGGTGCCGGATTCGTCCGGCTTGCGCTCCTCGCTCCAGGCCTCGCGGGCCGGCGGCAGCAGGGCGTCGAGCACGCGTTCCTCGGCGGCCTCCTCGGCGCGGAAGCGGACGTGGCGGGCGGCCTCCTCACGGGCCTGCTTGACGGCGATTTCGATCAGGTCGCGGATGATGCCGTCGACGTCCTTGCCGACGTAGCCGACCTCGGTGAACTTGGTCGCCTCGACCTTGATGAACGGGGCATTGGCCAGGCGGGCCAGGCGGCGGGCGATCTCGGTCTTGCCGACGCCGGTGGGGCCGATCATCAGGATGTTCTTGGGCGTGATCTCCTGGCGCAGGCCGTCCGGCACCTGCATGCGCCGCCAGCGGTTGCGCAGGGCGATGGCGCAGGCGCGCTTGGCCTCGGTCTGGCCGACGATGTACTTGTCCAGTTCGTGGACGATTTCCTGGGGCGTCATCTGTGACATGGTGGAAACCCGGTTAAGCGGTTAACGAAGTGTAGCCCTAGCGGATCAGGCCGATCAGGCCCCAGACGCCTAAGCTGGCCACGGTGAGACCGGCGATCAGTTTGACGGTTCGATTGGCGGCCAGGGCGCGCAGCCGTTCGGCGGCCCAGCCCATGGCCAGCAGGTTGGGCAGGGTGCCGAGGCCGAAGGCCAGCATCAGCAGGGCGCCCGAGGCAGGGCCGCCGCTGGCCAGGGCGGTGACCAGGACGCTGTAGACCAGGCCGCAGGGCAGCCAGCCCCAGACCAGGCCGGCGGCGAGGGCGCCGGGAAAGTCGCGGATCGGCAGCAGGCGGCCGAATACTGGTTGCAGGCGCTGCCAGAGGCCGCCGCCGGCGCGTTCCAGCCAGAGCACGGCGCGGCTCAAGCCGGCCAGGTACAGGCCCATCAGGATCAACACGATCTGGGCCAGCACGTATAGCCCGGTCTGCACCGGCAGCAACCGTTCGGACAGGAAGGCGGCCGAGCCGACCAGGCCGGCCAGGGTGCCGGCCAGGGTGTAGCTCATCACCCGGCCGAGGTTGTAGCCGAGGTGGAAGGGCAGGGGCTGTCGCTTGCCGCCCTGCAGCGACATGGCGGCGACGATGCCGCCGCACATGCCGACGCAGTGGGCGCCGCCGAGCAGGCCGGCCAGGAAGGCGGTCAACAGGCTTATTTCAGGCACCGGGACGGCCTCATTCGCAGATCATGCCGTCGGCGATCCAGGCCGTCACGTCCCGTTGCCATTCCTCGTAGCCGCCGGGCACGGTGGCGCGCCTGCCGTCCGGGGTCATGCCGCTCCTGATCGCCCAGCCGACGCGATGGTCGGTCAGCAGGTGGCGGCTCAGCACTTCGGCCTTGTCGCCGGTGGGCGAGTTGCGCTTGATCATCTCGCAGGTGTCATGGGCCGACAGGCCGGTGTAGTCCATCCGGTCGTTCGGCGGGGCCATCCACTCGCCGCCCAGCAGGCCGGTCAGGCTGGGCTTGTGGCAGTTCTCGCACAGGTAGCGGTGGAGGTGCGAGGCCCAGGCCCGGCCGTTGCTCCTGCGGCTGTTGAACTGGTGGCATTGCAGGCAGCGCGGGTGCTGGAATTTAGGGTACAAGGCGTCGCTGAACTTGACCGGATCGGCCCAGGCCGACGCCGCCAGGGCCAGGGCCAGGGCCAGGAAAACGAGCAGACGTCTCATGCCGGCGTCGCCGGCAGGAAGATCGCCCGGTAGGCGGCATAGGTGGAGCAGAGCACCCAGGGCAGGAAGACCAGCAGGCCGAGCCCGAACGGGATCAGCATGGCGACCACGCCGAGCAGGCCCAGGAGCACGCTGTAGGTCAGCAACGGCCGCCAGGTCACCGCGCAGGCCCACAGGCTCCACCACATGGCGTTGCCGGTGGAAAAGCCGTCGAACAGGACCAGGGCCGGGGCGAACCAGGTGGCCATGACCAGCGGGGTGAGCAGCAGCAGCCCGGTCAGCAGCGCCGGCAGCGCCTCGTTCAGGATGGCCTGGGCCTGCTCCGGGCTAAGGGCGGCGGGATGGGCGGCCAGTTGCGATAATTGCTGGAAGCCTTCGCCGCCCATCTGGCGCATGATCAGGTCGATGAGCAGGACGCCGGCCAGATAGATGCCGCCCATGATCGCGAGGCGGGTCCGGTTCTGGGGATTAAAGCCGACGCCCAGATGCAGGAAGGTGACCGGCTGGCCCGCCTCGGCGGCGCGGCCGGCCGACATGAAGCCGGCGACGATGAACGGCGACAATATCTCGACCAGGAAGCCGCCCAGGTACGGGATGCTGCCTACCCCCACCAGGACCAGGAAGACCAGCGCGGTCATGCCCATCCAGGGCACCGGCGCCGGCTTGAACCAGGCCCAGGCGGTTCGCATCCAGGCCAGGCCTTCGCTGGCGGCGGGACGGGCAATGCTGAGTTTGCCGGTCATGAAACGCGAAGCGCCGCCCGGCGGCGGCGCCCGTTCGGGGACGCGGACATCAGAATTCCTTGATCATCCACATCGGTACGACGAAATTGGGCGACAGGTCGTCGTAGCGGCGCATCAGGCCGTCGCCGCGCTGGTCGATCAGGTAGTACGGCTTGCCGTGGCGCGGGGTGACCTTGATCATGTAGAGGCGGCCCTGCATGCGATATTCCTCGACCTTGTTCTCGCCCTTGCGGGTGATGGTGACCTGGGGTTCCAGCGACTCGTCGGTCACGCCCGGCGGCGGCGCGATTTCCGGCACCGGCTCGAGATGGGGCGGTTTCTCTTCGGCGGCCTGGGCGGCGACCGGCAGCGTGGCCAGGCAGGCGGCCAGAACGATCAGGGATTTACGCATGATGTTTTCCCGGTGGATATATGGCTTCATTTTAACTCACAGACTGAGGAGTATCTCCCGATCGTGCGGGGTCGGCGTCAGGCAGCAGGTTTCATAGTGTCGGAAAATCGCCTCGACGACTTCGTCCGGATCGTCGATGACCTGGAGCAGGTCGAGGTCTTCCTGCGAGATCATGCCTTCGGCCGCCATGGTGTTCTCGATCCAGTCGAGCAGGCCGCTCCAGAACGGTCCATGCACCAGGATGATGGGGATCTGGCGGATCTTGCCGGTCTGCACCAGGGTCAGGACTTCCATCAGTTCATCGAGGGTGCCGAAGCCGCCGGGCATGATGACGTAGGCGCTGGCGAACTTGACGAACATCACCTTGCGGGCGAAGAAATGCCGGAAGGTCTGGCTGACGTCCTGATAGGCATTGGTGTGCTGCTCGTGGGGCAGTTGGATGTTGAGGCCGACGCTGGGCGACTTGCCGTTGAAGGCGCCCTTGTTGGCCGCTTCCATGATCCCCGGGCCGCCGCCGGAGATGACCGCGAAGCCGGCGTTGGACAGCTTGTGGGCGATGGTCTCGGTGAGCTGGTAATAATGGCTGCCGGGTTCGACCCGCGCGCTGCCGAAGATGGTGACGGCCGGGCGGATCGGCGCCAGGCGTTCGGTCGCCTCGACGAACTCTGCCATAATTTCGAACATACGCCAGGACTCGCGCGCCGAGAGCATGGCTTCCTTGCTGCCCTCTGGATCGACCACATTCGGAATCTTATTCATGAGCGAAACAACCCTGTTGCTGGTGGACGGTTCATCATACCTTTACCGGGCCTTTCATGCCTTGCCCGACCTGCGCAACCGGGACGGTTTTCCCACCGGCGCCATCTACGGCGTGATCAACATGCTGCGCCGGCTGCACAAGGATAACCCGGCGGCCTACGTGGCTTGCGTGTTCGACGCCAAGGGCAAGACCTTCCGCGACGCCATCTACCCGGACTACAAGGCCCAGCGGCCGCCCATGCCGGACGACCTGGCGGTGCAGATCGAGCCGCTGCACGAGGCGGTGCGGGCGTTGGGCTGGCCGATCCTGATGATCGAGGGGGTGGAGGCGGACGACGTCATCGCCACCCTGGTCCACCAGGCCGAGGCGGCCGGGCTGGACAGCATCGTCTCCACCGGCGACAAGGACCTGGCGCAACTGGTCACGCCGCACGTGAAACTGGTCAACACCATGACTAACGAGACCCTGGACGAGGTCGGCGTGGTCAACAAGTTCGGCGTCCCGGCCGAGCGCATCGTCGACTACCTGACCCTGGTCGGCGACGCGGTCGACAACGTGCCCGGGGTGGCCAAGGTCGGCCCCAAGACCGCGGTCAAATGGATCGCCGAATACGGCGGCCTGGATGAACTGATCGCCCGCGCCGACGAGGTCAAGGGCGTGGTCGGGGAGAACCTGCGCAAGGCCCTGGACTGGCTGCCCACCGGCCGCACGCTGATCACCGTGAAGACCGACGTCGACCTGCCGGTGGCCCTGGAGACCCTGCGCTGGCAGCCCGAGGACCGGGACAAGCTGGCGGAACTGTTCGAACGCTTCAACTTCCGGACCTGGCTGCGCGAGATCGACGCGCCGGCGCCCTCGTTCTCAAGCGCCGGTGGGCCGCCGGGCGGGCACGACCCTGCGCCCACCTCCCAGGAAACACCGGCGGCGCCGGTCGAGCGCCATTATGAAACCCTGCTGACCGAGGCCGACCTCGAACGCTGGCTGGCCAAGCTGAACAGCGCCGAACTGATCTGCCTGGACACCGAGACCACCAGCCTGGACCCGATGCTGGCGCGCCTGGTCGGGATGTCCTTCTCGGTGCTGCCCGAACGCGCCCATCCCCAGTTCGAGCTGGGCTTCAAGGCGCCGGCCGCAGCGGTCGCCGAGGCCGCCTATCTGCCTCTGGGCCACACCTATGCCGGCGTACCCGACCAGCTGCCCCTGGCCGACGTCCTCGCTCGCCTCAAGCCCATCCTGGAAGATCCGGCCCGGCCCAAGGTCGGCCAGAACCTGAAATACGACTGGCACGTGCTGAAGAACCACGGCATCGATCTCGCCGGTATCGTCCACGACACCCTGCTGCAAAGCTATGTCCTGGAGGCGCACGAGCGCCACGACATGGACACCCTGGCCGAGCGCCACCTGAACGAGAAGACCATCAGGTACGAGGAGGTGTGCGGCAAGGGCGCCGGCCAGATCGGCTTCGACCAGGTCGATATCCAGCATGCCACCGACTACGCTGCCGAGGACGCCGACATCACCCTGCGCCTGCACCAGGCCCTGTATCCGCGGCTACAGGCCGAGCCCGGCCTCGACTATGTCTATAGCCGGATCGAGATGCCGCTCATAGCCATCCTGGCGCATATCGAACGTACCGGCGTGAAGCTGGACTGCGAGCTGTTGCGCCGGCACTCCGACTTTCTCGCCCACCGCATGCTGGAGATCGAACAGAAGGCGTACCAGGCAGCCGGCCAGCCGTTCAACCTCAACTCGACCAAGCAGCTGGGCGAAATCTTCTTCAACCAGCTCAAGCTGCCGGTGCTCAAGAAGACGCCCAAGGGGGCACCCTCGACCGACGAGGAGGTGCTGGAAAAACTCGCCGAGGACTATCCGCTGCCCAAGCTGATCCTGGAATACCGGGGTCTGGCCAAGCTGAAGTCGACCTACACCGACAAGCTGCCCCTGATGGTCAACCCGGCCACCGGCCGGGTGCATACCAACTACAGCCAGGCCACGGCGGTGACCGGCCGGCTGTCGTCGAACGATCCCAACCTGCAGAACATCCCGGTGCGTTCGGTCGAGGGCCGCAAGATCCGCGAGGCCTTCATCGCCGAGCCGGGCTTCGTCATCGTCTCGGCCGACTATTCCCAGATCGAACTGCGCATCATGGCCCACCTGTCCGGCGACGAGCGCCTGTTGGCCGCCTTCGCCGAGGATGCCGACATCCACCGCGCCACCGCCGCCGAGGTGCTCGGCCTGGCGCCCGAGCAGGTGCTGCCCGAGCAGCGTCGGATGGCCAAGGCGGTCAACTTCGGCCTCATCTACGGCATGTCGGCCTTCGGCCTGGCGGCGCAACTGAACATCGACCGGACCACCGCGCAGGCCTAC
Organism: Gallionellaceae bacterium; assembly: GCA_028714735.1. Lineage (GTDB taxonomy): Bacteria > Pseudomonadota > Gammaproteobacteria > Burkholderiales > Thiobacillaceae > Parasulfuritortus. The sequence continues at coordinate 298,213 of JAQTLU010000001.1, read as the reverse complement.
ATCGAGCGCTATTTCGCCCGCTATCCGGGCGTGGCCGACTTCATGGCGCGGACCCGTGAGCAGGCCAGGATGGAAGGTTATGTCGAGACCCTGTTCGGGCGCCGGCTCTACCTGCCGGAGATCAGGGGCGGCAACCCGGCCCGGCGCCAGGGCGCCGAACGGGCGGCGATCAATGCGCCCATGCAGGGCACTGCCGCCGACCTGATCAAGCTGGCCATGATCGCCGTGCAGGGCTGGCTGGAAGCCGAAAAGCTGCAAACCCGGTTGATCATGCAGGTACATGACGAACTGGTGCTGGAGGTGGCCGAGGCCGAACTGGAGCGGGTCAAGGTCCGGCTACCGGAGTTGATGTGCGGCGTGGCCGACCTGAAGGTGCCGCTCAAGGTGGATACGGGCATCGGCCCGAACTGGGAAGCGGCGCACTGAAACAAAAAGGCCGCCCGAAGGCGGCCTTTCTTGCTGCGCTGCGATGAGGTTCAGGAACCTTTCTTGGCAGGCAGCTTTTCCTTGATCCGGGCCGACTTGCCGGTACGGCCGCGCAGGTAGTACAGCTTGGCGCGACGGACGTCGCCGCGGCGCTTCACTTCGACGGCGGCGACCAGCGGGGAGTAGGTCTGGAAGGTACGCTCGACGCCTTCGCCGGCGGAGATCTTGCGCACGATGAAGCTGGAGTTGAGGCCGCGGTTCTTCTTGGCGATCACCACGCCTTCATAGGCCTGCAGACGTTCACGGGCGCCTTCCTTTACCTTCACCTGCACCACGATGGTGTCGCCGGGGGCGAATTCGGGGAGGGTCTTGCCCAGGCGGGCAATTTCTTCGTTTTCCAACTGTTCGATGAGGTTCATCGTCATATCCTTCAATGTTCGCGCTATAGGTCTGCCAAACTTGATGTCGCTTGGCAGACATGGTGCGGTTTCTAATAACCCGGACTGACCGGGTCGGCTACTTCCCGACGAAACTCGTCGAGCAAATTCTCTTCCTCGCGGCTCAATGGCCGGCTTTCCAGCAAATCCGGCCGGCGTTGCCAAGTTCGCCCCAGGCCCTGCTTCAAACGCCACCGTGCCACCTCGGCATGGTTGCCGGACAACAACGTCGGCGGCGTCTCCTGGCCCAGATACGACTCGGGCCGGGTGTAATGCGGGCAATCCAGCAGGCCATCGGCAAAGGAATCTTCCTCGGCCGACCCGGCGTGGCCCAAGGCCCCCGGGATCTGGCGGATCACCGCATCCAGCAACACCATCGCCGGCAACTCGCCGCCCGACAGGACATAGTCGCCGATGGAGATTTCCTCCATCGGGTGACGGGCGAACAGGCGCTCGTCGATGCCTTCGTAGCGGCCGGCCAGCAACACCAGCGCCGGTTCCTCGACCAGTTCCTCGACCAGGGCCTGATTCAACGTCCGCCCCTGCGGCGAAAGGTAAACCAGGCGGGGCCGGTCCAAACCCTCGCGGCGCAAGGCCGTTTTCGCGGCGGTCAGGGCCAGATCCAGCGGCTCCGCCAGCATCACCATGCCGGGGCCGCCACCGAACGGCCGGTCGTCCACCGTACGGTAACTGTCCGAGGTGAAATCCCGGGGGTCCCAGAACTTCAACTCGACCAGCTTGTTCCTGACTGCCCGGCCGCTGACCCCGTATTCGGTCAGGGCCGAGAACAGGGCCGGAAACAGCGTCACCACGTGGTAACGCGGTGTCACCAGTCGGCGCCCCAGTCCACCACGATGTGGCGGGCCTCGGTGTCCACTTCCCGGACGATGGGGTCCGTGAAGGGGATCAGGCGTTCCTGCGTGCCGGTCACCTTCATGATGTCGTGGGCGCCGGTTTCCAGCATCTCCGCCACGGCACCCAGGGTCTCCCCGGCCAGGTTGACTACGGTCAGTCCGACCAGATCGTCCCAGTAATACGCGCCTTCTTCGGCGGGAGGCAGTTCTTCCCGCGCCACCGCGATTTCCATGCCCTGCAGGGCTTCGGACGCATTACGGTCGTCCACACCCGCCAGCTGGGCGACCAGGTGGTTGCTGTGCACCTTGGCCTCGATCACCTCGTAGGTCCGCCACTTGCCGGCCTTGCCCAGATACCAGACCGGGTAGTCGAGCAGGTTGTCCAGGTGTTCCGTAAAGGTCTGGATCTTGACCCAGCCGCGTACTGCGTATGGGGCGGCGATCCGCCCCATGATCACCAGCTCTTCAGGCGACGACGGGTTGGGCGCCACGAGACAGACGGGTCACGGTCTCGGAAACCTGCGCGCCGACGCCCTGCCAGTAGGTCAGGCGTTCCCGGTTGATGCGCAGGGTCTCGGCGTTGCCGGAGGCCAGGGGGTTGTAGAAGCCGATGCGCTCGATGAAGCGGCCGTCGCGGCGATCGCGGGAATCCGCCACCACGATGTTGTAGAAGGGGCGCTTCTTGGAGCCGCCGCGAGCCAGTCGAATGGTTACCATAATCCTATGATTCCTTAACAGTTTCTGGGCGCGCCGAAAGGGCGCGCGGAAAAACGCAGAATTGTAGAGAAAGCCACCTAGAAAATCAAACAATTAGCGCCAGCAGGGTGGTGAGCCCTGCTGGCCTGCCCCGAGTGCGAAACGCGCCGACGAGGATAAGGCCGCCTTGCCGGCATGAAGTCGAGCTGGGATTCAGCGAACCCTGTCCAGCAGGGTTCCTGCGTATCTACGCGGGTCGAGAATCGCATAGGCCGCCCAGCCCAGCAATCGCAGATTGGTGTCCTGGAAAAATCGCTCCAGCTGCCGCTGCGACAGGTTCGCCTGGGCCTCGATCAGGGCCCGCTCGTCGCCGCGTCCGTGGCGCAGGCGGGCCTGCTGCAGGAACACGACCTCGTTGGCGTCCTCCTCGGCCTGGCTGGCGAGGGCGAGCGCCGCGCGCGCCTGGGCCAGTTCCGCCAAGGCCTGTCTCTTTGCGTTCCCTAGCCCCAGGCGGACCTCCTGCGATTGCGCCTCGGCCTCGCGCAATTCCGCCTGGGCGGTCTGCAGGGCGGCATTTTCGCCGGCAAACGGGGCCAGGTGCTGTTGCAACGTCAATCCCACGCTGTAGCTGTTGGCCCGGGTGGCACCGATGGCGTCGCTTGCGCTGGAATCGTCCTGTCCCACCCAGTTATAGCTGCCGACCAGATCGACCTTGGGCAGGAACATTCCGCGTGCGGCATGGACCTTGTTGCGCGCCGCCTCCAGGCGCAACTCGGCCGCGCGCAGAGCCGGATGATCGAGGGCGACTTGTTCCATTGTCATATCTTCAGGCAGTTCCGGCGCCTCCGGCAGTATGTCGGACGCCATCAGGCGTTCGCCGGCAGGCAATTCCATGCCCAGGCTGACGGCCAGTTGGCCGGCACGGCCTTCCAGGGAGGTCAGTTGCTGCAACACCTGCAGCCGCCACTTGCCCGATAGCAGTCTGGCATTGCTGACTTCCAGTCGACTGGCCCGCCCTTGCCGGTAGGCCGAGTTGGCGATCTTCTCCTGGGCAACGTACAGGCGTTCCTGGGCGTGGAGGCTGCGATATTCCTCCTGCGCCTTGATCAATGCCGCATAGCCTTCGAGTAATTGCGCGAACTGCCTTACCTGAAGATCGCCATAGTCCTCCCGTGCTGCATCCAGTTCGGAGTTCGCGGCCAGATACCCGGCCCGGCTGCGCCCGCCCGAATACAGGTTGAGGCTGGCCGAAAGCGCCGCGTAACTGCCATAGAAGGCCGCCTCCGACTGGACCACGCTGGAGCCGATCAGTGTCGCCTGTCTGCCCTTATTGCCATAGCGTGCCAATTGCGCCGACAGATCGACCTGGGGCAGAAAGGCATTGGTCGCCCCCAGTACGCCGGCCTTCGCCTTGTTGACCGACTCCATCCCGCGCAACAGCGCAGGCGAGTGGGCTGCGGCCCGCTCGAGAGCCTGCTGCAAGGTCACGGTCCGTGTCGGCCCGGACGGTTCGGCAATGGGTGACGGGTCCGCCACGGCTGCCAATGCCAAGGGTTGCCCGGCGAGCGACCGATCCATTTTCAATGACAGCGACGACCCTGCCACCGTCGGCGCGGGGTCGCCGGGCGCAGCGCAAAACGCCTGTCCGCAGCACATGATCAGCACGCAGGCCATACTCGCCAGGTGTCGGCGCGGCCATGCTGCGGTTCCGGCCAGTTGCCGGCCATCGCCGCCGGCGGCTGCCGGCGGCAGTTCAGTGCGAGACAAGGATCAGATCAATAAAAGGCCGGCCAACTCGCTACCAGGGCCGCGCCCAGGGCCGGGCTCGCCGCGCCAGCCTGAACAAATTCCGGGATCTGCTGGGGCAGGTTGGTGGAAAAGTTGGCCATGCTCTGGGTCACGCCTTCGCCGCGCTGGCCCAGCAGCGATGTCAGCCAGGCGGCGGTGTCCTCGGCGGGGGAGGCGCTTTGGTCGGCAAACTGTTCCATGATCCTGGCCACGCCCGGATCATGGTTGATACTGGTGGTCACCGTCACGGTGCCGTCGCTGTTGTGGGTCACCTGGGTGCCGCCCGCGGTCATGTTGATGCCGCTGCTGACCAGATCGCTCAGGCCTGCCACACTGCCCATCACGCCGCCCAGGGCCGTGTTCGCGCTGCCGGCCAGGTCGGCGTCGATGTTCCACGATTGCATGGCGGTCATGCTCTGGATGACGGCGCTGACGCGTCCGTCCGCGGCCAGGGTCGCCCGTGTGCTGGTCAGTTGCGCCTGGCTGGTCTGCTGCCACTGCGGCATCGGGGTATTGAGACCCTGCTCGATGATGGATTGGATGCTGCCGCTCAGGCCGCTGACCAGGCCTGAAATCGTGTTTGAAAGTCCCATGATCACCTCGAATTAGTTCAATAACACCAGACAATGCATGCCGCCGCTTGGCTCAGGCATGGTCGATGACCAGAAGGCTGGTGCCGAATGAAGTAGTGGAATAGCTCAGGTCGAAATCGGTCAGGTTGGCCAGCGCGGACTCCATGCCCGCGCCGGTCTGTTGCATGAATTGGTTGACGCCTTCGCCGACGCCGCTCACCTGCGGGGCGAGTACTTCGCTGACGTAGTGCATCATCAGGGCCGCGCCGGGGGCGTGGGAGACCTCCTCGACCACGCTCGATATCGAGCCGTCGGTGCGATAGTTGGTGGTGACCGTGGTGGTGGTGAGGCCGGAAAGCCCCTGCGCCAGGTCGCTCAGGGCGTGTGCGCTGTCGATCAGGCCGGTTTCCACCAGGTCGTCGGCGCCCGAGATGGCGGCATCGAGCAGGCTGTTGGCCTCCTCGGAGGTGCTGTCGATGACCGTTGCCACCTGTGTGTTCGCCGCCGCCATGGCGGCATCGTCCGGAACGGCTGAGGCCACCGGGTCTGGCGGGGCCAATGCCTGGGTCAGGCCGCCCAGCAGGCCGCCCAACAGGTCGACCACAGAGCCCAGCAGGCTGCCCAGTGCATTCAATAATCCGCTTAGCATTCGTTGCTCATCCTGAAAATTGAGTCAATCCGGAAATCGGAAAAAGGCCCGACCCAATGGGCCGGGCCCTACTCACTGGTCAGCGATTACAGCGAGCTGTTGCCAAGCAGGCCGGCGGTGCCGAGGCTGGCGGAGATCTGGCCACCCAGGGACGAGGACAGGCTGGGCAGCATGTCCGGCACATGCGCGCCGAGATTGGCCATGGCCTGGCCGGCGCCGTTGCCGACACCGGTCATCATGCCCGCAATGCCTTGGCCCACGCCGGCCGTCAGCGCACCCAGGGTATGGGTGGCATAGGCGGTCATGATGGCCGCGCCGCCGTTATGGCTCACCGACTGGTTGTCCTGCAGCAGATGGCCGGAGGCATCGTAGGTCTTGGCGGCGGTGGCTTCGGTGAAGGCAATGGCGGTGCCGGCCACGCTGTTCATGGCATCGGCGCTGCCCGCCATGGTGCTTTCCTCCAGGGCGGTCACGCCATCGAAGGTGGTTTGCAGCGTGGTGTTGACCATGGTGTTCATGCCGTCGATCACGCTGGTGACCAGCGTACCGGCATTGGCGGCGGCGACGTTGCTCAACGCAGAAGCGTTGGCGGCGGTCGAGCTGAGGATCGAGTTGATGTCGTCAGCGGAAGTACCGCCACCCAGCAGGCCACCCAACAAGCCATCCAGAAGTCCCATAGTATTTCTCCTTAGTGACAGAAAGATGCAGGCTATTTGAAAACCGTTCCGGGGAGCCTACGACCCCGGAACGGCGTGCTTAACGAGGAGTCTGCACAATATTTATTAGAGCAATAGCCGTGCCACATCGTGGTTTTCTTGTGTGTAAATAAAAATAACAGTCAATTCAGATGTTTATATCCGGCATCTGCGCTGAAGGCCGGGTGCCATCACGCCCGGTGTTACGGAACATCAGGGAACAAACCGTCGACGTTACGTAACACGGGGCCGACAATACCGTCCATGCCGCCGCGGCCGGTGGCTACCGGCCGCAGGTCAACGGACGGACAGGCTCTCATTGATGTTCTTCAACAAAGGTGAGAGAAAGAAATCGATGATGCGTCGTTCGCCAGTCTTCACGTCCACGGTCACCGACATGCCCGGCCGCATCGGCAACTCCCGGCCGGCATGCATCAGGTAGGCCCGATCGGATTCGACCCAGGCGCGGTAGTACAGGCCCTGCTGCGTATCCGTCTCGGTGTCAGGACTGATCCAGGTGAGCCGGCCCGGCAGCACGCCGTACTGCATGAACGGGAAGGCGTCGACCTTGACCTCGACCGGCTGGCCGACCTTGACGAATCCGGCATCCTGGTTGGCAACGCGGATCTCGACGATGAGCGGCGCCGCCCTGGGGACGATGGTCACCACGTCCTGCTTCGGCGCCACCACCTCGCCCAGGGAGGTGACGTTGACGGCCTGGACCGTGCCGTCCACGGGCGCCCGCAGGCTCTGCGCGGCCAGATCGTGGGAAATCCTGGCGCGGCTTTCCGCCAGGGTGTAACGCTGCTGCTGGGTGTTCTCCATCTGGTCGAGCAGTCGCATGCGCCGTTCCGCATCCAGCCGCGCCAGCGCCTCGCGTGCCGAGACCAGGCGAGCCCTGAACGTTTCCACCCGCTCGCGCCGGGAGGCCAGTTCGCCTTGCTGGGCCAGGCGGTCGCGTTCGCTCTGCAGATAGTCGTTGCGCGCGATCGCTCCCAGATCGGCCAACAGCTTGGCGCTCGCCACCTGCTCATCGGCGATGGCGATGGCATGTCGCTGGCCGGCCAGTAGCGCCTCGCCGGCGGCGAGTTCGGCCGCAGCCTCGCGCACCGTCGCTGCCGCGCTGCGCTGCTGGCTGCGATAGGCGTCCAACTCCGCCCGCCAGAGGCCGCGCTGCGTCGCATCGGCCTCGCCCGCGTCCGCGTCCGGGCCGGCCTGGTTGGGGCTCTGGTTGGCCAGTTGCCCGGCAAGGCGGCGCTGCTTCAGTTCGTTCAGGCTGACGTTCTGTTCGACCGCGGCCTGGCTGGCGGCGAGCGACTCGGCATCGAGTTCGACCAAGGAGTCGCCGGCGCGCACCTGCTGGCCGACCCGGACCCGGATGGCCTTGACCACTCCGGTCTGCGAGGGCTGGACGACCTGCAGGCGGCTGTTAGGGATGAACCGCCCGGCCTCCGTGGCGACCACGTTGATGCGGCCGAACCAGCTCCACAGCAGGGCGATGAACAGCAGCAGCAGCAGGGACCAGAGCACCATGCGCTTGTGCGGCGAGGGCGGGCTGTCCTGGATCTCCAGCAGGGGCGGCAGGAAATCCTGTTCGAGACGGCGCAGCTCGCGCACCCGTGCCGTTTCCTGCCGGGCCAGCAGCGCCCGCCGCAGTTGCGCGACCCGAACAGCGATGCGCTGACGGATCGGTTTCATGCGCTAGCGTCCTCGCTGAACAGGTTGGCGTAGACCCCGGCCATGGCGATCAGCTGTTCATGCGTCCCGCGCTCCACCACCTGGCCTTCGGCCATGACCAGGATGAGGTCGGCATGGCGCACCGCCGACAGCCGGTGGGCCACCATGAACACTGTGCGCCCGGCCGAGATGCGCCCCAGGTTGGCCTGGATGATGCGCTCGGACTGGTAGTCCAGGGCGCTGGTGGCCTCGTCGAAGATGAGTATGCGCGGATTGGTCAGCAGGGCCCGGGCTATGGCGACGCGCTGGCGCTGGCCGCCGGACAGGGAGGCGCCGCGTTCGCCGACCAGGGTCTCGTAGCCGTCGGGCAGGTTGGCGATGAACTCGTCGGCGCCGGCCAGGGTCGCTACCTCGCGCACCCGTTCCAGCCCGATGTCCGGGATGTGGATGGCGATGTTGTCGCGGATGCTGCCGTTGAACAGGTAGTTCTCCTGCAACACCACGCCGATCTGCCGGCGCAGCCAGACCGGGTCCAGTTCCTTGAGGTCGATGCCGTCGAGCAGGATGGCGCCGCTGTCCGGCAGATAGAGGCGCTGCAACAGCTTGGCCAGGGTGCTCTTGCCGGAACCGCTGCTGCCGACGATGCCGACGAAGGTGCCCGACGCGACTTCCAGGTCGACATCGCGCACCACCGGCGGCGCGTCGTGGCGGTAGCTGAAGCGCACCGTCTGCAGGCTGACCTGGCCGCGCAGCGGCGGCAGGTTGCTGCGTGCGGTGTTGAGTATGGGCTCGGCCGGGGTGTTCATGAGATCGCCGAGGCGCTGGATGGACACGCCCACCTGCTGGAAATGCTGCCAGGTCTGCACCATGCGCAGGACCGGTCCGGTGACCTGGCCGGCGATCATCTGGAAGGCGATCAGCTGGCCTACGGTGATGATGCCGTCCAGGGCCAGATGGACGCCGTACCAGAGCAGCAGCAGGGTGATCAGGCGCTGCACCACCTGGCCCAGTGAGCCCACCACTCCAGCCAGCACCTCGGTGCGGTAGGAGGCCATGACATAGCGGGTGAGCAGGGCCTCCCAGCGCCGGTACATCTGGTTTTCCAGCGCCAGGGCCTTGACCGTGAGGATGCCGGTGACCGCCTCGACCAGGAAGGACTGGTACTCAGCGCCGCGGTCGAAACGCTCGGACAGGCGCTGGCGCAGGGCCGGGAAGGAGGCCAGCGAGAGGCCCGCCAGCAGGGGCAGGGTGCCCAGCACCACCAGCGTGAGCTGCACGCTGTAGAGCAGCATGACCGGTATGAACACGCCGAGGAACAGGATGTCGATCAGAGCCATCATGCTGGACCCGGTGAGGAACTGGCGGATGCTTTCCAGCTCGCGCACCCGCGCCACCGTGTCGCCGACCCGTCGTTCCTCGAAGTAGCGCAGGGGGATGCGCAGCAGGTGGCCGAACAACCGGGAACCCAAGGTCGCGTCGATGCGGTTGGAGGTGTGGGTGAGCAGTTGCACCTTGAGCACGTTGAGCACGCCCTCAAACGCGATCACCGCCAGCATGCCGATGCCCAGCACATTGAGGGTGGACAGCGAGCGGTGCACAAGCACCTTGTCGATGACCAACTGGGTGAACAGGGGGGTGGCGAGGGCGAATATCTGGATGACGAAGGCGGCCAGGCCCACTTCCAGCAGCACCTTGCGGTATTTCTTCACCACCGGCAGGAACCAGGCCAGGCCGAAGCGGCGGTTGGGGTCGTCCCAGCTCAGCTTGGGCTTCAACAGCACCAGACGGCCGGTCCAGATGGTTTCAAACTGCTCCTGGGTGGCCACCAGCGGCTGTCCCTTGCGCGGTTCCACCAGCACCAGCCGGTCGGACTCGACCCGCGCCAACACCAGGAAATCGCCGTTGTGCAGTTCCGCCAGGACGGGGAAGGTCTGGCGTTTCAGGTCGACCCAGGTGAAGCTGGCGGCGCGCGCGGCGAATTCGCGCCGGCGGGCGATGAGTTGCAGGTCCGCCACGCTCACCGTACGCTGCTCGTAGCCTTCGCTCATGGCTAGCAGTTCGGGGTCGCACGGCCGTTGGTGGAAGGCCGAGACCAGGCAGAAGGCGTAGATGCCGGAGTGGGCACGTGGCTCGGCCCCCTGCGCGGCTTGAGGCGCAGGCTTTAGCGGTGTCGTGGCGGCTTCTACCGGGGTGGTCTGCCCAGGGGCGGCGGCGTCAACTGCCAAGTCGTTCCCCCGCGTCTCCACCCGCCGCCGGCTGCTCATAGAGCCGGTATTTGCGCATTTTTTCCCACAACACCTTGCGGCTGATGCCCAGGGCCGCGGCCGTCACCTTGCGCTGCCAACCATGGCTCTCCAGATGGGCCAGGATGCGTTCGCGCTCGACCCCGTCGCGGTCAGACCAGGTTATGGCCGGAGCCGACGCCGAGATGGTTTCCTGGCTGCGGCGCAGCATGGGCAGCAGTTGCTCGTTGTTCCAGCCGCCGGTGGCTTGGCAGGTGATGGCGATGCGCTCGGCTAGATTGATGAGTTCCCTCACGTTGCCATGGAAGCGTAGCTTCGATACCTCGTCCAGCAGCCACTCGGGCACGGCGCCGATGCGATGGCCGTTACGCTCGGCGACCCGCCAAAGTATCGTCTCGAAGATCGCTCGCTTGTCCTCCGGACCCCGTTCTTCGAGACTGGGCAGCCGGAAGACCAGGACCGCGACCCGGTAGTAGAGGTCGGCGCGGAAGCTGCCTTGCTCGGTCATGTGGCGCGGGTCTCGGTTGGTCGCCGCCACCAGCCTGAAATCGACCTCGATGGGGGTGCGCGAACCCAGCCGCGTCACCGTGCGCTGCTCCAGCACGCGCAGCAGTTTCACCTGCTGATGGAGGGGCAGGTCGCCCAGTTCGTCCAGAAACAGCGTGCCCCCGTGGGCCTGTTCCAGGTAGCCGGCGTGATCGTTTACCGCGCCGGTGAAGGCCCCTTTCATGTAGCCGAAGAATTCCGACTCGAACAGGCCATCGGGGATGGCGCCGCAGTTGACCGACACGAAGGGGCCGCGCCGGCGTATGGCGTGTCCCTGGTGCAGCGCGCGGGCGATGGATTCCTTGCCGGTGCCCGTTTCCCCTAGCACCAGGGCATTGGCGTCGCAATCCGAATACAGCGCGACCTCCTGGAGTAGATCGCGCATCGTCTTCGAGCGCGCTACGATGCCGCGGAGGGCGATATCCGCGGCCGGCATGCTGGTTGCCAGCGTTATTTGTTGCGCTAATCCCATCGATTTCTCCCGGTTGAAATTTCTCTTGCGGTACCGGTCCGCCCTCCGCATCCGGTGATTTCGTCTCCGCCCCGTCCGCCCGCAAAAAAGCCACGCGCCGGCTTGAGCGCGGCCAGGCTCATTGCCTAAAGTCGGAAATCGGTTTTGTGCCAGGACCCCAGCAATATGCGTGCCATGACTGTTAAATTATCATTTGTTAGCATATTCATCACTTAGTGGCGAATAAGTTGTTGCTTTATCAATTATCGGCGAAATGCCTGGACGGTTGCCGTCGTGAAAAGGAGACGCATTATTCCTGTTTTTATTTTTCCGTCGGCCAGACAAGGAATATGCGTGTCGCCGAACAGCGACAATTTCTGTAACTTGTTGATAATTATATATTATTTTTTTTTGTTGCGGATTGGCCGAAAAAAGCAATATATGAAAAAATCACACTTTGCGTGGATGGGTATATTCGCGCTTTTCTAATTCTAATTAGCAGGGAATGTCCACATCTCAATGATTCGAGTTTCATTTCGTCAGAGTATGTTGGCGGGTTTTGTGATGATTGCGTTGTTGCTGGGAGGGGCCGCGGTACGCAGTTGGCTGCTGGTCGAGCAATTCGTGCAGCAGAGTCGCCAGGGCGGCGAGTTGTCGCTGCAGCTGAGCAAGTCGATGCAGGAACTGGCCGCCCGTACCGTCGATGTCGAGCGCAATGCCCGGCAGTACCTGATCCTCCGCGACCCCGACCTGCTCGCCCGTATCGATGGCAACCTGGCGCAGTCCTCAGACACGATCTGGCGTCTGGAGACCCTGACGGCGACCTCCCTGGCATCCCTGCCGGATGACTGGCGGCGGACGGCGGCAGAATTGCGCAAGAGATTGCGGCAGGGGATGGGGGAAGAGGACCTGCTGCCGTTACTGGCCAGGCTCCGGGAATTCAATGACGGTCTGAGCCAGTGGGGCAAGCGCTGGATCGACGAACAGAATGCCTTGCTGATTCTCCAGTTGGAGGCGAGCGGGCAGAGTTTCGCGTGGCAGTTGCTGGCGGCCGTGATCGGCACCCTGGCCGTGGCCTTGGCCCTGAGTTGGTGGCTGGGCCGGCCGGTTCGGCGCCTGGAGCAGGCGATCGAACGCCTGGGCGAAAGCCGCTTCGATGTGCCGGTGGTCGTGCAGGGGCCCGCCGATCTGGATCGGCTTGGTCGCCGCCTAGAGTGGCTGCGCTTGCGCCTGGCCGAACTGGAGGCGGGCCGTGGACAAACTTTGCGCCACGTATCGCACGAACTGAAGACACCGTTGACGGCCCTGCGCGAGGGCGTCGCGCTCTTGCAGGAGCGGGTACTGGGACAGTTGGAGGGCGAGCAGCAGGAGGTGGTCGACATCCTGGAGCACAACGTACTCGTCCTGCAGCGCCAGATAGAAAGCCTGCTCGATCTCAATGCGGTCTCCTATGGCGCTCTCCGGCTCCAGCACCGCCCTGTCCAGGTCCGGAAACTGGTGACCGAGGCGGTCAGGCAGCGGGAACTGCAGGTGCAGGCCAAAGGACTGACGGTGAGCATAGAGGGCGATGACGGCATGGCCTCGCTGGACGCGGAAAAGATGCTGATTGTGCTCGACAACCTGCTCTCCAATGCCATCGACTACAGCCCGCAGGGTGGCAAGTTGTGGCTGCTGATCAGGCATTTCCGCGGCAGGGTCGGGATCGACGTCATCGACCAAGGCCCGGGGGTGGCGGAGGAGGACGCCGAGCGTATCTTCCAGCCGTTCGTCCAGGGCCGGCGGCCGGCGCCGGCCCCTCGCCAGGGCAGCGGCGTGGGTCTGTCCATCGTGCGGGAGTTGCTGCAGGCCATGGGTGGTACGGTGAGGTTGCTGACCGGCGTACCTGGCGCACACTTTTGTGTCGAGGTGCCGGATGAGCGCTGATGGATCGATGCGGGCGACGCTGGTTGGCGGCACACTGATTCTGCTCTTGGGGCTGGGCGGTTGTGCCGAACTCCAGCACAGGCTTTTCGGGCCTGCGATTTGCCCACCTGCCGCCGCCATGAAAGCGGCAGGGGCAGAGGTCCCGGCTGTGGATGTGTCGGAAAGCCTGTTGCGCTACCACCAGCAACTACAGGATTTGCCGATCCAGGACCTGGAGTGGGAGCGCGTGATACTGGCCGCCGAGCCGCTAGACCCTGAGGGTCGGGTCCGATTGGCCATGGTCCTGGGGCAGCCACGCGGCAGCGGCAACCTGGATAAGGCCATGACCATGCTGAATGCAGTTTTGAAGTCGGACCGGCCGGCGGCGGTGAGCTTGCATCCTTTGGCGCGCCTGCTTGTCAGCCACTACCTGGAATACCAGGAAAACGCCGCCGCCATGGATAAGTTTGCCCAGGAGATCATCCGGCTCAACCAGCAGATCAAGGCAGAGCAACTGCGTGCCGAGACGCTACAGCAGAAGATTGATGCCCTGGCCAATATCGAACACACACTGACGGTCTATCCGGCTGCGGCGGGAAAACGGAAATGAAACCAGATATGACTGGCAAGGGACGCCACATCCTGGTCGTGGACGATGACGAAGACCTGCTGCGCCTGCTTTCCATGCGCCTCAATGCCTGGGGCTTTAGCGTCACCACCGCCGCTACGGCCGAGGAGGCGCTGAGCAAGATTGCCGTCGAGCCGCCCCACGTGGTGGTGAGCGACGTTCGCCTGCCGGGCAAGGATGGTCTCGCCCTGTTCGAGGAGGTGCGGATGACGCGGCCAACCTTGCCGGTCATCCTGCTGACCGCCCACGGCAGCATTCCGGATGCCGTGCAGGCGACCTCGCGCGGGGTGTTCGGCTACCTGACCAAGCCCTTCGACAGCCGCGTGCTGCTGGAGAAGATTAAGCAGGCACTACAGCTTTCGCCGGCCGCGAGTGGTCACGGCGGAGGCGACGACGTGGCCTGGTGCGCCGATATCGTCTACCGCAGCGCCAGCATGGCCGACCTGCTCGAAGAGGCGCGCCTAGTGGCGGCCTCGGACGCCAGCGTGCTGATACGTGGCGAGAGTGGCACCGGCAAGGAGATGCTGGCCAAGGCCATCCACCAGGCCAGCTTGCGCGCCAAGGCGCCATTTGTGGCGATTAATTGCGGCGCGATCCCGGAGCAATTGCTGGAGAGCGAGCTGTTTGGCCACGTCAAGGGTGCCTTCACCGGCGCCGGCAATGCCCGCGCCGGCCTGTTCCAGGCGGCTGACGGTGGCACCCTATTCCTCGACGAGATCGGCGACATGCCACTGGCACTCCAGGTCAAGCTGTTGCGCGTACTGCAGGAACGGGCCGTGCGGCCGCTGGGGGCGATCCGGGTCGAGCCGGTTAATGTACGCGTACTCTCCGCCACCCACCGCAACCTGGAAGCGGCGATGGCCGATGGCCAATTCCGGGAAGATCTCTACTATAGGCTGGACGTGGTGACGTTGGTTTTGCCGCGGCTGGAAGATCGGCGCGAGGATATCCCCGTGCTGGCCAGCCATTTCATCCAGCAGGTCGCCGGCAAGTATGGTAAGGATGTCAGCGGCTTCGCCCCTGAGGCGCTGGAGGCGCTGGCCACGGCGGCTTGGCCGGGTAATGTCAGGCAGCTATACAACGTGGTCGAGCAGTCCTGCGCCTTGACCACGACGCCGCTCGTCCCGTTGCCGCTGGTCCAGCGCGCCCTCCGGGTGCCGACCCTGGAGGCCTTGAGCTACGCTGAGGCCAAGCAGCGCTTCGAGCGCAACTACTTGGTGCAGTTGCTCAAGCTGACCAACGGCAACGTGGCCGATTCAGCCCGCATCGCCGACCGCAACCGTACCGAGTTCTATCGCCTGCTGCAAAGGTACAACCTGACGCCGGCGATGTTCCGTGGCGAGGGTGACGGCCTAGCCGGGAAATAACCGTCCGGGCATTCCATGGGTGGGTTGCACCTGGGGCCGCAAGCAGGGTCAGTGCATGCCCGGCAACATGCCCTTCATGCCACGCATCATCTTGGTCATGCCGCCCTTGCCGAACGATTTCATCATCTTCTGGGCCTGTTCGAACTGCTTCAGCAGCCGGTTGATGTCCTGCACCTGGACCCCGGCGCCGGCGGCGATGCGGCGCTTGCGCGAGGCCTTGAGCAGTTCGGGCTTGTGCCGTTCCTGCGGGGTCATGGAGTTGATGATGCCCTCGATCCGCTGCATCTGCTTCTCGCCCTGGGCCAGGTCGTCGGCGCCGACCTTGCCGGCGCCCGGCAGCTTGTCCATGAGCGAGGACAGGCCGCCCAGTTTTTTCATCTGCTGCATCTGGGACTTGAAGTCCTCCAGGTCGAAGCCCTTGCCGCTCTTCAGCTTCTGGACCGTCTTCATCGCCTCGGCGTGGTCGACCGCCTTGTGCGCTTCCTCGATCAGGGACAGCACGTCGCCCATGCCGAGGATGCGGCTGGCCATCCGTTCCGGGTGGAACACCTCGATGCCGGACAGCTTCTCGCCGACGCCGACCACCTTGATCGGCTTGCCGGTGATCTGGCGCACCGACAGGGCGGCGCCGCCGCGGGCGTCGCCGTCCAGCTTGGTCAGGGCGACGCCGGTGAGCGGCAGGGCGTCGTTGAAGGCCTTGGCGGTGTTGACCGCGTCCTGGCCCTGCATGGCGTCGACCACGAACAGGGTCTCGATCGGGTCGAGGGCCTTATGCAGTTCCTGGATCTCCCGCATCATCGCCTCGTCGATGTGCAGGCGGCCGGCAGTGTCGACGATGAGGACGTCGTGGAAGTGGCGCCTGGCGTAGTCGAGCGCGGCCAGGGCGATGTCGAGCGGCTTCTGGTCGGGCGAGGAGGGGAAGAAGTCGGCCTCGGCCTGGCCGGCGACCATCTTCAACTGGTCGATGGCAGCCGGACGGTAGACGTCGGTGGAGACCAGCAGCACCTTCTTCTTGCCGCGTTCGCGGATCAGGCGGACCAGTTTGCCGCAGGTGGTGGTCTTGCCGGCGCCCTGCAGGCCGGCCATCAGGAACACCGCCGGCGGCTGGCTGGCAAAGGACAGCGGCGCGGCCTGCTCGCCCATCAGGACGGTGAGTTCCTTGTGCACGATGCCGATCAGCATCTGGCCCGGGGTCAGGCTCTGCAGCACTTCCTGGCCGGCGGCCTTTTCCTTCACCCGGGCGATGAAGTCGCGTACCACCGGCAGGGCGACGTCGGCCTCCAGCAGGGCGACGCGCACCTCGCGCAGGGCGTCCTGGATGTTGTCTTCGGTGAGACGGCCCTGGCCACGCAGGTTCTTGACGACCCGGCCGAGTCTTTCAGTGAGATTATCGAACATGCTCTAAGAGACTATCTAATCGGCTAAACTGGCGCAGTCTAGCAAATTGACAGCCATTAATAATGCCTGAAGCACTCCTTTATCTGCTTTTGGTCGCGGCCTACCTCGGGCTGTCGGCGTATTTCCGTCCCGGTGGTGCCGCCTGCTGCCAGCCGAACGGGTGGAACCGTCTGCTCCTGTTCGTGCCGCTGGCACTGCACCTTTACCTGCTCGACGAGTTGGTCCTGCCAGGTTCCGGCCTCAGCCTGGGTTTCGGGACGTCGTTGTCGGCCGTGGCGGCCCTGACCGTGTTGTTCTATGGCCTGGCGGCCTGGCATTATCCTTTGGCGGGCATGCAGAGCTTCGTGCTGCTGTTCGGGGCGCTGGGCGTCTTGCTGCAGGCGATGATGCCTGAAGGACTGGCCATCCCGACCGCCGGACAGCCCATGTTCCGCTTGCACATGCTGGCGGCCTTCGCCGCCTATGGCCTGTTCGCCGTGGCTGCCCTGCATGCCGTCCTGATCTCCCTGGCCGAGAAACATCTGCACAAGCCGGTGCTGCCCAACATGGTCACCGGGCTGCCGCCCCTGCTGACCCTGGAGAAACTGCTGTTCCGCATGGTCGAACTGGGCTTCCTGATCCTGACCCTGACCCTGTTGTCGGGCATCTTCTTTTCCGAGTCGATTTATGGCCGGCCCTTTCCGTTGACCCATATGACGGTGTTCGGGATCGCCTCCTGGGTGATCTACGCCGCGCTGCTGTTCGGCCGCCGCATCTACGGCTGGCGGGGCAAGACCGCGATCTACTGGACCCAGGCCGGCTTCCTGACCTTGCTGCTGTCCTATGTCGGCGTGAAATTCGTCCTGGAAGTGCTGCTGGGGAGGCCTTGACAGGGACGGGGGCAGGCCTAGACTAGGCGCCGTGTTCTTTGCCCGGTTTCCAGTTTGGACCAGATACCTTTAGGCGCCCTGTTGCTGGCGCTGTTCCTGTTGTTGATCCTGTCGGGGTTTTTCTCCGGTTCCGAGACCAGCATGATGGCGGTGAACCGCTATCGGCTGAAGACCCTGGCCAAGGCTGGCCATCGCGGCGCCAAACTGGGGGAATGGTTGCTGGCGCGCACCGACCGGCTGCTTTCGGTCATCCTGCTCGGCAACAACCTGGTCAACTCGGCCGCCGCCGCGCTGGTGACGGTGATCACCTTCCGGACATTCGGCGAGAGCGAGCTTTCCCTGACCCTGGCTACGGTGGGCGTGACCTTCCTGATCCTGATCTTTTCCGAGGTGACGCCCAAGGTGATCGGGGCCTCGTATCCGGAACGCATCGTGCCGGTCGTGAGCTATCCGCTGGCGCTGATGCTCAAGCTGTTTCACCCGGTGATCTGGTTCATCAACCTGTTCGTGCACGGGCAATTGAAGCTGCTCCGTCTCAAGGTGGTCGAGGATGGCGGCGCCAACCGGATGGGCGTCGAGGAGATGCGCACCTTGCTGGCCGAGTCGGGCAGTTTCCTGCCGCAATCCCATCGCGGCATGCTGCTCAACCTGTTCGACCTGGAAAAACTGACCGTCGACGATGTCATGCTACCGCGCGGCGAAATCGAGGCCATCGACCTGGATACCGCGCCGGACGAGATCGTCCAGCATCTGCAGACCAGTCATCATGCCCATCTGCCGGTATTCCGGAATGAACTCAACGAGGTCGTCGGCATCGTCCACGTCCGTCGTGCCCTGGCCCATATCGGCGAAACTTCATTCGACGCGGAGGCCTTCCGCGATGGCCTCAAGTCGGCTTATTTTGTCCCTTCCGGGACGCCGCTGCTGACCCAGTTGAGCCAGTTCCAGGATAACCGGCAGTCCTTGGGCCTGGTCGTCGATGAGTACGGCGAACTGCTGGGCCTGGTCACGGTCGAGGATGTGCTCGAGGAGATCGTCGGCGAGTTCGCCGGGGTCAACCCGCTCCATGGTCGTGGCTGGGTCTCCGATGGGGAAGGCGGTTATCTGGTCGAGGGGACGGCCAGCCTGCGTGAACTCAACCGCAAGCTCGGCCTGCATTTCGCGCTTGCCGGGGCGCGTACCTTGAATGGCCTGATCATGGAATATCTGGAGGCGATGCCGGAGGCCGGCGTGACCATCCGGCTCGCGGGATGTACGGTCGAGATCGTCCAGGTTTCGGGACGCAAGGTTAAGACGGCGCGAGTACGTCCTGAGAATAAGTACTGAACGCTTTGACATTTGCATGTACCCTATGCATTATCATCTGTAGATACTTGTATTCATGCGGAAAAGGGAGCTCTTGTGGCGGCCAGTGTTGCCAGTAATCTGACCGGCCTTTGCCGGGCGCTGGTTCAGCAGGGGTTGTTGGGCCAGGATGAAGGTGAAACGTTGCAGGCCCAGGCCAAGGCGGCGAGCGAGAGTATTGTTGCTCACCTGGTGCGCACCAAGCGTTTCCGGCCGACTCAGCTGGCCACCTTTTCTTCGATCACCTATGGCCTGCCCTTTCTTGATCTCGATGCCCTGGACCCGGCCGTCATCCCCAGCGGGGTGGTCGACTACAAGCTGATCGACAAGCATCGCGTGATCCCGCTCGCCAAGCGGGGCAACCGCCTTTACCTGGGGGTTTCCGATCCCAGCAACCTGCAGGTGCTCGACGACGTCAAGTTCCAGACCGGCCTGGCTGTCGAGCTGGTGGTGCTGGAGGAAGACAAGCTTGCCCACTACCTGGAAAAGAACGTTGAATCCGGGCGGGAAGACATCCTCAAGAGCATCGATACCGACGATCTCAACCTCGAGTTCACCGATGACGAGGCCCAATCCGCGGCCGATACCGCGGCGGCACAGGATATCGACGATGCCCCGGTGGTGCGCTACCTCCAGAAGATCATGCTGGATGCCATCAACGGCAACGCCTCGGATATCCATTTCGAACCCTACGAGAAGTTTTTCCGCATCCGCTACCGCATGGACGGCATCCTCTACGAGATTGCCCAGCCGCCGCTGGCGATCAAGGAAAAGATCGCTTCCCGGATCAAGGTGATCTCGAAGCTGGATATCTCGGAGAAACGGGTGCCCCAGGATGGCCGGATGAAGCTGGTGGTGTCGCGCAAGCGGGCCGTGGATTTCCGGGTCAGCACGCTGCCGACGCTGTACGGCGAAAAGATCGTCATGCGTATCCTGGATTCCACCACGGCGCTGGATACCAAGATCGATCAGCTGGGTTACGAGCCCCAGCAGCTGGCCCATCTGCTCGAGGCCATCGAGCGTCCCTACGGCATGGTGCTGGTAACCGGTCCGACCGGTAGCGGCAAGACGGTGTCGCTGTATTCCTGCCTGAACATACTGAACAAACCCGGCGTCAACATTTCCACCGTCGAAGACCCGGTGGAAATCCAGTTGCCGGGCATCAACCAGGTCAACGTCAACGAAAAGGCCGGTCTCAATTTTTCCAATGCCCTGCGCTCCTTCCTGCGCCAGGATCCGGACATCGTGATGGTGGGCGAAGTGCGCGACCTGGAGACGGCGGATATCGCCATCAAGGCGGCGCAGACCGGCCATATGGTGCTATCCACGCTGCATACCAACGATGCCCCTTCGACGTTGACCCGTCTGGTCAACATGGGGGTGCCGAGCTATAACGTAGCGGCATCCGTGCTGTTGATCACCGCGCAGCGACTGGGCCGCAAATTGTGCCCGAACTGCAAGGCACCGATCGATATCCCTCCGGAAGCCCTGCTGAACGCCGGTTTCACCGAGGCCGATCTGGATGGCAGTTGGCAGGCCTTTGGCGCGGTCGGCTGCGAGGTATGCAAGAACACCGGCTATAAGGGCCGGGTGGGCATTTATCAGGTCATGCCGATCAGCGATGAGATCAATCGCCTGATCCTGAAGAATGCCAGCGTGGCCGACATCGCCGGACAGGCACGCAACGAGGGCGTGCTGGACCTGCGCCAGGCCGGCCTGCTCAAGGTCAAGGCGGGCATGACCTCGCTGGAAGAGGTTCTGGCCGTTACCAACGAATGATGAGGGGGTGACAGCATGGCGCAAACCAGGGCAGCGAAACAGGTCGTGGAGATCCCGTTCACCTGGGAAGGGACCGACAAGCTGGGGCGCAGGATCAAGGGTGAGATGTTGTCCGCCGGCGAGGCGGTGGTTCGACAGAGCCTGCGCCGCCAGGGCATCAATCCCATCAAGATACGCAAGCAAAGCCTGTTTGCACGCGGCAAGAGGATCACTGAAAAGGACGTCGCCCTGTTCACCCGTCAGCTGGCCACCATGGTCAAGGCGGGCGTGCCGCTGCTGCAGTCGTTCGAGATCACGGCGCGCAGCCATGCCAATCCCAATCTGCAGAGATTGCTCGGCGTCATCAAGGCCGACGTCGAATCGGGCACCGCCCTGAATCAGGCCTTCCGGCGCCATCCGAAATATTTCGACGGGCTCTATTGCAACCTGGTCGAGGCGGGCGAGCAGGCGGGTATCCTGGAAACCGTGCTGGAACGGATCGCCAGCTACAAGGAAAAGATCCTCGCCATCAAGGGCAAGATTAAATCCGCCCTGATGTATCCGGCCATCGTGATCGTGGTCGCGACCATCATCACGGCGGGCATCATGATCTTCGTGATCCCCACCTTCAAGACCTTGTATGAAGGCAGCGGGGCCGAGCTGCCTGCGCTGACCGCGTTGGTGATCGTCATTTCCGATGCCTTCGTGGCCTGGTGGTGGTTGTTTTTCGGGGCCATGGGTGCGCTGGTATTTGCCTTCCTCCAGGCCTTCAAACGGTCCAAGGCCTTCCGGTCGCGTATCGATGCCATGATGCTCAAGGTGCCCGTCTTCGGCCCGCTGATCGAGAAGGCGACGGTATCGCGCTGGGCGCGTACCTTCGCCTCGCTGTTCGCCGCCGGGGTGCCGATGGTCGAGTCGCTGGAATCGGTCGCGGGCGCCTCGGGCAACGCGGTGTTCGAGGATGCGACCCTGAAGATCCGTACCGACGTGGCGACCGGGGCCAGTCTGTCTTCATCCCTGCAGGTGGCGCGCGTATTCCCGACCATGCTGATCCAGATGGTCGCGATCGGCGAGGAATCCGGCGCGCTCGACTCCATGGTGGAGAAGGTCGCCGACTATTACGAGCGCGAGGTGGACGATGCCGTGGCCGGCATTTCCAGCCTGATCGAGCCCCTGATCATGGTGGTGCTGGGCGGCTTGATCGGTACCATCGTGATCGCCATGTACCTGCCGATCTTCAAGATGGGGACGGCGTTTTGATCGAACTGCTGGCGGGGGCGCCGGCACTGTGGGCCGGCGTCGCCGGATTGCTCGGCCTGATGGTTGGCAGTTTCCTCAATGTGGTGATCCACCGGCTGCCCCGGATGATGGAACGGGAGTGGCAGGTGCAATGTGCCGAACTGCGGGGCGAGGTTGCCGAGCAATCCGCTCCGTTCAACCTGGTTGTGCCGCGTTCGGCCTGTCCCGCCTGCGGTCATGCCATTGCCTGGTTCGAGAACATCCCGCTGTTGAGTTTTGCCCTGTTGCGCGGCAAGTGTTCCGCCTGCGGGGCGGCGATCTCGGCGCGCTATCCTCTGGTTGAACTGGCGACCGGCTTGTTGACCTTTGCCGCGGCCTGGCAGTTCGGCTTCACCTGGCAGGCGGGGGCGGCCTTCGTCCTGATCTGGGCCCTGATCGCCCTGGCCTTCATCGATCTGGATACCCAGTACCTGCCTGACGGCATCACCTTGCCCCTGCTCTGGCTGGGGCTGCTGGTGAATATCGGCGGTCTCTTTGCCCCGCTCGGCGAGGCGGTCATCGGTGCCATGGCCGGTTATCTGTCGCTCTGGCTGGTCTACCACCTGTTCCGCCTGCTGACCGGCAAGGAAGGTATGGGATTCGGCGATTTCAAGCTGCTGGCCGCACTCGGTGCCTGGTTCGGCTGGACCCTGCTGCCTTTGATCATCCTATGTTCCAGCCTGGTCGGTGCGGTGATCGGCATCTTCATGATCGTGCTTGGCGGCCATGACCGCGCCAGGCCGATCCCGTTCGGGCCGTATCTCGTGCTGGCCGGCCTGATCGCCTTGTTCTGGGGGCAGGTTCTGCTGAAGCTGTATCTGGGCGGATGAAGAGGCCTTATTGCGTGGCCTTGACCGGCGGTATCGGCAGCGGCAAGAGCCTGGTCTCCCGGCAGTTTGCCGGACTGGGCGTCGAGGTGATCGATACCGATGTCATCGCCCGCGAACTGACGGCCGCTGGCGGGTCGGCAATGGCGCCGATCCGGGCCGGATTCGGTCCCGGCCATGTCGCCGAGGACGGCAGCCTGGATCGCGGCCGCATGCGCGAGCGGATATACGCCGATCCCGAGGCACGCCGGCGCCTGGAAGCCATACTGCATCCTCTGATCCGGCGCCGCGTGGCGGAGGCGCTGGCCGTATCGGCGGCGCCCTATGTCCTGGTGGTGGTGCCCCTGTTGCTCGAAACGGCGGCCTACGACGAGTTGATCGACCGCGTCCTGGTGGTGGATTGCGCGCCGGAACAGCAAATCGAGCGGGTGGTTCGGCGGGACGGCGTCACGGCCGAGATGGCGAGGGCGATGTTGGCGGCCCAGACCAGCCGGGAGCGCCGGTTGGCGGCGGCCGACGACGTGATCGACAACCAGGGCGCTCCCGGTGATCTGGCGGCGCGGGTCGGCGCCTTGCACCAGTCATACCTCCTGGCGGCGCGTGCCAGGGCGGGTTGATATGCCGACAGGCATTGCATTCATCCGACGCCATACTGCAAAATCCGTCCAAGCGAGTGGGTCGGCCCATTCCGGTAGTTCCGCCTTGTCGTTACCTTTCCTGCCACTCAATGAATAGGTCCTCGTGATCGTTTACGAATATCCCCTGAACGAACGGATACGCACCTGGTTGCGTCTGGAGGACTTGTTCGACAAGGCCAGCTTTTTCATCAATGCCGGGGATGCCCGCTCGCACCATGCCGGTTTGCTGGCGGTATTCGAACTGGCAGACGTGATGGCCAGGCCGGAATTGCGCAGCGAACTGATCCAGGAACTGGAGCGGCAGAAGATTTCGCTCGAGCCGTTACGCAGCAATCCCGCCGTTGATGGCGAGCGTCTGGAACAGCTGCTGGAGGGTATTGCCAAGGCGCTGGCCGAACTGCATGGCCTGTCTGGCAAGCTGGGCCAGCATATCCGCGATAACGACTGGCTCTCGGGTATCAAGAGCCGGACCGGGATACCGGGCGGCGCCTGCCGGTTCGACCTGCCGGGCTACCATTACTGGTTGAATTTGCCGTCGGCGGCCAGGACCTCGGATCTGCGGCTGTGGCAGGCGCCGATGCTGCCGATCCGGAGGGGCGTCGAACTGATCCTGCAACTGTTGCGGGAGAGCGGCAACCAGGGCCATTACGTGGCCAACGGCGGGATGTTCCAACTCATGCTGGGCGGTCGCGTGGTACAGCTTCTGCGGGTTGGCCTGGCGGATGAGCAGCCTTGCGTGCCCGAGGTCAGCGCCAACAAGTATGCGGTCAATCTGCGCTTCGTGACCGTGGAGAAAAACCAGAAATCGAAGACCTACGACCAGGATGTGGCCTTCGAACTGGTGTTCTGTTCCCTGATCGGTTGTTGCGTCCAGCCGGGCTGAGTCCGGCCGGCACCTTCCGGCGCCGGTCAGGCGCCGGATTCAGTCCAGCGAAGTGAGGTTGCGTCCCTGGAGCAGGTCGATCTGGCTGACCAGCGGGGCGGCCGCGGCCGCGAACTGGGCGCGATAGCGGGGATCGAGCGGATAGGCGGCCGGCATGCTTACGGCGACCGGATTCTTCTGCACGTTGTTGACCCTGAATTCATAGTGCAGGTGCGGGCCGGTCGCCAGGCCAGTGGAGCCGACATAGCCGATGATATCGCCCTGTTTGATGTGGGCGCCGTTGCGGAGGCCCTTGGCAAAACGGGACAGGTGGCCGTAGGCGGTGCTGTACGGACCCTGGTGCTTGAGCACGATCAGATTGCCATAACCGCCCTTGCGTCCGGAGAAGGCGACGGTGGCGTCGGAAACCGCGCGCACCGGAGTGCCGGCCGCCGCCGCATAGTCGATGCCCTTGTGGGCGCGCCATTCCTTCAGAACGGGGTGGTAGCGCGAAGTGGAGAAGCCGGACGAAATACGGCTGAACGGGATGGGCGACTTCAGGAAGGCGCGCTTCATGCTCTTGCCATCCGGGGTGAAGTAGCCTTCGCGTCCTTGCGGATCCTTGAAATACACCGCCCGGTAGCTCTTGCCTTGGTTGACGAATTCGGCTGCCATCAGGCGGCCGGTACGCAGGGTACGGCCGGCGTCGGTCTGGATTTCATAGACCACCGAGAAGCGGTCGCCCTGACGCAGATCGCGGTGGAAGTCGATGTCGCCGGAAAATATTTCCGCCATCTGGGAGGCTACCGAGTCCGGTACGTCGGCGGCATCGGTTGCGCCGAACAGGGAATACTTGATCTCGCCGGAACGCACGACGACGCGGGTATCCGGCTGGGTGATTTCATTCCTGGCGCTGAAGCCCGCGCCGGTACGCTCGATGGTCAGCAGGTTCTTGTCGTCGACCAGGTAGCGGAACAGCAGCAGGCGTCCGCCGGAAGTCACCTTGGCGATGACCGTGCGGCCGGCGATGAACCGGGCCGATTGTTCGCGGCTGGCGCCCAGGATGGCGGGGATCTCTTCCGAGCCGACGCCCAGCCGGCCCAGCAGCGAGGCCAGGGTGTCGCCGGGCTGGATGCGGTCTTCGCGCCAGAAATCGAAGGCGCCGCTGTCGGTTGCGACGGGGTCGGGGAGGGCGACCGCGGATACCACGGTTTCCTGGACGATGTCCTGGGTGATGGTGTCGGGCGATACACCGAAGGCGGTGACAACTTCAAACAGGGGGAGGGCGGAAATGACCAGCAACCAGCGCTTGTGGCGCGCCAGAAAGGCGAAAAATCGCTGCGTATGCTGCATGCCGTATTGTCTCCTTGCGTGAAACCAAGCCGCAGACTAACAAAAAAGACCGACTAATTGAACCCTTTATCGTCAAGTGCCTCGGCTGCAATACAACGTAAAATGCGTCACGACCGTATTCGATCCGCAACGAGGCGGGGTTTGCCGATGTTATTCAAAAGCCGAGAACGCCAAGTACACGATCATATCTGCCAGGAGATCGAGGGACGTCTGGCCAGGAGCGGGGCACCCATGGAAATCCGCCAGTTCCTGCTCGAACACTGGTCCTATCTGTTGGCTGGAATCTACTTCAGCCACGGCGACCAGCATCCGGATTGGGCGGCCGGCTGGCATACCGTCAATGCCCTGCTCTGGAGCCTGGCGCCGAAACGGGACCAGGAGGAAACCGAGCAGTTCCTGAGCCTGCTGCCCACCCTGCTGGGCCGTTTGCAGGACGGTTGCGATGCCATGGGCCTGGACGTCAGTGTGCGCGACGAGCTGTTTTCCCTGCTCGCCATGCTGCACGCCGCCGTGGCCCGGCCCGGATTGGAGTCGGCAGGCGACAACCCGCGCCCGGTTACCCAACTCGCCCAGGAAGCCGACCGGGCCTTTTCGGAGGCCGACCTGGCCGGACTGGATGCCGAAACCCTGTCGATCGAGCCCGGACGGGGTGACCACGGCCAGGATCTGGCCGGAATCGATGCGCTTAAGGTGGGTGATGGCATTCGCTTCCGCATCGATGGCCGGGATAAAGCGCTGTTGCTGCAATGGATCAGCCCGATGGGCGGCATGTTCCTGTTTGCCGACAAGGCTGGCTACGATGCCGTTTCCCTGACCCGTGCCCGCCTGGCCGAAAAGCTTAGGCTGGGAGATGCCAGCCTAATGAGCCTCTGAACGAATCCAGCGTCTGCGATGGATTCATTCAGAGGCTCCCTAAGGAAATAAGCGGGTGGCCAGCCCGAGCTGGCCGATTTGCCCGGCCAGGGTGGCCAGCCATGCTTCCGGCAGCCTGCCCAGCCTCGGCGCTTCCGGCTGGGTGGAAGGGCGCGCCAGGCCATACAGCAACACCCCGCGCAAGGTCGTCCCCTGCGCCAATGCGCGCCGCAGCAACTCCAGATAGGCCTTGATTTCGTCTTCAGCCGGGGTTTGGCCGTCCACGCTGAACACGCAGGTCTGGATCCAGGTCGGGCAGGCGTGGGCGCACTGTTCCAGGTTACGCAGCACCTTGTCCGGCGTCGTCTCGGTCTGATTGACGGCATGCAGGCCCGCGGTCGTGGCGCGGTCCAGCTTGAACCAGACCTCGCCGCCCAGTTCGGCCAGTCGTCGCAGGCCGGCCTGGACCGGCTCACGGTGCACCAGGCTGCCGTTGCTGATCAGCACCACCTTGATCCGCCCCCGCAAGCCGAACTCGTCGAGCAGGCGGCCGATCAGCTCGATCACCGCCGGAAACTCTGCCGCGCTGGTCGGCTCGCCGTTGCCGGACAGGGCGATGTCGTTCAGCCGGCGCATCGCTTCGGGTACTGCGCGAATCATGAAGTCGCCGTGCAGGACATCGTCGAGCATCCGGCGCAGTTCGTCCTCCAACCGGGCCAGGTCGACCGGAGGTGGCCCGCCGCGGGTCAGCGCCGGCACCTGGCAATAGATGCAGCGCCAGTTGCAGGCATTGTTGACGTTCAGATTGATGCCGACCGAAACGCCGCCGGCCCGGCGCGACACCACCGGGTAGACATAGGTCATGCCGGCGCTGTCACGGTCATGGTTGCTGGTGCTCAGGGTCATTTGCCCAGTGCCGTCCTGACCGCCTCGACACGGGCGCGGTGGATCGCGGCCGGGATCTGTCCGGCCGCACTGGCCCGGGCGATGACCCCGGCGTCGATTCCGCGTGCCGCTGCCAGCGCGGCACCGAGCCGTTCGGCCTGCGGGTAGTCGTCGTCGTTACGGCCCAGCCGGCCCCGGGCATCGGCGGCGCAGACCCGGAGCAGTTCGGCGAAACGGTCGGGGCGGCGGAAGGCATCGGTGCGCTCCAGCAGTTCGACCACCGTTGCCGGGCGCAACTCGTCGGCGCGATGCACGATGCCATGCTCGCGGGCAGCCAGCACGGCCAGGTCGCGGCACTCGCTCGGCGCCCGCAGGCGTTCGCTCAGCGCCTTGGCGGCCGCCACGCCCCTACCCTCATGGCCATGGTGTTTGGGCCAGTATTCGGCAGGCGTCAGGCCCTTGCCCAGGTCATGCAGCAGGGCGGCCCAGCGGCCGGCCAGGCTGAGGCCGTCGGCGGCGGCCCGGTCGATCACCATCAGCAGGTGCGCCCCGGTGTCGATTTCGGGATGGTGCTGTTCCGGTTGCGGCACCCCGAACAGGGCATCGACCTCGGGCATCAGGCGGGCCAGGGCGCCGCAGTCGCGCAGCACCGAGAGCATGCGGGAGGGTTTCGCCTCCATCAGGCCGCGCGCCAGTTCCTGCCAGACCCGTTCCGGGACCAGGGCGTCGACCTCGCCGTCGGCCACCATGGCGCGCATCAGGTCCAGGGTCTCGGGTGCCAGCGTGAACTCGGCGAAGCGGGCGGCGAAGCGGGCCAGGCGCAGGATGCGCACCGGGTCTTCCGCAAAGGCCGGACTGACATGGCGCAATACCTTCGCCGCCAGATCGGCCTGGCCGCCATGGGGATCGATGATGCGGCCGTCGACGGCTTGCGCCATCGCATTGACGGTCAGGTCGCGCCGGATCAGGTCTTCTTCCAGGCTGACGTCGGGCGCGCTGTAGACCTGGAAACCCTTGTAGCCGCGCGCGGTCTTGCGTTCGGTGCGGGCCAGCGCATATTCCTCGTGGCTGTGCGGGTGCAGGAAGACCGGGAAGTCCTTACCGACCGGCTGGAAGCCAAGCCGGGTCATCTCCTCCGGGGTGGCGCCCACCACCACGTAATCGTGGTCCTGCACCGGCAGGCCGAGCAGGCCGTCGCGCACGGCACCGCCCACGACATAGACGCGGATATGGGCGGGAAAATCCATGTGACCTGCCGGGAGGCGCTTAGCGCCTTGCCGCCGCCCGATAGTCGTCGTACCGGCCCCGGTTGCCTTCGCCGCACAGGTAGCCCAGGTTCGCTTCCAGCGTCAGCGGCACGCCGAAGCGGGCCGGGAAACCATCGGGACAGACGTTGTCGGTCTGCATGGCATAGTGGTTGTCGCGGGTCATGATCTTGGCGCCCGGCTTCAGTTCCATCATGCGGGCGAACCAGTACGACAGGCCGGGGCCGAGCGGCACCAGGACGCGCTCGAGGCCGAGGCGGCCGGCCACCAGGCGGACCAGTTCCTCCAGGGTGTAAACCTTGGGCCCGCACAGGTTGTAGGCCTGGCCAAAGGTTGCCGGGTCGTCGATGGCGCTGGCGAAGGCGCGTGCGACGTCGGTCACGTGGACCGGCTGGAAGCGGGCGCCGGCATTGGCCAGGGGCACCACCGGCGCCATCTTCAACAGGCCGGCGAACAGGTTCAGGAAGCTGTCGCCGGGGCCGAAGATGACCGAGGGGCGGAACACCGTGACATGGAGGTCGTGCTTGCGGCCGGGCTGCAGGACCCGTTGTTCGCCCTCGCCCTTGCTGTGCTGGTAAAAGCTTTTCGAGCCGACCTCGGCGCCCAGGGCGCTCATGTGCAGCAGGCGGGGCACGCCGGCAGCATGGCAGGCTTCCATGACCCTGTGCGGCAGCTTGACGTGGGCACGGAGGAAATCCTTGTGGCTGCCATGGAGGATGCCGACCAGGTTGATCACGACGTCCTTGCCGGCGAACAGGCGTTCCAGCGTGGCCGGGTCGTGGATGTCGGCCTCGACGACTTCCGCCGTGGGCAGGACCAGCAGGTCATTGACGCGTTGCCGCTGGCGGGCCGGTACCGTGACCCGCCAGCCACGGGCAGCCAGTTGACTGGCCAGATGATGGCCGACAAAACCGCCGCCGCCGAGGATGCAGATGTTCTTGTTCGACATGGGTCGTGCCTCGTTGTTGCTAACCGATTGGATTGGTCAATTAGACACCATTCCCGCCACGTCGGGTCAAGGTTCCGGGTCTGCCTCGCTTTCCGGTACCGGCATGGTGGCCGATTTTGCCGGTATGGTGCCCAGGCGTTCCTTCAGGGAGCCGGCCGGCAGTTCGAGGCGGCGGCTGTAATACATGGCGTTGGCCAGCACCTTCTTGACGTATTCACGGGTCTCGGTGAACGGGATGGTTTCCGTGTAGATCGCGCCTTCCAGCGCCGTATCGGCCTGCCAGCGGCGCGCGCGGCCGGGGCCGGCGTTATAGCCGGCGGTGGCCAGCACCAGCGAACCGTCCAGTTTGTCGAGCAGGCTCTTCAGGTAGAAGGTGCCGAAGCGGATGTTGGTCTCGGGGTCATTCACCCTGGCATGGGCCCGCTTGTCGAGCCTCATCTGGTGCGCGATCCACTTGGCGGTGGCGGGCATGATCTGCATCAGACCGCGGGCGCCGGCCCCCGAATGGGCATAGTCAACGAAGCGGGATTCCTGGCGCATCAGGCCATAGACCCAGGCCGGATCGAGACCGTTCCGGCTGGCCTGGGCCTCCGCCAGGTCGCGATAGGGGGTCAGGTAGCGGAGGTCGAAGCTGTGCAGTTCGCGGGTCTTTTCCGCGGTCATGATGGCCCGGTCGTACCATTCGTCGCGCCGGGCCAGTTCGGCGGCGGCCAGCAGTTCGGCATCGCTCATGCCGCGCAGTGCCCACTCCCATTCGGCCACCGCATCGGCATTCAGGTTCAGCCTGCGCAACAGGAGCGCGCGAACGATGCCCGCATTCGCTTCGACGGCCCTGACCTGATCCGGCGTCGGACGGTATTCGTCCGGGCGGTTTTCCAGCCGCACCGGCAGTTCTTCGTAGGCCAGAAGGCCGTAGTAGTGGATTTCCCGCGATAGCTGGGCGAACAACTGGTTGGCCTGGTAGACGGCATTCAACGCCTTCAGGGCGCGGGCCTTCCAGTAGCGCCAGACCGCTTCGTTCTGGGTTGCCGGCGGCAGGGCCGCGATGCCTTGGTAGACATCAAGCCAGCGACCGGCGCGCAGCATGGTACGGACGCGCCAAAGACTCTGGCTGTCGCTCAGCTGGTTGTGGGCGCGGAGGAACCAGGCGACGGCTTCCGGCTTTTGCTGCTTGGCGGCCGCCACCGCGATGACTCCCCAGCCGTAGCCCTGGTCGGCCTCGGGTGAGTCGGCGGACTTGATCTCCCACAGGGTCGCCGCACGATCGGCATCGGTCTTGGCCAGCAGGCCGAGCGCATAGAGCTGGATTTCCCTGCGGATGGCATTCGCCGGCGCGGTTTCGAGGATCTTGTCAGGCGTGCGCTGTGCCTGGGCCAGCAGGGCCGGGCCGGGCCGGCCCTCTTCGGGCATGGCGGCGATCAGTTCCCGGGCCAGCCTGAGGTTGCCGGTCTCCAGCGCCAGCCGCAGGCGTGCGATGCGGTCATCGATGGTCAGCGAGCCGCGGGCCGCAAGGGTGTCGAACAGGGGGTCGCAACTGGATGGCAGATCCTGGGCGGTGCGCCACAGCGCCGTCGCTTCAGTCACCGCCCTGGCGTCATTCTGTTGCAGGCGCGCCCTCAGGTCGAAGCACTGCAGTTCCTTATCCTGTCTGGCCAGTTTGCCGACGATCTGCCGGAATCCAGGCCAGTCCTCGTTCTTGCCGTAAGACCGGGCGATTTCCTGGCGTATGCGCTCCGACAAGGGGGTATCCGGGTTGGCATCGGCAAAGGCCAGCAGCGCCTCGTTGCCGGCCGAAGCATTCTTCAGTTGCCAGTAATCCAGGTAGACCTTGAGCGGATATTGATCGGGAATGCGCTCGGCCAGGCGGGCCAGTTGCGTGCTCCTGCCCTTGGCGTTGGCATCGCGGGCGGCGAGGAAATCCTTGTCGGTGGAGGCGCGGGCCGTGCCTGCGAGCAGCAGACACAAGGATAATAGGCAGCAAAGAAGGGAAAAGCGCACGGCCTCAGTACTTCAACTCATAGGAGGCCGCACTCTATCACATGGCCCCCGCCGTTTTGGCGGCGGAGGCGCCTGGGCGATCAGCGTTCGTCGACGCTGACGTTGACCCGAACCCTCAGGGTCGGACCCGGATCGTAGGGCAGGAAGGTGGTGTACTGGTTGCCCTGGTAGCGGTAGACCACATCGTAGCCGGTAATCCGGCGCGACCAGTTGTCGACCGTGCGGCAACGTTCTTCCTCGACCGGGACACGACGTGCGCCGCGGTCATCGTTGTCGATGTTGTCGCCGGTCATGGCGCCGATGGCGGCCCCTGCCGCGGTCGAGGCGGTCTTGCCGCCGCCCTTGCCGAACTGGTTGCCGACCACGCCGCCGACGATGGCGCCCAGTACGGCACCGCCGTAGGAGCGGCGGTCCTTCTCGTAGGTGTAGCCGGTCCGTTCGGTCCAGCAATCGCGACGGGGGTCGTTGTACTCTTCATAGATCGGGGTGCTCGAGACCACCCGGGCGGTATCGGAGAACGGTGCCGGTTCGGGGCCCGGGCGGTAGTGGCCGGCCCAGGCGGTAGCCGTGGTCAGGGTCAGGGCGATTGCGGTGATGATAGGTGTGGTTTTCATGATGCATTCCTTCTCTCTAAGTGATGTCATTCGGCTCAGCGACGCCCACGGCGGGGCGCATCATTGTCATTCGGGCCATCCCAGGGGCGGGTGCCATAACCCTGGCCATAACCCGGCTCGGATTCGTTGTTGTCCTGGCCTTGCTGCCAGCGCCGATCGCGCCGTTGTTCCAGCTTGTTCATCAATTCCCGGCGATGCTGCGGACGCACCTCGGGCGGCTGGTCGGCCCAGTCCTGGCGAAGCTTGTAGCGCATGGCCTCGCGTTGATCGGGCGGCAACTGTTGCCAGCGGTCGCGGAACATGGCGCGTTCCTCGGCGCTCAATTCCGCGACCAGGCCGATGGATGGGCCGGCAAAGACGCGATAATCGTCCGCAACAGCGGTGCCGCTGGCCAGGATGGCGAGGGCGGTTAGAATCAGTTTGCGGGCGGTGGCTTTCATGGCATATCTCCTTTGCACGCTTCACACGATAGGCGCCGGCGGTTTCCAGCCGGTTTCCGCATCCGGTAAATTTGTAACGAAATGTTTCCGAGGATTTGGCATGGAACCTACCCGACAACCCCGCATCCTGATCGTCGACGACGATGCCGGCATCCGGGACCTGCTGAGGGACTACCTGGTCAAGCAGGGCATGGAGATCGAGACCGCGCGCGACGGTCGGGAAATGGACGAGCGGCTGCCTGCCTTCACCCCCGATCTGCTGGTGATGGACCTGATGATGCCGGGCGAGGACGGCCTGGCGCTGACCCGCCGGGTCAAGTCGGAGCGGGATGTCCCGGTCATCATGCTGTCGGCGCGGGGCGAGGATATCGACCGCATCGTCGGTCTCGAGGTGGGCGCCGACGACTACCTGGCCAAGCCGTTCAATCCGCGCGAACTGCTGGCCCGCATCCGCGCCGTGCTGCGCCGCCCCGCGGTGCCGGCCAAGGAGGATGAGGGCGTCGGCGAGCGCTACGCCTTCGGTCCCTTCAGCCTGGATCTGTCGGCCCAGCGACTGCTGCGCGATGGCGAGGAGATCACCATCACCCACGCCGAATTCACCTTGCTCAAGATCTTTGCCGAGCACCCCAACCGCGCCCTCTCGCGCGACCAGATCATGGACTGGCTGAAGGGCTTCGAGCGGGATCCGTTCGACCGCTCCATCGACGTCCGGGTGACGCGATTGCGGCGCAAGATCGAGGACGATCCGGCCAACCCGGTCTACATCCGCACCGTCTGGGGCCAGGGCTACCTGTTCGCGCCCAAGGGCAAGCTGGCTTGAGACTGTTGCCGAGCACCCTGTTCGGCCGTACCGCGGCCATCCTGCTGGCCATCTTCCTGCTGGCCCAGGGCGCCGCCATGTACGCAGTCTGGCGAACCGTCGTGACGCCCCTGGCCGAGCGTTCCGCCGACGACCTCGCCGCGCGCATGGTGCTGGCGGCGCAGACCTGGGTGGAACTGCCGCCAGAGACCCGGGCCGACTACGAGATCGAGCTGTTCCTCAAGCACAACCTGGAACTGGGCAAGGTCGACCAGCCCCTGGCCAGCCTGCTGCCGGCGAATTCATTCGGCAAGCGTCTGGAACGCGCCTTGAGCAAGCGCACCGGCCAGGCGATCCACCTGAAGCAGGGGCCCGACCCGGCCTGGGCCTGGGCCGAGGTTACCCTGGCCGGCAACATGCTGCGGGTCGGCTACCTGCGCGACAACTACGAACTCGATGCCCCCTGGGAGGCTGGCGCGGTGTTCCTGGCAGGCGCCCTGCTGACCCTGGCGGCGGCGCTGTTCCTGGCCCGGCGTACCTCGGCCCGGCTGCGCCAGCTGGCCCGTTCGGCGGCAGAAGTCGGCCAGGGCCGGCTGCCGGAACGCCTGCCCGAGACCGGCGCGGAGGAATTACGCAGCCTGAACATGGCCTTCAACCGCATGGCCGACGAGGTCCAGGCCTTGCTGGAAAATCGTACCGTGCTGTTGTCCGGCATCTCGCATGACCTGCGTACCCCGATCACCCGCATGCACCTGGCCCTGGCCATGCTCGACGATGCCGATCCCGCGATGGTCAGCCGCATAGAGGGCGATCTCAGGGAGATGACCCGATTGATCGCCCAGATGCTCGACTTCGCCCGTTCGCTCAAGGGCGAGGGCGAGACCGAGGTCGGGCTCGGCCAGGCACTGGTGGAAATGGCGGCGAGTTGCAGCCACCCTGAACTGGCGCGGGTGCGCGAAAGCGGGCCATGCCGGCGGAAATTGAGTCTCGCTGCGCTCAATCGCGTGGTCGGCAACCTGCTGGAAAACGCGCTCCGCTACGGCAACGACCAGCCCGTCGATCTGGAACTGGAATGTGCTCCGGAGGCCGTGCGGATCCGTGTGCTCGACCGCGGGCCCGGCATCCCGGAGGCGGAACGGGACAAGGTGTTCCAGCCCTTCTACCGCCTGGAGGAGTCGCGCAGCCGCGATACCGGCGGCTCCGGCCTCGGCCTCGCCATCGTCCGCCAACTGGCGGATGCGCAGGGCTGGCAGGTCGATTTGCGTGAACGGGACGGCGGCGGCCTGGTCGCCGAGGTGGTCATCCCGGTCCGTGCGCGCTGATCTCCCCGATCGGAAAGCCGGCCTGCGCACGGGCCGCTTCGTTGAATGGGCCGCGCGGCGCGGGCAGGCCGGCCGCGTCGATTTGCCGGTGCCATTCCGCCACCGGTTCCAGGCCGCGTTGGCCGCACAGATAACGGAACCAGCGGTCGCCGGCGGCGACGTGGCCGATCTCGTCCCTGAGCACGATGTCCAGGATGCCGGCGCCGGCCGGGTCGCCGTAGCCGCGCAGCTTGGCCTGGATGCCCGGGGTGACGTCGAGTCCGCGCGCCTCGAAGTAGCGCGGGATCACCGCCATGCGGGCGAGCGGGTCGTGTGCGGTCAGCAGGGCGGTCTCCCAGAGGCCGCCATGGGCCGGCAGGTCGCCGTAGTCGCGGCCCAGGGTGCGCAGGTGCTCGCGCAACAGGCGGAAGTGCAGCACCTCCTCGGCGGCGACCTTGAGCCAGTCCGCATAGAAGGTGTCCGGCAGGCCCGGGAACCGGTACACCGCGTCCAGGGCCAGGTTGATGGCAGTGAACTCGATGTGGCAGAGGGCATGGATCAGCGCGGCGTGGCCTGCCGGACCGTTCAGATCGCGCCGCGGCATCGCCTTCTGCGGCAGCAGTTCCGGACGCTTGGGGCGGCCGGCCTCGGTCAGCGGTTGCGCCTCGTCTTGGGGTCCCGGCGCCAGCAAACCGGCCTGCCAGTCCGCCCGGAGCCGATCGGTCGCGGCAAGTTTTGCCTCGACGTCGGCCTCGGCCAGGGCAGCGCGAGCGGCGATGTGCAGGTTCACGGCAGGCGGGTGTCCAGTGCGGCCAGCAGGCCGGGGGCGAGACGGCTGAACAGCCAGCCCAAGGTGACGCCGGCGGTGTTGGCCAGCATGTCGAGGCCGCTCATCTCCCGGTAGCCCGACAGGCCCTGCAGCACCTCCAGCGTCGCACCCAGGGCCAGCAGGGCCAGGACCGGTTTCAGCCGCGCGCCGTAGATCTGCCCGAACCAGGCCATCAGGCTGAAATACGCCAGCATATGCTCGATCTTGTCGTTGAAACCGACCTTGGGCAGTTGCGGGGCGGGTATCAGCGAGAGCACGATCACCAGCAGGACCAGGCCCCAGCCGATGGCCAGCCAGAGGCGTCGATACGAGAGGGTATTCATGGGGCGGATTTTATGATTAATTCGCCCCTCATAACGATGAGGTTCCGCACATGTCCGACAAGAATTCCCATTGGCGCTTCGCCACCCGTGCCATCCATGGCGGCTATGACGCCGCCAGCCATCAGGGCGCCCTGAACCCGCCGATCTACTGGTCGTCCACCTATGCCTTCGATTCGGCCGAGCAGGGCGCGGCCCGTTTCGCCGGCGAGGAACCGGGCATGATCTACAGCCGGGTCACCAATCCCACCGTGGCCAACCTGGAGGAACGCCTGGCCAGCCTGGAGAACGGCGAGGCGGCGGTGGCCTTCGGTTCCGGCATGGGCGCCATCACCAGCCTGATGTGGACCAGCCTGCGCCCGGGCGACGAGTTGCTGGTCGACCTGACCCTGTACGGCTGTACCCATTCGCTGGTGCATCACCTGCTGCCGCAGTTCGGCATCGTCGTGAAGGCGGCCGACTTCACCGACCCGGCCAACCTCGGCGAGCACCTGAACGAGCGCACCAAGCTGGTGTTCTTCGAGACCCCGGCCAACCCGAACATGCGCCTGGTCGACATCGCTGCCGTCAGCGAACGGGTGCATCGCCTCAGCCCGGCCATGGTGGCGGTCGACAACACCTATTGCACGCCCTACCTGCAACGGCCGCTCGACCTCGGCGCCGACCTGGTGGTGCATTCGCTGACCAAGTACATCAACGGCCACGGCGACGTCATTGCCGGCGCGGCGGTGGGGCGCAAGGAGATCATCGACCCGATGCGCTGGGTCGGCATCAAGGAGATGACCGGCGCCTGCCTGTCGCCCATGGATGCCTACCTGGTCCTGCGCGGCTTGAAGACCCTGCCGATCCGGATGGACCGGCATTGCCAGAGCGCCCACGCCATTGCCGAATTCCTGGAACGGCACCCGGCCGTGACGCGGGTCGACTACCCCGGCCTGGCCTCGCATCCTCAATTCGAACTGGCCAGGCGCCAGATGGCCCAGCCGGGGGCGATGATCGCCTTCGAACTGAAGGGCGGCCTGGAGGCCGGGCGCCGCTTCATCAATGCGCTCGGCCTGGTCACCCGCGCGGTCAGCCTGGGCGACGCCGAGAGCCTGGCCCAGCACCCGGCCAGCATGACCCACTCCTCCTATGCGCCGGAAGAGCGCGAGCGCCATATGATCAGCGACGGCCTGGTCCGGCTCTCGGTCGGCCTGGAGGATGTCGACGACCTCATCGACGACATCGGCCAGGCGCTGGCAAGGGTCGGCTAGGGTTTCATATCCTCGAGCAGGTTCGGGGGCGTCGGCGTGCATCTGACCCGCTTTGGCATGGCCCGGCCATCGGCGCTGCGCTCAACGCACCGAGCGGTAAACGCCCGCTCGTCCACGCTTGCTCAGGACCAGTTGCCAGAGCTGGCCTTGGCGGGCACGAAAGAATCCGGCGCAGGACAGCAGGTAGTACTTCCACTTCCGCTGGAAGCGTTCATCATATTGACCGGCCAGGCCGGGCCAGGCGCGCTCGAATCTTTCCCACCAGGCCATCAGGGTACGGTCGTAATCCGAACCGAAATTGTGCCAGTCCTCGATCACGAAACGGCCTTCCAGGACCCTGGCGAGTTCCCTTGCCGACGGCAGCCTGCCGTTGGGGAAGACGTGTTTGTCGATCCAGGGATCCGTCCGGCGGAGGCTGACGTGGCTGCCAATGGTATGCAGCAGGAACAGGCCGTCGTCCTTGAGCGCCCGCCTGGCCACGTCGAAATAGGCCGGGTAGTTCTTCTGGCCGACATGTTCGAACATGCCGACTGAAGCCACCTTGTCGAATTGCCCGGCCAGGTCGCGGTAGTCCATCAGTTCGATGCGTACCGGCAGGCCGGCGCAGCGGCCCAGGGCCAGCTGCCGCTGTGCCTTCGATACCGTGATGCCGAAGACTTCGACGCCATAATGCTCGGCCGCATAGCGGGCCAGGCTGCCCCAGCCGCAACCGATCTCAAGCAGGTGCTCGCCGGGTTGCAGTTCCAGCTTGCGGCAGATCATGTCCAGCTTGTCGCGTTGCGCCTGGTCCAGGTTGTCGGCGCGCTGCCAATAGGCGCAGGAGTAGCTCATGGTCGGGTCGAGCATGGCCTCGAAGACGTCGTTGCCGGTGTCGTAGTGCTGTTCGCCCACCTGGAAGGCGCGCCGGCCGGATTGCAGGTTGAACAGGCCATGGCGGAGTATTTCGCCCAGCAGGCGCAACCGCGCCCAGCCACCGAGCCTTTCATCGGCATCGATACTGAGCAGCCGGTGGAAGAGCTGGTCGAGGCGCTGGCAGTCCCACAAGCCGTCCATGTAGGCCTCGCCGAAGCCAAGGGAACCTTGGCTCAGTATCCGCCGATAGACGTCGGCATCGTGTACCTGGATGTCCCAAGGATCGTCGCCGTTGAAGCGGACGCCTGCCG
Organism: Gallionellaceae bacterium; assembly: GCA_028714735.1. Lineage (GTDB taxonomy): Bacteria > Pseudomonadota > Gammaproteobacteria > Burkholderiales > Thiobacillaceae > Parasulfuritortus. The sequence continues at coordinate 260,287 of JAQTLU010000001.1, read as the reverse complement.
CGGCAACCAGTTCGCGCAGCACGGCAGGCGGTTCCGGCGGGATGGTGCTATGCCATGTGACGGATGGGTCGGTGATCTGCTGCATGGGCATCTCCTCCATCAACTCGATCATCCCCGCACGGTCATGCCATGTCGTCATTCGCGACCGGCCTGCGGTGGAATATTTCGTTATTCAAGCGTAGCCGGATTGGGCCGGCAAATTGATTCTAGTGATTTTTCGGATAGCCGGACTCTATTCACCCGCAAGCCGGCCGGCTTGAAATGCCGTGGCCGTTCCGGCCAGAAGCCAGGGTGTTTGCTTGATTGTGTATCCTTAGCACTCCATGAAGCAGGAGGAAGCGATGCACGAGCCGAGGCGATCTGCTGAAGAGCAGGGCGTGATCCACGCCCCCTGGGAACGGGCCTTCGACCGTTTCCTGACCCCGTTCGAGGAATTCGTCCATCGCCAGACCACCAGCGGCCTGCTGCTGATGGCCATGGCCCTGCTGGCCCTGGTGCTGGCCAACAGCGCCTGGGCCGAGGCCTACCGGCATCTGGTGCATATGCCCATCGGCCTTACCTTCGGTAGTTGGGCGATCGAGAAGACCCTGCATCACTGGGTCAACGACGGCCTGATGGCGCTGTTCTTCTTTCTGGTCGGACTGGAGCTGAAGCGCGAGATCCTGGTCGGCGAACTGGCCTCGCCCAGGCAGGCCATCCTGCCCATCGTCGCCGCGCTGGGCGGCATGGCGATGCCGGCCCTGATCTATTTCGCGCTCAATCCAGCCGGCGAGGCGGCGCGCGGCTGGGGCATCCCGATGGCGACCGACATCGCCTTCGCCATCGGCGCGCTGGTCCTGCTGGCGGGGCGGGTGCCCAAGGCGCTGATCACCTTCCTGGTCGCCCTGGCCATCGTCGACGACCTCGGCGCCGTGGTCGTCATCGCCCTGTTCTACACCGATCAGCTGGTGCTCGAGGCCCTGCTGGCCGGGGCCGTGCTATTGGCCTTGCTGGTGGTCTGCAACCTGGCCGGCATCCGCCAGCCGCTGCCCTATTTCCTGCTTGGAGCGCTGCTCTGGCTGGCCCTCTTGAAGTCCGGCGTGCATGCCACCCTGGCCGGGGTGCTGACCGCCTTCACCATCCCGGCGCGGCCGAAATTCGACCCGGCCCGGTTCAGCGCCCAGGTCCGGGAATTGCTGGCCCGGTTCGACGCCCTGCACCGGCCGGGCCAGAGCATCATGACCAACGACGACCTGCGGGCGACGGTGCAGACCCTGGAAAACGGCATCCATGGCGTCGAGACGCCGTTGCAGCGGCTGGAGCATGCCCTGCATATGCCGGTGGCCTATGTGATCATCCCGGTGTTCGCGCTCATCAACGCCGGCATCCCGGTCGACCTGGCCGGCCTGGGCGCCACCCTGGCCCATCCGGTGACCCTGGGCGTCGGCCTCGGTCTGGTGCTGGGCAAGTTCATCGGCATCGCCGGGGCCAGCTGGCTGGCGCTCAGGTTCGGCCTGGGCCAGTTGCCGGCCGGCACCCGGTTCAGCCAGATTGCCGGGGTCGCCCTGCTCGGCGGCATCGGTTTCACCATGGCGATCTTCATCGCCGATCTCGGTTTCGTCGCGCAGCCGGAATACCTCCTGATGGCCAAGACCGGGATCATCTTCGCTTCGCTGCTGGCGGGCGTGGGCGGTTACCTGTGGTTGTGGCTGGTGAGCCGGCAGGATCAGCTCCGTTCGCACAATGCCAGCAGGTGATCGAAGCGATAGGCATTGACCATGTCGGCAATCGAGTCGGCCTCTGCCGGATGCTCGGCGCGCACCTGGGCGACCATGGCGAGGCAGGTTTCCGTGTCCAGTTCCGCGGCGGCCTTGGCCAGCGCGGCACGCTGCGCGCCGGTCAGGCCGGACAGGTCGGCTTCGATTTCAGCCGTCTGGCCCGGTGCGGCAGTGGCATAGGTGAAACGCAGCCCGAGCAGGCGGTGCATGACTTCATAGATCTGCTCGGGCCGGAACGGCTTGTGCACGATGGCGTCGAAGCCGGCCTGGGCCAGCTTGGCGTCCTCCTCCTTGAAGGTCGAGGCGGTAACCGCGACGATCTTCACGGCATCGCCGCCGGCCAGGGCGCGAATCCGGCGGGTGGCCTCCACCCCGTCCACGACCGGCATGCGCCGGTCCATCCAGATGAAATGGGGCTGCCAGCGCTGGAATGCATCGATTGCCGCGGCGCCGTCCCCGGCCTGCTCGACGGTAAGGCCGACCGCCTCCAGCAGACGGGCCAGCAGCAGCCGGTTGTCCAGATGGTCTTCCACCACCAGCACGCGGCAGTCCGGCTGCCCCGGCTCCAGGCCGGTTACTTCGCCGCGCGTTTCGACTACCGGCAGGTCTTCGCCCCTGGCCAACTGCACCGGCAATTCCACCCGGAAGGTGGTGCCCACGCCCACACGGCTGGTCAGGCTGAGGCGGCCACCCATCAGCTCGACGAACTGCCGGGTGATGGTGAGGCCCAGGCCGGTGCCTTTCTGCTGGTTGGGCGAGCCCAACTGGACGAAGGCATCGAAGATGCGTGCCTGGTCTGCCGGGGAAATGCCGATACCGGTGTCCTCCACCTCCATGATCAGGTGTTCGGCCTGGTTGTGCCTGACCCCGAGACGCAGGCTGACGCCGCCGCGCTCGGTGGCCTTGATGGCATTGGAAATCAGGTTGATGAGGATTTGCCGCAGCTTGGTCTCGTCGCCGACGATGTAGCGGGGGAACTGGGACGATTGGTCGACCAATAGTTGCAGTCCCTTGTCCTGGGCCCGTATGCGCAGTATGTCGGTGACGTCGAGGACCAGCGCGCCGAGATCGAACGGGGCATTTTGCACCTCCACCCGCCCGGCCTCTATCTTGGCGATTTCCAATATGTCGTTGATGAGACCGAGCAGGTGGTCGCCGCTCTTGTGGATGATGGCCAGGTTCTGCTGCTGGGGTTCGGACAGGTCCGGATTCCGTTGCAGCAGGTCGGAAAAGCCCAGGATGGCGTTCAGGGGGGTGCGCAATTCGTGCGACATGTTGGCCAGGAAGACGCTCTTGGCGCGGTTGGCGGACTCGGCGGCCTCCTTCGCCCGGGTCAGGGCGCTGTTGGTCTCTTCGAGCTGGGCCGTACGCTCGCGTACGCGCGTCTCCAGTTCGGCGTTGAGCGCGTTGATCGCTTCCGTCGCCTGCTTGCGTTCGCTGATGTCGATGAAGCTGACCACCGCACCGGTCACCTCGCCGCCAACCTGGGTGGGGATGACCCAGAACTCCACCGGGACGAACCGGCCGTCCTTGCGCAGGAACCAATCCTCTGCGCTATGCGTCGGTTTGCCAGTGCTGATCGCGGAGTAGATGGGGCACTCCGCGGCGGGGTAGGGGCGGCCGTCCGGATGGCGGCCATGCCAGGTGGCATGGCTGTGGCGGCCGACCAGTTCCTCGGGCAGATAGCCCAGCATCCGCGCCGCCGCCGGGTTCACGAAGGTGTGCCTGCCTTCCCGGTCGAGGCCGAAGATGCCTTCGCCGGCGGAGTTCAGGATCAGCTGATTGCGCTGGGCCAGTTCGATCAGTTCCTGCTCCATGGCCTTGCGGGCATCGATGTCGCTATGGGTGCCGGCCATGCGCACAGGCGTGCCCGCGGTGTCCCGCGCCACGACCTTGCCGTGGGCCTGTATCCACTTCCAGGCACCGGACTTGGCGCGCATCCGGAAGGTGACCTCGTAGTCCGGTGTCAGCCCTTCCAGATGACGCTGCAACGCCGCCTGTACGGCTTGCCCGTCGTCCGGGTGGATCAAGCCCTTCCAGCCCTCGTAGCTGGCCTCGATCGCATCCGGCGCATAGCCGAGCATGCCGGTCCAGCGCGGATCGAAATAGGCCTTGCCGCTTTGCAAATTCCAGTCCCAACTGCCTTCGCCGCTGGCCGCCAGGACCAGTTCCAGGCGGTCCGTGGCATCGAGCAGGGCCAGGTGGGTGGTGGCGGCGTCCCGGATCTGGCGGCGGCCATAGAGACCGCTGGCGCCGAGGCCGAGCAGACCCAGCAGCCAGATGCCGCCATGCACGAGCCAGTCTCTCACGATGCCTTCGCGCTCCAGGGCAAAATACGGCGCGAGCGGCACCGCCACCCCCACGCCGCCGCGGATGTCGCCTATCTTGTAGCCCTGGCTGGCGTGGCACTTGAGGCAACCCTGCTGGGTCACCATGGGGCGCATCAGGCGCAGATAGGGCTGACCGTCGATGTCGACGATGTTGCTGATCTCCTCGACACCATCCTGGAAGACGCTGAGCGCATGGTGTTCCCAGGAGTCTGGCGCGTTGGCCGGATTCAGCAGCTTGAGGCTGGTGATGCGCCCCCTGATGCCGTATTCCTCGCCGTACTCCTGCATCATCTGGCGCAGCATGTAGGCGGGGTTCATCAGGGTCAGCCGCCGTCCGGAGGGGGTGACGAGGTCGCGCTCAGGGACGTGGGCGAGGTTGGGATTGGGCGGCGTACGTGCATCGGTGGGAACATAAACGCCACCGTGGCGGGTCGCCCATTTGCGGAAGGCCAGGTCCTTGTTGAAATTGGCGCGCGCCTCTTTCTCGGCCACGGCCAGGGTGTGGGCGCGATCAAGATTGATACTCCAGATCAGGGAAATGGAAAGGAGCGCGGTCCATGCCCCGGCCAGCACGAACAGGACATTCCTCAGCTTGCGCAGACCGGGCACGTCACGCCCCTTCATGGAATTCCTTTCCCTATGAATTACTGGATAGTGCTTAAGTTATAGACCTGTTGGGGTTCTGATAACGTGCGGGTCACCCATAGCCAATATCTATCGGATTGATTTGGATAATCAAATGGGACCTTGGATAACGATGGACTATTCTGAATCCACCCCGACCGCAAGGTCGGTATTTCAACATACATTCAGGAGACATCCATGCAACTCAAAGGCTCGAAAACCGAACAGCATCTGAAAGACGCCTTTGCCGGCGAGTCCCAGGCCAATCGCCGCTACCTGTATTTCGCTGCCAAGGCCGACGTGGAAGGCTACAACGATGTGGCGGCCCTGTTCCGCTCCACCGCAGAAGGCGAGACCGGCCATGCCCATGGCCACCTGGAATACCTGGAGCAGTGCGGCGATCCGGCCACCGGCATGCCCTTCGGCCCCACCGCCGACAACCTGAAGGCCGCGGTCGCCGGCGAGACCCACGAGTACACCGACATGTATCCCGGCATGGCCAAGGATGCCCGCTCGGAAGGCTTCGACGAGGTCGCCGACTGGTTCGAGACCCTGGCCAAGGCCGAGCGCTCGCACGCCAACCGCTACCAGAAGGCGTTGAACGAACTGGACGCCTGATTTCCGCCCCGGCGGACCGTGTCCGCCGGGTGCAGAGATACAAGTTTCAAGACACAAGGCGTTCCCGGATGCACTTGTGTCTTGCGACTTTTACCTTGCATCGACCGGGAGACAAAAAAATGGCCACGCCTGTCAAGGAAGGCAACCTGCAAGCGCCCACGCGCCATGCCCTGGATTGGCTGAACCCCGATTTCTACAGCGAGGCATCCCTGTTCAAGGAGATGGAACGGGTGTTCGATATCTGCCATGGCTGCCGTCGCTGCGTCAGCCTGTGCCAGTCTTTCCCGACCCTGTTCGACCTGGTCGACGAGTCCGAATCCATGGAGGTCGATGGTGTCGCCAAGACGGCCTACTGGCAGGTGGTCGACCACTGCTACATGACCAAGTGTCCCTACGTGCCGCCGCACGAGTGGAACCTGGACTTCCCGCACCTGATGCTGCGCGCCAAGGCGGTGCATTTCCGCAAGGGCCAGACCAAGTTGCGCGACAAGGTCCTGACCAGCACCGACGCGGTCGGCGCCTTCGCCGGCATTCCGGTGATCGCCCAGGTGGTCAACGCGGTCAACCAGATCGGCCCGGCGCGCAAGGCCCTGGAGGCGGTGGCCGGCATCCACAGCCAGGCCTGGCTGCCGCAGTTCAGCAGCCATCCCTTGCGCAGCCGGCTGGACAGGCTGCCCGCCGATACCGTCGGCGAGGCGGCCGGCCGGACCAAGGGCAAGGTGGCCCTGTTCGCCACCTGCTACATGAACCGCAACGAACCCGGCCCGGGCGAGGACCTGGCCGCCGTGTTCAAACACAACGGCATCCCGGTCACCCTGGCCGAGAAGGAGCGCTGCTGCGGCATGCCCAAGCTGGAACTGGGCGACCTGGAGGCGGTGCGCGCGGCCAAGGAGGCCAACATCCCGGTGCTGGCGAAGATGGTCGACGAAGGCTGGGACCTGACCGCGCTGATCCCGTCCTGCGTGCTGATGTTCAAGCAGGAACTGCCGCTGATGTTCCCGGACGACCCGGACGTGATCAAGGTGAAGAACGCCTTCTACGACCCCTTCGAGTACCTGATGCTGCGCCACAAAGAAGGCAAGCTGAAGACCGACTTCAAGCAGGGCCTGGGCAAGGTGGCCTATCACGCCGCCTGCCACCAGCGGGTGCAGAACATCGGCCCGAAGACCCGGGAGATGCTGTCGCTGATCCCCGATACCGAGATCGACATCATCGAGCGCTGCTCGGGCCACGACGGCACTTATGCGGTGAAGAAGGAGTTCCATCAATTCGCCATGAAGATCGTCAAGCCGGTGGTGGCGCGGGTCGACCAGGCCCAACCCGACCACTACGGCAGCGACTGCGCCATGGCCGGGCATCACATCGCCCATGCCCGTGCCGACGGCTCGGCGCCGGAACACCCCATCACGCTGCTGAAACAGGCCTACGGGCTTTGACCACCCATTGAAGGAGAAGCAAATGGCTGTCTATCAGGAAGATGTAGAAAAACTCAGTGATGCAACCCGCGACATGCACCGCGCCCTGGCCTCCCTGGTGGAGGAACTGGAGGCGGTGGACTGGTATAACCAGCGCGTCGACGTCTGCAGCAACCCCGAACTGAGGGCCATCCTGGCCCACAACCGGGACGAGGAGAAGGAGCACGCGGCCATGGTGCTGGAGTGGATCCGCCGCCAGGATCCCCGTTTCGACCATGAACTGCGCGACTACCTGTTCACCGACAAGGTCATCGCGCACGAGTGACAAGAGAGGTAATTCACATGAACCACCTGACCCGAGAAAACCTGTACAGCCTGGAGAAGTACGCCCAGACGCGCCCGGAGTTCCGGGCCAGGGTGATGGCGCACAAGAAGCATCGCCGCCTGGCCCTGGGCGAGCACGCTGCGCTCTATTTCGAGGACGCCCTGACCATGCAGTACCAGGTCCAGGAGATGCTGCGCCTGGAGCGCCTGTTCGAGCCGGAATTGATCCAGGACGAACTCGACGTCTACAACCCGCTCATCCCCGACGGCAGCAACTGGAAGGCCACCTTCATGGTGGAATATTCCGACGCCGAAGAGCGGCGCCAGGCCCTGGCCAGACTGGTCGGCATCGAAGACAGGGTCTGGCTGCGCGTCCAGGGCCACGACAAGGTGTTCCCGATCGCCAATGAGGATCTCGACCGCAGCAGCCCGGACAAGACCTCTTCGGTCCATTTCATGCGCTTCGAACTGACACCGGCGATGTGCGCGGCGGTGAAGGCCGGCACCCCCCTGCGGGCCGGGATCGACCATCCCGAATACGAGGTCGATATCGAGGTGCCCGGCGAGGTGCGCGCTTCCCTGGCCGCGGACCTCGCCTGAAACCGGGGCTCGTGGTTCAATGCCGCCATGACCCTCACCGAACTCAAGTATGTCCTCGCCGTCGCCCGCGAACGCCACTTCGGCCGCGCCGCCGAGACCTGCTACGTGGCCCAGCCGACGCTCTCGGTGGCGATCAAGAAACTGGAGGAGGAACTCGGCGTCATGCTGTTCGAGCGCGGCGGCGGCGGCGAGATAGCCATCACCCCGGCCGGGGAGCGGGTGGTCGAGCAGTCCGCGCGCATCTTCGAACTGGTCGACGGCATCAAGGAACTGGCGGCGGTCGCCAAGGACGACCTGGCCGGGCCGCTGAAACTGGGCGTCATCTACACCATCGCGCCCTACCTGTTGCCCTGGCTGATTCCCAAGATGAACCGCGCCGCGCCGCTGATGCCGCTGCTGCTGGAGGAAAACTACACCAAGGTGCTCACCGAGAAGCTGAGGAAGGGCGAGATCGATGCCATGCTGGTCGCCACCCCGGTGGAAGACCCCGGCCTGCTCTCGCTGCCGCTCTACGACGAGCCGTTCCAGGTCGCCCTGCCGGCGGAGCACCCGCTGCGCAAGAAAAAGTCCGTCACCAGCGCCGACCTGGAGGCCGAGAACATCCTGCTCCTGGGCACCGGCCACTGTTTCCGTGACCAGGTTCTGCAGGCCTGTCCCTGTCTCAATCGCGCCGCCAGCGGCGGCCTGGCCAAGACGCTTGAGAGCTCGTCGCTGGAGACCATCCGGCACATGGTGGCGAGCGGCGTCGGCGTCACCGTGCTGCCCTGCACCGCGACCCGGATGAACTATGTCGACGACAACCTGCTCACCTTGCGGCCGTTCAAGGACAACCCGCCCTCGCGCCTGGTCTCGATCGCCTGGCGCAAGAGCTTCCCGCGCCCCAAGGCCATCGAGGCGGTGCGCCAGGCCGTGCTGGCGACCGACCTCGGCTGTGTCAGCAAGGTCATGCCGGGTTCGCGGTAGCAATATAAAATTACTATCTGTTGTTTAGTGACAATCAATTTGTTCAATATAGTCCCGATCCGTAAGATGACCTCCATGCCGTGAATGCACGGAGCCCAGTCAAGGAGATCGAGATGAACGCCAACCAGTCAGTCACCCTCAAAAACATCGAGGCCGCTTTTGCCGGCGAGTCCATGGCCCATATCAAGTACCTGTGGTTCGCAAGGATCTGCCGCGCCGCAGGCGACGAGGCCAGCGCCAAGGTGTTCGAGGACACTGCCGCCCAGGAAGTGCAGCATGCCTTCGGCCATGCCGAACTGCTCTTCGCCGGCGCGTCCATGACCCCGGCGAAGTGCCTGCAGTACGCCATCGAGGGCGAGACCTACGAGTACACCGAGATGTACCCGAAGTTCCGCCACGAGGCCGAGCAGGAAGGCCTTGACGCCGCGGTGGCCGAGATCGACGAGCAGATCGCCGAGTCGAAGGAGCATGCCGAGATGTTCCGCAATGTCCTGGCCAAGGCCGCCAAGCGCTTCGCCGCCCTGGCCAGGGTGGAAGAAAAACATGCCAATCACTACCGGGCACAATTGCACAGCATCGCGGCCTGAGTCGCATCAATCGAGAGAGAAGGAGCAGAAAATGAAGGTCTATCAATGCATCGTATGTGGCTACATCTATGACGAAGCCAAGGGCGATCCCGAACATGGCATCGCGCCGGGAACTGCTTGGGCAGACGTGCCGGAAAACTTCGAGTGTCCGGACTGCGGGGTGGCCAAGGCCGACTTCGAGATGGTCGAGATTTGACGCCCGCCCCTTACCCCCGGCCCCTCGCCCGCATGCGGGCGAGGGCTGACAGGAGAGCACCATGAGCCCTATCGTCATCATCGGCAGCGGCCTTGCCGGGTACAGCCTGGCGCGGGAGATCCGCAAGCGCGACGGCACGGTACCGCTGACGCTGGTCACTGCCGACGGCGGCGAGGTCTACGCCAAGCCCAACCTGTCGAATGCCTTGGCCCAAAGGCGCGACCCCGGGCAGCTGGCCTCGGAGACCGCCGAGCAGGTGGCGCTGCGGCTCAATGCCACGATCCTGACCCACACCCGGATCACCGCCATCGACCGGGCCGGCAAACGCCTGCTCAGCGATGGCGGCGAGATTCCCTACGGCCGCCTGGTGCTGGCCCTGGGCGCCGACCCCATCCCGCACGGACTCGGCGGCGACGGCACGGACCGGGTCCATGCGGTCAACGACCTCGACGATTACGCCCGTTTCCGTGCCGCCCTGGTGGGCAAGAAGCGGGTCGCCATCATCGGCGGCGGCCTGATCGGTTGCGAGTTCGCCAACGACCTCGTCGCCACCGGCCACACCGTCGAGGTGGTCCAGTACGGCCCTTGGCCGCTGGACCGGCTGGTGCCCGAGCAGGTCGGACTGGCCCTGGCCTCAGGCCTGGCTCAGCGCGGCGTGGTCTGGCATTTCGGCCGCAGCGCGAAGAACATCGAGTTGGCCGGGGAGGGCGTCACGCTGGCGCTCGACGACGGCCACCGGGTCGAGGCCGATCTGGTCCTGTCCGCCATCGGCCTGCGTTCGCGCACGGCCATGGCGGAGGCAGCCGGACTGGCGGTCAACCGGGGCATCGTGGTCGACCGGCAACTGCGCAGTTCCGACCCGGACATCCACGCCATGGGCGATTGCGCCGAAGTCGAAGGCCTGGTACTGCCCTTCGTCCAGCCCTTGCTCGCCCAGGCCAGGACGCTGGCGGCGGTCCTGGCGGGTGAGGAGGCGGCTATCGTCTACCCGGCCATGCCGGTGGTGGTGAAGACGCCGGCCAGTCCGTTGGTGGTGGCCCCGCCGCCGATGGGTACGGCCGGTAGTTGGCAGATCGAAGCGACTGACAAGGGTTTGATCGCGCGCTACCTTGACAGCGAATCCAACCTGCTCGGTTTTGCCCTGGGCGGCGGCGAGACGGGGCAGCGCCTGCAATTCGCCCAGCAACTGCCGGCCATGCTGGCGTGAGAAAATGGCAGCTGTCGCTCAAAGGTAAGCCATCATGTCCGCCGAACTCAGCAACCTGGTTGGCTATCCGGCCGCCTTCCTGACCACCATTGCCTTCGTGCCGCAGGCCTGGAGATCGTGGCGCACGCGCGACCTGTCCGGCATCTCGCTGCCCATGTACGCGCTGTTCACTCTGGGCGTGGCCTTATGGCTGGCCTACGGGATCATCCTGGGCAGCGTGCCCATCATGTTGGGCAACGGCATCACCCTGGCGCTGGCCTCGGTGGTCCTGGCCCTGAAGATCAGGTACACCTGACCCTGTCGCCAGCCGTGCCGGCGGCAGTCAAGGTTTGGCCCGGCCAGCGGCCACTTCGGTCAGCCATGAACCAATAAGGTGCATTGATGCGCCAACTTGGCGGGTGGCCCGCTTGTACTAGGCACCATTTCTGCCCGATGCGGTCCAATCCACACCTGTCTGACTTTGGCATATCCATTGCTTGTGGATGGGTGAGCCGCAAATTTTGGCCCTCAACCGGGAGAACGTCATGAGCTTGTTCAACCAGTACATCGAACGATATCGCCGGGTGGAAGAGGAGTACTCCCTGGAGGAGTACCTGGACATATGCAGGCAGGACCGCATTGCCTATGCCAGTGCCTCCGAGCGCATGCTGGCCGCCATTGGTGAGGCGGAAATGGTGGATACCAGCCAGGATCCGCGCCTGTCGCGCATCTTCTCCAACAAGGTGATCAAGGTCTACCCGGCCTTCAAGGACTTCTACGGCATGGAGGAGACCATCGAGCAGATCGTCTCGTACTTCCGCCACGCCGCCCAGGGCCTTGAGGAGAAGAAGCAGATACTCTACCTGCTCGGCCCGGTTGGCGGCGGCAAGTCGTCGCTGGCCGAGAAGCTCAAGCACCTGATGGAGAAGGAACCTTTCTACGCCATCAAGGGCTCGCCGGTGAACGATTCGCCGCTGGCGTTGTTCGCGGTCGACGAAGATGGTGAGATACTGGAACAGGAATACGGCATCCCGCGCCGCTATCTCGGCAAGGTTCTGTCGCCCTGGGCAGTCAAGCGCCTGCACGAGTACAACGGCGACATCACCAAGTTCCGCGTGGTCAAGCGCTGGCCCTCGGTGCTCGGCCAGATGGGCATTTCGAAGACCGAGCCGGGCGACGAGAACAACCAGGACATCTCCTCCCTGGTCGGCAAGGTGGACATCCGCAAGCTGGAGAAGTATTCCCAGGACGACCCGGATGCCTACAGCTATTCCGGCGGCCTCAGCCTGTCCAACCAGGGCTTGCTCGAGTTCGTCGAGATGTTCAAGGCGCCGATCAAGGTTTTGCACCCCTTGCTTACTGCCACTCAGGAGGGCAACTACAAGGGCACCGAGGGCTTCGGCGCCATCCCGTTCGATGGCGTCGTCCTGGCCCACAGCAACGAGTCGGAATGGACTGCCTTCCGCAACAACAAGAACAACGAGGCCTTCCTGGACCGCATCTACATCGTCAAGGTACCGTACTGCCTGCGCGTGTCCGAGGAGGTGAAGATCTACCAGAAGCTACTCCAGCACAGCTCGCTGTCCGAGTCACCGTGCGCGCCGGGCACCCTGGAAATGCTGGCTCAATTCTCGGTGCTCACCCGCATGAAGGAGCCGGAAAACTCCAGCATCTTCTCCAAGATGCGTATCTACGACGGCGAGAACCTCAAGGACACCGACCCCAAGGCCAAGAGCTACCAGGAATACCGCGACTTCGCCGGGGTCGACGAGGGCATGACCGGCATCTCGACCCGGTTCGCCTTCAAGATCCTGTCGCGGGTATTCAACTTCGACCATACCGAGATCGCCGCCAATCCGGTGCACCTGCTCTACATCCTGGAGCAGCAGATCGAGCAGGAACAACTGCCGCCCGAACTGGAGCAGCGCTACGTGGCCTATCTGAAAGAATACCAGTCGCCGCGTTACGCCGAGTTCATCGAGAAGGAACTGCAGACCGCCTACCTGGAGTCCTACTCTGAGTACGGCCAGAACATATTCGACCGCTACGTCACCTATGCCGACATGTGGATACAGGACCAGGAATACCGTGACCCGGACACCGGCGAGATACTCGACCGCGGCCAGCTCAACCTGGAACTGGAGAAGGTCGAGAAGCCGGCCGGCATCGCCAACCCCAAGGATTTTCGCCACGAAGTGGTCAACTTCGTCCTCCGGGCGCGGGCCCAGAATCACGGCAAGAACCCGGCCTGGACCAGCTATGAGAAGCTGCGCGTGGTGATCGAGAAGCGCATGTTCTCCAGCACCGAGGACCTGCTGCCGGTAATCTCGTTCAATGCCAAGGCCTCCAGTGAGGAACAGAAGAAGCACCACGACTTCGTCCAGCGCATGGTCGCCAAGGGTTATACCGACAAGCAGGTACGCCTGCTCGCCGAGTGGTACCTGCGGGCGAGGAAGGCGTCCTGAGCCGGGTCCGGCCATGAGCCAACTCGTCGACCGCCGCCTGTCCGGCAAGAACCGCAGCGCCGTCAACCGGCAGCGGTTCCTGCGTCGGTTCAAGGGTCAGATCCGCAAGGCGGTGTCCGAGGCGGTGTCCGGGCGCGGTGTGGCCGACCTGGAGCGAGGCGAGAAGATCTCCATCCCCGGTAAGGACCTGTCCGAGCCGATCTTCCATCACGGCCCCGGCGGTCGCCGCAACATCATCCATCCGGGCAACAAGGAGTTCGTCAGCGGCGACAAGGTGGACCGGCCCGAGGGTGGCGCTGGTGCGGGCGGCGGCAGCGCCTCGCCGGACAGCGAGGCGCTGGATGAATTCGTCTTCGAGTTGTCCCGGGAAGAGTTCATGGATTTCTTCTTCCAGGATCTGGCCCTGCCCGACCTGGTGAAGAAGCAGCTGGCCGCCGTGCCCGAGGTGAAGAAGGCGCGGGCCGGCTTCGTCAGCAGCGGCAATCCGTCCAACCTGCACGTGGTGCGCTCCATGAAACAGGCCATCGGCCGCCGGCTTGCCATTGCGGCCGGGCCGCGCGAGGCCCGGCGCGAGGCCGAGACAGCCCTTGATGAGTTGATTGAACAGGGCCTGGGCGCCAGCCCCGAGGCCGAGGAATTGCGCGAGGAGATCGAAAGACTCAAGGCACGCATTGCCGCGGTGCCCTTCATTGACACCTGGGATCTGCGCTACGCCAACCGGGTTGACCAGCCGACGCCGAGCAGCCAGGCGGTGATGTTCTGCCTGATGGACGTGTCCGGGTCCATGGACGAGGACCGCAAGAACATCGCCAAGCGCTTCTTCATGTTGCTCTACCTGTTTCTGACCAAGAGCTACGCACGTATCGACGTGGTGTTCATCCGCCACCATACCGTGGCCAAGGAGGTCGACGAGGAGGATTTCTTCCACTCCCGGGAGAGTGGCGGCACCGTGGTGTCGAGTGCTCTGGAACTGATGCGCGAGATCATCCTGGAACGCTACCCGTCGGCGAGCTGGAACATCTACGCTGCCCAGGCCTCGGACGGCGACAACTGGGAGGAAGACTCGCCGCGCTGCCGGCAACTGCTGGTCCAGGGCATCCTGCCCCTGGTGCAGTACTACGCCTATGTCGAGATCGAGGCCGAGGAACCGCAAAGCCTGTGGCGCGCGTACACCCAGGTGAAGACGGCCAGCCGGCGCTTCGCCATGCAGCGCATCCTCACCCTGGCGGACATCTACCCGGTATTCCGGGAGCTGTTCAGAAAGAAGGTGGCTTGAGATGGTAGAGTCCGTCCCCATTCCCACCCCCGCGGCCGCGCCGCGCCAGCCCCTGTCCGAAGGTTCGGAGTGGACCTTCGAACTGCTCGACCGGTACGACCGCGAGATCGGCCGGGTCGCCGCCCACTACGGCCTGGACACCTATCCCAAGCAGATCGAGGTGATCACCTCGGAGCAGATGATCGATGCCTATTCCTCGGTAGGCATGCCGGTGGGCTACCACCATTGGTCCTACGGCAAGCAGTTCCTGTCCACCCAGAAAAGCTACCAGCGCGGCCAGATGGGCCTGGCCTACGAGATCGTGATCAACTCCAGCCCCTGTATCGCCTACCTCATGGAAGAGAACACCATGACCATGCAGGCCCTGGTGATCGCCCATGCCGCCTACGGCCACAACTCCTTCTTCAAGGGCAACTACCTGTTCCGCACCTGGACCGACGCCGAGGGCATCCTCGACTATCTGGTGTTCGCGCGCAATTTCATCAGCGACTGCGAGCAGCGCTACGGCGAGGAGGCGGTCGAGGAAATACTCGACTCCTGCCACGCCCTGATGAACTACGGCGTCGACCGCTACAAGCGCCCGGCCCGGCTGTCCATGGCCAAGGAGCAGGTGCGCCAGACCGAGCGTGAGGCCTACCTGCAATCCCAGGTCAACGACCTCTGGCGTACCTTGCCGGCCCGGCAGACTGCGGACCAGGGCAAGCAGGCCGCGCGCTTCCCGGCCGAGCCGCAGGAGAACCTGCTCTACTTCATCGAGAAGAATGCCCCGCGCCTGGAACCCTGGCAGCGCGAGATCGTCCGCATCGTCCGCAAGATCGCCCAGTACTTCTATCCCCAGCGCCAGACCCAGGTCATGAACGAAGGCTGGGCCACCTTCTGGCACTACACCCTGCTCAACCACCTTTATGAAGAAGGCAAGCTCACCGACGGCTTCATGATGGAGTTCCTGCAAAGCCACACCAACGTGGTCTATCAGCCGCCCTTCTCGAGCCGCTTATACAGCGGCATCAACCCGTATGCCCTGGGCTTCGCCATGTTCCGCGACCTGCGCCGGGTCTGTGAACAGCCAGACGAGGAGGACCGCCGCTGGTTCCCGGAACTGGCCGGCACCGACTGGGTGAAGACCCTGGATTTCGCCATGCGCAACTTCAAGGACGAGAGCTTCATCGCCCAGTACCTGTCGCCCAGGCTGATCCGCGAGTTCAAGCTGTTCGCCGTGGTCGACGACGACCAGGAAGACAAGCTGGAGATCGCCGCCATCCACGACGAGGCCGGCTACCGCTCCGTCCGCCAGTTGCTGTCCGAGCAGTACAACCTGGGCAATCGGGAACCCAACATCCAGGTCTACGACGTCAATGTCTACGGCGATCGTTCGCTCACCCTGCGCCACTACATGCACAATCGCCGCCCGCTGGGCGACACCACCCCGGAGATGCTCAGGCATGTCGCGCGCCTGTGGGGCTATACGGTGCGGATAGAGAGCGTGAACCAGGACGGGCAGTCCAGCCAGGTGGTCACCTGCCAGTTGTGACCGGCACGCCGGTAGGCTACCGGCCGTCGTCTTCGATATGGCCACCCAGTGCCACCGTGCCGTCGCGCAGGCAGCCGAAGGCGGCTTCGACCGAGGTGGCCGCTCCCTTCACGCCCAGCTCGATCTTGTAGTCGTCCGGTTGCTGCAGGTTGAGTATGGGGAGGCTGAACACCTTGATGCCGGGGTACTCGCGTTCGATCTCCAGCATCAGCGGCGTCAGCGTCGCCTCGGCCTGGCCACGCACGATCATCGCCCGCTCGGCCTCGACCTGGCTGTGGAACAGGTCCCGGTAATGCGTGTCGAGCACCCACTCGATCATCGGCCAGGCCATCTCGGGAAAGCCCGGCACGAAATGATGCCGTCGGATGGAGAAGCCGGGGATGTGGTTGACCGGGTTGGGGATGAGAGCGGAGCCCTGAGGGAATTCGCCCATCTGCAACCGGCCGGGCGTGGCCGGCAGGCCCACTTCCAGGCTGCGTCCGGTGATCAGCGCCTCGGCCTCCGGATGCAGCAGCAGCGGCACACCCAGCGCGGCCGCCGCCGCCTGCCGGGTGTGGTCGTCCGGGGTGGCGCCGATGCCGCCGCAACTGAACAGGATGCCGTCGCCGGCGAAGCTGTCGCGCAGGAAGGCGGTCAGGCGGGTGCGGTCATCGCCCAGGTATGTCACCCGGGCCAGTTTCAGGCCGCGCGCGGCGACAATCTCGCGCACCCGTGCGAAATGCTTGTCCTGGCGTTTGCCCGAGAGAATTTCGTCGCCGATGATGAGCAGGCCGAGGGATGAGGTCATGGTGGGCGGTCGGAATGGCGGTGCCGGCATTCTGCCAATAAATCGTTGCGGTAAAGTGGACGGCACGAAAAATCATGCGCGGCCCGCGCACGCCACGGCCTTGCCGGGCGCCAAGACGATACCCCGCCGCGTTTCCTCCGGGTACTGCGAACTACAATCCCTGGCGCCGGCCGACCGTTTGCAGGCTGAGCGTTCAGGAGCCCTTGACGATCAGAGGGGCGGCATCCCCGGCATGTTTTTTCACCTGCTTGGCGGCCTTCTTTTCCTTGGGCGACAGCGCGGCCTGTTTCTTTGATTCCTTGTTCGAGTGCTGGGACTTGGACATGGTGCGAACTCCTGATCATGTTGAAGGAACGCCTGGGGAGCGATAAGAGGCAGGGCTGCCGGGCGTTTGTCCGGGCGATCCGCCTGACCCTGCATGGCCGGGCGCCTGGATGTGCTTCGAGTATAGGCGTGTGCTGGCGGTCGGTCCGGCTATATTGCGGACTCGGCCCGGTCAGGCCGCCTTGTGCAAATGCTCCACCGCCCACACCGCTGCCTCCACCCGCGAGCGCAGGTCCAGCTTGCGCAGCAGGTGCTTGACGTGGACCTTGACGGTGCCTTCGGCGATGCCGAGCTCGCGGCCGATGACCTTGTTGCTCATCCCGGCGGCGATGAGCTCGACGATGCGCCTCTCCTGTTCGGTCAGGCCGGCCTCCTGCGCGCTGTGCGGCTGGCGCTGTTCGCGCAGGGCGGCGGCCAGCATATGGGTGAGGTTCTCCGAGACGACGATCCTGCCGGCAGCGGCCGAGGCCAGGCTGTCGATCATCTGCTCCGGTTCCATATCCTTCAGCAGGTAGCCGTCGGCGCCCAGGCGCAGGGCGGCGACCAGGTCCTCGGTCTGGTCCGAGACGGTGATCATCACCACCCGGGTGTCGAGGTCTTCCGACTTGAGCTTCTTGAGCACGTCCAAGCCGCTCATGTCCTTCATGTTGAGGTCGAGCAGCAACAGGTCGGGCTTGACCGCGTGGACCAGGGCAATGCCGTCCTTGCCGTTCGACGCCTCGCCGACCACCTCGAAGTCCGAGATGGTCTGCAACAGCTGGATCAGGCCCTTGCGGAACAGGGGGTGGTCGTCGATCAGGCAGACGGTCTGGCGTTGTGGGTTCATGACTGGCTTTCCTGGAAGGCGGATTGGGTGGTCCCGTCGCCGGCGTTGAAGTGCAGGTGTACGCGGGTCCCGTGCGGCTGGCGCGGCGTCACCTGCAACTCGCCGTTCAGGCTCTGGGCGCGCTCGCGCATGATGGTGAGGCCATAATGGCCGCCGCCGGGGGGCACCTCCGGCAGTCCGCGGCCATCGTCCTCGATGCTGACGCCGATGTTCTGACCGGCATCGGCGGTGAGGCTGATCCAGGCGTTGCGGGCTCCGGCATGGCGCACTATGTTGTTGAGCGCCTCGCGGACGATCTGGAGGACGTGGATCTCCTGGTTGGGCGACAGGTGGCAGTCGTCCAGGCGCGCTTCCAGGCCGATGTCGAGGCCGCCGCGCTGGCCGTATTCCTCGGCGGTGCGATTGAGCAGGGTCATGAAATCGCCTTCCATGCGCAGGCGGAAGGTGGCCAGCAGTTCGCGCAACTGCCGGTAGGCGGCGTTGATGCCGGCGCGGAGGTCCGTGAGGATGCGGTCGGCGTCGGCGCTGTGCGACTCCTGCGCGAGCGCCTGTTGCAGCAGGGCCACCTGGATCTTCATGTAGGCAAGGGCCTGGGCGATGGAATCGTGCAGTTCGCGGGCGATCACCGAGCGTTCGTCCATCAGGGCCAGGCGGCGTTCCCGTTCGGTCTGGCGGGCGATGCCGATGGCGATGCCGATATGCTGGGACAGGGCCTCGACGAGCTGCTCCTGCCAGGGCTCCAGCGCTGCGCCCTCGGGCAGGGCGATCTGGAGCACGCCGTATTGCTGGTCGGCATCCCGGAGCGGTATGGCTCTGACCACGATGCCGTCGGCGATCGTATGGTCCCAGGGCGTGCTGTGCCGGGAGCACTCGACACAGTCAATGTTTTCGCACAGGCCCTGGTCCGGACCGGTCGGCAGCGTGCTGGCCAGGATGTGCGGCAGGCCGTCCGGCCCGGGCGCCAGGCAGGCCATGCTGTAGCGCAGGCCGAGCACCTGTTCCAGGTCGGTCAGCATGGCGCGATAAGTCTCCGGTGCCCCCGGGGCGTTGTAGAGCCGGGCGATGGAGTGGTAGAGCAGCTCCAGGGAGCGGTTGCTTCGGGTCAGCAGCTCGGTCTTCTCGCTGACCCGCTGTTCCAGGCGGCCGTACAGCTTGGACAACTCGTCGGCCATGAAATTGAAGGCTAGGCCGACTCGGCCCAGTTCGTCCGGGCCGACATGGGCGGCGCGCGCCGAGAAATCGCCCCGGGCGATGGCGTTGGCGGCGTCGACCAGGCGATTGAGCGGCAGCATCACGCGCTTGCTGACGCCGTACAGCATGGCCAGCATGACGATGATGATCAGGGCCAGGGCGACGGCGAGCAGGCTGTGCAACTGGCCGATCTTGGCCTCGGTGTCGGTTTCCAGTTGCGCCACCATGGTGTTGATGTCGTCGACGAAGCGGTCGATGCGCGCCAGCAGTTCGCGCTGCCGGGTTGGCGAGGCCGGCAGGCTGCGATCGGCGTAGGCGTTGAGCAGCGGCTTCAGGTCGGCCTGCCAGTCGACCTGGATGCGCTGGTACATGCGGGCGTAGTCGCTGTCCGGCGCGCGTTCCTGGATGATGCGCAGGGAAGAGTGGTGCAGGCTGGCCTCGAAGTGCGTAATGGCCTCGTCGAGGTCGCGCCGGTCCGGCGCAGTCTCCATCATGCCGGCCAGGACCAGGTTGCCCATGCGATGGCTTTGCATGCGCAGGCTGCCGGAGACATTGATGGCGCTGGCGCTGCCGCTGACCTTTTCCACCATGGTCACCGACACGGCCATGCCGACGATGCCGATCAGGGCCAGGGTGGCCATGGCCAGTGCGAGGCCGATCAGGATGGCGCGCCGCTGGATGCGTTCGCTAAGGTCGAATGGCGACATGGACAAGTCCGGACCGGGTTCCGGTCGTCAGATTAATGGGGATACCCCCTCAGTGCACGGAGTATCCGAGCACACTCCAGGCGACATGATAACAGCCTGATTCAAAATGCTTTGTTCGACGGTCGTCTACCACCAAAGTGGTATCTGGAGCGCGGCGCTCGGCTATTGGCGCCGGTATTACTCCCCCGCCCCGGTTCCTAGAATGGGTTCTCAGCGTAGCCACAGGGCATTTGGTGAAGACCATGATCCAGGAAACAAGACACTCCATCACTGAAATCCTGTCCCGGCAGCCGATCTTCAGCGGCCTGGACGGTTCCGAATCGGCCCGTCTGGCCAGATCGACCCGGGAATACCGGACCAGCAAGCACGAGGTGCTGTTCCAGAAAGGCAGTCATCCTGCCAGCCTGCATCTCGTCGTCGCCGGCCAGGTCAAGCTGTTCCTGCCCTCGGTGCAGGGGGGCGAGAAGATCGTCCGCCTGGTCAATCCGGGCGAGATCTTCGGCGAGGAGTCCGTCCTGCTCGACCGGCCCTATCCGATGACCGCCCAGGCCGTGCGCGACAGCATCCTGCTGATGGTGCCGCGCACGGCCCTGATGGGGGTTCTGGGCGACAACCCCGGCCTCTGCTTCGAGCTGATGAACAGCCTGGCCGAGCGCATGCATGACGTCATCGACAACATGGAATCGTGCACCCAGCGCAGCAGCGCCCAGCGCGTCGCCCACTACCTGACCCAGCTGGCGCCCAGCCAGACCGACAGCTTCGAGGTAGAGCTGAACACCAACAAGCAGACCATCGCCTCGCACCTCAACCTGGCGCCGGAGACCTTCTCGCGCGTCCTGCGCCGGCTGTCCCAGCAGGGCTACCTGCAGATCAACGGCCGCTTCATCCGGGTCGCCAACGCCGAGCAGCTGAGGCTGCACGCCTGCTGACCGGCATCGGCGCTAATGGGCGCCGCTGCTGGCGGGGATGGCGTCGTGTCGAGGCGGCCTGGCCAGCCAGACCAGCACCATCAGGGCGACGAAGAAGGCGCCGGACAGCCAGAAGATGTCGTTGGTCGCCATCAGAACGGCCTGCTGGCTGAGTATCCGGTCGAGCAGGGCCGGGTCGGTGGCCGGGTTGTCGAGCAGATTGCCCGCGCCGGGCTCGAAGGCCGAGATGTGCGAGGTCAGTATGCTGTGGTGGAACTCGGCCCGGCGGTCCCACAGGGTGATGCTGAGCGAGGTGCCGAAACTGCCGGCCAGGATGCGGAAGAAGTTGGACAGGCCGGTGGCGCTGGGCATCATCTCGCGCGGGATGCCGGACAGGGTGAGCGAGGTCAGCGGCACGAAGAAGGTGGCGACCCCGAAGCCCATCAGCAGTCGGGGCAGGACGATCTGGTCGAAGGTGACGTCGGTGTTGAAATTGCTGTTCCAGAACGACACCGCGGCGAACACCCCGAAGCTGAAGGTGGCCCAGATGCGCAGGTCGACCTTGTGCATGTTCTTGCCCACCACGGCGGACAGGAACACCGGCAGGATGCCGATCGGCGCCGCCGCCATGCCGGCCCAGGTGGCGGTATAGCCCATGTTGGTCTGCAGCCACAGCGGCAGGACCACGACGTTGCCGAAGAACACCAGGTAGCCGACGCTCAGGATAGCCGTGCCGACCAGGAAGTTGCGGTCGCCGAACAGGTGGAAGTCGACCACCGGGTGGCGGTCGGTCAGTTCCCAGGCCACCAGCAGGCTGAGCGCCAGCAGCGAAACCACGGTCAGGGCGACGATGCTGCCGGATTCGAACCAGTCCAGGTCGTTGCCCTTGTCCAGCATGATCTGCAGGGCGCCCACGCCGACCACCAGCAGGAACAGGCCGACCTTGTCGACCGGCACCGACTGGGTGGCGCTGGAGCGCTTGCCCAGGATGGTCCAGGTGATGAAGATCGACAGCAGGCCGACCGGGATGTTGATGTAGAAGATCCACGGCCAGCTGATGTTGTCGGTGATCCAGCCGCCCAGGATGGGGCCCATGATGGGCGCGACGATCACGGTCATGGACCAGAGCGCCAGGGCGAGGCCCTTCTTCTCGGGCGGATAGTTGCCCAGCAGCAGGCTCTGCGAGAGCGGAATCATCGGCCCGGCCACGGCGCCCTGCAGCACCCGGGCGGCAATCAGCAGGGGCAGGCTGGGCGCCAGGCCGCACAGCCAGGAGGCCAGGGTGAACAGCAGGGTGGAGAGGACGAACAGGCGCACGTCGCCGAAGCGGCGCGACAGCCAGCCGGTCAGGGGCAGGGCGATGGCGTTGCTGACCGCGAACGAGGTGATCACCCAGGTGCCCTGGTTCGGACTCACCGCCAGGTCGCCCGAGATCGCCGGCAGCGAGACGTTGGCGATGGACGAGTCGAGCACCTGCATGAAGGTGCCCAGGCTCAGGCCCAGGGTGAGCAGGACCAGCGTGGGGCCGTGCAGGGGCGGATGGCTCATGCCGTGCGACTCAGCCTTGGCGCGCGCGGTTGGCTTGCAGGATGGTACGGATCAGGGCGTCGGCGCCCTGGGCGTCCTCCATCGGGGTCTCGTAGCGGGTCGGCGGCAGGTTCTCGGCCTTGCCGGCCGCGCCGGTTTCTACTTCCACCTTCATCGACAGGCCGACCCGGAGCGGATGCCCGGCCAGTTCCCTGGGGTCGAGGGCGATGCGCACCGGCAGGCGCTGGACGATCTTGATCCAGTTGCCGCTGGCGTTCTGCGCCGGCAGCAGGGAGAACACGCTGCCGGTGCCGGCCGAGAGACCGGTCACCGTGCCGTGGAAGGTGAAATCATTGCCGTACAGGTCGGACACCAGTTGTACCGGCTGGCCGATGGCCATGCCGTCGAGCTGGTCCTCCTTGTAGTTGGCCTCGACCCAGAGCTGGGTCATCGGCACGATGGCCATCAGGGGTGCGCCCGGGGCGACCTGCTGGCCGATCTGGACCGAGCGCTTGGCGATCTGGCCGTCCGCGGGCGCCCGGATCGCGCACCGGTTCAGGGCCAGCCAGGCCTCGCGCAGGCGCGCCTCGGCCTGCTTCACGGCCGGGTGGGTGGCGACCGAGGTGCCGGCGACCTCGGCGTCGGAGGCGGCCAGCTGGGCGCGCGCCAGGTCGAGTTCGGACTTCGCCTGGTCGCGGGCGGCGCGGGCGTGTTCGGCCTCCTCTTTGGACACCGCCTGCACGGAGACCGCCCGTTCGCGCCGGGCCAGGTCGGCCTCGGCCTGGTCCAGCTTGTGTCGCTTCACGGCCAGGTTGGCGGTCTGCTGGTTGCGCCCGGCGAAGCTCTGGCCGATCCGGCGCACCGTCTCGCCCAGGTCGGCCTCGGCCTTGTCCAGGGCCAGGCGGGCGTCGCTGTCGTCCAGCCTGACCAGGACCTGGCCCTGTTTGACCTGCTCGGTATCGTCCGCCAGCACGGCCGCCACGGTGCCGCCGATGCGCGGCGTGACCCGGATCAGGTTGCCGGCGACATAGGCGTCGTCGGTGCTCGCGTGGCTGCGCCCGTGCAGGTACCAGTGCACGGTCCAGGCGATTCCGGCGGCCAGGAAGACCAGGCCGATGATAATGAGCAGGCGTTTGCGTCGGGCCGGGTCGGCCTGGGGTTGGTGTACGGTCATGGCGCGGGGTCCTTGAGGTCGCCGCCGATGGCCCGGAACAGCGCCACGCGGGCGCGCAGGCGGGCGGCCTGGATTTCGCTGTCGTTCATCTGCTGGCCGAGCACGGCGCTGTCCGCCGCCAGGGCGTCGAGCGGGCCGGCCAGGCCGATTTCCTGGCGCTGCCGGGCCAGTCTGCGGGTCCGCTCGGTTTCCTGCAGGGCTTCCTGCTGGGACCGGCTGCGCTGCTCCAGGCTGGCGACCAGGGCGTAGGCGTCGGCGCTCTGGCGGGCCGCCACCTGAATGGCGTGGTTGTAGGCGGCGACCGCCGCGGCATAGTCGGCCTCGCGCAGGCCCAGCTTCGCCTGCAGGGTCTGGGTGTTGAAGATGGGCAGGTGCAGGGCCGGGCCGACCGAGGCGGACAGGCTGCCGGCCTGGAGCAGTTTGCCGAGGTCCAGGGTCTCCAGGCCGATCATCAGGCGCAGGTCCAGGTTGGGGTAGAACTCCGCCTTGGTCGCGGTGCTCTGCTCGGCGGCCGCCTCGACCCGGCTGCGCAGGGCGGCGACATCGGGCCGGCGGGCCAGCCAGGCCAGGGGCAGGGTGGCGGGCGGGGCCGGCAGGCGGGCCTTGAGGCTGGCCACCGGCAATTGGCCGCTGTGGTCCGGGTCGGAACCGACCAGGGCGCTCAGGCGGTAGCGCCAGGACCGGCCCTGGTAGTCCAGGCCCTGGACGCGGTCGGCGTCGATGTCCAGCTTGTGGCGCGCGTCGATCAGGGGCAGGGCGGAGTCCAGGCCGAGGTCATAGCGGGACTGGAGCAGGTCGCGCTCCTGGCGATGGCGCTGCTCCAGGCCGCGGGCGAGGTCCAGGCGGGCATCGATGTCGGCGAGGGCGAAATAGGCATCGGCCACCGCCGCCGCCACCGCCAGGCGGACCGCCGCGGCCTCGTCCTGCACGGCCTGGCGCTCGTTGCCGGCGGCGCGCAGCAGGGCCCGGTTGCGGCCCCACCAGTCGAGGTTGTAGCTGAGGTTCTCGGTGATGTCGGTCTGGGTGAAGGAACTGCCGCCGATGGGCGGTGGAAACAGGCCGTTCTCGCTCAGGCGCTCGCGCACCAGGGTGGCGTCGGTCGAGTAGTGCACCTCGGTATCCAGCCGGGCCAGGCGCTCGGCCTGGTCGGCCATGGCCAGGCGGGCGCGGGCGGCGGCCAGGTCGGGCTGGTCGCGCAGGGCGGCGTCGATCAGGCGGTCCAGGTCGGCCAGGCCGAAGCCCTGCCACCAGTTTTCGGCCGGGTTGGGCTGGCGCGGCAGGGGCGCGGCCAGCGCCGACACCGTGGCGGCCGCCGACGGCGCGCTCAGGGCCGGGCGCGCCGGCAGGTCGTGGGGCAGTTGGGCACAGCCGGCCAGGCCGGTGACAAGCAAGGGCAGCAGGCGTTTCATGCGGTCTCCCGGAAACGGCTCAGGCTGGTCATCAGCTTGCGCAGCAGGCGGTCGAACTCGGTCACCTCGGCCGGGCTGAAATCGGCCCATTGCCGTTCGATCAGTTGCCAGACCCTGGGCAGTACCTTCAGGACCAGGGCGCGGCCACTTTCGGTGAGCGACAGTTCCACCCGGCGGCGGTCCTCCATGCTCGGCCTGCGCTCGACCCAGCCCGCGGCGGCCAGCTCGTCGGCCAGGCGGGTGACGTTGGTGCGCGAGGCGATCAGGGCGTCGCTCAGGTGGCACGGATTGAGTTGGCCGCCCTCGCTGCTCATCAGCATGGCCAGGGCGAGAAAGGTCGAGCTGTTCAGTCCGAAGTCTGCCAGATGCAGATTGTAGGCCTCGTCCAGCTCCCTGAACACGAAGAAGAACAGGCGGTTGAGCACCACGCGGTCTTGCGGCATGCCCGGAATTTGCCGGGCGATGCGGTCGATGCCTTGCTCGAAGAATGCGAAATCCTGATGCACTGGTCTACCTGCTGGTTTGATTGGCCATAATCATAACAATAGAAATAATTACATTTGTAACTATTCGGCCGTGTAAGTTCCGCTAGGCGCAGGCAGAGTCAATATCGGGCAGCATGGGGCTCGGCCGGGAAACTTATGCCCGCCGTGCGCCAATCATCAAGGGTAAATCACGGTGCTCGCTTGGCTAAGCACCGCACCGTGCCTGTTCGACCTGGTCTCGAGCGCGGAGGTGAACTGGACATGCCTATGACGGCCGGGGCCGCCAGCTTCAGATGGAGAGGCGTCCGGGTCAGCCCTGGCCGCCCGCAGCCCGATACAGGGGCATGACCTTGGGCATCAGTTTTTCCAACTCCGCCTTGCGGTTCTTCGGAGCCGGGTGGGTGGACAGGAATTGCGGCGGAGCGCCGCCGCCCTGGGCGTCCATCTTGTCCCAAAGGCTGATGGCGGCGCGCGGGTCGTAGCCGGAGCGGGCGGCCAATTCCAGGCCATAGACATCGGCCTCGCTCTCCATTCCACGCGAGAAGGGGAGGTCCAGGCCCAGCTGCTTGGCCAGGCCGGCCAGCTGCATGGCGCCCTCGCCCAGGCCGAGGGCGGCACCGCCCACGTTCAGTGCCAACTGGCCGACCGCATCCTGGGACATCTTCTCGCGGGTGTGTTCGCGCAGGGCATGCGACATCTCGTGGCCCATGACGGCGGCGATTTCGTCATCCGTCAGTTTCAGGGTGTCGATCAGGCCGGTATAGAAGGTGACCTTGCCCCCGGCCAGGACGTGGGCGTTGATGGTGGGGTCGTCAATGAGCGCCAGTTCCCATTGCCATGCGGCGGCGTCCTGCCGGAACACCGCCACCTGGGGGATCATCCGGTGCAAGACGCGGGCCACCCTATCGTATTTCGGTCCACTGGTGATCAGCCGGCCCTTGTTGCTGGCCTCCGACTTTTCCTGCTGATAGTACTGCAGGGACATCGTCTGCACCTGGCTGGCCGGCACGATCAGCAACTGGGAGCGGCTCTTGCCCGTGACGTTCTTCTGGGTGCTGGTCGCGCAGCCCAGCAACAGGCCGGCAAGCGTCAAAAAGGTCAGGAAGCGTTTCATGATTGATTCAACTCTGCAGGACGGATTAACCGCTCGAATTCTACACTCGCTCCCATCTCCCTGGCCGTTCGGCCAGAGCTGTCATCCCCGGCCGAGTCGACGGGGCGCGCCGCCAACAAAAGACGCCTGTGCCAGGAATCAGCTACCGGACGTTGATCAGTGTGAGCGTCTGCTTTCGTAACTTATGTACGGCGGCAACCGCCTCAATGCAGTCATAGGATGCTGCGCGTTGGATTGACTCTTCCCGGCCAACTGCTGACGGACACGATCACGTCACCAAGGGCAGGAGCGAATCAATAGCGGTAGTTCAATACAGGGAGGCGATAATTCTCAATTTCCGCGACACTAATTCAACACCACATTTCTGATACCCAAAAAATCCACGCTCTGCCCGATCACTGGTTGCAATGAGGGACGAACCATTACCAGAACAGCCTGTCAGGTATCGGGCTGATCAAGCCGCACATAGGTGAATTTCGATGGTGGAGTGGGCGATTTCCTCGTGCTGTGCGAGTTGCGCCCGCACCCGCTCTGACGTCAACGTTATGTCATGAGTGACGACACTTAGCGCACAAGAATAGGTCTGCTTGCCGACACGCCAGACGTGTAGATCCGTAATCCTCGTATCTCCTCCCTCCGGCCCTGTTTCGACAACCTCCCGGATTTCAGCTACGACGGGATGATCCATCTCCCGGTCAAGCAGCACCTTGCCGGTTTCGGCGAGGAGATTCTTTGCCCACAGCGCTACCAGCACTGCACCGACGATCCCCATTACCGGGTCAAGCCATGACCAGCCGTAAATCCAGCCACCGATCAAGGCGATAATGGCAAGAACAGAAGTCGCAGCATCTGCAATCACGTGCACATAGGCCGATCTCAGGTTGAGGTCATCGTGGTGAGCATGATCATGGTTGTGATGATCGCCATGATCTTCATGATGATGGTCGTGTGCGCCACCGAGAATCACCGCGCAGACAATGTTCACGATCAGGCCAACCACAGCCACGACAATCGCTTCCTGGTAATGAATCGGCTGCGGCGACAGGATGCGTTCGACAGAAGCAAACACCATCATTGCCGCGACACCCAGCAGGAAAATGGCACTGGCAAAACCGCCCAGCACTTCGATCTTCCAAGTGCCGAAGGCAAAGCGCGGGTCGCCTGAATAGCGCCTTGCCGCAGCGTAAGCAAAGGCACTGAGGCCAATCGCCACGGCATGCGAACTCATATGCCAGCCATCGGCCAACAACGCCATGGAGTTGAACCGCCAACCCGCGAAGATTTCCACGACCATCATCGCCGCAGTGATCCACATGACCGCGCGGGTACCGCGTTCGGCTGCATGGTTGCCTTCATCGAATATATGCTCGTGCGTCCAAGGACTCAGATCATGGGTATGCATGGTTTATTCCTGTGTTGCCCGGCTGGATATGTCTTGTGCACGACGACCAATCGATGAGATTGGTAAGATGTCGCGACGCGATTGATACTGTACCCCAGTATACTGTCAGGGTCGATTACTGGAGTAGACATGGCACACACGATCAAAGGCAAGAAGCAGTTATTGACACGAGTGCGGCGCATCAAGGGTCAAGCAGAAGCCTTGGAGTGGGCGCTGGATCAGGAGTCGGATTGCTCAGCTATCTTGCAGCAAATCGCGGCCATCCGGGGAGCCGTGAACGGTCTGATGGCCGAGGTTCTGGAGGGACATCTCAGAGACCACTTGGGTCCGGATGCGGTGGATGCCCTGCAGCGTAATGATGATCTTGAACAAGTCATCCGTGTTCTGCGCTCCTACATGAAATGATCGAGGAGGGGTAGAACGGCGGCCGAGTTGCACTCATTGGGCTTCCGGGCAGGTTTCAGAGTAGAGAGGCCCCTCGAATGTCTGATCTGGAGAATAGGTAACCGACCGCTTGAGGTTCACTACCGCCTGATAGTGGTGAACCCGACAGCGGCCAATCACACATTCCGGTTGCCTGCATACATCCTACTTTCCGAATCTCTGGCCGGACTTCGCGAGTCTTCCACTACGCCGGAAATTTACTGGGTTCCGAAGAGCCAAAAAAAGGGGGCGGCCTTGGCCGCCCCGAAAGAACCGCGATCGTCTACCGCGGATGTCCTGCTCAGGAACATTCTTTAGTCGCCGCGTGCGCCTCCTGTCATAGGTAGCGCCAGCCGACGTACAGGCTGGACACGGCGATGCTGGCCAGCATCAGGGGGAAGGCGGCCAGCATGAAGGGGAGAAAGCGGATCGGTGCCCCGGCGCGCTCGGCGAAGCCGGCCACGACCAGGTTGGCGGAGGCGCCGACCAGGCTGCCGTTGCCGCCCAGGCAGGCGCCCAGGGCCAGCGACCACCACAGGGTATTGAGGTTTTCCGGGCCGACCACCGAGCCGAGGTTCTGGATCACCGGGATCATGGTGGCGACGAAGGGGATGTTGTCGACTACCGCGGAGATGATGGCCGAGGCCCACAGGATGACGTAGGCGGTGAGCGCCAGTTCGCCGCCGGTGAAGTTGACCAGGGCGTCGGCGGCGAGCTTGAGCGCGCCGGCCTTTTCGACCCCGGCGACCACCACGAACAGGCCGACGAAGAAGAAGATGGTGACCCATTCCACCTCGGCGAAGCTCTTGTGCACTTGTTCGGTCTGGTGTTCGGCATCGTGGCCGGCGGCGCGCAGCAGGAGCAGCAGGGCGGCGCCGAACATGGCGATGGTGGCCGGTTCGAGGCCGAGGGAATGGGCAAACACGAAGCCGGTGATGGTCAGGGTGATGACCGCCAGGGCCTGCTTGAGCAACTTCGAGTCGGTGATCGCCTCGCGCTCGTCGAAGGCCATGACCTGGTCGCGGGCGTCCTGTTCGGCGGTCAGCTTGCGGCCCCAGAACCACCACAGCGGGACCAGGGTCAGGGCCAGGATGACCAGGGCGACCGGCGCCAGGTTGAAGGCGAAATCGTTGAAGGTCAGGCCGACCGCCGAGCCGATCATGATGTTGGGCGGGTCGCCGATCAGGGTCGCGGTGCCGCCGATGTTGGAGGCGAAGATGATCGCGAACAGGAAAGGGTAGGGATTGATGCGCAGGGCGTCGGTGATCAGCAGGGCGACCGGGGCGATCAGCAGCACCGTGGTGACGTTGTCGAGCAGGGCCGAGAACAGGGCGGTGACCAGGGCCAGCATGACCATCAGGCCCCAGGGGTCGGCCTTGACCACCTTGGCGGCCTTGACCGCGACGTACTGGAACACGCCGCTCTTCTGGGTGATGGCGACGATCACCATCATGCCGGTGAGCAGGCCGATGGTGTTGAAGTCGATGCCGGCGAAGGCCTCGTTCTGGTGCAGCACGCCGGTCAGGATCATGACCCCGGCGCCGATCAGGGCGACGATGGCGCGGTTGATCCGCTCGGTGACGATGACCGCGTAGGTCAGCACGAAGATGGTCAGCGCCACGATCAGGGGCGACAGGCCCCAGATGATCTCGGTGGCGGTGTGTGCGGCGCCGTGCATCTCAGGCGGTCCTTGCCTTGTCGAGCAGGTAGGTCAGCAGCATGCGCCGGCTGAGCATGCCGAGCAGCTTGCCGTCGTCACCGATGACGGGCAGGGGAGAGGTGGTGCGCGAGAGGTGGTGGGCCGCTTCCAGCAGGTGGGTGTCCTGGCGCACGGCCGTGACGTCCTTGTCGGCCAGGTCCCTGACCGGCCGGTCGGCGTTGTCGCGCAGGTGGTCGAGCAGCATGGGCATGGCATCGCCGAGGAAATTCAGGTTCTCGACCCCGTGCTCGACCCTTGAGCTGGCCGGTAACAGTGCGCGCAGGATGGCGTTGCTGCTGATCAGGCCGGCGAAGCGGCCATCGGTCGTGCACAGCGGGATGTGGTTGACCTCGCGCTGGATCATCATGCTCATGGCCTCGGCCACCGTGGCCTCGGGGACCAGGGTCAGGGTGGGTGGGCAGATGGGCAGGGCACGCACGGTCATGTTCAAGGGACTGGGGGGATAGTGGCCGTGCATCCTACCGATAAGGCACCGGGCAGGAATTGGGGGATATACGTAAGTGAAACACTTACATCAGGTGCGGCGTGCCAGCAGCCCCTTCTCGAACTCCACCACCAGGAATAGTGCCAGTCCGAACAGCAGGATGCGGCCCCAGGTGGCGGCATCGAGGCCGGCGGTGCCGAACAGGGTATGCATCACCGGCAGGTAGGTGAACAGGCCCTGGAACAGCAACAGGATGGCCGTGGTCGTCCACACATAGGGGTTGCCGGTCAGGCCCTCGATGGTGAGCGCCGAGGAGGTCAGGCGCCGGCAGTTGAACAGGTAGGCGATCTCGCCCATGACCAGGGCATTCACCGCGGCGGTACGGGCGATCTCCAGCGACTGGCCCTGCGCCGTCTCCCACAGGAACAAGCCGAGTCCGCCCGCCACCAGCAGGCCGGAGACGAAGACGATGCGCCAGACCAGGAAGCCCGACAGCAAAGGCTCGGCCGGGTCGCGCGGCAGCCGCCGCATGATGTCCGGCTCGGCCGGGTCGAAGGCCAGGGCCAGGGCCAGGGTGACCGCGGTGACCATGTTCACCCAGAGTATCTGCACCGGGGTGATCGGCAGGGTCAGCCCGAGCAGGATGGCAATCAGCAGGATGGCCGCTTCGCCGCCGTTGCTGGGCAGGATGAAGACGATGGCCTTTCTCAGGTTGTCGTAGACCGTGCGGCCCTCCTCGACGGCGGCGGCGATGGAGGCGAAATCGTCATCCGCCAGCACCACCTCGGCGGCCTCCTTGGCCGCCTCGGTGCCTTTCTGGCCCATCGCGATGCCGACATCGGCGCGTTTCAGGGCCGGGGCGTCGTTGATGCCGTCGCCGGTCATCACCACCACCTCGCCGTTGGCCTGCAGGGCATTGACCAGGCGCAGCTTATGTTCCGGGCTGGCCCGGGCGAAGATCTCGGTCTCGCAGGCTGCCGCGCGCAGGCGGGCGTCATCCATGGCCTCCAGATCGGTGCCGGTGAGGGCGTGCGGCACCCGGGCCAGGCCGATCCGGCGGCCGATGGCGAGGGCGGTATCGGCGTGGTCGCCGGTGATCATCACCACCCGGATGCCGGCCGCCAGGCAGTTGGCCACCGCGCGGGCGCTTTCCTCGCGCGGCGGATCGGTGATGCCGGCCACCGCCAGCAGGGTGAAGCCGCCGGACTCGATGTCGGCGAAGTTCAGGCTGGCCGGGGCCGCGTCCAGTTCGTGCACCGCCAGGGCGATCAGGCGCATGCCGGCGGCCGCGGTCTCGCTCAGGCGCGGCAGCCAGGCGGCCAGGTCGAGCGGGCGGTTCTCGCCGCCCTGGCGCTGCCAGCGGCACAGTTCCAGCACCCGCTCCGGGGCGCCCTTGAGCAGGATCAGGCCATGGCCCTGGTGATCGTGGTGCAGGGTGGCCATGAAACGATGCCAGGATTCGAACGGGATGACGTCGACCCGGGGCAGGGCCTCGCGTTCGAAGGCCGGTTCCAGGCCGGCCTTCATGGCCAGGGTGACCAGGGCGCCTTCGGTGGGGTCGCCGGCCAGTTCCCAGTCGTCGCCGACGCGCACCAGCTCGGCGTCGTTGCAGAGCAGGCCGACCCGGCCGATGTCGACCAACTCGGGATGCTCGCTCAGGGGCACGTCCTCGCCGAACAGGGTGAAACCGCCCTGGGGGGCGTAGCCGACGCCGGTCACCTCGTGGATCTCGTCGGCGGTGATCACCCGTTGCACGGTCATCTCGTTGCGCGTCAGGGTGCCGGTCTTGTCGGTGCAGATCACCGTCACCGAGCCGAGCGCCTCGACCGCCGGCAGGCGGCGGATGATGGCGTTGCGCCGGGCCATGCGCTGCACGCCGATGGCCAGGGCGATGGTCATCACCGCCGGCAGGCCCTCGGGTATCGCCGCCACGGCCAGGCTGACCGCGGCGATGAACATGTCGCCGGCGCCGTAGCCGCGAAACAGGATGCCGAAGCCGAAGGCCAGCGCGGAAATGGCCAGGATGGCCCAGGTCAGCCACTGGCCGAACACGGCCATCTGGCGCAGCAGCGGCGTCGCCAGGGTCTGCACCTCGGACAGCAGTTTGCTGATCCGGCCGATCTCGGTGGCGGCCCCGGTGGCGATGACCACGCCGATGCCGTGGCCGTAGGTGACCATGGTGCCCGACCAGGCCATGCAGCTGCGGTCGCCCAGCGGCAGCCCGGCGGCGACCGGCTCGGTCTGTTTTTCCACCGCCTGCGATTCGCCGGTCAGGGCGGCCTCCTCGATCTTCAGGTTCTTGATCTCGAACAGGCGCAGGTCGGCCGGCACCCGGTCGCCCGAGGCCAGGATGACGATGTCGCCCGGCACCAGGCGCTCGGCCGCCAGGACGCGACGCTGGCCGTCGCGCAATACCAGGGCCGAGGGCGAAAGCATCTTGCGGATCGCCTCCAGGGCATGTTCGGCCTTGCCTTCCTGGATGAAGCCGATGATCGCGTTGATCACCGTCACGCCGAAGATCACGCCGCTGTCGACCCAGTGGCCGAGCAGGACGGTCACCCCGCCGGCGGCCAAGAGGACGTAGATGAGTACGTTATGGAACTGGAGCAGGAAGCGTTGCAGCGGGCTGCGCCGACGCGGCGGCGGCAATGCATTGGTGCCGTAGCGGGCCAGCCTGAGGTCGGCCTCCGCCTGGCCGAGACCGTGCCTGGAGGTCTCCAGGTCCGCCAGCGCAGCGTGCGCCGGCCGGTCGTGCCAGGCGGCGGGGGTCATTTTTTGGACCAGGACTGGATCTTTTGCGCCGCCCATTCGCGGCCGCCCAAGCCGAAGGCCAGGGCGAGGCCCAGGACCAGGCCGCCGAAGGCGATGGAGAAGGCGGCCGTGACCAGCTGGGTGCCGATGTCCAGTTGTTCCAGGGCCAGGAAGAAGGCGAATATCTGCACCATGTATTCCGCCACGGTGCTCATCAGCAAGGCATTGGACGCCTTGATGCCGCTCAGCCAGGCGAACACCAGGCGGTTGATGAAGCGGGCCAGCAGGGTGCCGAACAGCATGACCAGGACGGCGACCAGTACATTGGGCAGGTAGAGCACGGCGCGATTGAGCAGCTCGGCCACGGTCTGCAGGCCGAGGCTGTTGGTGACCGATACGGCCACCACCAGGATCACCAGCCAGTACACCAGCCCGCCGATCAGGCCGGACAGCGAGAGGCTGATGCCGCCGGTGCTGGCCAGGGCCTCGAGGCCGGATTTCTCCGCCAGGCGGTCGAAGTCCAGGGCCTTGAGCAGGCGTTGCACCCCGCCGCGCAGCAGTCTGGCCAGCAGCCAGCCGAGGAAAAAGAGGATCAGCGCGGCCAGCAGTTTGGGCACGAAGACGGCGATTTCGCTCCAGAAGGTATGCAGGGAGGCGAGAAAGATGTCGAGTTGCTGATTCATTTAGTGGCTCCTTTGACACGACGACAAACGGTCGTCAGCTGAGGTTCGGGATACTAGGTTGGGCCCACGCGGGGGTAATCAGGAAAATTCCGTACGTGGAACCCTTATGCATGGCTGGCTGCGAGGACCTCCCGGATCCGATTCCTGCCCATGTGATAACACATAGCGGTTGCCGTGCCCATCGTCGGGCCGTCGTTTCCGTGCCCCGGACGAAGATCAGGCGGCGGCCTGTGCGCCCCGAACGCCGCGGATCAAGGCCCTGTGGCTGACCCAGGCAGCCAGTGCGCAGGTCGCCATGATCCAGGCCAGCGGCGCCGCGCTGGCGCCGTGCGACAGCCCCATCACCGTGCCGGCCACGGTGGCCAGGCCGAATTGCAGCGCCCCCATCAGGGCCGAGGCGGTGCCGGCCCGCTGGCCATGGGTGGCCAGCGCGGAGGCGGTGGCGTTGGGAATGATGAAGCCCAGGCTGGCGATGGTAACCGTCAGCGGCGGCAGCAGGGCGGTGAGGCTGGGTTCGCCGAGCGCGGGCAGGCCGATCAGCCACACTGCCGTGACCGCCAGCAGGCGCAGCGCCCGGCGCAGCACCCGGGTCGGCGCCATGGTCCTGACCAGGCGGGCGTTGGCCTGGCTGGCCACGATGAACGCCAGCGCGTTGAGCCCGAACAGCCAGCCATACTGGTTGGCCGACAGGTGGTACAGCTCGATGAAGACGTGGGGCGAGCCGGCGATGTAGGCGAAGAAACCGGCCATGGCCAACCCGGACGACAGCGAGTAGGCCATGAAGGCGCGCTCGCCCAGGAGGCCGAGAAAGCCATTGCCGATCCGGCGCCAGCTCAGCGGCGGCTCGTGCCGGGTGTCATGGCTTTCGCTCAGGCCCAGCCGCATGGCGATCAGACTGCAGGCGCCGAAGCCGGCCAG
Organism: Gallionellaceae bacterium; assembly: GCA_028714735.1. GTDB lineage: Bacteria > Pseudomonadota > Gammaproteobacteria > Burkholderiales > Thiobacillaceae > Parasulfuritortus. The sequence goes on along the minus strand of JAQTLU010000001.1, from coordinate 225,642 downwards.
GATCCAGAAGATGGCGCGCCAGCCGAACCCGGTGACGATCCAGCCGCCGAGCATCGGCGCGAGGATGGGCGCCACGCCCATGACCAGCATCAGCATCGAGAAGGCGCGCGCCGAATCGCGCAGGCCGCAGCGGTCGCGTACCACGGCCCGGGTGATCACCATGCCGGCGCAGCCGCCCAGGCCCTGGACCAGGCGCCAGGCGGTCAGATGGTCCAGGTTGACGGCGAGGGCGCCGCCGATCGAGGCCAGCGTGTAGAGCGCGAGGCCGACATAGAGTGGTGGCTTGCGGCCGAAGCGGTCGCTCAGCGGACCGTAGAGCAACTGGCCGAAGGCCATGCCGACGAAGAAGCTGGCCAGGGTGTATTCCGGCCGGCCGGCCTGGCCGGCGAATTCCGCTGCCATGGCCGGGAAGCCGGGCAGGTACATGTCGATCGACAGCGGGCCGATGGCGATCAGCAGCCCGAGCAGGAGCAGCCAGGGCGGCAAGCCGCGCCCGCAACCGTCGCTCATGCCGGATCACCCAGTCCGTAGCCGAGGCTCAGCATGCCGATGCTGCCGTATTCGATGCGGTCGTTGAAGAACCGGGGCGCCTCGCCTTCATTCGCCAGGGCCGCGGCGTAGAGCAGGGGCAGGAAATGTTCCGGCGTCGGCACGGCCTGGTTCGCTTCGGCGGTGAGATCCGAATAATCGATCAGGGCGCCGTGGTCGCCGGCGCCGAGCCGGTCGCGCACCCGGTCGCTGAAACGCCGGGCCCAGTCGAACTCCAGGTCCGGCTGGCGCCAGTCCATCCGGCGCAGGTCGTGCACCACATTGCCGCTGGCCAGGACCAGCACGCCCTCGTTGCGCAGGGGGCGCAGCCGCCGGGCCAGGTGGTAGTGGCCGGCCGGGTCGCGACCGAGGTCGAGGCCGAGTTGCACGACCGGGATGTCGGCAGCCGGATAGAGGTGCGCCAGCAAGGACCAGGCGCCGTGGTCCAGGCCCCATGCCGTGTCCAGGGCAACCGGCTCGGGCGCCAGCATCCCGGCGATCCGCGCGGCCAGTTCGGGCTCGCCCGGCGCCGGGTACTGGAAGGCGGCCAGGCTGGCCGGGAAGCCGTGGAAGTCGTGGATGGTCTGCGGCCGCGCCGCGGCGGTCACCGCAATGCCGCGGGTTTCCCAATGGGCGGAGATGGCCAGGATCGCGCGCGGACGCGGCAGTTGCCGCGCCAGGTCGCGCCAGAAGCGGCTGTCGGCATTGTCTTCCAGGGCGTTCATCGGGTTGCCGTGGCCGAGGAACAGGACCGGCATCGTGGTAGTCAATCCGGGTTCGCCTCCAGCACCAGCTTGACCAGTTCCGGCACGCTGCGGGCCTGCATCTTTTCCATCATGCGGGCCTTGAACACCTCGACGGTGCGCGGGCTGATCTCCAGTTCGGCGGCGATCTCGCGATTGTGGCGGCCGGCCACCACCCGTTCCATGACCTGGCGTTCGCGTTCGGACAGGCGGGCGATGCGGCCTTCGATGTCGGCCAGGCGGCGTTCCGCCTCCTGCAACTGGTTGTTCTTGCGCAGGGCCTCGGCCAGGGACTGGAACAGGGCCTCATGGTCGATCGGCTTTTCCAGGAAGTCCACCGCGCCGGCCTTGAGGGCGGTGCGGGCCTGGGCGATGTCGCCGTGGCCGGTGAGGAACACGATGGGCAGGCGCGAGCCTTGATCGGTCAGGATCTGCTGCAGGGCCAGGCCGTCCATGCCGGTCATGCGCAGGTCGAGCAGCAGGCAGCCGCGCCAATCCGGCTTCCAGGCCTCGATGAAGGCCTCGGCGGAGGCAAACTCGCGGGTGCGGAAACCGCGAAAGTTGAGCAGCAGGGCAAGGGAGTCCCGTACTGAATGGTCGTCGTCGACGATGTAGATGGTGGGCTCGGGCATGGCGGCTTACGGAGTGCGATGTTCGGGGTTGGATGATGAACCGGCTTCGACCGGGAGGGTAAAGCAGAACCGGGTCGGCCGTCTGCTCACCAGGTCGAGGCTGCCGCCATGGGCCTCCACCAGGGTGCGGCTGATGGCGAGGCCGAGGCCCATGCCTTCGGGCTTGCTGGTGGCGAAGGGCTGGAACAGCCGGTCCTGGATTTCCGGTGCGATGCCCGGCCCGCTGTCGGTCACGCACAGGCGGACCATGCCGGGGTCGATCTGCTCGGCCTCGATCTCGATCTGGCGCTCGGCGGCGCCGCCCTTGCGCAGGGCGTCGATGGCATTGCCCACCAGGTTGAGCAGCACGGTGGCGATCTGGACCCGGTCGGCGGAAATGTCCGGCAGGTTGGCCGGCAGGGTGACACTGAGGGCGATGCCGAAACGTGCCGCGCGTTTGGTCAGCGGCGTGGTGCCTTCATCGATCAGGTCGCCCACCGTGCAGGTCTCCATGCGCACCGTGCCGCCGCGGAAGAACTCGCGCAGCCGGTGCACCACCTTGCCGGCCCGGGCGGCCTCGTCGGCGATCTTGTTGAGGGTCTCGGCCAGCAGGGGGCCGTGCCGCTCCAGGTCGGTCAGCATCATCCGGCTGGCCTGGGCGTAATTGGCCAGGGCCGAGAGCGGCTGGTTGAGCTCGTGCGCCAGGGCCTGCGCCATCTCGCCGGCTGCGGCCAGGCGCAGGGCCTGGTTGAGGTCGGCCTCGCGCCGGAGCAGGCGTTCCTCGGTGGTACGCCGCACGCTCACGGTGATGCCCAGGAACAGGCCGGTCAGGGCCAGGCCCAGCATCAGCATCTGGAACTCCACCACCGTGATGGCGTGCAGCGCCCGCCATTCCAGGATCATGTTCATGCCCAGATGGGTCGCCGCCAGGGCTGCCGTGGCACCGTAGATGCCGTAGCGCATGGCGATCCAGATCAGCGGCAGGAAGAGCAGGTAGAAGAACTTGAATTCGTCCGTGTAGCGCAGGCCGAAGATGACCCAGAGCGCCAGCGCGATGGTGACGCCCTGCAGGAACATCTCCTGGGTCAGCCGCCATTTGCGCCATTCCTGCCAGTTGTTCGCCATCACCAGGGGTGCGATCACGAGCACCCGGATCAGGGCGCCGATCCAGAAGTTGACCAGGTCGGCGCCCCAGGCGAAGGCGTCCGGCGCCGCCTCCGGACTGCGCGAGAAGACATGCACGCCGGCATCGAGCCAGGCGGCCAATACGGCGATGACCAGGAACCAGGACAGGTCGCGCAGGTTTTCCAGGCGCGGGTTGATGTGCAGGCCATGCCGCGACCAGGCCGCCAGGCCGGTCAGGCCGAGCATCAGCAGCGTGGCGGCCCACAATGCCGCCAGCCAGTCCGGCGGCAGGCCGTAGAGGGGCAGTCCGATCAGGAAGGTGATGCCGATCAGCCAGGGGGCATAGTTCAGGCCGAACAGCAGCAGGAAGGCCAGGGACAAGCCGATCGGCGGCGTCCAGGGCGCGAGCGCGAGGGGCAGCATGGTCTGCGGGTTGCTGAGCAGATCGAGCGCCAGGTTGGCAAAGCCAAAGGCGAGAAGGACTTTCCAGGAAATTGCGCGCATCAGAGCCTATTTCAGCAGGAAACATACCCCGCGCTGGTTGCCTGCGGGATGCAGTGCAAGGCGCGGGGGGCGAAGTGTAGCCATTCTCCACGAGCCACCCGCAACACGGCAATGCGCCCGCAGGCAACCAGCCCTCCGGGTTGAGTCCAGGATGCGACCGCGTAGGGCAGAGCAGTGCCTTGCGAAGCAAGGTGCGACCCCGGAGCGGGATGCAGGCGCCCCAGGGCGAGGTCGCCGGCATCTCCTGCGCTGTCCGATCCCCGCGAGCGGGGCCCCTCGGACGACGCTTCGGGGCGCCCGTCTGCGGCGTTGCGCCGCTTGGCCATGGAATGACCATGGCCGGCGCGACGCGCCTTGCATCCATCCGGTCCTGGTCTCAACGCGGGGCATGTTTCCTGCTGAAATAGGCTCAAGGGATTGTCGTTCAACAGGCCAGGCCAAGGCCACCGGGATGGCCGGGAATGAAAAAAGGCGCCGGAGGGCGCCTTTTTTCCAACTGTGTGCTCCGCTTACTTTTTCTTGCCGGGCTTCTTGGCAGCCACTTTGTCCTTGAATGCCTTGCCGGCCTTGAAGGCGGGGACGGTGGTGGCGGCGATCTTGATCGCTTCGCCGGTCTTGGGGTTCTTGCCGTTGCGGGCGGCGCGCTTGCGGGATTCGAAGGTACCGAAGCCGATCACGGAGACGGAATCGCCCTTGGCGACGGTCTCGGTGACGGTGGCTAGCACGGCATCGACGGCCTTGGCGGCGGCGGCTTTGGTCAGTTCGGTTTTCTGGGCTACGGCTTCGACAAGTTCTGCTTTGTTCATTGATGTCTCCTGAGGGGGCTGAAAAGCGCATTCATCATAGCAACACGCCCATGGACTACCAACTCCTGAAACCAAGATTTTTGTCCTATTTTTTGCTTTGCCGTGTCATTTCGGCACTTTTTTCGTCCGACCGGGCCGCGGCGCCTTCCAGGCAGGGCGCTCCGGGGGAACTTGCAAGCTCATTCGAGGCGGTAGAATGCACCTTCCTGATGGCCTGGATAGGCAATGCCCATTTCCGTATTGAAGCTGCTGTCCGCAACCGAATTCCGCTCGGGGGAGGAGATCTCCCAACGCCTCGGCCTGTCCAGGGCCAGCGTGCACAACCTGGTCGAACGGGCGCGCGAACTCGGCGTCGAGATCCATGCCGTGCGCGGCAAGGGCTATCGCCTGGCCGAGCCCTACAGCTGGCTGGCTGGCGAACGGCTGGCGGCGGCGTCGCCGCGCGGCTTCAACGTGCTGCTGCATCAGGAGGTCGACTCCACCAACAGCCTGTTGCTCGGCCTGGCCCAGCAGGGCCAGGATCACAAGAGCGTGCTGGTGGCGGAATGGCAATCGGGCGGGCGGGGCCGGCGCGGCCGCTCCTGGTTTTCGTCACTGGGGGCCGGACTCACTTTTTCACTGCTTTGGCGCTTCAACCGGCCCTTGACCGCCCTGTCCGGACTCAGCCTGGCCATCGGCGTGGCGCTCGCGCGCGGCCTGAGTGCGCTGGACCTGGCCGGGGTCAAGGTGAAATGGCCCAACGACATCCTGGTCGATGGCCGCAAGCTGGCCGGCATCCTGATCGAGACCCATGGCGACATGCTCAGCGCCGCCACGGCGGTGATCGGCATCGGCATCAACGTGCGGGCGCGCCCTGACGCGCTGGGCACCGCCGATTATGCCGCCGTCGCCGTCGAGGAGGTCCTGGGCAGGCAACTCGACCGCAACGAGTTGCTGTTGCGTCTGCTCGCGGAACTGGACGAGGTGCTGAAGACCTTCGACCTCTACGGCTTCGCGCCCTTCCGGGACGAATGGCAGCAACTGCATGTCTGGCAGGACAAGCCGGTCTGCGTGCTGGGCAGCGGTTCGGCACCGATCGAAGGCATCGCGCTCGGCGTCGACGAGGCCGGCATCCTGCAGGTGGCGACGGCCGACGGCGTGCGTGCCATCCATTCCGGTGAGGTCAGTCTGCGTGCTAGGGCGGCGGGATGATCCTGCTGCTCGATATCGGCAATACCCGGGTCAAGTGGGGCTGCCGCGAGGCCGGCGAGTGGCGCGGCCAGGGTGCCCTGGCGCTCGATCGGATCGAGGGCCTGGGCGCGGTCATCGCCGAATCCAGCCCGGCCTGGGTGGGCGTCTGCTGCGTCGCCGGCGAGGCCACATGGCGGCGGATCGAGGCCATGCTGGCCGGCCGGCCGCACCATCGGCTGCAGCCCGAGTTCGAGGCCCATGGCATCGTCAATCGCTATGACCGGCCGGAGTCCCTGGGCGCCGATCGTTATGCCGGCCTGATCGCCTGCCGGCGGCGCGGCCATGCGCCCTGCGTGCTGGCCAGCGCGGGCACCGCCCTGACCGTGGACGCCCTCGCTGGCGATGGCGAGTTCCTCGGCGGTATGATCCTGCCGGGCGCGGCCCTGATGCGGCGGGCGCTGGCCGAAGGCACGGCGGCGGTGCCGGTCCTGGCCGGCGCCTGGCAGGCGTTTCCGCGTTCGACCGGCGATGCGGTGGCGACCGGAATCCTGACCGCCTTGGCCGGCACCGTCGAGGCCATGCGGACGCGGCTTGCCGATGAACTGGCTCGGGAGGTGCCGGTGGTGCTGACGGGCGGCGATGCCGAGGGTCTGGCCGGGCACTTGCCCGGTCCGGTGGTGATCGAGAACAACCTGGTATTGGAGGGACTGCTTTGGCTGGCACGGGACCTGGGCGTATCGGACGCATGACCTATTTTCTGCTGATGCTCAACCTGCTGGTCCTGGCCATCGGGGTCGGGGCGCAGTATCTGGTCGCGGGCCTGGCGCCGGAATTGAACGAATTCAATGCCGGCAAGATCCGCTTCTGGTCGCAGCCGGATGCCTATCAACCGGCCCCGGCGGCGAAGCCGGACGATCAGGCCGCCAACCCGGCTGCTCAGACCAGTGTGTGCCTGGAAATCACCGGGTTGAGCCAGGCGCGTTACCAGGACATGCGGGCACGGCTGAAGTCGGTCGGGCTGGACGGCGGTCCATGCAGCTACCACCTCGACAAAGGCCTCGGCTGGTGGGTGTTCTGGCCGCCCGAGTACGAAGCGGCCCAGCGTGACAAGGTGATCAAGGCGATCCAGGCGGCGGGCATCAAGGATGTCCAGCCGATTGCCCAGGGCGCCATGGCGCAGGCTTATTCGCTCGGGGTGTTTGTCGGCGAGAAGCAGGCCAACCGGTTTCGCGACGAATTGCGCGGCAAGGGCCTGGACAAGGTGGATTTCGGCCCCCGTCCCAACCTGCAGTCGGGTCGGCTGGGCTGCCAGTCGGATGATGCCGCCAAACTGGCGGGTTTGACGGCGAACCTGCCGACCTGGGCGACCAGGGTGGAGGTGCAGCAGTGCGGCTTGGCGGGCGGTCCGGAGGCTGGCGCGAGCGGAATCAGGCCGCCACGGCGCTGAAACTGACCCGGAGCCAGGATTCGCTCGATTCTTCGGCCGCTTCGAGCCGGATCACGCGGTTGTCCGCCCTCGGTTGGCGCAGTGTGTATTTGCGGTCGCGGGCGTAGCTTGCCCCATCGATGATCAGTTGCTCGTTGCCGTCGGCATCGGTCAGCAGGATGGCATGGCTGCGGCCGTCGAGGGCGGGGTGGTCCAGTTCGTCGACGACATAACCGAGCGAAGTCTCGGCGTCGACCGGTTTAAGGGCCACCGGCTGGAGGTCGCCGTTCAGCAGCCGGATGCCGACCAGCCGGTTGTGGGTATGCTGCCGGGCCAGCCGGCTGACGACGCCGATCTTCCAGTGATCTCCCTCGTAGGGGGAGATTGCGATCAGCTTGCCGACCTTCACCCACTCGCTGTCCTGTTGGCCGATCACGAAACTGATGCCGTCGCGGCTGACGTCCCGCTGTTCCCACAAATCCTGCAGCTTCCGTTGACTGGACTCGCGCGCATGCTCGACTCCCCTTTCCTTGGTCCGCTCGGTGACGAACCCGTACAGCTTGATGTCGAGCATGGCTTCGGGACTCAACTGGCCTTGGCTGCCGCCCTCGTGTTCCGACTTGGATAGTTCGCCGCAGATGGTTGCCAGGCCATGGATCACCCGCCATTGGCCCGATTGCGGCGAGCGTGCGCTGACCCGCCGCTCGCTCTGGTCGATGGGCGACCATTCCGACTCGGTCTGGTCCAGCAGGCTGTAGCCTTCGGGCAGGCGGAAGTCTTCGGTCAGGCCCAGGGTGGCGGGTGAATCACCCCCGGTCAGCGCTTCCCGCACATAGGCGATGTGCGTAAGCAGCCCCTGCGTCGAGATGAAGCGCAGGTTGGGCTCGGTGGTCTGCTCGTTGCAACGTCTCAGGCCCTGGCCCTTGCCGGTGTCGACGTAAAAAGCGTGCTGCCCGGGGTCGCACAGGGTTTCGATCTTGATGAGGCTGGACCAGTTGTCCAGCCATCGGTCGATCATTTCGATATCCCTCGGCACCTGGTTGCCGCTGCCGAAGGGTGACAGCAACAGGGCCTGGCCGTACTCCTCGGCCGGCGAGCGCGGCCGGCCGTCGCCGCGATAAACCGTCACCGGCGCGTCGGCGAAGTTGTCGAACTCGGCGACGCGATAGATGTTGTGCATCCTGAGCCACAGCTTCTCGTCCATGACCTCGTAGCGGAAATAGCGCCACTTGATGATGTTGGCAAAGCCCCGGATGCCCCGCGCGGCGACCTGCGGGATATAAGCCTGGATCTTGCTGCCGCCCGGGTTGGCGATGAAATCCATCAGGAAGGCGTGGTAGCTGCGGGTGATTTCCCAATAAAAGGCATGGATGGCGTTCCAGAGCCGGGTCTCAATGGACTTGGACATGCGCGGGTTGCGCAGGTATTGCAGGCAGAGCGATTCCTGCATCTCCCGCGTCTGCTCGTCCAGACACATCAGCACCTGGAGCCGGTCCTTGCTGTAGCCCAGGTTCGAGTGATTGAACTGGATCAGGTTCTGGACCACCTTTTCCTGGGCGCTGTAGATGTCGCCGGCGGGCAGTTCCTCGATCCAGCGGGTTACGGTCTTGAGGTTGCTCAGTACCCCGTTGCCCTGGCCTTTCTTGGTGAAGAAACCAAACATGCCGGTCTGTCCCTGGTTATATGATTTTTGACTTTACCCACGCGGTCACGGAATTCAAGGCGGCGTCCAGGTTTTCCGGCTGGGTGCCGCCGGCCTGGGCCATATCTGGCCGGCCGCCGCCCTTGCCGCCGACCTGCGTGGCGACATGGTTGACCAGTTCGCCGGCCTTGACCTTGCCGGTGAGGTCGGCGGTTACCCCGGCGATCAGGGTCACCTTGCCGTCGGCAACCGCGGCCAGCACGATGGCCGCGCTCTTGAGCTTGTCCTTCAACTTGTCCAGGGTTTCCCGTAGCTGCTTGACGTCGGCGCCGTCCAGGGTCGCGGCGAGCACCTTGGCGCCCTCGACATCTACCGCGCGGTCGGCCAGGTCGTCGCCCTGGCTGGCGGCCAGTTTCGATTTCAGGCGGGCCAGTTCCTTTTCCAGTGCCTTCACGTTGTCCATGACCTGGGCGATCTTGCCCGGCAGTTCTGCGACCGGGGCCTTGAAAGAACTGGCAGCCTGGCCGAGCAGCCGGTCCTGTTCCTGAACGTAGGCGACGGCGTTGTCGCCGGTGACCGCCTCGATCCGGCGCACGCCGGCGGCGACGCCGCCCTCGACGGCGATCTTGAACAGGCCGATGTCGCCGGTGCGGGCGACGTGAGTGCCGCCGCACAGTTCCTTGGAGGAACCGATGGCGACGACACGCACTTCGTCACCGTATTTCTCGCCGAACAGCATCATGGCGCCGGATTTCTGTGCGTCGTCGATGGCCATCACGCGGCTGTCGGTGGCGGCGTTGGCGATGACCTCGGCGTTGACGATCTGCTCGACCCGGCGGATCTCCTCGGCGCTGACCGGGGCGTTGTGGGCAAAGTCGAAGCGGGTCTTGTCCGGATCGACCAGCGAGCCCTTCTGCTGGACGTGGCCGCCCAGGACCTCGCGCAGGGCCTTGTGCATCAGGTGGGTGACCGAGTGGTTGCGCTGGGTGCGAGCGCGGCGGACGCCGTCGACCCGGGCCGTGACCGTGTCGCCGACCTTGATCTCGCCGGCCTTCATCTCGCCATGATGGCCGAACACGTCGGCCTGGATCTTCTGGGTGTCGGCGACGGCAAACAAGGTGGTGCAGACCGCGCCCGCCACCAGTTCGCCACTGTCGCCGACCTGACCGCCGGATTCGGCATAAAACGGCGTGTTGTCCAGCACCACGACGCCATGCTGGCCGGCCTTCATCTCAGTGACCGGGCTGCCATCGACATAGAGCGCGGTGATCTTCGCGCCTTCGACCACGAGCTTTTCATAGCCGTGGAAGGCGGTCGGCTGGCCGGCGTAGTCCAGCGCGGCGGCCATCTTGAATTTGCCGGCGGCGCGCGACTGCTCCTGCTGGTGCGCCATGGCGGCATCGAAGCCGGCCTCGTCGACGGTGACGCCGTGCTCGCGACAGACGTCCTGGGTCAGGTCGAGCGGGAAACCGAAGGTGTCGTGCAGCTTGAAGGCGGTGGTGCCGTTGAAGGTCTGGCTGCCGCTGGCGGCCAGCTCAGCTTCCAGGATGGCCATGCCGTGCTCGATGGTCTCGAAGAAACGGTCTTCCTCCATCTTCAGCACATCCATGACGCGGGCCTGGTTTGCCTGCAACTCGGGATAGGCCTCGCCCATGTCGGCGACCAGGTCGGGCACCATCCGGTGGAAGAAGGCGGCGCGGGCGCCCAGCTTGTAGCCGTGCCGGATGGCGCGCCGGATGATCCGGCGCAGGACGTAGCCGCGGCCCTCGTTGCCGGGGATGATGCCGTCGGAGACCAGGAAGGCGCAGGCGCGGATGTGGTCGGCCAGGACCTTCAGGGACGGACTGTCGAGGTCGGCGCACTTCGTTTCCCGCGCGGCGGCGGCGATCAGCTTCTGGAACAGGTCGATCTCGTAGTTGCTGTGGACGTGCTGGAGCACCGCGGAGATGCGTTCCAGGCCCATGCCGGTGTCGACCGAGGGCTTGGGCAGCGGGTGCATGACGCCGGCCTCATCGCGGTTGAACTGCATGAACACGTTGTTCCAGATCTCGATGTAGCGGTCGCCGTCTTCCTCGGGCGTGCCGGGCAGGCCGCCGGGGATGTGCGCGCCGTGGTCGTAGAAGATCTCGGTGCAGGGGCCGCAGGGGCCGGTGTCGCCCATCATCCAGAAGTTGTCGGAGGCGTAGCGGGCGCCCTTGTTGTCGCCGATGCGGATCACCCGCTCGGCCGGCACGCCGACTTCTTTTGTCCAGATGTCGAAGGCCTCGTCGTCCTCGGCGTACACCGTGACGTAGAGCTTGTCCCTGGGCAGCTTGAACACCTCGGTGAGCAGCTCCCAGGCGTAGCCGATGGCCTCGCGCTTGAAGTAGTCGCCGAAGCTGAAGTTGCCCAGCATCTCGAAGAAGGTGTGGTGGCGGGCGGTGTAGCCGACGTTTTCCAGGTCGTTGTGCTTGCCGCCGGCGCGCACGCACTTCTGCGAGGTGGCGGCGCGGCTGTAAGGCCGCTTGTCGAAGCCCAGGAAAACGTCCTTGAACTGGTTCATCCCCGCGTTGGTGAACAGCAGGGTGGGGTCCTCGTGCGGCACGAGGGAACTCGATGCCACGACGGCATGGCCTTTCGAGGCGAAGAAATCAAGGAACTTCTGCCGAATTTCACTGCTATTCATGATGTTTGACTGAATCGGTAATCGTGCGGATTGTAAGCCAATGCAGGCGATGATCGATGGCTTGCTTGCGGGGGCTGGCCAGGTGAAATGTCCGAGCGTCGCATTTGCTCGTCACCCGGCCTTGCCGACCCGCAATAGCCTATTGATTTACTGCACTATTTCCGGTAAATTAGCGCACACTAATATTGCTTCCCGCAGAGGTCAAACATGTTCGGTGCTTACGGTATCAAGGAAGTCGACGTCCAGTTCTTGCATGAGCGCAAGGACGACATTCATCTGATCGACGTGCGTACGGAATCCGAAGTCGCGGCCGGGGTCATCGATGGGGCCATCCACATCCCGCTGCATCTGCTGCCGCTCAAGGCCGGCGAAATTCCCCAGCACAAGACGGTGGTGATCTATTGTCGTTCCGGCGCCCGTTCGGCGCAGGCCTGCGCCTTCATGCAGCAAAAAGGCTACGACAACATGCACAACCTTTCCGGCGGCATCGCCGCCTGGGCGCGCGCAGGCAAGCCCATCGCCTCGATGTCCTAGGAAATCGCTGATTGATTTCGTCATTCCCGCGCAAGTGGGGATCCAGTGCCTTGATTTGACTCGGGTTCCCGCCCGCGCGGGAACGACGGAACCGCATAAGTCAGCCCCTACCCGGATCAACCCGGCCCGTTGCATTCGATCATTAAGTGGTTTAATGTTCGCGGGCTAATTTTCAGCAGATGCTTATTTTGTGAACTAAGGAGCAGAAATGAACTTCGATAAAGAGCTCGACGCCCGCGGCCTGAACTGTCCCCTGCCCATCCTGCGCGCCAAAAAGACCCTGAATGAAATGACCTCCAGCCAGGTGCTGAAAATCATCGCCACCGACCCGGGTTCAGTGAAGGATTTCGCCGCGTTTGCCAAGCAGACCGGCAACGAACTGCTGTCCTCCGCGGAAGCCGGCGGCGAATACACCTTCATGATCAAGAAGAAGTAATACCGGCTGCATCGAACACGGGCCTCGACTAAGAGGCCCGGTTTGCATCCGGAATCGATCAAGCGGCCAACGAGTCGCGCATTCGTTAGGTTAGGTCCCGCAACCTGAACAAGAGGTGTGAGATGGAAGAGAAAAAACTCGCGATTATCGCTACCAAGGGTACCCTGGACTGGGCCTATCCCCCGTTCATCCTGGCCTCCACGGCCGCCGCGCTGGGCTATGAAGTCCAGATCTTCTTTACCTTTTATGGTCTGCAGCTGGTGCGCAAGGATCTGAGCGGCCTCAAGGTCAGCCCGATCGGCAACCCCGGCATGCCCATGAAGATGCCCTTCGGCCCGAAGTGGTTCAAGGACATCAGCTGGAACATCCCGAATGCCCTGCAGTGCATCATTCCGGGTTATGAGTCGGTTGCCACCGCCCTGATGAAGCAGACCATCGCCAACAACGGCGTGGCCACCATCCCGGAATTGCGCGAGCTCTGCCAGGAAGCCGAAGTGAAGTTCCTGGCCTGCCAGATGACCGTCGAACTGTTCGGTTTCGAACACAGCGACTTCATCGACGGACTCGATTACGTTGGCGCCGCCACCTTCTTCGAATTCGCCGGCGAGTCAGACATCTGCCTGTACATTTGACCTGTTTTGCTTAAAGAAAGCCGCCCAGTGCGGCTTTTTTGTTGTCCCGTTAAATCGATCTATTCAAATAGACAGTTTTTTATTGCAGTCCCGCTAAATGGGTGCCTAGCATCAGCCTGGCAGTTGGGATTAATTAACCACTTTACGTGGAGGAGACCTAGTAATGACATTTAACAAGCTTGCTATCGCCCTTGCCGCCGCCGGATTCGCCTCGGGCGCGTACGCCACCAACGGCATGAACCTGGAAGGTTACGGCCCGATCGCCACCGGTATGGGTGGCGCCTCGTTCGCCTATGACAACGGCACGGCCGCGGTCATGAACAACCCCGCAACTCTTGGCTTGATGGGTCAGGGCAGCCGTCTCGACCTGGCTGTTGGTATGCTGGGTCCGGATGTGAGTATGAAGGTGGATGCCCCCGCGCCGGGAACCTCGTCGGGCGGCGATGCCTATTACATGCCTGCTCTTGGTTGGGCGAAAAAGGATGGTGCGGTGACCTACGGTGTGGCCCTGTTTGCCCAGGGTGGCATGGGCACGGAATGGGAAGACGCGAATTTCAAGACTTATTATTCAGCGGATGGCATGGCGCAACGCAGTGAGGTCGGTGTCGGTCGCCTGATCGCCCCGTTGGCCTATGAAGTGAATCCGAACCTTGTGGTCGGTGGCTCGCTGGACTTCGTCTGGGCCATGATGGACCTCAAGATGGCCTTGCCTGGCTTCTACTTTGCCACGGCTGAGAATGGCGGTCTGGTGACCGACAAGCAGGGTGCCTATGCCGGGATTCCCGATACTGGTCTGGCTGGCTCTGGACGAATCGACTTTTCCGACAGCAACGATTACACCGGCAAGGCCAAGGCAACTGGATGGGCCGGCAAACTGGGCTTCACGTACAAGCTGAGTCCTACCATGACCTTGGGCGGTACCTACCACAGCAAGACGGCCCTTGGCGACCTGAAGACGGGCGCAAACGGTGCGACTTTCTATGGCGATATGAACGGCGATGGTTCGTATTCGACCAATCCTATGGATGGCGAAATGGCCCCGGGCAAGGTCACCGTGCATAACTTCGAGTGGCCGGAAACCTATGGTCTCGGCCTGGCCATCCAGGCAACTCCTGATATCCTGGTGGCGATGGACTACAAGCGCATCGGCTGGTCTGACGTCATGAAGAATTTTTCCATGACCTTCAGCAATGGCTATGGTTCGGCTGATTTCACGATGCCCCAGAATTGGGACGATCAGGATGTCTTCCTGATCGGCGTGGCCTACAAGGCGACCCCCGCGCTTACCTTGCGTGTCGGTGCGAATGTGTCCTCCAATCCTATCCCTGACAGCTACTTGAACTATCTGTTCCCGGCCATCGTCGAGGATCACTACACCGTCGGCTTTGGCTATGCGTTCAACCCGTCATCTTCGGTGGACTTCTCGCTGCAGTATGCGCCGAAGGTCACGGCGACCAACCCGGGCATGCCTTCGATGATGATCCCGGCCGTAGCTGTCGATCATGGCCAGACCAGCTGGCAGCTGATGTACTCCCAGAAGTTCTGATCGACTAGACAGTCGTCGAATCGCGGGGCTGGACTATCCAGCCCCGTTTTCATTTGAAGTTCAATACCTGGGTCTTTGTCCTTGAGCGCTGAGGCCATGTGATTCATTTTGCCCTGGCCCTTGGAAAATCGCTGTCCTCCAGCCGGTCCAGTATCACTGCGTCAGCCTCGCCTTCTGCGGCGGCGACTCGCGTCAATCCCGTTCTTTGCGCTCCACGGCATCTCCCGGACGCCAAACGCGCCAGCAACTGAACGCCCGCCAAAGCGGTTCCCGGTTGGGACTGGCACATGCCAATCCAGGATGATGATCGAGTCATCGGTTGTCGCGGGACTGTGCACCCCCCAGGCGAGCAGCCTTCGGCCTGCTTTCCGCCGCCGCCCTATCCCCGCCAAACCTGCTGAAAATGCACAGGCATGGTTCGTATATTTCAAATAAAACCAATAAATGATATATATCGCAACAAGATGAATGGATGGAGCCATCATCTGCGCATTTGGTTTTGTCCCACCTATGTGGAGGAGATATAGAAATGAAAATAAAGAAGCTAGCTGTTGCACTCGCCGCCGCCGGATTCGCCTCCGGTGCCCATGCCACCAACGGTATGAACATGGAAGGCTACGGCCCCATCGCGTCCGGTATGGGGGGCGCATCGTTCGCCTATGACAACGGCACGGCGGCGATGATGAACAACCCGGCCACACTCGGCCTGGCGAACGACCACTCGCGTCTGGATGTGGCGATCGGTTTCCTCGGGCCGGACGTCAAGACGGATGCCGGGGGCATGCCGTTCGGCGGCAAGTCCGGTGGCGATGCCTATTACATGCCCGCCGTCGGCTGGGCGAAAAAGCAGGGCAGCCTGAGCTACGGGGTCGGCATGTTTGCCCAGGGCGGCATGGGTACCGAATATGCCAGCGGCATGGATGGCCTGCCGGAGCGCTCGGAGTTGGGTGTCGGCCGGCTTATTTTCCCCATTGCGTACAACGTTACGCCGGACTTTTCCCTCGGCGCATCACTGGATTTCGTCTGGGCGATGATGGATATCCGGATGGCCATGCCCACCTCTTCCTTCGGCAATCTGATGACATCGGGCACCGGCGCTTTCAATGACCCGATCTTGACCCCGGCGCTGTTCGGCACCTATGAGATGGGGCGCATCGATTTCAGTGACAGCAACGACTATACCGGCAAGGCCAAGGCGACCGGTTACGCCGGCAAACTGGGCTTCACCATGAAGCTCAGCCAGGCCCTGACCCTGGGCGGCACCTATCATTCCAAGACCTCGTTGAGCGACATGAAGACGAGTGCGAACGGTGCCTCGATGACCATGACCGATGCGCAGGGCGTGGGAATCCCGCTTACCCCGTACGGAGGCCAGGTCACCTTGCCCGGCAAGCTCGTCATTCATGATTTCCAGTGGCCGGAGACCTACGGTCTGGGCATTGCCTTGCAGGCCACCCCCAGCCTGATGCTGGCTGCAGACGTCAAGCACATCGGCTGGAAGAGTGTCATGAAGAATTTCACCATGACCTATTCGACGGATGGCGACGGCGTTTTGGTTGGCCCCTCAAGCGCCACTTTCCAGTTGCCTCAGAACTGGAAGGACCAGACCGTATTCAGCCTGGGTGCGGCCTACAAGCTGACCGATGCCTTCACCTTGCGCGCGGGGGCCAATCTCGGCAGCAACCCGATTCCCGACGTGTACATGAATTATCTGTTCCCGGCCATCGTCAAGGATCACTACACGCTTGGCTTCGGCTATGCCTTCAGCCCGCTGTCGGAGGTGAATTTCTCGCTGCAGTACGCCCCTGAGGTCAAGGCAACCAATCCTGATGCGGATGGGGACCCGAGCAACGGAGCTCAACCGTATACCACCAGCCACGGCCAGACCAACTGGCAGCTGATGTACTCGCAAAAGTTCTGACCGCCCTCTCGTAGTAGAATCGCGGGGCTGGCATACCCAGCCCCGTTTTCTATTGATGGTGGAGACAAGCATGCATAAGCTGTTGGCCATATTGGCCCTGATGGTGTTCAGCCCCCTGGTCTGGGCGATTTCGCCTTACGTCCACGGCGACAAGGTGGCCGCAGGCGACGTCCCGGCGGTCATGAGCCAGGTCGAGGGCAAGTTGGCCAAGGCCGGCTTCAATGTCATCGGCCGGTATGCCCCCCAGGGGTTGCCGGGCTACGGGGTCGTGGTGGTGACCGATAACGCCCTGCTGGCCAGGATCAAGTCGCTGGGCGGCGCCAGTATCGTCGGCGCGGCGATCCGCATCGGGGTCAAGTCGGACGGCAGCGTTTCCTACATGAATCCCGATTACTGGTACCGGGCCTACTTCCGCAGCGGTTTCAAGGCGGCAGAGCATACCGTGAAGGCGCTGGAGTCGAAACTGGCGAAGTCCCTGGGGGCGCATGGCACCTTCGGCGGCGATGTGGCCAGGACCGACCTGAACGAATACCAGTACATGTTCGGCATGGAAGGCTTCGAGTCGGACAAGAACCTGCTGATCGAGCACCTGAGCTTCGAGGATGCCGTCAAGGCGATCCAGGACAACCTAGCGCAAGGCCGGGCGAAGACCAGCAAGGTCTACGAGGTGATCATGCCCGACAAGAAGATCGCCGTGTTCGGCGTCGCCATGAACGACCCCAAGGAAGGCGACGGCTGGTGGGTGAAGACTGTCGGCGCGGACAATATCGCGGCCCTGCCGTATGAGATCTACGTGGTCGGCCCCAAGGCGGATCACCTGTTTGCGCGTTATCGCATCGCCCTGGGCTGGCCGGCCGTAGGCATGGGCCAGTTCATGCGCATCGTCGAGGCGCCCTACATCATCCAGGAGACCTTGAGCCAGGTGGCCGGCGGCGCACCGGCCGAGAAGTAAGTTCTTTATCGTCATTCCCGATCTCTCGGGAATGACGAACCCGAACCATCAAGGCCGCTTGCGGATTGCCCGCAACGCGAACCGCCCCGGGTCGACCGCATCCAGCAGGTCGGTCTCCAGGGGGAGCGGTTCCCCTGCCAGTTGGCTGGCCAGCGTTTCGGCCAGCAGGTTGGCCCATACCAACCCCCGCGAGGCATAACCCAGCAGGCCGTATAGTCCCGGTTGCCGGACCATGTCGCCCAGCCTGGCGGCGGTCGAGTCGGGCAGCTGGCCCCAGTCCGGCAAGGGCCCGGCAATCGGCAGCCGATCCGGCGGCACCGGCCGGAAGCCGACCCGGCTGGCGAACCGGCGGCTTTCCGGATCGATCCCGATGCCCGGCAGCAACCCGCTCAATCGGCGCAGGTTGTCGGCGTCGCATGCGGCCCTCGGCAGGGGGTCGGCATCGGCATCGTAGGAGGCCCCGACCGCATGCAGGCCGTCCACCGCGGGCGCCGCATAGCCGTCCCGGCACAGCGCCGAACGTAATCCTGGCAACACTCCTTCCGGCACCAGGGTGACCTGGCCGCGCATGCGCTGGATCGGCAACCGGCTCGCCTGCTCGAACCGGATGGCATCGACGCCGCTGGCCAGGATCAGGGTCGGCGCCTCGGCCAGGCAGTGACCGTCGTCGTCGAATACCCGCCAGTCGGCGCCGGCGCGCTCGATGGCGCCGACCGAACGTTCGAACAGCGCTTGTACGCGCTCCCCAGCCAGTGCCAGGGCCGCCCGGCACAGGCTGGGCGGGTTGGCCCAGCCGCCTTGCGGAAACAGCCAGCCGCCGGCCGGTGCGGCATGGCCGAGCCAGTCCGCCGCCTCGGCCTGGCTGAGGAAGCGCAGGAACTGGTCCGGGAAGCCGAGTATCTCGGCGGTCCGGCGCATCTGTGCTTCCTGTTCCGGGGTGCGGGCAAATTGCATGACGCCGCAGGCGGCCAGGCGGGCGCCGGCATCGCCCGCTTCCGGCCGCTGCCAGGCCCTGAGGCCGTACAGGTAGGCTGCCCGGGACAGCCGCGCGGCGATGTTGTCGTCCCGCGCGATCAACGGCATGACGATGCCGGCGAGGTTGCCGGAGGCCTCCATGCCGGGTCCGGGCCGGCGGTCGATCAGGGTGACCTGCCAGCCGCGGCTGGCCAGGCGTTCGCAGCAGGTGCTGCCGGCGACGCCGGCGCCGAGCACGATGGCGCGCCGCTCAGGCGGGGTGTCGTTCGGCCGTTCGAGGACGAAGCGCCCGGCCAGCATCTCCTTCTTGCGGCCGAAGCCGGGGTAGGGATCGGCTCTGAAGCCGGCGTCATGCAGCAGGTTGCGGACCGGAACGGCGACCGACCAGGTCGCCAGCGAGGCGCCCCGGTTGGCCATTTCGCCCAGGCGGCCGAGCAGCGCCGGCGACCATAGGTCGGGGTTTTGGGCCGGCGTGAAGCCGTCCAGGTAGAAGGCATCGACGCCGGCCCGGAGCTTGCCCAGCAGTTTGCCGGCATCGCCGAACAACAGGGTCAGGATCAGCCGTCCGCCGGCCAGTTCCAGGCGGTGGCAGCCGGGCACCAGGGTCGGCCAGTTTGCCCGCAGTTGCGCGGCCGGTTCGGCAAATTCGGGCCAGGCGGCGTGCAGGGCGGCGAGATCGTCGACCGGAAAGGGGTGTTTCTCGGCCGAGATGTAATGCAGGCGCCGGCAGGCTTGGGGGTCGTCGCGCCAGGCGGACCAGGTGGCCAGGAAGTTGAGCCCGGTCCCGAAGCCGGTTTCCAGGATGACGAAGCGGTCCTTGCCCTGCCAGCGTTCCGGCAGGCGGTTGCCGCGCAGGAAGACGTGGCGGGCCTGGCCGGGTCCGCCCTCGGCGGAGTGGTAGAGATCGCCGTATTGCTCGGACCAGGGCACGCCGGCCTCGGAGTAGGCCAGGCGAGCCGGGATCAGCGGTTCGTACATCTCAGGCCTGATCGAACAGGGCCGCGACCATGGCGGCGTCAAAGCGATAGTCGCGGCCGCAGATCTCATCGTGGATGCGGATCTCGCCATGTTCGCGCAGCACCGCCTCGCATTCCTCGCGGCCCAGCGAACGCAGCATGGCGCCGACCTTGGGCCAGTCCTCCGGGCAGTGGTAGGTCACCGGACGCGGGTCGTACAGGCGGACATCCTCTTCGGGGAACAGACGGGCGAGCAATTGCATGGCGGACAGGCCGGCCAGTTCTTCCGGTCGCACGGTTTCGGCCAGGACCTGGACCCGGTTCCAGCCATCGGCATCGCGCTGGTCGGCATTGGGCAGCTTCTGCAGGAACAATCCGGCGGCGGTCTGCCCGTCGGCAGTCAGGAACAGCCGGGTCGGCTGCTGCTCGGAGTGTTCCAGGAAATGCTGGAAGATCGCGGCGATGCTGTCGCCGTCGAGCGGCACCAGGCTCTGGTAGGGCTGCGGCAGGCCGGCGACATCGAGGGTCAGGGCCAATTGGCCGTGGCCGAGCAGGTCGGGCACGGCGGCCGCCTCGACGTTGCCCTCGGAGCGGGCCATGCCGCGCATCCGGAGTCGTTCGTCGCAGTCGAGCACCAGCAACTGTACCGGGCCCTGGCCCTTGAGCTGGAAAGACATGCGGCCGGGCTGCTTCAGGTTGGCGCCGATCAGGGCGGTCACCGCGCTCATCTCGCCGAGCAGGCGGGCGACCGGCGCGGGGTAGCCGCGGTCGGCCTGGAGTGCTTGCCAGACTTCATGCAGGCGGACGCAGGCGCCCCGGATATCGAGTTCCTCGAACAGGAAGGGGCGGACGAAATTGTGGGCGATGGGGGTTTCCAAGATGACGCGCATTTCCGACTGAAAGGGCGATAAGTACCGGCTTTGTCATCCGGGTGCAAGGGCATCCGCAGGCATGGGCGTTAAAATGCCCCACCGTTAGCGACTGAGGCAACCCAGTGATCCATCTCGTTCTTTGCTGGCATTTCCACCAGCCCGACTACCGCACCGAAGACGGGCGCTACTTTCTGCCCTGGACCTACCTGCATGCGATCAAGGACTATGCCGACATGGCCAGCCACCTGGAGGCCCAGCCGGACATGAGTGCGGTGGTCAATTTCGTGCCCATCCTGCTGGAGCAGCTGGACGATTACGTCGAGCAGTTCCGCAATGGTGCGATCCGCGACCCGCTGCTGGCTGCGCTGGTCGAACCCGATCTCGGCCAGTATTCGCACGCGCACCGGCGCACCCTGGTCGAGTCCTGCTTCAAGCTGAACTTTGCCACCATGGTCGATCCGTTTCCGGGCTACAGTCGACTGGCCAGGCTTTGGCAGGCGGCGGCCGAGGACGGCGAGGCGGAGGTGGACTATTTCTCGGACCAGTACCTGGCCGATCTGGTGACCTGGTATCACCTGGCCTGGACCGGCGAGACCGTGCGCCGGGAGCATGCCTGGCTGGTGGCGATGATGAAGAAGGGCTCCGGCTTTGAACTGGAGGAGCGGCAAGCGCTTTATCGCCTGATCGGCGAGGTGATCGCCGACCTGATCCCCCGTTACGGGGCGTTGGCGGAGCGCGGCCAGGTTGAACTTTCGGCCACCCCGCACAGCCACCCCATCGCGCCCCTGCTGATCGATTTCCAGTCGGCGCGCGAGGCCCGGCCCGGCCTCCACCTGCCGGCGGCGAAGACCTACCCGGGCGGGCCGGCGCGGGTGCAGGCGCATGTGGATACCGCCCTGGCGGCGCATGCCGAGCGCTTCGGCAAGCCGCCGGCGGGGCTCTGGCCGGCCGAGGGCAGCATCTCCACGCCGACGCTGGAATTGTTCTCGAAGGCCGGGGTGCGCTGGGTGGCCAGCGGCGAAGGGGTATTGCGGCACAGCCTGCATGACGCCGGGCTCGACCCCAGTCGGCCCAGCGCCTGGCTAAGCCGGCCTTGCCGGCTGCCGGGCCAGAGCACGGCCATGTTCTTCCGGGACGACCACCTGTCCGATCTGATCGGCTTCGAATACAAGGGCTGGTTCGCCCAGGATGCGGTGCGGCATTTCCTGCGCACCCTGGAGGACCGCTACCGGCACATGCCGCTTGCAGATCCGGTGGTCACGGTGGTGCTGGACGGCGAAAATGCCTGGGAATACTACCCCTACAACGGCTGGTATTTCCTGTCCGAGCTCTACCAGGCCCTGGCTGAACATCCCACCATCCGGGTGACCACCTTCACCGAATACCTCGACCTGTTCCCCGCCAACGTGGCGGAGCTGCCCACCTTGACGGCGGGCAGCTGGGTCTACGGCGACTTCACCACCTGGATGGGCGATCCCGCCAAGAACCGCGCCTGGGACCTGCTCTGCGCCGCCAAGACCGCCTACGACGAGCGCATCGCCGGGTTGCCCGAGGAACGCCGCCGGGAAGCGGAACTGCAACTGCGTTCCTGCGAAAGCTCCGACTGGTTCTGGTGGTTCGGCGATTACAACCCGAGCGACAGCGTCGAGGCCTTCGACAAGCTGTACCGCGCCAAGCTGACCCAGCTCTACCGGACCCTGGGCCTGCAGGTGCCGGCCGCGCTGACCCTGTCGCTCAGCGGCGGCGGCGGCCATATGGAGGGCGGCGGGGTGATGCGGCGCGGCGGCCATGGCTGATCTGGTAAAATGCCAGACCTTATTTCAGCTTTTCAGCGGGGATCGCCATGAGCGACGATGTGGTTAGCAAGCACAGGGTGGTGTACATACGCTACAGCGTGCTCGATGAAACCGGCCGGGTGATGGGCCAGCAGGACCTGCCGACCGGTTATGTGCATGGCGCCGGCAGCGGCCTGTTCGACGAGATCGAGCAGAGCCTGGACGGCCACAAGGTCGGCGATCAGGTCGAGTCCTTCCTGGCCGCGGGCGCCTTCGGCGAGCGCGACCCCGATCTGGTGATCGAGGAAGAGATCGACAACGTGCCGCCGCAGATCCGTTACGTCGGCGCCGAGGCCGAACTGCAGAACGACAACGGCGATGTCCTGACCTTTCGGGTCATCGCGATCGAGGACGGCAAGATCACCCTGGACGGCAACAATCCGATGGCCGGGCGGGTGGCCAAGTGCGTGGCGGAGATATTGTCGATCCGCGACGCCACCCCGGAGGAAATCAAGAACGGCTTCCCGGCCGAACAGGGTGCGCCGAAGCTGCACTGAGCCGGACCCGCCAAAAAAAAGCCCGCCGAAGCGGGCTTTTTTGTTTCCGGGGCCGGGTATTACTTGGCCGGGCAGCTGTCGTCGCCGGGCACCTTGCCGGGGATAAGCAGGAACTGCTCGAACGGGCCCATGACCTTCATGGCCTCGACCTTGGGGCCTTCGAACTTCAGGCGGCCGAACATCATGGCGCGCATGGGGCCGTACTCGCCGGAACCCATCTCATGCCAGCGCTTGGTTTCGGCGTGCATCAGGTAATCCATGGTCAGGTCCAGATTGGCATGCTGGATCGGCCCGGCATAGACGCAGGTGGTCTTGCCGCCCTTGGTGGAAATGGTCATTTCCACCTTGCTGGCTTCGCCGCATTCGTCGCGGTACATGTGGATGATCTTGTAGCCGCGGCCGCCATCGTTCGGCGCCCATTTCACGGCCAGTTCGGTGGTCAGCGCGGGGTTGGTGTTCCAGTATTGACAGGCCTGGTTGGCCCATTCGTTGGACATCAGGGGGGCGGCTTGGGTGGCGGCTGCGCAGGACATGGCGGCCAGGATGAACAGCTGTTTACGCATTTTAAATAGTCTCCTCACATGCAATTGGGGCGTATTGGGCCTGTTCTGGCGGGACACGGCATGATGCCGAACAGGCTTTGCCGGCGGCTAGGTTAGACCGATGGACTACGGCTGTCAAAGCAACTATTCGTACCGCCAATCAATAGTATTAATGGGGAAACTTCTCCTTCAGTGCCCCGTACAGCCAGGTCCCGTGGAGGGCGCCGGCCAGCACCGCCAGGGCGCCGATCGAGCCGGTGCCGACCAGCGCGAACACCGGGCCGGGGCATAGGCCGATCAGGCCCCAGCCGAGGCCGAAGATCAGGCCGCCGTAGATGTAGCTCTTGCGGCCGGGCGGCTTGACCGGGATCTCGATGGCCTGGCCGTCGAGCGAGCGGCGGCCCAGGTACTTGATGAGCTGGACGCTGGTCAGGCCGGTGACGATGGCCGAGAACATGATCCCGAACATGTGGAAGTTCTGGAAATGGAACATCTCCTGGATGCGGTACCAGGAGGCGGCTTCCGATTTGACCAGGATGAAGCCGAAGGCCATGCCGGCCAGCAGGTAGGGAATATAGCGTCTCATTGCAGCAGCAGGGGGACCAGTAGCCAGGACGACAGCAGGCCACCGGCGAAGATGCCGAGTACCGCGTAGACCGAGACCAGTTGCAGGGTGGACAGGCCGGTGATGGCATGGCCGGAGGTGCAGCCGCCGGCGTAGCGGGTGCCGAAACCGACCAGCACCCCGGCGGTGAACAGGAAGGTGAGGTTGCGTACCGTGGGGGCGAACAGTTCCGGCGGGATCAGGGCCCCGCCCGGTGCCGTGAAGCCCCAGGACAGCAGCATCGCCAGCGCGCCCGGGGTCAGGGCGACCGGGTTCGGGTTGGCGAACGCCACCCCGGCCAGAAAGCCGCCCAGGCCGGTGCCGATCACGAAATACAGGCTCCAGATGTGCTCCTTCCAGTTGTACTTGAAGAAGACGACATCGACATGACGCGGCTGGGTGATCGCGCACAGGTGGCGCAGGTTGTTCGAGATGCCAAACGAGCGGTTGCCGATGACCAGCATCAGCGGGACCATGAGTCCGATCATCGGCCCGGCCACGTACCAGGGCCAGGGCTCATGCAGCCAGTTTATCAGCGTATCCATTCCTCAACTCCCCCGAGAAGGACCGCATTATATGAGTAAATCGCTCGTCTATTGCAGGCGCTGCGAAATCCGTGATTACGGCTTGACCGACGACGACACCAGGTCGATGCGTCGTTGTACCCGTGCCATGGCATCGCGGTCCCCCGCGGCCTCGGCGCGCTTCAGTTCGACGCCCAGCCAGGCCAGCAGCGGGCGCCGCCAGCCCTGTTCGGAGGCGGTGTCGACGGCTTCGGCGATGCCGGCCGGGGTGAGGCGGCCGGTCCTGAACAGGATGCCGGCGGCGATCAGGCGGGAGGCCGGTTCCTTAACCTCGGCCAGATTGGCCTCGCCGCCCGCCTTCAGTACCGGTCCGTATTGCGCCGGCAGCAGCTTGGCATCGAGGCCCTGCCAGTTGCCGGCGAGAAATTCGGCGTAGTTCCGTTCCGCCGGCGCGGCACTGTCCTTGAGGGCCGCGAAGCCGAAGCAGTCGTCGTATTCCAGGCCGGCGGCGCGGACGCCGCAGCGGGCCAGTTCGATGCGGGCGATCAGGTCCGGGCGGCCGGTGCGGGCCGCCTCGGCGCGCGCCTTGGCGAAGTTGAGGTCGGCCAGCTTGGCGTTGCCGTCCAGGTAATACTTCTGGAAGCCTTCCAGCCCGCTCTGGGCGTTCATCTTCCAGTCCGGCGGCGGCGGTGCACCGGCACAGCCGGCGAGGGTCAGCAGGGCGAGCAGCGACAGAGGGCGGATCATGGCAGCTTCACCTCCACGTCGCGGGAGAACGGCCACTTGCGGTTGATCTCGTTGATCAGGTGGTTGACCTTGGTCAGGCTGTCGTCGACCTCGGTGCGCAGGGTGGCAATGTCGGTGGTGGCCTCCTTGACGTCGGCCGAGATGGCCTGGCCGTTGGCCAGGATGGCGTCGGCCTTCTTCAGGCTTTCGCGCACGTCGCCGAGGATGGCATTGATCTGGACCACGCTCTTCTGCGCCTCGTCCATGACCCCGCCCTGGCCGAACACCCGCTGGTCGGTCTTGCCCAGCATGCCGTCCGCCTTGAGCGAGACGCCGTTCAGCGAGGTGAGCAGGCTGTTGGTGTGGTCGATGGCCTGGACCACCTTCCTGGCATTTTCCGGCGCGCCGAGCACGCCACCGATGACGCCGTATTCGCCGGTCATGCGCTCGGTCACCGCCTTCACGTTGGCCAGGCTCTGGTTGATGCTGGAGTCGCCCTTGGTCATGTCGTTCACGTTGGCCAGAATGGCCTTCACCTTGGCCAGTATCTCGGGTATCTCTGCCGCGGCGTCGCCGGTATAGAGCGGGCGTTCGGCGCTGTCCTGCAATTCGGGGTCTTTCAGGTTGGTCGAGAAGGCGCGGATCTTGGCGCCCCCGACCAGCGACTTCTCCAGGGTGAATACGCTGGTTTCGCGCAGCCACTTGGCGTCCTTGACCGGGATGGCCATCTCGATGCGCACTTGGCCTTGCTCGGTCAGGTTCATGCGCTTGACCTGGCCGACCGGAAAACCGGCGTAGGTCATGCTCATCCCGGCCTCGACGCCCTCGGCGTTCTCGGTCACCAGGATCAGGCGCTGGGTGCGCTCGAAGGCGCCGCGGGCAAACAGGGCATAGAACAGGAAGCCTGCGGCGAGGATCATGGTCAGGACCAGCAGGAGTCCGACCTTGAATTCCATGTTCTTGATCAGCGGGGCGCGTACAGGGGCTCGTTCCATGTGTAGTCCACGATCCAGCATTCGTTGATTTTGTCGTCGAGCGCAGCCAATGTCGCCTCGACGAAGGGCGGGTAGTGGGTGTCCGGCAGCAGCAGGGCGGGGCGGTCGATGATGATTATAGAGGGAGAGCGGATCACGGCGCGCAGCAGTTTGGCGACGAAACGCTCCTCCCTGCTGAGGTCCGGGTCACGCTTGAAGGCGCACTCGCTCCGGTTCAGCCCGACCAGCAGCGACCAGGCCTGGTCGGCGGCCTGATCGTAGGCCATGTTCTGGCGGTATTGCGGCACGATGGCGATGTTCTCCAGCACCGACAGGTTGGCGCGCAGGGGCAATTCCTCGGAGATCAGCGAGATTTCCGATTCCTGCGCCATGGCCATGACCGCGCACCGGGCGGCGTCATCCGCCACCCATTTCAGATGTACTTGAGCACTAATGAGATCACCTCGACCAGCATCAGGACGAAAAACAGCCGCACCATGCCGCGCAGCACCGAAATGGGCACGAAGAACAGCTTGGCCGGTGGCGCCGCCAGCCCTTCCGAGATCGGGATCACGGTCACCGCCAGGCCGAATGCGAGCACCTTGGCCCAGAGCAGGGCGATGGCAGGGATGTCGAAGATGTTGCCCATCACCCGGTTGAACTCGGACAGGCTCCAGACCTGGAAGCCGTACACCGCGATATAGGCCAGGACCAGCGCCAGGGCGCTGGCCACCGCGGTCAACGCGAGGACGGAGATGACCCCGCCGATGACCCGGGGGATGAATTCGAAGCGCATCGGATCGACGCCGGAGTCGGCCAGGGCCTTCATCTCGTTGTGCACGACCATCAGCGCCACCTCGGTGTTGATCGCCGCACCCGAGCGCAGGCCGACGAACAGGGCGGTGAGCAGGGGCAGTATCTCCAGGACCAGGATGCGTACCGAGGCCTCCAGGGCGTGCTGGGCGAAGCCGTAATTGCGCGCGGCATCGACCACGATCTGGATCAGCACGAAGGACAGCACGGCCGAGAACAGGGTGAAGGTGGGCAGGATCTGCCAGGCGGTGAAATAGATCTGCTTCTGCACCACCGAGCGGGTGGCGCTGTTGTAGGTGGCCGGCGTCAGGGACTCGACGATGGCGACGGCGGCGAAGCGGCCGAAGCCGCGCCAGCCGCGCAGCCAGGCGAGCTGGGCGGCACCGCGTCGGGTCAGGGCATCGATGATCGGGTCCATGCCCGGCATGATAGCGCTATGCGTCGCGATGGTGGTTTGCCTATGATGAGAAAGGTTCCGGCTGCCGTGAGTTGGCCGTGCAGGCAGGCATCGATCTGAAACTGCCATCGATTGGGGGAGCCGTGATCTACAAGCAAGCGAGGCTGTTGCAGCGTCTTGAGCGTCTGGTGGCGGTGGGCGTCGCCTTGTCCTCCGAGCGCGATACCGATGTCATCCTCGCGTATATCGTCGAGGCGGCGATGGAATTGACCCATGCCGATGGCTGCACGCTTTACCTGGCCCAGGGCGGTTCGCTGCACTTCGAGATCATCCGCAACAATTCGCTGGCGATCAGGCTGGGCGGTCCGGCCGGCGCCAAGCTGACCCTCAACCCGATCCCGCTCTACCAGGCCGACGGCACGGCCAACCTGCACGCGGTGTCGGCGGCGGCCGCGATCCAGCACCGGACCATCAACCTGGCCGATGCCTATGATGTCGACGAGTTCGACTTCACCGGCGCACGCGCCTTCGACAAGGCCAACGGCTACCGTTCGAAATCGTTCCTGACCGTGCCCCTGATCGACCATGAAGACGAGATCATGGGGGTGCTGCAATTGATCAACGCCCTCGACCCCGATACCGGGGGCATCGTCGAGTTCGACCGCGACAGCCAGTACCTGGCCGAGGGCCTGGCCTCGCAGGCCGCCATCGTGCTCAACAAGCGCCTGCTGCTAGACCGTTTGGAGGCCTTGTTCATCGCTTTCATCAAGGTGATCAACGCGGCCCTGGACGAAAAATCGCCTTATACCCACGGCCATTGCCAGCGCGTACCCATCATCACCATGCTGCTGGCCGAGGCGGCCAGCCGGACCGGGGTCGGTCCGCTGAAGGAGTTCGTGCTCACCGACGCCATGCGCCAGGAACTGGAACTGGCCGCCCTGATGCACGACTGCGGCAAGATCACCACGCCGGTCCATGTGGTCGACAAGTCGACCAAGCTGGAGACCCTGTTCGACCGCATCGCCCTGGTCGATACCCGCTTCGAGGTGCTCAGGCGGGATGCCCGGATAGGTGAACTGGAGGCCCTGCTGGCGCAACGCTCGCCGGACTCCGGCTGGCGCGGTGAACTGGCCGCGCGCCAGGCCGGGATCGACGCGGCTCTCGATGCCGAACGGGCCTTTCTGCGCGCGGCCAACCTGGGCGGCGAAGCGATGTCCGAAAATGACCAGTCACGGGTACGCGAGATCGCCGAGCGACATCGCTGGCGTGCCCCGGACGGCGAGGAGGCGCCCCTGCTCAGCGAGGAGGAGGCCGCCATGCTGAACATTCCGCACGGCACCCTGTCGGACGGGGAGCGCGCGATCATCAACCGGCACATCGACCTGACCATCCGCATGCTGGAAGGACTGCCCTGGCCCAAGCACCTGCGCCACGTCACCGAATACGCCGGCGGCCACCACGAACGGATGGACGGCAAGGGCTATCCGCGCGGCCTGACCGGCGACCAGATGTCGGTCCCGGCGCGCATGATGGCCATCGCCGACATCTTCGAGGCCCTGACCGCACGGGACCGGCCCTACAAGCCGGGCAAGCCCTTGTCGGAGACCCTGGCCATACTCGGGCGCATGAAGCAGGAGGGCCACATCGACCCCGACCTGTTCGACGTCTTCATCCGCGAGCGGGTCTATCTGTACTATGCCCGGCGGTATCTTGATCCCGAGCAGGACGACGACCCGGATGTGCGCGAAATACCGGGATACAATCCGGACGTGACCCTGGAATGAGATGACATGCCCATGCCCAAGTTCAACCTGCCCGCGATGAACCTGCGCGGCCGCCGCTTCGTCAACCAGTTTGCCGCCAGCCTGGTCTTTCTGGGCATCCTGATCGGCCATGCCTCGGGGTTGTACGACCTCGGCATGCTGGCCAAGCTGGATGCGATGATCTACGACTACAAGCTCAACCGCTACATGGTCAACGCCATGGACGACCGGGTGGTGATCGTCGACATCGATGAAAAAAGCCTGCAGGAAGTCGGCCGCTGGCCCTGGCCGCGCGACAAGATGGCCCGCCTGACCGAGAACCTTTTCCTGCAGTACGGCGTCGCTTCGGTCGGCTACGACATCATCTTCGCCGAGCCGGACCAGAGCTCCGGCCTGCCGGTGCTGGAACGCCTGGCCACCAAGGAGTTGGCCGGCGAGGCCGGTTTTGCCAGCCTGCTCGGCCAGTTGCGGCCCCGCCTCGACTACGACGCCAAACTGGGCGAGGCCCTGGCCAGCGGGCCTTCGGTGCTCGGCTATTACTTCAACTTCGCCCAGGGCGCGGAGACGACCAATCCGGATGGCCTGCCGGCCCCGCTGCTGGATTGCGCCGAACTGCACCGGGTCGGCGTGCATCCCATGCTCGGCCAGGCCTATAGCGCCAATCTGCCACGCCTGCAGGCCAAGGCCGGCACGGCCGGGTTCTTCAACATGGAGGCGGATTTCGACGGCGTGGCGCGCCGGATGCCGTTGCTGATCGAGCATCAGGGCAAGTGTTACGGCTCGCTGCCGCTGCTGACCACGCAGCAGGCCATGGGTTCCGGCGCGCCGGCGATCCACCCGGCCGACGGGATACATCCGGCGGCGCTGGACATGGATGGCCTGATCATCCCGATGGACGGCCAGGCGCGGGCCATGGTGCCCTATCGTCCCCCGGGCGCCTTCGAGTACGTCTCTGCGGCCAGGGTGCTCGACGGCAGCGCGGAGGCCGCCAAGCTGGAAGGCCGTGCGGTGCTGATCGGCTCCACCGCGCCCGGCATCATGGACCTCCGGGTGACCCCGGTGGCCAAGGTCTTCCCGGGGGTGGAGATCCACGCCAACCTGATCTCCGGCATCCTCGACGGGAGCATCAAGTGGCAGCCGGTCTCGGCGCACTGGATCGAGATCGCCATGGTCCTGCTCGCCGGCCTGGCGATGGCGGTGCTGCTGCCCTTCGTCGCCCCGCTGTGGGCGTCCCTGGCCACCCTGCTGGTTGCCGCGGGTCTGATCGGGGTGGATCTGCAGCTCTGGCAGCACTGGAATGTCCACCTGCCGGTGGCTGCGCCGCTGGTGGCGGTGCTGGGGCTGTTCGTCATCAACATGTCCTACGGTTTCTTCGTCGAGGCCCGGTCCAAGGCCCAGATCACCCGGCTGTTCGGCCAGTACGTGCCGCACGAACTGGTCGACGAGATGGCCAAGGACCCGGAACGCTACAGCCTGCGCGGCGAGTCGCGCGTGATGACGGTGCTGTTCTCCGATATCGTCGGCTTCACCAGCATCTCGGAAAAGCTGGAGGCCTCGCAACTGGCCGACATGCTCAACGCCTACCTGTCGCACATGACCAAGCTGGTGCAGGAAAGCCGCGGCACCATCGACAAGTACATCGGCGACGCCATCATGGCCTTCTGGGGCGCGCCGATGAGCGACGACCGCCATGCCAGCGACGCGGTGCTCACCGCCATGGCCATGCAGGCCACCCTGGCCGAACTGAACCCGGTGCTGGAAAAGAATGGCTGGCCGCCGGTGCGCATCGGGGTCGGCGTCAACACCGGCCGCATGTCGGTCGGCAACATGGGTTCGGAATTCCGCATGGCCTACACCGTGATGGCCGATGCGGTGAACCTGGCCTCGCGCCTGGAAGGCCTGACCCGGCAGTACGGTTCGCTGGTCCTGGTCGGCGAGGATACGGTGGCGGCCTGTCCCGATCTCGCCTTCATGACCGTCGACAAGGTGCGGGTCAAGGGCAAGCAGGTGCCGGTGACCATCTACGAGCCGCTCGGCGTGGCCAGCGAGGTGGCCAGGGAACGCCTGGACGAGGCGGCCGCTTTCGAGGCCGCCCTGGCCGACTACCTGGCCCGGCGCTGGGACGAGGCCGAGGCGAAGCTGCGCGACCTCAATGGCAAGAGACCGTACAAGCTGTATGAGGTCTACCTGGGCCGCATCGCGCATTTCCGGACCGAACCGCCGCCCGACGATTGGGATGGCGCCTTTACCTTCACGACGAAATGACTGGATTCGAGACTCAAGGGGCAAGACACAAGGCACAAGGGCGGCTTGCACCTCGTGTCATGTGCCTGGCGCCTGGTGTTTTCGAGGGAGGGTTCGCA
Organism: Gallionellaceae bacterium; assembly: GCA_028714735.1. Taxonomy (GTDB): domain Bacteria; phylum Pseudomonadota; class Gammaproteobacteria; order Burkholderiales; family Thiobacillaceae; genus Parasulfuritortus. The sequence continues at coordinate 194,560 of JAQTLU010000001.1, read as the reverse complement.
TGAAAGTCCGGGTACTGGGTTGTTCCGGCGGCATCGGCGGCGACCGCCATTCCACGTCGCTCCTGGTCGACGACGATATCCTCATCGATGCCGGCAGCGGCGTCACCCGGCTGAGCCTGGAGGCGATGGCGCGCATCAGCCATCTTTTCGTCACCCACGCCCATCTGGATCACATCCTGGCCTTGCCGACCATGCTCGACAGCGTCGGGGTCGGGCGGGCGGCCCCGCTCCAGATCCATGCCTTGCCCGGGGTGATCGAGATACTGAAGGCACATATCTTCAACTGGCAGATCTGGCCCGACTTCGCCCGCGTCCCCACTCCCGAACGGCCCTTCATGGTCTATGTGCCGCTGGAAATCGGCCAGCCGGTCAGCTTGGGTGCGCGCGAGATCACCGCCATTCCGGCCAGCCACGGCCGGCCTGCGGTCGGCTATCGGCTGCGCGGCGAGCGTGGCAGCCTGATCTTCTCGGGCGACACGACCAGCCACAGCGATTTGTTCGAAATCGCCAATGCCACCAGCGATCTCAGGCATTTCATCGTCGAGGCCTCGTTCGACAACGACCACCAGGACATCGCCGCGGTCTCGGACCATTATTGCCCGGCCACCCTGCTGCCCGACCTGGCCAGGCTGAAACCGGGCGTGCCGGTCTGGATCACCCACCTGAAGCCGGGCGGCGAGTCCGCCATCATGGCCGAACTGGCCGACCCCAGCCTGCCCTGCGGCATACCGCGTGCGCTCATGCCGGACCAGCAGTTCGAGCTTTGAGGCAATTCGGGCCCCGGAATTTCGTGATCAACCCATGTGCTGCGCGTGAGCGCGTCCCGCACGAAATAATCGTAACCCGGTGTCTGGAGCGCCCGGTTGCCAAGCCGTCGAACAGGCGTCAGGCGGACCGCTTCTTGCCTCGACCCATGAAGCCCAGCAGACCGATGCCAGCCATCAGCATGGCGTAGGTTTCAGGTTCGGGCACGGCAGCGACGGCTACGTTATCAAGGACAGCGCCTGAACCACCAGTTGGGCCGCTGGCGAAGCTGAGCGTGGTGTGTTCCGAGGTTGCCGTAAAACTTAATGATTCCGACGTGATCGTGCTCGTTCCCGTGTAGGCGGCCACCTGTGCGTCGTTCAGGCTGACATACAAGGCCTTCGCCGCGGGGGTGTTGTCGCTCCCCGTGTTTGCCGACAGGTCAAAGGTCAGAATATAAGTTTGGCCAGCAATGGTATCGAATATTTGCGACAACGACCCCGGTCCCGGGCTGCCGAGCATGTCGATGCTGGTGCCCGTGACTGCGCCATAGCTGCCACCGAATATCAGATCAACCGAGGTGCCGCCTATGGTCCAGCCATCAATCGCATTCGAGCCGGCGTCTGCAGTGTAGAAATTGTGGCCGCCAACCAGGCCGCTTGTGGAATAGGATTCAAAACCGCCGTTGCTAATGAGGTTGCTGGCGGCGTAGGCCGACGTACTCAGGTTGAAAGCCAGAGCGGCCAATAAAATGATCTTGTTCACGACGCCCCCTCATTTTGTTGTGAATATGGAAGATACTTTAGCGGTTGACATTCGGACAATAGCCTGATCTGGCCATTCGAATATTCATTTTCAAGGGCAAAGGCTCAGGCGATATTTGCGATCGCGCGAACTCCAGAAAGGGGGCCGCCATGGGCTCCAAGGAGGATGCCCATGAAAAAAGGGGCCGAAGCCCCCTTAGATTCCGCGCTAGGGCCGGATCAGCCCTTGGCGGTGAAGTTGTAGCTCTCCGGCAGGCCCAGGGTGTCGGCCCAGACGTTGCGCGCCCAGGATTCCATGTAGGCCATTTCCAGTTCGCTTTCCTCGCTGGAGATGCCGTTGGCGTTCGGCGGCGGCACCATGGACTGCTTCTCCTCGTTCCAGCGGAATACCGTGGCGACGTGGAAGGCGGTCGATTCGGAACCGGCCGAGTAGCAGGTGTTGGTCACCACCGGGGCCGGATCGGCCTGGCGGCCGGCGAATTCCTCGGACAGGGCGTAGGCGCACATCTTGCCGGTGTTGTTGGCCACCGAGCCGGACTTCGGGAAGTTGGTCAGGGTGGAATCGCCCAGGACGTGGACGTTCTTGGTGACCTTGGACTCGAAGGTGCGGTAGTCGATGGTGCACCAGTTGCCGCTGTTGCCGTCGCGCACGCCGGCGATGCCGGTGATGGTCGCGGCACGCATCGGCGGCACCACGTTGATGACGTCGCCCTTCACCTCGTCGAACTCGGTGCCGACGATCATGGTCTTGGCATCCACCATGCGCGGCATGTTGTTGGGACGATAGTCGATCATGCTGTTGTCGGTGCCGTAGCCGTAATGCTTCTTCCAGGCGGCCAGGAAGAGCGGCTTCTTGGAGGCGATGTCCGGGTTGCCGTCCAGGATGATGACCTTGGACTTGGGCTTGGCCTTCTTGAAGTAGGTGGCGACCATGCAGGCGCGCTCATAGGGGCCGGGCGGGCAACGGTAGGGCGACATCGGCACCGACATCACGAAGGTGCCGCCGTCGGGCATGGCTTCCAGTTGCTGGCGCAGCACGCCGGTCTGGTCGGCGCTGGCCTTCCAGGCGTGCTTGATGGTCTTCTGCGCCTCGGCGTCATAGCCCTGCACCTTGTCGAACAGCAGTTCGACACCGCCGGCCAGGACCAGCTTGTCGTAGGCGAAGGTCTTGCCGCCCGCGGTGGTGACGGTCTGCTTGGCGGTGTCGATGGCGGTGACGGTGTCGGGCACGAAGTTGTCGACCGCCTGCTTCAGGTAGTCGTACGGCATCGTGATGTCTTCCATCTGGTTGACGCCGGCCAGCACCGTGTTGGAGAACGGGCAGGAAACGAACTTGGTGTTCGGCTCGATCACGGTGATCTGTGCCTGCGGCGCCCACAGCTTCAGGTAGCGCGCGAAGGTGGCACCGCCGAAGCCGGCACCGACCACGACCACCTTGGGACCGGCACTGCCGGTTTGCACGGAGGCGCAGCCGGCCAGGTTGCCGAGAGCGGCAGTGCCGACAGCGCCGGCGGAGGCTTTGATAAAGTCGCGACGATTGATTGTCATGGTGATTTTTCTCCTATCGTCTTATTTGATCGCAGCGAAATACTTGGCCATCATTTCATACTCGGCTTCGGTGTAACCGTTGGCGTGCTTTTTCATCACGGTGCCGGGGCGGGAGCCGTCCTTGAAAGCCTTCATCTGGTCGACGAAATAGCCGGGTTCGAGGCCGGCCAGGCTGGGTACGGCACCGCGGCTCTTGCCGTCCGGGCCATGGCAGTATGAACAGTTTGCAGCGATGAAACGGGCGCGCGTATCGACGGCATAGGCCGATGCGGCAGTGCCCAGGGCACCTGCCAGCAGCAGGGTTACGGCGAGGGAATTTTTCATGTTGCTCCTCCAAGCTTTTGAAAAAAGGCGAAAACCGCCAACCAGAAACAATATCAAAACAGCGCTAGGTAGCGCTGTTGATCTGGATCAAGCGGATAGTGAAATAAGAGCCCGGATAATTCAACAAGCAAACCCTAATATTGATAAGGCTTTTACCTATATTTTGCAGCCATTTTCCTGGGCACGCCGGGAGCGGTCCGCAAGCCGAGCGGTTTCACTTTCAGGGGAGTAATTTTCCGGCAGCCATCCGGGTAGCTGCGCCAGGATCAGCTCGGTCAGGATGGCTATCCAGGCCGGCCGGGTATTCAGGGCCGGGATGTAGTTGAATTCGCCGCCGCCGGCGTTGAGGAAGGTGGCCTTGCCTTCCATGGCGATCTCTTCCAGCGTCTCCAGGCAGTCGGCCGCGAAACCGGGACAGATCGCGTCGACCCGGCCGGTCTTGCGTTGCCCCAGTTCGGCCAGGGTCGCGGCGGTATAGGGTTTCAGCCATTCCGCCTTGCCGAAACGGGACTGGAAGGTGATCCGGTATTGCTCGGGCGCGAGGCCGAGCGACTCGGCCAGCAGGCGTCCGGTCTTCAGACATTCGCAGTGATAGGGGTCGCCCAGTTCCAGGCTGCGCTTGGGTACGCCGTGGAAGCTCATCAGCAGGACATCGGGCCGGCCATGCTCGGCCCAGTGGGCCTCGACGCTCTGCCTGAGCGCGGCGATGTAGCCCGGATGGTCGTGGTAATGCAGCACGGTGCGGAGCTCCGGCATGTACCGGGTCTGCAGCAGGGTGCGATAGACCGCATCCAGGGCGGTGGCGGTGCTGCTGGCGGCATACTGGGGGTAGAGCGGCAGGACCAGCAGGCGGTTGCAGCCCTTCGCCTTCATGGCATCGATGACCGACGCGACCGAAGGCTGGCCGTAGCGCATGGCGTAGTCGACCACCAGCGGCATGGCCAGACGGTCCGCCAGTTCGCTGGCCAGCAGGCTGGTCAGTTGTTCGGTGTGCACCTTCAGCGGCGAACCGTCCGCCTGCCAGATGCTGGCGTACTTGGCCGCCGACCTGGCCGGCCGGGTGTTCAGGATGATGCCGTTCAGGATCGGCCACCAGAGCGCGCGCGGGATCTCCACCACGCGGCGGTCGGAGAGGAACTCCTTCAGGTAGGTGCGCAAGGCCGGTGGCGTCGGCGCATCCGGGGTGCCGAGGTTGATCAGCAGGATGCCGATGCGTTCGGGCTGGTCGTGGCGGAAGGGCGGTTCGGGCAGGAAGGCGGTCATTTATTCGAGAGGCAAGAGGCAAGATTCAAGGGGCAGGCGCAAGAACCAAGGGTGTTTCTTGAATCTTGCGTCTTGGTGCTTGCGTCTGGCTCAGTGATAGGAGAGCGCATTCGACAGCAATCGGGCGGTGATGTCGACGATCGGGATCACCCGTTCGTAGGCCATCCGGGTCGGGCCGATCACGCCCAGGGTGCCGACCACCTGGCCGTCCACCTCGTAGGGCGCGGCGATGACGCTGCATTCGTCCAGGGGCGAGACGCCGGACTCGGCGCCGATGTAGAGCTGGACGCCGCCGGCCTTGTCGCTCATGTCGAGCAGCTGCATCAGGTCGGTCTTGTGCTCGAACAGGTTGAACAGCCGGCGCAGGCGTTCCATGTCGGCGGACAGGTCGGGGGTGCGCATCAGGTTCACTTCGCCGCTGATCACGTAGTCGGATTCGCTCTGGCCCAGGGTCTCGCTGCCGACCTGGACGGCGGCCTGCATGAGCCTGCTGATGTCGGATTGCAGGTCGATGAGTTCCTTGACCAGGCGGGTGCGCGCCACCTCGAACGAGAGGCCGCCGTAATGGCTGTTGAAGAAGTTGGCGGCCTCGGTCAGCTGGCTGTCGGTGTAGTGGTGATCGCTGACCAGCACCCGGTTCTGCACCTCGCCTTCGGGGGTGACGATGATCAGCAGGATGCGTTTTTCCGACAGCCGGATGAACTCGATCTGGCGGAAGGTCTGCCGGCGCCGGTGCGGCACCACCACCACGCCGGCGAACTGGGTCAGGTCCGACAGCAGCCTGGAGGCCGAGGTGACCAGGCGTTGCGGGTCGCTCGGCGCCAGCCGGGTTTCGATCTGGCTGAGGTCGGGATGGGTCAGCGGCTTTACCGTCAGCAGGGTGTCGACGAACAGCCGATAGCCCTTGGCGGTGGGGATGCGGCCGGCCGAGGTGTGCGGGCTGATGATGTAGCCGCCTTCCTCCAGGTCGGACATGATGTTGCGGATCGAGGCCGGCGACAGGTTGAGCCCGGTCTGCTTGGCCAGGGTGCGCGAGCCGACCGGCTGGCCCTCGTCGATATAGCATTCGACCAGGGTTTTCAACAGGATGCGGGCGCGTTCGTTTAACATGTCGTTTCGTATTTCGCCGGGTAAGTCGTCACTATAATTCCGCCTATGCCGCAAATTTTCAAGAAAATCGCCCTGGTCGGCAAACACAACAGTACCAGCATCAGCGGTTACATGCTGAGGCTGGCGAATTTCCTGCTCCAGCGCGGCCATGAGGTGGTGCTCACCACCTATACCGCGGAGTTCTGCCATCTGACCGATCTGCCCTGCGCGCCGCTGATGGATATCGCCAACGACATCGACCTCGCCATCGTCATGGGCGGCGACGGCACCATGCTGGCGATCGCCCGCTCCCTGGTCGATTTCAAGGTGCCGCTGATCGGTATCAACCAGGGCCGCTTGGGCTTCCTGGCCGATGTCTCGGTGGACACCATGCTGGTCACCCTGGACGAGATGCTGGCCGGCCAGTATGTCGAGGAGCCGCGCATCATGCTCGATTGCTCGCTCGAACGCGATGGCGACCTGATGTTCCACATGTACGCCTTCAACGACGCCGTGGTGAGCAAGGGCGCCATGGGCCGCCTGATCGAGTTCGAGGTTTACATCGACAACAAATTCGTCTACAGCCAGCGCGCCGACGGCCTGGTGGTGGCCTCGCCGACCGGTTCCACCGCCTATGCCCTGTCGGCCGGCGGGCCGATCCTGCACCCCACCCTGGAGGCCTTCGTGCTGGCGCCGATCTGTCCGCATACCCTGTCGGCGCGGCCGATCGCGGTCAACAGCCGGTCCGAGATCGAGGTCAACCTGATCCACGCCGACGACTGCCGGGTCCACTTCGACGGCCAGAACCACCGCGACATCATGGTTGGCGACCGGGTGGTCATCCAGCGCGCCCGCAACGCCGTGCGCCTGCTGCAGCCGCTGGACCACAACTATTACGACACCCTGCGCCAGAAACTGCGCTGGGGCGAAAAACTCTGATGCTACTTGGTTTGAGTATCCGCGACTTCGTCCTGGTCGATCGCCTCGACCTGGAATTCGCCCCCGGCTTCTCGGTGCTGACCGGCGAGACCGGCGCCGGCAAGTCCATCCTGCTCGATGCCCTGCAGCTGGCCCTGGGCGAACGGGCCGAGTCCGGCGTGGTGCGCGAGGGCGGCGAGCGGGCCGAGGTGACGGCCAGCTTCGCGGTCACGCCGGCACTGGCCGCGTGGCTGGCGGAGAACGACCTGGAAGGCGACGACGACACCTGCCTGCTGCGCCGTGTGGTCGAGGCCGGCGGGCGTTCGCGCGCCTTCGTCAACGGCCGGCCGGTGACCCTGGGCCAGCTCAAGGAGGCGGGCGAATTCCTGGTCGACATCCACGGCCAGCATGCCCACTATTCCCTGCTGCGGCCGGGCGTGCAGCGCCAGATCCTCGATCAGTACGCCGAGGCGACCGGGCTGGCCGTGCGCGTGGCCGATGCGCACCGGCACTGGCGCAGCCTGGAAAAGTCCTGCCGCGAGGCCGAGGCCCATGCCGCCGAGGCCGCCGATGAGCGCGAGCGTCTGCACTGGCAGATCGACGAGTTGGCCGCACTGGCCTTTGGCGCCGATGAGTGGGGTCCGCTGCAGGACGGCCATCGGCGCCTGGCCCATGCCGCCGAACTGCTCCAGGGCGCCCAGCAGGTGGTCGCCATGATCGACGACGAAGGCCAGGGCGTGACCGGCCAGTTGCGCGCGGCCCATGGCCGCCTGCTGGCCCTGGCCGGGATCGACGTCAGCCTGAACGACGCGGTGGCGATGCTCGACAACGCGCTGATCCAGGCCGAGGAGGCCGCCCGCGAACTGAACCACTATGCCGAACGGGTCGACCTCGATCCCGATGCCCTGAACCAGGCCGAGGCGCGCATGGCCCAGGTCAGCGATGCCGCGCGCAAGTTCAGGGTCCGCCCGGAAGAACTGCCCGGCCTGCTCGACGAGGCGCGCGCCAGACTGGCCGAACTGGAGCGCCTGGCCGATCCGGTCGGCCTGCGCAAGACCGCGGCAGCGGCCCGTGCCGCTTACCTGAAGCTGGCCGAAGAGCTCAGCGCAAAGCGCGGCAAGGCCGCCGCCCGGCTGGCCAAGGCGGTGACCGAGGCCATGCAGCGCCTGTCGATGCAGGGCGGCCGTTTCGAGGCGGCGCTGGAGTCATGCGAACCGGAGGCGGCCGGCCTGGAAGCGGTCGAATTCCAGGTTGCCCCCCATGCCGGCCAGGGCCTGAAGCCGCTGGCCAAGACCGCTTCCGGCGGCGAGTTGTCGCGTATTGGCCTGGCGCTGCAGACCATCCTGTCGGAAAACGCCGGCGCCCCGGTCCTGATCTTCGACGAGGTCGATTCCGGCATCGGCGGCGGCGTGGCCGAGATCGTCGGCCACATGCTGGCCGAACTGGGCCGCCGCCATCAGGTTTTGTGCGTGACCCACCTGCCCCAGGTTGCCGCCGGCGCGGCGGGACATTTCCGGGTCAGCAAGGAAGCCGTGGCCGGCCATGCGCTCAGCCGCGTCGCCGCGCTGGGCCGGGACGAACGGGTGGAGGAGGTCGCCCGCATGCTGGGCGGGGTGAAGATCACCGAGACGACGCGCAGGCACGCCGAGGAGATGCTGGGCGGCGCCTGAGCTCAGCCCTTGGGCCGGTGCGGGCAGTCCGCCTTGATGCACTCGACGTACAGGTACAGGCTGTGGTCGTGGATCCTGAAACCGCGGTCGGCGGCGATCTTCTTCTGCCGGCGCTCGATCTCGGGGTCGTAGAACTCCTCGACGCGGCCGCACTGGATGCACAGCAGGTGGTCGTGATGGCTGCCCTTGTTGAGCTCGTAGACGGCCTTGTCGTCATCGAAACGATGGCGGACCAGGATGCCGGCCTGCTCGAACTGGGTCAGCACGCGATAGACCGTGGCCAGGCCGACGTCCTCGTTATCCGCCAGCAGCATCTTGTAGACATCCTCGGCCGACAGGTGGGACTGATCGGTGTCCTCGAACAACGACAGTATCTTGCGTCGCGGGCCGGTGACCTTCAGGCCCAGACTTTTCAGCTGATCTCCGCTGGTCATGGTGTGCTCTTGTGTAGTGGCCGCGTTATCATAGCAAGGCTTACTCCTATGGTTCACCCATGATGACAAAATTGGTAATTGCCTCCCTGCTCCTGATCGCGCTCGCCGGCTGCGGCAGTTGGGGCCAGACGATCGACAAGCTCAATCCCATCGACAGCATCAAGCCGTACCAGATCGAGGTGCAACAGGGCAACCTGGTGACCCAGGAGATGCTGGCCAAGCTGAAACCGGGCATGACGCCGTCCCAGGTGCGCTTCGTGCTGGGCACCCCGATGATCGTCGATCCTTTCCACAAGGATCGCTGGGACTATGCCTACCTGCTCCAGAAAGGCAGCGCGATGACGCAACAGCGACGCATCACGATATTGTTCGAGAACGACAAGCTGATCGGCATCGAGGGCGATGTCGTGCCGGCAGCCGAACCGGGGCCGGCCGCCCAGCCCGCGGCCGCGGTCAAACCGGAAGAGCCGGCCAAGCCATGAGCCTGAACGTCGTCATCGCCGGCGCCTCCGGGCGCATGGGCCGAGCCCTGTTGGAAGCCGTCGCCGCCGCGCCGGACATGCGCCTCCATGCCGCCCTGGAACGTCCCGGCAGCCCCTTCCTGGGTCGCGATGCCGGCGAACTGGTGGGCGTGCCCAGCCAGGCGGCCGTGGTCGCGGATATGGACGCGGCCCTGCAAGGCGGCCACGTCCTGATCGACTTCACCCGGCCCGAGGCCACTCTGGCCCACATCGAGGCCTGCCTCAGGCACAAGGTCGCCTTGGTGATCGGCACCACCGGCTTCGACGTCGCCGGCAAGGCGGCCATCGCCGCGGCCGCCAGGGAGATCCCCATCGTTTTCGCGCCCAACATGAGCGTCGGCGTCAATCTGGTGTTCAAGCTGCTCGACATGGCCAGCCGGGTGCTCGACGAGGGCTATGACATCGAGATCGTCGAGGCCCATCACCGGCACAAGGTCGATGCCCCGTCCGGCACCGCCCTGCGCATGGGCGAGGTGATCGCCAATGCCCTCGGCCGCGACCTCAAGGACTGCGCCGTGTACGGCCGCGAGGGCGTCACCGGCGAGCGCCAGCCCTCCACCATCGGCTTCGCCACCGTGCGCGGCGGCGACATCGTCGGCGACCACACCGCCCTGTTCGCCACCGTCGGCGAGCGGGTCGAGATCAGCCACAAGGCCTCCAGCCGGATGACCTTCGCCCTCGGTGCACTGCGCGCGGCCCGCTTCCTGGCCGGCAAACATAACGGCCTGTTCGACATGCAGGACGTGCTGGGCCTGCGCTAGGCCCCATTCACTCTTGAACTATTGCCTTGCCGGCCCCAACTACGGGGCCGGTTTCGTTTTTATGGAATGGAAAATGACTGAGAACATCAAGGAAACCCTGGGCTTCCAGGCCGAGGTCAAGCAGCTGCTGCAACTGATGATCCACTCCCTGTATTCGCACAAGGAGATCTTCGTCCGCGAACTGTGCTCGAACGCCGCCGACGCGGCCGACAAGCTGCGCTTCGAGGCGCTCAACGACTCTGCCCTGTACGAGGACGATCCCGAACTGAAGATCTGGATCCAGGCCGACAAGGAGGCGAAGACCCTGACCATCCGCGACAACGGCATCGGCATGAGCCGGCAGGAGGTGATCGAGCACATCGGCACCATCGCCAAGTCCGGCACCCGGGAATTCTTCGGCAAGCTGACCGGCGACCAGCAGAAGGACGCCCAACTGATCGGCCAGTTCGGGGTCGGCTTCTATTCCGGCTTCATCGTCGCCGACAAGATCACCCTGACCACCCGCCGGGCCGGCCTGACCCAGGAACACGGCGTGCGCTGGGAATCCGACGGCGCCGGCGAGTACAGCCTGGAGACGGTCGAGAAGGCCGGCCGCGGCACCGAGATCGTCCTGCACATGAAGGCGGACGAGAGCGAATTCCTGGAAGACTGGCGCATCAAGGCGGTCATCCGCCAGTATTCCGACCACATCGCCATCCCCATCGTGTTCATCGACGACAAGGGCGAGGAAGAGACGGTCAACAAGGCCAACGCCTTGTGGGCGCGCTCGAAGAACGACATCACGGAAGAGGAATACAAGGCCTTCTACCAGCACGTCGGCCACGACTACGAGGACCCGATGGCCTGGACCCATGCCCGGGTCGAGGGCCGCCAGGACTACACCCTGCTGCTCTACGTGCCGGCCCACGCGCCGTTCGATCTCTGGGACCGCGAAGCGAAGACCGGGGTGAAGCTGTACGTGAAGCGGGTCTTCATCATGGAAGACGCCCGCAAGCTGATGCCGGCCTACCTGCGCTTCATGCGCGGGGTGATCGACGCCGCCGACCTGCCGCTCAACGTGTCGCGCGAGATCCTCCAGCAGACCAAGGACATGGAGATGATCCGCGCCGGCTGCGTGCGCAAGGCGCTGGACCTGCTCGACGACCTGGCCGAGAACCGCCAGGACGACTACGCCAAGGTCTGGGAGCACTTCGGCGAGGTGTTGAAGGAGGGCGTCGGCGAGGACCACGCCAACCAGGAACGCGTCGCCAAGCTGCTGCGTTTCCGCAGCACTGCCAGCGACCAGGCGACGGTGTCGTTCGCCGACTACATCGGTCGCATGAAGGAAGGCCAGGACAAGGTCTATTACGTCACCGCCGACAGCCTGGCCGCCGCCAAGTCCAGCCCGCACCTGGAGATCTTCCGCAAGAAGGGCATCGAGGTCCTGCTGCTGACCGACCGGGTCGACGAATGGGTGGTCACCCACCTGTTCGAATTCGACGGCAAGTCGCTCGCCAGCGTGGCCCGGGGCGACCTCGACCTGTCCGCCGTGAAATCGGAGGAGGGCGCCGAGGCCGAGGCGGAAGCGCCCAAGGCCGAGGCGGCCAAGGCCCTGATCGAACGCCTGCAGGAGGCCTTGAAGGACGACGTCAAGGAGGTTCGCGTCAGTGCCCGCCTGGTCGATTCGCCCGCCTGCCTGGTGGCCGGCGAGCAGGACATGAGCGGCCACCTGGCCCGCATGCTCAAGGCCATGGGCCAGGATGCGCCGGAGTCGAAGCCGATCCTGGAGATCAACGTCGGCCACGCCCTGGTCAAGCGACTGGATGGCGAGGCGGGCGAACGCTTCGGCGACCTGGCCCGCCTGGTACTCGACCAGGCCGTGCTGCTCGACGGCGGCCAACTGGCCGATCCGGCCGGCTTCGTCAAGCGGATGAACGCCCTGCTGGGCGCCTGAGCCCGGAGTTGCGGGGTGGGCGGATCGGTTCGCCTGCCCTGCCGCATCGCCGGTCCGATGGCCGGTGACTCAGCTCCCGCCGCTGCTCCCTTCGGCGATCTGGTAGTCGATGAAGAAGTGCAGCAGCAGGACATCGTCGTCGCCCAGGCGATGGAATTCGAGTCCGTATCTCGGCCGTTCGCCCTCGAACACGTTGCGGATATCCGCTTCCAGGGTGAGCTTGCGGTTGACCTCGGACAGGTGGATCGGCAGGGTGACGCGCACGGTTTCGCCGGCGATGCCCAATGGCCCGTCGGCCTCCACCAGGGCGCCATGCAGGCTGAGATCGAGGAAGGTGAGCGGCACGGTGGTGGCGTCGGCCTTCTCGGCCGCACTTGCCAGTTCCAGCTTGATCCGGGGCGAGCGGCGCACCCGTCTGGCCTCGACCGATTCCGGATAGGAAAAGTGGGCGTAGGGGTAGGGGTGCGCGCGCGGTTTGATCAGCCGTGCGACGAAGGCATAGATATGGCTGCCGGTCAGGGTGCGGAAGACATACTCGCCGTTGAGGCGCATCCACATGCCTTCATGGTCGACGATGGGCAGGGTGAACAACAGGCTGGCGTCCTTGACGGCGCCCATGTAGCGGACGCCGTAATGGGTCGTTTCGGCCGTACCCACGGCTTGCATCTGCAAGATGTCGCCGACCTTGAGGCGAATGCTGTCGAAGCTGACGGCCTGTCGTTCTTCGGCTGAATCTGACATGGGGTGGTCTCGTCGTTGGTGCCGGTCCGTGCCGGCGGGCGGTAGCGAATTAGGCTAAGGATAGTAAACAGCGGTCGAATTTAATATCGGCCGATGCAGCCTGGCGCTGGCGGCCGTTCGGGTCGATGCGGTACGACCCCGGCCGGTCGACCCTTATGCCGTTTGACGACGTTTGTGGCGACGGGCGACCGCGCCGATCAGGCTCAGGCCGGCCAGCATCAAGGCGTAGGTTTCCGGTTCCGGTACCGGGACCAGGTTGAGCCGGTCGATGGCGACGTTGGTGCCAAGCGTGCCGACGCTGGGGATGAATTCGAGCCGGTCGATGCCGGTCCAGGAATAGCTCTTCGTCACCGGTGTCGCGCCGATCGTGAAACTGTCGGTGTAAAGCGGGGCCCCACCGGAATAGGCGATCAGGGTCAACGTCGCGGCTGTGGAAAACCGCAACCGGGTGAAGTCGGCGCCGTAGAAATTGAACAAGGTTTCGCCCGTGACACTGGCGGGGCTTCCGCCACCGTTGCTGGCGGCCCAGGCGCCGTCCGTTATGCCGCTGCTGTTGCCGGATCGAATGGCGGCCAGATAGGTCGTGTCCGTAACGTAAAAGCCAGTCCAGTCGTAGCCGGCGTAGTCGTCGGGGATGGGGTTGTTGTAGTAACCCGCCGTGGCGCCCGGTACGTCCTCGAAAGAGAGGATGGCGGCGTTGGCGGCACTGGCAGACAAGGCCAGGCAGAACAGGGTGGCAAGGCGTTTCATTTCGGACTCTCCATCAACGCGCGGACAGGCTGCGGCGACGGCGGGCCACAAATCCCATCATCCCCAGGCCGGCCATGAGCATGGCGTAGGTCTCGGGTTCCGGCACGGCGGAGACCGTGATGTTGTCCAGTACGGCGTCGCTGCCGTCGCTGGAAAAGGTCACCCTGTCCACGTTGGTCCAGTTGAAGTTCACCAAGGTCGGTCCGCTGGTGGTGGCGTTGACCACCATGGATTCGGTCTGGACGCCGTTGCGGTAGCCATAGAAGCTGACGCTGCCATCTGACGTGGCGCGGGTGACATCGGCGCTCATGAAGGTGAAGGCCGCGGTGTCGTAGAACGACACGGCACTGGCATCGATGTTGTATATGGCCCAGTCGCCGGAAACCACGCCAGTGTGGTAGCCCGCGCCTGAATAGTTAGTATCGCCCGTGCCAAGATAATAATCCTGGTTTATCAATTTGATGCGGGAGTCCCACTGCAGGCCGCCATAGACAGGTGCAAGATCGGCAACGGCGTCGTCCGGTACCCCGGGATCGGCCGAAAAGATGTCATCGAAGGTCAGTGTGGTCGTGCCGGTCACCGTGGCTTGAGCCAGCGGCGTCAGCCCCAGGCATAGAAGCGCTGCGGCCAGGACCTTGGGTATTGTTGTCATCTCTGCGTCTGCCTATCAAATATTTCAAATTATCGCTTGAATACTAATTACGCCCATCCTGGTGTTCAATAGTATGTTTGGGTCATCCGGTTGGTCGGGTCTGATCTTGAAAAGCGACCTTCAACGCGGGCCGCTCAGCCAGCCGGGCAGTCCGGCCACTGCCCACCCGGCCGATACGCTGGTCTGGTGCAACGCGGCCAGCAGGCGGTGACAGTCCATGCGGCTGAGGTCGATCCGGGCCGGTTCGTGGCCGGCCGTGATGATCAGGGCGCAGTGCCGTGAGTCGGCCTGGAAGTTGATCCCGGTGGCCAGGATCGGCGGTTGCACAGGGGCCGTTCCGGCACTTCGGGTTTCCTTGTTTTTCTCCAGGGCAGGCTGGCCTTCCGGGCTGTCGGCCAGGGCTTCCTCATGTTCGAGGGCGATCCGCTGGCTGGCCGGCAAGGCGTTCGGGATGTCGTCGCCGGGCACGCTCTTCTCCAGGATCTCGCACATCGGCCGCAGCAGGCCCGAGAGCTGGCGCCGGGTCAGCCAGAAACGGACGCCGGCGCTGCTCGACAGCCAGACGCGGTCTTCGCTGTCGCTGTAGCCGAAGGTGACCTGGGTCATGCTGGGCTGCTGATGTCGCGCCGGTCGAGATCGCCGACATGGAGCGGGAACTGGTCCGCACGGCGGTCCTCGAAATAATGCTCCAGGGTCTTGCGCACGGTGCGGAAGGCGAGCAGGTCCCAGGGGATATGGGCCTCGTCGAACAGGGCGACTTCCAGGCTCTCCTCGCCGGCCGCGAAGTCGAGGTCGAGCAGGCGGGCGCGGAACAGCAGGTAGACCTGGTCGATGTCCGGCACGTTGATCAGGGTATAGAGGTCGATGATCTCGACCCGCGCGCCGGCCTCTTCCAGGGTCTCCCGCGCGGCCCCTTCGGCGGTGGTCTCGCCGTTTTCCATGAAGCCGGCCGGCAGGGTCCACAGGCCGTAGCGCGGTTCGATGGCGCGCCGGCAGAGCAGCACCTTGTCGTCCCAGTAGGGCAGGCAGCCGACCACCATGCGCGGGTTCTCGTAGTGGATGGCGCCGCAGGCGTCGCAGACATAGCGATGCCGATTGTCCCCGCTGGGGATGCGTTGGCTGACGGGCGCGCCGCAGGAGCTGCAGTATTTCATCCGTGGACAGTAGCAAAAAGGTTTAGCGGGCGTCAAAGCGCAGCCACGGACTGGCGGTGTAAAATCCGCGCAATTATCCAAGGGGCGCCCTCATGACCCAGATGCTCTTCCTGCGCGGCGCGGCCGCGCTGTCCGAATTCCGTATCGCCAAGTTGATCGAGAAGACCGCCGCGCTCGGCGTCGCCGGGATCGCTGCGGAGTTCCGCTATTTCGTCGAGTTGAGCGGGGAGCCGTCGGCCGATGATCTGCGCTTCCTGTGCGAGTTGCTCCAGGCCGAGCCGCACCAGCCGGAGGCAAAGACCCTGCTGGTGACCCCGCGCCTCGGTACGGTGTCGCCCTGGTCGTCCAAGGCCACCGACATTGCGAAGAACTGCGGCCTCTCCGCCATCGCCCGGATCGAGCACGGCATCGCCTATGAACTGACTGGCAAGAAGGGCCGGGCCTTGGCGGCGGACAAGGTCCAGGCCGCCCTGGTCTTCCTGCACGACCGCATGACCGAGAGCGTGCTGGCCGACGAAGGCGAGGCGGAACGCCTGTTCCACCACGTCGCGCCGCCGCCGCTGGAGACCGTGGATGTGCTCAAGGGCGGCAGGAAGGCCCTGGAAAAGGCCAACGCCGAGTGGGGCCTGGCCCTGTCGCCGGACGAGATCGACTACCTGGTCGACAACTTCGGTAAGGTCAAGCGCAACCCGACCGACGTCGAACTGATGATGTTCGCCCAGGCCAACTCGGAGCACTGCCGGCACAAGATCTTCAACGCCGACTGGATCGTCGACGGCGAGAAGCAGCAGGAATCGCTGTTCGGCATGATCCGGCATACCCACAAGGTGCGTCCGCAGGGCACCCTGTCGGCCTATTCCGACAACGCCTCGGTGATCGAGGGCGCCACCATCGGCCGCTTCTACCCGGACGAGAAGGGCCGCTACGGCTTCCACACCGAGCCGACCCACATCCTGATGAAGGTGGAGACCCACAACCACCCGACCGCCATCGCGCCCTTCCCGGGTGCGGCCACCGGCTCCGGCGGCGAGATCCGCGACGAGGGCGCCACCGGCACCGGCTCCAAGCCCAAGGCCGGGCTGTGCGGCTTCTCGGTATCCAACCTGCGCATCCCCGGCTTCGAGCAGCCCTGGGAGCAGGATTACGGCAAGCCGGGCCGCATCGTCACGCCCCTGCAGATCATGATCGAAGGCCCGATCGGCGCCGCGGCCTTCAACAACGAATTCGGCCGGCCCAACCTGACCGGCTATTTCCGCGCCTTCGAGCTGGCCACGCCGGACGGCCAGGTGCGCGGCTACCACAAGCCGATCATGCTGGCCGGCGGGGTCGGCAACATCCGCGAGGACCACGTCTTCAAGCAGGAATTCAAGCCGGGCACCCTGCTGATCCAGCTCGGCGGGCCGGGCATGCTGATCGGCCTGGGCGGCGGCGCCGCCTCCAGCCTGGGTTCGGGCAGCAATGCCGAGGCGCTCGATTTCGACTCGGTGCAGCGCGGCAACCCGGAGATTCAGCGCCGTGTCCAGGAGGTGATCGACCGCTGCTGGCAGATGGGCGCGGACAACCCCATCCTGTCGATCCACGACGTCGGCGCCGGCGGTATCTCCAACGCCATGCCGGAACTGGCCCATGGCGCCGGCCTCGGCGCCAGCTTCGAGCTGCGCGACGTGCCGAGCGAGGAGCCGGGCATGTCGCCGCGCGAGATCTGGTCGAACGAGGCCCAGGAGCGTTACGTCCTGGCCATCGCGCCGGAGAGCCTGGACCAGTTCCAGGCCCTCTGCGAACGTGAACGCTGCCCGTTCGCCGTGGTCGGCAAGGCCACGCGCAAGAAACAACTGGTGGTGAGCGACCGCCAGTTCAAGAACAAGCCGGTCGACATGGCCATGGAGGTCCTGCTCGGCAAGCCGCCGCGCATGACCCGCGACGTCAGGCACGTGGCGCCGACCCTGAAGCCGTTTTCCGCCGACGGCCTCGACCTGGTCGAGGCGGCCTACCGGGTGCTGCGCCACCCCACGGTGGCCAGCAAGTCCTTCCTGATCACCATCGGCGACCGCACCGTGGGCGGCTATACGGCGCGCGACCAGTTCGTCGGACCGTGGCAGATGCCGGTGGCCGACTGCGCGGTGACTACGATGGGCTACGACACCGACAAGGGCGAGGTGATGGCCCTGGGCGAACGCACCCCGCTGGCCCTGATCAGCCCGGCCGCCTCCGGCCGCATGGCGGTGGCCGAGGCGGTGATGAACCTGGCCGCGGCGGCGGTCGCCGATATCTCCGATATCCGCCTGTCGGCCAACTGGATGGCCGCCGCCGGCCACCCCGGCGAGGATGCCGCCCTGTTCGACACCGTGCGCGCGGTGGCCAAGGAACTCTGCCCGGAACTGGGCATCAGCATCCCGGTCGGCAAGGATTCCATGTCCATGCGCACCACCTGGCAGGACGACGGCGTCGACAAGGCCGTGGTATCGCCGCTGTCGCTGATCGTCACCGCCTTTGCGCCGAGCCCGGATGCCCGTCGCACCCTGACCCCGCAACTGAGGACCGACTGCGGCGACACCGACCTGATCCTGTTCGATCTGGGCGAGGGCAACAACCGCCTGGGTGGTTCGGTGCTGGCCAACTGCTACGGCCAACTGGGCGACGTCTGCCCGGACGTCGACGTGCCGCAGCGCCTGAAGGCCTTTTTCTCGGTGATCCAGCGGCTCAACAGCGACGGCCGCATCCTCGCCTATCACGACCGCTCCGACGGCGGCCTGTTCGCCACCCTGTGCGAGATGGCCTTCGCCGGCCGCACCGGCCTCGACGTCGATGTCGACGAGTTGCGCTACCACCGCCTGCGCGACGACATCATGCTCGACGTGCCGGGGGCGCCCGAGCCGCACGAACCCTATACCTCGCGCCTGTTCGGCATCCTGTTCAACGAGGAGCTGGGCGCCGTGCTGCAGGTGCGCCGGAAGGACACCAAGCATGTCCTGCAGGCCTGCCTCTCGGCCGGTCTGCGCGACGACTTCTACGTCATCGGCCACTTGAACCGCAAGGACCGCATCCGCGTCCTGCGCGAGGGTAGGCCGGTGTTCGACGAGGAGCGCGACGACCTGCTGGCGGCCTGGTCCGAGACCAGCTACCGGATGCAGTCCCTCAGGGATAACCCGGACTGCGCCCGGCAGGAATTCGAGGCCCAGGGCAAGGCCAGGAATCCGGGCCTGCATGCCGAGCTGGGCTTCGACCTGAACGAGGACGTGGCTGCGCCCTATGTCAAGACCCGCAAGGCCCGGCCCCGCGTCGCCATCCTGCGCGAGCAGGGCGTCAACGGCGAGGTCGAGATGGCGGCGGCCTTCCACAGGGCCGGCTTCGACGCGGTCGACGTGCACATGAGCGACCTCCTGTCCGGCCGCGTCTCCTTGAAAAAATTCAAGGGCCTGGCGGCCTGCGGCGGCTTCTCCTACGGCGACGTGCTCGGTGCCGGCGGCGGTTGGGCGGCGTCGATCCTGCACAACAAGCGCGCCCGCGACGACTTCGAGGCCTTCTTCCAGCGCGACGACAGCTTCGCCCTGGGTGTCTGCAACGGTTGCCAGATGATGAGCCGGTTGGCCCCGATCATCCCGGGTGCCGAGGACTGGCCGCGCTTCGAGCGCAACCTGTCGGAACAGTTCGAGGCCCGCTTCGTCATGGTCGAGGTGCCGGATACGCCGTCCATCCTGTTCGACGGCATGGCCGGTTCGCGCATGCCGGTCGTGGTCTCCCACGGCGAGGGCCGGGCGGTGTTCGAGTCCAAGGCGGCGCGCAAGCGGGCCGAGGTCTGCCTGCGCTATGTCGACAACCGCGGCCGCAAGACCGAGACCTATCCGCTCAACCCGAACGGTTCGCCCAACGGCATCACCGGCCTGACCACCGCCGATGGCCGCTTCACCATCATGATGCCGCACCCGGAGCGGGTATTCCGCGCCGTGCAGCACTCCTGGCGCCCGGACGACTGGCAGGAAGACGGCCCCTGGCTCAGGCTGTTCCGCAATGCCCGCAAGTGGGTGGGCTGAGCGACCGATTCGGCCTATGATGCCCGTGCCGCGGGAATGATGAGCGGCTGACGCTACATACGCTAAGGGGACCTGCATGAATCTCATCGAACGTGCCAAGAACATCGTCCTGCAACCGAAGGCCGAGTGGGGGGTGATCGCCGGGGAAACGACCTCGACCGGCGACCTGTACAAGAGCTATGTCGCCCCGCTCGCCGCCATCGGTCCGGTCGCCTCCTTCATCGGGCTGTCGCTGATCGGCGCCAGCGTGCCCTTCCTGGGCACGATCCGGGTGCCGCTCCTGTCGGGCCTGTCGATGGCCATCGTGTCCTTCGTCATGGCGCTGGTCGGCGTGTTCGTGATCGCCCTGGTGATCAACGCCCTGGCCGCCAATTTTGGCGGCGAAAAGGATCAGGCCCAGGCGCTCAAGGCGGCGGCCTATTCCTTCACCCCCGCCTGGCTGGCCGGGGTGCTCCACCTGATCCCGTCGCTGGGCGTGCTGGTCCTGCTGGCGTCGTTGTACGGCGTCTACCTGCTCTATCTCGGCCTGCCGGTGCTGATGAAGGCGCCCGAGGACAAGGCGCTGCCCTATACCGTGGTCGTGGTGGTGTGCGCCATCGTGGTCGGCGTGCTCATCGGCGTGGTGTCCGGGCTGTTCGGCGGCATGGGCGGCGCTCCCTACGGCATGACCGGCATACACTAGACGCTGGAACAGTTTGCCGCCGCCGCGGTGGAACTATTCCAGCAGGTGCTGGTTGACCAGGCTTTCGAATTCGCGCACCTGGTTGCGGCCGTGGTCCTTGGCGTAACCGAGGGCGCGGTCGGCCTTTGACATGACGTCGACCGGCGAGGCGCAGCCGTCCAGGCGGGCGAAGCCGATGCTGACGGTGACCGTGCCGACCTGGGTAAACGCGTGCTGCTCGACGTTGCGGCGGATCCGTTCCAGGACATCCTCTATTGAATCGTTCGGCGTCTCCCGCAGCAACGCGACGAATTCCTCACCGCCATGGCGGAAGATCTGGTCGCTGTCGCGCAGGGTGCGGCGCAGTATGTTGGCAAACACCAGCAGCACCTCGTCGCCGACCAGGTGGCCGTAGCCGTCGTTGATGCGCTTGAAGCGGTCGAGATCCAGGATCGCCAGGTAGTCGCCATTGCGCTGGTCCTTCTGGCGCCGGCCCCAGGCCGGCTGGGCGGCGATGGCCTTGAACGCCATTTCCAGCTTGCGTCGGTTGTACAGGCCGGTCAGGGTATCCTTTTCGCTGTCGCTCAAGAGGGCAACGAAATTCTGGTAGACCCGGATCATGCCCAGGGCCAGTTGCAGTTCGGCATCCGGCCAGGACGGCTGGGCGAGCACCAGCAGATGGACCCGCCCGATCCCGGTGTCGGCCAGTCTGGCCAGCAGGTAGATGCGGCCATCGTGTTCGACCAGGTTGAAGGGGTCCGATGCCGGCTGGGCGCGTCCCTGGTCGATGATCCACTGCGGCAGCGTCGCCGCCTCGCCGTGCAGCAACGTGCATGCGGCGTCTTCCCCAGTCCCGGTGAGGTTGTCCAGCAGCCAGCCCTCGGCGTTGCCGAGCATTTCGGCCACGGTGGTCAGCAGGCTTTGTTCGAGCGAACGCTGGTCGCGCTGTTCGGTCAGGCTGACGATGGATTCGATGACCTCGTGGGCCCGGTCGACGTTGGGAACGGCTGGCATGGCGGGTTGCAGGGCTATGGCTATCGATTTTTTCGGAATGATGACAGCAGGCCGGCGTGCCCGGCGGGAAAAACAGAATCGCATCGCCTGTTTCCACGCCAACCCGGCATCCGGTAAAATCCCGCATCACCATACAGAAAATCCAGATGACCCGATACGTCTTCGTCACCGGTGGCGTGGTCTCTTCCCTCGGGAAGGGTATCGCCGCCGCGTCCCTGGCCGCGATCCTCGAATCGCGCGGGATCAAGGTCACCCTCATGAAGCTGGACCCGTACATCAACGTGGATCCCGGCACCATGAGCCCGTTCCAGCACGGCGAGGTGTTCGTCACCGAGGACGGTGCCGAGACCGACCTCGACCTGGGCCATTACGAGCGCTTCAGCAAGGCCAAGATGTCGAAGCGCAACAACTTCACCACCGGCCAGATCTACGAGTCGGTGATCAAGAAGGAGCGCCGCGGCGAATACCTCGGCAAGACCGTCCAGGTCATCCCGCACATCACCGACGAGATCAAGCAGCACATCCGCGACGGTGCCGGCGATGCCGAAGTGGCCATCGTCGAGATCGGCGGCACCGTGGGCGACATCGAGTCGCTGCCCTTCCTGGAGGCGATCCGCCAGATGGGCTTCGAACAGGGCCGCGAGCGCGCCTGCTTCATCCACCTGACCCTGCTGCCCTATATCCCGACCGCCGGCGAACTGAAGACCAAGCCGACCCAGCACTCGGTCAAGGAGCTGCGCGAGATCGGCATCCAGCCCGACATCCTGCTCTGCCGTGCCGACCGTTCCATCCCGGCCGAGGAACGGCGCAAGATCGCCCTGTTCACCAACGTCCAGCCCGAGGCGGTGATCGAGGCCCTGGACGCCAAGTCGATCTACCAGATCCCGGCCCTGCTGCACGACCAGATGCTGGACGAGATCGTCTGCCACAAGCTGAACATCCTGGCCAAGGCGGCCGACCTGTCGGTCTGGAAGAAGCTGGTCGATGCCCTGGAATACCCGCTGCACGAGGTCAACATCGCCTTCGTCGGCAAGTATGTCGACCTGACCGAGTCCTACAAGTCGCTCACCGAGGCGATGGTCCACGCCGGCATCCATACCCGCAGCAAGGTCAAGGTCCGCTACCTCGATTCCGAGGACCTGGAGGGCGGCGACCTGTCTGCCCTGACCGACATGGATGCCATCCTGGTGCCGGGCGGCTTCGGCAAGCGCGGCACCGAGGGCAAGATCGCCGCGATCCGCTATGCCCGCGAGAACAAGGTGCCCTACCTGGGCATCTGCCTGGGCATGCAGCTCGCCGTGGTCGAGTTCGCCCGCAACGTTGCCGGCATGGCCGGGGCGCATTCCACCGAATTCGACCCGGCCACCCAATACCCGGTGATCGGCCTGATCACCGAGTGGCTGGGCCGCGACGGCCACGTCGAGAAGCGCGACGCCAAATCCGACCTGGGCGGCACCATGCGCCTGGGCGGCCAGGTCTGCCAACTGGTCGAGGGCACGCTGGCCCGCGAGGTCTATGGCAAGGCCGAGATCACCGAGCGTCACCGCCATCGCTACGAGGTCAACAACACCCTGCTGGCCGAACTCGAGGCCAAGGGCCTGGTGGTGGCCGGCCGGGCGCCCGGCACCCGGCTGTGCGAGATGGTGGAACTGCCGCGCGAGCAGCATCCCTGGTTCGTCGGCTGCCAGTTCCACCCCGAGTTCACCTCCAACCCGCGCGACGGCCACCCGCTGTTCAAGGCCTTCGTCGAGGCCGCGCTGAAGAACAAGGAAAGCAAGTGAAACTGTGCGGCTTCGAGGTTGGTCTCGATAAACCCCTGTTCCTGATCGCCGGCCCCTGCGTCATCGAGTCCGAGCAGCTGGCCATGGATACCGCCGGCCAGCTCAAGGAACTCTGTGCCGAGCTGGCAGTCCCCTTCATCTACAAGTCCTCGTTCGACAAGGCCAACCGCTCGTCCGGCAAGTCCTTCCGCGGCCTGGGCATGGACGAGGGGCTGCGTATCCTGGCCGAAGTGAAGAAGCGGATCGGCGTGCCGGTCCTGACCGATATCCATACCGAATCCGAGATCGCTGCCGTGGCCTCGGTGGTCGACGTGCTGCAGACGCCGGCCTTCCTGTGCCGGCAGACCGATTTCATCCAGGCCTGCGCCGCTTCGGGCAAGCCGGTCAACATCAAGAAAGGCCAGTTTCTGGCACCGTGGGACATGAAGAACGTGGTCGACAAGGCCAAGGATGCCTGCGGCGGCGCCGACACCATCATGGTCTGCGAACGCGGCGCTTCGTTCGGCTACAACACCCTGGTTTCCGACATGCGCGGCCTCGCCATCATGCGCGAGACCGGTTGCCCGGTGGTGTTCGATGCCACCCACTCGGTACAACAGCCGGGCGGCCAGGGCACCAGTTCGGGCGGCCAGCGCGAGTTCGTGCCAGTGCTGGCCCGTGCCGCCGTGGCGGTCGGGGTCTCGGGCCTGTTCGCCGAGACCCATCCGGACCCGGCCAAGGCCCTGTCCGACGGCCCCAACGCCTGGCCGCTGGCCATGATGCGCGAGCTGCTGGAGACGCTCAAGGAAATAGATTTGCTGGTGAAACAACGCGGATTTGCCGAAGACAGCGTCAAGCCGTGATATCCGCGCCTCACGAGGGCGCATAACAATGAAAGAGAGAAGAAGATGAGTGCAATCGTCGACGTAATCGCCCGTGAGATCCTGGATTCTCGCGGCAACCCCACCATTGAAGCCGATGTCCTGCTCGAATCCGGCGTCCTCGGCCGCGCCGCCGTCCCGTCCGGCGCCTCCACCGGCAGCCGCGAGGCCATCGAACTGCGCGATGGCGACAAGTCCCGCTACCTGGGCAAGGGCGTGCTCAACGCCGTCGAACACGTGAATACCGAGATCGCCGAGGCCATGATGGGCCTGGACGTGGAAGAACAGTCCTTCATCGACAAGACCCTGATCGAGTTGGACGGCACCGAGAACAAGTCCCGCCTGGGCGCCAACGCCACCCTGTCGGTTTCCCTGGCCTGCGCCCGCGCCGCCGCCGAAGAGGCCGGCCTGCCGCTGTACCGCTACCTGGGCGGCGCCGGCCCGATGAGCCTGCCGGTGCCCCAGATGAACATCATCAACGGCGGCGCCCATGCCGACAGCGGCATCGACGTGCAGGAATTCATGGTCATCCCGGCCGGCCTGCCCAGCTTCCGCGAGGCACTGCGCGCCGGCGCCGAGGTCTTCCACAACCTGAAGAAGCTGCTCGCCAAGGCCGGCTACGCCACCAGCGTGGGCGACGAGGGCGGCTTCGCGCCCCACCTGAAGTCGAACGAGGAGGCCCTGCAGTTCATCATGCAGGCCATCGAGGCGGCCGGCTACAAGGCCGGCGAGCAGGTCTACATCGGCATGGATTGCGCGGCTTCGGAGTTCTACAAGGACGGCAAGTACCACATCGCCGCCGAAGGCCTGCAGCTTTCCTCCGCCGAGTTCACCGACTACCTGTCCGCCTGGGTCGACAAGTACCCCATCATCAGCATCGAGGATGGCATGGCCGAGCAGGACTGGGACGGCTGGGCGTTGCACAACGCCAAGCTGGGCAAGAAGATCCAGCTGGTCGGCGACGATATCTTCGTGACCAACACCAAGATCCTCAAGGAAGGCATCCAGAAGGGCGTCGCCAACTCCGTCCTGATCAAGGTGAACCAGATCGGCACCCTGTCCGAGACCTTCGCCGCCATCGAGATGGCCAAGCGCGCCGGCTGGACCTCGGTGATCTCGCACCGTTCCGGCGAGACCGAGGACAGCTTCATTGCCGACCTGGCGGTGGCCACCAACGCCCTGCAGATCAAGACCGGTTCCGCGTCCCGTTCCGACCGCATCGCCAAGTACAACCAGCTCCTGCGCATCGAGGAAGAACTGGGCAGCATGGCGAGCTACGCGGGCCTGGGCGCGTTCAACCAGACGAGGTGAGATGCGGGGCCTGACCGGGGTATTGGTCTTATTGATCGTACTGTTGCAATACCCTTTATGGTTGGGTAAAAGCAGCTGGCTCAAGGTTTGGGACCTGAAACGGCAAATTACCGAACAACGGGCGGCCAATGAAGTATTGGCCGCCCGTAACGGGCAGTTGGCCGCCGAGGTCAACGACCTCAAGACGGGCTATGGTGCGATCGATGCGCGGGCCCGTTATGAACTGGGCATGATCCGGCAGGACGAGATTTTCTTCCAGGTCATGGAACCCGCGGCCAGTCCGCCAATAACACGGGAGACCGAGCCTTGACCTCGCTGCATTACACCCTGATCGCGTTGGGCATCGGCCTGGTCGGCGCGGTGATGCTCTACAACCTCTGGCAGGAACACCGCTCGCGCAAGCAGGCGGAGCGCATCTTTCGGCCGCATGAGCGCAACGAGGACATGTCGCTGGGCGATCTGCCGTTGCACGACACAATGCCGGACACGCGGATCGAGCCGCACATCCACCTGCTGGATGAGGATGAAGAAGAACCGCCCACTGCGCCGGTGTCGTTCGCGCCGGTTGCCAGCGAACCACGGCCGCTGCCGGTCGAACCGCCGGCCGCCCAGCCCGGCGTGCCGGCGACCGACGAT
This sequence comes from Gallionellaceae bacterium, assembly GCA_028714735.1. Classification (GTDB taxonomy): domain Bacteria; phylum Pseudomonadota; class Gammaproteobacteria; order Burkholderiales; family Thiobacillaceae; genus Parasulfuritortus. Next base: position 169,000 of record JAQTLU010000001.1, on the reverse strand, counting down.
CCCGAGCCGCCCGCCAGTCAGGGGGCCCAGACCTTGGTGCCGGAGAGCCCGCTCGACGGCGAGATCGAATTCATCGCCCGTCTGCGTTATGTCCAGCCCGCGGTGGTCCAGTTTGCCTCCCTGCAGGACAATCTGCGCCGGATCAGCAAGCCGATCCGCATGGTCGGCCGGCGCGAGGGCGGAGTCTGGGAGCCGGTCACGGGCCATGCCGCCCGGCCTTACGGCACCGTCGAACTGGCGCTGTTGCTGGCCGACCGCGCGGGACCGGTCAGCGATGCCCAACTGGATGCCTTTTGCCGGCGCCTGTATGAATTCGCCACCGATCATGGCGGTGCCATCTCCTGCCAGGACAAGGCGGCCGCGGTCGAGCGGGCGAAGGGCCTGGATGCATTCTGTGCCGAAGTCGACGTGGTCATCGGCCTCAATATCCTCCCCGCCGTGACCGGCTTCTCCAACCAGGATGTCGGCGACCTGGCGGCGCAGGCGGGGCTGGTCCAGGGCGTCGACGGCACCTACAGCCTGCGGGATGACGATGGCCAGCTGCTGTTCACCCTGAACGATGGCGCCACCGCCGCAGAGGAAAAGGCGGCCCACGGCGTCGCCCTGCTGTTCGACGTGCCCCGGGTCGGCCATGGCCTGGCGGCCTTCGACCGGATGACCGAGCTGGGGCTGAAGCTGGCCGAGCGCCTGGGCGGTCGCCTGGTCGACGATGGCGGCCGGCCGGTCAGCCGCGCCAGCCTGGAGCGCGATCGCAAGAGCCTGGAGACGATCTACGCCCGCATGGCGGCGCGCGGCATCCCCGCCGGTGGCGAGCGGGCCCTGCGCCTGTTCGCATGACGCCCGAGCAGGCCGCGCACCGGATTGCACAGCTCCGGAGCGAGATCGAGCAAGCCAACCACGATTACTATGTCCTCGACAACCCGACCATCCCGGACGCCGAATACGACCGCCGGTTCCGGGAACTGCAGGCCTTGGAGGCCGAACACCCCGACCTGGCGAGCGCGGACTCGCCCAGTCAACGGGTCGGCGGCAAGCCCCTGGCGGCCTTTGCCCAGGTGCGCCACCGGGTGCCTATGCTGTCGATCCGCACCGAGACCGACACCACGCCGGCCGGGGCGCAGGCCTTCGACGCCCGGGTGCGCAAGGAACTGGGCCTCACCGAGGCCGATCCGGCGGTCGAGTACGCCGCCGAACTGAAGTTCGACGGCCTCGCCATGTCGCTGCGCTACGAACACGGTGTGCTGGTCCAGGCCGCCACCCGGGGCGACGGCGAGACCGGCGAGGACGTGACCCAGAACGTGCGCACCGTGCAGGTCATCCCCCTGCGCCTGGACACCGAGGACCCGCCCGAGTTGCTGGAGGTGCGCGGCGAGGTCTACCTGAGCCGGGGCGCCTTCGAGCGCTACAACGAGCGGCAGCGCGCCCTCGGCCGGCCTGCCCTGGTCAACCCGCGCAACGGCGCCGCCGGCAGCATCCGCCAACTCGATCCCGCGATCGCCGCGCAGCGGCCGTTGTCGTTCTACTGCTACGGCATCGGCGAGACGGTCGGCTGGGCGCTGCCCGCCAGTCATGGCGAAGTGCTCGACAGACTGGCCGCCCTGGGCCTGCCGGTCTGCGCCGAACGTGTGGTCGGCCCCGGCAGCGACACGCTGCTGGAATTCCACCGTGCCATCGCAGCGAAACGGGATGGCCTGCCGTTCGACATCGACGGCGTGGTCTACAAGGTCAACCGGCTCGACCTGCAACGCCAGCTCGGTTTCGTCGCCCGGGAACCGCGCTGGGCGGTGGCGCACAAATACCCGGCCCAGGAGGAACTGACCACGGTCGAGGCGATCGAGGTCCAGGTCGGCCGCACCGGTGCGATCACCCCGGTGGCGCGCCTGGCACCGGTCTTCGTCGGCGGCGTCACGGTCACCAACGCCACCCTGCACAACGAGGACGAGGTCCGGCGCAAGGACGTGCGGGTGGGCGATACCGTGATCGTGCGCCGGGCCGGCGACGTCATCCCCGAGGTGGTCTCGGTGGTGCTGGAACGGCGGCCGATGCGCGACCTGGTGACGCCGCTCAGCGATGCCTTCGAGATGCCCAGGACCTGCCCGGAATGCGGTGCGCCGGTGCTGCGCATCGAGGGTGAGGCGGCGGCCCGGTGCACCAATGGTTTGAGCTGCCCGGCCCAGCGCAAGCAGGCCATCGTCCATTTTGCCGGCCGCCGCGCCATGGACATCGAGGGTCTGGGCGACAAACTGGTCGAGCAACTGGTCGACAAGGGCCTGGTGGCCACCCCGGCCGACCTCTATGGCCTGACTCTGGAGGCCGTGGCCGGACTGGAGCGGATGGCGGAAAAGTCGGCCGCCAACCTGACGGCGGCCATCGCGGCCAGCCGGGCCCGCGACCTGCATCGTTTCATCTTCGCCCTGGGCATCCGCAACGTCGGCGAGCAGACCGCCAAGGATCTGGCCCGCCACTTTGGCCAACTGGACGCCCTGATGGCCGCCGACGAGACGGCGCTGATGCAGGTGGCGGATGTCGGCCCGGTGGTGGCCAAGTCCATCCTGGCCTTCTTCGCCGAAGCGCATAACCGTGCCGTCATCGAACGCCTGCGGGCAGCGGGCGCCTGGAAGGACGGCGAGGCGCGCCCGGCCGCGGCCGGTCATCTGGCCGGCAAGACCTTCGTCCTGACCGGCACCCTGCCGATGCTGAGCCGCGATCAGGCCAAGGGTATAATAGAGGCGGCCGGCGGCAAGGTGGCCGGGAGCGTCTCGAAGAAGACCGACTTTGTCATTGCTGGATCCGATCCAGGGTCGAAATTTACAAAAGCGCAGGAGTTGGGTATTGCTACCCTCGATGAAGGTGGCTTGCTTGCGCTAATTAACATAGGGAGCAATTGAAATGAAAAGAGTGACGAAAGCCGTTTTCCCTGCCGCGGGCATGGGTACCCGGTTCCTGCCGGCCACCAAGGCCAACCCCAAGGAGATGCTGCCCATCGTCGACAAGCCGCTGATCCAGTATGCGGCCGAGGAGGCCGTGGCGGCCGGCATCACCGACCTGATCTTCATCATCGGCCGTACCAAGCGGGCCATCGCCGACCACTTCGACAAGGCCTACGAGCTTGAGGTCGAACTGGAGACGCGCGGCAAGCTGAAGGCGCTGGAAGACCTGCGCAACATGCTGCCCAGCTACGTCAACTGCATCTACGTGCGCCAGGCCGAGGCGCTGGGCCTGGGCCACGCCGTGCTGTGCGCCCAGCCGGCGGTGAACGACGAGCCGTTCGCGGTCATCCTGGCCGACGACCTGATCGATGCCGAGCCCGGCGTGGTCAAGCAGATGTGCGACCAGTACGACTACTACCAGAGTTCGATCGTCGGCGTGCAGACCGTCGACCCGTCGGAAACCGGCTCCTACGGCATCGTCGCCGTCGACCCGATGTCCGAGCGCCTGTCCAGGGTGAACAAGATCGTCGAGAAGCCGAAGCCGGCCGATGCGCCGTCCAACCTGGCCGTGGTCGGCCGCTATATCCTGACCCCGCGCATCTTCCATCACCTGCGCCACATCGAGCGGGGCGCCGGCAACGAACTGCAGCTCACCGATGCCATCGAGTCGCTGCTCAAGGAGCAACAGGTCCTGGCCTATGCCTTCGAGGGCACCCGCTACGATTGCGGCTCCAAGTTCGGCTACCTGCAGGCCACGGTGGAATACGCCCTCAAGCATACCGAGGTGGCCGATGAATTCAGCGCCTACCTGAAGGGCAAGTTCTGCACCCCCTGCAAGAACGGTCAGGGAACCCTGTAGATCAGCTCGTTGAGCAGGGTTCGCGCCGCGCGCGCGACCTCGCTGGCGGCCAGGCCGTCCGGCCCCAGTCCGGTACCGACCGCATGGTCGCCCGCGGCGCCGTGCAGGTGGGCGGCCACGACCGCCGCCTGCTCGATCTCCAGCCCTCGTGCCGCCAGGGCCGCGATCATGCCGGCCAGCACGTCGCCCATGCCGGGCGCCGCCATGCCGGGATTGCCGGTCGTGTTGCGCCAGATCGGCCGGCCCGGAAAACCGATCAGGCTGTCGGCGCCCTTGAGCAATACGCCGGCCCCGTATCGCAGCACCAGTTCTCGGAGCGCCCCCGGGCGGTCGGCCTGCACCTCGCTGCCGGAGCGGCCGAGCAGGCGGCCGGCCTCGCCCGGATGGGGCGTCAGCAGGGTGGCCGCGCGACGCTGGCGGACCCGGTCCGCCAGCGTCGGGTCCGCAGCGATCTGGTTGAGCGCATCGGCGTCCAGCAGCAGGGGGAGGGCGGTCGCCAGGGCCGGCTCCAGCCAGCCGCGCGCGGCGGTGGCGAGGCCGAGCCCGGGTCCGATCACCAGGCAGCCCGGACTCGCCAGGCCCAGCACCCGGTCGGGTGTGGTCAACATCAGTTCGGGCGCCTCGAAATCGACTGCCAGCCGGTCGTCCAGCAGGCCGACATGGACCCGCCCGGCGCCCAGCAGCAAGGCTGCACGCCCGGCCAGCAGGGCCGCCCCCGCCATGCCGGGGGCGCCGCCGATAATGCCGACATTGCCGTAATCGCCCTTGTGGCTGTCCCGCGGCCGGGGCTTCAGCCAGGCCTTGATTTCGTCGGGGTCGAGGGTGCGCTGCATGTGCATGGGATGCCGTTCATTGTTACAGTTGAACGGTAGCACAGCCTATGTCCCCGATAACGAGAAAGCCTGAAGCATGGTAGCCGCCGTATCGATGCACGAATTATTCCCTTTGCCGGTTGCTCTGCCGGTGGGTTGCTGAGTTGGCCGCGCGCTACTTTGCCCTGCGCCGGCTGAACCCCTACCGCGGCGTGGTCCAGTTCGTCGAGGCCGGCGATGCCGATGCGCGCAGCCTGGACGGCGTGACCTGGCATCTGCGTGCCGACGACGGCCAGGGCTGGGTGCGCCCGGTCGGCGTCTGGGTCGAGGGCGAAGGGCTGAAGGCCGGCGTCGGTCATCGTTATCCGGAACTGCTGGCGGCGCTGGAGCAGCGACCCGCCCTGCCGTTCCCGCTCGCCGACAGCGTCGAACTCTGGCTGCTGGACAAGGAAGCGGGCCGGCCGCTGGCCCTGCTCGATACCCAGCCGCCCGACCGGCATCGCCACGGCCTGGCCGAACTGCACTGGATTCCATTCGCCCTGACTTACCGGGGCTTCCGTTCCACGGCCCTGGCCGAACGCGCGACCGACGATAGTGTCCATGCCCCCCGGCATCGGGATTTCCTGGAACGTCAGGTCAACGGTTGTGCCCGTCCTTATGCGGCGGCACAATGGTTTCGCCGACGCCCGGACGGCAGCGGCGAGGGCCTGACCGGTTACCGGCTGGCCAAGGGCTGGCAGGGCCGGATACTGGCGAAAGCTGAATTTCCTGAACTGCTGGTCAGCGAGAACTGGAATAGCCGACTGGAAAAGTCGGTTATTCGGGATTATCATGCATGGCTGTCGCCGTTCCTGCTCTGTTGGCCGAGCTTGTCCGACGGCACCCGGGCCGGGCTGGAGGCCATGGCCTGGCAGCGGCCGCGCTGGCTGGCCCAGGTCTACCGCCTGCTGCCCAAGGTGATCGACCAGACGGGCCTGAACGCCGCCCTGGTGGCCGCCCGGCTGGATCAGGCTGCAGGCGGTGCCGACAACGAATTGTTTGGTTGATGAATCAATCAGCGCCTACTTAGAGGAAAGCATGCGCCCATCCCATATCGAAACCATCCTGGACCGGGAGTTCGAGAGTTGCAGCGCCGGTCAGCACACCCCCGTCATGCTGTGGGGGCCGCCCGGCGTGGGCAAGTCCCAGATCATCGCGGACATCGCCAGGAAACACGGCGTGCCGCTGATCGACATCCGCCTGTCGCAGATGGAGCCGACCGACCTGCGCGGCATCCCGTTCCGCAAGGGCGACAACGTCGAATGGTCGGTGCCGGCCATGCTGCCCGATGCACAACGGCACGGCGAGCAAGGCATCCTGTTCCTGGACGAGATCAACGCCGCGCCGCCGACCGTGTCGGCCGCCGCCTACCAGCTCATCCTCGACCGCAAGCTGGGCGAATACACCATACCCGACGGCTGGGCCATCTTCGCCGCCGGCAACCGCCAGGGCGACCGCGGCGTCACCTACGCCATGCCGGCGCCGCTGGCCAACCGCTTCACCCACTACGACGTCGAGGCCCACCTGGACGACTGGATCGGCTGGGCGCTCAACCACGGCATCGACGAACGCATCCTCGGTTTCCTGCGTTTCCGGCCCGACCTGCTGTTCAACTACGATGCCGCCCACAACCCGGTCGCCTTCCCGAGCCCGCGCTCCTGGGAATACGCCCATCGCGCCCTGTACAAGTTCGCCGACCGGCCCGACCTGCTGAGCGATGCCCTGCAGGCCTGCGTAGGCCAGGCCTGCGGCGTCGAACTGAAGGCCTTCATCGACAACCTGGAGAACCTGCCCGACATCGAGGCCATCCTGGACGGGCGCGAGACCGGGGTGCCCAAGAGCATCGACCTCCAGTACGGCGTCGCCGCCGCCCTGGTCCGGCGTGCCCGCGCGGCCTCCGGCGACATGGCGAAACTGGGCAACGTGCTCAAGTACGCGAAGGGCTTCCCGCAGCGCGAGATGGGCGTGATGCTGGTCACCGACCTGCATCGTGCGGTCGGCCAGCCGCTGTTCAAGGTGCCCGAGTTCGTCGCCTGGGCCAACAGCGTGGCCGAACTGATGCTGTACGACTTCAAGCCGAAGACCGGGGAGGCGGACCAGGCGAAGGTGGCCGGCTAAATGGCCCAGGACATCGCCCTCATCGAGACCAAGCTGGCCGCCGCGCGCACCCGGCTGATCCTGGACAAGCCCTTCCTGGGCTCGCTGGTGATGCACCTGCCGCTCAAGGCGTCCGATCCGAAGTGGTGCCAGACCACGGCCACCGATGCCCGCCATTTCTATTACAACCCGGACTACATCGCCCGCCTGACCCTGGAGCAGACCCAGTTCGTCCTCGCCCACGAGGCCATGCACTGCGCTCTGTCCCACTTCAACCGCCGCAACCACCGCCAGAAGCACCGCTGGGACGTGGCCTGCGACTACGCGGTCAACATGATCCTCGACGACGAGCGCATGGCCGGGCCGGAAAACGCCCTCATGAATGCGACCTATCGCGGCCTCACGGCGGAGGAGATCTATCCGGTCCTGCACGAGGACCCGCCGGAAGAGACCATGGACCAGCACCTGTTCGACGACTCCGGCAGCGGCCAGGGCGGCGAAGGCGAGCCGGAGGATAACGAAGCCGGCCAGGACGACAACGGCGAGGGTGAGCAGAGCGAGGACGGCGGCGAGACGGCACCGGCCGACCCGGAATCGGCCGATCGCGCCGAGGCCAACGAGCAGTCCGCTCCGCCGCCCCCGCCCATGGACCCGGACCGGCTCGACGAGCAATGGCAGGGCCGCCTGGCCGCCGCTGCCCAGGCCGCCCGCCAGGCCGGCAAGCTGTCCAGTTCGATGATGCGCCTGGTCGATCAGCTGCTGGCCCCCAAGCTGCCCTGGCGCGCCATGCTGGCGCGCTACATGATGAATGCCGCGCGCGACGACTACAGCTTCCAGCGCACCTCGCGCCGCGAGGGCGAGGCCATGATGCCGCGCCTGTACAGCCAGAGCGTGCGGGTCGCGGTGGCGCTGGACACCAGCGGCTCGATCGGCGACGACGAACTGCGCGAATTCCTGGCCGAGATCGACGCCCTCAAGGCCCAGGTCCGCGCCGAGGTCACCCTGCACGCCTGCGACGACAAGCTGGCCGAGGGCGGGCCCTGGCGCTTCGCCATGTGGGAGACCCTCGACCTGCCCGAGGGCATCCTGGGCGGCGGCGGCACCGACTTCCGGCCGGTGTTCGACTGGCTTGCCGGCGACCGTGCCGAGCCCGACCTGCTGGTCTACTTCACCGATGCCGAGGGCCGCTTCCCGGAACTGGAACCGCGCTTCCCGGTGGTCTGGCTGGTCAAGGGCAAGGCGCCGGTGCCGTTCGGCGTCCGCATCCAGCTCAATTAGGCCCTGGCCCGCGGCCTGCGAAGGCTGATCCTGATTCAGTCCAACGCCGGAACACCCGCTCCGCTTTTAGTGGCAGCTGGCGTTCAGGCGAGCAGGGCAGGAGCAAACCCGGCCAGTTGTCGACGTTGTCCGCAGGCGTCGCCCGCAAGCGCGAAGCCGAGCAGCTTGTCGTCCGCTCCCTGGAAACGATAGATGGCCCCGGCGCCATCGTCCCGTTCGCAATGCCAGGCGCCCTCGGCGCCGGCGGCGGGAGGGCAGAGCACCAGCGGGCAGGCGGGGGTTTTTACCGCCACCGGCAGCGCCGGGAGGGTGAGGCGCGAGGGCGTCCCGGACAGGATCGCGGCCAGGGTCCGCGCCTGTTGCATCAATGGCAGCACATAGGGCAACAGCAGGCCGGCGACCTCGGCGCAGTCGCCCAGGGCATGGATGTCCGGTGCGCTGCAGGCAAGCTGGTGGTCGACCAGGATGCCACGCGCCACCCTGAGTCCGGCGCTTTCCGCCAAGGCCGTTTCCGGCACCAGGCCGGTGGCCGAGAGCACCAGGTCGGCATGCAGCCGGGTGCCGTTTTCCAGGGTGATTTCGTAGCCGTCATCCTGCGACCGGAGTGACGCCACGCCGCTACCGCAATGCCACTGCACGCCCAGTCCGGACAGGCCGTCCTGCAGTCGGCGCGAAATGCCGGCTGGCGCCATCCGTTCCAGTGGCCGTGCCGAGGTCTCCAGCAAGGTCACCGCATGGCCGCCGATGGCAAGGTCGTTGGCGAATTCGCAGCCCACCAGGCCGGCGCCGATGATGGCTACGTGGGCGCCGGGCGCGAGGCGTGCGCGCAGGCGGGCATAGTCGTCCAGATGGTTGACGCTCAGGACATGTTCTTGGCCGGCAAAGCCGGGCTGCCGCGGCCTGGCGCCCAGGGCCAGGACCAGGTGGCGGTAGGGCAGGCGGCCGGATTCGGTTTCGAGTACATGTTCCGGCGCCTGAATGGCCGTGGCGGCGCAGTGCGGCTTCAGGTCCAGGTTCAGTTTCGCGGCCTGTTCCCGGGCGTTCGACTGGACCAGGGCTTGTGCCGTGTGCCCTTGCGCCAGCGCATTAGACAGCATGGGCTTGGAGTAGAGGGCGCCGCTGTCGGCGGTGACCAGGGTGATCGGCGCTTCGGGTGCCAGCTTACGCAGTTCCCGGGCCAGGGTGTAGCCGGCCAGGCCCGCGCCGACGATGATGACGGGATCCATGATTGTCGATGCCGCTCCGGTCAATCGGTATAGGGTTCGAAATCCGCCTTGGTGACGCCGCAGTCCGGGCAGGCCCAGGTGTCGGGAATGGCCGCCATGGGGGTGCCGGGGGCGATGCCCTCCTCGGGGATGCCTTTGGCCTCGTCGTAGATGTAATCGCAGACCAGGCAGATCCACTTGCGGGTAGCGAGGGCGAGGTCGGGTTCGGCCAGCAGGTTCATCTCAATGCTCCTTGTCGGGGTCCAGTGCGGCCAGGATGGCGATGAAGATCGGGTCGACTGTGTCGGCGATGGCATCCAGTGCCGGGTTGGCATAGGGCGCGAACACCTCCCTGGCGGTACGGAAGGCGACATGGGTGCGGCCGTCCTGGTCGTACAGGTGGATGCGCAGCGGGATATCGATGCCGGCCGGTTTGTGGGCGTTCCAGACCTGGATGGCGAAGTCGGGGCGGAAGATCTCCAGAATCTGGTCCGCCGGCACGCTGATGCCGCGCTTGGCGGCGTTGGCCTGGCCGTTGACATGGGCCACCAGGCCCATGGGGACGGCCAGCGCCGCCGCGGACAGCTTGGCGGCCGCCGTGTCGGCATCGAGGTTGACGGTGAAGGCGATCATGTTGGTTCCTCAGGCAGTGCAGCAGGCGGCGGACTGTTCCATCTCGAACAGTTCCTTGCGCAGGTGTTTGGTGGCCGGTGTGACGATGGCGATGAAGTAGGCCTCGCGCAGGCGGCGCTGGGCGGCGTTGTTGAGCAGGTAGCCCTTGGCGCCCAGGTGCAGCATGGCCGCGTTCGCCGCCTTCAGGGAGAGTTCGCCGCCGGCCAGGCGCAGCGCCAGGGTTTCCTTGACGTACGGGGCGCTGCCGTCGCGCCCGATGCGGTCGGCCAGTGCGTAGGTGGCGGCACGGGCGTCGATCAGGGCAGACTCGATGTCTTCGACCTGATCGTCGAGGAATCGGTTGACGTGGGCATGGGTTCGGTTCGAACGCTTCATCATGGCCGCGCAGGCGTCGATGAGGCCAAGCCCCATGCCCATCTGCAACAAAATGAAGGCGGATTTCGTCCGGGCGGCGAAGGCGGTGAATTCCGCACCGGGATGGCAGACCACCTGGTCTTCCGGCAGGAAAGCGTCGCGGAACTGGCAGGCGAAGGTATTGGTCCCGTCCATGCCGGTGAAGCGCGGGCTGGGCACCAGGGTCAGGCCGGGATGGTCGCCCCGGACCAGGCCGATGAGCAGGCCGGTTTCGCCCGCGACGGTGGCGCCCATGTGGAAGTAATGGTCGCTGCCGATGTTGGAAACCCAGGGCAAGGTGCCGTTGATCCTCCAGCCGCCCTCCACCCTGGTGGCCTTCAGGCGCGCTTCCTCGATGCCGCAACAGGACTTCATCGAATTGGACTGGCCGGTGCCGCCCAGCATCGCGCCGATGGCGACCTGCGGCAGCACCTTGTTTTTCAGGGCGCTATTTGCGCTATTCGTCAGGTACCACTGCAAGGCGTATTGCGCCCAGACCAGGAAACCGGTGGAAACACATTCCTTCGAGATTTCTTCGATGATCTGGATGGCGTGCTTGAGGCCGCGCCCGCTACCGCCGAATTCGACCGGCGTCATGCTGGCAAAGCCGCCGATGGCGCCCAGCTTGTGCATGAAATCCTTGGGATATTGTGCATTCACGTCGATGTCGACGACCTTGGGCGCCAGATCGGCGGCGATCAGTTCGGTCAGTCCGGACAGCATGGCCATCGCCCCGGTATCCGGAAACTGCATGACTTGGGGAGCGCTTTCCCGCGTTTCGGTATCCATTTCGATTCTCCAGAAGATTGCTTGCGATGCCTCGTCACACCGGCAGGCGCCGGCGTGACGGATGGCCCGGGGATCAGGCCAGATCGACGGTCAGGTTGACCGGGTTGCGCATGGTGTTGGCCACGGGCGACCAGGCATTGGCGTGGGCAACCAGGTTCTTCAGTTCGTCCTCGCTGGCGTCGCCTTCCAGCTGCACCTTCACGCGGATATCGGTAAAGCCCAGCTTCTTGGCCGGATCCAGGTCGCCGACACCCCAAACAGCGGTCACGTTGATGTCGCCTTCCAGTTCCAGTTCGATCTTGGTTAGCTTGATGCCCAGCGCCACGGCGTTGGCATGCAGGCCCACGGACAGGCAGGAACCCAATGTGGCCAGCACGGCTTCGGAGGGGTTGGGCGCGGTGTCGTCGCCCAGCAGGTGCGGGGGCTCGTCGATGACGTGCGCTTCCAGGCTGCGCACGTAGGTCAGGTTGCGGAACTTGCTTTCGCAAACGGTTTTGGCCTTCAGCGTAACCACGTTGCTCGGGTTGGCCTTGCCCTTGGTGGCCAGATTGGCCAAGCCTTCGGAGTCGATGGGTTCCAGGACGGTCTTGGCATTCAGAACGGCGGCTTCAGTCATGATTCACTCCTCAAGATCAAATTCAGGGTCAGTTTGATGCCAGGCGATCTGTCGCCTGCGCGGCCCATCAGGGTTGATCTATGATTAGCAACGACTGTGCCAGATTGTTATATATTTGTAAATATATGAATATAAACATAAAAAAAATTCAACCCGGTTAATTGTCAAGTTAAATATTCGTATATGGCTACAATATGTTTACATATTGTAAACCCTGGCTTGACCCGGCATCCGGGTGGTCGGCGGCGGTTTGCAGGGTCGGGAGGCGTGCCGTCGGGTGGCGCTCCTTCGGTCGGTCCGGTGTCCTGCGATGGCTGGGCCGGTCAGCCTCGGCGGGTTTCGATGTGCATGACCTTCATCCGGTAATTGAATTGGCGCAGGGTCATGCCGAGCCGTTGCGCCGCGCGGGATTTGTTGCCGCCGGTTTCCCGCAAGGCCGCCTCGATGGCGGCACGGTCGCTCTCCTGGACTGGATGGTAGGCGCGCACGCTCGGTTCGGACGTGTCCGGGGCGGCATGCGCGGCGCCGGACGCCAGGTCGCCGGGGGAGAAGGCGTGGGCTTGTGCCTGCACCTGCACCTGATTGTGGGTCTCGGCTTGCAGTACCGTCATGACTTCCTTTTCGCTGACGATGGGTCCTTCCGCGAGCAGGATCAGCCGTTCCAGCACGTTGCGCAATTGCCTGATGTTTCCCGGCCATGGGTGGTCGGTCAGGCGCTGCATGGCCTCGGGGGTAATGTTGACGTTGCGCTGATAGCCCTGGTCGAGCTGGTTGAGGTAATAGCGCACCAGGTGGCGGATGTCCTCGGGGCGCTCGCGCAGGGCGGGTAGTCGCACCGGGATGACGTTGAGGCGGTAGAACAGGTCGAGGCGGAACTTGCCCTGGCTGACCAGCAATTGCAGGTCCTGGTTGGTGGCGGCGACGATGCGCACGTCCACCGTGACTTCTTTCTGGGCGCCGATGCGCTGGATGCTGTGTTCCTGCAGGACGCGCAACAGTTTTACCTGCATGGCCAGGGGCAGGTCGCCGACCTCGTCCAGGAACAGCGTGCCGCCGTTGGCCTGCTCGAAGTAACCCGGCCGGCTGCCGGTGGCGCCGGTAAAGGCGCCCTTCTCGTAACCGAACAGTTCCGATTCCACCAGGTTTTCCGGGATGGCGCCGCAGTTGACCTTGACGAAGGGGCTGTCCCGGCGGGCGCTGGACATGTGCAATGCGCGGGCAAACAGTTCCTTGCCGGTGCCGGATTCGCCGAGCAGCAGTACGGTAGCCTCGGTCTGCGCGACCTGTTCGATCTGCTTCAGCGCGCGGCGCAATTGCAGCGATTCGCCGACGATGCCGAAAGAGCCGTAAGTGGACTGGCCCTTGGTCAGGGCCCATTTCAGTTCCCGGTTCTCCGATTCCAGGCGGTTGGTCCGCTCGCGGATGAATTCGTTGACCAGAATGACATGGGTGATCAGCGTGGCGGCGATTTTCAGGACCTGCAGGTCGCGCGACAACGGCCGTGGCCGCTCGCGCAAGCGGTGCACGCCGAGCACGCCGATCTGGTGGCCGCCCTGCTCCAGGGGCATGGCGATGAAGGAAACGGTTTCCTGGGGGAGGTTTTCGCGGGCGACGGCGCGAAACAGGAACAGGGGTTCCGCATCCACGTCCTGGACGATGGCGGGCTGGCCGCTAACCATGACCCGCCCGGTGATGCCCTCGCCGGGAAGGTATCTGCCATGTTCGATTTCCTCCTGGGTGAGGCCATAGGCGTGGACGATGCGCAAGGCGCCCGTTTCCGGCTCGGGCAGGACCACGCGGCCGCGGTTGAGGCCCAGGAACTCGGACAGCAGGTGGAGTATTTCGCGGATGACGAAGGCTTCGTCATGGCTCTTGCTGAGCAGGGCCACGGACTCGCGCACGACCAGGAGTTCTTCGTCGACCAGGCGTTCCGGGGTGGTGCGGACGGAAAGGTTGTCTTCCATGGTGGGTCTCCTTGAAATCGATGGCCAAACAATATCAAATTGTTATCAATGTGTAATCAACATTAAAAAAACCGTGCTTACTCAGAGGCTTATAAGACCCTGTTATCGTGAATTTATTGGGTGCCTGGAGTAAAAATAACGCCCTATCATGGTGCATCAGGTCTCGCAGAAGCTTGATATGACTATGTTTCGCCCGAATTAATAGGCGCCACATTAGTGTATTCAAAGATACAACTTTATGTTTTGTTGACAAATTATAAATTGTTTATCGGGTTGGCATGATTGCTGCTCATTGTCGAACGGAAGTTCACAGTCGAGAGGAGTAGGAAAAAAATGTCAGCATTCAAAAATCCCTTCAATCCCAACGTCACCCTGCATCGGGGTGGCTGCTCCTGCGGCCACCATGCCAGCCAGGCCGAGCATGACAAGGCGGCGGCACCGAGTGGCGAAGAGGCCGTGATGGATCGGGTCGTGGAATCCGTCCTGATGCGCGCCATCTTCCCGGAGGACGTCAAGCGGCGTGCGTTCCTGCAGGCAGTCGGTGCCGGCACCGCGTTCGCCGCGCTGTCCACCTTCTTCCCGCTCTCTGCCGCCCAGGCGCTGGCGGCCGAACCCGGCGCGCCGGAGAAGAAGGATCTGAAGATCGGCTTCGTGCCCATCACCTGCGCGACGCCGATCATCATGGCCGGCCCGATGGGGTTCTACGCCAAGCAGGGCTTGAACGTGACCTTGCAGAAGACCGCCGGCTGGGCGGTGGTGCGCGACAAGGTGATCAACAAGGAATATGACGCCTCCCACATGCTCTCGCCGATGCCGCTGGCGATGAGCATGGGCCTGGGTTCGCAGGCGATTCCGACCGACGTGGCGGCCATCGAGAACATCAATGGCCAGGCCATCACCATGCACGTCAAGCACAAGAACAACATGGACCCGAAGGGCTGGAAGGGCATGAAGTTCGGCCTGCCGTTCGATTATTCCATCCACAACCTGCTGCTGCGCTATTTCCTGGCCGAGCACGGCATCGATCCGGATCAGGATGTCGAACTGCGCATCATGCCGCCGCCCGACATGGTGGCGAACCTGCGCGCCGGCAACATCGACGGCTTCCTCGGGCCTGAGCCGTTCAACCAGCGTGCGGTCTATGAGGGGGTCGGCTTCATCCACACCCTGTCGCGCGACATCTGGGATGGCCATCCCTGCTGTGCCTTCGGCGTTTCGGAAAAATTCGCCCGGGAAATGCCCAATACCTTCGCCGCGCTGTTCCGCTCCATCGCCCTGGCGACCGAATACGCCCACAAGGCGGAAAACCGCCCGGAGATCATCAAGGCCATCGCTCCGGCCAATTACCTGAACCAGCCGGAGATCGTGCTGGAGCAGGTGATGACCGGCCGCTACGCCGATGGCCTGGGCAACATCAAGAACGTGCCGGACCGGGTCGATTTCGATCCTTTCCCGTGGCAGTCGATGGCGGTCTGGATGCTGACCCAGATGAAGCGCTGGGGCTACATCAAGGGCGAGGTGAACTACAAGCAGATCGCCGAGCAGGTGTTCCTGGCCACCGATGCGCGCAAACGCATGGCCGAACTGGGTTACAAGGCGCCGCCGTCGAACTACGCCAAGCACGTGATCATGGGCAAGGAATTCGACCCGTCCAAGCCGGAGGCCTACCTGAAGTCGTTCAAGATCAGGAAGGGGTGAGCCATGGTCAAGTCGCTGTTGGTACGTTCCTCCCTGGTGTCGCTGCTGATCCTGATGGCGGTGCTGTTCGTCTGGCATGCCGCCGCGTTGCCGAAGGCGTCGTCCACCCAGGGCATGAGCGACGAGTACGCGGCGATGATGGGCGGCGCGGCGCCCAAGGCCGGCCTGCCCGGCCCGGTCGAGGTCGCCGGGACGGTCTTGGAAAAGCTGGCCGACCCGTTTTATGACAACGGCCCGAACGACAAGGGCATCGGCATCCAGATCGGTTTCTCGCTGGCCCGGGTGCTGGCCGGCTTCTTCCTGGCGGCGGCGGTGGCGATTCCCCTGGGCTTCGTCATCGGCATGTCGCCGGTGATGCGCGGCGCGCTCGATCCCTTCATCCAGGTGTTGAAGCCGATCTCGCCGCTGGCCTGGATGCCGCTGGCGCTGTACACGATCAAGGACTCGTCGCTGTCGGCCATTTTCGTGATCTTCATCTGCTCGTTGTGGCCGATGCTGATCAATACCGCCCACGGCGTCGCCGCGGTCAAGCGGGAATGGCTCAATGTCGCCCTGACCCTGGAGGTGAGCCCGTTGCGCAAGGCCTTCCTGGTGATCCTGCCGGCTGCCGCGCCCACCATCCTGACCGGCATGCGCATCTCGATGGGCATCGCCTGGCTGGTGATCGTGGCGGCGGAAATGCTGGTCGGCGGCACCGGCATCGGCTACTTCGTCTGGAACGAATGGAACAACCTGTCCCTGAACAACGTGATCTTCGCGATCCTCACCATCGGCGTCGTCGGCATGATCCTCGACCTGATGTTCGGCTGGGTTTCCCGGCTGGTGGCGTATCGCGAATGATCGGAACTCCGGAGAAAATACATGGATAACGCCTTCCTCAAGATCGAATCGCTGGCCAAGGTGTTCCCGCCCGCCCGCGGCGGCTCGCCCCTGACCGTGTTCGAGAACATCCACTTCAGCATCGCCAAGGGCGAGTTCGTCTGCATCATCGGCCACTCCGGCTGCGGCAAATCGACCATCCTCAATGTCCTGGCCGGCCTGGACGAGGCCTCGGGCGGCAACGTGATCATGGATGGGCGCGAGGTCTCCGGCCCCAGCCTGGATCGCGGCGTGGTGTTCCAGAGCCACGCGCTGATGCCCTGGCTGACGGTGATGCAGAACATCGAGTTCGCGGTGAAATCGCGTTGGCCGGACTGGGGCAAGGACACGCTGCGGGCGCATTGCCAGCGCTATATCGACCTCGTGCACCTGACCGGCGCCGAGAACAAGAAGCCGGCCGAGCTGTCCGGCGGCATGAAGCAGCGCGTCGGCATCGCCCGCGCCTTCGCCATCCAGCCCAAGATGTTGCTGATGGACGAGCCGTTCGGCGCGCTCGACGCGTTGACCCGCGGCGTGATCCAGGACGAACTGGTGAACATCTGCGCCGAGATGCAGCAGACCGTGTTCATGATCACCCACGACGTCGACGAGGCCATCCTGCTGGCCGACAAGATCGTGCTGATGACCAACGGTCCCCAGGCCAAGATCGCCGAGATCGTGGTCAATACGCTGCCGCGCAATCGATCCCGCCACGACGTGCACAGGCATCCGCATTACTACCGCATCCGCAACCACCTGGTCGATTTCCTGGTGACCCGCTCCAAGGAGTTCGCCAGCAACGTGCCGTCCGGCTATGACCCGCTGCATCCGCCGCAGGTGCGGCCGGGGTTGGAGCCGGAGGCCGAGACAATGCCGGGCGAGGCCGGCCGGGTGCGCCACCTGCACCCGGCTGCCGTACCCATTGCCGCCTGATTTTCATCCAGACACATTTACCCAGGAGATAGACATGAACCGCAACGACGTGACCGAACTGATCATCACCAGGAAACTTGAGAAGGGCATCAAGTGGGAGACCCTCGCCCAGGCGGTCGGCCACAGCAAGGAATGGACCACGGCGGGCTGCCATGGCCAGATGACCTTCACCAAGGAAGAGGCCGAGAGCATCGGCAAATTGCTCGATCTGCCGCAGGAGGCCGTTGTCCAGCTGCAGATCGTGCCCTACAAGGGCTCCCTGCCCAGTGCCGTGCCGACCGACCCCCTGATCTACCGCTTCTACGAACTGATCCAGGTCTACGGCACCAGCATCAAGGCGCTGATCCATGAGGAATTCGGCGACGGCATCATGAGCGCCATCGATTTCTCCATGGATATCCAGCGCCAGGCCGACCCCAAGGGCGACCGCGTCAATATCGTCCTGAACGGCAAGTTCCTGCCCTACAAGACCTATTGATCCGGCCTGCCTGAACCGCGCCATTTCCGTTTGAACGGGAATGGCGCGGTTGCCGTTTCAGGGCCGGGCGTGCGGGCTCAGCCTTGATCCGGTAGTCGGGCGCGGCTCTGCCCCGGCAACGTCATCAGCGGGCTGGACAGGATCAATCCCGGAATACCTTGAGGTAATGCCGTTCGAACAGGCGCTTGGCCCAATGCAACAGGCGCAGCGATGGGAACAGCAAGGCGCGCTTGCTGTCGCGATAGACCAGGATGCCCTTGTCCAGGGTGTCGACGATGCAGATCAGCTCCGGGCGCGGTTTCGCGGCCGGTTCGCGGCCATCGAGGGCGCCCAGCAGGTTGGCGACGGCAGCCTGGGCCTGCAGGTCGGCCATGTGCGCCTGCTTGGGCAACCAGTCCGGGCCGGGGAAACTGCCCGCGTCGCCGGCCACGTAAACCCGATCGAAACCGGGCACGCGGCAGTACTCGTCGGCCTGGATGAAACCGCCGGGCGATTTCGGCAAGGCGGTCTGTGCCAGCCAGTCCGGGCCGGTCAGGCCGGGCATGAACAGGATCAGGTCGGCATTGACATGGCCGCCTGCGGTATCGACGCCCTGCTCGGAAAAACTCAGCAGCTTGTGGCCCAGGTGAGTGTCGATGCGGCGTTTCGCCATCTCCGCGAGCAGGCCGGTCACGGCCTTCTCGCCCAGGCGCTTGCCCGGTTCGGCGGCGGCATTGAAGAAGGTGAGCTCGATCCGGTCGCGCTTGCCCAGTTGGCGCAGATGGGTGTCGAGGCCGAACAACAGCTCGAACATGGGGCCGCCGCGCATGGCTGAGGGCTCGTCGGGATTGCCGCCGAAGCCGAGGGCGATGCGGCCGGATGGCATGGCGTCGACGCGGTCGCGGATGGCCTCGGCCGCCGCGACGCCTTCGCACAGGGTGATGGCGTGCTCGATGCCGGGCAGCTTCTTGATGAAACGGCCGCCGGTGGCGATGATCAGGGCGTCGTTGGCGATCGTGCCGGCATCGGTGAATACGCTGCGGCCGTCTTCCGATAGCCCGGTCACCCGGCCGGCGACGAATTCGACGTCATGGTCCTTGATGAAGCGGTCCAGCGACAGCGTGAGGTCGCTGCCCTGGCGCAGGCCGCTGGGGATCCAGATCAGGCTGGGCAGGTAGATGAACTCGGCCTTGGGCGCGACCAGGGTGATCCGGGCCAGCAAGGTGTGTTTGCGCAGTTCGCGCACGGCGGTGAGGGCGGCGAAGCCGGCGCCGAGGATGACGATGTGGGGAAAGGCGGACATTGGCTTCCTATCGGTGAGTGGTTGTGGCCGGGCGGGCGCCGGAGGCAGGCAGTGAATCGCCGGTTACGGCGAGCGGATCATCGCCTTGCCGGCATTGGCTGACGCTACGACCGCGGCTTCAGACCTTGTTGCGCAGGCCCTTCACCCAGGCCTCCATGGCCTCGTTGGCGGGCTTCATCGGCGCCTCCAGGAAACTGACGACGAATCGGTTGCCCAGGTCGGCGACGCCGATGGAGCGCGGCCGCACCGCCAGCACCTGCGGATTGGGCAGGGCGAAGCCGAAGCAGAACATCACGTCGACGGCGGCCCGGATGTCCGGGTTGATCTCGCCGCCGATGGCCTTGGTGTGGGCGTAATGGTCGAACACGCCGATGAAGCTCACTTTCTCCTTCTCGGCGATCCGGGCCTGGAGGTATTCCACCACCTCGTCGACGCTCCGGCAGGCGGTTTCGTCCTTGTCGATTTCGGCGACGAAGACGGGGTATTTTTCTTGCAGCAGGGTCTGTTTCATCCGGCTTCCTTGGCTGAGGCGATCAGTGATGGTGATGGTCGTGGTCATGCCCGGCCGCACCCGGTGGCAGTTCCTCGAGGGTGCCGTTGAGCCAGGCGGCCACCGCCCGGTCCGGGTCGGTCTCGGCGGTGGTGACGGCAACGATGCCCATCTGCTTGAGTCGACCCTGCATCCCTTCGCCCATGCTGCCGGTGATCATTACATTGATGCCGTCGAGCGGATGCGGACCGGCGCCATGGCTCTCATGGAAAGTCTGCTCGATGGGCAACTCCAGCAACTGTTTGTCCGTCACCTCGCAGTCCAGGACATCGAATATCCAGAACTTGCGACACTTGCCGGCATGGCCGGTGACGGTCTTGCGGTTCTGGCTGGAGACGGCGATCTTCATGCCCGGCAGGGGCGCTGTTCCTTTAGTCATGTCACTCGTCCTTTTCGGGGTTGTTGAGGGCGCATTCGCGCGCCTCGCAGAGCATGGCGTTGACCACGGCCAGCAGCACGGCCAGGGAGGCTCCAAGTATCCAGGCGAAATACCACATGGTGGGTTCCTTTTCAGTAAGCGGATTTGTCGTGGGCTTCGATGAAGCGGGTGGTGACCTTGCCGGCCATCACCTTGTAGGCCCAGGAGGTGTAGAAGATGATCAGCGGCATGAAGATCACCGTGGCCCAGAACATCAGGCCCAGGGTCAGCTGGCTCGACACGCTGTCCCATACCGTCAGGCTGGACCGGAGGTCGCTGCTGGACGGCATGATGAAGGGGAACAGGGCGACGCCGGCGGTGCCGATGATCCCGGCCATGGCCAGGCCGGACGCCACGAAGGCGACCAGGGTCTTGCGCAGCATGGCCAGGCCGACGCCGGCCAGGGCGGCCAGGACACCCAGGGTCGGCAGCAGCCACAGCGCCGGCAGGGCGCGGAAGTTGTTCAGCCAGGCGCCAGTCTGCAAGACTACCGTCTTGGCGAGCGGGTCGGGCAGGGCCGAGGGGTCGATGGCGGAGGTGATGACATAGCCGGGCAGGCCGCCGACGAACAGGCCGGCGAGCAGGAAGGTGGCCACCGTCACCATGCCGGCGGCAATGGCCCAGCGCCGGGCACGTTCGAAGATCGCGCCTTCGGTGCGGTGCATCAGGTAGTTGGCGCCGTGGAAGGTGATCATCGCGGAACTGACCACCCCGGCCAGGAGGGCGAACGGGTTGAGCAGGGCCCAGAAGGTGCCGGTGTAGTAGGACACCAGGTTGTCGTCGAAGTGGAACGGCACGCCCTGGAGCAGGTTGCCGAAGGCGACGCCGAAGATCAGCGGCGGCACCGCGCCGCCCACGAACAGGCCCCAGTCCCAGGTCTTGCGCCAGGTCGGATTCTGGATCTTGGACCGGTAGTCGAAGCCGACCGGGCGGAAGAACAGCGCCCAGAGCACCGCCAGCATGGCCCAGTAGAAGCCGGAGAAGGCGGTGGCGTAGACCAGCGGCCAGGCGGCGAAGATGGCGCCGCCGCCGGTGATGAACCAGACCTGGTTGCCATCCCAGTGCGGGCCGACGGTGTTGATCACGACCCGGCGCTCGACGTCGGTCTTGCCGACGAAGGGCAGCAGGGTGCCGACCCCCATGTCGTGGCCATCCATGACGGCGAAGCCGAGCAGCAGCACGCCGACCAGCAGCCACCAGATGATCTTCAGGGTTTCATAGTCCAGCATTTGTCTATCTCCTCGGCTCAGGCGGCGGCGTGTTCGAAATGGTATTTGCCGGTGCCCAGCGAACTCGGGCCCAGGCGGGCGAACTTGAACATCAGGTACAACTCGGCCACCAGCAGCAGGGTGTAGAAGCCGAGGAAGCCGGCGATCGAGCCGTACAGACTGCCCACCGAGAGGGTCGAGGTGGACAGGTGGGTGGGCAGGATGCCGAAGATGCTCCACGGCTGGCGGCCGTATTCCGCCACCACCCAGCCCAGTTCGGCAGCGATCCAGGGCATCGGGATGAACAGGACCGCCCAGCGCAGCAGCCATTTCCGGTCGGCGAAGCTGCCCTTCAGCGAATACCAGAACGACAGGGTGAACAGGGCGGCAAAGGCAAAGCCGAGCACCACCATCAGGCGGAAGCTCCAGAACAGCGGCGCGACCTTGGGCACGGTGTCATGGGCGGCCTGCTCGATCATCGCCGGCGTGGCCAGGGCGACGTCGGGACTGTATTTCTTCAGCAGCAGGCCATAGCCGAGATCCTTCCTGTGGGCCTCGAATGCGGCCCTGGCTTCAAGGTCGCCCTTGCGCAGCCGCTCCAGGGCCTTCACCGCGACGATGCCGGACTCCACCCGGGCCTGGTTGGCGGCGCGGATTTCCTTGATGCCGGGGATCTCCTTGCTGGTCGAGCGGGTGGCGATCAGGCCCAGGGCGTAGGGCAGCTTGATCTCCCAGTCGTTGGCCTGCTTTTCGTCGTCGGGCCAGGCCAGCAGGTTGAAGCCGGCCGGGGCCGGTTCGGTCTGCCACATCGCCTCGATGGCGGCCAGCTTGGATTGCTGCGACTCGGTCACGGCATAGCCGGATTCGTCGCCCAGGACGATCACCGACAGGGCCGAGGCGAAGCCGAACGCGGCGGCGACCCGGAATGAGCGCTTGGCGAACTCGATATCGCGGCCCTTGAGCAGGTACCAGGCCGAGATGCCGAGCACGAACAGGGAGCCGGTGACGTAGCCGGCCGACACGGTGTGGACGAACTTGGATTGCGCGGTCGGATTGAACAGCACCTCCCAGAAGCTGGTCATCTCCATGCGCATGGTGGTGTAGGAGAACTCCGCCCCGACCGGGTCCTGCATCCAGCCGTTGGCGATCAGGATCCACAGCGCCGACAGGTTGGAGGCGACGCCGGTCAGGATGGTCACCATCAGGTGCTTGCCCTTGGACAGCTTGTCCCAGCCGAAGAAGAACAGGCCGATGAAGGTCGATTCCAGGAAGAAGGCCATCAGGCCCTCGATCGCCAGCGGGGCGCCGAAGATGTCGCCGACGTAGTGCGAGTAGTAGGCCCAGTTGGTGCCGAACTGGAATTCCATGGTGATGCCGGTGGTGACGCCGAGGGCGAAGTTGATCCCGAACAGCTTGCCCCAGAACTTGGTCATGTCCCGGTAGATGGTCTTGCCGGTCAGGACATAGGTGCTCTCCATGATGATCAGCAGGAAGGACAGGCCCAGGGTCAGGGGCACGAACAGGAAGTGGTACATGGCCGTGGCGGCGAATTGCAGCCGCGACAGCTCGACGACGGTCTCATTCATGGGTGGCGTTCCTCTCGAGGGTGGGATGATTGAGCAGGGCGTCGGCGGTGCCTTCGCTGCCGGGCCTGACGGGGTCGCTGAAGAAGACCACCTTGATGGCGATGATCAGGGTCAGCTTGATCAGCAGCAGCAAGACGATTTCGCGACGCAGTGACACGGGTTTGCGTTCGGTCATGGGATGCCCTGGTTATGCAGTGTGCTGTTAACAGCAGGTGTCGTGCCAACTGTGCAGATAATTAAAAAATCACGGTAAAACAAGGCGATAGACAATGAATGCCGGTCGCGCGGTTGCCGGTCCGAGCCGTTATCGGTCAATATTGGCCAGATATCCTGTTTATCGAGTCAAAATTGACCCAATTCGATCCGGCGGTTGTCTCGCCCGAGCTGACCTCCCTGCTGGCCGCCCTGCCGGGGCCGCGCATCCTGGTCGATACCGAGTACCGCATCCTGGCGGCCAACGGCGCCTACTATCAGGAATACGGCGACGACGAGGGCCTGATCGGGCGGACCTGCTACGAGGTCTCGCACCATTTCGACCGGCCCTGCGACCTGTGCGGCGAATCCTGTCCGCGCGCCATGGCCATCCAGAGCGGCCAGGTCGGCCGGGTCCTGCACCTGCACCACACGCCGCAGGGCGAGGAATACGTGGATGTGGAATTGATTCCATTGCGCGGTGCCGACGGCGGCATCCGCTATTTCATCGAGGGCATGACGCCGCTGCGCGAGCGGACCGGCGAACGGCCCTTGTCCGGCATGGTGGGCCGCTCGCCCGCGTTCAACCACATGCTGGAACTCGTCCACCGCGTCGCCTCCCGGGCCACGCCGGTACTCCTGCTCGGCGAGTCGGGCACCGGCAAGGAACTGGCCGCGCAGACCCTGCACAAGCTCAGCCCCCGGGCCGGCAAGCCGTTCGTGCCGGTGGATTGTTCCGGGATGACCGAGAGCCTGTTCGAATCTGAGTTGTTCGGCCATGAAAAGGGCGCCTTCACTGGCGCCACGCAGCGCAAGACCGGCCTGGTCGAGGCGGCGTCGGGCGGCACCCTGTTTCTCGACGAACTGGGTGACATCCCGCTCAACCTGCAGGTGAAGCTGTTGCGCCTGCTGGAGGCCGGCAGTTTCCGGCGGGTGGGCGGGGTGGACGTGCTGCGCGCGGATTTCCGCCTGGTGGCGGCCACCCATCGCGATCTGGCGGCCATGGTGGCGGCGGGCAGCTTCCGCCAGGATCTCTATTACCGGCTGGCTGCCTTTCCCATCCAGTTGCCGCCGTTGCGCGAGCGGCGCGAGGACCTGCCCTTGCTGGTCGAAAACCTCCTGGCCGCGCTGTCACCCGACAAGGCCATGCATCCGGACGAGGCGGCCTGGCAACGCCTGATGCAGCATGACTACCCGGGCAACGTGCGCGAATTGCGCAATATCCTTGAGCGTGCGGTCATCCTGGCCGACGGCGACGTCATCCAGGAGCGCCACCTGCCGGCGAGCCTTGGCGGGCATGCGGACATGGGCGCCGCCGAGGCCGCGGCGCTGGAGATCGTGCCGCTCGCGACCCTCGAGCGCCAATACCTGTTGCGCGCCCTGGCCCAGCTAAATGGCGACAAGGGCGAGTTGGCGGCACGCCTGGCCATCAGCCGGCGTACCCTGAACCGGAAATTGCAGGGCCTGGCGGCCTGAGGGGCCGCCGGCTGGGACGGATCAAGAACGAGCGTTTACTGCCAGCGTCCGATCGTGAATGCGACCGGCTTGCTGTGGCCGCCGTAGGAGCCGGTCTCGCTCAGCGCGATGATGCGGACCCAGTACTGGCCAGGCTCAGGCGTGATCAGCCGGGTGTGGGTGACTTCCTCGCGGTGGTTGAACAGGGGGCTCTCGAAATTGGCATCGCGGGCGAATTCCAGCCGGTAGGCCGGGGCCGAACCTTGCCAACTGATCACCAGCACGCCCGCGACGATGCCGACCCGGATGTCGTTGGGCACCTCGGGCGGCATGATCAGCGGGCTGGGCTTGCTCCAGTCGCCGGCCTGGCCGTCCGCCTCCAGGGCGCGGATGCGCCAGTGGTACTTGCCCGGCCTGAGCGTGGTTGAGACCCTGTTTTCCTTGTCCTTCAGGTTCGCTTCCAGGGCGGCGAAATCGCTCTTGCGGGCGATCTCCAGCTCGTAGCTGGCCACCCCGGCGATCGGCGCCCAGGCGAAGGCGGCCTGGCCGTTGTCGGTCCGGGTCTCGGCCTTGGGCGGGACCGGCAGCGGCTGCACGCGCAGTCCCAGGGTCGGGCTCCAGCCATGCGGCTGGCCTTGTTCGTCCAGGCTGGCGATGCGCCAGTGATAGGTGCCGGCGGCCAGGTTTTCGGTATGGCGCAGGACGGCGTCAAGGCG
Organism: Gallionellaceae bacterium; assembly: GCA_028714735.1. Lineage (GTDB taxonomy): Bacteria > Pseudomonadota > Gammaproteobacteria > Burkholderiales > Thiobacillaceae > Parasulfuritortus. The sequence continues at coordinate 144,011 of JAQTLU010000001.1, read as the reverse complement.
GCGTTCCAGGGTCTTGTCCGGGGTGAAGTCGGCCGTCGGCGCGATCTGCAACAGATAGCCCTGCGCCTCCGGTGCGGCGGCCCAGGTGAAGCCGACGCTTTCCTGATAGCTGCGTTCACCGGCGGCGGGTGTCGCCTGCAGGGGCGGCAGCGGCCGGGCGTCGAGTTCGAACGGGTGGTCGGTGTTGAGGCCTTCCAGGCCGGCCGCGTCGATGGCGCGGATGCGCAGGAAATAATGGCCGTCCATCGGCGCCGTATCCCAACTCACCGCCGGTTGGTCGACCGAACTGTCGAGCAGGACCTTCTGGAACCCGGCGTCGGCGGCGACCTGGGCGCGCCAGCCGGCGGCGCCTGTCATGCCGGTCCAGGCGAAGGCCAGCGGCAGGTCGACCCTCTTGGCGGGCAGGCCTTCGCCGGACGGCGCCGGCAGCAGCGGCCGCGGCGGCTCGGGCGGCTTGCCCTGCTCGGTGACCGTGCCCTGGGCCTTGGCGACCACGACCTCCTGGCCTTCCGCACTGATGCCGACCGCGCCCTCGAGCACCTCGTTGCGCAGTACCATGCCATCCTCGCTGACGTTGAGGCGGAAGGCGGTGCCGCGCAGGCCGGCCACCGCGACCGGGGTACGCACCCGGAAGCCGCCGGCCGGGCCGATCTGCTTGCTGGCGCCGGCCTCGACGCGGCCGCTATCGAGGCTGAGTTCGGTCGACACCATGCCGGTCTTGCCATAGGCGGCGAGGCGGCCGAAGCTCAGCTTCGACGAGGCCTGCTGGGTCAGCTTGCTGCCGTCCGCGAGCGTGAAGGCGGCAAAGCTGCGCGGACCGGTGAGCACGGTCTCGCCGCCGACCAGCCGGTCGCCGACGGCCAGCAGGCGATACAGGCCGCCCTCCGGCCTGACCCGGACGTTGCCCTCGACGTGGCTGACCGCGACCGGTGCCGGGGTGACCTTGAGCAACTCGACCGGGATGCGGATGCGGGTGTGGACCGGCAGGACGTACTCGTTCCTGACCTTGTTGATTTTCAGCAGCTTGTCCCAGTCGGCGGGCCGCTTCAGGTAGTCGCGGCCGATCTGGAGCGGGGTGTCGCCGGGATAGGTCAGGTACAGCCAGTCGTCGGCCAGGGCGGCTTGGGCGAGGGCGAGGATGGCTAATGGAATCAGTCGTCGCATCGATATTCCTTCCTGGGGATGGCCGGAACCATGGCCGATCCGATATGCTTGTTGTGAATTTGCCGGATATTTTAGGCCAGAAGCGAACGAGAGGAGTGGTATATGCATATCGGTACGCCGCTGTCCCCATCCGCGACCCACGTGATGCTGCTGGGCTCGGGGGAATTGGGCAAGGAGGTCATCATCGCCTTGCAGCGCCTGGGCGTAGAGGTGACCGCGGTCGACCGCTACGAGGGCGCTCCCGGCCATCAGGTGGCCCATCACAGCCAGTGCATCGACATGAGCAACGGCAACGTGCTGTCGCGCCTGATCGATTCCGAAAAGCCGCAACTGGTGGTGCCCGAGATCGAGGCCATCGCCACCGAGACCCTGATCCAGCTGGAACAGGAAGGACTTTGCCGGGTCATCCCGACCGCCCGCGCCGCCCACCTGACCATGAACCGCGAAGGCATCCGCCGGTTGGCGGCGGAAACCCTGAAGCTGCCGACCTCGCCCTATGCCTTTGCCGGTTCCTTCGAGCAGCTGAAAAAGGCGGTCGATGACAGCATCGGCTATCCCTGCGTGGTCAAGCCGGTGATGTCCTCCTCCGGCAAGGGCCAGAGCAAGGTCGATGGTCCGGACGAACTGAAGACTGCCTGGGCATATGCCAAAGAGGCGGGCCGGGTCAACAAGGGCCGGGTCATCGTCGAGGGCTACATCGATTTCGACTACGAGATCACCCTGCTCACCGTGCGTGCGCTCGGTGCGGACGGCAAGCCGCGAACCCACTTCTGCGCCCCCATCGGCCACCTCCAGGTCAAGGGCGACTACGTCGAGAGCTGGCAGCCCCAGCCGATGAGCAAGCCGGCCCTGGACCAGGCCCAGGCCATCGCCCGGGCAGTCACCGACGACCTCGGCGGGCTCGGCCTGTACGGCGTCGAGTGCTTCGTCAAGGGCGACCGGGTCTGGTTCTCCGAGGTCAGCCCGCGTCCGCACGATACCGGCATGGTGACCATGATCACCCAGCGCCAGAGCGAGTTCGACCTGCATGCCCGCGCCATCCTCGGCCTGCCGGTCGACACCTCGCTGCGCAATCCCGGCGCCTCGGCGGTGATCTATGGCGGCGTCGACGCCAAGGGCATCCGCTTCGAGGGCGTCGATGCCGCCCTGGCGGTGCCCGGCACCGATATCCGCCTGTTCGGCAAGCCGCGTTCCTACGAGCGCCGGCGCATGGGCGTGGCCCTGGCCGAAGGCGCGAATATCGAGGAGGCGCGAGGGCGGGCCAGGGAAGCGGCCGGCAAGGTCAAACCAGCCGCCTGATTTAAAACAGGAATGTAACAGGCGGCATGCTAGAATGCCGCCCTTTTAGCATCTCCTAATATATATGGCCCGCGCCCTCCGTAATATCGCCATCATCGCTCACGTCGACCATGGCAAGACCACCCTGGTGGACAAACTCCTGCAACAATCCGGCACCTTCGCCGCCCACCAGCAGTTGTCCGAACGGATGATGGACTCCAACGACCTGGAGAAGGAGCGGGGCATCACCATCCTGGCCAAGAACACGGCCATCGACTACAACGGCACCCGCATCAACATCGTCGACACCCCCGGCCACGCCGACTTCGGCGGCGAGGTCGAGCGCGTGCTCGGCATGGTCGACGGTTGCCTGCTCCTGGTCGACGCGGTCGAAGGCCCGATGCCGCAGACCCGCTTCGTCACCCGCAAGGCGCTCCAGCACGGCCTCAAGCCCATCGTCGTGGTGAACAAGGTCGACCGCCCCGGCAGCCGTCCGGACTGGGTCATCAACGAGACCTTCGACCTGTTCGACAAGCTCGGCGCCAGCGAAGAACAGATGGACTTCCCGGTGGTCTACGCCTCTGCCCTGCAAGGCTGGGCGACCGACGACATCGCAAAGCCCACCGACAACATGATCGCCATCTACGAGGCCATCCTGAAGCATGTCGCGCCGCCCAGCGGCAGCCCGGACGAACCGCTGCAGATGCAGATCGCCGCGCTCGATTACTCGAAGTACCTCGGCCGACTCGGTGTCGGTCGCGTGCAACGCGGCCGCATGAAGGTCAACCAGGAAGTCATGGTGCTGCTGGGCGACGAGTTCAAGGAAAAATCCAAGATCGGCACCATTCTCGGTTTCCGCGGCCTCGACCGGGTGCCGGTTGAAGAAGCCGAAGCCGGCGACATCATCATCATCTCCGGCGTCGATCACGTCGCCATCGGCGCGACCATCGCCGACATCGACCAGCCCGAGGCGCTGCCGGTCATCGCCATCGACGAGCCGACCCTGACCATGAACTTCATGGTCAATACCTCGCCGTTCGCCGGCCGGGAAGGCAAGTTCGTCACCAGCCGCAACATCCGCGATCGCCTGCAGAAGGAACTGCTGGTCAACGTCGCCCTGCGCGTCGAAGACACCCCGGATGCCGACGTCTTCCTGGTCTCCGGTCGGGGCGAACTGCACCTCACCATCCTGATCGAGAACATGCGTCGCGAAGGCTTCGAACTGGCCGTTTCGCGTCCGCGCGTGGTCACCCGCGAGATGGACGGCGAGAAGCAGGAGCCGTACGAATTGCTCACCATCGACCTGGAAGAAGATCACCAGGGCTCGATCATGGAAGAAATCGGCCGCCGCCGTGGCGACCTGCTCGACATGGTGCCGGACGGCCAGGGCCGGGTCCGCCTGGAATACCGTATTCCCGCGCGCGGCCTGATCGGCTTCCAGGGCGAATTCATGACCATGACCCGGGGTACCGGCATCATGAGCCACGTCTTCGACGACTGGGGTCCGCTGCGTCCCGACATGCCGGAACGCCGCAACGGCGTGCTGATCTCGGCCGAGGATGGCGCCGCCGTGGCCTATGCCCTGTGGAAGCTGCAGGATCGCGGCCGCATGTTCGTGGAGCACAATGATCCGTTGTACGAAGGCATGATCATCGGCATCCACAGCCGCGACAACGACCTGGTGGTCAACCCGGTCAAGGGCAAGCAGCTCACCAACGTGCGCGCCTCGGGCACCGACGAAGCGGTGCGCCTGGTGCCGGCGATGGAGATGAACCTGGAACGCGCGGTGGAGTTCATCGCCGACGACGAACTGGTCGAGATCACGCCCAAGTCGGTCCGTATCCGCAAGCGCTACCTGACCGAGAACGACCGCAAGCGCGCCGCGCGCGGGCTGTAGGCGACGCTGGCGCCGGGCCGAGGGGATGCGTTGGCCGGTCTGCTGACATCCCTGTTCGGCGGTCCGGCGCCATTGGCCCTGGATCCGGCGGCCTGGACCGAGGCCCTGGCCCTGCCGGTGTTCGACGGCCTCTCCGCCGACGAGACGGCCCGGCTGGCGGAACTGGCCAGCCGGCTGATCGCCGACAAGGCCTGCACCGGCGCCGCCGGCCACGCGGTCGACAACGCCATGGCCACCCGCATCGCCGCCTTCGCGGCCTTGCCGGTGCTCAACCTGGGCTACGAGTGGTACAAGGGCTGGAACGAGATCGTCGTCTACCCGGCCGAGTTCGTGCCCGAGCGTGACGTGATGGACGCCTACGGCGTCGTCCACCGGGTGCGCCAGCCCTTGAGCGGCGAGGCCTGGTCGGGCGGTCCGCTGGTGCTGTCCTGGGACGATGTCTTGCATTCCGGCGGCGGCGAGGGTTACAACGTGGTCATCCACGAGTTCGCCCACAAGCTGGACATGCGGAACGGCGCCGTCGACGGCCTGCCGCCGCTGCATTCCGGCCTGACCGTGGCGGAGTGGTCGGCCGCCTTCAACCGGGCCTACGCGGATTTCTGCCGGCGCGTCGACAGCGGCGAGGAGACGGCGATCGACCCCTATGCGTCGGAGAGCCCGGCGGAGTTTTTCGCCGTGCTTTCGGAAGGATTTTTCGAGATGCCGGATGTCCTGCATGACGACTATCCGGCGGTGTATGAACTGATGCGGCGGTTCTACAAGCAGGACCCGCTGAGACGTTTGGAGCAGATGAATGACCTATCAGCTACATGACCACGGCCACCAGGATGCGGTGTGCGACAAGTGCATCTTCGATACCGACACCCATCACTTCGACGCCGATGTGATCGAGGCCTCCAAGGATCATCTGGTCCTGGTCGACCTGTGGGCCGACTGGTGCGGCCCCTGCCATTTCCTCACCCCGGTGCTGACCAAGGTGGTCCCGCAATACGGCGGCCGGGTGCGGCTGGCCAAGGTCGAGGTCGACGAAGGCGACAACATGAAGATCGCCGGCCACAACGGCGCGCGCGGCTTCCCGACCGTGCTGGTGTACAAGAACGGCGAAGTGGTCGACCGCTTCCACGGCGCCAAGCCCGAGCACTTCGTCCGTGAGCTCATCGACAAGAACCTGGCCTGATCCGGCCCGCCGGCTCGACGACATCGAGCCGTTCCGGGTCATGGCCATCCTGGCCCGGGCCCGGGCCATGCAGGCGGCCGGGCGCGACATCGTCCACCTGGAAGTCGGCGAGCCCGATTTCGCCAGTCCGGAGCCGGTGGTCGAGGCCGGCATCCGCGCCCTGCGCGACGGCCACACCCGCTACACGCCGGCGCTGGGCCTGCCGGTCCTGCGCGAGGCCATCGCCGGCTACTACGCGGAACGCCATGGCGTCGAGGTCTCGCCGAGCCGGGTGGCGGTGACGCCGGGCGCTTCGGGCGCCCTGCTGCTGGTCATGGCGGCCCTGTTCGACCCCGGCGACGAGGTCCTCCTGGCCGACCCCGGCTATCCCTGCAACCGCCATTTCGCCCGCCTGGTCGAGGCAAAGGCGGGCCTGGTGCCGGTCGGACCGGCGACCGGCTTCCAGTTGACCGCCGACTTGGTGGCGCGGCACTGGGGTCCGCACACGCGCGGCGTCCTGGTCGCCAATCCGGGCAACCCGACCGGCACCGTGATCCCGGCCGGGGAACTCGCCGCCATCCACGCCGTGGTGCGCGAGCGGGGCGGCTGGCTGATCGTCGACGAGATCTACCACGAACTGATCTACGGGACGGATGAGCCCAGCGCCGCGCGGCTGGGCGACGATGTCATCGTCATCAACAGCTTCTCGAAATACTGGCTGATGACCGGCTGGCGCCTGGGCTGGCTGCTGGCGCCCGAGGCCCTGATGCCGGCCATCGACCGGCTGGCCCAGAATGTCTTCCTGTCCGCGCCGACGGTGGCCCAGCATGCCGCCCTGGCCGCCCTGGCCCCGGACACCCGGGTCATCCTGGAACGCCACAAGGCCGAGTTGCGGTCCCGGCGCGACTACCTGGTGCCGGAACTGGAACGCCTGGGCTTCGGGGTGCCGGTGCACCCGCAGGGCGCCTTCTACGTCTACGCCGATATCGGCCGCTTCGCCCTGGACGGCGAGCGCTTCGCGGCCGACCTGCTCGACCGCGCCGGGGTGGCGATCACGCCGGGACTGGATTTCGGCCGCCATGAAGCCGGCCGCCACGTCCGCTTCGCCTATACGACCACCGAAGACCGCTTGCGCGAGGCGGTGGCGAGGCTGCCGGCCATACTGGCGGACAGGCAATAAAAAAGCCGGCCCGAAGGCCGGCTTTTCGTTCGACAAGTAACGAATTACTTGGCGGGAGCAGCGGGAGCAGCAGCGTCGGCAGCGGGAGCAGCCGGGGCAGCTTCAGGAGCGGCCATGGGAGCGGCAGCTTCAGGAGCGGGAGCGGCGGGAGCAGCAGCTTCGGGGGCCGGCATGGGAGCGGCTTCTTCTTTTTTGCCACAGGCAGACAGACCCAGGGCCAGGAGGGCGGCGAGCAGGACGGAATATTTCATTTTAAATTTCCTTAAACTTGAAAGTTGATCAACGATTTTGCGACCCGTGAACTTGTGGCTCATGAATCGACGAAGGATTCTAGCAAAACGCTAATCTATTGCTAGGGGTATGCAAGGTTTTTTTATACTCCAAGGCAATCAGTATTAATGGCCCAGCACGAGATAGCCGTTCAGGTACCAATCGTAGAGCCGGCTGGTCAATGCCTCGTCGTAGTCGCCGGCCGGCAGGGCGCGACGGTCGGCCAGCTGGCGCAGCAGCGGCGCCAGGCCGGGTTCGGCCGCCACCCGTTCACCGTTCACGTAGAAGAACTTGCCCAGATAAAGCATCAGCGAGCGGGCATCGAGCCGGAGGCCCTTGGCCTGCAGCCGGCGCCGGAACACGGCCGCGCCGGCCGGCCGCTCGGGTGGATCGAAGAAGACATGGGGTTTCGGTTCGCTGAGGTAGCGGCCGATGAAGTCGTCCATGTCGGCGTCGGTCCAGCGGATCTTGCGGATCATGTCCTTGAGGCCGCTCGCCATGGCGTCCGGGATCCGGCCCGGGTGCCTGGAATAGCTCAGGTCCGGGTCGGCGTAGACGCCGTCCAGGCAGAGGTTGTCCTGCAGGTAGATCAGGAACTGGGTCGCCATCTCCTGCGTGGTGGGGGTCCGGAAGCCGATCGACCAGGTCATGCAGTCGGTCAGGGCGACGCCGTTGTGGGCATATTGGGGCGGCAGGTAGAGCATGTCGCCCGGCTCCAGTTCCCAGGACTGGTCGACCCGGAAACGCTTGAGTATGCGCAACGGGCAGTCGTCGATCAGTTCCAGGTCGTCCTGGGCACTGATCTCCCAGCGCCGCCGGCCGAGGCCCTGGATCAGGAAGACGTCGTAGGAATCGAAATGGGGGCCGACGCCGCCGCCGGGCGGAGCGAAGCTGACCATCAGGTCGTCCAGGCGGGCGTAGGGGGCGAAGTTGAAGGCGTTGAGCAGGGCGTCGCCCTGGGGGTTCAGCAGGTTGACGCCGGACACCAGCACGCTCCAGTCGCGCTTCGGCAATGCCGCCAGTTCGGCCGCCGTGAAGGGGCCGTGCCGGACCTGCCAGTTGTCGCGCACATGGCGGACCATGCGGCCCTCGGCCTCCTCGCGGCAGGCCAGTTCCATCAGCCCGGCGCGATCCAGAACCTGTTCCAGGTTGGGCACCGCGTTGCGGATCATCAGGGGTTTCTTGTGCCAGTACTCGCGGAAGAAACGGGTCGGCGACATGCCGCCCAGCAGGGCTTTCAGGTCGGGAACCGCGAAATGGGCGGCGTGATTGCGTTTTGTCATTGCGGGGCTCATATAATGGCGGATGTCCAACTGATGTGACTGAGGTCGATATGCTGAAACCGGGCGACAAGGCGCCGGAATTCGAGTTGCCGGATGCCGATATGGAGATCGTCCAGTTGGCCGACTACAGCAACAAGAACAATGTGGTGCTGTATTTTTACGTCCGCGATGATACGCCCGGCTGCACCGCCGAGGCCATTGAATTCAGTGACCTGGAGGCCGATTTCGACGGTCTGGGCTGCGTCGTGCTGGGGGTGTCGCGCAACGACTGCATCAGTCACGGCGTGTTCCGCGACAAGCACGGCATCACGGTGCGCCTGCTTGCCGACAAGGACTGCATCGCCTGCCGGGCCTACGGCGTGCTGGTGAACAAGGAAGTGGATGGCGTGATGCGGGAAAGCGTGCAACGGTCGACCTTCGTGATCGACCGCCAGGGCGCCATCCGCCACGCACTGTATGGCGTGAACGCGAAAGGCCACGCCAATGAAGTACTCAATCTGGTAAAGGAACTGTAAATGCAAGTTGGCAAGGATACCGTCGTCTCCCTTACATACCGGCTCACCACCCTGCAGGGCGAGATGCTGGAAGAGGCCACCCAGGACCAGCCCGCGGCCTATCTGCACGGCGGCTATGACGGCATCTTCCCCAAGGTGGAAGCGGCCCTGGAAGGCCAGTCGGCGGGCGCCGAGGCCGATGTCGTGCTGGAGCCGGACGATGCCTTCGGCGACTACGACGCCGAACTGGTGCGCATGGAAGACGCCAGCCTGTTTCCGCCCGAGGTCCAGGTCGGCATGCAGTTCGAGGGCGTCAGCGAGGACGGCCAGCACCACATGCTCTATACGATCACCGATATCGCCGACGGCAAGGTGGTGGTCGACGGCAACCATCCCCTGGCCGGGCAATCCCTGCGCGTCCAGTGCCGTGTCGTCGATGTCCGCGCCGCCTTGCCTGTAGAGGTCGAGCACGGCCACGTGCATGGCCCCGAAGGTCACCACCACCATTGATCGGACGGGCGCGGTACAATGCGCGCCCCCGATACACCAGATACCCATACCGGCATGAAAGTCACATTTCTGGATTTCGAACAGCCGATCGCCGAGCTGGAAGCCAAGATCGAGACCCTCCTGGGGGTGTCCGACAAGGACGACGCCACGGATGAGCAGGACGACAACCGGGTCGACCTGTCGCCCGAGATCCAGCGCCTGCGCAAGAAGGGTGCCGTCCTCACCAAGGACATCTATGCCAAGCTGAATGCCTGGCAGATCTCCCAGGTGGCCCGGCATCCCCAGCGGCCCTATACCCTGGACTACATCAACGGCCTGTTCACCGATTTCGAGGAATTGCACGGCGACCGCGCCTACGCCGACGACGCCGCCATCATCGGCGGACTGGCCCGCTTCCAGGGCGAGCCGGTGGTGGTGATCGGCCACCAGAAGGGCCGCGACACCAAGGAACGGCAATACCGCAACTTCGGCATGCCGCGTCCGGAGGGCTATCGCAAGGCCCTGCGCCTGATGCGCCTGGCCGAGAAATTCCAGTTGCCGGTGATGACCTTCATCGACACCCCGGGCGCCTATCCCGGCATCGATGCCGAGGAGCGCGGCCAGTCCGAGGCGATCGCCCGCAACCTCTACGTGATGGCCGAGCTGAAGACGCCGATCATCTGCACCGTGATCGGCGAGGGCGGTTCCGGCGGCGCGCTGGCCATCGGCGTCGGCGACGCCCTGATCATGCTGCAGTACTCCACCTATTCGGTCATTTCGCCCGAGGGCTGCGCCTCCATCCTGTGGAAGAGCGCCGACAAGGCCTCGCTGGCGGCGGAAACCCTGGGCATCACGGCGCCGCGGCTGAAGTCGCTGGGCTTGATCGACAAGATCGTCAACGAACCCCTGGGCGGCGCCCACCGCGATCCGGACGCCATGATGGAGAAGCTGCGCGACGCCCTGGTCGATGCCCTGTTCGAGGTCAGGGAACAGCCCCTGGATGCCCTGCTCAACACCCGTTACGCCCGTCTGATGGGCTATGGCAAGTTCAAAGAGACCAAGGCACGTTGAGTTTGTCGTCGCGCAGCGGCTCCTGAGACCCCCTTGCCGGCAGGCGGGATGCGTGCGGCACGGCCATGGCCGTTGATCTGGCCGGCCAGGTCCGTGATTTCCTGAGCCCTCGCCTTGCCCCCGGCGCCCGCCTCGGACTGGGCTATTCCGGCGGGCTGGACTCCTCCGTCCTGCTGCACCTGCTGGCGGGCCTGCGCCAGGACCTCGGCTACAGCCTGTCCGCCGTACACGTCCATCACGGTCTCTCGGTCAACGCCGACGCCTGGGCCGAGCACTGCCGCCGCGCCTGCGGCCGGCTCGGCATTCCCCTGACCGTCTGCCGGGTCGAGGTCGTGGCCGAGGCCTCCGGTCTGGAGGCGGCGGCCCGCGCCGCCCGCTACCGGGCCTATGCCGACCAGGCGGTGGATTACATCGTCCTGGCCCACCATCTCGACGACCAGGCCGAAACCCTGCTGTTCCGCCTGCTGCGCGGCGCCGGGGTGCACGGCCTGGCCGCCATGGCCGGTCAGCGCGACCACGAAGGCGGGGCGATCCTGCGCCCGCTGCTTTCGGTCAGTCGTGCCGCCCTGCACGCGCATGCCCGCGCCCAGGCGATCGAATACATCGACGACGAGAGCAATGCCGACTTGGCGCTGACCCGCAACTGGCTGCGCCACGAAGTCATGCCGCAACTGGAACAACGCTTTCCGGCCTGTCGTCAGGTCCTTGCCCGCAGCGCCGGGCAGTTGGCCGAGAGTGCCGGCCTGCTGGACGACCTGGCCGCGGCCGATCTGGCGGCGGCCGCGGACGCCGCCGGCCTGCGCCTGGACGTCCTGGCCGGACTCGGCCCGGCGCGGGCGCGCAACCTGCTGCGTTTCTGGCTGCGGCGCGAGACCGCTACGCTGCCCAGCCGGGCCTGGCTGGAAGAGGCCCTGGCGCAATTGCTGGATGCCGACCCGGACCGGCATCCGGAACTGGCCGTGGCCGGTCGGGTGCTGGTCCGGCGCGGCGGCCGCATCGGCCTGGAGGCCGGGGCGCCGGCCGCGCCGGCAGGCGCATGGCGCTGGCATGGCGAGGCCGAACTGGTCCTGGGCGGATACGGCGGCCTGCGTTTCCAGCCCGTCGTGGGCGCGGGGCTGGCGGCGAGCCGGTTGCCGGCGGATGGCGCGCGGGTGGTTTGGCGTCAGGGCGGCGAGCGGCTGCGGCCGGATTGCCGGCGGCCCACACGAACCCTGAAGAACCTGCTGCGCGAGGCCGGCGTGCCGGCGGGAGAACGGGGCGGGCGGCCCCTGCTGGTCATCGGCGATCGCCTGGCCTGGGTCGCGGGGATCGGCGTCGATTGCGCCTTCCAGGCCGGGCCGGCCGAGCCCGGCTGGCTTATTTCGTGGTGCCCACCAGGCCGCTGATGCCCATGCGCTTCAGTTCGGCATGGGCCTTTTCCGCCTCGGCCTTGTCCTTGAACGGACCGACCTGGACGCGGGTCTCGGTGTAGGCCCGGATGCCCTGTTTCTTCAGTCGCTCGACCAGTTCCTCGGCGTTGCGCGGATTGCTGAAAAAGCCGAGCTGGACCACGTAATCGCCAGTGGCCGGAGGCGGCAGCGGCTTGGTGACGGCCGGCGCCGGGGCCGGTTCGATCGGACGGGGCGGCCGGGCGGCGGCCGGTTTTCCGGACGGCGGCAGGGTCATGGCCGGCGGTGGCGGCAGCGTGGCCGGTGCCTCGTCGGTGGGGGGCTGGCGGCCGTCATCCGGGGCGGGGGCGGGCTCGGCCGCTTCGACCGGCGGCGCCGGCGGGGTGGGGGCGGGCGCGGAGACAATGGGCGAAGGGGCGGCCGGCTTTGGTTTTTCCTTGCCGGACTGGTCCAGCCACCATAGCCCGGCCAGGGCCAGGGCGGTCACCACGGCGGCGATGCCGAGCCGTGCGGTGGCCTTGCGGCGGATGTCGGTTGCTTCCTCCGGAGCGCTTTCCTCGGCCACGATGGTCTCCTCGTTGTCATGGATTTGCCTTCATTTTAAAGGTGTTTCGTGCTATTTTTGCCGACCATTTTCAAGTTCTTTTCCCCTTTTTCCGGAGATTCATAACGTGGCTATCGAACGCACCTTTTCCATCATCAAGCCCGACGCCGTCGCCAAGAACGTGATCGGCAAGATCTACAGCCGCTTCGAGACCAACGGCCTGAAGATCATCGCGTCCAAGATGATCCACCTGTCGCGCGCCGAGGCCGAAGGCTTCTACGCCGTGCACAAGGGGCGTCCGTTCTTCAACGACCTGGTCGAGTTCATGATCTCCGGCCCGGTCATGGTCCAGATCCTGGAAGGCGAGGGCGCCATCGCCAAGAACCGCGAGCTGATGGGCGCCACCGACCCCAAGAAGGCCGAGCCGGGCACCATCCGCGCCGACTTCGCCGAGTCCATCGACGCCAACGCCGTGCATGGCTCCGACGCCCCCGAGACGGCCGCCGTGGAAATCGCCTATTTCTTCCCCGGCCATCAGATCTATTCCCGCTGAGTCCCCGTTGACCGTCAATCTGCTCGATTTCGATCTCAAGGGCCTCACCGACTGGTTTCAGGAAATCGGCGAGAAGCCTTTCCGCGCCAAGCAGGTGCTGCGCTGGCTGCACCACTACGGCGCCGACGATTTCGAGCAGATGACCGACCTGGCCAAGAGCCTGCGCGCCAAGCTGCTGGCCATGGCCGAGATCCGCCCGCCGGTGCTGCTCAAGGAGCAGGTCTCCGAGGACGGCACCCGCAAGTTTCTATTGGAAGTCGGCCCCGGCAATCATGTCGAGACCGTCTTCATCCCCGACGGCGAGCGCGGCACACTGTGCGTCTCGACCCAGGTCGGCTGCGCCCTGGAATGCCGTTTCTGTTCGACCGGACGCCAGGGCTTCAACCGCAACCTGACCACGGCCGAGATCATCGGCCAGCTCTGGTGGGCGAACAAACAACTCAACCGCGATCCCAAGGGTGAACGGATCATCTCCAACGTGGTCCTGATGGGCATGGGAGAACCTCTGCTCAACTACGACAACACCGTCACCGCCCTCTCGCTGATGCTGGACGACCACGCCTACGGCCTGTCGCGCCGGCGGGTCACCGTATCCACCTCCGGCATCGTGCCGGCCATGGACCGGTTGCGCGAGGACATGCCGGTGGCCCTGGCGGTGTCCCTGCATGCGCCCAACGACACACTGCGCGACGAACTGGTGCCGATCAACCGCAAATACCCGCTCAAGGAACTGATGGCGGCCTGCCGGCGATATCTCGAAACCGCGCCGCGCGACTTCATCACCTTCGAATACGTCATGCTGGACGGGGTCAACGACCGGCCGGAACACCTCGATCAACTGATCGAACTGGTCCGCGACCTGCCCTGCAAGTTCAACCTGATCCCGTTCAATCCCTTCCCCGACTCGGGCTATCGCCGTTCGCCCGGCGACCGGGTGCGCGCCTTCGCCGCCCGCCTGTCGGCCGAGGGCATCGTCACCACGACGCGGAAGACGCGCGGCGACGATATCGATGCGGCCTGCGGCCAGTTGGCCGGACAGGTCATGGACAAGACCCGACGTACCATCAAACGAATGGAGTCCGCGGCATGAAGACAAGCTGGCTTTTCCTCCTGTTGGCCCTGGTGCTGGCTGGCTGCGCGCAACAGCCCCCGGTCTCGCGCGGCCAGGACAGCGACCGGATGGAGGCGGCGAGCCCGCGCGCCCGCATCCATACCGAGCTTGCAGCCCAGTACTACATGCAGCGGCAGTATTCGGTGGCCTTGCAGGAAGTGCGCGAGGCAATCCAGTCGGATGCCGCCTATGCGCCCGCCTACAACATTCTCGGCCTGGTCCATGCGGCGCTGCTGGAGGACAAGGAGGCCGAAGCCAATTTCCGCCGCTCCATCGAACTGGCGCCGCAATATTCCGAGGCCCACAACAACTACGGTTACTTCCTGTGTTCGCGCCAGCGCCGGGCCGAGGCCATGCAGCATTTCGAGCTGGCCTGGAAGAATCCGCTCTATGCGACGCCGGAACGGGCATTGGCCAACGCCGGCCATTGCGCCCTGAAAAATGGCGATCTGGCCGAGGCCGAAGGCTATGCCAGGCGCGCCCTGATCCGCGTCGACAACCAGCCCCAGGCCCTGGTGACCCTGGCCGAGATACAGTATCGCCGCGGCAATATCGCCGCGGCCAGGACCGTGTTCCAGCAACTGGAGGCGCAGGGCAATCTCGACCCGAGCGCACTCTGGCTGGCCGTGAAGCTGGAACGCCGGGCCGGCAACCGGGTCGCCGAGGCCAACTATGGTTTCCAGTTGCGGCGCAATTATCCTGATTCCCAGGAGGCCGCCTGGCTATTGAACGGAGAATACGACATGCCGGGAGGTAAGCAATGAGTGAGCTGATTGCCCAGGGTTACGGCCATATCCTGGCGGAGGCGCGCGAAGCCAAGGGACTGACCGTCGCCCAGGTCGCGGACAAGCTGAAACTGACCAGCCGCCAGATCGAGGCACTGGAAACAGAGGACGAGAGCCGCCTGCCGGCGACGGTCTTCGTGCGCGGCTTCATCCGCAACTATGCCCGCCTGGTCGGCGTGCCCCTGGAAGCCCTGCCGGTCGTCACCGAGGCGCCGACCAACCCGACCGAGACCATTACCGCGCACTCCGAGGAATTGCGTTTCCGTGCCTCGCCGGTGCGCCGCTGGCTGTTGTTGCCCATGGCCGTGTTCGGGCTGTTCCTGGTCCTGGTGGCCTTGCTGTATACCTGGCTCCGCCAGGGCGAGGAGGCCTATGTCCCGGCCGGGCCGGCCGTTTCGACCCAGTCTGTGCCGGCCCCGGTCGCCGCGCCCGCAGCGACGGAGACCGCGCCGGCGATCCCGGCCGCCGAGCCTGCGGCGCCCACTGCCGCGCTGCCGGCCGCCGCCGCCCCCGCCGTCCTGGTGCCGGCCGGTCCGGCCCCGGCTGCGTCCGGGAGCCAGGGCGTTGCCCAGCCCCTGCCTGCGGCCCCGGCCCGGCCTGTCGCGCCCGCACCGGTCGCCCCGGCGCCCGCCAGGCCGGTCGCGCCGGCGGCCCCTGCCACGGCGCCGTCATTCTCGTCGCCGTTTTCGATATTTTCGCCGTCACCTGCCCAGGCGCCGGCGCCGGCCCGTGCCAGCCACACCTTGCAACTGGTTGCCGAGGACACGGACTCCTGGGTCGAAGTGGTTGCCGGCGACGACAAGCATTACAGCCGCCTGTTGCGTGCCGGCGAGCAACTGACCTTGCGCGGGGCATCGCCGTTTCGGCTGGTGGTCGGCAACGCGGCCGGCATACGCCTCAGCTATGACGGCAAGACGATCGATTTGCGCCCCTACACCGGCGACAAGGTGGCAAGGTTGACCCTGGAATGACGCACCCGGTAGTCCGGCGCCCTTCGCGGCGCGTATTGGTGGGGGGCGTTCCGGTCGGCGGTGGCGCCGACGTGGTGGTGCAGTCCATGACCAACACCGATACCGCCGATGTCGCCGGCACGGTTACCCAGACCTACGCACTCTGGCAGGCCGGCTCCGAACTGGTCCGGCTGACCGTGAACACCGTGGAGGCCGCCCGCGCCGTGCCGGCGATCAGGGAACGGCTCGATGCCCTCGGCTGTCCGGTGCCGCTGATCGGCGATTTCCACTTCAACGGCCACAGGCTGCTCACCGAGGTGCCGGAATGCGCCCAGGCCCTGGCCAAGCTGCGCATCAATCCGGGCAACGTCGGCCGCGGCAGCAAGCGGGACGACCAGTTCGCCACCCTGATCGAGTTCGCCTGCAAGTACGACAAACCGGTCCGGATCGGCGTCAACTGGGGCAGCCTGGACCAGGAACTGCTGGCCCGGATGATGGACGACAACGGCAAGCGTGCGACCCCGCATGAGCCCCAGGAAGTGATGCGCCACGCCCTGATCGCCTCCGCCCTGGAGTCGGCCGCGCGGGCCGAGGAACTTGGCTTGGGCCGTGACCGGATCATCCTGTCCTGCAAGCTGTCCGGCGTGCAGGACCTGATCCGGGTCTACCGCGACCTCGCGGCGCGCTGCGACTACGCCCTGCATCTCGGCCTCACCGAGGCCGGCATGGGTTCCAAGGGCATCGTCGCCTCGACCGCGGCCCTGGCGGTGCTGATGCAGGAAGGCATCGGCGACACCATCCGCGTTTCCCTCACCCCGCGCCCGGGCGAATCGCGCACCACCGAGGTCCAGGTCGCCCAGGAGATCCTGCAGACCATGGGCCTGCGCGCATTTACTCCATTAGTGACCGCCTGCCCAGGCTGTGGCCGCACCACCTCGACCGTGTTCCAGGAACTGGCCCAGAGCATCCAGAACTGGCTGCGCGGCCAGATGCCGATATGGCGCGGCCAGTACACCGGCGTCGAGCATATGAACGTGGCGGTGATGGGCTGCGTGGTGAACGGCCCGGGCGAATCGAAACACGCCAACGTCGGCATCTCCCTGCCCGGCAGCAACGAAACCCCGGTGGCCCCGGTCTACGAGGACGGCGTCAAGACCGTCACCCTCAAGGGCGACAAGATCGCCGAGGAATTCCAGGCCATCGTCGAGAATTACGTGAAGACCCATTATGGCGAATGAAACGCTCCGCGCCGTGCGCGGCATGAACGACATCCTGCCGGCCGGGATCGGCCTCTGGCAGCACTTCGAGGCGGTGATCCGCGACTGGCTGGCGAGCTACGGCTACCAGGAGCTGCGTACCCCGATCCTGGAACACACCGGCCTGTTCAAGCGCGCCATCGGCGAGGTCACCGACATCGTCGAGAAGGAGATGTACACCTTCGTCGACGAGCTCAACGGCGAATCGCTCACCCTGCGTCCGGAAGGCACCGCCTCCTGCGTGCGCGCCGTGGTCGAGAACAACCTGCTCTACGACGGCGGCAAGCGGCTCTGGTACCAGGGCCCGATGTTCCGCCACGAGCGGCCGCAGAAGGGCCGCTACCGCCAGTTCCACCAGGTCGGCATCGAAGCCCTGGGCTACGCCGGGCCGGACATGGACATCGAGCACCTGCTGATGACCGCCCGGTTGTGGAAAATGCTCGGCCTGGCCGAATTCGTGGTCCTGGAGATCAACACCCTGGGCGGCGCCGAGTCGCGCGCCAGCCACCGCCAGAAGCTGATCGAGTGGTTCGAGGCCCACCAGGACCAGCTCGACGAGGACTCCCGGCGCCGCCTGTACAGCAACCCGCTGCGCATCCTGGACACCAAGAACCCGGCCATGCAGGACCTGGTCGAAGCGGCCCCGAAGCTGATCGACGAACTGGACGCGGCCGCTATGGCCCATTTCGACGCGGTCAGGCAGGGGCTGGATGCGGCCGGCGTGGCCTACCGCATCAATCCCCGCCTGGTGCGCGGCCTCGATTACTACAACTACACCGTGTTCGAGTGGGTGACCGACAAGCTCGGCGCCCAGGGCACGGTCTGCGCCGGCGGCCGCTACGACGGCCTGGTCGCGCAACTGGGCGGCAAGCCGGCGCCGGCCTGCGGTTTCGCCATGGGCGTGGAACGATTGCTGGCGCTGATGGCCGAGTCCGGGCAGAATCCGCCCGGCGCGGTGGCGGATGCCTACGTGGTCAACGTCGGCGACGCGGCCACGCGGTTTGCCGTGCTGGCGGCCGAAGCCCTGCGCGACGCCGGCCTCAAGGCCGTGCTGCACTGTGGCGGCGGCAGTTTCAAGTCCCAGATGAAGAAGGCCGATGCCAGCGGCGCCCGTTTCGCCGTGATCATCGGTGACGACGAGGCGGCCGCCGGCGAGGCCAGCGTCAAACCGTTGCGCGGCGAAGGTCCGCAGCAGCGGGTCGGACTGGCCGAACTGGCCGGCATTATTACCAAGGAATAAGTGATGGCACTCGATCTCGAAGAACAGGAACAGATAGACGAATTCAGGGCCTGGTGGAAACAGAACGGCACCTTCGTAATCGGCGCCGTGGCGGCCTTTGTCATCGGCGTGTCGGGCTGGAAGGGCTACCAGGTCTGGTCCGCCCGCCAGGCCGGCGAGTCGATGGCCCTGTTCGAGCGGGCCATGCAGGCCGCCATGGCGAATGACGCCAAATCGGTCAAGGACCTGACCGGCCAGATCATGGAAAACTACGGCCGCTCCGGCTATGCCCTGCCGGCCGCATGGCTGGCCGGCAAGGTCAACTTCGCCGCCGGCGACCTGAAGAGTGCCCAGGCCCAGTATCAATATGCCCTCGACCATGCCGACGACAAGGGGCTGGAGCAACTGGCCCGCCTGCGCCTGGCCACGGTCATGCTGGACCAGAAGGACACTGCCGGCGCGCTGAAGCTGCTGGAGAAAGAACCGGACGCCGCCTTCGCGGGCCTGTTCGCCGACCTCAAGGGCGATGCCCTGGCGTTGCAGGGCAAGCCCGAGGAGGCGCGCGCCGCCTATGCGCTGGCCATGGAAAAGCTCGATGCCAAGAGTCCCATGAAGGCGATGGTGGAAGCCAAACTGAACGGCGTGGGAGGCTGAGATGAGGGTTCTGCTGGCGTTGATCCTGGCGGCCGGGCTGGCCGCTTGCAGTACCACCAAGGACATGATGGGCAGCGTGGGCAGCTGGTTCGGCCTGTCCGGCGGCTCGGCCAATCTCAAGCCGGCCGAACTCGGCGAGATCAAGGCCTCGGCGACCCTGACCCGGGTCTGGGATGTCAACGTGGGCGCCGGCAAATCCTTTGTATTCTCGCCCGCCAGCGATGGCCAGGCCGCCTATGCCGCCAGCGCCGAGGGCCGCATCGTCAAGCTGGACCTGGCCACCGGCAAGGAGGTCTGGCGCGCTGACGCGAAACAGACCCTGTCGGCCGGGGTCGGCCTCGGCGCCGGGCTGGTGCTGGTCGGCACGCCCAAGGGCGAGGTGCTCGCCTACCGGACCGACAACGGCCAGCTCGACTGGACCGCGAAGCTGTCCGGCGAGGTGCTCAGCGCGCCGGTGGCGGCGTCCGGCCTGGTGGCCGCGCGCAGCAACGACGGCAAGGTCTGGCTGCTCAACGCCGTGGACGGCAAGCAGCGCTGGGTGTACGGACGCGTGCTGCCGTCCCTGATCCTGCGCGTGCCGGGCGACCTGCTGCTCAACAACCGCGCCCTGTTCGCCGGCTTCCCGGGCGGCAAGCTGACCGCACTTTCCCTGCTCAACGGCTCCCCGGTGTGGGAAGCCAACGTCGCCCTGCCCAAGGGGGCCACCGAGCTGGAGCGCATCTCCGATGTCTCCGGCGCCCTGGCGGCCGACGAAAACCTGATCTGCGCCGCCGCCTATCAGGGCCGCATCGGCTGTTTCGACCAGCTCACCGGCAATCCGGCCTGGCAGCGCGAGTTTTCCGGCCTCGGCGGCGTCGCCCTGGGCAATCGCTTCATCTTCGCCGCCGACGAACACGCCATCGTCCAGGGTTACGACAAGTTGCGCGGCTCCAGCCTGTGGAAACAGGATAGCCTGCTCGACCGCGGCCTGATCACGCCGCTGGTGCTGAACCCCGGCCGCGTCGCCGTGGCCGATTACCAGGGCATGATCCACCTGCTCAGCCTGGAAGAGGGCGCCCTGATCGGCCGCGCGAGCACCGACGGCAGTCCGGTGATCGGCCGCATGCAGGCCCTCAGCGACGGCTTGCTGGTGCAGACCGTGAACGGCGGCGTGTATGCGTTCAAGATCCAATAAGCATTCAGCGATCAGCGTTCAGCGTTCAGCGTTCAGCGTTCAGCTGATTGTTGAGTGTTGGCTGACGGCTGACCGCTGAAAGCTGACAGCTCAAAATGAAACCCACCATCGTCCTGGTCGGCCGGCCCAACGTCGGCAAATCGACCCTGTTCAACCGCCTCACCAAGACGCGCGCCGCCCTGGTGCACGACCAGCCCGGCCTGACCCGGGATCGCCATTACGGCCACGGCGTGGTCGGCGGCAAGCCCTACCTGGTGGTCGATACCGGCGGCTTCGAGCCGGTCGCGGACACCGGCATCCTGGCCGAGATGGCCAAGCAGACCCTGCAGGCCGTGGCTGAGGGCGACGCCATCGTGTTCCTGGTCGACGGCCGCACCGGGGCGACGCCGCAGGACAAGATCATCGCTGACCGCCTGCGCCGGCTTGGCCGCCCGGTCTTCCTGGCGGTCAACAAGACCGAAGGCATGATGTCGGATGTCGCCGTGGCGGAGTTCCACGAGTTGAGCCTGGGCCAGCCGTATTCGATCTCCAGCGCCCATGGCGAAGGCGTGCGCGAGCTGATGGCGCTGGTGCTGGAATCGTTCGCGACGGAACACGAAGAGGCCGCCCAGGATCACCCCAGGTTCGCCATCGTCGGCCGCCCCAACGTCGGCAAGTCGACCCTGGTGAATGCCCTGGTCGGCGAGGAGCGGGTGATCGCCTTCGACCAGCCCGGCACCACGCGCGATTCCATCTATGTCGATTTCGAGCGGGCCGGGCGCAGCTACACCCTGATCGACACCGCCGGCGTCCGCCGCAAGGGCAAGGTCTTCGAGGCGGTGGAGAAGTTCTCGGTGATCAAGACCCTGCAGGCCATCGAGGATGCCAACGTGGTCGTGCTGGTGCTCGATGCCAAGCAGGACATCGCCGAGCAGGACGCCCATCTGGCCGGGTTCATCCTGGAGGCCGGGCGTGCCCTGGTGGTGGCGATCAACAAGTGGGACGACACCGACGACTACCGGCGCGACCAGGTCAAGCGCGATATCGCCCGCAAGCTGGATTTCCTGAGCTTCGCCAAGTTCCACTACATCTCCGCGCTGAAGAACTCGGGCGTCGGCGGCCTCCTGAAGTCCGTCGACGAGGCCTACAAGGCGGCCATGGTCAACCTGCCGACGCCGCGCCTGACCCAGGTACTGATCGAGGCGGTGGCCAGGCACAACCCGGCGCGCTCCGGACAGTTCCGGCCGAAGCCGAAATACGCCCACCAGGGCGGCATGAACCCGCCCATCATCGTGGTCCACGGCAATCACCTGGACAGCCTGGAGGGCGGTTACCAGCGCTACCTGGAAAACTGCTTCCGCGAGGCCTTCAACATCCAGGGCACCCCGCTCAAGGTCGAGTTCAAGACCGGCCACAACCCGTTCGAGGGTCGCAAGCCCAAGGCGCCGCCGACCAAGGACGCGGTACACAAGGCCCTGCGCCTGCGCCGTCAGAAGGTCAAGAAGTTCGGCTGATCGACGCGCTTGTCGTGAAAATTGCCCCATACGTGCACGGGCATCCTCCTTGCCGGTGCGCGGCGGATGAGCCTCAGTTGGGAACCGCTCGTGGCGCATCCCCGTCTTCATGGCCGGGAGGGCGACCGTGCCATCCAGGGCTGATTTTCATATGGGTTGTGTATTAATTAGTTAATTCAAATTTGTTTGACTTTTGTCAAGGTGGCTTACGCCCTGCCGAGAGATAAAGCCCCTGCCCGCTCTCGGGTTATCAAGGGGAAGTCATCATGCACAGGATCGCGCTATTGCTGCTCGGCGCTTGGTTCGCGGTCGGCGCACTGGCCGACGACTGCGTCGATTGCCATCGGAAGGTCACACCCGGCGCCGTCGCCGACTGGGAGGCGAGCAAGCACGCCACGGCCACCAAGGACCGGGCCACCTGCACCACCTGCCACGGCAGGGCCCACAACACCAAGGACGACGCCAAGCTGGCCAAGATGCCGACGGCAGAGACCTGCGGTTCCTGTCACGACAAGCAGGAAACTCAATTCAGGAAGGGCAAGCATAACCACGCCTGGTCCGCACTGCAGGCGATGCCGACCACGCACATGCTGCCAAAGCAGTTGGCCGACGGCATGAAGGGCTGCGGCGGCTGTCACAAGATGGGCACCAAGTCCAAGGACGAGATCGCCAGGCTCAAAGCTGAAGGCAGCAGTCACGGCAACGCTTCCTGCGATGCCTGCCATACCCGGCACACCTTCAGCAAGAAGGAGGCCCAGCAGCCCCAGGCCTGCCAGACCTGCCACATGGGCTTCGACCATCCCCAGTGGGAGATGTATTCCACCTCCAAGCATGGCACCCGCTTCCAGCTCAAGCAGTTGGGCATCATGCCGGAGAAGTCCGTGGCACCGACCTGCCAGACTTGTCATATGCAGGATGGCGACCATGAGGTACGTACGGCATGGGGCTTCCTGGCCGTGCGGCTGCCGCTGTCGGACGATCCGCAATGGAAGGCCGACCAGGTCACCATCCTGCAGGCCCTGGGCGTACTCGATCCGAAAGGCAACCCGACCGGTCGCCTGGATGTCGTCAAGGCCGCCGACGTGGCCCGTCTCGATCAGGCCTCCTTCGACAAGGAGCGTACCAAGATGATCAAGACCTGTGCCCAGTGCCATGCCGAAAGTTTTGCCAAGGGCGAACTGGAAAAAGGCGATGAGGTCATCCGCCAGGCCGACCACCTGCTGGCCGAAGCCATCCGCATCATCGCCGGCCTGTACAAGGATGGCGTCCTCAGGAAACCCGCCGGCTATGCCTATGACTTCCCGGACCTGCTGGCCTTCCACGATGCCCCGACGCCGATCGAGCACAAGCTGTTCGTGATGCATCTCGAGCATCGTATGCGCGCCTTCCAGGGCACCTTCCACGCCAACCCCGACTATGCCACGTGGTATGGCTGGAGCGAGATGCTGCAGGACTTGGCCGAGATCAAGGACATGGCGGCGGACCTGCGTGGAAAGCAGGCGCAGAGCCAGACCGCCAGGAAGTACAAGAAGTAAAGGCGGGTCCGGTTTATCGGAACACAGGCCGGGCTTGCCCGGCCTGTTGTCTTTCCCCAAGTGAAATCGTCGCGAGGCAAATTGAACTTGGTGGGCTAATGTGCATCTATGTAAATCCCTTCAAATTTGAAAATCAACCTGCATTCGGATTCATTTGTCTGCATGATGGGGTAGAATTCCCCGTTCGCGATGAGCGATGTTGAATTGACTCGATAAGGAATATGTCATGAGCAAAGGGCAGCAGTTACAAGACCCGTTTTTGAGTGCACTGCGCCAGGAACAGGTGCAGGTTTCCGTTTATCTTGTGAACGGTATCAAGTTGCAAGGCTATATCGACAGCTACGACCAGTATGTCGTGCTGCTCAAGAACGCCGTCACCCAGATGGTCTACAAGCACGCCATTTCCACCGTGGTGCCGGCGCGCGCCGTCACCTATCGCCAACCGGGCGAGGAAGACTAAATCATTGCCTTGCCTGCGGTGGCGCTGACCGCTGATGTTTGATCGTCCGCAGACGTCCGATGCCTCCGGGCAGGGGCGTTCGGTGGTGCTGGCCAGCATCAATTTCGGGACCCCGGAATATGGTGAGGGGCTGGCCGAGCTGAAATTGCTCGCCAGCGGCGCCGGGCTGCATATCCGCGAAGTCGTCCAGGGCAAGCGCGACCGCCCAGACGCCGCGCTGTTCGTCGGCAGCGGCAAGGCCGACGAGATCGCCGAGGCGGCCCGGGCGAGCGATGCCAGCCTGGTGATCTTCAACCACGAACTCTCCCCGGTCCAGGAACGCAACCTGGAAAAGCGCATGCAATGCCGGGTGCTCGACCGCACCGCCCTGATCCTGGAGATCTTCGCCCAGCGCGCCCGTTCCAACGAGGGCAAGCTGCAGGTCGAACTGGCCCAGTTGCGCCATTACGCCACCCGCTTGGTGCGCGGCTGGAGCCACCTGGAGCGGCAGAAGGGCGGTATCGGCATGCGCGGCGGTCCCGGCGAGACCCAGCTCGAACTGGACCGCCGGATGATCAACGTCAAGATCAAGAACATCGAGGCCCGGCTGGCCAAGCTGGAAAAGACCCGTGCCCTGCAGCGGCGGGCACGCCAGCGCGGCGGCACCCTGTCGGTGTCGCTGGTCGGCTACACCAACGCCGGCAAGTCGACCCTGTTCAACACCCTGACCCGGGCCGGCGTGTATGCCGCCGACCAGTTGTTCGCCACCCTCGACACCACCTCGCGCAAGCTCTGGCTGCCGGACGCCGGCCAGGTCGTGCTGTCGGATACGGTCGGCTTCATCACCCACCTGCCGCATACCCTGGTGGCGGCCTTCCACGCTACCCTGGAGGAGACCGCCAAGGCCGACCTGCTCCTGCACGTGGTCGACTCGGCCAGCCCGAATCGCGACCGCCAGATCGAGGAGGTCGGCAAGGTGCTGAAGGAGATCGGCGCCAGCCAGGTGCCGCAGATCGTGGTGATGAACAAGATCGACCTGACCGGCGTCGAGCCGGCGGTGGCCATGGATGAGTGTGGTAACATCTCGCGCGTGTCGTTGAGTGCCCGGACCGGCGCCGGCATCGATCTGCTGCGGCAGTCCCTGGTGCAGTTCGCCCAGGAACGGCGTCGGCAAGACCTACAACAAACGGAAATCGGACAAGATGGCCTGGAATGATCCCAAATGGGGCAATGACCGCGGTGGCGGCAATGGTGGCCCGCCCGACCTGGACGAGCTCTGGCGCCGCTTCAATCAGCGCCTGAACGGCCTGCTGGGCGGCAAGGACAAGGGTGGTGACGACGGCGGTAACCGCGGCGGCGGTACGGGACGCGGCGGCCTGCCGAGTTTCCATATCCCCGGTGGCGCCGGCATCCTGGTGGTCCTGGCCGTGCTGGTCTGGCTGGCCAGCGGCTTCTACATCGTCGACACCGGTCAGCGCGGCGTCGTGCTGCGCTTCGGCAAGTACATCGAGACCACGCTGCCCGGACCGCGCTGGCACCTGCCGTATCCGTTCGAGGCGGCCGAGGTGGTCAACGTCGAACAGGTGCGTACCGTCGAGGTCGGCTTCCGCAACAACGTTAAATCCAAGGTGCTGTCGGAATCCCTCATGCTGACCGACGACGAGAACATCATCGACCTGCAGCTCTCGGTGCAATACACCCTGAAGTCGCCCGAGGACTATCTGTTCAATAACCGCTCGCCCGACGAGGCCGTGATGGGCGCCGCCGAAACCGCGATCCGCGAGATCGTCGGCAAGAACAAGATGGACTTCGTGCTCTATGAAGGCCGCGCCGAGGTGGCCGACCGGGCGACCAAGCTGATGCAGAACATACTCGATCGCTACAAGACCGGCGTCAGCATCAGCAAGGTGAACATGCAGAATGCCCAACCGCCCGAGCAGGTCCAGGCCGCCTTCGACGATGCGGTCAAGGCCGGCCAGGACCGCGAGCGGTTCCGCAACGAAGGCCAGGCCTATGCCAACGACGTCATTCCGCGGGCCAAGGGTATCGCTGCCCGCCTGACCGAGGAATCCATGGGCTACAAGCAGCGCGTGATCAATAACGCCGAGGGCGAGGCCGACCGCTTCAGCAAGGTCCTGGTCGAGTACACCAAGGCGCCCCAGGTGACCCGCGAGCGGATGTACCAGGATGCCATGCAGCAAGTCATGTCCAGCACCACCAAGGTGATGGTGGACGACAAGCAGGGCGGCAATCTGCTCTACCTGCCGCTCGATAAGCTGATCCAGGCCACCAGCGCCAGTGCGCCGCAGGAGGCCGCCCCGGCCCAGCCGGCGCCGGCCTCGTCGACACCCGCTGCGGCCGATCCGCGCAACCGGGATACCTTCCGTTCGCGTGATCGGGAGGTGCGGCCATGATCAACAAACTGGGTAATCTGATCGTCCCCATCGTACTGGTGGTGGTTCTGCTGTCGCTGTCCATCTATACCGTCGACCAGCGTCAGGCCGCGATGGTGTTCCAGTTGGGCGAGGTGGTCAGCGTCAAGCGTGAGCCGGGCC
This sequence comes from Gallionellaceae bacterium, assembly GCA_028714735.1. Classification (GTDB taxonomy): domain Bacteria; phylum Pseudomonadota; class Gammaproteobacteria; order Burkholderiales; family Thiobacillaceae; genus Parasulfuritortus. The sequence goes on along the minus strand of JAQTLU010000001.1, from coordinate 118,073 downwards.
TCTACTTCAAGCTGCCGCTGGTGCAGAACGTGCGCTGGTTCGATACCCGCATCCTGACCATGGACGCGGTCGACCCGGAGCGCTTCATCACCTCCGAGAAGAAGAACGTGCTGGTCGACTACTTCGTCAAGTGGCGCATCTTCGACGTGCAGAAGTTCTACGTCAGCTTCGCCGGCGACGAGAAGCGGGCGCTCAACCGTCTGGCCCAGACCGTCAACGATGGTATGCGGGCCGAGTTCGGCAAGCGCACCGTGCACGACGTGGTCTCCGGCGAGCGCGACGACATCATGGAGAAGCTGCGCGCCTCGGCCGACGTCGATGCCCGCCGCTTCGGCGTCCAGGTCATGGACGTGCGGATCAAGCGGGTGGAACTGCCGAGCGAGGTCAGCGAATCGGTCTACCGCCGGATGGAGACCGAGCGCAAGCGGGTCGCCAACGAACTGCGTTCGACCGGCGCCGCCGAGGCCGAGCAGATCCGTGCCGATGCCGACCGCCAGCGCGAGGTGATCGTCGCCGAGGCCTACAAGACGGCCCAGACGGTCAAGGGCGAGGGCGATGCCAAGGCCGCCGGGATCTATGCCGCCGCCTATGGCAGGAATCCGGAGTTCTACGCCTTCTACCGCAGCATGGATGCCTACAAGGCGAGCTTCAAGGACAAGAGCGACGTCCTGGTCCTGCAGCCCAATTCCGACTTCTTCCGCTACATGAAATCGCCCCGTGGCACCGGTAAATAAGGCCGGGCCAAGTGAGTCTGGGAGACGTCTTCCTGCCCGCGTTGGCGCTGATGCTGGTCCTGGAAGGGGTGTTGCCCTTCCTGGCGCCGGTCGCCTGGCGTGAGGCCTTTGTCCGCATGACCCAGATGAAGGATGGCCAGATCCGTTTCATGGGTCTGGTTTCCATGCTGGCCGGCCTGATATTGCTATTCCTTACCCGATGAACCACGCCTGGCTACTGCCCGAATACATCGAGGACATCCTGCCGCCCTACGCGCGCCAGGCCGAGTCCCTGCGCCGCCGCCTGCTCGACCTGTTCGACGGCTACGGCTACGAACTGGTCTGCCCGCCGATGATCGAGTATCTCGATTCACTGCTCACCGGCGCGGCGGGCGAACTCGACCTGAAGACCTTCAAGGTGGTCGACGGCCTGTCCGGCCGCCTGATGGGCGTGCGCGCCGACATCACGCCCCAGGCCGCCCGCATCGACGCCCACCTGCTCAACCGCCAGGGCGCGACCCGGCTGTGCTACGCCGGCCCGGTCCTGCATGCCAAGCCGGACGGCCTGATGTCCTCGCGCGAGCCCTACCAGGTCGGCGTCGAGCTGTTCGGCCATGCCGGCATCGAGGCCGACCGCGAGATCCTGCAACTGCTGCTGGCGGCGCTGGCCGCGACCGGCCTGGACCAGGTCCGTATCAGCCTGGGCCATGTCGGCCTGTTCCGCGCCCTGAGCGCGGCGGCCGGAGTGCCGCCGGAGAATGAGCACGCGCTGTTCCTGGCCCTGCGGGCCAAGGATGTCCCCGCGCTGGCGCAGTTGACCGAGGGGCTGGATCCGGTCTGGCGAGTTGCCTTTGCCCGCCTGCCCGAGTTGTACGGCGACGCCGCTGTGATCGCCGTCGCCCGCAATGAATTGCCCGACCTGCCCGGCGTGACCCAGGCCCTGGACGACCTCGACGCCCTGCTGGCGACCGGCGCCAACCTGGCGGTCGACCTGTCCGACCTGCGCGGCTTCGGCTACCACAACGGCGCGGTGTTCGCGGCCTATGTCGGCGGCCAGGCCCAGTCGGTCGCCCTGGGCGGCCGTTACGACAATGCCGGCGCGGTATTCGGCCGCGGCCGTCCCGCCACCGGCTTCAGCCTGGACCTGCGCCGCATCCTCGGCAGCCTGCCCGAACCGGCGGCGCGGCCGGGCATCCTGGCGCCGCTGTCCGAGGATGCCGGGCTGGCTGCCCGGATAGCCGGGCTGCGCGCCGCCGGCGAGCGGGTGGTGGTGGAATTCCCCGGCCAGTCGGCCCATCGCGCCGAGTCCGGCTGCGATCGCCAGTTGGTGTTCCAGGCCGGGGAGTGGACAATACTGCCGGTTTGATTTTGGCTGCGTTGCTCCAGAAGCAACGCTGTATTTCAAAGTAACGTTTGAAACCTGATTTGGAATCGATATGAGCAAGAACGTCGTGGTGATCGGCACCCAGTGGGGTGACGAAGGCAAGGGCAAGATCGTCGACTGGCTGACCGACCGCTCCCAGGGCGTGGTCCGCTTCCAGGGCGGCCACAACGCCGGCCATACTTTGGTGGTGGGCGGCAAGAAGACCGTGCTGCACCTGATCCCCTCCGGCATCCTGCGCGACAACGTGCACTGCTACATCGGCAACGGCGTGGTCGTCTCGCCCGAGGCCCTGATGGAAGAAGTCGACATGCTGGCGAAGGAAGGCATCGACGTCACCGGCCGGATGACCATCTCCGAGGCCTGCCCGCTGATACTGCCCCATCACATCGCCCTCGACCATGCCCGCGAGGCCGCCAAGGGCGCCGGCAAGATCGGCACCACCGGGCGCGGCATCGGCCCGGCCTACGAGGACAAGATCGCCCGCCGTGCCATCCGCATGCAGGACCTGTTCCACCGCGAACGCTTCGCCGCCAAGCTGGGCGAGGTGCTCGACTATCACAACTATGTCCTGAAGAACTACTTCAAGTGGGAGATCGTCGATTTCCACAAGACCCTGGACCAGGCCATGCTGCTGGCCGAGCGGATCAAGCCGATGATCGGCGACGTGCCGCGCAAGCTGTACGAGGCCAACCGGCGAGGAGAAAATCTTTTGTTCGAAGGCGCCCAGGGCACCCTGCTCGACATCGACCACGGCACCTATCCGTTCGTCACCTCATCCAACTGCACCGCCGGCGGCGCCTCCACCGGTTCCGGCATGGGCCCGTCCAGCATGCATTACATCCTGGGCATCACCAAGGCCTACACCACCCGGGTCGGCTCCGGTCCGTTCCCGACCGAACTGTTCGACGACAACGGCAAGTGGCTGGCCGAGAAGGGCCACGAGTTCGGCGCCACCACCGGGCGCGCCCGCCGCTGCGGCTGGTTCGACGCCGCCGCCCTGAAGCGGGCGATCCAGATCAACGGCGTCACCGGCCTGTGCGTGACCAAGCTGGACGTCCTCGACGGCATGGAGACCGTGCGCATCGCCACCGGCTACAAGCTGGACGGCGAGGTGTGCGACATCCTGCCTTCCGGCTCCGAGGCCCTGTCCGGCTGCGAGCCGATCTACGAGGAATGGGCCGGCTGGAAGGAAAGCACGGTCGGCGTGGCCCGCTTCGAAGACCTGCCGGCCAATGCCCAGACCTACCTGAACCGCATGGAAGAACTGTGCGGCGTGCCGGTCGACATCGTCTCCACCGGCCCGGACCGCAAGGAAACCATCGTCAGGCGGCACCCGTTCGACTGACCGGGCCATTCGGCCGACGCCAAGGAGGCCGGCGCAAGCCGGCCTTGGCGTTGCTGCTGACGGGGCCGGATTTGCTCCGCCGCCAAACCGATCCGCGAGCGGTTGTCGCCGCCCCGCAACAAGGGTGCCGGCGGCGGCATCGGTCCGAGGCCGGCAAAGTCGGCCTGTAACGATAATCACATTACTATTAAAAACCCAGGGAATTGTTCAGAAGTGATACCTAGCCATGCGTGATGCCATCGGAAAAATCGGCAAGCTGAGCCTGTTGTCGACGTTGTTGATCAGCACCGGCGTGCTCGCCGACGAGGCCGACGTGTTCAACCTGTACGCCAGTGCGGCCTACACCTACGACAGCAACCTGTTCCGGTTGGCGGACGGCGTGGATCCGACGCCGCTGGTGGGCAAATCCGACCGTTCCGACAACGTCCTCGGCCTCACGGCGGGGGTCGTCATCAACCAGCCGATCAGCCAGCAGCGGATCAAGCTCGATGCCTCGGTCAACCACAACGCCTACGCCAACTACGGTTTCCTCGATTACGATGCCCTGCAATACAACGGCACCTGGTTCTGGCACCTGACGCCGCGCATCTCGGGTATCGCCAGCATGGCGCGCAGCGAGTCGCTGGTCGGCTTCGACCGTAAAAGCGACTACGCCAAGACCGTCCGCACCAGCGACAAGAACCTGTTCGAGGCGGATTACTGGCTGACCGGAAGCTGGCATGCCCTGGCCGGTTACGTCCAGGACAAACAGTCGGACACCACCGTCGTGCAGCAGGAAAACGCCTTCAACCTGAAGGGCTGGAGTGCCGGGGCGCGTTTCGACCCGGGCAGCGGCCGCACCCTGGAGTTGCGCTACCTCAAGCGTGACGGCGAATACGCGAATACCAATGCTTCCTTCAGCCAGGACGAATTCGAAGCCCGCCTGATTTATCCGTTCAACGACAAGACCCGGATGGCGGCCACCGTCGCCCGCGTCGACCGCAGCCACCCCAACAAACCGGCGCGCGACTACAGTGGCTGGCGGGGCAAACTGGGCCTGGACTGGCTGGCGACCGGCAAGGTCGGCCTCAATGCCGAATACCGCCGCCGGCTGGAGTCCTGGCAGGATGTCTACAGCAGCTACTACACCTCCGACAGTCTCAGCGTCGGGCCGTACTGGGCGGTTACCGCCAAGCAGAAACTGAGCGCCGGCCTGGTGTTCAGCAAGGACCGCTACGATGGTGCGCCGGCTTCATGGGCCGGCCCCTTGCGTGACGACAAGCGCCAGGCCCTGGTTCTCGGCTGGACCTGGGAACCGACCCGGACCATCGACGTAGGCGCCTCGGTGCGCCACGAAAGGCGCGATTCCAACCTGTCCGGCCTGGACTACAAGGACACCTCGGTGGGCCTCAACGTCCGGGTGATGTTCTAGGAAAACGCGGATTGACTTCGTCATGCCCGCGCAAGCGGGCATCCAGGGTCTTGATTTAGCCCCCCGCCCGCGCGGAACGACGATAGCCAATACGCATGTCGCCAAGGGCTGTTCATGCCCCTGCCAAGGCACCCGGAAACTCCAGGTTGTCCTTCATGGCAGCACCACGCCTCATCGCGCAGAGATTGGTCGAACCAGGCCGTGGCCGCCGTATAGCCAATCAACATAAACGATAAAAGTGATAGCCCGAACGGGCCATTGATTGCATATGTGGAAAAAAGGCTAAATGCGATCAACGGGTAGTTGTTCTCATAGGAGCGGAGGGATCATGAAAATCAAGTTTGCATTGGCGGGTGTGGCACTCGGTGTGGCGATGGCGGCGGGCAATGCGCAGGCAGGGTATGAGACAAACCTTAATCTGCCGGTGAATGGTTCGGTGGCGCATACGAACCTCGACTTGGTCATCGGGGCGACCCCGAATACCGATTACCTCAACTTCACGCTGGCGGATCTCAGCCAGGTCTCCGGCTCCTTCGACATCGTCGCCGAGGGGAACATGACCAGTTTCGACGTCGATCTGCAGAAGTACGTATCGGGTTCCTGGAGCGATGTGGCCCAACTCGGGACGATCACGGTAACGAGGACCGGCACTTTGATCCACCACGATGTCCTTTCTGCGGATTCATTTGGCTTCAGTACCAATCAGGGCGCAGGGGCTTACCGGTTCGAGATCGTGTCCTCGTTCTCCCCGCTTACCCCGTTGTTGCCCTTTGTTCTGGGCACGGTGACATACCACTACACCGCCGCCGCTGCCCCAGTCCCCGAGCCGGGCGAATGGGCATTGATGCTCGGCGGCCTGGGCCTGGTGGGTTCGCTGGCTCGTCGGCGTGCCAAGCAAAAAATATAACCAAAGTGATAGCCCGGTCGGGCCATGGAGCGAGAGTCTGTTTTTTTGTAATCTTCAATCGTAAATTTTTTCATCCCGAGGAGAATTGAAATGACCATGCAAAAAGTTTTGGCAGTTGCGCTGTTCAGCGCCGGTGTGTTCGCGACGGGCCTTACCCAGGCCGCGACGGATCTGGGTACTGTGGCTGGTTCTATCCCGACTACGGGTTTTGCCGCACCCGCTCCCGGCAGCTTTGCCGACAGCTATGTGTTCGATATCGCGACCGCCTCGTCCTTCGGTGGTTCGGTGACCAACATCGCCATTCCGTCCCTGTTCAACATCTCCGGCCTGACCCTGTCCTTGTACGACAGCGCCAGCAACCTGCTCGCGACTTGGGGCACTACGGGCGGTTCCATCAGCCTGGCGGCGGCTGACGATTACTCCTTCACCGTCAGCGGCAATGCCACCGGCGCCATGGGCGGCATCTATAGCTTTGCCGTGTCCGCCCAGCCGGTTCCGGAACCCGGTGAATTCGCCCTGATGCTGTCCGGTCTGGGCCTGATGGGCTACATGGTTCGTCGCCGCAAGAACAACGCGGCCTGATCGAGTCGTATCGAAAAACGAGGGAGCTAATCCCTCGTTTTTTTTTGTCTGCATGAAATGCACTGCCCGCTTGCTGAACAACCGTAATCTTTCGCCGCTATCATCTTGCCGGCATTCGAGGCCTTGGGTTCGAATGCCACTCCCGGCATGGGGTCGGGGATGGCATAATTCGCGGCGGCTGTTTTTGCTCGTTTTTGTGAATTATTTAATTAGCATGTTCGAATCTGCTGGGTTGCTGCGGCTTGCCTGGCTGGCAATCGCGGCGTTGCGCCGATCAAGCGGGGCTGCCGTGCATGCTTCTGAAATCGATGGTTTGATTGGGTGGGGTATATGTCACTGATACACGTTGCTTCCCGGCGCCTGGCCGCCGGTCTGGTCATCGCGGCCTGCGCCGCGCCCATGCTGTTGTCCGGCTGCGGAAAAAAGGAAGCTGGCAAGTCGGCCAGCCAGGTTCTGGCCAAGGTGAACGGCGACGAGATCTCCGTGCACCAGGTCAATAACGTCCTGTCGCGGCAGCCCAACCTGGCCAATGCCCCCGAGGCGGTGCAGAAGCAGGTGCTGGAAAAGCTGATCGATCGCCAGCTGGCCTACCAGCAGGCCATGAAGGAAGAACTGGATCGCAAGCCTGAAGTGATGCTGGCGATCGAGGAGGCCAAGCGCGAGATCATCGCCAGCGCCTATCTGAAGAAGACCGCCTCCGGCCAGGCAGCGCCCACCGAGGCCGAGGCCGTCAAGTATTTCGGCGAACACCCCGAACTGTTCTCCCAGCGCAGGATTTATCGCCTGCGCGAACTGGCCCTGCCGGCCGGCGCGCCCCAGGCCGCCGAGGTGAAGGCTGCCGTCGCCCAGGGGCAGACGCTGGATGCGATCGCCGCCAGGCTGAAGGCCGAAGACGCACGCTTTGGCGCCAACGCCGTGGTCCGGGCGGCGGAACAGCTGCCGATCGAGGCCGTGGCCAAGCTCAATGCTGCCGGCGACGGCCAACTGGTCCTGTTCGAGGCGCCCACCGCCCTGCTGGTCTACCAGGTGCTGGAGTCCCAGGCCAAGCCGGTCGACCAGGCTGCGGCCGTGCCCAAGATCATGGAATACCTGGCCAACCAGTCCGTCGCCAGGACGGTCGAGGCCGAGATGAAGCGTCTGCGCGAGGCGGCCAAGATCGAGTATGTGGGCGAGACGGCCAAGGCCGCGCCCGAAGCGGCCGCAGAGCCTGCGCCGGCCGCCGCTGCGCCCGAGCAGCCTGCGGGCCAGACGCTGACGCATGAAGAGGCCGCCAAGGGCGTGGCTGGATTGAAATGATCGATAGGGGTTCGAGTATGCAGCGATATTTCATGCGCCTGGTTCTTGCGCTGACGATGTGGGTGAGCGGTGCGGCTTTTGCACTCGATGCCGCGCCCGACTACCCGCTCGCCGCCGGCGACGTCATCAAGATCACCGTGTTCCAGAACCCGGATCTCAGCCTGGAAACACGGGTGTCCGAGAGCGGCACCATCAGCTATCCGCTGATCGGCGAGGTGAACCTGGGCGGCCGCAGCGTGACGGAGAGCGAGAAGCTGATCGCCAAGGCCCTGAGCGACGGCGGCTTCATCAAGGTGCCGCAGGTCAGCATCGTCCTGACCCAGATGCGCGGCAACCAGGTTTCCGTGCTGGGCCTGGTCAACCGCCCCGGCCGCTTCCCGCTCGAAACCGCCAACACCCGCCTGACCGAGGCGCTGGCCATGGCCGGTGGCGTGGCGGCCGGCGGGTCGGACGTCGTCATCCTGATCGGCACCCGCAATGGCAAGCCGTATCGGGTCGAGGCCGACATCCCGTCGATGTTCCTCGACAACAAGCGCGACAGCGATGTCTATGTCGCCGGCGGCGACACCCTCTACGTCCACCGCGCCCCGGTGTTCTACATCTACGGCGAGGTGCAGCGGCCGGGCGCCTATCGTCTCGAACGCGGCATGACCGTCATGCAGGGGCTGGCGCAAGGCGGCGGCCCCACCCTGCGCGGCAGCGAAAAGGCCCTCAAGGTGATGCGCCGCGACAAGTCCGGCGTGGTCGGACAGCTCGCCCCGGCCAAGTCCGACGCGCTGCTCGCCGACGACGTGATCTATGTGCCCGAAAGCATGTTCTGACCTGGACAGGATTAAATAAATGAACTTTGCCACCTTTGTCGCCATCCTGCGCGCCCGGCTCTGGCTGATGGTCCTGGTGCTGGGCATCACCGTCGCCACCGCGGCGGTGGTCAGCCTGGTGCTGCCGCCCAGCTACAAGGCCACCACCACCATCGTGGTCGACGCCAAGAGCAAGGACCCGCTCACCGGCGCCATGATCCCGATGCAGCTGATGTCCGGCTATGCCGCCACCCAGGTCGATATCATCTCCAGCCGGAACGTGGCGGCCAAGGTGGTGGACGGCCTCAAGCTCGCCCAGGTGCCCCAGGTCAAGGCCGATTTCCAGGACGCCACCGAGGGCAAGGGCACCATCCGCGACTGGCTGGCCGACAAGCTGATCGAGAAGCTCTCGGTCGAACCCTCGCGTGAATCCAGCGCCATCGGCATCTCCTTCCAGTCGACCGATCCCCGGTTCGCGGCGGTCGTGGCCAACGGCTTCGCCAACGCCTACATCGAAACCAGCCTGGAACTGCGCACCGAGCCGGCCCGGCAGTTGTCGACCTGGTACCAGGGCCAGTTGAAGCAGTTGCGCGACAGCCTGGAACAGGCCCAGACCCGGCTTTCCACCTACCAGCGCGAACGCGGCCTGGTCGCCTCCGACGAGCGCCTGGACGTGGAGACCGCGCGCCTGGGCGAACTGTCCAGCCAACTGGTGGCGGCGCAGTCGAGCAGTTTTGACGCCGCCTCCCGGCAAAGCGGCGACGGCGCCGACGTCATGAACAGCGGCGTGGTCCAGCAACTGCGCACCGACCTCGCCCGGCGCGAGGCCGACCTGGCCCAGCTCGGCCAGAACCTGGGCGTGAACCATCCCCAGTACCAGCGCACCAAGGCCGAGGTCGAGACCCTGCGCGCCAAGCTGGAGGCGGAAAAGAAGACCGCCACCCGCGTGGTCACCACCACCGCCAGCGCCGCCCGCGAGCGCGCGGCCAACCTGAGCGGCGCCCTGGCCAGCCAGAAGGCCCGCGTGCTGGGGCTCAAGCAGCAGCGCGACGAGTTGTCCGTCCTCCAGCGCGACGTCGAGAATGCCCAGCACATCTACGACAGCGCGCTGCAACGCTACAGCCAGACCCAGCTCGAATCGCAGACCACCCAGACCGAGATCGCCATCCTCAACCCCGCCACCGCCCCGATCAAGCCGGACAGCCCCAAGCTGCTGCTCAACCTGATCCTGGCCATCTTCCTGGGCGGCATGCTGGCCGTCGGCGTGGCCTTCCTGATGGAGATGCTCGACCGCCGCGTGCGTGGCCCGCAGGACATCGTCGAACTGCTCGGCGTGCCGGTATTGGCCGTATTTGCGCCGCCGTCGCGCGGCTGGTTCGGCCGCAAGGCCGCGGCTTGAACGGGAACCCGAAGACATGAATGCCCCCATGATGACTACCAAGCCCCTCAATATCGGCGCCACCCTGTTCGACAGCGGCAAGATCCGCGCCGAGCAGGTGGTCCAGGTCCTGCAATACCAGAAGGAGCACAAGGCCCGCTTCGGCGAGGCCGCCGTGGCCCTCGGCTTCGTGACCGAGGCCGACATCGCCCAGGTGCTGGCCCAGCAGTTCGACTATCCCTACCTGCAGAAGGGCGAGGGCGAGTTGAGCGAGGAACTGGTCGCTGCCTATGCGCCGTTTTCCCCCGAGGTGGAAAGCCTGCGCGCCTTGCGCGGCCAACTGATGCTGCGCTGGCTGGACAAGGAGACCGCCAGCAACGCCCTGGCCATCGTCAGCGCCGGGCGCGGCGAGGGCCGCAGCCGTCTGGCGGCCAACCTGGCCATCGTCTTCTCGCAACTCGGCGAGCACACCCTGCTGGTCGATGCCGACCTGCGCAATCCGCGCCAGCACACGCTGTTCGGCCTGGACAACCACGAAGGCCTGTCCCAGTTGCTGGCCGAACGGGCGGTCGAGAGTTCGCTCAGCAAGGTGCCCAAGTTCCGCGACCTGACCGTGCTCACCGCCGGCCCGATGCCGCCCAATCCGCAGGAACTGATCTGCTGCTCCACCTTCCAGTCGCTGATGCAGCAGTGGACGCAACAGTACGACGCCGTCCTGATCGATACCCCGGCCATGGCCGAAACGGTCGATGCCCAGTCGATCGCCGGCCGCACCCAGGGCGCCCTGCTGGTCACCCGCAAGGACCACACCCGCCTGGAAGACCTGGCCGCCTTGCAGGAAATGCTGACCGCCGCCGACGCCAAGCTGGTCGGCGCCGTAGTCAGCCAGTTCTGACCAATGGGGTAGCGGGATGATGTCAGGCGGCGAATTCTTTCTTGACTATGATGCCCGGCCTTGCATGGGGCAGACATTAAGGCGCACTCAATGCGTTCATTGATTACAATGAACGCATTGAGTGATTCATAGAAGGAGGGGCATGATGGCCAGTCTGACCATACGCAATCTCGATGAAAAAATTAAAGCCATGCTGCGTCTTGAAGCCGCCCGGCACGGGCATTCGATGGAGGAAGAGGTTCGTCGGATTTTGCAACGCAGCGTCATGGGAGAAGAACTTGCCGGTAGCGCCAGCCTTGCCGAGCGCATCAACCGTCGCTTTACCGGTTTGCAAGCCGACACGATTGTGTTGCCCTCGCGGCAACTGCCGCGCACGCCGCCCAGCCTGGACGCCGAGGCATGAAGGGGTGCCTGCTCGACACCAACGTGTTGTCCGAACTCATGCGTCCGCAACCGGATGAACGTGTGCAGGCCTGGTTCGCGGGTCGGTCCGGGGGGCAATACTTTATTTCATCGATTACCCGGGCTGAAATCCTTCTTGGCATCGCCTTGCTGCCCCAGGGTAAGCGCAGAGCCGGCCTGGCAGATGCGGCTCATGGCATGTTCGATGAGGATTTCCGGGACTGTTGCCTGGCATTTGACGCCAATGCGGCTGACCGCTATGCCGATTTGGTGGCCATGCGCAACCGCGCAGGCGCCCCGATCAGCGTCGAAGACGCGCAGATCGCCGCAGTGTCCCTCGCCAACGGCTTGCCTCTGGTGACCCGTAACGAGAAAGATTTTGCCGGCATCGACGACATCTCAATCATCAACCCATGGTCTGAAACACAATCCTGATCATGAACTCAGCTACCAGTACTCTCCCAAGCAAACGTGGACTTGGCCAGATCAATACCTGGTGGCCGGTCCTGCTCGGCCTGGCCGTGCTCTACCTGCCGACCTGGTGGGACCTGGCGCATGGCCTGTGGAGTTCGGAAGAACAGGCCCACGGCCCGATCATCCTGATCGTCAGCCTGTACCTGATCTGGCAGCAACGCGCGGCCTTGATTCCCCTTGAATCGCGCGGCTCGAATCTTGAATCTCGCGGCTTGAATCTTGATTCTTGTGCCTTGAATCTTGAATCTTGTGCCTCGAATCTTGATTCTTGTGACTCGAATCTTGAATCCGCCCCCAAACCCATCCTCGGCTGGAGCCTGCTCGTCCTTGGCCTGCTGCTCTACGCCCTGGGCCGGTCGCAGGAAATCCTGCTGTTCGAGGTCGGCTCCCAGATTCCGGTCCTGCTCGGCGTCCTGCTCATCACCCTGGGCGGCGCGGCGGCGCGGGCATTCTGGTTCCCCATCCTGTTCCTGGTCTTCATGATCCCGCTGCCCGGTTTCCTGGTCGATGCCCTGACCGGGCCGCTCAAGCAGTTCGTCTCCGTGGTGGCCGAGAACGTGCTGTATGCCGTCGGCTATCCGGTCGGCCGCTCCGGCGTGATCATCAACATCGGCCCCTACCAGCTCATGGTGGCGGACGCCTGCTCGGGCCTGCACTCCATCTTCAGCCTGTCGGCGCTGGGCCTGCTCTACCTGCACCTGATGCGCCATGCCAGCCTGCTGCGCAACGGCATCCTGCTCGCCAGCATCATCCCCATCGCGATCGCCGCCAACGTGATCCGGGTCATCCTGCTGATCCTGATCACCTACCACCTCGGCGACGAGGCCGGGCAGGGCTTTGCCCACCAGCTTGCCGGCCTGGTCCTGTTCATGGCCGCGCTGCTGTTCCTGATCGGACTGGATGGCGTGCTCGGCCTGGTCATGAAAACAGGTACAAGGGGCAAGGATCAAGGGGCAAGGAGTGGGCATGGGCCGGTTTGAGGAACTGGATGTCTGGAAGCGGTCGGCAAGGCTGAGTGCAGACCTCTACAGGGCGATGGTCGACATCAAGGATTATGGTTACCGCGACCAGATCACCCGTGCCGGCCTGTCGATTCCATCCAACATCGCAGAAGGCCACGAACGCGGGACCGACAAGGAAAACGCCAACTTCCTCAACTACGCCAAAGGCTCCGCCGGCGAACTCAGGACACAGATATATATAGGCATGGACATCGGCTACATCGAATCTGAACAAGGCAAGCACTGGCTGGCAGAAGCTGAAGAAATCTCCAGAATGCTCCACGGCCTGATAAAGACCATCCGAGCCCGAGCGAATTGAACCTTGCCCCTTGCCCCTTGCCCCTTGCCCCTTGCCCCTTGCCCCTTGCCCCTTGCCCCTTGAATCTTGAACCTCCCATGCAAAGCCTGATCCCGCCCTATGGCGACCAACTCGTCGAACTGCTGGTCCTGGAGGACCGCGCCGCGGCGATCCGCCAGGAGGCATTCGCCATGCCTTCGCTGGACCTGAGCTGGACGCAGATCTGCCAACTGGAACTGCTCCTGAACGGCGCCTACTCGCCGCTGCCGGGCTACCTGGGCCGGGCCGACCTGGACAGCGTATTGAAGACCTTGCAACTCGCCGACGGCCGCGCCTGGCCGCAGCCGGTGATGCTGGCCGTCGCTGCCAAGGCGGCCCAGGCATTGCAGCCCGGCCAGGCCGTGGCCCTGCGCGACGGCGAGGGCTTCATGCCCGCCATACTGCATGTTGCCGAGGTCTGGCCGGCCGACCCGGAGGCCGAGGCCGCCCTGGCCGAAGCCGCCGGCGTGCCGTTGGCCCAGCCCCTGGCGCAACCAGGCGAATACTATGTCGCCGGCCGGGTCGAGGGCGTCGCCCTGCCGCCCAGGCACGACTTCCCCGCCGTGCGCTTCACCCCGCGCGAACTGCGCGAACAATTCAGCCGCCGTGGCTGGCGCCGGGTGCTGGCCAGCCAGCCCGGCCGGCCCATGCACCGCCCGCAACTCGAATTCGTCCTCCAGGCGGCGGCGCAGCACGAGGCCAACCTGCTCATCCAGCCCGCCGCCGGTTCCGACCCGGTGCTGGAATCCAGCCACGTCACCCTGGTCCGGGCCTGCCAGGCCCTGTTGCCCCGGCTGCCTGGCGCCACGGCCTTCTTTGCGCTCAGCCCGATGATTCCCCTGCCGGCCGGGCCGCGGGAAATCCTGCTGCGCGCCGTGATGGCGCGCAACTATGGCGTCTCGCACCTGGTCGTCGGTGGCGAGACCCAGGATGAAGGCATGCGCCGCCGCGGCCAGGACTACGCCTGCCTCCCCTCCCCCCACCGAGGGGGAGGGGCCAGGGGAGAGGGGGAAGCCCAACCCGCCCAGACTGGCGGCGATCAGCAATCCGCTTATTTTGATCGGTGCCTGCAAGCCATCGCCGTCACCCTGGTGCCCTTTCCGCGCATGGTCTATGTCGAGGACCGCGACGAATACCTGCCCCAGGAACAGGCCCCGGCCTACAGCCGCAAGCAGGTCATGGGCGGCCAGGAACTCAACCGCCGGCTGATGCAGGGCCTGAAGATCCCCGACTGGTTCACCTATCCGGAAGTGGTCGAGGAACTGCGCCGCTCCTATCCGCCGCGCAGCCAGCAGGGCTTCACCGTATTCCTCACCGGCCTGTCCGGCGCCGGCAAGTCGACCGTGGCCAAGGCCCTGGCCGTCAAGCTGCTGGAAATGGGCGGACGCCGCGTCACCCTGCTCGACGGCGACATCGTGCGCAAGAACCTGTCGTCCGAACTGGGCTTCTCCAAGGAACACCGCGACATCAACATCCGCCGCATCGGCTTCGTCGCCAGCGAGATCACCAAGCACGGCGGCATCGCCGTCTGCGCGCCCATCGCCCCCTACCGCAAGACCCGGCGCGACGTGCGCGACATGATCGAATGCTGGGGCGGTTTCATCGAGGTCCACGTATCGACCCCCATCGAGGTCTGCGAAGGGCGCGACCGCAAGGGGCTCTATGCCAAGGCCCGCGCCGGACTCATTCCGGAATTCACCGGGGTGTCCGACCCTTATGAAATACCGGAGCAACCGGAGTTGGCTATAGATACGTCCCGGTACAGTGTGGATGAGGCCGTACAGAGCGTCATCCTCAAACTGGAACATGAGGGGTATTTACATTGAAAGGATTGAGCTTCAAGTATCTGCTGATAGGTGTGGTGATGCTGGCAGCAGCCGGGCTGGCGGTCGCACTGAAGCCAACCCATAAGGTGGCCGACCAAGGCCCGAAGATCAATCTGGAGACCATGATTCCAAAGCAGTTCGGCGATTGGCGGATGGTCGATGAACTGGATCGTATGATGGTCAGCCCCGAAGTGCGTGCCAAACTGGACAGGATATACAACCAGACGCTAACGCGGACTTACATAGATGGCAAAGGCGCACGTGTCATGCTGTCCATCGCCTATGGCGGCGATCAATCGGACGCCATGCAAATGCACAAGCCTGAGGTCTGTTATCCGGCGCAGGGCTTCCATGTCCTGAAGGATGTGGCTGACGGTCTGATTCAAGGTCCTGACGGCCCGATACCGGTACGCCGTCTGGTCGCATCACAGGGGGCACGCAACGAGCCGATTACGTACTGGATGAGGGTAGGTCAAAAGGTAACTGGAGATGGCCTGCCAAAAAAGCTGGAGCAGCTTCGCTATGGCCTCACTGGTCGTGTGCCTGACGGTCTGCTATTCCGAGTCTCATCCATAGGGCAGGATTCGGATAAAGAGTATGTAATTCAAGAGCAATTTATAAAATCCTTACTGATGGATGTCAGCGAGGCGGCCAAAACCAAACTTCTGGGCAAGGCATCATGAAGCCGACATTCATTGGGATCGGCGCCCAGAAGTGCGCATCTTCCTGGCTTTACGACATCCTGGCCGATCACCCTGAGGTTGCGCTCAGTGAGAAGAAAGAGCTGGATTTCTTTTCATATCACTATGAAAACGGTTACTCGTGGTACGAAAGTCAGTTCCCGAATAAAGCGAGTGCCAAGGCCGTCGGGGAGATATCGCCGTCCTATTTCAATGAAGCTTCCGTCCCTGAGCGGGTTCAGCTTTATTCACCTGGTTTGCGTATCCTGCTGTCACTACGCGACCCGGTCGAGCGCGCGCTTTCGCAGCATCGCCATATGATCAGGGTTGGTGCCGTCTCCGGGCCAGACTTCGGTTTTGAAACGGCGTTGGCAGACAACCCCAGTTATTTTGATCAAGGACGCTACGCAACTCACTTGTCCCGCTGGCTGGCCTGCTTCCCGAAGGATCAGGTGTTAGTGGTTCTTATGGATGACATCCGGAAAAGCCCTGAAGGAACAGCGCGCAGGGTTTATGAATTCCTCAACATTGATCCCGATCATCGATCGGCTGCGTTGTATGAAAAAAGCAATCCGAGCTATGTAGTGCGCTACAGGCGCATGGATGAAGCCATCAGACTTGTTAGAAAATCCACTCGGCAACTTGGTCTCGGTCACATCTGGAAAGCCTTGGGAGATAGTGGCCTGCGAAGGCTTTACCGTGGCATCAACCGTAAATCAAGCGAAGCCACCATACCGCCGGTTCCAGCTGAGGCAATCAAGAAACTCAAGGAAACGTTTAGGGAAGAAATCAAGGCGTTGGAACAACTGCTAGGTCGCGATCTGGAAAGCTGGCATCAGTCATGAAGCAATCTGAATCGCTCTTGTTGAATCATCGACGTACTGCACCGCCGTTGGCTATCTGGCTAATAGTCTTTTCTTTCCTGTTGCTGGCCCCGATAGCGGGTCTTCTCTCAGCCACTGGCAGCGTTTTCCTCGTCATCATTCCTGTGGTGATGCTACTCACGGTGGTGCTGGCTTTTTATCCATGGCACTTCACATGGTTGCTGCTTTTCTGCGGGATTGTTGTCCTGGGGGTGGTAAGGCTCTATGCGCCACAATTCCAGAACATCCGCTGGCTTATTCCACCGCTGGCCATCGGAGTTCCGATTGCGCTTCTAATACTACAGGCGTTCAAGCCAGGCCAGGTCACGCAGGCTAGACAACCGGCACTGCTGTGGTGGGTGGTGGCATTTGTGACTGCTGCGCTGATGACCACGCTAATCAATTGGAGTGGGCTTGCTACATCGATTGTCGGGTTGAAGAGTTATTTTCAGGTTTGGGGGCTCATTGCGGTATTTGCGCTCATCCACTCTCAGGGCGATTTCAGCCGGGGCCTAACCAAACTGTTAATAGCCATCGCCCTGCTGCAGATACCGTTTGTGCTGCATCAGTATTTATTTCTGGTCCCGATACGGTCTAGCGCTACTGGTCTCTCCCCTGAGGACGTGATTGCAGGTACGTTTGGTGCGGAGTTGTATGGGGGCGGTAATAATGCCGTGCTGACGGCCTTTCTCTTTATCGCAGTCGGCATTCTGCTCTCACTGTGGCGGCAGAAAATCCTGGCCTCCGCGCTGGTTTTCCCCGGCGTGCTGCTACTAATATTTCCAGTATTTCTCAACGAAGCGAAGGTCGCCTTTTTCTATGCCTGGGTGATGTTCCTTGTGCTGTACTGGGACGACATCGTTCGCCGTCCGGCACGCTTCATCCTGGGTAATATAGTCCTGTTGCTGTTCCTGTTTGTGTTCGTGTCCTTCTATGCCCATATAGCAGCCGAGTCCGGCAAGGTGCATGACTTAGGCCAGTACCTGGAATTCCTGAAAGAGCAGAATTTCGACAGGGGCTATGGCGCCTTTGCGCTCAACCGATGGACCGCTTTGACCTTCTGGTTTCAGGAACACTTTCCTCGGGACATTTGGCATGCCTTGATTGGCCATGGCCTGGGTGAAACCCAGGAAGGTGCCTTGTTGCTGGATGTCAGTAACACTATCGCGGCGCGCCGTTATCACGGGATGGGGATCGGCCTTACCGGGCTGAGTGCCTTGCTGTGGGACGTTGGCTTGATCGGGTTGGCGCTGGTGGCGGTGCTGTTCATCAGCACCTACCGTCTGGCCGGGCGTTTGGCGCAGGCGACCTGCGAACGGCCACAGGCAGTGGCACTATTCAAGGGTTTGCAGTCGGGTGTAGCCATCCTGGCTTTAAGCATCGTGCATAAAAGTTTCTTCGTGTTCGATATGGCGTTTCAGAGCCTGTTTGTATTGATCGTGGGGTATCTAATATATTCGGCGCGGCATTTGCGGCATTTTTCGATGCCGCATAGCGCGTGCAACGGCCAACCGGTAAATGGTTAAGCATTACAGTTCCAGCCGGGTCAGGCGTAGTCTCATCCATTTTTTGACCGGCAAGGCGTTCACCGCTGTCTCAACCCTCTCGGTCATGCTTTTGCTGGCGCGGGCTCTGCCCAAGGAGGACTACGCCATCCTGATCGTGTTTGAGGCGTTGGTGACACTGACCGGTATGGCGGCTTCGTTCGGCATCAACCAGACGCTATTTCGCTTCGTTCCTGAATTGCGGGCGGACAACAATGGGCTGGCACTATACCGCCTCATTCGCAATGGGTTGTTGAGTAGGGCCTGGGTTTTTGGCCTTTCACTTGCCGGCTTGGCGTTGGTGAGCCCTTGGTTGGCTGGCTGGCTTGGTTTCAGTGAGCGGATTACTCTATTTCCCTGGTTCCTGTTGGCAGGTTGGGCAGGCTTGATGTGGTACTTGTTAGCCCGGGTCATGGAGTCACTGATGTGGCAGAAGACCTCCCAATACACCATCGCGGCTACGGCGGCTTTGCGTCTGGCGCTGCTTGGGGCTAGCTACATGCGCGGCGAAGCCAATCTGGCCCGGGTGGTCGGGATCGAGATAATTTGTGAAAGTCTAGCCTTAGCTCTGCTCTTGCTGGGAATGTGGCATAACCAGCGCCAGGATCCTTATCGCCAAGCAGGCAGTCTCTCTTGGTTCAAGGAAAACAAGCTACGAATTTCACGCTATGCCTTGAGCGGTTATGGCTTTTCACTCAGCACGCTTCTATATGGTAGCCAGCCCAACCGGGCTGTTTCTGCACGCTTCCTGACACCACAGGCCATGGGTGATTACGGCTTCGCGGATTCGTTGGCCAACCTTTTTCGCCGATTCCTACCCAGCGCGCTGCTGATCGGTTTTATCCGACCATTGTATTTCGCCCGCTATGCAGAGACCGGGCAACTGCAATACCTCGAACGCATGGCCAACCTGATTTTCCGTGTGAACCTGATTCTGATGAGCGCAGCGGCCTTGCTCTTGTTGTTTTTCGGTGGACCTGCGCTGGATGCGCTCACTGCCGGCAAGTATGGCAGCACCGTTTATCTTGTTGCCGCCATGCTAGGCTTGCTGGTGCTGGAGAGCCTCCAAATCCAGCATGCTTTGCTATGCCAGACCCTGGAACGCAACGTCCTGCTGATATACAACAATCTGATCCTGTCCGGTGCGCTTCTGTTGGCGCTTCCCCTGTTTCCCGTCATCGGCGCCTGGTCCATCGTTCTGGCCAACCTGATAGGGAATCTGCTGGCCATCGCCTTCATCCGCTTCAGACTTGCACCCCAGAATCTGGCATTCAAACTGGACATACCGTTGATAAGCCGGGCATTGCTGGCATTCGGGCTGGCTATAGGGCTGGGATACCTGGTCAAGTACACGATTGGTATGGCCACGGGGGGAGGCGCGGGCCTGGCCGCCTTCGTGCTACTGGTTATTCTGTTGCGGCCATTCTCCAATGATGAAATTTCCCAACTAACTAATTTAGTTCGGCGACGGCTGAATTAGATTCCACATATTCAAGGAGCGAAACCATGAAAATCTTCCGTTGGTTCATCGTGCTGATGGCCTGTTGTGTGTTGGTAGGCCCGGCATTTTCTGCTGTGATGCCTACCTTATCCGCGGCTGATTTTCTCAAGCAAACTTACCGCGGCTTCACCTTGGATAGGGCATCAAGCAAATCTGCAACGGATTTCGATGATCTGGCGGCCATGGGCGTCAACTTGGTTCGTTTGGGAATCAGCTTGGAGCGTTGTGAACAATGTCTAGCTTATTCAATAGTTCCCGGCAACCTGGAGGAAGTGGATCGTGTTGTAGCTCTTGCAGCGGAAAGGGGTATCTACGTTATCCTGACCATGGAGCCTGAGGCGCCGGAGCGGGCAGCGTATTGGGAAAGCGCATCCTTGCAGGCAAGCATCATCAAGATATGGGCCGGCTTGGCGGAGCGATATAAACAACAGCCCGCCATGGGCGGGTTTGATTTGATCAATGAGCCTAGTCCCCCTGGGGATTGGCGCGAGGCATCCCGGCGCTATGTCGATTTCGCTTCTCGGATCATCGGGGCGATACGCCAGAAGGATCCGCAGAGAATGATCGTTTATGAACCGGCGCCGAGGGGCAATGCATACTATGGTTTCAAGGCATTGGAGAGGCCACTGCCATACAACAACGTGCTCTACTCGCCCCATTTTTATATGCCGATTGAAATAACTCATCAGGGCATCAAGGGCGAGTCATTTGGCGAAAGCTATCCAACATCCGAATGGAATAAGGTCAGTCTTTCCGCTCAACTGGAGCCAATGCGGGAGTTCGTGCGCAAATACAGGCTCCCTGTCTATGTCGGTGAGTTCAGCTGCGTTCGAAATGCGCCCGGGGGCACGGCCTACCTTTGGATCAAGGATGTGGCCGAGTTGTTCGAGGCCGAGGGTTGGTCCTGGACTTTCCACGCTTTTCGGGGTTACCACTTGTGGGATATGGAATTGCAGGCGTGGTCGCCCAAGCCGGCGAGCGTGGCTGAGGCTGCCAGCATGCGGAGCATAAGTACCCCCGTCATGGTTCTGTTGCGCAGCTATCTGAAAAAGAACCTGCCGCCATTCCAATGAAGATTCTGCTCTCTGCCTACGCCTGCCATCCCACTAGCGGTTCCGAGAGCCGGCTCGGCTGGCAATGGGCCAAGCAACTGGCTTCGCGTGGCCATGATGTCTGGGTGATCACCCGCGGGGTGATGCAGCAGGACATAGAACATCATTTAACCACTGAAAGTCAGCCGGGGAACCTGAACTTCATCTATCACGAATGTCGGGCGTTGCTGCCTTGGCTGAAATTGTTCAAGGCACGCTTCCGCTATATCTATTACTACTTCTGGCAATGGGGCGCCTACCAAGCAGCCATGCAGGCGCACGTGCAGAATGGTTTTGATCTGGTGCACCATGTCACCTGGGTGCAGTATCGTGCGCCGAGCTTCATGGGCCGCCTGGGCATTCCATTCATATTTGGTCCGGTCGGTGGCGGCGAGGCCTCCCCTTGGAACCTGCGCTCGGTCATCGGCTTACGCCAGTGGGGTGTCGACCTGATGCGGGATGGCTGGAGCTTGCTTGCCAGCATCGACCCATTGGTGCGCCGCACCTACCACGAAGCTATCCGCATTCCGGTGACCTCGGTCGATACCCTGAACAAGTTGCCGCCCTGGGCGCGCGCCAAGGCGCGCCTGCAACTGGCCATCGCCTACGAGCCGTCGGCTGAATTGCAATTGCGGCGGGCCGACTTACAAAACATAGGGGGTGTGAAGTTACTTTATGTGGGGCGGTTTCTCGGCTTGAAAGGCATGGCGCTCGGGCTGGCGGCTTTTGCCGCCGTGGCCTCGCGGTTTCCCGATGCATCGCTTACCTTGGTGGGCGAGGGTCCGGTCGGTCCGGCTTGGCACAGACTGGCCGACCGGCTTGGCATCGCCGGGCGGGTGCACTGGATCGACTGGCTGCCGCATGCTGAAGTGGAAGCGTTGTATGCCAACCACGATGTCTTGCTGTTTCCCAGTCTGCATGACAGCGGCGGCTTGGTGCTGCTAGAGGCGATGTCGCGTGGTTTGCCGGTGGTCTGTCTGAACCTGGGGGGGCCGGGAATGCTGGTCGATGAAACCTGCGGGATCAGGGTGGAGGTTGCCGGACGTACACGCTGCGAAGTTGAGAAGGCCTTGGCGGCTGCGCTCGAACGCATCCTTGCTGCCCCCGAGTTTCTGGCTAGCCTGCGCCAAGGTGCGCAAACCCGTGCTGGCCAATTCAACTGGGATCACCTGATCAATGGAGTCTATGACGGACTGGTCCCAGCATGGCGGCACGCTGAGGGTGATTTCAATGGTGGTGCGGCTGCGGTGAACGAGGGTGCGGCATGATGCAGCCGCACAAGCGACGCCTGTTGTATGTCGTGGGGGGGCGTCGGGCGGCGCCGCGGGTGGATGTGGCCGTCCTGTTCGGCGAGCATCTCGCTCGGAGCCTGTTCGACATCGACTGGGTCGTGTTCGATCCCGAGCCAGCCCCGGCTTGGCGACGGGAGGACTGGAACGGGGCGACGGCGTACTGGATCGGTCGTCCTGCGGGGGAAGGCTGGCGCGCCGCCGTTATGCTGAAATTCATCGAGCTGGCAGCAGATATGCGCACCTTCTGGTTGGCCATGCTCGGCGACTATGAACTGATCCAAGTGCGTGACAAGTTCGTGTCTGCTCTGTTGTGTCTGGTTGCGGCCAGGTTGAGGGGGCGCTTGTTTACCTACTGGCTTTCCTATCCATTTCCGGAATCGCGGGTGCTGGATGCCTGCGAGGGACGCGCCCGCATTCCTGCACTCTCCTGGCTGGCTGGCAAGCTGAGCGGCTGGCTGCTCTACAAGATCATCATGCCTGGGGCGGACCACATTTTTGTGCAGAGTGAACAGATGCGGCAGGACATGGCAGAAAAGGGTATTCCACTGGACAAGATGACGCCCGTGCCAATGGGAGTGGATGAAGGCTTGCTGGATTACCCACGGCGGCCGGTCGAACCGGATACTGTGCTGTACCTGGGAACATTGGCCAGGGTGCGCAGGCTGGAGGTGTTGTTGCACGCGCTGGTGCAGGTACGCGAGGAGCGTCCCCGCGCCCGGCTGATTTTCGTGGGCGAGGGGGATAACCCACAGGACCGCGCTTTCCTGGAAGCGGAAGCACGACGGTTGGGCGTTGCCGATGCGGTCGAATTCGCAGGGAGGTTGCCTATGCGCGATGCGCTGGAGCGGGTGGTACGGGCCGCCGTATGCGTCTCGCCGTTCTATCCCACCTTTGTCTTGCGCTCCACCTCGCCGACAAAATTGATCGAATACATGGCACTCGGCCGCCCGGTGGTTGCCAACAATCACCCCGAACAGGCAGAAGTGATTTCTGAGAGTAAGGCGGGATTATGTATTCCATGGGAAGCTGCGAAATTTAAGGAAGCTATTACTATGTTACTACTTGATCCGTTAGGGGCGGAAAATATAGGGAAAGTTGGTCCGGAATATGTGAGAAATAATAGAACTTATAGAGTGATTTCCTCTGAATTGGAGAAAATATATTTACAGGTATTGCGGTTGCGAACTAATTAATTCGTTATTGTGGTGATGTGTATGTAATTGTCGTTATGTGAAAGATGTGGGGATGTTATGTATTTAGGGGAAAATCTCGTTTTAATAATAAGCCCGCCACGATCCGGGTCTACAATGCTTCAGAGGATTCTGGGTTCGCATAGTCAAATACTAACCCATCCAGAGCCACACATTCTTACACCACTTGCATTTCAAGGTTATTATCATGAAGTGGATAAAGCAAAATATAATCATAAAGTTGCCGCAAAGGCATTTAAGGAATTTGTGGACTTTTTGCCGCACAAAGAAGAAGATTATTTGCATGCGTGCAGAGAATATTGCAACGTGCTATACACCAATGCACTTGTGGGGACGGGGCGAACTTATTTTTTGGATAAAACCCCGAACTATGCTGATGCAATACTGCCGTTTATTGATAAGTTGCTGCCTAAGGCAAAGATTATTGTCCTAACTCGCCACCCTTTGGCTGTGATTTCGAGCCACGCAAATACAATTGAAGGTGGTGATTATGACTTAATGTATTACAATCGAGATATTTTGGGGGATTTTATTCCGCCAATTTCTGAGTTTATGCGAAGTTCAAAACATAATTATTTGTCTGTGAGGTATGAAGATCTTGTGTTGGAGCCGGATTTTTACATTGCGCGAATATTTGATTATTTGGGTTTAGGGTATGAGGATTCTTGTATTGATTATGGTAAACATAATCATATCAATAAAACTTACGGCGACCCAAAAATACAAAATAATAGTCGCCCTGTTGCTGGTTCGATTGATTCATGGGTGTGCGATTTAAATGGAAGGCCAGACAGAATAAGGCTGTGTAAGTTGATGATAAGAAAAATATCTGACCGTGATATGGATGTTTATGGATACCCTAAGAAAGATTTGTTCCGGCTTCTTGATGTTGAGGCATCCACTAAAAAGTGTGATGAGAAGAAAAATATACGCCCATTTATGCATTTTATATTGCCAAGTGCATGGCGTATTTTTAGGTTTTTGCAATCGCAGGCGCATAAGCCAGTTTTGCGTCGGGCCATTGTCTCAGTCGGAAAAGTGTGTGATGCGTTAACGAAATAATTTGTAAGCTCATAATATTTATACCGAAATATTATGAGGCTGTTTCGGTGTTATTTATTTAAAATAAATTCTTATGATCGGGCTGTTGAGTCTCGTTATATATGATTGCTGAGTTGCTGACTGATGTTTAAAAGCGTGACATTGCGTCGTAGGTGAACAAAATTATTAATAATATTAGCTATTTGTAAAATGATTAAAATCAGGTTATTAACATATCATAAAACATCGGATTCTTCTGTTGATTCTGATGTGCATGTTCTCGCTCAAAATGAATTTGAGATGCAGGTTAATCTTTTGCTAAATAGCCGAGTGCCTATTGCAGACGCAAACGTTTTTGTCAATGCAAAGTTTGATTTGCCTTATGCGGTTGCGTTCACCTTCGATGACGGTGCCTCTAGCGATCTGGTAAATGCCAATTACCTCAAAGCACGTGGTTTAAGCGGCATGTTTTTCGTGTCAACCGCAAGAATTGGCACACCTGGTTTTCTCACACAAAAACAAATAATTGAGATTAGACAGATGGGAATGTTGATTGGCTCCCATTCACATGAGCATCGCATGTTGAATCATATGCCTCTCGAAGAGGCGAGAAGACAAATGGCTACATCGAAAACTGTGCTAGAAGATTTGCTCGGTGAAGAAGTGGATCACATAGCCTTTCCTGGTGGTGGGCACAACAGTAACGTGGTGGCTATATCCCACGAAGTTGGGTTTAAATATGTATTTACGACAGCTTGGGGTGCCAATCAACTACTACATTCTGGGCCGGCCGTTCTACGGAGAGAAATGATTGTTCGCGGCATGACACAAAAACAGTTTTTAGACTTGGTTACCGGAAGGGATGAGTTTTTTAGAATGTCTGTGTATTGGTGCAAACAGGTGGCACGTGGATTCCTCCCAAAATCCGTTTACAAAACTATACGCAAAGGGTATATAGATATGTGAATGTTCTCCTAAATTGTTTATATATGACGTAATGTGCTGTATTGATTTATTATTGAGTGGTTTTCAAAAAAACTGTAGGAGAGTAAGGTGAAATTGGTGCGGTTGACCATCGTGCAGTCCGATTTATGGCGACATAATGGGCGCACTGGGTTTATTCGATTGCTCTGGGCGATCTTGCACAACCGTACATTCGCCCCTGTTGCGACTCTTCGTATGCTGCAAAATGCGCGTAAATATACAAACCCATTGCGAATTATATTGTTACCAATCTTAAGTCTATTCCATCGGTGGACCACGCAGAGAGCAGCCATTGACTTGCCAAAAGACGTCCGTATTGGGCCTGGATTCCGCATTACTCATGGATGGGGGATGGTATTCAATAAAGGTGCTGTACTCGGTTCCAATGTAACAGTAATGCATGGCGTCACGCTGGGAGGTAAGGCCGACCGTTACCCTCGCATTGGAAACAATGTTTTTATTGGAGCCCATGCCATTGTCCTGGGGGGCGTCGTCGTGGGTGATGGCGCTGTCATCGGGCCAGGTTGTGTAGTCACTAAGGATGTGCCAGCTGGCACTACTGTGGTGGGAAATCCGCAGCGCGAAATCGGGCCAGTAGTGGAGCCTATGGGAAATTTTCTTGTCCCGGCGGCCATGTTGCCCAAAATTGATCGCTGAGAATGACTACAAGACTGCTATCTCTTAATACCTACAATTATCGCCGTGGTGGCTCCGACGTAGTGTTCCTGGAACAGGATGCCATGTTCCGCGCCCAGGGTTGGAACACGGCTGTAATGACCATGCATCACCCGAAGAACGAGGCCTCTCCGTGGAGCCGGTTCTTCGCCGACGAGATCGAATTCGGCCATGAATATGGTGCGCTGGACAAGCTGGCGATGGCGGGCAAGGTGATTTACTCGGTCGAGGCCAAGCGGAAAATTTCCTCGCTGCTCGATGAATTCCCTGCCGATGTGGCCCATGCCCACTGTATCTATCATCATCTGTCGCCCTCGGTGCTGGTGGAGTTGAAGCAACGTGGCATTCCCACGGTGATGACCGCACATGACCTGAAGCTGGCTTGCCCGGCTTACAAGATGTTGAATCGCGGGGGCGTGTGCGAGAAATGCCGCTCGGGCAACCTGCTACATGTGGTGGCCAACCGCTGTATTCGGGATTCGCTGCCGGTCAGCGCATTGATCATGCTGGAGTCCGCAGTGCACAAGTCGCTGGGGCTTTACCGGCGCACCCTGGACCGGGTGGTGGCGCCCAGCCTGTTCTACAAGCAGAAGTTGATGGAGTGGGGGTGGCCGGAACATCAATTGGCCTACATCCCGAACTATGTCGACGCCGCTGCTTATACACCGCGTTATGAGCCGGGCGATTACTTTTTCTATTTCGGTCGCCTAGCGATGGAAAAGGGCGTGGCCACGCTGATCCGCGCCGCGGCCCAAGCGAAGGTGACGCTGCGCGTTGCCGGCACCGGGCCGGAGGGTGATGCGCTTAAGGCACTGGCAGCCGAGGTGGGTGGCGACGTCGAGTTTCTCGGCTTTGTGAGCGGCGAACCGCTGTGGAAATGGGTGCGCGAGGCGCGCGCAATCGTGTTGCCGTCCGAGTGGTATGAGAACGCACCCATGAGCGTGCTGGAGGCGTATGCCTGCGGCAAGCCGGTGATCGGCGCCCGCATCGGCGGGATTCCGGAGATGGTGAAACCCGATGCGACGGGATTGCTTTTCGAGAGCGGCAATGTCGATG
Organism: Gallionellaceae bacterium; assembly: GCA_028714735.1. Classification (GTDB taxonomy): domain Bacteria; phylum Pseudomonadota; class Gammaproteobacteria; order Burkholderiales; family Thiobacillaceae; genus Parasulfuritortus. Next base: position 91,384 of record JAQTLU010000001.1, on the reverse strand, counting down.
AACTGGCGGTTTGCTTGGGCCGTATGGCGACTACGCCGGATGAGGAAGTTGCAGAGATGGGACGTGTGGCCCGGCAGTACGTATCAACGACGTTCACCAGCCAACGTTATTTGAATGACATGCTTGCGCTGTATGCGGAGCTGGGCGTGGCTGTGGGCGAGACTGGGCGTATGAAGAGCCATGAAAACAAGAGGGCAGCGACATGATTGCCCAGATGGATCGGGACTACCTTGCATCCGGCGTCGGACTGGCGGCTCGCCGGCTTGCAAGCTACCTGCTATACGAAGGACGGCCTTTGACGACCAAGGGACGGTTCATCAACCCGATGGTGTTCGCCTGGCTGAATACCTTGGCGGCGCTGCCCGGCGAGCTGGCGGTGGATCGTCCGGTGTTCATCACCGGACTGGGCCGTTCCGGCACCACCATCCTGGGCATCCTGCTTTCGTTGCATCAACAGGTCGGCTATCTGAATGAACCCAAGGCGTTATGGCACGTGATCGATCCACGCCAGGATATCAACGGCAATTACGCCTCTGCGGGCGGGAGATATCGCCTGGGTGCAGCGGATGCGACACCTGCCATGGGCCAGCGTGCTCGCCGGTTGTTTGCGCGGTATCTGAAGTTAACGGGTTCGGACCGGGTGGTGGACAAATATCCAGAGTTGATATTCCGGGTGGGCTACGTCCGTGAATTGTTTCCCGATGCGAAGTTCATCTTCATCACCCGCAGCGGCGCGGATGCCGTGCCCTCGGTAGTGAAATGGTCGGAGCGGCTCGGCGTGAAATCCGGCGAGCATATCGACGACTGGTGGGGTCGCAACGACATCAAGTGGCACTACCTGCGCGAGCAGTTGCTTCTCGGCAACCCGGAGTATGAGGCGGTGTGGCCGCTGGCGACGGCTGGTCTGGACCATGCCAACCGGGCCGCACTGGAATGGATTGTGACCATGCGCGAAGGTTTGGCGCAGGAGCAGCGTCATCCTGGCACGGTGGTTAGGGTTGCTTATGAAGGACTGCTGGAGAACCCTGTGGTGGAATTGGAGCGCCTGCAACGCATCTGCGGACTGGAGCCCGATCCTCTGGTGGCGGACTATGCGCAGAAACGTCTTTATGACAATCCCGCCAAGGGTTGGCCGGAACTGCACCCGGCAGTGGACATTCTGTTTCGCGAAACGATGACGAAACTGGGATACAACGTACCGTGAGTGCAAAAAATATTCGCATCCTGGGCACGCGCGGCGTACCTGCCGCCCACGGCGGCTTTGAGACCTTTGCCGAGCATCTGGCGCCTTATCTGGTAGATCGCGGCTGGCAGGTAACGGTGTATTGCCAGGAAGACGGTGCCGGCCCGGTGTTCGAGGATGAGTGGCGCGGTGTGCGACGGGTGCGCATGCCGGTTGCTACCTCAGGTGCGGCCGGCACCATCGTGTTCGATTGGAAATCCACCCTACATGCTGCGGGCGAATCCGGCCTGGTGCTGACCCTGGGTTACAACACGGCGGTGTTCTGCGCGCTGTATCGCCTCAAGGGGTTGAAGAACGTCATCAACATGGATGGCGTGGAATGGCGCCGGCAAAAGTGGGGTGCGCTGGCCAAACTCTGGTTCTGGTTGAACGATTGGGCCGGTTGCTGGTTGGGCAACCACCTGGTGGCGGACCATCCGGTGATCAAACAGCACCTAGCTACACGGGTGGCGGAAGACAAGATCACGATGATTCCCTATGGCTCGGACCGGGTAGACGATGCGGATGCCGGGCTGATTGCGCCTTATGGGCTGACGCCGGGCGGCTATGCCATCCTGATCGCACGGGCAGAGCCGGAGAATTCGATCCTGGAAGTGGTGCGGGCTTGGTCGCGCAAATTCAGGGATTGCAAGCTGGTGGTGCTGGGCAAATATGAGGCGGGTCATGCCTATCAGTGCGCGGTGAAAGAGGCCGCTTCGGATGAGGTGCTTTTTCCTGGTGCGGTGTACGACAAGGCTGTGGTGCAGGCTTTACGATTTCATGCCCGGTTTTATGTGCACGGGCATACGGTAGGCGGTACCAATCCTTCTTTGGTGGAAGCGCTGGGCGCGGGCAATGCGGTGTTGGCCCATGACAATTCCTACAACCGCTGGGTGGCAGGTGAGGGCGGTGTTTACTTCCACGGTGAAGATGGTTGTGCGGCGTTGCTTGAGCAGTTGTTGGTAGATGCCGATGTGCTTACCGGATTGCAGGTCGCCGCCCGTGCCCGGCATGCCGCGGAGTTCACTTGGAATAAGGTGTTGGGGGATTACGAGCGGCTGCTTGTGGCGTGGATGTGAGGGCCATGAGTCAAGTGGAGAGGGGTGAAGGCACCGGATCCCCGCCTGAGCGGGAATGACGGGCTTTTTCGTGGTGCCCTTTGATTGTGGGAGGCAGTGAACATGCTTCATCCCGTTATCCTGTCGGGTGGCTCGGGCACGCGGCTGTGGCCGCTGTCCCGTGCGACGCTCCCGAAACAGTTGCTGCCCCTGGCTTCGGACCGTTCCATGCTGCAGGAGACGGTGCTGCGCCTGGATGGCCTGATGGGCATGGGCCGGCCCTTGGTGGTCTGCAACAATGAGCACCGCTTCCTGATCGCTGAACAGTTGCGCGAGATCGGCGTCGAGCCGTTCGGCCTGTTCCTGGAGCCGATCGGGCGCAATACCGCGCCGGCGGCGGCGGTCGCGGCCTTGCAACTGATCAAGGGCGACCCGGAGGCGGTGATGCTGCTGCTGCCGGCCGACCACCTGATCAGCGATGTCCCGGCCTTCCATGCCGCCGTGGCCGAGGGCCTGAAGGCGGTGGGCCTGGGCTGCCTGGTGACCTTCGGCATCGTCCCCGACGCCCCCGAGACGGGCTACGGCTATATCCAGCAGGGTACGGCCATGGATGGGACGGACGCCTGTCAGGTCGCCCGTTTTGTCGAGAAGCCGGACCTGGCCGCCGCCGAGGGGTTCGTGGCTGCCGGCGACTATCTCTGGAACAGCGGCATGTTCCTGTTTTCCTGTCGGCAGTTCCTCGATGAGTTGCAGGCGCATCGGCCGGACATCCTGGCCGCCTGCGAGCAGGCCCTGGCGACAAGCCACAAGGACCTGGACTTCTGCCGGCTCGACCAGGCGGCCTTTGCCGCCTGCCCGTCGGATTCCATCGACTATGCGGTGATGGAGAAGACCGCGCATGCGGCGGTGGTGCCGGCGGATATCGGCTGGAACGACATCGGCGCCTGGTCGGCGCTGTGGGAGGTGGGCCAGCGCGATGCAGACGGCAACGTCGTCCGGGGCGACGTCTGGCTGGAGGGCGTGAACAACAGCCTGGTGCGGGCCGAGTCGCGCCTGGTGGCGGTGCTGGGGGTGCAGGACCTGCTGGTGGTGGAGACGGCGGATGCGGTCCTGGTGGCCGACCGGAGCCGGGCCCAGGACGTGAAGAAGGTGGTCGAGCACCTGAAGGCGGCGAAGCGTTGCGAACATGAGTTCCACACCCGCGTCTTCCGGCCCTGGGGCTGGTACGAGGGCATCGACGAAGGCGAGCGCTTCCAGGTCAAGCGCATCGCCGTCAAGCCGGGTGCGGCCCTGTCGCTGCAGATGCATCACCATCGGGCCGAGCACTGGATCGTGGTGCGCGGCACGGCCAGGGTGACCCGCGGCGAGGAGGTCTTCCTGGTCTCGGAGAACGAGTCGACCTATATCCCGCTCGGCACTCGGCACCGCCTGGAAAACCCCGGCAAGCTGCCCCTGGAGATGATTGAGGTGCAGTCGGGCGCTTATCTGGGCGAGGACGACATCGTCCGCTTCGAGGATACCTACGGCCGGGACTGAGCGTTCCCGTGTCTATCCCGTCTGCGCAAAGCGTGACGACTAGCCTGCGGCGCTGGTCGTCCGGGTCATCCGGCACGCCGGTGCGGCCGGGCGGTCGTCATGCCCGCGTATGCGGGTATCCGGTGTCCTTGTTTGACCGGGTTTCTCCCCCCGCGATAGCGTCGACATCGAATTACTTCATGTTTCCTGAGGGGCGTCCGACCTACTGGCCTGCAGACGAAGCCAGGGCAGGATGCGTGTGGTGAATATGCCTAATATGAAACTATATGCGCATAAATAGTTTATATGTCCCATTGGCGCGGGCAAGAACTTGCGTCAGTATTCTCTGAAAACCATACAGGGTGTAAGTGATTTCCCTGTCATCTTGTCTCTATATCAAATGGATAGTATGTTGCTTCGCCGCATACCCTGCGGCTGGTATGGTTTTGTAGGTACGGCGTTTGCTTGGTAGTCCATAAGAATTTCAAAAGTATCGGGGATTGGCGATGGGTTCTGGAATCGACAAACAGGGTTGGGAAGGGCTTTGGACCGTGATCCAGGGTTCGTTCGCCATCTCCAGGCACGTCGATTTTTTCCGCTGGCTGCAGGACGAGGTGTGCGAATTTCTGCCTCATGACGTCCTGGTGGCGGTCTGGGGCGACTTCGCCAAGGGCCGGCTCAGCTACGATGTCGCCTCCAATATCCCGGAAATCCATACTCAGCACATCACCTCCGGCTGCGATGTCGACCCGTTGATGCGGGACTTGTACAAGCGCTGGCGGGCGGGCGGGGAAAAGTGGTACGTGCTGGATGATTTCAAGTCGTCCGTGCCGGACCTGCAGGCCAACTCCTGCATCACCGCTTTGGGGCAGATGCGGTCGTTGTTGGTGCATGGCATCCTCGATCGCCGGGGCAGCGATGACTGCCTGTATGTCTTTCTGGACAAGGATGTCTTGATCAAGGCGCAGCCGTCGGTCATGGAGATACTGGTGCCTCAGATCGACGCGGTCCTGCGCCGGGTGGAATGTCTTGCGCCGGTGGTCCAGGCCGAAGCCGGTCCCGGCCGCGCCGAGGACGGGATCAGCGACCGTGAACACGAGATCATGAACTGGGTTCGGCACGGCAAGACCAACCACGAGATCGGCATGATCCTCAGCATCAGCCCGAATACCGTGAAAAACCACCTCAAGCGGATCTTCCAGAAGATGGAAGTCAGCAGCCGTGCCCAGGCGGCAGCCAAGTATTCCGTGCTGGCCAGGACCAATATGGAGGTGCCGAGATGAACATGAGCACCAGCCGGGCCGAGCGGCCGCCGCTGCCTTACCTGCCCATGGGCAATGGCGGCAGCAACCACCTGGTATCGAGCCTGGAACATCTGATCGAGCCGTTGATGATCGTCCTGTCCCTGCTCTTCCTGGTGGAGTACCTGCAGGGTGAAATACGGCCGCGCCACATGCTGCTGGCCCTGGCCATGTTTGCCCTGACCTATCCGGGACGTAACCGCCTGAACAGCACCTACATCAAGACGGCGATCAAGATACTGGTCAGCTGGGTGCTGCTGGCCGGCCTGGTCATGGTCTTCCTCTGGGCCAGCCGGTTCATGGAGTATTACGATCATTCCGTGTTGCTGATCTGGGCGGCGATTGCGCCCATGGCCGTTCTGGGCGGCCACCTGCTGTTCCGGCTGGCGCTGCCTTACCTGCGTATCCTGGAGGGGCCGCCGGAGCGGGTGGTGGTGGCGGGGGCCAATCCGCAGGGGCTGGAACTGGTGCGCCGGATGTCGCTTTGCCCGTACCACAATGTGCAGCTGCTGGGTTTCTTCGACGACCGGGCGACCGAGCGCACCGGGGAACGGCGGGATTACCCCTTGCTGGGGGCCATTGCCGACCTGCCGGAGTATGTGAAGCACAACCAGGTCAATACCATCTACCTGTCGCTGCCGATGGCTTCGCAGCCGCGCATCCTGAGCCTGCTCGACGGCCTGCGCGATACCACGGCGTCGACCTACTTCGTGCCCGACATGTTCGTGACCGACCTGATCCAGGCGCGCATGGACACGGTGGGCGGCATGCCGGTGGTGTCGGTCTGCGAGACGCCGTTCCGGGGTTGGGACGGTTTCCTCAAGCGGGCCAGCGATATCGTCCTGTCGGCGATCATCCTGCTGTTGCTGTCGCCGCTGATGCTGGCCATCGCCCTGGCGGTGAAACTGACCTCGCCCGGGCCGGTGATCTTCAAGCAGCGCCGCTATGGCCTGGACGGCGACGATATCCAGGTCTACAAGTTCCGCTCCATGACCGTCTGCGAGGATGGCGGCGCGATTCGCCAGGCGCAGAAGAACGATGCCCGGCTGACCCGTATCGGGGGTTTCCTGCGCAAGTCGTCGCTCGACGAACTGCCCCAGTTCATCAACGTCCTGCAGGGCCGCATGAGCATCGTCGGCCCGCGGCCGCACGCGATCGCCCACAACGAGATGTACCGCAAGGTGATCAACGGCTACATGATCCGGCACAAGGTCAAGCCGGGCATCACCGGCTGGGCGCAGGTCAACGGCTATCGCGGCGAGACCGAGACCGTCGACAAGATGCAGAAGCGGGTCGAATACGACCTGGAATACCTGCGCAACTGGTCGCTGCGTTTCGATCTCTATATCATCTTCAAGACCGTCTGGGTGTTGAGCGGGCAGCAGAACGCCTATTAATCCCCGACCCATACGGTTTTGTCGTTCCCGCACTGGCGGGGATGGCGCATGATCCAGCCCTTTGCCATTGGATGAACCCATGAGTTGCCTGGAAAATCTGGCCGCCAGGCTGGACGACAAGACCGCCCTGATCGGCATCGTCGGCCTCGGTTATGTCGGCCTGCCCCTGCTGCTGCGCTACGTCGAGGCCGGCTACCGCGTGCTGGGCCTGGACATCGACCCGGACAAGCCGGCCAGGCTGCATCGCGGCGAGACCTATATCAAGCACATCCCGGCCGCGGCCATCGCCGCCGCGCGGCACGGCTTCGAGGCGAGCACGGACTTCAGCCGGGCCGGCGAGGCCGACGCGCTGATCCTGTGCGTGCCCACGCCGCTCGACGCGCACCGCGAGCCGGACCTCAGCTTCGTCCTCGACACCACCGACTCGCTGCTGCCCTGGCTGCGGCCGGGCCAGGTGGTGTCGCTGGAGAGCACTACCTATCCGGGCACCACCGACGAGGAACTGCAGCCCCGGATCGAGTCCACCGGCCTCAAGGTCGGCCAGGACGTCGCCCTGGTGTTTTCCCCCGAGCGGGAAGACCCGGGCAACCCGGACTTCAGCACCCGCACCATCCCCAAGGTGGTCGGCGGCGTCACCCCAGCCTGCCTGCAGGTCGGCCTGGCACTCTACGGCCAGGTCATCGACCGGGTCGTGCCGGTCAGTTCCACCCGCGCCGCCGAGATGACCAAGCTGCTGGAGAACATCCATCGGGCGGTCAACATCGGCCTGGTCAACGAGATGAAGATGGTCGCCGACCGGATGGGCATCGACATCCACGAGGTCATCCGCGCCGCCGCCACCAAGCCGTTCGGCTTCGTGCCCTATTATCCCGGCCCCGGCCTGGGCGGCCACTGCATCCCCATCGACCCCTTCTACCTGACCTGGAAGGCACGCGAGTACGGGCTCAATACCCGCTTCATCGAGCTTGCCGGCGAGGTCAACAGCCACATGCCGGACTGGGTGGTCGGCAAGGTCGCCGATGCCCTCAACGAGCGCTGCAAGTCGGTCAAGGGCAGCCGCATCCTGGTGCTCGGCATCGCCTACAAGAAGAACATCGACGACATGCGCGAATCGCCGGCAGTCGAGCTGATGGAACAGTTGCAGGCGAAGGGCGCCGAGATCGCCTATTCCGACCCCTATCTGCCGGTCTTCCCGAGGATGCGCGAGCACCACTTCGACCTGGCCAGCGTGCCGGTCACGGCCGGGACCGTCCCGGCCTATGACTGCATCCTGGTGGCGACCAACCACGATGCCTTCGACTATGGCCTGATCCAGCGCCACGCCCAGCTCATCGTCGATACCCGCGGGGTCTACCTGGAGCCGCTGGCGAATGTGGTGAAGGCTTAGGGACTTGCGGATTGATTTGATTTTGCCGTTCCCGCGAAAGCGGGAACCCAGTCTGATCAAGACGCTGGATACCCGCGTACGCGGGTATGACGAATTTGAGCTTCCCCGGCAGCTTGGTAAACAGCCCTCAGTCAGCTTGATAGCCAACAAAATCTTGAAAGGATAGGCATGCAGTTACTGATCACCGGAGGCGCCGGCTATATCGGCTCGCACACCTGTATCGAGTTGCTCAAGGCCGGCCATGAGCCGATCGTGGTGGACAACCTGTGCAACAGCAAGACCGAGGCGATCCGCCGGGTCGAGCGCATCAGCGGCCGGGCGCTGACCTTCCACCAGGCCGACATCCGCGACCGCGCGGCCATGCGGGCGATCTTCGCCCGGCACCGGATCGAGGCGGTGGTGCACTTCGCTGGCCTCAAGGCGGTCGGCGAGTCGGTCGAGAAGCCGCTGCTCTATTACGACAACAACGTGTCGGGCACGGTGGCCCTGTGCGAGACGATGGCCGAGGCCGGGGTGAAGCGCATCGTGTTCAGTTCCTCCGCCACCGTCTACGGCGATCCCCATGCGGTGCCGATCCGGGAGGACTTCCCGGTCGGCGCGACGACCAACCCGTATGGCCGTAGCAAGCTGATGGTGGAGGATATCCTGCGCGACCTGCATGTCTCCGATCCGTCCTGGCGGGTCGGCCTGCTGCGCTACTTCAACCCGGTCGGGGCGCACGAGTCGGGCCTGATCGGCGAGGACCCGAACGGCATCCCGAACAACCTGATGCCCTATATCGCCCAGGTGGCGGTCGGCCGGCGGCCGCATCTGAACGTGTTCGGCGACACCTATGCCACGCCGGACGGCACCGGTGTGCGCGACTACATCCACGTGGTCGACCTGGCCCTCGGCCACGTCGCCGCGTTGCGCTACCTGGCAGGCCACGACGGCGTGCTGACGGTCAACCTGGGCACCGGCCGCGGCTACAGCGTGCTGGAGATGGCGCGCGCCTTCGCCGCGGCGAGCGGCCGCGAGGTGGCCTGCCGGATCGCACCGCAGCGGGCGGGCGACATCGCCTGCTGCTATGCCGATCCGGCCCTGGCCGAACAACTGCTCGGCTGGCGCGCCGAGCGCGGCATCGAGGCCATGTGCGCCGATTCCTGGCGTTGGCAGAGCCGGAATCCGAACGGCTTCGAAGGGGGTGGCGGGTAACGCTGTGGACCGGCATTAGCCCGATCGGGCCATTGAGTAAGTAGTATCACTCATATCACACTCCGTACCGAGTAAAACTACCTGCGGAGTGCGATCATGATTTTGAAAAATACAGTCTCGGCCTTTGTCGTGTCGGTGTGCCTGGCCTTGAGCGGTGCGGCTTCGGCGGCGACGATCAATACCGATTGGGGCGTTGTGACGGCGGCGGATTTGCCGAAGACCTTCACGTTTTCGCAAACCGATATCGAAAAGAACTTCACCCACGACTATTCCTTCAACCTGACGCCGGAAGCGCTATACGGCTATTCGTTCGGATACACCCTCGATGTATGCAAGAAGGGTTGTGGTCACCCGACCTTCACTGCGGACCTGGTATCCGGGGCAATCAGCGACGCGGGCGTCCTGCTGGGTGGGGATTACATTTTCCAGGTGAAGGGTACCGGCTTCGGCAGCGGCAATGAGGGCGACTATTCCGGTAGCTTCTTCCTCCAGGCCGCAGCCGTGCCCGAACCCGGTGAATGGGCGCTGATGCTGTCCGGCATCGGCCTGATGGGTTTCATCGCCCGTCGCCGCAAGGTTGGTTACGCTGCCTGAACGGGATCCGATCCGGCAAGCGAGGGACTGCGGTCCCTCGTTTTTTTTGACCGTGCGATTCGCATCGGCGCAGGTTATTGTTCTTCCCGTTTGCCGGATGGGTCTGTACCATAGCCGCAGCCAGCGGATCCGCGTTGCGCCCACCCGATTTCCTCAGGCTGGATAACCGGGCAGGCGCAGGGTCCGGGCAATAGACGCAGGCGTGAATCAGGTGATACGGATTTATTTGTCATCACCGCACGCAGGATCGATGAAACCGGATTATCCGGCGTCACCTCATGCATGCGATACCGACCAACGAGGTTGCTTCGAACTTTACCGACCAGTGCAGGATTTGAGTGGAAACAATCGGGTTATGCCGGAAATAAAAAAAGCCGCAGAACGTAGTGTTCATGCGGCTTTTCGGACTGCTTTTGTGCTGCTTGCTGCTTCAACTGGTGCCCAGAAGAGGACTCGAACCTCCACACCGTTGCCGGCGCTAGGACCTGAACCTAGTGCGTCTACCAATTCCGCCATCTGGGCAAAGAGGCGCGCATTCTAGCGAGGCCTGTATTCCAATGTCAACGACGAGTTATGAATGACTGAAAAAAAATCTGCAAATAAAAGCAAACCGCGCGGCCAGAAGGGCCTGCGCTGGCAGGACCCCTACCTGCAACGCGAACGCGAGAAGTACGAATTTCCCCTGCCCAGCCGGGAGTTCATCCTGCAACTGGTCGAGGAGGCCGGCGGCCCGGTGCCGGGCGACGACCTGGCCTTCCGGCTCGACATCGACGTCGAGGAAGAGGCCGAATCGTTCCGCCGCCGCCTGGGCGCGATGCAGCGCGACGGCCAGTTGGTCATCAACCGGCGCGGCGACCTCTGCCTGCCGGACAAGATCGAACTGAAGGCCGGCCGGGTCGATGGCCACGCCGACGGGTTCGGCTTCTTCATCCCGGACGACAAGTCCGGCGACATGTTCCTGTCCGAGAAGGAGATGCACCAGGTCCTGCACGGCGACCGGGTGATGTGCCGCGAGCGCGGCCTCGACCGGCGCGGCCGCAAGGAGGGCAAGATCGTCGAGGTGCTGGAACGGGCCAACACCCGCGTGGTCGGCCGCCTGTACCGCGAGCACGGCCACCAATGGGTGGTGGCGGAGAACAAACGGATCAACCAGGACATCATCATCCCGCCCACCGAGTCGCTCAAGGTCGGTTTCGGCCAGGTGGTGACGGTGACGATCGTCGAGCAGCCGAGCAAGCACTCCCCGGCCATGGGCAGCATCGTCGATGTCCTGGGCAACTATGCCGACCCGGGCATGGAGATCGAGATCGCCCTGCGCAAGCACGACCTGCCGTTCGAATTCCCCAAGGAAGTCGCCGCGCAGGCGAAGAAGCTGCCCAAGGGCGTGACCAAGCGCGACCTGGAAGGCCGCGAGGACATCCGCGACCTGCCCCTGGTGACCATCGACGGCGACGACTCGCGCGACTTCGACGATGCCGTCTACTGCGAGCCGATGGGCCGCGGCTTCAAGCTGTGGGTGGCGATCGCCGACGTGTCGCACTATGTGACGCCCGGCTCGCCGCTCGACCAGGAGGCCTACGAGCGCGGCAACTCGGTGTATTTCCCGCGCCGGGTCATCCCGATGCTGCCGGAGGAATTGTCGAACGGCCTCTGCTCGCTGAACCCGAACGTCGACCGCGCCTGCATGGTCTGCGAGATGGAGGTCGCCAGCACCGGCACGATCAAGAAATTCCGCTTCTTCCCCGGCGTCATGCACTCCAAGGCGCGCCTGACCTACGCCCAGGTCTGGGACTGGCTGAACGCCCCCGAACTGGCGCCCGCGGACAAGGCGCACGTGCTGCCGCACCTGCAGAACCTGGACAAGCTGTTCCACGTCCTCCTGAAGGCGCGCAGCAAGCGCGGTGCGATCGACTTCGAGACGCTGGAGACCAAGATGCTGTTCGACGAGGTCACCGGCAAGATCGAGAAGATCATCCCCTATGCCCGCAACGACGCCCACCGGATCATCGAGGAGTGCATGCTGGCGGCCAACGTGTGCGCCTCGGAGTTCCTCAAAAAGCACAAGCACTCGACGCTGTACCGTGTCCACGAAGGGCCGACCTCGATCAAGCTGAAGGCGCTGCACGAGTTCATGGCCGAGTTCGGCTTCGTCCTTGCCGGCGGCGACGAGCCGCACGCCAAGGACTATGCCGACCTGCTGGCCAAGATCAAGGGCCGGCCGGACGAGCAGCTGCTGCAGACGGTGATGCTGCGCTCCTTGCAGCAGGCGGTGTACAGCCCGGAGAACAAGGGCCATTTCGGCCTCGCCTATGAGTCGTATACCCACTTCACCTCGCCGATCCGGCGCTACCCGGACCTGCTGGTGCACCGGGCCATCCGCGCCTGCCTGGACGGCAAGACCTACGCCCCCGGCGACTGGGAGGCCATCGGCGCCCAGTGTTCGAAGACCGAGCGCCGCGCCGACGAGGCCTCCCGCGACGTGGTGTCCTGGCTGAAGTGCTACTACATGCGCGACAAGCTGGGCGAGGAGTTCGATGGCGTCATCTCCAGCGTCACCAGCTTCGGCATCTTCGTGGCCCTGAACGACGTCTTCGTCGAAGGCCTGGTGCACGTCTCCGAGCTGGGCCAGGACTATTTCCACTTCGACGCCGCCCGCCACCAGATGCTCGGCGAGCGCTCCGGCAAGCGCTTCCGCCTGGGCGACAAGGTGCGCATCAAGGTGGCCCAGGTCGAGCTGGAAACCTCCAAGATCGACTTCGTCATGGCCGAGGAAGCAAAACCTGCCGGTTCAGGCTCGCCGGCGCCGAAGAAGACGGCTGGACCGGGCACGAAATCCGCCAAGCCAGGCCAGCCCGAAGCGGCTAAAATCGCGGCCCCGGAAAAGAAGGCGGCCAGGAAACCGGCCGCGAAAAAACCCAAGTCATGAGTCAGCGCACCCTGATCTACGGTTTTGGCTACGGCCGCTCGCGTGGCTCGCTTAACCTGCCTGACGGCAGGTTAGCCTGCACCGAAACCTCATCGGCGATGCCCCGGCTTTTCCTCCCCGGGGGCCGTCCATGAGTCAGCGTACCCTGATCTACGGTTTTCATGCCGTGCTGTCGCGGCTGCGCCACCATCCGACCAGCATCCAGGTCATCTACCTGGACGAGGCACGACGCGACAAGCGGGCCCAGGAGGTGCGCCATCACGCCGATGGCAAGGGGGTCAAGCTGGTCGCCAGCGAGGCCAGCCGGCTGGAGGAGATGGCGCACGGCAAGTCGCAGGGCGTGGTGGCCTTCGTCGATCCGATCAAGCTGGCACGCACCCTCGACGAGGTCCTGGAAGACCTTACCGAGCCGGCCCTGCTGCTGGTCCTGGACGGGGTCACCGATCCGCACAACCTGGGCGCCTGTATGCGCAGCGCCGATGCCTTCGGTGCCCACGCGGTGATCGTGCCCAAGGACCGGGCCGCCAGCCTGAATGCCGTGGCCATGAAGGCGGCCAGCGGTGCCGCCGACTCGGTGCCGTTCATCCCGGTGACCAACCTGGCGCGCTCCCTGCGGGAACTGAAGGAGCGCGGCATCCTGATCGTCGGCACCGACCTGGAAGGCAGCCTGCCTGTCGCCGATGCCGATTTCTCCGGGCCGGCGGCGCTGATCCTGGGCGCGGAAGGGTCCGGCATGCGCCGGCTGACCCGCGAGCATTGCGACGTCCTGGTGCGCATCCCGATGTACGGCCAGGTCGAAAGCCTCAACGTCTCGGTCTCGGCCGGGGTCTGCCTGTACGAGGCACGCCGCCAGCGCGCCAATCTGGAGCCATGAGCAAGCAGCAAACCGATGCCGCCTGGGCCCTGTTCGATCAAGCGGACCTGTTGTACGGCCGCCTGGAGATCGAACAGACCCTGGACCGGCTTGGTGCCGAGATCACCGACCGGCTGGCCGACACCTTTCCGGTCGCGCTGTGCGTCATGGGCGGCGCGGTGGTGTTCGCCGGCCAGTTGCTGCCCAGGCTGGCCTTTCCGCTCGAATTCGATTACCTGCACGCCACCCGTTATCGGGATGGCACCCGCGGCGGCGAGATCGAGTGGTGCGCCCTGCCGCGCGGCGAGGTCAACGGCCGGACCGTGCTGCTCATGGACGACATACTCGACGAGGGCCATACCCTGGCCGCCGCCAAGGCCAAGCTGCTGGAACTGGGCGCGGTGCGGGTCGAGGTCGCCGTGCTGGCGGAAAAGGAACTCGGCCATGCCAAGCCGATCCAGGCCGATTATGTCGGCCTGACCCTGCCCAACCGCTATGTGTTCGGCATGGGCATGGATGCCTACGGACTCTGGCGCAACCTGCCCGGCATTTATGCCCTGAAGGAGAACTAAACGTGCTAGCAATCATCGGCGGCAGCGGCCTCACCCAACTGCCCGGACTCCACATCAGCCGGCGCGAGGTCGTGCGCACCCCTTACGGCATGCCTTCCGGCGCGCTGACCTTCGGCGAACTGGAGGGCCATCCCATCGTCTTCCTGGCCCGGCATGGCCACGGACATACGATTCCGCCCCATCTGGTCAATTACCGGGCCAACCTGTGGGCCTTGCATGCCCAGAAGGTGACCCATGTGGTGTCGATCGCCACCGTGGGCGGCATCCATCCGGACTTCCACCCGGGCCGTCTGGCCGTGCCGGACCAGATCATCGATTACAGCCATGGCCGCGAAACGACCTATGCCGAGTACGGCAACAGCGACCAGGTCACCCACCAGGATTTCACCTGGCCGTACTGCGACGAGATGCGCCAGCGCTGCATGACGGCGCTCAAGGAAGCCGGCGAGGATTTTCTGGCCGGCGGCGTTTATGGCTGCGTGCAGGGGCCGCGCCTGGAGACCCGGGCCGAGATCGAGCGGATGGCCCGGGACGGCTGCGACATGGTCGGCATGACCGGCATGCCGGAGGCCTGTCTGGCGAAGGAACTGGGGCTTTGTTATGCCGCCATCGCGGCATCGGTGAACTGGGCGGCGGGACGGGGCGACAGCACGCAGGCTATCGATGCCGCAGCGATTGAAGGCCGGATGGCCGAGATGATGCAGCGGGTCCGGGATGTCCTGGTCCGGATGGCGCGCTTGAACTACATCTGAACGAACGCGCGCAGGTTTGAAGCGCGAAAAAAATTTCAGATTCGCCGTTAAAGATTTTCCGGGAGTGGTCGTTAATCAGGCCAACAGCGGCTTAAACCGTTGCATGGACGAGGAAGAATTCCTCGCTAAACGACCCTAGAACAGGAGCCTATCATGGCAATGAACGACATCACACTAACCTCCGCAATGCGTGCCAACCTGGTTTCCCTCCAGGCCACCGCGGAACAGATGGCAACGACGCAGCAGCGTCTGTCCACCGGCAAGAAGGTCAACTCCGCCCTCGACAACCCGGCCAGCTTCTTCGCCGCCCAGGGCTATACCCAGCGCGCCGGCCTGTTGAATGGCCTGAAAGACAACATCGGCGACGGTGTGCAGATGATCAAGGCCGCCAACAACGGCGTGACCGCGCTCACTTCACTGATCGAGAACCTGCGCGGCCAGTTGTCCCAGGCGCGTGCGGCGCTTGGCGAAGGCACCACCAGCGGCGCCTCGCTGACCAGTATCGCTACCCAGTACAACTCCATCATCAAGCAGATGAACAACGTCAGCCAGGTCGATGCCCAGTACAAGGGTATCAACTTCCTGAAGAGCGACAGCATTACCGTCAACTTCAACGAACTGGCCTCCACCAGCTTGACCTTGAGCGGTTTCAATGCCGCCGCTACGGCTACTGGAGGTCTGGCTATCGTTGGTGGTAGTGCTACTGCAACGGGCACCGGTGCGCTGACCACCGCCGAAATCGATACGACTGCCGAGATTCAGACGGCTGAAGATTCGCTGAACACCGCGTTGGCTACGCTGCGTACCGAGTCCTCCAAGCTGTCCAACAACCTGAGCATCATGACCGTGCGGCAGCAGTTCATCACCGATATGGTCAACACCCTGACCGACGGTGCGAACAAGCTGGTTGCGGCCGACCAGAACGAGGAGGGTGCCAACATGCTGATGCTGCAGACCCGGACTTCGTTGGGTACGACCTCCCTCAGCCTGGCTTCGCAGGCGGCCCAGTCGATCCTGAGGTTGTTCTAATTCAGGATTGACCCATGAATGAACCGGCGCTGGGCTGAAAGGCCCGGTGCCGGCAAGTTCAAAGGGGGATAACCATGGTGACAGGAATCCAAAACATCGGTACAGCGGGCATTGCGCCCGAGATCACCACTGGGCGTCCTGCTCAGAATCATGAGGCAGGAATGCCCAAGGTGGCCGGGGAGCCAAGCCAGACTGTCAATATCAGTGCCGCAGCCAGCATTCAGGTCAACCGCGACAAATCCATCGAGGCGGGCAAGCTGGTTCGGGCCGCCGACCAGGTTTTGGCGCAGCAGGCGGATACCTTGCTGAGCATGAATGACAATCTGCAGGCGATCGTCAAACAGTATCCGCCTTTCCGTACCGACGACCCGGCTCGCGCCCAGTATCTGGAGAGTTTCAGCGGCTTGAGAAAGCAGATGGAGGCCTTGCAGGTGCCCAAGCTGGACAGTGGGCAGGATGTATTGCCCAAGGAGATTCGTTTCCCGACCGAGCATCAGGGTCTGGGGATACCGAATCTGGACCCGGCCTCGGCCAGCGATGCACAGGTCGCGGCGGCTTCCCGCCAGGTCGAGGCGGCCATCGCGAAGGTCTCCGACCAACGCGAAGCGCTGGCCAGCGGCGTCAGCCAGGTCTTGGGCGGGACAGGTTATACGGATCTGCTGAAGCAGTTGGGCTAGTGGAATTGAAGTGACAAACGCCGCCGGAAACCCGGCGGCGTTTCTTTTTGCCGCGCATCTGGATATTTGCCCGGTTCAGGCGAAACCGGAAAACCCTGTGTAGTCGTTGGCGTTGGAGGCCATGGCCAGGCCCGATGCGTCCTTGCCATTGAACGAGAACTTGATGTGTGACGGGTCGAGCGTGCCATTCGCCGTGCTGTTCTGGGTCACCTTGAACAGTACCGTGGCCGTTTGCTGCCCGGAGTCGTAGATAACCGCCATGGGCGAGGCGGGCAGGGTGATTTCACTGGCCGGCGGGGTATAGCCGAAATTGTAGCCGTCGCCATGGCCCGTCCCGGTATCCCGGCCGATCCGCCAGTTCAGGGTGTTTTCCACCGTTTGCCGGTCCATGGGCTTGTCGAATTGAAAGATGATGGACAAGGTTTGCTGCCCGCCGGCCTGATAGAGGTCGCCGCCCAGGGTGGTCACCGGTGTCCTGGGGCCTAGACTGGTCAGGAATGGCCGGAGGATATCGCTGTTGTAGGCGGCGGTCATCCTGGGGGCGGATTGTTCATAGATATACTGGTTCAGGGTGTCCGCCAGCGGCGATGCCCTGGCCTTGAGCAGGTCCGCGATTTCCTGTGCCCTGCCCATGTCGCCGCTGTCGGCAAGGACATAGCCCATCTCGGAATAGGCGTCCAGGAAATCGGGTTGCAGGTCGAGGGCGCGCTGGAATGCGCTGATGGCGTCGTTGCTACGCCCTTGCCTGGCATAGGTTTGTCCGAGGCCGAAGTCGCCGTTGGGCTCGAGCGGCGCCATGTCGTGCACCTTCTGGAACTGCTGTCCGGCCTCGGCATACTGCCCGTTCGCCAGATAGCCCTGGCCCAGGGAGTAGCGATTCGCGGCCGAGGGGTTGATCTTGACCGCCTGCTCGTATTCCACACGCGCCTCTGCGTAGCGGCCGTCCGAGTAATACAGGTTGGCCAGGGCGGTATGGGTGCTGTCGATGCCCGGATCCGCACGCAGCGATTGTTTATAGGTGTCGATGGCGGTCCGGTTGTCGCCCTGGGCGATATACGAACGGGCCATGTAGTCGTAGGCGTTGATGGCGGTGGCGGAGGCGGGTGCCAGGCCGACTGCCCGCTTGAAGTGACTGATGGCCTCGTCATATTTTTTTGCGACGTAGGCCTCCAGGCCGCTGTTGAGGGCGCGCTGGGAGAGTCCCTCCAGCTGCGCGCTCTGCGTGCTGGAGGGAAAGAAAACGCTATCCACCGTCGAATCGAAGATCGTCATCCCGCTATACTCCTCACAGGATTTTCCTCATGCCCGGATCCTGTTGTAGCTGACTGGGAAGTCTCCATCAAATGGCTGGAGAATCAAAGAGATTTTCATACTGTTGGCGGGCCAAAGCGGGAGGGGGGTATGATGCAAACCGTGATCGAATACTGTTCCGAACTGGGGTAAGGCGTGCCGCTGAGACTGACGTTGCGACCGGGTGAGAAGCTCTTTCTGAATGGTGCCGTCGTGGTCAACGGGGAAAGTCGCGCCGATTTGACCCTGCTCAATGAAGTTTCCATCCTGCGCGAGAAGGATATCCTCGCCGAGGAGGCCGCCGACGCGCCCTGCAAGCGGATCTACTTCCTGCTCCAGTTGATGTATATCGACCCGGCGAGCCGTAACGATTACCTGGATCCGTTGCGCAAATCGATTTCCGAGGTCGCCCAGGCCGTGCGCAGCACCCTGCCCCTGCTGGACCGGATCGGCGAACAGGTGGCGCTTGGCGATTACTACCAGGCGATGAAGCACGCCAAGAAGCTCATCGCCTACGAAAAGGAGTTGCTGGAACATGTCAGTCAATCCAATTGACGCCTATCGGGATGTCGAGAAGGAAACCCTTTCGGGAAGGGCTTTGGAGGCGTCCGTACTGACCAAGGCCGCGCAACGCCTGAAGGCGGTGCGTGAATGTTGGGGGCAGCCGGACCAGGATGCCCTGCTCGAGGACGTGCTCAGGTACAACCAGCGCATCTGGAGCCTGTTCCAGGCCGAGTTGACCAGCGTCGACAACGAACTGCCGGCCGAGATCAAGACCAACCTGCTCAACCTGTCGCTGTTCGTCGACAAGCGTACCTTCGAGGTGATGGCCTACCCGGCGCCCGAGAAGCTCGACGTGCTGATCAACATCAACCTCAATATCGCCGCGGGTCTGCGCGGCGAATGAGATCGGCTTCATCAAGCCGTTTTATCCGATAGGGGGCACGCCTTGAAATGCGTGATTCTGGCCGGCGGCTATGGCACCCGGATCAGCGAGGAGTCGCACCTCAAGCCCAAGCCGATGATCGAAGTGGGCGGCCGGCCGATCATCTGGCACATCATGAAGATACTCTCGGCCCAGGGTATCCATGACTTCGTGGTCTGCCTGGGCTACAAGGGCTATGTCATCAAGGAGTATTTCGCCAACTACTTCCTGCACATGTCCGACGTGACCTTCGACATGAAAAACAACCGGATGCAGGTACACCAGCGCCATGCCGAACCCTGGCAGGTGACCCTGATCGACACCGGCGAGGACACCATGACCGGCGGCCGCCTGCGCCGGGTCCGGGAGTACCTCGATGGCGAGACCTTCTGCTTTACCTACGGCGACGGCGTCGCCGATGTCGATCTGGCCAGGCTGATCGCCTTCCACAAGACGGAGGGGCGTCTGGCCACGGTGACCGCCGTGCAGCCGCCCGGCCGCTATGGCGCCCTGGAGGTGGAGGCGGGTCGCGTGGCCTCGTTCCAGGAAAAGCCGCTCGGCGACGGCGGCTGGATCAACGGCGGCTTCTTCATCCTCGAACCCGGCGTGCTCGACTACATCGCTGGCGACCACACCACCTGGGAGAACGAGCCGCTCAGGAAACTGGCTGCCGAAGGGCAACTCGGCGCGTATACCCACTACGGCTTCTGGCACGCCATGGATACCGTGCGCGACCGCGCCATGCTGGAAGACCTGTGGCAACAAAATCGGGCGCCCTGGCGCAACTGGGAATGACGCCCGGATTCTGGTCCGGCCGGAAAGTCCTGGTCACCGGACACACCGGCTTCAAGGGCGGCTGGCTCAGCCTGTGGCTGCAGCAACTGGGCGCGGAGGTGCACGGCTATGCCCTGCCGGCGGCGACCCGGCCGGCGCTGTTCCAGGTGGCGCGGGTGGGTGAGGCGATGCGCCACGTCGAGGGCGACATCCGCGACCTGGACAGCATGCAGGCGGCCATGGCCGAAGCCCGGCCCGAGATCGTCTTCCATCTCGCCGCGCAGGCCCTGGTCAGACAGGGCTATGTCGACCCGGTCGGGACCATGACCAGCAACGTGGTCGGCACCATGAACGTGCTGGAGGCGGTGCGCAGCACGCCCTCGGTCAGGGCCGTGGTGGTGGTCACCAGCGACAAATGCTACGAGAACCGGGAGTGGCACTGGCCATACCGGGAGGACGAGGCGCTCGGCGGCCGCGACCCCTATTCGGCCAGCAAGGCTTGCGCCGAGATCGTCACGGCGTCCTGGCGCGCCTCCTTCCTGGCCGGCCAGGGCGTCGCGGTGGCGAGCGCGCGCGCCGGCAATGTCATCGGCGGCGGCGACTGGGCCGCCGACCGCCTGGTCCCGGATGCCCTGCGCGCCTGGCAGGACGGCACGCCGCTGCCGGTGCGCTACCCGGAGGCCGTGCGGCCCTGGCAGTATGTCCTGGAACCCCTGGCCGGCTATCTGCAACTGGCGGAAAGGCTGCATGCCGGACAGGATGCCGAGGCCTGGAACTTCGGTCCCGCCGATGCCGACATGCATCCGGTCGGCGCATTGCTCGACCGCCTGGCGGCCCTGTGGGGCGAAGGCGCGGCCTGGCAGGCCGACGGCGCCGAGCATCCGCACGAAGCCGGCCTGCTCCGGCTGGACAGCAGCAAGGCGCGGATCCGCCTGGGCTGGCGGCCGAAATACGACACCGATGCGGCGCTGGCACGGGTGGTCGAGTGGCATCGGGCCTGGCTGGCCGGCGCCGACATGCGCGCATACACGCTCGACCAGATCGACCGTTACATGGCGGCAGGTGCATGAGCGACGCCGAGCGCCAGGCCATACTCGAACAGGTGCGCGCCTACGCTACGGTGCGCACGACGCCGGCGCCGTTCCGGCCCGGCCAGGATGCCGTACCGGTGTCCGGCAAGGTGCTCGGCTCGGAGGAATTCGTCAGCATGGTGGACGCCTGCCTGGACGGCTGGCTGACCACCGGGCGCTTCAACGAGGCGCTGGAAAAGCGCCTGGGCGAGTTCATCGGCTGCAGCCATGTCCGCACCGTCAATTCCGGCTCCTCGGCCAACCTGACGGCGTTCGCCGCGCTGACCTCGCCCCTGCTCGGCGAGCGTGCGCTCAAGGCCGGCGACGAGGTGATCACCGTGGCCGCCGGCTTCCCGACCACCGTGAATCCGATCCTGCTCTACGGCATGACGCCGGTGTTCGTCGACGTCCAGCTTGGCACCTACAACATCGACGTCAGCCAGTTGGAGGCGGCCGTCTCGCCGCGGACCCGCGCCATCATGCTGGCCCACACCCTGGGCAACCCGTTCGACCTCGATGCCGTGATGGCACTGGCGCGCAAGCACGACCTCTGGGTGATCGAGGACTGCTGCGACGCCCTCGGCTCGACCTGGCAGGGCCGTCACGTCGGCACCTACGGCCACATCGGCACGCTGAGTTTCTACCCGGCGCACCACATCACCATGGGCGAGGGCGGCGCGGTGTTCACCAGCGACGACACCCTGATCCGGGCCATCGAATCGATCCGCGACTGGGGCCGTGACTGCTGGTGCCCGCCCGGCAAGGACAACACCTGCGGCCGGCGTTACTGCTGGCAACTGGGCGACCTGCCGGAGGGCTACGACCACAAGTACGTCTATTCCCACGTCGGCTACAACCTCAAGATCACCGACATGCAGGCCGCCTGCGGCCTGGCCCAGATGGACCGGCTGCCGGGCTTCGTCGAGGCGCGCCGGCGCAATTTCGATTTCCTTCGCGAACGCTTGTCGGTGCTGGAGGAATTCCTGATCCTGCCGGCCGCCACGCCGGGCTCCCGGCCGTCCTGGTTCGGCCTGCCGCTGACGTTGCGGGAGTCGGCGGGCGTGAACCGCGTCGATCTTCTGCGCTACCTTGAGCAGCACCGCATCGGCACCCGCCTGCTGTTTGCCGGCAACCTGACCCGGCAGCCGTATTTCGCCAATCAGCATTACCGCCGGGTGGGCGAACTGCCGAACACCGACCGGGTGATGCGGGATACCTTCTGGGTGGGGGTCTATCCGGGCCTGGCGGAGGATCAACTGATATTCACCAGCCAGAAGATCGCCGAGTTTTTCGGCCACGGCTGGTAACTGGAATTACTGAGGAGACTGTTTATGGCTGTAACCATACCGACGCCGCTCTTCGTGCTGGAGATGGCCAACAACCACATGGGCGATCCCGAGCATGGCCTGAGGATCATCCGCGAGTTCGGCGCCGTGGTGAAGGAGTTTCCGTTCCGCTTCGCGTTCAAATTGCAGTACCGCAATCTGGACACCTTCGTACACCCCGATTTCCGCGATCGTACCGACGTCAAATACGTCAGGCGTTTCCTGGAGACGCGCATCGCTGACGACGACTTCCGGCGCATGGTGGATGAGATGCGGCGCTGGAATTTCATCCCGATGTGTACCGCCTTCGACGAAGCCTCGGTGGACAAGATCGAGGAACATGGCTTCGACATCGTCAAGATCGCCAGCTGCTCCATGACTGACTGGCCCCTGCTGGAGCGGATCGCCAGGGTGGACAAGCCGATCATCGCCTCGACCGCGGGCGCCGGCCTGGAGGATATCGACCGGGTGGTGAGCTACTTCCAGCATCGCAGCAAGTCCATCAGCCTGATGCATTGCGTGGGCGAATACCCGACCCCGACCGATCATCTCCAGTTGAACCAGATCGACCTGCTCAAGGCGCGCTACCGCAAGGTGGCGATCGGCTACTCGACGCACGAGCCGCCGGACAACTGCGAGGCCGTCCAGATGGCGGTCGCCAAGGGCGCCAGGATATTCGAGAAGCATGTCGGCGTACCCACCGAGTCGTGGCCGCTGAACAATTACTCGGCCACGCCCAGGCAGGTGGCGGCCTGGCTGCAGGCCGCACAGCGTGCCTATGAGATGTGCGGTCTGGCGGACACGGTCCGGGCCGAGGCGGGCGCAGCCGAGATGGCGAGCCTGCGTTCGCTGCGTCGGGGGGTATTTGCCAGGCGGCCGATACGGGCCGGGGAAACAATCACGGATGCCGACGTATTCATGGCCTTCCCGCCCCAGGAAAACCAGGTCACGGCGAACGACTGGTCGAAATATGCCAAGTTCGAGGCTACCCGGGACATCCCTGAGAAGGCAGCCCTCGACGACGCCAATGTACGCTGCAACGACACCCGCCAGAAGGTCTACGAGATCGTGCAGCGGGTCAAGGCCCTGCTGCGCGATGGCCATGTCATCGTGCCAGGCAAGGCCGACCTGGAGATCTCGCACCATTACGGCCTGGAACAGTTCGATGACTACGGCCTGGTGCTGATTACCGTGGTGAACCGGGAATATTGTAAGAAACTGATCGTCATGCTGCCCGGCCAGACCCATCCGGAGCAGTACCACCTGAAGAAGGAAGAGACCTTCCATATCCTGCATGGCGAGATGCAGATCGCGCTGGATGGCGTGGAGGAAACCTACAGTCCGGGTGACGTGATCATGGTCGACCGTGGGGTGCGGCACAGGTTCTACAGCCCGGGCGGCGCCGTGTTCGAGGAAATCTCCTCGACTCACTACAAGGATGATTCCTACTACACGGATGAGGCGATCCAGGCCAACAAGAACCGCAAGACCCTGCTGACCCACTGGATGCAATGATGGGCGCTACGATACGGGTGGCCGACTACATCATGGCGCGCCTTGCCGCCGAGGGCGTGAAGCATGTCTTCGTCCTGCCCGGGGGCGGGGCCATGTATCTGGTCGATGCGCTGGGACTCAATCCGGACCTCGATTTCGTGCCGAACCATCACGAGCAGGCCTGTTCGATCGCCGCCGAGGCCTACGCCCGCGTCAACGAGAACCTGGGCGTGGCCCTGGTGACCACCGGGCCGGGAGCGACCAACGCGATCACCGGCGTGGCGGGGGCCTGGATCGAGTCGGTGCCCATGCTGGTCATTTCCGGACAGGTCAAGCGCGCCGACCGGCTGGGCGACAGCGGCGTCCGCCAGATGGGCGTGCAGGAAGTTGATATCGTCGCGATGGTGCGGCCCGTCACCAAGTATGCGGTGACCCTGGATGACCCCCTGCAGGTGCGCTATCACCTGGAAAAGGCGCTGACCTTGGCGCGCGAGGGGCGGCAGGGCCCGGTCTGGCTGGATGTGCCGCTCGACGTCCAGGCCAGCCAGGTCTGCCCGGACGAACTGGTCGGCTATACGGCGGAAATGCCGGATACCGATTTGCACCCGGATGATCGCCAAATTACCCGGATACTCGAACTGCTGGACCAGGCCGAGCGGCCCCTGATACTGGCTGGACACGGTATCCGCCTGGCCGGCGCGGCCGAGGAGTTCAAGCGGCTGTACGAGACCCTGAACGTCCCGGTCGTGACGACCTGGAACGCCATGGACCTGATTCCGCACGGGCATCCGCTGTGCGTGGGCAAGCCGGGCGTGGTGGCGTTGCGTGCAGCGAACTTCGCGGTGCAGAACTGCGACCTGCTGATTGCCATCGGCTGCCGCCTGGACAACGTGGTGACCGCCTATAACCCACGCAACTTCGCCCGCGCCGCGAAGAAGGTGGTGGTCGACGTGGATGCGCACGAACTGGCCAAGCTGGACATGGCGATCGATGTGCCCGTACAGGCGGATGCGGGGCGCACCATCGATGCCCTGCTCGCCGCGGCCCCGGCCCATCGGCGCGACCGGGCGGACTGGCTGGCGCATTGCCAGGGCTGGAAACAACGCTATCCGGTGATGGACGGCGAGCCATTCCCGGTCGCCGGGCCGATCAGCCACTACCACTTCACCGATGTCCTGTCGGACGCGATCGCCGAGGACACCCTGATCGTCACCGGCAGTTCCGGCCTGGGCGTGGAGGCGTTCTACACGGCCTTCCGCAACAAGCCGGGCCAGCGGGTTTTCCTGACCTCGGGCCTCGGTGCCATGGGCTACGGCCTGCCGGCGGCCATCGGCGCCTGCCTCGCCGCCGGACGGCAGCGCATGGTGGCGATCGAGAGCGACGGCAGCCTGCAACTCAATATCCAGGAACTCGCCACCCTGCGCGGCCTCGATCTGCCCATCGTGCTGTTCCTGATGAACAACCAGGGCTATGCCTCCATCCGCAATACCCAGCGTAACTACTTCCAGGGCCGCTATGTGGCCACGGGTCCGGAAGGCGGATTGAACCTACCTGACCTGCAGAAACTCGCCCGTGCCTACGGCATCCCCGCCATGCGCATCGAGGACGCGGCGGGCTTGCGCGAGGGGGTGCAGCGGGCGTTGCAGGAGCCCGGTCCCTTCATCTGCGAGGTCATGCTGATGCCGGACGAGACCTTGTGGCCGAAGGTGGCGGCGATCCCGCAGCCGGACGGCAGCATGATCTCCATGCCGCTGGAGGACATGTCGCCGTTGTTGCCGCTGGAAACGCTCCAGGCGGAGATGCAGGTCGATCTGCTGCCGGCCTCGCTGCAGGCGAGGGGCCGGACGCAATGACGGCGTGTCCGTGCTGCGGGCACGCGGAGGCGACGGCGCATAACCGTCCCGAGTCCCATTTCGCCTGTCCGTGTTGCGGCCATCGCTGGCGGGTTGCCGGCACGGGTGGCGAGGCCTGCGACTACTCGGGCATGTCCGGCCGCAACCGGGTGCCGGCAAGGCAGTTGCAGCGCAAATTCGCCGACCGGATCGCCAGCGTCCAAGCGTTATTGAAGGATCGCTGCCGCATCCTGGAGGTGGGTTGTGCGGAGGGCGAGTTTGGCGCGATGGTGAAAGGACTCGCCGATGTCGAATATGTCGGGCTGGAAATCTCCCTCGACGCCGGGATCGCCGCCACCCGCCTGGACCGGGTCCTGAACCAGCCGGCGGCGAAGCTGTCGGAAGGCGGATTCGACCTCCTGCTCTCGTTCCACGTGCTGGAGCACATACCCGACATCGGCGCGGAGATCGGCCATTGGGCCGGCCTGCTCGACAGTGCGGGCACCCTGCTGGTCGAGGTGCCTAATTCTGCCGGCCACCCCCTGCGCGACTGGGATAGCCATCCGGAGCATCTGCATTTCTTTTCCGCTGCCTCGTTGTCGGCCTTGTTCGAGCATGCCGGGCTGGCCATCGAGTCCCTGTCCAGCGGGCATTACGAGTCGCCCGTCTATGCCGACAGCCTGCGGGTCACGGCCCGCCGGGCCTTGGCTGGCCAGGAAAAGAACGCGCGCCTGCTCGACCGCTTCCGGCTGTGCCTGGATGGCCCGTTCGTGGTCTACGGCCTGGGTGGCGATTTCAGAAACTGTGTCTTGCCTGTGTTGGACCAACTGCCGGTGGCGGCCCTGGTGGATTCGGATCCCGGCCGGGTGGGCGAGCGGGTTACCGAAAAACATCTGGTTCAGGCCTATGACCCGGCCCGGTTCGCCGGGTTGCCCATACTGATTGCCAGCATGCGATTCAAGGACGAGATCAGCCAGGGTCTGCAGGCCACCGCGGCCGCCCCGGTCAAACTGGTCGGCCTGGACGCTATCTACGAAATGGATTGAAGCCGTGTCTCGCATGCCCTGCAAACAATTGATCTTCGATCTCGATGGCACGCTGATCGATTCCGCGCCCAGCATACTGGCCTGTTTCGGCAAGGTCTTGCATGACGCAGGCGTGCCGCCTCGTGTGCCTCTCGGCGAGCAACTGATCGGGCCGCCCCTGGCCCAGACGCTGCAGACCCTGACCGGGATACGGGATGACACGGCCATTGCCGCCATGACGGAGTCGTTCAAGAAATATTACGACACCGAGGGCTACCGCGACTCGCTGCCGTATGCGGGTGTGGCCGAGGTGCTGGCGGAATTGAAGGCAGCAGGTCATGCGCTTTCCCTGGCGACCAACAAACGTATCCTGCCGACCCGGTTGATCCTCGCTCACCTGGGCTGGCAGAGCCTGTTCGCCTCGGTATGGGCGCTGGACGGTTTTCAGCCCCGGCTGGCCGACAAGACGGCGATGCTGCGTGAAATTTTGCTCCTCAACGGTGCCGTTCCGGCACAGACGGTCTACATCGGCGACAAGGCCGAGGATGGCTGGGCGGCGCAGGCGAACGAAATCCAATTTGTCGCAGCACATTGGGGCTATGGCGAGTTCGTCGATACCCCGGCGCATTGGCGGCATCTGGATACGCCCAGCGGGCTGAGCGGGATGTTCGGGCGCAGGGAGGACTGAATCATCGAGCCGCGCCGCCACCCCGTCATCGCCGAGGATATGGCCGCCATCCATGCCACCCGGCAGGATTGGCAGCGCTTCGCCGGAAAGCGGGTGCTGATCACCGGCGCCTCCGGTTTCCTGGCCGCCTACCTGGTCGAATTCTTCTCCTGGCTGAACGAGCAGGGGCAGCAGGAGCCGGTTGCGATATGCGCGCTGGGGCGCGATCTGGGCAGGCTGCGCGGCAGGTTTCCCCATCTGTCAGGCCGGGCGGATTTCGTTCCACTGGTCCAGGATGTATGTGCGCCGATGTCCGGGATCGGCCAGGTCGATTTCATCGTCCACGCCGCCAGCCCGGCCAGCCCGAGGCATTACCTGCATGATCCGGTGGGTACGGCCCGGGCCAACACGCTCGGTACCCTGAACGTACTCGACCTGGCCAGGGCGGCCGGGGCGCGCCTGCTGTTCCTGAGCAGCGGCACGGTGTATGGCCAGGGGGCGGGCACGCGGCCGATCGCCGAGACGGATTTCGGCCCCCAGGACCCGCTCGACCCCCGCGCCTGCTACTCGGAAGGCAAGCGCATGGGCGAGGCATTGTGCGCCGCCTATGCCCGCCAGTACGGGGTGCCTACCGGCATCGCGCGCATATCCCATACCTACGGGCCGGGGGTCGCACTGGATGATGGCCGGGTATTTGCGGATTTCGTCGCCGACGTGCTGGCCGGGCGGGATATCTCGTTGACCGGCGACGGCATGGACAGCCGGCCGTTCTGCTACGTGGCCGATGCCACGGCCGCCTTCCTGGCGGTCTTGCTGCAAGGCGAATCGGGCGCCGCCTACAACGTCGGCATGGACTCGGAGATGACCATACTCGAACTGGCCGAACTGCTGGCCCGGTTGGCACCCAGGCAGGGGACCCAGGTGATCCTGCCGACCAAGGGCAAGGAGGTTCGTGCCAACGTGCGCTCGAATGGCCACTTCGATATCGCCAAGATCGGGCACTTGAACTGGCGGTCGACCACCTCGCCGGCGGTCGGCTTCGAACGGACACTGCGTTATTTCCTCAGCGTCTGATTGGGGTTGCCGGAGTGATTTCGTTGATCCAGCGGCCCAAAGGCGAGGAGGCGGAGACCATGGCCTCCAGTTGCTCATGCAGTGGTAGTTCTTCACCGACCATATGGCCTTCGTATTCCCGTTCCGGTGCCAGTTTCTTCTGCGCCCGATAGATTTCGCGCAATTGCTCGGCAGCCTCCTTGAGGAAACTGCCGTATTTGCCGATTTTCTGTTCGGAGATGTCCCTGGCCACGGCATACAGGGCGTGGTCGAGGGTCAATACCTGATTGGCCGAGGCGCGTAATTCATCGGTGATCTCGATCTTGCCGGGCGAGGTGTTCAAGCGCTCGGCGATCACCTTTTTCCAGCCCAGCAACTTGGCCATCACCAGCAGCGATTCCTCGAAGGTGCTCGATAATCCGACCAGTTCGCTCTTCCACAGGTTGTCGATCGCGCGGTGCAGATCGCTCAGGTCGGCTTGCCGGGTGAAGTACAGGCCGCTGATGTAGTTGGTCATGTTGTTGCGGTAATAGTGGATACCCTTGGCGATGTCCAGGATCTCGGCCTGGGTTCTGCCCTCGCCGGCCAGCATGTGGTGGAAACCATGGTGGGGCGACCGGATGCTGTAGGCGATGTCGGAAAACATCCTTTCGACCGGATCGCGCAGGAAGACGAAGTACCTCGGATTCCGGATGTTCAACTGGTAGTGGGAGCCATAGGGCATATGGCCCTGGATCAGGTCGAACCGGTCCTTGTTGCCGATGTTGTCCGCCAGGGTGGCGACGATCTGGGGAAAGTTGCCGTAGACGGACAAGACCCGGTTGCTGTCGTAATTCAATGAAATGAGCGCCCGTATGGTCGAGCCTGCGGCCTTCGGTATGTGGACGAAAAACGGGACGCTTTGGGAGTCGGCTGGCATGTTTTGTCTGGGCTAGGCGGAGTGAAAGTCGGCGTGCACGGTCAGGTTGCCGAGGCGACCTGCTCGAACCGGCCAAATTCTTCGGGGGAAAGTGTCTTCATGCAGGCCAGTCGGTAGGCGTCGTCCAGTTTGCCGTCGAATATCAGCGCCAGCAGGATCTCGCCGCGCTTGCTGAGTTTGTTGGTGGTGAACAGGGCGTCGCGCGAACCGACCTTGCCGGCCAGATCCTGGCGCACGTTCGCCAGATACGCCAGGCAGTCGGCCTGACCACGGCTGTTGACCACCTGGTAGATCCGGCTGGGCAGGGCGGTCAGGGCATAAAACAATGGCGAGCGGTCGTGCCACTCGATCGCCTCGAGCAACTTGTCGTAAATGCGGTACTGGTAGACCGGCAGCAGTTCGGTCGTCCAGCGCTCATGCTGCTCGTCGGGGATCAGGAATACGTCGGCGGTGTCCTGCAATATGGAGGTGTTCCAGACCTCGATGTTGCTGAGGCAGATGCCGTAGATGTTGTAGACCTTGTAGCCGATCTCCCTGGCGTAATGGAACAGCGTGGTGCCGTCGATCGGCTTGCCGCGGAATTCGAAGCTGAGTGCGTTATGGCAGTACTCCATGACGATGAACGGGCGGTTGCGCCTGATCAGCTCCCTGGCGCCGTCGAGTGCGGGAATCTCGGCGCCTTCGATGTCGAGCTTGATCAGGCCGATGCGATCCCGGTCGCCGAGCAGGTCGTCCAGGCGCCGCATCTCGACCGGGATGGTCGAGAAATGGTTGCCGACCTTGCAGTAGTCCATGCCGGCCGTGTGTTTCAGGCTGCCGGCACCCCATTGCTCGGTGTCGATGAACTGAGCGGTGCCGCCGGTATCCGAGATCGCATAGTTGAACAACCGGACCCGTTCGTTGCCCGCGAATTTGGCCTTGGCGAAGTCGTATATCTTTTTCGAGGCCTCATAGCCATAGACGTTGCCGTTGGTGAGGGGCAGCAGCAGTTCGGCCTGCATGCCGATGTTGAAGCCGACGTCGATGACATCGGCCCCGGCATCGAGGACCAGTGCGTAGTACTCGCTGAAAAACTCGGTGTCGTTGAAAAAATGCGGCGTGCCCGAATCGTGGATGGCGGTGCCGTAAGCGATGGTCTGGAATGTGGTGAGCTTGTTCATCGGGCGCTGCCTCTGTCTGGGTGTGAGCCGTTCACGAGTTGTTTCCACGACAGTGCGGGCACTTCCGCGCCTGCCGCCGCGTTGACCATGTGTGCGAGATAGCCCTCCTGGTCCTTTTCCGAGCTGAAGATGACCAGGTCGAACTCAGCCCAGTGCCGGGCCAGCCAGCCGGGCGGATGAATGTCCAGGCCGAGCAGCTTTTGATTGTGCCGGTAGACGTTCGAGTCGATGCAGCACACGACCTCGATGCCGGCCTCCCTGGCCTCCAGTACGAGCATCGGGGCAACCAGGGCGCTGCCCAGGATGACGATGCGCCGGGCCGGTTGCGACGCGAACAGGTTGATGCCGCGCTGGCGCATCCGGTACCAGGCATAGAAACACCTGGTCGCTGTCGTATAGCCCTCGGCCGGCGGTGGCAGGGTGTCGAATGGGTCGGCTGCCAGCGCCGAGAACTGGGACAGGAGGATCGCCAGGGGCAGGATCGGGTAGCCTGCTGCCGCCAGGTAATCCGGATGCCGGCTGGTTTTCTCTAGTAATCGCGCCAATCGGTTCCGATCGGTCTTGCTGGGAACGGGGGCTGTCGTCGACGAGATGATCTTCTGGGTCTTGTAGCGGGCGACGTAGCTGTCGAATATGGAACTGTAGGCGGCCCCGTAAGGGGTCTTCCGGATCAGCTTTTTCAGCGAGTTGTATAGATGTATGGAGGGCGTCGACAGGTCCACCGTATTGGTGCCCTGGGATGGATGCAGGCGGTACCTGAGCAGAGGTTCGCCGATAAAGGCAACGGAGCCTTTGACATTGAAGCTGGCCGGCAGAAAGACATCGGCGGTTCCGGCCACGTTCTGGCCGCGCTTGTTTTCTCTGCGTTTTTTCTTGCCCAGGTAGTGTTCCTGGATCCACTTCCGCGGCGTGTAGTGCCGGTTCAGCATCATGGTGCTGGGTACCGGCCACAGCCGCTCGCTTAGGAAATTGAGGATGTATTCGCCGGGTTTGAAGATCCGGTCGCCAGCGGGCGGGTAGGCGTGGTCCTGAACGATCTCGCCTGTCTGGTTCATCATGCTGACGTTGGTCCAGGTGACCAGGACGTCGGAATGCTCGTCCATCAGGCGCATCTGGCGCTCCAGCATGGTCGGTTCCATGATGTCGTCGTCGTGGGTGACGACGATGCGGTCGCCCCTGGCGATGTGGAATGCCGATACGCCGTTGAATTCAATCGCCGAACCGGGTGGGTTCCTGACGTAGCGGATACGGTCGTCCTTGATGCCCAGCACGACCTGCGGGGTGTCGTCGGTGCTGCCGTTGTCCAGGATCAGAAACTCGAAGTCGCGGTAGGTCTGTGCCTGTATCCCCGCGACCGCTTCCTTGAGGAAGTTTGAACGGTTGTAGGTCAGGAGCGCTACGGTGAGCGGAATGGACATGGTTGGTTTATCCGGATAATCGGTCTGTCGTCAAATGGTAACGATCGCGTCGCCCCAGTGGAACTTGTCGGCCAGGGCCTGCCTGATTTCCGCGCCGTATACATAGCTGGCGATGAAAACGGTGGCTTCCCGGCGCCCGTCCAGCCATTCGGGGGGGTGTATGGGTCTGCCCAGCAGGGTTTGGCCATGCAATTGCGGATTGACGTCGACAAAGGCCAGGATGTTGCATTCAGGCAGCCGCGTGGTTGCGCACAGGCGCGATGCCAGCGATCCGGCCCCCCAGATGACGATGGGCGTGCCCGTGTCGGCCAGCGCGTCGACCTTCCCGGCGATCGTGGCCAGGCGCGCGTTCGACATGTCGATATAGCGCGCCACGCTGTCCGTGCCGGACTCGTCGCGCACCGGTGCCGGACGCTCGATGGGCCCGTGGTTATACAGCGCCAGCAGGTAGCGGTTGGCATAGAAATCATTCCATTGCGACAGACTCGCCACCCGTTCGAAGCCATGCGGTCGGAGCAGGTTGTCCAGGCTTTGGTCGGTGAAGAAGTTGATGTGCTCGAGTGCGAACTCAAGGAAGGGTTCGCGCGGTTCGCGCTCGCCGAAGCTCGCCGCGTCGGGCACGGCGATGAACAGGTAGCCGCGGTCGGGCAGCAGGCGGCCGATCCCGGACACGAGGTCGTGCAACGAGGTCAGGTGTTCAAGCACCCCGCACAGGGTGATCAGGTCGAATTGGCGGCCAGGGTGAAAGTCCTCCAGCGTGGCCGGGATCACTTCGATGCCATAGGTATCTCTTGCCAGCGTACTCGCCATGCTGGACGGTTCCAGCCCCAGTATGGAGCGGTAGCCGGCACTCTTGAACAGGTTCAGGAAATGCCCCATCGAACTGCCGATGTCGAGGATGGCAGAGTCGGTGGCGAGGTTCGGATGGTTTGCGACGATGAAGTCGTAGAAGGCGCGGTGCGCCTCTGCCAGGCCGGCCGGCACATGCGCCGCATGCAGATGGCGCCCGGAGGCCTCGTAGTAGGCCTCCTGTTCCGCCCGGGAGGGGATGTCGCTGGCATAGGTGAAGCCGCAATCCTCGCAGGTGACCACATCGTAGTGGCCGGTCCGGTTCGTGCCGGGAAAGAGGAAGGTTTGCCTGTGCAGTTGACGCAGTCGGTGGCCGGAACAGATTTCGCAAGTTCTCATGAGCTGGCGCATAGGTCGAATGGATATGGGGCACCGGCCCGCGCGGGTTCGGGGCGGCCCAGATGGCTGAGGCACATAGTACAATCAACCGGCTCCGCTTGTTGTGAAGTGCCAGTGCAGGACAATGCTCCCCGGGAGGGTTCCAGTTGAAGAAGCTCGATTTTTTTCGGTCGGTGAATGCGCCCTATTACATCCACGGCCTGGATTATCGGCAGTCTTCCGCAGGCATACGCGTACTTCATCACCTGTGTCACGCCCTGAACGAACTCGGGGAAGAGGCCTACATCGTCGCGAATGTGACCAATCCCTATCTGCGCACGCCGAAAATAACCAAAGGCATCATCGCCCGGCATGCACAGACCGGCCGGCTGCCGATTGCCGTCTACCCCGAGGTGGTGACCGGCAATCCCTTCCAGGCCCATGTCGTGGCCAGGTGGATATTGAACAAGCCAGGCCATATCGGGGGAGAACTGGTTTACGACCCCGATGAGTTGTTGTTCATCTATCAGAAAACCTATGCCCCTGAAGGCGTGCTGACGCATCCGCTCTATATCCCCGCTGTGGACGGGAGGATCTTCAACAACCGGGACAACCCCTGTGACGGCAAGCGCGCGGGGGCCTGCTACTACGCCCACAAATATCTGGTGTTCGGCGGTGCCTTGACCCACCACGCCAGCGGGGCCATCAGCCTGTGCCAGGACATCGCCCGCAGCCACGAGGAGATCGCCGATATCCTGAGGCGATCCGAGGTGATGTACAGCTACGAGCCTTCCGCCATCGTCACGGAGGCACTGCAGTGCGGTTGTCCGGTCGTGATGATCCCGTCCGATTACATCGCCGCCAATTACGACTACACGCTGTTGCAGGGCCCCGGCGTCGAGATCGGCAGCGACGACCAGGCCCTGGTGCGCGCCAAGGAAACGCTGAAGAACTTCAATGTCCGTATCCATGCCGTGCACGCCGAGTTGACCTTGCGCAAGTTCGTCGACATCACCCAGGCGGCCATGGCGGATCGGCTCAGGAATATCGCTGAGGCAGGCATCCAGGCGGCCGTCCCGGTGCTCGGCCAGGTACAGGAAGCCAGCCTGTCCAGCTATAACCTGTGGCGTGTCTCGCACCGCGATAGCGGACCGACGGCCACGACCGGGCCTGTCGTCGGGGCTGTGTTCCAGATCGTCATCCCCGCACTGGGCGCGCGACAGGCTGGACTGGAAGCGACATTGGCGTCGATCGCGAAACAGGGCTATTCGCGCTGGCGGGTCAGCATCCTTTCCGATGCGCCGGCCCCTGCGGGGTTTGTCGAGGCGGACGGCATATCCTGGTCGACGCTGGCCGGACCCGATTTTGTCACGGCCTGCAACCGGCTCATCGGCGCAGGCGGATTCGATTGGCTGTGGCTGGTCGAAGCCGGCGATGTGCTCGAGGAGCATGCCTTGGCATCGATCCAGGCAGCAGCGTCCAGGCACCCGGAATGGCAGGCCGTCTATGCAGACGAAGACAGCCTGGAGGACGGTGGCCAATGCGACCGGCCGTATTTCAAGCCGGATTATCTGATCGATTTCCACCGGGCAGCGCCTTATGCCCTCAGCGGCGGCGTGGCCTTCAAGCGGGAATTGCTCCAGCAACTGTCCGGCTTCGATGTGGCCGCCGAGGGCGCGGAAAACTACGATCTGCTCCTGCGCGCCTACGAGAAATCAGGGGCATCCGGGATCGGACATGTCGCCGATGTGCTCTATCACCGCAGCCCCGAGAGCGGGCATTGCACCCGGACGCAGGATGAATTGATTGCCGTGAGGCGCAGCGTGCTGCAGGCTCACCTGGCCAGGCTGGGCTGTGCGGCCGATGTCGATGACGGCGTTCTTCCGGGCACCTTCCGGATCCGCTACCGCCTCGACGGCAACGACATGGTTTCCATCATCGTCCCCACCCTGAACGGCGGCGCCTTCCTGCAGCGCTGTATCGGCGCCATCGTCGAGACCACGGATTACCGGAACTGGGAGCTGATCGTCGTCGATCAGGAGAGCGACGACCCGGATACCCTGGCCTTCCTCGGTTTGCTCCGGGACATGAACAACGACGCCGTGCGCGTTATTACGCAGCCGCGGGCCAGCCGCCTGCCGGCCTTGATCAATGCCGGCGCCAGGCAGGCGCGCGGACACTACCTGCTGTTCATGTCCGACGCGACGGCGCCGCTGCGGCGCGACTGGCTGGACGAGATGCTGGGCTACGCCGTCCAGCCCGGGGTCGGCGTGGTCGGCGCCAAGATGATCGGGTCGGACAGCCACATCTCGTTCGCCGGCTACATCCTCGGCCTGGAGGGCCGCCCGGCCGGCCTGCACGACCTGCACGCAGCGCCCGATGCACTCGGTTATTTCGGCCAGCTTCAGGTGCCCGGCAACCCCTCCGCCGTGTCCGCCACCTGCATGCTCACCGGAAAGGCGCTGTTCGACGAGTTGGGCGGCTTCGACGAGGAAAAGCTGGCGGATGGCTACAGCGATGTCGATTACTGCCTGAAGTCGTGGCAGGCCGGTCGGCGCGTGGTCTGGACGCCGTTCGCGCTGCTGCTGCAGGAGCACATGACCGAACCACCGCGCGCCGGGGACGACGACGAAGACGCCGACGCGGATTCCATCCAGCGTACCTGGCACCTGCCCACGGTCGCTGAGCAGGCGATGTTCGAGCGCTGGCTGGACCGCATCGCCTTCGACCCGGCCTACAACCGCAACCTGAGCCTCACGGCCGGGGCCTACGAGATCGAGATCGCCCCGGCCCTGACCTGGGACCCGGAATCCCGGCCCCTGCCGCGGGTGCTGGCGCACACCGGCGACCGGCACGGCTGCGGCGAATACCGCATCATGGCGCCGATGCGTGCCCTGCTTGCCCAGGGCAGGGTGCAGGGCTGGGAGACCGGCTATTACCTGACCGTACCGGAACTGGCCCGGATGGCGCCGGACAGCCTGGTCCTGCAGCGCCAGGTGACGCCCAAGCACATCATGCTGATGGACAGCTATTTCGCCCACTCCAAGGCCTTCCGCGTGTTCGAACTGGACGACCTGATGACCAATATCCAGATCAGCAACGAGGCGCGCCAAGGCTATCAGGCCAAGGATCTGGTCAAACGCTTTCGCCAGGTGCTGGACCGGTGCGACCGCTTCGTCGTGTCCACCGACTATCTGGCCGAGGAATACCGCAAGTACAAGCGCGAGATCGTCGTTGCGCCCAACACCATCGAGCGGGCCAAGTGGGGCGACTTCCGGCCCGCCCGCCGGGCCGGCCGCAAGCCGCGGGTGGGCTGGGCCGGCAGCCTGTCGCACGTGGGCGACCTGGCGCTGGTCGCCGACGTGGTGAAGGCCCTGAAGGACGAGGTCGAATGGGTGTTTTTCGGACTCTGCCCGGAGGGGGTGCGGCCGCTGGTGGAATACCATGCCGCCGTGCCGATCGAACAGTATCCGGCCAGGCTGGCCAGCCTGAACCTCGACTTGGCGCTGGCGCCGCTGGAGGACGTGCCGTTCAACCACGCCAAGAGCCACCTGCGCCTGCTCGAATACGGCGTGCTGGGCTATCCGGTGATCTGCACCGACATCACGCCCTATCGCGGCGATTACCCGGTCGCCCGCGTGCGCAACCGCTACAAGGACTGGGTCGATGCCATCAGGGAGCATGTCTCGGACATGGATGCACTGGCCCGGCGCGGCGATGCCTTGCGTGACCATGTCAATGCCCGCTGGATACTGGAAGACAACCTGGATATCTGGCTCAAGGCCTGGCTGCCCTGATGGAAATCGTCCTGACCTGGAGTGAACTTCTGATTGCCGTGGTCCTGGCCACGGTGATCTATCTGCTGGAATGGGTCGTCTTTTCCAGACGGCGGGGCCGGCAGGCACCGGCTGGCGATCAGGTGGGCAATGAAGAGGCCGAAAAACTGCGCGTCGAGGTGGCGGCCCTGCGCCACCGCCTGGACGAACTGGAGGTGCGCCTGGGCGTCGCCGAGCCGCCCGAGCAGGAGCCCCCCCACGCCGCCTACGACTACGCCATCCAGTATGCCCGCCAGGGCATGATCGCGCCGGATATCGCCGCTCGCTGCGGCATCTCGCGCGACGAGGCGGCGCTGATCGTGGCCATGCATCGCAAGGGCCAGGAATCCTGACGCGCTGATCCGGCTCAAGATGGATGGGGTTCTGCCGATATCGTCGCATAGCCAGACCATGCCGGAGGTTGCCCGCATGACCACGATCCCTGTCCGGACCGGGGCTGATGCCCCGATCCAAACCGACTGAACTTCCGTCATGAATATCGGCGCGCTGCCGGAACTGATCCTGTCCTGGTTCAAGAACCAGGGCACGGAACCATTGCAGGCCGGCAAGGACCAGGCGCTCAGCCAGTTCAAGCCCGGCGCCCAGTACGAGGGCAAGGTGCTCGACAGCCTGCCGAACGGGCGCAACCTGGTCCAGGTCGGCAATCAGGCCATGGACATGCAGTTGCCCAAGCAGGCCCGGCCCGGCGATGTCATCCGGCTGACCTTCCTGAATGCGGCGCCAAGGCCGACCTTCGTGTTGAACACCCCCGCGGTGGCGAGTGCGCAGCCGGTGAACGTCAGCCGGGCGGCCCAGCAGGTGAACGCCCTGGTGCGCTACGTGCCGGTGTCGGCCTCGACGCCGGTGCCCGCGGCTTCGGTCGCGGTTGCCACGACGGCGAGCGCGGCCTTCCAGGCGATGGCGCCTTCGCCGTCGGCCCCCGGGAGCCCGGCCGCAGCGACACAGACCGCCGCCACAGCCACGGTCGGCAGCCCCGCCACGGCTGCCACGACCACCGCCGCCACGACGGCTACAGCCTCGGCCGCCCTGGCTTCGGCCGGACGCCCCATCGTGGCCAATCCGGCCGTGCTGCTGGCGCCCGCACCAAGCCACAGCGGGACGATCAGTGCCTTGCCCGGCCCCGCCATCCCGGCCATGACGATGGCCGGCGAGGCGGTCGACGGCCTGCGCTCGGCACTGGGTTCGCAATCGTCCCTGACCACGGCACAGGGCGTGGTGGCCGAAAAGGCGGCCGGGAGCCACATCCTGCCCATGCGCCTGCAACAGACGGTCAAGGAAAGCGGCCTGTTTTACGAATCGCACCTGGGCAAGTGGGTACGCGGCGAGCTGAGCCTGGAAAGCGTGCAGCGCGAACCCCAGGCCCGCCTGCTGCAAGCGCCCGGGCCGCGCCTGGATCTGCCCGACCTCGAGGGCATGCCGGAACAGGCGGCCCGCCTCGCCAGTCGGCAATTGCACATGCTCGATGGCGGTCCCTTCCTATGGCAGGGCCAGGCCTGGCCCGGGCAGATGGCGGAATGGTCGGTGCAGGAACGCGACGGGCGGGACGCGGACGACCAGGCCGCCGGCCAGAAATGGCGTTCCCAACTGCGCCTGGCCCTGCCCAGGCTGGGCGAGGTGGCGGCCGACCTGGACATCGGCGCCCTGGGCCTGCGCATCCGCCTGCGTTCGGGCACGCCGGAGGCCCTGGCCGAGATCAATGCCGCGATGCCCGAACTGGTCCGGCGCCTGCGCGATGCCGAGTTGAACCTGTCCAGCGTCCAGGCGGAGTTGGCCGATGCCGGCTGATGACTACCGCCAGCATGCCGTTGCCCTGACCTATGGCGCGGAGGACGGCGCCCCGCGCGTGGTCGCCAAGGGCAGCGGCCACCTGGCCGACGAGATCATCGCCCGGGCGCGCGAAGCCGGCGTGTTCGTGCACGAATCGCCCGAACTGGTGGCGCTGCTGATGCAGGTGGACCTGGACGATCGCATCCCGCCGGCGCTGTACATTGCCGTGGCCGAGCTGCTGGCCTGGATCTACCGGCTGGAACAAGGGGAAGCGGTCAGCGATCAGCCGTCAGCCTTCAGCAAAGGCGAGCCGCCGTAACCTGCTGACCGCTGAAAGCTAACCAAGCGCCGCGATCAGTTCACGCTCGATCGCCAGCCGGGTATCCGGCTGCGCCAGGTGCTCTCCGGACACCACGAAGACATCCTCGGCCCGCTGGCCCAGGGTGTTGATGCGCGCGGTCTGGATCATCACGCCGTGGTGGCCGAGCCGGCGGGTGATGTCGTAGAGCAGGCCCGGGCGGTCTCCGGCAGTGACGGTGAGCAGCCAGTTGTTGGCGTCCACGCCGGCCGTCAGCATGGCCTCGGGCTGCAAGGGAAAGGCCTTCATCTGGCGTGGCAGCCGGCCGGGCGCGATGTCGGCCAGGGGCCGGTGCGCCTTCAGCAGCGCGGTCAGCTCGTATTCGATGTAGCTGAGGATGTCCCGATAGGCGGTGCGGCTCTGTTCGTCCATGACCAGGAAGGTGTCCAGGGCGCGGCCGTCGCGGGTGGTGTGGATGCGCGCCTGCAGGACCGAGTAGCGCATGCCGGCGAAGAAGCCGCAGATGCGGGCGAACAGGGCCTCCTCGTCGGGGGCGTACACCAGCACCTCGACCCCTTCGCCGATGGGCGCCAGGCGGGCGCGCACGATGATGTCATGGCGACCGAGCAGCGGCAGCAGCCGGCGGGTATGCCAGGCGATCTCCTGGGCTTCGTGGCGGAGGAAGTAGATGTCGTCCAGCTCCTGCCACAGCCTGGTCTCGACCCCGTCCGGGAAGCCGTACAGGCGCAGGGTTACGCGCGCCTCCTCCTTGCTGGTCTCGACCTGGTCCGGATGCGGCTCGTGGCCTTCCAGCAGACGCCGGCTGGCCAGATAGAGTTCGCGGGTCAGCTTGTCCTTCCAGGAATTCCAGATCGCCGGGTTGGTGCCGCGGATATCGGCCACGGTCAGCAGGTAGAGGGCGGTCAGGCGCGCCACGCTGCCGCAGCGGCGGGCGAAGTCGGCGATCACCTCGGGGTCGGCGAGATCCTGTTTCTGGGCCGTGGAAGACAGGCTCAGGTGCTGCCCGACCAGCCAGACCACTTCCTCCGCGTCCGCCTTGCCGAGGCCGTGGCTGCGGCAGAACCGGCGGGCGTCGACCTGGCCCAGGCTGGAGTGGTCGCCGCCGCGCCCCTTGGCGATGTCGTGGAACAGGGCGGCCAGGTAGAGCCGGTCCGGCCGCTCGAACTCGCACATCACCCGGTGCGCGAACGGCAGTTCGTGGGCGTACTCGGGCATGGCCATCCGGCGCAGGTTGCGCAGCACCATCAGGGTGTGCTCGTCGACCGGATGGATATGGTAGAGGTCGTGCTGCATCTGGCCGGTGATGCGGCCGAAGGCGGGCAGGTAGCGGCCCAGGATGCCCAGGCGGTGCATCAGGCGCAACGTGGTCGTCAGGCCGTGCGACTGCTGGAACAGGGCGATGAAGCGCGCGCGGTTGCCGGGATCGCGCCGGAATCCGGCATCGACCCGGCCGCGGGCGCGCCAGAGCGCGCGCAGCGTGGCCGGGGTGAAGCGGCTCAGGTCGTCCTGCCGATGCAGGACCAGGAAGGCATCCAGGATGGCGGAAGGGCGCCTGGCGAACAGTTCGGGATCGACGATGTCGAGCCGGTTGTCGCGGATGACGAAATCCGTCTGGCCCGGGATCGGGGTGGTTTCGGCATCGGGATACAGGCGCTCGCGCACATAGCCGAGGATGAATTCGTTGATCAGCGAAAGCTCGCGCGCGGCCTGGAAATAGCGTTGCATCAGGCGTTCCGAGGCGCGCTGGTTGCCGGCCGCGTGGTAACCCATTTCAGCCGCCAGGCGCTCCTGGAATTCGAACAGCAGCCGGTCCTCCCGGCGGTTCACGGCCAGGTGCAGACGAATGCGCAGATGGCTCAGGAAGGTCAGCCGGGCGCTGACCAGGCGCGCCTCGGCGGCCGACATCAGGCCGGCCCGGGCGAGACCGGGAAACTCCGCCGGCAGGCCGACCGCCTGGCAGACCCAGCCTGCGGTCTGGACGTCGCGCAGGCCGCCCGGACTTTCCTTCAAGTTGGGCTCCAGCAGCAGGGCGCGGTCGGCAAAGCGGCCGTGGCGATTGCGCTGCTCCAGCCGCTTGGCCTCGAAGAAGGCTGTTGGGTCCAGGTGCGCGATGAAGTCCCGTCGATAGTTTGCGTAGAGTTTCTTGTCGCCGGCCAGCAGGCGCGATTCCAGCAGGTTGGTCTGGATGGTGATGTCGCCGGCCGCCTCAGACAGGCACTCCGACAGCCGGCGCACGCTGTGGCCGACATGCAGGCCGAGGTCCCAGAGCAGGCCGATCAGCGGTTCGAAGCGGGCCTCCTCGACGCTGGCCAGGGTGTCGTCGAGCAGGATCAGCAGGTCGACGTCGGAATGGGGGTACAGCTCGTCGCGGCCATAACCGCCCACGGCCACCAGGGCGGCGTTGGCCGGCAGATCGTGGGCCAGCCAGGCCTGCCGCAGCAAGCGGTCGGCGGCGCGCGAGAGGCCGCGCAGCAGCGGCCCGGCGCGGCGGCCGGCCAGGTAGGCTTCGATCAGCCGATCGCGTTCGGTGGCATGCCGTTGGCGCCAGTGTGCGACGACGGCGAAATCCACCATCCAGTCAGGCCGGCTGGATGAACGGCGGTGGCGGCGGCGTCCCGGCCGACAGGGTCAGCACCTCCCAGCCGGACTCGGTGACCAGCACGGTGTGCTCCCACTGCGCCGACAGGGTGTGGTCCTTGGTCACCACGGTCCAGCCGTCGCCCAGCATGCGGATGTCCTTGCGGCCGGCATTGATCATCGGCTCGATGGTGAAGATCATCCCCGGCACCAGGGTCTCGCCGGTGCCGGCCTTGCCGTAGTGCAGCACCTGGGGATCCTCGTGGAACCGGGCGCCGACGCCGTGGCCGCAGAATTCCCGCACCACGGAATAGCCGTTCGCCTCGGCGTACTGCTGGATGGCCTGGCCGATGTCGCCGAAACGGCCGCCCGGGTGGACCTTCTCGATGCCCTTCCACATGCATTCGTAGGTGATCTCGTTCAGCCTCCTGGCCTGGATCGAGACCTCGCCGACCGGAAACATGCGCGAGGTGTCGCCGTGCCAGCCGTCCTTGATGGTGGTGATGTCCAGATTCACCACATCGCCGGTCTTCAGCTTCTTGTCGCCCGGTACGCCGTGGCAGACCTGGTGGTTGACCGAGGTGCAGATCGACTTCGGATAGGGCTTGTGGCCATGGGGGGCGTAATTCAGCGGCGCCGGGATGCAGCCCTGCACGTCGACCATGTAGTCGTGGCAGAGTTTGTCCAGTTCGCCGGTGGTGACGCCGGGCTGTACGTAGGGGGTGATGTAGTCGAGGACCTCCGAGGCGAGCCGGCAGGCGACCCGCATCTTGGCAACTTCATCGGCTGATTTGATGACGATGGACATACGCAAAAACCTGAATTCGAATCGGGGCAGAGTAGTAAGGGGATGCCGAAAAGTAAAGCGCGGACTAAGATCGGAACAACTTTATCCGGATCGATTTCCGACATGCCAGTAGGGGCGATCGGCGGTTCCGCCGAGCTTTATGCGCTGCAATATGCCCGGCCGGCCCAGGTGGCGGGCCAGGCCCAGCTCACGCCCGAGCAGCAGCAACAGGTAGTGAAACTCAAGCAGGTCGACCAGAAGGTACGCGAGCACGAAGCCGCCCACCTGTCGGTCGGCGCCGGGCTGACCAGCGGCGCCAGCTACCAGTATGCGCGCGGTCCCGACGGCAAGCAGTATGCCGTGGCCGGGGAGGTGAAGATCGACGTCTCGCCGGCCCAGACCGCGCAGCAGACCCTGGACAAGGCCAGGCGTATCCAGGCCGCCGCCCTGGCCCCGGCCGACCCGTCTTCACAGGACCGCGCGGTGGCCGCCCAGGCTGCCCAGATGGCCATGCAGGCGCAGATCGAATTGAGCCGGGGGAAAAATGGCAGTGAAAGCAGCCAGCCTGCCGCGGCCAACCCCACCGCCGCCGCCATCGCCGCCTATGTCGACCAGGAGCCCCGGCCGGCGCCGACGCTCAGCCTGTACGCCTGATCAGGCGCTCGGTCCTGTTGGTTTCGTCGTTCCCGCGTAGGCGGGAACCCAGTCGGAAAATAAACTGGATACCCGCGTTCGCGGCTATGACGCCCACTTTGTTATGCGGTCGGCAGCCGTTCGAACGCGGTGTACGCGCCCGACCCCTCGGAAACAGCGACATCGGCCACCACGGCCGCCGGCGGCCCGCGCCGGGCCCAGGCGATAAGCGTGTCGACGGCCTCCTCGCTACCTTGCGCCATCGCCTCGACCGCGCCGTCGCGCCGGTTGCGCACCCAGCCGGTGACGCCCAGGCGCTCGGCCTCGATGCGCATGGCCTCGCGGTACCAGACGCCTTGAACCTTGCCGGTGATGACCAGGTGGCGGGTGATCAAGCCTTGTCGCCCCAGACCGCGTGGATGGGATCGGACCAGGGCGTCTGGTCGGCGTACTTGTCGTCCTCGGGCCGGAACAGGCCGGTCAGCGAGAAGGTGTTCAGGCCGGTGTAGCCGCCATCGCGCAGGAAGTATTCCAGCACCAGGCCGGTGCGCTCGAACGGGTGCGCCTCGGCCCAGACCCGGATCGTCTTGGGCGGGAAATAGCGGTTCGAGCACACCACCGCGAAGCGGCCACCGGGCTTGAGCACCCGGCGCACCTCGGCGAAGACCTCGAACGGGCGCACCAGGTATTCCACCGACACCGTGCAGACCACGGCGTCGAAGCTGGCGTCCGGGTAGGGCAGGCGCGGGTCGGCGTTGAGGTCGTGCACCAGCCGCTCGGCCAGGACCGGGTTGGCGGCCAGTTCCTCCGCGTTCATGCCCAGGCCGGCCACCTGGCCCGCTTGCGCCAGGTCGAGGTGCGATTTCCAACTGGTCATCAGGTCGAGCACCCGGGCGCCCGGCGTCAGCAGGCGGGCGTACAGCTTTTCCACCTGGCGGGTGGCGGTGCGGTCGAGATGGTCGACCAGCCGGGCGGCCTGGTAGAACTCCCCGTCCGGTTCCGTGCGGCCGCGCTCGAAGGCGTCGGCGCTGAAGAAATCGGTCGCCTGGTCGTGCCAGCGCGCCTGCATGCCCGGGCCTTTGCCGGTGATCATCTCCGGCACGTCCTGCATGGTGCCGCCGCGCTGGGCGCCAGCCTGCCAGGCCTTGAGGATGCGTGCCGTGACTAAGAGCGGCCGGTCCGCCAGCGGGTGGTTGAGATCGGCAACCAGCCTGGCGCCCTCGATCGTGCCGATCCGGAACGGCATGATGTCGTCCGAGGTGATGTCGCGCACCCCGGCGATCAGGCCCTTGGGGTAGAAGCGGCCACTGTGCGGCTCGATCGGCCGGCCGTCGACCAGGCGGCGCTCGAAGCGCCTGGTCTCGACGGTCGGGCAGAGTGCGGCCTCGTAGGCCGGCACCAGCTGGCCGGGGGCGAACTCGATCGTCACGCT
This sequence comes from Gallionellaceae bacterium, assembly GCA_028714735.1. Taxonomy (GTDB): domain Bacteria; phylum Pseudomonadota; class Gammaproteobacteria; order Burkholderiales; family Thiobacillaceae; genus Parasulfuritortus. The sequence continues at coordinate 47,437 of JAQTLU010000001.1, read as the reverse complement.
GTGGCCGACCGGCTGGTCGACCACGGCGGCCGCCAGCTCGGGCGGGAAATAGTCCCGCCACAGGTTCAACTGGTTGGCGACATGGAGGTCGGTGTGGCGGGCCTGCCCGGACTGCCAGTGCAGGCCGAATTCGATGGCGGCAAAGTCGCGCCCGGTGGTGCGTTCCAGCGGCGCGCGGCCGGCGGTGCCGCTGGCCGCGGCCTCTTCCAGGGAGAAAAATTCTTCGGCGAACAGGTCCATGACGTGGGCAGCCCGGCGCTGGCGGCCGGGTTCAGTAACGACCGTGCTGGTGGGTGATGTAGTTGTTCATCTCGATCTGCTGCCGGTTCATCCTGCGCAGGGTGGTGTGCACGCCCCGGATGATGGCGCGCATGATCCGGAACACCATTTGCGGGTTGCTTTCCAGCAGGGGATCGAACTTCTCGCGGGTCATGCTGAACACCCGGGTCGGGCCGAGGGCGCGCAGGCTGGCGGAATGCTCCAGGCCGTCGATGAAGCCGAGCTCGCCGGCCAGTTCGCCCTTGCGCAGCACGTGCAGGGTGACCCAGTCGCCGCCGGCGGCCGGACGGGTCACCGCCAGGTTGCCGTCGATGACGATATGCAGGCTGTTGTCGACCGCGCCTTCCTCGATCAGCAGCTTGCCGTCGGCCAGTTCCCTGACCGTGCCGAGCTCCATGAACAGCGAGCACTCCTCGGCAGTCAGGTCCTTGCCCAATACCGAACCCAGGATGAAGCATTGGTCGTTGGTCATAATCGTTCCCTTCTGTAATGTCGGAATGATCCGGCAGGTTTATTTCACCCGCATGCCCGGCTGGGCGCCGGCATCGGGTGACAGGATGAACAGGCCGGGCTGGTCGCCCGAGGCGGCCAGGACCATGCCCTCGCTCATGCCGAACTTCATCTTGCGCGGCGCCAGGTTGGCCACCATCACGGTCATCCGGCCGACCAGCGTTTCCGGGGCGTAGGCCGACTTGATGCCGGCGAAGACCTGGCGCGGCTTGGCCTCGCCGATGTCCAGTTCCAGCCGGAGCAGCTTGTCGGCGCCCTCGACGTGGCTGGCCGAGACGATGCGGGCGATGCGCAGGTCGATCTTGGCGAAGTCGTCGATGCCGATGTAGTCGATATCGGCGGCCTTGGCCTCGTCGCTCTGGGCGGTGTGCTGCTGGTGCTCGGCGTGGCGCACCGGGGCGGGCGCCGGGGTCGGCTCCAGGCTCTGCCTGTTCTCCTCGACCATGGTCTCGACCTGCTTGGGGTCGACCCGGGTCATCAGGTGCTTGTATTCGTTGATGGCATGGCCGGCCGGCAGGGCAGCCCAGACCTCGGTCCAGGCCAGCGGGGCGATGTTCAGGAAGGCCTCGACCTGCTCGGCCAGCTTGGGCAGGACCGGCTTGAGGTACAGGGTGAGGTCGCGGAACAGGGTCAGGGCGGTCGAGCAGACCTCATGAAGTTCGGCCTCGCGGCCTTCCTGCTTGGCCATCGCCCAGGGCTTGCGGTCGGCGATGTACAGGTTGGCGACGTCGGCCAGGCGCATGATCTCGCGCAGGGCGCGGCCGTAGTCGCGCGACTCGTAGCTCTGGGCGATCTCGCCGGCCTCGAAGGCCGCCTTGAACTCGGCGGTGGCGGTGGCGTCGACCGCGCCCAGCTTGCCGGCGAACTTCTTGCTGATGAAGCCGGCGCAGCGGCTGGCGATGTTGACGTACTTGCCGACCAGGTCGGAGTTCACCCGGGCCGTGAAGTCCTCCAGATTGAGGTCGATGTCTTCCATGGAGCCGTTCAGCTTGGCGGCGTAGTAGTAGCGCAGCCATTCCGGGTTGAGGTGGTTGAGGTAGCTCTCGGCGGTGATGAAGGTGCCGCGCGACTTCGACATCTTGCTGCCGTTGACGGTGAGGAAGCCGTGGCAGAACACCCCGGACGGGGTGCGGAAGCCGGCGTGGTGCAGTTCGGCCGGCCAGAACAGGGCGTGGAAGTAGAGGATGTCCTTGCCGATGAAGTGGTAGACCTCAGCCTGGGAATCGGGCTGCCAGAATTCGTCGAAGTTCAGGCCGTTGCGGTCGCACAGGTTGCGGAAGCTGCCCATGTAGCCGATCGGGGCATCCAGCCAGACGTAGTAGTACTTGCCGGGCGCGTCGGGAATCTCGAAGCCGAAGTAGGGCGCGTCGCGCGAGATGTCCCAGTCGGACAGGCCGCCGGACAGCCATTCGTTGAGCTTGTTGCCGGCCTCGGCCTGGACGTGATCGGTGTCGGCGGTCCATGCCTTGAGGAAATCGGCGCAGCGCGGGTCGGACAGCTTGAAGAAGTAGTGGTCCGAGGTCTTGCGCACCGGCTTGGCGCCGGACACCGCGGAATACGGGTCGATCAGCTCGGTCGGCTGGTAGGTGGCGCCGCAGGACTCGCAGTTGTCGCCGTACTGGTCCTTGGCGTGGCACTTCGGGCACTCGCCCTTGATGAAGCGGTCAGGCAGGAACATCGCCTTTTCCGGGTCGTAGAACTGCTCGATGGCGCGCACCTCGATCAGGCCGGCGTCCTTCAGGCGGGTGTAGATGGTGTCGGCGTAATGCCGGGTTTCCGGGGAGTTGGTCGAGTAGAAATTGTCGAACTCGACGTGGAAACCGTCGAAGTCGCGCTTGTGCTCGTGCCATACCCGGTCGATCAACTGTTCCGGCGTGATGCCTTCCTTCTCGGCGCGCAGCATGATCGGGGTGCCGTGGGTGTCGTCGGCGCAGCAGTACCAGCACTCGTTACCGCGCATCTTCTGGTAGCGCACCCAGATGTCGGTCTGGATGTATTCGACCAGGTGGCCCAGGTGGATGCTGCCGTTGGCATAGGGCAGGGCGGAGGTGACGAGGATCTTGCGCGGTACGGCGGGAGCGGTGCTGGACATGGTCGGCTGACAATAAGGAATACCCGGCATTGTAGGGGATGCGGGGCCGGGTTGCCGAGCGGAGGCCCGCAGACTGGGCAGTTCGGCTACAGGTTTAATGCCCCTCGGAAAAAATGCACATCAGTACAAATGGATTAATATTCACCGAGTGGTTGACGAATGCGGTCGGGTAGGCAGAAGCGACTGTCGGCCCTGGTCAGCACGGATACGACCTACACGGGGGAAGCGATGATGAGCAAAGCCACCATTACCCGCTCGGCCAAGGCCGCCACCGGCAAGTCCTGGTCCAGGCTCAAGTCCAGCCTGAATGCCATGCCGGACAGCATCGATATCCGCGACTGGATCTACCAGCCCAGCCTGCTGCCGGTGCCGCCGGTGCTGGTGAACTGCGCCCGGGTGCCGGAAATCCTCGACCAGGGCCGCGAAGGCGCCTGCACCGGTTTCGCCCTGGCGGCTGTGGCCAACTACCTGCTGCACAACCAGGGTCAGAGCCGCCGGGCCAGCCCGCGCATGCTGTACGAAATGGCGCGCCGCTACGACGAATGGCCGGGCCAGTGGTACGAGGGTTCCTCGGCACGCGGGGCGATGAAGGGCTGGCTGCGTCACGGCGTGGCGCAACGGACCCTGTGGGGCGACAAGCAGAAGGGCACCAGGCACATGACCCCGGCGGTGGTGCAGGATGCCATGCGCTGTCCTGGCGGCGCCTACTACCGGGTCAATCACCGCCAGGTGCGCGACATGCACGCCGCCCTGGCCGAGGTGGGCATCCTCTATGTCGGCCTGATGGTGCATGAAGGCTGGGCCAAGCCCGGCCCCGCCAGCGCCGCCATCAACTATCAGGAAGGCGGCAAGAACAAGACCCTCAAGCTGCCCATCATCACCCGCAAGGGCCGCGCCGACTGCGGCCATGCCATCGCCATCGTCGGTTATGCCGAGCAGGGTTTCATCATCCAGAATTCCTGGGGGACCGACTGGGGCAATGGTGGCTTCGCCCTGCTGCCCTACGAGGACTACATGCTGCATGCCACCGACGTCTGGGTGGCCCAGCTCGGCGTGCCGGTGAGCGTGGATGTATGGTCCGAGGCGGAGGCGACCTACGACACGATCTCGGAGGGCGCCTCCCGTGCGCTGCCCATCCTCACCCTGGACAGCCTGAGGCCCTATGTCATCGACGTGGGCAACAACGGCGAACTGTCGGGCAGCGGCGATTACTGGACCTCGCCGGACGACCTGGAACGCCTGGTCACGCAAGACATCCCGAACACCACCCAGGCCTGGAAAAAGCGCCGGGTCATGCTCTACCTGCATGGCGGACTCAACAGCGAGAAGGCCGCCGCCAAGCGGGTCGCCGCCATGCGCGGGCCGTGCCTGGCGAACGAGATCTATCCGCTGCACGTGATGTGGGAAACCGGCTTCATGGAATCCCTCGGCAGTTATTTCGGCGACTGGTTCAGCCACGCCGACAAGCTGTCCGGCCGCAGCCTGCTGGACAGCGTGGGCGAGGGCCGCGACTGGATGATCGAGCGCAGCCTGGCGGTGTCGCTGCGTGCGATCTGGGGCGAGATGAAGGAGAACGCGCGCCTGGCCTCGGAGCACCGGGAGCAGCTCGGCGCCATGCAACTGCTGGCCAATTACATCAAGTCGGCGGGCAAGGCCGGCGGCAAGGACTGGGAGCTGCATGTGGTGGCGCATTCCGCCGGCAGCATCTTTTTCGCCCACATGCTGCAACACATCCTGGCCTTGCAACTGCCGCTCAGGAGCGTGCAATTCCTGGCCCCGGCGGTGGAACTGGCGCTGTTCCGCGACCAGGTGTTCAGCGTCGCCAGCCAGGGACTCTGCCCGTTGCCCATCCTCTACCTGCTCTCCGACGCCGCCGAACGGGCCGACACCGTGGGTAGCCAACTGGTCTACGGCAAGTCCCTGCTCTACCTGGTCGCCAATGCCTGCGAGCACAAGCGCGGCACGCCCATCCTGGGCATGCAGGCCTGCCTGGAGTCCGACCGGGCCATGAAGACCGCCTACCAGGGCCAGGCGGCCGACGGCCTGCCCAGCCTGATCATCGCCGGCGCCGGGCGGGAGCCCGAGGGCAAGGAACAGGCCTCCAGCCAGAGCACCAGCCACGGCGGTTTCGACAACGACCCGGCGACCATGAACTCGGTGCTCCATCGCATCCTGGGCGGCGCCCCCGCGCGGCCGTTCTCGCGTCACGACCTGGCCTATGACTGACGTGCCATGCCCAGGCCTGCAGACCAGCCCAGCCTTGAAACAGACAGATAGGTGAGCCATGGACTTCAAGGACGTATATGCCCAGGAAACCCGTTGCCGCGGCGCCGCCCTGGACCCGGATGCCCCCGCCGAAGCGCGCATAGGACTGGCCTTTTCCGGTGGCGGCATCCGCAGCGCCACGTTCAACCTGGGCATCCTCCAGGGCATGGCCCGGCGCGGCCTGCTCAAGCACGTGGACTACCTGTCCACCGTTTCCGGCGGCGGCTACATCGGTGCCTGGTACATGGCCTTCCTCAAGCGCCAGGCCGACAACCGGCCCGAGCGCGCGGAGGCGCTGCTGGACCCGGAACGGGCCGGCCAGACCGGGGAGGCGGAGGAGCATCCCGCGATCACCTGGCTGCGCCGCTTCAGCAATTACCTGGCGCCCAAGACCGGCCTGTCGGGGGACACCCTTACCATGGCGTCCACCTACCTGCGCAATCTGCTGCTCAACCTGATCGCCATCCTGACCTTCCTGGGCGCCGTGCTGTTGTTGCCCCGCCTCCTGGCCTGGGGCATGGGTCCTGCCCACGCCAGCGACCTGCTGCCCGTGCTGGCCATCCTGCCGTTGTTCGCTGCGGTGATTGCCGTGGCCTATCTGCTCGGCCGCGTCCGCACCCTGACCGGGACGGGGGCGGACGCGCCAGTGCGGGACCGGCAGGTGGGGGTGTTGGGCCTGGTGGTGCTGCCGGTCATGTTTTCCGCCTACTTCATGGCCGTGGGCGTGGCCTCGCCCGGCTACCTCGGGTGGGCCGCCAGCCTGGCCGGCTATCTGCCCATCCTCGGGCCGGTCCTGCCCGCGGCCCTGGCGGGCAGCCTGTGCATCGCCCTGGCCTACATGCTGCCCTGGCTGTTGCTGGGCCTCGCGCTGGTGGCCAGAACGCGCGGACTGAACCCCATGCCCGCCGTGGCCATGGGCCTTTCGGCCCTGGCCGCCAGCATGCTGGCCGGCATCGTGTTCTATGGCCTGGCGATCCTGGCCCACTCGGCCGGACCTGGCGCCAACGAACTGGCGACCTTCGGGCCGCCCCTGGTCCTGCTGGCCTACATGCTGCCGGTGACCCTGCACATCGGCCTGGCCCGGCGCCGCTTTACCGAAATGCAAAGGGAGTGGTGGGCCCGTCTGGGCGGCTGGCTGCTGGCCCTGGCCCTGGCCTGGACGCTGCTGTGCGCGATCGCCCTGTTCGGTCCGACGGCCCTGGCCTGGCTGAACGAATGGGTGGCGGCCAGCGGCGGCCTGGCCTGGCTGGTCGCCACCCTGTGGGGCGTCCTGGCCGGCAAGGGTTCGTGCACCGGCAAGGCGGGCGGCGGCGGCGCGCGGGAATCCCTGTTGCGCCTGGTGCCCTGGATCTTCCTGCTGGGTCTGCTGGGCCTGTTGAGCCTGGGCCTGCAACACGCCCTGGCAACAGCGCCCGCCATCGTCGATGCCGCTGTGCAAAGCGAGACACCGTTCCAGGCCAGCTTCACGCTCGATCTGGCCGAGGCGGGCGGACAGCGCTTCACCCTCACCGGCGCCGGCAGCCGCAAGCCCGCAGGCCAGGAGGCCGCGGCCTGGCGAGCTCGGGCCAGCGCCGCCCATGAGGCGGTCACGGCCCCCCGTGCCGGGCTGGCGGAGGCCGTGCTGCTGACCCTGTTCCTGCTGTTCGGCTGGCGCATCGACATCAACCTGTTCTCGCTGCACAACTTCTACCGCAACCGCCTCACCCGCTGCTACCTCGGGGCCTCGCGCACCTGCGCCGCGGACGCCCCGGCCGGTCCGGACTGCCGCCGGCCCAACCCGTTCACCGGCTTCGATCCCGACGACGACCTGGCGGTATCGGAGCTGGGGCCGCGCCCCTACCCGCTGTTCAACACCGCACTCAACCTGGTCGGCGGCGAGGAACTGGCCTGGCAGCAGCGCAAGGCGGCGTCGTTCTGCATCGCGCCCTGCTACAGCGGCTACCAGTTCCCGTCCGGCATGGCGGCCGGCGCCGGCACGATCACCTACGGCGCTACAGCCGACTTCCTGGCCGGCCAGTTCAAGGCGGGCGGCGGGGTGCGCCTGGGCACCGCCATGGCCATCTCGGGCGCGGCGGTCAACCCCAACATGGGCTTCCATTCCTCGCCGGCGGTGTCCTTCCTGCTCACCGTGTTCAACGTGCGCCTGGGGCGCTGGGTGGGCAACCCGGCCCACGTCGACGCCTGGCGCCAGGACAGCCCCGGCTTCGGCCTGAGCTACCTGTTCTTCGAACTGTTCGGCATGACCTCGACCCGGCGCTCCTGGTTCAACCTGTCCGACGGCGGCCACTTCGAGAACCTGGGCCTGTACGAGCTGGTGCGCCGGCGCCTGCCCTACATCATCGTCAGCGACGCCGCCGAGGACGCCGACTATCACTTCGACGACCTGGCCAACGCCATCCGCAAGATCCGCGCCGACTTCGGCATCGACATCGAAATCGACGTCTCCGGCCTGCGGCCCCTGGAGGCCGGCGGACGCCAGCAGGCCCACGCCGCCGTGGGCGCCATCCGCTATGACTGCCTCGACCCCCGCCTGCGCCCCGGCGTGCTGGTCTACATCCGCCCCGGCCTCACCGGCGACGAATCCGTCGACGTGCTGAGTTACGCCCGGCGCAACCCGCCGTTCCCTTACCAGAGCACCGGGGACCAGTTCTTCGACGAGGCGCAGTTCGAAAGCTACCGCCAACTGGGCCGGCACATCGCCGAAGGGGTGTTCGAAGAGGCGGCGGAACGCCAGCCTACCCAGGCGGGCGCCTTCAACCCGGAGGCCTTCTTCACGGTCATGAAGGAATCCTGGCGCGCCCGGCTGGAGGTGGACAGCCGCGTTGCCGCCAGCCACCACCAGCGCCTGGACGGGCTATTCGAGCGCCTGCGCAAGGACCCGGACCTGGCCTTCCTGTCCGCGGAGATATTCCCCGAGTGGCCTGACCTCATGGGCACGCCCGTCACGGCGGTGGCGTTGCCGGCCTACGAAGGACAACGGCGCTCCGGCTTCTACCTGTGCCGGGAGATCGCCCAGCTCATGGAGCGGGTCTATCAGGACCTGGACCTGGAACAACAGCACGACCACCCGGACAGCCGGGGCTGGATGAACCTGTTCCGGCATTGGTCCTGGTCGCCCATGTTCCGCGCCACCTACGCCATCACCGCGGCCACCCTGGGCGAGCGCTTCCAGCGCTTCTGCAGGCGCCGGCTGGACCTCGACCTGGGCGTCATGGAGGTCAGCCTGGCCGGCCTGGACGAGGCCAGCCTGGGCCGGCTCAACTTCGTCGAGCAGGGCCAGACGGAAGCCATGCTGCCGGCCACCGGCCGTGCCGGCCACCGGCTGGCCCGCTTCGAGATGGTGATCCGCTACCCGGCCGCCCAGCCGGGCGCCATGCCGGTGGAATTGTTGCGCTTCCACTTCGGCTTCGCCCTGCTGGCGGGCGACCGGCTGGTCTACTTCCGCATCCAGGATCACTTGCGCCGCATGGGCCTGGCGCGCCAGGCCATGTTCCTGCTGGCCGGACAGGTGCCCGGCCTGGCGATGGCGGCGGACGCATTCGATGACCTGCCCGCCGCCGTCGAGGTCAACGAGACGGAACGCGATGCCCTGCTGCACCTGTTCAAGTCGGTCAAGACCATACGGCGGCAGGCTGCCCCGACCACTCTTTAAAGGAGATTCCATGGCCACGCTCAAACTCAACGCCAGCGGCAAGGACGTGGAGCGCCTGCAAAAGCGCCTGCAAAAGCTCGGCTTTTCCCCCGGCAACATCGACGGCGACTTCGGACCCGGCACCGAGGCCGCGCTGATCGCCTTCCAGAAAAGCCGGGACCTGCTGGCCGACGGCATCGCCGGGCCGCGTACGCTGGCGGCCCTGGGCATGGCCGATGACGACAGCCTGCCCAGCAGCATTGCCGGGGTCACCACGCAAGTCGTGGCGCGGCTGTTCCCGTTCACCCCGATCGGCAACATCAAGGCCAACCTGCCGCCCACCCTGGCCGGGCTGGAGGCCTACGGCCTGGTGGAGCGGCCCATGGTGCTGGTGGCCCTGGCCACCATACGCGCGGAAACGGAAAGCTTCGAGCCGGTGGCGGAATACCGGTCGCGCTACAACACCTCGCCCAATGGCCATCCCTTCGACCTCTACGACAAGCGCCGCGACCTCGGCAACCGCGGCGCGCCGGACGGCGAGCGTTACCGGGGCCGGGGCTACGTGCAGCTGACCGGCCGCGCCAACTACGAGCGCTACGGCAAGGTGCTGGGCGTCAAGCTTGCGGCCACGCCCGAACTGGCCAGCGAGCCCGATATCGCCGGCAGGATCCTGGCCGCCTTCCTCAAGGACAAGGAGCGCGTCATCAAGGAGGCCTTGCTGGAGGGCGACCTGCGTGCCGCGCGCCGCGCCGTGAATGGCGGCAGCCACGGCCTGGACCGCTTCAGCGATACCTACCGGCACGGGCTGGAGTTGATTCCCGCGGCCTGATTGGCCGGCTTCATCTTCAACCGCATGCCGGCTCGTTGAGCGTCCGGTCGTCGCCCAAGCCATGGCGGGGGCGACGCTACTAATACGAATGACCAGGAGGAGAATCCCATGACTACCGACAACGCCACCCACCACCAGCTGGAGCGCAGCCTGCCCGAAGTCGACTGGACCGCCCTGCGCCGGCCGGCCTATACCCCGTCCCCGGCCGCCTGGGAAGATCAGGTGCTCTATTTCCTGATGCTGGACCGGTTTTCCGACGGCCGCGAGCAGGGCTACCGCGACAACGACGGCAATCCGGTCGCGACCGGCGCCACGCCGCTGTTCCGCTTCCCGGACGATGCCTACGCGGCGGATCGGGCGGTCTGGGCCGATGCCGGCGACGAGTGGCTGGGCGGCACCCTGATGGGCCTGGCGAGCAAGATCGGCTACCTCAAGCGCCTGGGCGTCACCACGCTCTGGGTCAGCCCGGTGTTCAAGCAGGTGGCCTCGGAGGAGCATTCCTATCACGGCTATGGCATCCAGAACTTCCTCGACGTCGATCCCCACTTCGGCAGCCGCCAGGACCTGATCGACCTGGTGGACACGGCCCACGCACACGGCATCCGGGTGATCCTGGACATCATCCTCAACCATGCCGGCAATGTGTTCGGCTACCAGTTCAATCCGGACCGCTATCCGGACGGCCATGGCGGCATGGACCCGCGCTGGGACGGCGCGGCCTATCCGGTGGCGGGTTGGCGCAATGCCCAGGGCGAGGCCAACATCCCCTACACCACGGTCGACCCCGGCAGCTCCGCCTGGCCCGACGACGCAGTCTGGCCGGCCGAGATGCAGGCCGGGGCCACCTTTACCGCCAAGGGCCGGATCAACAGCTGGGACTACGATCCGGAATATGTCGAGGGCGACTTTGTCACCCTGAAGGACATCCACCACGGCGACCACGACCGCGACGCCGAGGGCCGGCGCATCGTCGATGTCTTCCACGACAGCCCGGCCCTCAACGCCTTGTGCGATGTCTACAAGTTCTGGATCGCCCTGGCCGACCTGGACGGTTTCCGCATCGATACCGTCAAGCACATGGAGCCGGGCGCGACGCGCTACTTCGCGGCGGTGGTCAAGGAGTTTGCCCAGACCCTGGGCAAGGAGAACTTCTTCCTGGTCGGCGAGATCACCGGCGGCCGCGACAACGCCTACAACCTGCTCGAACTCACCGGTCTGGACGCGGCGCTCGGCATCGACGACATCCCCGACCGCATGGACTACCTGGCCAAGGGCTGGCGCGAGCCGGCCGACTATTTCAACCTGTTCCGCAACTCGGCGCTGGTGAACAAGTCGTCCCACGTCTGGTTCGGCAAGCACGTGGTCACCCTGTTCGACGACCACGACCAGGTGCGCAAGGGCAACAACAAGGGCCGCTTCTGCGGCGACGAGGTCAACGACGGCTATGCCCACGTCAAGGCCGTGCTGGGCCTCAACCTGTGCGCCATGGGCATCCCCTGCCTGTATTACGGCACCGAGCAGGCCTTCGATGGGGCGGGCGACAACGACCGCTTCCTGCGCGAGTGCATGTTCGGCGGCGCCTTCGGCTCCCTGCAGAGCACGGGCCGGCACTTCTTCGACGAGGGCCACGAAATCTACCGATTCATCGCCGAGGTCACGGCGCTCAGGGACAGGCACCTGCCCCTGAGCCGCGGTCGCCAATACCTGCGGGAGATCTCCGCCAGCGGCGAGCCGGGCAGCTTCGGCCTGCCGCGCATGATCGGCGGCCGCATCCTGTCCGTGGTGCCCTGGTCGCGCCTGTTCGCCAACCAGGAGATCCTGCTGGCCATCAACACCGATGCCGGCAGCGAACGTGCGGCCTGGGTGACCATCGATGCCAGCCTGCACGCCGGACCGGGCGCGCTGACCTGCCTGTACTCCAGCGACCCCGGGCAGGTCGGCACGGCCACGGCCATCGAGGCGCGCAACGGCCGGTCGGTGTGGATCGCGGTGCCGGCGGGGGGGTTCGTGATCTATGGTTGAGCGCGGCCGCGCCTGTCGCCATGCCGGGCGGGGGAACCTGGACATCAGGCTGTAGTGTGGCCTGGCTATAGTGAAACTGGACTTTGAGGTCCAGACAACGAAAGGAGGTTGTTCCCATGCGCATGCAATACAAGTTACTGACGGCTTTGGGTCTGGCCATGCTGGCGGTTTCCGGGGCGGTTGCGGAGACCACTCCGGCAGCGGCCCCCGCGACGGCCACTCCCTATGGCTACATGAACCCGTTCGACCCCAACTGGTGGCTGCTGACCTTCAACAACATGATTCGGCTGACCACCGTGCCGCTGGCCTACACCGCGGCGACCGCACCTGCGGCGTCCGGCGGCGCGGCCGCCCCCTCGACGACCTATCCGCAAGGCTACCTGAACCCGTTCGACCCCAACGCCTGGCTGGCTGCCGCACCCACCGCCGCCGGCCCGGCCAGGGCCGCCGCGCCGGCGCAGGGTAGCCCCTATGTCGCCATGCAGACGCCCTATGGTCCGGTCTACACCTTCAACTACGCCGATCCGATGGCGTGGAACAAGCTGTTCGCGCAGCCCTTCGCCATGCCGGGTCAATAAGCCGGTCGCGGCAGCGGTCACACCGGGACCAGCGTCCCTCCCCGCCTGCGGGGAGGGGCGGGCTGTCGAAGGCGGCGATTAGCCGTTAAGCTTGCCGTCCTCCCGACCGAGAGGATCTTCCTTGTCATCCAGCATACTCAAAGCCGGCGTCGGCAAGTCCGAGGCCTGGTCCTGGGCGATGTTCGACTTCGCCAACTCCGGCTACACCACGGTGGTGATCACCGCCGTGTACAACGCCTATTTCGTCGCCGCCATCGCCGGCAACGCCAACTGGGCCAGCCTGGCCTGGACCTCGGCCCTGGCGGTGTCCTATGCCCTGATCATGGTCAGCGCGCCGGCCCTGGGTGCCTGGGCCGACCGCCATCGCGCCAAGAAGCGCCTGCTTGCCTTTACGGTAGTGGGCTGCTCATTGGCTACCGTGGGACTCGGCCTGGCCGGCCCGGGCGACATCTGGCTGGCGGCGGCGCTGGTGGTGGCGAGCAATTTCTTCTTCGGCAGCGGCGAGAACCTGATCGCTGCCTTCCTGCCCGAGCTGGCGCGCGGCCGGGGTTTGGGCCGCCTGTCCGGCTGGGGCTGGGGCCTGGGCTATCTGGGCGGCATGCTGACCCTGGGTATCTGCCTGGCCTATATCGGCCACGCCCAGGGGCAAGGGCAGGGTGCCGACGCCTTCGTGCCGGTCACCCTGTGGATTACGGCCGGGGTGTTCGTGCTGGCGAGCCTGCCGACCTTCCTGTTCCTGAAGGAACGCGGCGAGCCGCCGGCCGCTTCGGCCCATCCGCTGCTCGGGGCCTACCAGCAGGTCCTGGCCAGCCTGCGCGGCCTGGGCGCCTTCCCCGACCTGGCCCGTTTCCTGGCCTGCATCGTGTTCTACCAGGCCGGCGTCCAGGCGGTCATCGCCCTGGCCGCCGTGTATGCCCAGCAGGCCATGCACTTCGACACCCGGCAGACCATCGTGCTGATCCTGGTGGTCAATGTCGCCGCCGCCCTGGGCGCCCTGGCCTTCGGCCATGTCCAGGACCGGATCGGCCACCGGCGCTCGATCGCCATCACCCTGGTTGGCTGGTTGGTGACCGTGCTGCTGGCCTGGCTGGCCACCGACGCGGCGCGCTTCTGGCTGGCGGCCCTGGTCGCCGGGCTGTGCCTGGGCGCTTCGCAGTCGGCCGGCCGGGCCCTGGTCGGCTACCTCAGCCCGAATGCCCGGCGGGCCGAGTTCTTCGGCCTATGGGGGCTGGCGGTGAAGCTGTCCTCCATCCTCGGTCCGGTGACCTACGGCCTGGCGGTGTGGCTGAGCGGTGGCGACCACCGCCTGGCAATGCTGTCGCTGGGCGGCTATTTCCTGGTCGGCCTGGCCATCCTGGCCTGGGTCGATACCCGGCGCGGCCGTCGCCTGGCCTTGAGAAGGGCGCCCTGACGCACGGCGGGGCGCCCTGCCGGGGTCTACAACTCCGCCTTCTTGTGATCGCGCAGGAAATAGATGCCGAAGCGCACCCGGCCGGCGGCGGTCCTGCCTTCCTGCCTGGCGAGCAGGGACAGGGCGGTTTCGTTGAGCGCGACCAGGGCCTTCATGCCGTGCTGTTCGGCGAGCCGCTCCAGCACCTGGATGGACTCGTCCGTCAGGCCGGTGACATCGACGCTGCGTTCCAGCAACGGCGGCGTCTGGTCCAGCATGTTGTGGGTGGCGGCGGCCAGATGGTCGTGCAGGTTGTTGGCGAAGTAATGCAGCTTCTTCTGGCTATCCCCGCGCGGCACGAAGGCCTTGATCTCGAGGTGGACCAAGTCATCCTCGTCGATCCGGGCGACCTGGTTGCGGACCAGTTCATCCAGGATGCCACGTGCACTGATGTCCCGGGTCACCCGCGCCGCCAGGGACTCGAAGCTGCGCTCGGCGTCCTGGCTGGATAGCCTGGGCAATGGGCTCGGCTCGCCGTCAGCCGCACAATACTCCGGCTGGGCCAGCCAGAGGGCGACCAGACGGCTGCCCCAGGTCACCATGCGGGGGGTCTCCAGGGCCTCTTCCGGCTCTTCGCGCAGGCGCTTCACGTCCTTGCGATAGAGGCCGGTCAACAGGCTGATGCGACTGTCCGTGAGCCGCTTGTCCCCCAACGGGAAATCCTCCCGGGTGGCGCGCAGGTAGACGCGCTTCAGCAATTCGCCCAGCGTGGGATAGGTGATGCCCTTGGCGATCAGGAACCGCACCAGCGGCCGCAGCAGGTAGGCGACCGCCCGAAGCAGCATCGGATCGGCGTCGATCGGCGCAATCGGTTCCTGCGGTGCGGGGCTGGCGGTCATGGCTGGTTGTTACGGTCCATGTCTATGGACTCTAGTTTTGAACGACATCGGCAGTCAACCGTTGTCTTCTGATCTTGCGGCGGATTTCATTCACCGTAGCGGGTCTCGACGCCGACCCCCAGTTCCTTTAGAAAACCAATCGGCAAGACGCCGCCGGCACAGACGATGACGGCATCGTTGGCCAGGCTGGCGACCTCGCCTTTCTGCTCGATCCTGACCTCGGCGGCACCGATCTCCTGGACGTTTGATTCCAGCATGACCCTGACCTGGCCGGCCTGCCGGGCCGCCTCCAGGCGTTCGTGGTTCTTCGGTTTGACCCGGCCGAAGGCGTTGCTGCGGTAGGACAGGGTGACCGTGGTGCCGGGTTCTTCGCCGAGCGAGATGGCCGCCTCCAGGGCAGCGTCGCCGCCGCCGACCACCAGCACGTGCTGGCCGCGGTACTGTTCCGGGTCGCTCAGCCGATAGACCACCTTGCCCTGTTCCTCGCCGGGTACGCCCAGTTTGCGTGGCGAGCCGCGCCGGCCGATGGCGAGCAGGATGGCGCCGGCGTCATAGCGCCCCTTCGAGGTGCGAACCTTGAACCGTTTGCCATCGCGTTCAATGCCTTCCAGGCGCTCGCCCAGGTTGAGCCGGATCCGGCTCTTGGCGACGACCTCGCGCCAGATCTCGAACAAGGCCTCCTTGTCGATCTCGCCGACCTTGTATTTGCCGACCAGGGGCAGGTCCATGGGCGCGGTCATCACCAGTTTGTTACGCGGATAGTGCAGGGTGGTGCCGCCGAGGTCGGGCTCCTGTTCGATCGTGACGTAGTTCAGGCCCAGGTGCTGGGCGGTGAGCGTGGCGGCGATGCCGGCCGGTCCGGCGCCGACGATGACGACGTCGTGTGCGGCACCGGTCCTGGGCCGCTTGCCGATGTTGGCCATGGCCTGCTTGCCCTGTTCGACCGCCTTGCGGATCAGGCCCATGCCGCCCAGTTCGCCGGCGATGTAGAGGCCGTCGACGTTGGTCTGGAAGTCCGGCTTCACCTCCGGTATGTCCATGCCCCGCCTGGCGGTGCCGAACACCAGCCGGATGGCGCCAAACGGGCAGGCGGCGGCGCAGGCGCCGTGGCCGATGCAATGGCTCGGGTTGATCAGGGTGCCCTTGCCGTTGACGATGCCGATGGCCTTCTCCGGGCAGGCCTTGGCGCAGGCGCCCGAGCCCAGACATTCGCGCTCGTCGAAGACCGGGTGCAGCGATGGCGGTTCCGTCAACCCGGATTGGACGGCTTCCTTGAGAACCAGGCCATGATGTTGGCTGCGCCGGTGGTTGCGCAGGATGTAGAAAAGCAGGATCAGCGCCAGGGGCAATAAATAGATCAGATAAATCATGCGACAATCATGGCATAATTTGGGAAAATTTACCAATATCAGTGAGCGGCGGCGGTGCGTCCTGGACATTGCGCCACTGCCTTGCTCAATTGGTTAATTCAACCGGAGATTGAAACATGACGGCGGTAACTACCGTGGTGGCCGACTTGCCGCGATCCCGCGCAGAAACGGACGGAGGCAAATTTCTTACGCGGCTGACGATGGCCGGACTGGTGCTGGCCCTGGTGGCGGCGGCGTGGTTCGTGATTGTCGAGCGTCCCTACAAGGCAGGCTCGGATCTGGGTTATTACATGGGCCTGGTCGGCGGTGTCATGATGCTGATCCTGCTGCTGTATCCATTGCGCAAGAACCTGAAGTCGTTCCGCAGGCTGGGCGCATTGCGGCACTGGTTCGCCCTGCACATGGCCCTGGGCATACTGGGCCCGACCCTGGTTATCTTCCATACGACCTTCGAACTGGGCTCGCTGAACAGCAAGGTCGCCTTCATGTCGATGATGCTGGTGGCCGGCAGCGGTATCGTCGGCCGTTTCATCTATGTGCATATACACCACGGTCTGTATGGCCGCGCTGCCACCCTGGAGGAACAGCGCGCGCGTCTGGCCCAAAGCGAGGATGGGGCGAAAACCCTGTTTGCCCACTATCCGGAAATCCGCGATCGCCTGTACTCATTTCACGACCGGGCCCTGGATGCGCGGGGGTCGATGCCGAACCGCATCTGGCGTTTCATGACCCTGCGCATCCGGGGCCGGGCCCTGTTGTATCGACTGCGCAAGCCATTGCAGCAGGTCCTGATCCGGCAAGCCGCCGAACAGGGCTGGAACCGGAAAATCCAGGACAGCCACTGGCGTCTGGCCAAGCAAGAGGCGTCCGAGTACGTGGCGATCGTCTGCTCGGTCGCCCAGTTCCAGGCCTGGAAGCGCCTGTTCTCGCTTTGGCATGTCGCGCATATCCCCTTCGTTTTCCTTCTGGTAGGGAGCGGCATTGCCCATGTGGTTGCGGTTCACCTTTATTAAGCTTTTTCTGCTGCTGTCCGGCATGTCTGCCCATGCGGATACGCTGGAGCTCGCCCTGATGCCCGGCAAGGTGATCCAGGGCCATGCCAGGTACGAGACGGAATGCCGCAAGTGCCATATCCCGTTCGAAAAGGCCGGGCAGGGCCGGCTTTGCCTGGATTGCCACAAGGAGGTGGCGGCGGACGTGCGGGGCAAGACCGGCCTGCACGGACGCCATGTCGACCAGGACTGCCGTGCCTGCCATACCGAGCACAAGGGCCGCGCGGCCAGGATCGCCGAGTTCGACCAGGGAAAGTTCGACCATGGCCGTACCGACTACCCGCTGCGCGGCAGCCACGCTGCCGAGAAGGTGCGCTGCGCGGACTGCCACCAGGCCGGCAAACCCTGGCGCGCGGCGCCCCAGGATTGCCAGTCCTGTCACCGCAAGGACGATGTGCACAAGGGTCAGTTGGGCGAGAAGTGCATCCAGTGCCACACGGAGAAGAACTGGAAAGAGGCCAGGTTCGACCACGACAAGACGCGCTTCATCCTGCGCGGCGGCCACGAGAAGGCCAAGTGCGAGAGTTGCCACGCCAACCGTAAATACAAATCGACGCCGCGCACCTGCGTCGCCTGCCATCGCGACGACGACCGCGAGAAGGCCCACAAGGGGCGCTACGGGGCCAAGTGCGAGACCTGCCACGTGGAACGGGACTGGAAGACGCTGCATTTCGATCACGACCGCGACACCAGGTATCCGTTGCGCGGCAAGCACCAGGAGGCCAAGTGCGACGGCTGCCACAGGGGCACCCTGTACCAGGAAAGGCTGACGACCGCCTGTACTGCCTGCCACCAGAAGGACGACGTGCACAAGGGCGCCCAGGGCCAGAAATGCGAGTCATGCCACAGCGAGCGGACCTGGAAGACGAGCCTGTTCGATCACGACAAGGGCACCAAATTCATCCTGCGCGGCAAGCACCGCGAGGTGAAGTGCGAGACCTGCCACACGCCGGTCATGAGCGGTCCGAAGCCGAAACTGGAAATGACCTGCAACTCCTGCCACCGCAAGGTCGACCAGGAAAAGGCCCACAAGGGCCGTTACGGGGTCAAGTGCGAGACCTGCCACGGCGAGAAGGACTGGAAGGAGAGCCGTTTCGACCATGACCGGGATACCAGGTACCCGCTGCGCGGCAAGCACCGCCAGACCAAGTGCGACGACTGCCACCGGGGTGTGCTGTACGAGGACAAGCTGAAGCCCGACTGCACTGCCTGCCATGACAAGAAGGATGTGCACAAGGGCAAGCTGGGCGAGCGCTGCGGCGACTGCCACAACGAGCGGAACTGGAAGGAGACCAGCTACGACCATGGCCGCTCGAAGTTCCCCCTGACCGGCATGCACTACCGGACCGAATGCAGGAAATGCCATGCCACGCCGCTCTATCGCGACACTTCGAGCCAGTGTGTCGACTGCCACCACAAGGAAGACGTACACAAGCAGCGTCTGGGCCCGAAGTGCGAGAGTTGCCATAACGCACGGTCATGGAAATCCTGGGATTTCGATCACGGCAAGACGCGCTACCCGCTCGAGGGTGCGCACCGCAAGGTCGCCTGCCTGGATTGCCACCGCAACCCGGTGGAAAAGTCCTTCGAGGTGCCGCGTACCTGCATCGGCTGCCATGCCCGGGAGGATGTCCATGAGGGCGGCTTCGGCCCGGTCTGCGAGCGTTGCCATACCACGAACGCCTTTGGCGAACTCAGGCCGGGCATCGGTACCCGTTAATGCCGAGGCCGCTTGATCGGGCCCCCTGCGATAAAAAAAGTAAAAATTTCCCATTATTTGGATTGTCGTGAGACAATGTACTCATGAACAGTGAGGCGGTCCTGGTGGGTGTCAGTCGGCGGCGGCTTGAATAGGTTGGCCGGACAACAGCCAGGTTCTTGGTCAACCCCGGCTTGTCGTCAAGCCCTAGGTGTCCCGTTATGAACATAATCAAATCGAACGGTATGAACTCGGGTGGGTGGCTGCATGCATTCGCAGCCATCCTGCTCATGCTGTTTCTGTTCGATTCCTCGCTGGCCGAGGCGGCCAAGGGGGCCACACGACAGGGCGGCAAGCGATTCGATCATGCCTCGACGGGTTTCATCCTGACCGGCCAGCACAAGCAACTGCACTGTGAGTCCTGCCATGTGCAGGGCATGTTTCGCGGTACTCCGCGCAACTGCGGGCAATGCCACCAGCAGGGCAGCCGTTCGGCATCGACCTTCAAGGCCAATAATCATGTCCCGACCACGGCCGGTTGCGAAACCTGCCACGGCACGGCTGGCTGGAGCCAGGCCAAGATGAACCACTCCGGCGTCATGCCAGGCAATTGTGCCAGTTGCCACAATGGTGTCTTGGCAAGCGGAAAGCCGGCCGGCCACGTCCAGACGTCGGCTGCCTGCGACACCTGTCACCGGACCAGTGCGTGGCACCCGGCGACGATGAGCCATGCCGGGATCGTCCCGGGGTCATGTGCGGTATGCCATAACGGTCAGAGGGCGACCGGAAAATCGGCCAGCCACATCGCGACGACAGCCGCATGCGACACCTGCCACCGGACCAACGCATGGACGCCGGCGACGATGAACCACGCGGGTGTTGCCGCGGGCACCTGCGCGACCTGCCACAACGGCTCGGCCGCCCGTGGCAAGTCGTCCGGCCACATCAGCACCAGCCAGTCATGCGACACCTGTCACCGGACCAGTGCCTGGACGCCGGCGACGATGAACCACGCGGGCGTTGCCGCGGGCACCTGCGCGACCTGTCACAACGGCACGGCCGCGCGTGGCAAGTCGTCCGGCCACATCAGCACCAGCCAGTCATGCGACACCTGCCACCGGACCAGCGCGTGGACGCCGGCGACGATGAACCACGCGGGCGTTGCCGCGGGCACCTGCGCGACCTGCCACAACGGCTCGGCCGCCCGTGGCAAGTCGTCCGGCCACATCAGCACCAGCCAGTCATGCGACACCTGCCACCGGACCAGCGCGTGGACGCCGGCGACGATGAACCACGCGGGTGTTGCCGCGGGCACCTGCGCGACCTGCCACAACGGCTCGGCCGCCCGTGGCAAGTCGTCCGGCCACATCAGCACCAGCCAGTCATGCGACACCTGCCACCGGACCAGCGCGTGGACCCCGGCGACGATGAACCACGCGGGCGTTGCCGCGGGCACCTGCGCGACCTGCCACAACGGCACGGCCGCCCGTGGCAAGTCGTCCGGCCACATCAGCACCAGCCAGTCATGCGACACCTGTCACCGGACCAGTGCCTGGACCCCGGCGACGATGAGCCACGCGGGCGTTGCCGCGGGCACCTGCGCGACCTGCCACAACGGCTCGGCCGCGACCGGCAAGTCGTCCGGCCACATCAGCACCAGCCAGTCATGCGACACCTGTCACCGGACCAGTGCCTGGACGCCGGCGACGATGAACCACGCGGGCGTTGCCGCGGGCACCTGCGCGACCTGTCACAACGGCACGGCCGCGCGTGGCAAGTCGTCCGGCCACATCAGCACCAGCCAGTCATGCGACACCTGCCACCGGACCAGCGCGTGGACGCCGGCGACGATGAACCACGCGGGCGTTGCCGCGGGCACCTGCGCGACCTGCCACAACGGCTCGGCCGCCCGTGGCAAGTCGTCCGGCCACATCAGCACCAGCCAGTCATGCGACACCTGCCACCGGACCAGCGCGTGGACGCCGGCGACGATGAACCACGCGGGTGTTGCCGCGGGCACCTGCGCGACCTGCCACAACGGTTCTTCCGCGACCGGCAAGCCGGGCAAACACATAACGACCACGGCCTCGTGTGACACCTGCCACCGGACCAGCGCCTGGACGCCGGCGACGATGAACCACGCAAGCGTTGCCGCGGGCACCTGCGCGACCTGCCACAACGGTTCTTCCGCGACCGGCAAGCCGGGCAAACACATAACGACCACGGCCTCGTGTGACACCTGCCACCGGACCAGTGCCTGGACCCCGGCGACGATGAACCACGCGGGCGTCGCGGCGGGCACCTGTGCCAGTTGCCACAACGGTTCGTCCGCGACCGGCAAGCCGTCCGGCCACATCAGCACCAGCCAGTCGTGCGACACCTGTCACCGGACCAGCGCCTGGACGCCGGCGACGATGAACCACGCAAGCGTTGCCGCGGGCACCTGCGCGACCTGCCACAACGGTTCGTCCGCGACCGGCAAGCCGTCCGGCCACATCAGCACCAGCCAGTCGTGCGACACCTGTCACCGGACCAGTGCCTGGACCCCGGCGACGATGAACCACAGCAGTGTCGCGGCGGGCACCTGTGCCAGCTGCCACAACGGTTCGTCCGCGACCGGCAAGCCGTCCGGCCACATCAGCACCAGCCAGTCGTGCGACACCTGCCACCGGACCAGCGCCTGGACCCCGGCGACGATGAACCACGCGGGCGTCGCCGCGGGCACCTGCGCGACCTGCCACAACGGCTCGGCCGCGACCGGCAAGCCGGGCAACCACGTCTCGACCACGGCCTCATGCGATACCTGCCACCGGACCAGTGCCTGGACGCCGGCGACGATGAACCACAGTGGTGTCGCCGCGGGCACCTGCGCGACCTGCCACAACGGCTCGTCCGCGACCGGCAAGCCGGGCAACCACGTCTCGACCACGGCCTCATGCGACACCTGCCACCGGACCAGTGCCTGGACGCCGGCGACGATGAACCACAGCAGTGTCGCCGCGGGCACCTGTGCCAGTTGCCACAACGGTTCGTCCGCGACCGGCAAGCCGTCCGGCCACATCAGCACCAGCCAGTCGTGCGATACCTGCCACCGGACCAGCGCCTGGACGCCGGCGACGATGAACCACGCAAGCGTTGCCGCGGGCACCTGCGCGACCTGCCACAACGGCTCGTCCGCGACCGGCAAGCCGGGCAACCACGTCTCGACCACGGCCTCATGCGACACCTGCCACCGGACCAGTGCCTGGACGCCGGCGACGATGAACCACAGTGGTGTCGCGGCGGGCACCTGCGCGACCTGCCACAACGGTTCGTCCGCGACCGGCAAGCCGGGCAACCACATCAGTACGACGCAGAGTTGCGATACCTGTCACCGGACGACGGCCTGGGTTCCGGCGACGTTCTCGCATACCTCCGTAACGCCAGGAACCTGCGCGACTTGCCATAACGGCAGCAGTGCGACGGGCAAGCCGGGCAACCACGTCTCCACCACGGCTTCATGCGACAGTTGCCACCGGACCACGGCCTGGACGCCGGCTACGTTTTCCCACAGTGCGGTCGCAGCGGGTACATGTGGCACCTGCCATAACGGCAGCAGCGCGACGGGCAAGCCGGGCGGCCATTTCGTGACCACCAAGTCCTGCGATTCATGCCACCAGACCAGCGGTTGGTCGACGCTCAAGGCCTACCAACATATGTCGCCGGCTTACACGGCACACCGTTCCAGCGTGTCATGCAACTCCTGCCACAGGGGCAACAGCGAGGTGATCAGTTGGTCGTATGCCGCGTACAAGCCGGCCTGCGCGGGATGCCACGCCGGGAACTTCGAACCGGGCGAGCACGTAAAGGTACAAAGCCCCAAAGTTCTATATACGGTCTCGGAACTGAAGGATTGTTCGGGTAGCTGTCACATCTACGCGAATTCCAGTCTGACGACGATCAGCAAGACCCGTTCCGGTCAACACCGGGCCACCAGTGGAGGTTTTTGAGTAAATGATAGATTGGCTGCGTTGGTTCCCAGTCCGCTTCGCGTTCATGGGTGGTTTGGTTTTCGGGGGCATCGGTCAGGCCGAAGCGGAATTGATAGACCGGGTCGAGGTGCGCAAGGCCGGACAGGAAGCGGAGATCGTCATCCGGTTCGAGAGCCAGGTCCAGTACCAACGCCATGCACCGCTGACCAATGGTGCCCTGTTGCAAGTGTTTCTGTCCCTGCCGGGTGGTTCGTTCACGACGAATTCGGCGCTGCGGGAGACCTTGACCCAGGCCGCACCAGGTTTGCTTCGACCGTTTACCCTGACTTACCCGGATTTGAATGGTGCCTTGAGCATCCGCTTCGACGCCAAGACTTCCTGGCGGGTCCGGCCTGGTGCGGACCAGTACAGCCTGTCCATCTTCGTGCCGATAGACGCCAAGCCCGCCAGGGGCGAAGCGGTCAAGGCAGTGGAGGTCACCGGCCCGGTTCAGCCGGGGAAGCCTCCGGAGTCGGCGAAACCCGAGAGCAGACGGGTGCCTGCTCTCGTTTCCCAAGCGCCCCCAGCCTGGGAAAAGGAGGCCAAGGCATTGATGGTGCAGGTCAAGGAGGCGGTCAGGCGCGGCGACCACGTGGCCGCCATCGAGCAGTTGAATCGTCTGCTCAACCTGCCGCCCAACACCTATTCGGAAGAGGCGCAGATCATGATCGCCGAAGAGCGTGAGGCCAACGGCGAGATCGCCAAGGCTACCGCCGAGTACACGCTCTACAACAAGCTCTATCCGGACGGGGCCTATGCCATCAAGGCCAGGCAGCGGCTCGCTGCGATCGGCAAGGCCGCGCCTGCCGCGACCGCAGAAGCGGGCAAGGAGGGGGACCGGCCCAAGGCCGCCCGGCGTGAATTCGACACCGGTTGGGAGTCGAGCGGCAGCCTGTCGCAGAACTACTACCATGGCAACTCGCACATCGAGATACTGACCGCGCCGCCGCCAGGCGAGCTGGACTTCACCAGGGATAGCCTGTCCTCGACCGACCAATCCGCACTGGTGACCAGCCTGGACCTGAACTACCGGCGCCGGACCAACGATACGGATACCCGGTTCGTCCTGCGCGATACCGATACCCGGAACTTTCTTTCTGGCCAGGCCGACGTCAACCGCCTCAACGCAGCCTACTTCGAGCGCAACGACAAGGCCGCCGGCTACCTGGTCCGCCTGGGCCGCCAGACCGCCAGCAATGGCGGCGTGCTCGGCCGCTTCGACGGCGCCTGGGGCGGTTACAACCTGACCCCGTCCCTGCGGGCCAATGCCGTGGTCGGCTATCCGGTGGAATACCACGTGGACTGGCGCAAGACCTTCGCGGGCGCCAGCCTGGACCTGCTGCCGCAGGCGGAGAAGCTGACCGGTTCGGCCTATGCCATCGTCCAGCGGGTGGACGGCGTGGACGACCGCCAGGCGATCGGACTGGAGGCACGCTACTTCGATTCCCGCGCCAACTATTTCGGCCTGCTCGATTACGACGTGATGTTCGGCGAACTGAACATCGCCATGCTGCAGGGCAACTACCAGATGGCGAACGGCACCAACCTGTTCTTCCTGCTCGATCATCGCAAGTCGCCCATGCTCCAGCTGACCAACGGCCTGGCGGGGAGCTCGCTGAAGTCGGCGCTGGCCGGCGGGTTGACCTCCTCGGAGCTGCAAGACAGGGCGCTGGCCAAGACGGCCGATGCCGACCTGTTCCAGATCGGTTTCACCCACCAGATGACGCCGCGCTTCCAGTTCGGCGCCGATTACCGGCTGGCCGTGGTGTCCGATGCCGCCAGCTACGTCGACGACGACCCGTTCACGCTGCCGATCACGGCGCCGGGCACCGGCAATATCCATGTCTATTCCGCCCAGTTCATCGGCAACTCGCTGATCAGGAACAACGACGTCGGCGTCGCCAACCTGAGCCTCATCCGGGCGCCGACCTATGACGGCGTGTCCGTCACGCTGTCCCATGTACTGAACCTGGACAAGTGGCGCTTCGACTCGATCATCGGCTACTACACGCAGGAAGACGATTCCGGCAACACCATGCGGCGCTGGAGTCCGGTATTCCGCTTGTCCTACCGGTTGCGCGACAGCTGGTACCTCGAGTCCGAGCTGGGCATGGAAGCGACCAAAACCAGGACCGGTCTGAACCAGGACAACAGCCGCCGGACCTATTTCTTCATTGGCTATCGCTGGGAGTTTTGATGCAGGATGGAACTGAAGTGGCTGCCGCTGGCGGCAATGAAGCAGGCGCCGGGTCGATCTGCCGGGCCGGCCGGTGCCGTTATGCCGCGGTCGTGCTGGTTGCCGCCGGCCTGTTGGCCTGGTGGTTCGCGGCCGGCAAGGGCGAGGATGCCCCGCCGGTGGCCGAGCGCGCCTCGGCCTTGCTGCCGGGAGTTGAGCATCCCGCGACTGTCGGCGCGGCCCCGATGGCGGCGACCGGTCCGGACGCGAAGCCATTGCCCACCATCGACGTCATGGCGGACAAGCTGGCCAGGCGGTTGGAGAAGGAGCCGGCCGACGGCGAGGGCTGGGCCTTGCTGGCGCGTACCTATCTCGAACTGGGCGATGCCGCCAGGGCCGATGCCGCCTATGCCAAGGCGCTGGCGCTCCGGCCCGACGACCGGTTCATGCAGGCGGACTACCAGGCCGCCAGGAAGGCCCTGCTGCCGTCAGCACGCTGACCGGTCGGCCTGGGGTTCAGTGCAGCCGCTCGGGGCTGCCGCAGCACTTCTTGAACTTCTTGCCGCTGCCGCACGGGCAGAGGTCGTTGCGGCCGACCTTGGGCTCGGCGCGGCGGAAGGTGGCCGCCTCCTTGCGTTGCGGCAGCCAGTAGTCGCGGATGCCGATGACGCAGATGCCCAGGGCGTCGGCGATGTTCTGGTGGCGCTCGCGCAGCGATTCGTTCTGCTTCAGCTGCTCCACGCCCGACTCGGTGCCGTACAGGATCATCGGCATCAGCAGGGCGGCGTCCTCGTCGGACTGGAACAGGGGGTCCCAACCCTTGGCGTCCAGTTGCACGCCGCGCATGAAGCCGGTGCACCATTCGTCGATGACCGAGACGGTCTTGCCGTCCTCCTCGCGGGTATAGATGACCGGGTCGTAGAGGTCGACGCCCTCCTGCAGGTCCTCGGTACGGGCGCCATACAGGCGCATGATCAACCCGATGATGTGCTCCATCTGGGCCGAGGACTCGAACACCATGGGTTCGTCCTTGGTCTCGCCCCAGACCACCGGCAGCCACTGGCTGGGCAGCAGGGTGTTGGGGCCGATCAGCAGGGCGGTGAAAAAGCCGTCCAGCATGGCGATGTCCATGATCGTCCGGGGCCGGCCTTCGGCCATGAGAAAGCTGTCCAGTTGGTCGAATTCGGCATCGGTGAGGGGGTGGTCGATCATGCGGTTTCCTGTCTGTCCTGGCGGTATTGTAATAGGGCGCGCGCCGCGCGTTCATGGATCACCAGCACCAGTTTCATGCTGGCGCGGGTCATGCCGACGAACAGCTTGCGTAGCGTCGGTTCGTCGGCGGCCTCAAAGTCGATCTCGGTGAACAGGACGCAGGGCGCCGAGCGGCCCTTGAAGCGGTAGATCGAGTCGATCAGCAGATCGCCGTCGCTGTAGATGGGGCTGCCGAACAGGTCGTAGCGGTTGCTGAAGGCCTTGAGGGTGTGCGGGCCGAGGCGGTCGAGCGGGGTGAACAGCGAGTGCTCGCGGCCCCGGAAGGTGATCAGGGCGATCTTGTCCTTTTTGAAGCCGGCGCCCAGGCCGCGGGTGATGGCGGTTTTGGTGCGCTCCATCAACTCGGCCGGATTGGCGTAGGTGAGGATGTCCACCTCCGAGCCGGCCAGCGGGCTGCCGGCCGCGATGGCGCGTTCGGGCCGGAGCAACGGGTTCAGGTAGCCGAGCAGGTTGCGCGGCGTGCGGTAGTTGGTGTCGGCATGCAGCACCACCCAGCCCGGCAGGTCCACCGGCGGGCGGCCGTACAGGTTCTGCATCGGGTCTTCCAGCCACCAGGCGCGGCCCTCAGGGCGCAGCAGCTTGATCAGGTGGTCGCGCCAGGCCGGCTGGAAGTCCTGGCCCTCGTCGACGATCAGCTCGTCGAACAGCCAGTCCGGGCCGGGCCGGTAGCCGGCCAGGAAGTCCTCCAGTTGCCGGAAGGCGTCCGCCCGGCTGAAGTCCGGCGTGGTGCCGCCGGCGCGCAGGATGCGGTCGCCGAGCTGGTGATAGGTGGCCACCGTGGCGCCGTCCGGGGCGAGCAGGGCGATATGGTCGGCCAGCGGGCGGTTGTAGCAGACATAGAGGGGCCGCCGGCCGGCCGCCACGGCGTCGCGCAGGACGCTGAGCGCCAACTGGGTCTTGCCGGAGCCGGCGGTGCCGACCACGCGCAAACGGAACGGCTGGCAGTCGATCTGGCGCGCCCAGTGGGCGAGGCCGCCGGCCAGGCGGGTGTAGATCAGACGGCTTTGCTCGACCGCGGCGTCGACGTCGGGCACCAGGTCGAGCTCGTCGCTGAGGAAACGATGGACCTTGGCGGCGACCGCTGCGGGTTCTGCCTCGGGCAGGATGGCGCGGAGCAGGGGAATCAGGTGTTCGCGCCGGCGGGCGTCGATGATGCGGCTGGGGTCGATGCCTGCCGTACCGGGCGACCTGACCGTGTAGTCCGGGCAGTAGAGCAGGCTGTCGAGGTCCGGTTTGTCACCCTGGCAGGCCTGGTACAGACGCGCGCGCAGGGCGTCGGCGGAGCGCGCCATCTGCACCGCGACGTTCTTTTCCTGGTTGGGGTAGGTCTTGACCAGCCCTTCGGCGGTCTCTTCCAGGAAGCCGGATTTCTGCTCGATCAGGAGTACCTGGCCGGCCGGGTTGACCAGGGCGAAGTCGATCTCGCCGACCAGGGCGTGGCTCTGCTGGATGCGCGTCCAGTGGACGCCGTGGTAGACCGTGTAACTGTCCGGCAGACCTTCGGCGAGTATCTCCAGGGTCTCGATCTCGCGTGCCGCCGCGCCGGTGGCCTTGAATTCGCGCCAGCCGTCAGGATGCACACGGGCCATGACGGGTGACTCGATCAGGCTTCGGGTGTCGGCGTCTTGGGCTTGTTGTGCAGCTTGCCCCTGGGCTTCCTGGGGGACTTGTGGCTTTTCAGGCCGCCGCCAGCACTGTTACCGCCGCCGCCACTGTTACCGCCGCCGCCGCCACCGCCGCCACTGTTACCGCCACCACCACCGCTTCCACCGCCGGCTGATCGGTTGGGCTTGCGGTTCTGCTGTGGCGGGGGGGCGGTGCGCATGTCGCGACCGGGTCCGTCCTCACGATTGCCGGGCGCCAGGGTGATTTCGAGTTCGACGATTTCGTCCCACTGGGCCTCGGTGCGCTGGTTGTCCGGGATGGCCAGCAGGGTCTGCAGGCGACGGCGGGGGGAAAGGGGTTGTTCGTTATCCATGGCGACATTATCCCATTGCCTAGGGTTTTTGTGGCACGGAATGGTGGCCGCCCATCGCGGCGTCCGCACCCTTGCGCCGGGCGGCGACCGGGGCCGCCCGCGTCAGCGCACCAGTCGGGGCACGCCGCAATTCAAGTAGAAATTGGTCACGTCGGCATAGCCGAGCTGGAGACCGAGCAGTTCGAGCACCGGTTTGAGCACGGCATCCAGCAATTCGAGTACTGGGGTGAGCGCATTGAGCACTATCTTCAACAGGTCTTCCAGACCGACGCCGAGCAGGAATTTCAAAAGCACATCGACCAGTTCGGCCAGCGCGCCGCCGGTGTCCAGAACCAGGCTGTTGCTCAGGCTGGCGAACAGGCCGGCCGTCTCCAGGCCGGAGATGCGCCGGGTGTTCTGGTCGTCGAATGGGCCGTTGAACTCCAGGTCGCCGGCGCCGCCGGGCAGTTCGATCGCCGCCTTGGCGGTGATCGTGAGCAGGGCGCCCAAGTCGACTATCTTGGCCGGTGTCACCGTGGCTTCGGTCTCGCGGTTGGTCATGGCGTCGTTGGTGAGTTCGCCGATGTAGACGCCGGCGACGCCGGAGGTCGCGCCTATGGTCACCGTGCTGTCGTCGAGCGGCGACCGACATTCGATACTCTTCAGCCAGGCAGTACCCTGCGCAAGTTCCACATAGAGCGGTAGATGCACGTTGAGGACGCCCGCGAGCAATGGCAAGAGGTTGACGTCGACCTTGAGGCGAGTCTGCGCGGTATGGGCCTGTGTCAGCCACTGGCCGTCCGCCCCCTGGCCGGCCGGGCCGATGGCGATGCTGGGCGGCTCGATCAGCGACAGCGCGAGATCGAGCGAAAGGATGCCGGGTATGTTGATATTGGTGATCGGTACATCGAGGAAATGCTTGCCGTTCGCCACCTGGGCCGACAGCGAGATCAACTGCAGCACGTTGAGATTGGCGCTGGCCGCGGAGGTACCGTCCGCCAGGGACAGCTTGATCAGGTCGCCCAGTTTCAGGTGCAGGTTGCCGAGTGCCTCCAGATTCGCCAGGTTCTCCAGATCGAGATACACGATGTCGGTCGGGCCCAATGCCTGGGCGGTGAGGTGGAGCACGTCGGCGAGGCTGAGGTCCAGTGCCAGCAATTCCTCCACCGTGCCGACATCGGCCTTGGCCTTGACCAGGTCGAGCAGGTTGACGTTGGCGGCCGCCAGCCCCTGGTATGACATCACACTCAGGTTCAGCGAGGAATGCAGCAGCTTGCCCAGGATGGCATTGAGCAGGGCGGACTGGCTGGAGTCGATGTTGAGCAGGCCGGAACCGATGGAAAACCCCGCCTCTGCGGTGCGCGTGGCGGTGGCGGTGGCAGTGATCTCGCGATTGCCCGCCATGAAGAAATAGGGCTGCTGGGTAGTGACGGTGACCTTGACGGCGTCTTGCAGCGCGGGGTCGCCGCCGGCCGTGAAACTGCCCTGGTATTCTCCGTCCGGGGTGGTGGTGTCGTAGTGGCCGGTGACGGTTTCCAGGGTGTTGCTGTGCACTCCCGGTACCGCGAAGTCGTTCTTGCTCGCAGTGTCGGTGGCGATGTAAGCCGCATTGGCCAGATCGCTGACCGCAGACAGGGCGGCGGTATCGGCGACGTTCTGGAGTTGCCGCTTGGTGTAGAAGAGGTTGCCCAGATCGACCGCGAGCAGGGCCGATGCCACCAGGGCCGCCATGCCGGCGGCAGCCATGACACTGATGGCTCCGGTCTGGAACCTCAATGTCAGGCCTGACGGCCGCGGCAGCGATCGCATGGCAGTTTCAACGGGCCGGGATCAGTTGGACCCGCCGGAGCCCGATTTCGTGCTCGATGAGACGGTTTCCTTGAATTCGGGCATCGGCTTGGCGAAGCTGTCCAGATAGCGCCGGTAGGATAGCGATGCCACCTCGCCGGAGATCGGTTGCAGGTTGGCCGCGGAGGTGCCCTCGCGCTGCATCTTCAGCAGGTTTTCCGTGGTGGCGCCGATCACGATAGGCTGGACTTGCGGTTCCGGCTGCGCGGCAGCGTCGTCGGCGTAGCCGGGCAGGGCGGCCGACAAGGCACACAGGCCGAGCGCGGCGGCCAGGAAATACGATTTATTCGCCATGAGTTATCTCTCCAAGATTTTCCTGTGGGCCAGACAGGCCTTGATATAGCCCTGCAACTGGTCGAACGAAACGGGTTTGGTAAAGACCATGATGTCTGCCGGCAGGCTGCCCTTTTCCTCGATTTCAGCTCGATTAAGGGCGGTCACCACGACAATGTCGAGACTGCGCAGGGCTTCGTCGTTGCGCAGCAGGTTGATGATCTCGAAACCGTCGACGCCGGGCATCTTGAGGTCGGTGATCAGGAGATCGGGCTGGCCGCGTCCGATCACGATCAAGGCCTCGTAGACGCTGGATACGAAGGTGGCCTGAATCGGCATCTGCCAGCCTTCCATGGTCATCTGGTAAAGCTTGACCATGTCCTCATCGTCTTCCAGGACCAGGATGTTGAGCAATTGCGACGACGGGGCGGTCGTCTGGCCCTTGCCCATGCGGTCATGGATGAGTTCGTTGACGGCGCTCAAAGGCAACCGACGGTGGCCGCCGTCGGTCTTCCATGCCTTCAGTACGCCACTTTCCACCCATAACTGGACGGTGCGCAGGGAAACCCCGAGCATCTGCGCGGCTTCGCGGGTAGTGCAATAGACTTCCTGGACGTTTGGGCTTTTCATCACTTTGTTCTACGCATCTCAAATCAAGCTGGCTTGGCGGGAAATAATTCTTTTTTCTTATATTTTACGGTGTATTTCGTGCGTTAAGTTCAGCTGCTTTATCAATAATCTCTTTTCGTTGCTTTTCGCTCAGCTTGTACCACTCCATGATTCCATCCGCCTGGACCGGTTTGTTGTCGAGCAGATAAAACAGGGCCAGGTTGGCGCCGGCCAGGGCGTTTTTCGGGTCCAGCTCGGTGGCCTTGTGCAGATTGAAGCCGGCCTCGGCCAGTTTCCTGCGCAGTATTTGCACATAGCCCAGGTCGTTCAGGATGCCGGCGTTGGTGGGGTCCAACTGGCTCGCCTGGCTCAAGGCGGCCAGGGCGTTGTCCAAGTCACCCTTGCGCGATGCGATAAGCCCCAACCCGTGCTGGGCGCTTGCCGCGAGGGGGCCTTTCAGCAGACTTCCATACAGGTCGGCGGCCTGGTCCGGATAGCCTGTTTCGCGCAGGGCATCGGCCCGCAGCAGGGTGGCTCTCTGGTTGCTGGGCCAGCGCCGATCGAATGCGTCCAGATGGGCCAGAGAGGCGAAATACAGGTGTTTTTCCTGCATGCGTTCGATCAGCTGCAAGTACATGTCGGGGTCGGAGGCCATGTCCGGATGTCGCATCGGACTGTCTTCATCCTGCGTTGCTATGGCTGGCTGGTTGGCCGGGCCGGCGGCCAGGGCGATGTCGACCAGACAACATGACAGGAGGATGACAAGAACGCTAGCCAGCCTACCCTTGTCGGTCGTTGTGGCAGTCATTTGCTCAACGCCTTGAACAAGGCCAGAAACCCGGGGCCGGCTGTAATGATGAGCAGCGCCGGCAATAGGAACAGCACCATGACCACGACCATCCGGGTCGCCAACTTGCCGACATAGTCTTGCAGATCGAAGCGCCGCTTTTCAGTGAGGCGGACGCCGAAGCGCTTCAAGGGTTCCTGCAGTCCCGCGCCATAACGATCTGCGTCGTTGATCAGGGCGATCAGTTCGCGTAGTTCGGGCAGGTCGATCTGGCTGGACATCTGTTGCAGTGCATCCGAACGGCTACGCCCGGATTTGATCGCGATCTGTACGTAGTTGAGTTCGCTGGCCAGGGCGGGCAGGCCGATGCGGCGCTCCTCCGCGAACAGCATTATAGACTGTTCGAAACTGACGCCGGAGCCGTGCATCATGTGCAGGTAGTCGACGAACTGCGGAATTTCGTTGACGATGATGCGCACGCGCCGCTGGGCAAAGTATTTCAGGATGTATTTCGGCGCCAGGTAGGCGATTGCGCCTGCCATGACGACCTTGAGCCAGGCATCGGAGGTCCCGGCCACCAGCGCGTAGGTCACGAAAACCGCTAGCAGCACTATCGTGAGGCCCAGCCTGGCCGCCTTGAAATAGATCAGCGGCCGGATGCCGCGATAACCGGCCTGGGCGAGCAACAAGCGTTCTTCGCTATCCTGCTCCGATGAGGCCCCGCCCTGGATTTGGCCGGTCAGCATGAGCGCCAGACGTTCGGCCCAGGACTGGCTTTCCAGCATCCGTTCCATCTCGGAATTCACGCTGTCGCCGCCGTGGGCGAGCTTGTCGAGCCGGTTGAATTGGCGTTGCCGTCGGATCTGGTTGGATATCTGCAATTGATAGCCATAGATCAGCCAGCCGCCGCCAAATACGGCCAATCCTACAGTCAGGGCAATGATCCATGGCATCGACATGATTTGTTTTCGCTAGAGGTTGCGTAGTTTTGCCATGCGGAACAGCAGCCACATGCCGATCACCTGCAAGGCCACGGCGCCGAGCAGCAATTGCTGGCCGAACGGGTCGGACCACATGCCGAGCAGATAGCCCGGATTGCGGTACATGGTCATCAGTCCGACCACGATCGGCAAGGCACTGAGTATCCAGGCACTGGCGCGCGTTTCCGAGGTCATGGCATGGAGTTCTCTCTGACCGCGCTCGCGCTCGCGCATGGCGAGGGCAATCCGTTCCAGGACGGCGCGCGCATTGCCGCCGTAGCGCACGCCCAGATAGAACACCGAGGCCAGGAAGCTGAGCTCCTTGATGGCATACGTTTCCGCCACCAGGCCCATGGCATCCTCGATCGTCAGGCCGGCCTGGGTGCGCACCAGTATTTGCGCGGTGATGCCCCGCAACGGTTCCTCGCATTCCTCGCTGGCATTGCGGAAGGCCAGTTCGATGCTGACCCCGATGCTCAGGATGCGGGCCAACGAATCGACAAAGCCCGGCAACTGGGCTACCACCCGGTTGTGGAAATGCTCGATGCGCCAGCGCAGGAACAACACCAGCCCGAGCGGAT
This sequence comes from Gallionellaceae bacterium, assembly GCA_028714735.1. Classification (GTDB taxonomy): domain Bacteria; phylum Pseudomonadota; class Gammaproteobacteria; order Burkholderiales; family Thiobacillaceae; genus Parasulfuritortus. The sequence goes on along the minus strand of JAQTLU010000001.1, from coordinate 14,328 downwards.
AGAGCAGCAGCAACCCGATCACGATGCCCTTGAAACCGAACGCGAGACCGCCGGCGATGGCCAGGATGGGGGCGGGCAGGGCGAACAGGCCGTACAGGCGCATGCTCGGCACAAAGCCGGCCCGTTGCTGCCAGGTCTCGATGATCGGCGGCGGCTTGTGCTTCAGTTCTACGAGTGCGCTCCGGCCGGCTTGAAGTTCACTGTGGTCCAGGGCGGCCTGCAAGCGATCCATGTTTTTTCGCGAGCGCTGGTTTTCCGCGCCGGCGCGCCAGGAAAAGATGCCCGCTGCCGCCAGGCTGAGGATGGCCAGGGCGATGACCAGGTATAACTCAGCCACTCTTGACCTCCGCACGGGTCCTGGAGGGATTCCAGAAGCGCTTCAGCTTGTGCGTTTTTGGCTGGCAGCCGGTGCTGACCCAGCCCTCGCGGCCGTTCGGCAGGGTGGGTTCGTAGCGATAGAATTCCTGCAGGGAAACGACGTCGTCCTCGACCCCGGTGATCTCGCTGATCGACATCACCCGCCGCTTGCCGTTCGACAGCCGGGCCAGGTGGACGACCATGTCCAGGGCGCCGTCGATCTGCCGGCGCAGGTTGCTTTCGCTGCCCTGCCAGCCGCCGAAATTCAGCAGCATCTCCAGCCGGTGCAGGCATTCCCGGGGCGAGTTGGCATGGATGGTGGACATGGAGCCGTCGTGGCCGGTGTTCATGGCTTGCAGCATTTCCACCGCTTCGCCGCCGCGCACCTCGCCGACGATGATCCGGTCCGGCCGCATGCGCAGGCTGTTGCGCACCAGGTCGCGGGCGGTGACCTCGGCGACCTCTTCCAGGCCGGCGGGTCGGGTCTCCAGGCGCACGACATGTTCGTGCAGCAAATGCAGTTCGGCCGCATCCTCGATGGTGATGATGCGCTCGCCCTCGGGAATGTACTGGGTCAGCATGTTCAGGAACGAGGTCTTGCCGGAGCCGGTGCCGCCGCTGATGATGATGTTGCAACGCGCAGTGGTGGCCTGGCGCAGGAAGTCCAGCATTTCGTCGGTCAGGGTGCCGTAGGCCAGCAGGTCCGAGGCTTCGAGCGCCTTGCTGCGGAATTTGCGGATCGAAACCACCGGGCCGTTGATCGAGACCGGCGGGATGATGACGTTGAGGCGGCCGCCATTGGGCAGGCGGGCATCCACCATGGGGCTGCCCTCGTCGACCCGGCGGCCGAGCGGAGCGATGATCCGCTGCACGATGCGCATCAGGTGCTTGTTGTCGATGAAGCGTATCTTGCTTTTCTGGAGCAGGCCGTTGCGCTCGATGAACACTTCCTTGTAGCCGTTGATCAGGATGTCGGCCACGGATTCGTCCGCCATGAGCCCCTCCAGCGGGCCCAGGCCGATCAACTCGTCGGTCAGGTCGCCGACGATGCGGTTGATGTCGGTGGCATTCAGCGGCATCCGGTTGCTGGCGGTGAAGTTCTCCACCTCTTGCGCAACGAAGCGCTTGACCATGGTTGGCGTCCAGTTGGCGAAATCGGTACCGAGATCCTCGATACGATCGACCAGACGGCCATGCATCATGCCCTTGATGTCCTGGAATTCATCGGACTGGTGGAATACGCTGTTCGGATCCTGACCCAGCGCGAAATCGAAATCCATGCCTGTTCCCCTGCGAACTTAACTGAACATCTTGCGCAAGACTGAAGCTTGCTGCGCCGGATTCCTGACCCCCGTCTCGCCGGTCAGGGTGGTCGCGATGGCGCGCAGCACGTTCAGGTAGGGATCGTTCGGCGCCACTTCCAGCAAGGGTTTGCCGATGTTGGCGCAGGCGATCATCTTTTCGGTACGCTGGGGCAGGCTGCCGTCCAGGCGTATCTGCAGGTTCTCGGCGATCTGTCCGGGCGTCATGTCGATGCGGCTGTCATGCTTGCCGGTCAGCATGCCGATGCGATCGGTGTCATAGCCTCTTTCGCGCAGGCTGATGAGCATCTGGCGCGCGGAAAAGACCGACGGCAGGCTTTGCTCGCAAACCAGTTCGACATGGTCCGAGATGCCCAGGGTATAGAGCAGCAGATCCAGGCCGGCGAAGCCGCCCAGGTCGACCACGACCACCTTGAAATAGGACTTCAGCAGGCTGAGCATGGTCATGGTGTCGGTCGGCGTGATGTCGCGCAACTCGGCCAGGTTCTGCGGCAGCGACATGATGGCCAGCCCGCTCTTGTGGTGCGCGAACGCGGTGTTCAGCAAGGCCTGGTCGAAACGGCGCAGGCTGCGTACGGCATCGCAGAAATTGAAGGCGACCTTGGTGTCCAGGTAGAGCGCGGCATCGTTCGACGGGTAACCGAAATCGAGCAGGAGTATGGGATGCTCCGGCAGGTATTCCTGCTTCAGCAGCAGGGACAGGTGCATGGCCGCGGTGGTGGTGCCGATGCCGGGCCGGGCGCCCAGCATGGTGACCAGTTTGCCGGTGGATTGCGCCGGCAGGGCGGGCGACTGCTCCAGGATGCCCTTGACCGTGCGCAGCGAGTCAATGGGGGACTGCAGCTCGATGAAGTCGCGCGCGCCCGAACGCATGGCATCCAGGATCAATGCGCTGTCGGCCCGGTGCGAGAAACCGACCACCCATAGCCGCGGATAGACCACCAGCAGGCTGCGGGTAAGCTCGGCCGCCTTTTCCGCGTTGTCGCCGATAAAGTCGATGAAGACGATGTCGGTGCCCAGGGAACCGACGAGCTGGGACAGCAGATCGGTATTCCAGTGCAGCCAGACCGCGGTGCCGACGCTCTTCAAGGCATCGCTCAGTTCGTTGAACCGGGTTTCGTTGTCCGTGACGACGATGAATCGTTTTTCCACCATGATCGTGGCGAGTCCTATTTTGAAAGTCCGGTGAAACGGGCCGCTTCGCCGCGGTCGGATTGAATCAGCATCTGCCACAGGCTCGGGTTGTAGTCCGCCAGTTCCGCCCCGGGCAGGGGGCCGATCGGGCTATTCGCGGCCAGGGGCTTGACCAGCCTCGGGGTGACGATGATCAGCAGTTCCTTTTCATCGCGGGACAGGCGGGCGTGCTTGAAGAACGCCCCCAGGATGGGGATGTCGCCCAGGCCCGGCATCTTGTCCAGGTTCTTGACCACCTTCTGGCTGACCAGGCCGCCGATGACATAGCTTTCACCGTTGCCCAGCTCGATGCTGGTGTCGGCCCGCCGGGTGGTCAGGCTGGGGACGGAAACGCCGTTGATGGTGATGGCGTTTTCGAAGTCGAGGTCGCTGACCTCGGGGGCGATCTTCAAGGCGATGTGGTTCTCGGACAACACAGTCGGTGAGACATCGAGCCGGATGCCGTAAGGCTTGTACTGTATCGTGGTCTGCCCCAATGCCTGCGGCACCGGCACCGGGAATTCGCCGCCGGCCAGGAAACTGGCGGTCTGACCGCTCAGGGCGAGCAGGGTAGGTTGCGCCAGGGTCCGGGCGAAGCCGTTGCCCTCCAGCATGCTCAGCAGGCCGACTACATCGCCCGATGGGGAGCCCAGCAACAGGGTGAGCGCCTTGGAGACAGGAGACCCGGTAGTATCGACTTTGATCCCTTCGCCAGCGGAAGCAGTGACCTTCGTGAGGCTACCGGGGGCGAAGGTGCCGAATGTTATGGCGTTCGATGCGGTCGAGAACAGATTGAGGCCAGCTTCCTTGAGCACCGAGCGGCTGAGTTCGACTACCCGTACGTCGATCTGTACTTGGCTACTGAAAGGTAATTGCGCCGTATCGACCAATGGGCCCTTGCCTACCCCGTCGGCATGCAAGGCGACTTCCTTGGCGACCACGTGTTGTTCCATGCTCGGCGATGTGCCTTCCAGGATGAGCAAATCGTTGGAGACCTTGAGGTGCAGTTCCGGGAATTCCTCCGTCAACAAGGCGCTTTCAGCCGCCTTGTTGACCTCGATCCGGTAGCTCAGGGGGGACGCCCCCTTTTTGGTCCAGACCAGCAGGCTGGTGGAGCCCGGCTTGATGCCCTGCAACAACAATTCCTGCTTGCCGAGCACCTTGACCTCGGCCACTGCGCCATCGCCCACGGCGACCCGTTGCGCGGCCTTTTCCAGCTTGATCGTGCGCTGGCTGCCGGCCTCGACCTCGAACACCTGGGCGGGTGATTCCGCATGAACGGCCATGGGGCCGAACGGCATCAGCAGGGTGGCCAGAATGGCGGCCCGCCAGGCATTCACGGTCGAGGCGCCAACCCGCCATTGTTTCGCTTTGAACATATTCATCAGCCAGCCCTTGTCGTTTCCGGAAGTTGCATTGGATTTCATGGCCGAGCTCCGCGGGTCGCTGCAACGCGTACGGTTTTCTCCGTCAGGCCATGCATCACGATGACCGAGTCACCGGAGCTGCCGCGTGGGCGCTTGCCGGTAGTGGTCTTGGCAGGGGACTGGCCGGTCATGGTGATGAGTTGCTTGAGCGTCAATGGCGCTGGGGCGCTGGCCATGACGGTCGTCGCGACGGGTTGTGCGGTCTGGCCCTTGGCGGGAGTCGCCGCCGGTGTGCTTGCCGGCGTCGCGGCGACTCCCGCTTCTTCGCTTTGAGGCTGTTCGTGCGGACGCAGGGCCAGCAGCAACCGTCCGCTTTCGGCGGCCAGGGCCAGTTTGTCGATGTCGGCGATCTTGACCGCGAGCACCGCCGTCTTCGGGACCTCCGCGGTCGTACGCGCCTGGCTGCCGCTGGCGTTGCCCGGCTTGGTGCCGCTTCCACCCACGTCCTTGCTGCCAAAGGCCAGGACCGGCAGCCTTTCCAGCAGCAGTTGCGACTGAGTGTTGACGATTTCAGAGCCGTTCCGGCGCAAGGTGAAGAAGACATCCACCAGGTCGCCCGGAATCAGCTTGTTGCCCACGCCGATCACTTCGTCCACCCGTATCGCCACCGCGCGCTCATTGGGTTCGATATGTTGCAGCATGGCGCGCAGCCCCCCGCCCAGCCGTTCCTGGAGTATCGGTTCGCCGGCGGCGATGTCGGTGGAAGCGATCTGGCCGGTCACGGCGCCCACATCGGTATAGGCGCCGTCCGGGCGGGTCGGGAACATCGAGACTTTCACCATTTCCGGCGTGATCACGCTGTCCGCCGGTATTCTCGCCAGGGCCACAACCACCGGTTGCATCTTCGGCTGGGCCGCCTTCTGTTCGGCGGCCATGCGGGAACTCAACATCCAGGCATAGCCGGCCAGCGCCAAGGCCAGCAGCACCAAAATCAGTCCGACGATTTTTTGCGTTTTTCCCACGATATCGAGTCCTTTAATTATGGGTTGTGACTGATCGCTATATTTGCACGATGGCCTGCGCGCTCAGGTTGGCAGGCAGTACGATACCCAGGCCGGGAATTGGAGGGATGATGGGGTTGGCCGCGTAGTCGTAGGTGATGGCTACCTTGAGGCAGGTGAAGCGGGGTTCGGTGGGCGTGCAGTCCAGGCTGACGACCGGCGTCGGCGCATTCGTGCCCAGCCAGCTGAGGGCATTTGCGGCCGTGGCCAGCGCCAGCGCCTCGCGTGCGGGCATGCCGCCGGTGACGTCCTTGAGCGCGGCGCGCGCGCCTTCGCTGGCGGCCTGGGTCATCGAGTGCTTGATTGCGAATACCACGCCATAGGCGATGGCGCCGTACATCACCATGAAGAACAGGACGAAGACCAGGGCAAATTCGACTGCCGCCGCGCCGCGCTGGCGGTTGGTCGGGTTATTCCGGAACTTCATCTGCCAGTATCCATCTTGATGACTACCCTCACAAAGGCGATAGACCAGGGTATATCCGGGTCACGGTCCAGCCGATAAAGGCCAGGGCCAGCCCGGTTCCATACGGTATCCGATTCCTGAGCCGCGGATCCAGTTTGGTGCTGGACAAGTGTTCCGCGATGCGCGGGAGCAAAATAGCCAGGCCAAACAGCCCGACTAAGATGCTGCCGGCAAGCAACACGACCATAAGGCCCTTGACGCCAGCCAGCCAGCCCAGTACCGCACACAACTTGACATCCCCTGCCCCCATCCAGCCCATCCGGTAAGCCGGCCAGAACACAACCAGAGCCAGTACAGCCGTTCCCGCGCTATCGGACAGACGGGCACCATATGGCATGGCGCCATGTGCCATGCCATATGTCCCACCGACCATCACGCCCACGATCAGCAGCCAGTTGGGTAACCGCCGCCGGCGCCAATCGTAGACAGCCAACCACGCCGCCCAGACAATCAGGACAGCGAAGGTAAACACCCCCTCCTGCCTGTTGTGGCGTGTCTGGCTTAATCAGTTGAGTGGTCAGCCGCCCAGTGCAGTGACGACTTCACCGAACTTAACGATCAACTGGGTGCCGATGCCAGTCACAACAGTAATGATCGCGACGGCGATCAAGGCAGCGATCAGGCCGTATTCGATGGCGGTGGCGCCTTCTTCGTCACGGATGAACTGCATAATGGTTTTTTTCATCTTGAGTTCCTCATATCTTAAAATTATCTGGATCCATGTCACTCTTTCAGCCCACGGTAACCCACGAGTTTGGCGTGACATGATAAATGATACCGTATCTGGTATTACTGATACTGATGTCATATCTGTACATCGGAGGCTATTAAAGCAACGAATTATCACTACGTCGAGTGTTTTTTGATGGATGGACGGGTTGTGCCGACGAAAGGCCTGCTGGATGTGGGGTTTAATCAACCGCCTGCGACGATATGTCGCATGCCTGGCCCTGGATGCATGCGCGCCCTGCGTTTGGGATGATTAATATGGTTAATACGAATTATTGATGCGGCCTCGCCTGGGAGATCAGATCGCCCAATTCGATCGGGCTGAAGGGCTTGAGCATGTAGTAGTCGGCTCCGGCCTGTTTGCCTTCATCGATATCGCGTTGCTGCCCGCGCGCACTCAACAGGATGATGTAGGCGTGGGCAGTGCCCGGGTCGGCACGCAGCATTTTGCAGACCTGATAGCCGTCCATGCCTCCGGGCATCATGACGTCGAGGATCACGAAATCCGGACGCAACGCTCGGGCCAGTTCGATCGCCTCGTTGCCGTTGCTCGCGGCATGCAGATCGCAGCCCAGCGGCGCCAGGGATAGCTGGAGCAGCAACCGGATATCCTCCTGGTCGTCGACCAGCAAAATGCGCTTATTGGTCATTTCGAGTTCTGGCGATGGTGTAGGCGTCATGGGGTCAGTCCGGGGAGGGCGTGGCGGCGATGGGCAGCCACAGGGTGACTTCGGTACCGTGTCCGATCTCGCTGCTCACGGTGACCTGGCCGCCGAAGAAGCCCATGATTTCCTTGACCAGGCACATCCCAAGTCCCGTGCCAGGGATGGCGCCGGAGGTGTCGGCGCGATAGAAGCGGTCGAACATGTGGGCCATCTGCTCGGGAGTCATGCCTATGCCCCGGTCCTCGATGACGACGCCGACCTGCTTGCGCCCGGCCTCGCTGCGCTCGCTTGAGCGGACCAGGATGATGCCACCGCCCGGCGAGTATTTAAGGGCGTTGCCCAGCACATTCAAAAGGGCCTGGTGGAACTTGTCGGCATCGAGGTTGACCATGGCCAGCTTGCCCGGCAGTTCGACCTCCAGCGAATGCGTTTCGTGCGGGACATAAAATGACGCCAGGGTGTTCATCACGACCGGTGCCAGTTCCTGCTCCTTGAACTTGAAGCTCTTGCTGCCGCGTGCCTCGATCCGGGCCAGGTCCAGCAACTCGTTGACCAGGTTGGTCAGGTTCCTGGTCTGGCGATGGATGCGCTGGAGCAGGTCGCGCTGGGTGGCGGCATCGAATTCGCGCGCCAGCAGGAGTTCCGCGAAACCGTAGATGCTGGCCATGGGGGTGCGCAATTCGTGCGCGGCCGTGGACAGGAACTCGCTCTTCATGCGGTCGATTTCGACTTGTGCCGTCACGTCCCGGAAGAAGATCACCCCGGCCTGCAGTTTCCCGTGCCGGTCGCGGATATGACGAATCAGCCATTTCAGGATCGACTTCGCCGGGTCGTTCAGATGCAGCAGTTGTTCCGCATCATCCCTGGCCTCGGTGAACTCCGGTAGCGGCTTGGCAGGGTCGCAGAGCGACTGGATGAGGGCTTCCAGTCCGTGCAGGTCCTTGCCGATGATCTGGTTGCCGGTGGTGCCGGTCATGGCCAGGAAGGCGGGGTTGACGTAGACCACCTGTCGATCGCGGTCGATGAAGACATAACCGTCGGGGCTGAGGTCCAGTATGGTGTTGCGTTCCTTGTTGCTTTGCCTCAGCGCATCCTGGGCCATCTTCAGCGCGTCGATATCGGTCAGCAGGCCGGCGATGCCGGGCGATTCGTGGTCATCCTGAAGCGAGCGGACATGCAGGTTGAACCAGCGGCTGGCGCCGGCGCGAGTGGTCAATCTGAGCTCGCAGGACACGGTTTCCTTGCCGCCCCGATTGGCGGCGGCGATGACCTGGCGTGCGCGGTCGCGGTCTTCGGCCACCACGAAGTCGGTCAAGACACGCGACAGACTGGTACCGACAGGAATGCCGGTTAGATCCGCCCAGGCCGGATTCAGGAAGGTCAAGCGGCCTGCGGCATCGCTGCGAAAGATCACCTGGGTGACGGCGTTCACCACGGAACGGTAGGCCTCCTCGCTCCGTTGCAAGGCGGACTCGATTTCCTTGCGCCCGGAGATGTCGGTCAGGGCGCCGACCATGCGATAGGGCCTGGCGCGTTCATCCCGGAGCGCGACGCCGCGCTCGAGCACCCAGATGTAGTCGTTGTCCTTGCGACGCAACCGGTGTTCGCTTTCGAAAAAGGCGCTGGCACCGGTCATGTGGGCATTGAGTAGCGCCATCACCCGCGCCAGGTCGTCGGGGTGTACGCGTTTGAGCCATTCTTCCGAATGGGCCAGCAATTCGTGTTCGTCGTATCCGAGCAGGCTTTTCCAGCGCGGCGAGTAATAGGTGTGCCCGCTATCGATGAGCCAGTCCCAGATCCCGGCATTGCTGCCGTGCAAGGCGAACTTGAGCCGCTCTTCGCTCTCCGCCAGATTGGAGCGTTCCTGTCCGATCCGGGACGCCATGTTGTCGAAAGCCCGGCCCAGCCGGGAGATTGAGTCATGTCCGGCCAGGCCGGACCGGGCAGAACCGTCGCCGGCGGCAAAGCGCGAAATGGTCTTGCCGATCACCCGGAGTTGCCGATTGATGCGCAGGGTCGAGAACATGAACAACAACGCGATGCCGGCCAGCGTCCAGGCGGCGAAGTTGAAACCCGCATTGCGGTAGGCCTTCGATAACTGGGCGTACTCCCAGGTCAGGTCGCGCTGGATCAGCAGTAAAGCACCCGGGTTGCCGCGCAAGGGGCGGATTCCGACCAGGCCGTTTTCGATCTGGCTGACGACGCTGCCATCTTCGCTGCCGGCCAGGCGGATGGCGGCAAGAACCTGAGCGTTGAACTGCGTCGCGATGTCGTGTCCTTCCGTTTCCGGACGGTTGGACGCAAGCACGACATGTTGACGATTGATCAGGTAGTAACCGGCCTCGGTCGCGTCGGGGGGCAAGGCCATTTGCCGGAAGCGCTGGCCATCATCTGCCGTCGGGGCGCTGCCCGATAGTGCCGAGCCGAACTGGCTCAGTTCACTCTGCAGGCCGATTTCGGTCTGCCGGGTCAGGCCGGCAAGCGCCGCCAGATGTTCCTGATGCAGGGCATAGCCCGCGCTGATGACGACGAACAGCCACAGCGATATGGGTAGCCAGATGAGTCTGAGGGTCACCCCGGGTTCCTTGGTCTGATGGACGTATTGACAGGCCGACAAGGCGAATCAAGCGGCACGACGATGCGCGCTGTGGCAATCCTGTCACTGATCACGTCGCGAATTTTAGTATGACAATCGATAGTGTTCGTTGATCGGCTTCCGGCCGGCATCCGGCATTATTGCCACCAGCGCGGGTGACCCGGCGCATCCCCTTGCCGGCCTTCCCCGGCCTCGTCGCCATCGCTGTCGGCGAGTCGCCTGCCAAAGGGCAGGATGTCGGTGCAGGGGGCGTCGGGAACGGTGCGCAGTTGTCGTTCCCGGAGCCAGTTCCTGAATTCATCGGCCGTGATCGGTTTCGAATACAGTAAGCCCTGCGCCAGCAGACATCCCTGGTCGGCCAGGAAAGTCTGCTGGGCCTCGGTTTCGACGCCTTCGGCAATCAGGTCGCAACCCAGGCTGTGCCCCATGGCGATGATGGCCCTGGTGATGGCGGCATCGTTCTTGTCGCCGGGCAGACCGAGAACGAAACGCTGGTTGATCTTGATCCCCTGGGCGCTCAGGTATTTCAGATAGGTGAGCGATGAATAGCCGACGCCAAAGTCATCGATGACGATGCTGACACCCAGGGTGTGCAGTTGTCCCAGTTCCGCCATGACTCGTTTGGTATTGCGCAGCAGGATGCCCTCCGATATCTCGAATGCCAGTCGTTTTGGGTTGATGCCGGTTTCTGCCAGTACGCGCTTGACCATGCTGAAAAAGTCGCCCTGTTCAAGCTGCTGGCCGGACACGTTGATCGATACGCTGCCCGTGAAAAGCTGTTCCTGCACCCAGGATTGGACCTGGGTGCAGGCCAGACGGAGCGCCCATTCGCCGAGCGGAAGGATCAGTCCGGTCTCCTCGGCTACCGAAAGGAACTCGGCGGGGTAGATGGGGCCCTGGTCCGGGTGATTCCAGCGCACCAATGCCTCGACCCCCGGTACCTGCCCGGTGCGGATATTCACCTGGGGCTGGAAACACAATTCGAGCTGGTTGTTTTCCAGGGCCTGGCGCAGCCCCTGTTCCAGGGTCATGCGTTGATTGGCGGCCTTGGTCATCTCGTCATCGTGGTAACGGTAGGTGTTGCGACCGGCCTGTTTGCTGGCATACATGGCGGTATCCGCCGCCTTGAGCAGGATGCTGGCATCCTGGCCGTCCTGGGGAAAAATGGCGATGCCTAGGCTGGCAGTGACATGGGCACGGTTGCCGTGCAGGTCCATGGGCTTGCCGACGGCGGCGATGATCTTTTCGGCCAGATGGCCGATGTGGATGGCGCTGGGCGGATTCTCGATGATCATGGCGAATTCATCGCCCCCCATCCGGGCGACGACGTCCTCGCCGCGCAGGGTGGCTTTCAGGCGGGCGGCGATCTTCTGGAGCAAGAGGTCGCCGGCATGGTGGCCCAGGCTGTCGTTGACCGCCTTGAAGCCATCCAGGTCAAGCGCAAACACGGCCAGTTTGTTGGTGCGTCGCGCGGCCCTTTCAAGGGCCATGTCGAGTTGGATGCTCATCAAGGTGCGATTTGCCAGATCGGTCAGCGCATCGTAATGCGCCATATGCTTGAGTTCATCCTCCGACTTTTTCATGTGGCTGACGTCCGTGAACAGGCCGATGTAGCGCTGCGCCTCGCCCTCCATGCCGGGAACCGCGTCGAGGGTCAACCATTCCGGATAGGCCTCGCCGTTCTTGCGGCGGTTGATGATTTCACCCTGCCAGTGGCCGGCCGATATCAGCTCGGCCCAGATTTGCCCATAACGAAGAAATTGCGGTGCCTTGTCGAGTACGTCCTCAGGGTTGAAGCCGGTGATGGTCGAGTAGGCGGGATTGACCATATCCAGATGGCCGTTCTTGTCCATCATCATGACGCCCTCTGTCGTATGCTGGATTATCGTGGCCATCCGGCTCAGATAAGCGGCCTGCTGAGCCTGGCCGGACAGATCCCTGAGCAGGATGAGCGTACCGACTGGCTTGCCATGCTTATTGGCAAGCCCTGAACTAGCGATCCGGCACGGGAAGACCTTTCCGCTGGCGACGCTGAGGTTGCATTCCACGCTTCCTGCGCTGGCGGCCGCAGCGGCATTGGCCAGACCGGGCAGTTTGCCCTGGCCGATGAAGGCGAAGATCGAACGTTTCAGCAGGGCGGTTCTCGGCTGTTCGAGCAGGAGGCACGCCTGGTTGTTTACGTCCAGGATTTCATGGTCCATGCCCAGTCGAATCAAGCCCTGCTGATTGATATCCAGGATCTGCCAGACCAGCTGCTCGCTTTGCCTGGCCCGGTTTGCAGACCGGATCCACCTGATCGTGGCGAGTGTGCTGGCGATAACGGCAAGCAAGAGCGCTAAGGCTAATAATATGTTTGCTACCCCCATGTGCCTGGCTTCCGTAACGGTTGATCGTCGGCGTCTTCCGGGCCTTGCCTGCCTGCTTCAGCCAGCTCTTCAGGTCAAAATGCCGAAGCGTGATTATAGGCACATTGTTATCGTTCGCCGACCGTCCGGCCTGGGTGCTGGGGCAAGGTACTTCTGTGTAACTCCAGCATGGCGCGCGTTGCGGCCAAGTGTCTGGCCTATTTGGCTAAATGGATGTCTTCGATAATCATGCCAACGGTGGCCTTGTTATCGTAGGTGCCAATGAACAAGCTATCGCCGCGGTCGATATATCTCGATTCAAGGCGTCCGCCAACCGGGCATGAGTGTATTTTGCCTTTGACAAAAAATACCGACCTCGGAATATCCGTCATCAATATTTTTTCAAATATCGAGCTGGCCTCGGTCTCGATTTTTCTTATGATCTGATTTGTCTTGCTTGCTTTTATAAATGTAGCCATGGCATGTTGATCGTGTATGTTCAAATCAGTTCTGATGCCTTTTACGATGCATTTTTATATCCTGGACCAGACCAAAAACGATCCAGGCTATGCCCGCTGAGGAGACGAATTGAGCCGCAATGAGGATGGGGGCTGCGGCCAGCATGATGCCCAGCGACTGCAGAGTGACGGCAAGCAGAAAAATCCGCAGCGACCATCGGGGCAGAAAATGGTCCAGATCGCAGACCATCAGTAATATGGTTTGAATTACAGCGTAAGAGCCGAGCGCCAGCCAACTAATATCCAAGTTATGCAAGTATTCCATGATGTCGCTATAGACAAAATCAGTGGTTTATTATTGATGCGCGTACTGCCGTATCTGTTTCAATGCTTAAATTGTTTCGGCACCTGTTTAAAATAATCCGTTCGATCGGGTATTCGCTCTGTATCAGTCTACAAGCAAGGCCTTGTGCTCCACCAGGGCCTTGATCAGGTCGGTGTCGTGGCCAGGGGCGATGCCGTATTGCTGATACAGGTCGACGCCGGTCAGGGTGATGCGTTGATCTTCCGAGCCGGCGGCATAGTTTCCATTCGTGAAACTTCCACTGGAACTGATACGGATGACGGTATCGCCGCCCGCATCGGTGGCGATGTCGATGTAGTTGCCCAGGTTGCCGATACCGTTCGCGTGGTTCTCACCATCCAGCAGATCGCGCAGATCCAGCGCATCCCCCCCGGCGGCGATTCCCGCCGCATTGAAGTCCAGCACGACATCGGCCGCCGGCGCGCCCGCCGAGCCCTTGTCGGCAAACTCCCAGCGGAACACATCGGCACCCAAACCACCGCTCAGGGTGTCATTGCCGGCGCTGCCGATCAGGATGTCGTTGCCGGCCCCGCCGGACAGGGTGTCGTTGCCGGCCCCGCCGCGCAGGAGGTCGTTGCCGTCGCCACCGCTCAGGGTGTCGTCGCCGGCATAGCCGTAGATCCGGTCGTCCCCGTTGCTTCCGATCAGGGCATCGTTGCCGCTGGTGCCTTCCAGGAGACCGGGCACGGTGTAGGACGAGCTGAGCAGGTTGACCTGGGCCAGGGTGCCGACGGCCGCCGTGTCCGACAGCCCATAGGCATCGGTCACTTTGATGGTGGTGGCGTCCAGCACCTCCGCGTTGATGGCGGAATCCTGGAAGTGCACCGTGCCCAGCAGCTCATTGACGGCCAGATTGTCGATCGTGCCGCCATCGAGCGCGGTGATGACGATGCGTGAAGTCGGCAGCAGGCTGATGATGCCGTAGTTGTCGTAGAACTCCATCTTGAGGCCCAGTTCGGAGGCCAACGCCTGGGAGGCGGTCAGGGTGTGGGCGCCCACGGTCAGCAATGCGCTGTACTCGATCTCGACCTTGGCGATGTTGTTGTTGGCGTCGTAGGCGCCAAAGGCCTGAAGGGTACGCATGTCGATCAGGTTCAGCGCCGTGATGCCGACCAGGCCGAGCAGGTCGTGGCCGCTGGCGATGATCGCATCGGGCGCGACGTTGTGCTCGGCTTGGCCACCGGAGAACTGGAGGGTAGCGGAAGCGGCATCGCCGTCATTGTCGACGAGGGTGTAGGCGAGGTCGGTATGCTGACCGCTGGCGAGGGGCGTGGTGGCGGTGTAGAGATACTGACCGTTTTGCATGTTGACCATGACGGTCTCGCCGCTGGCGGTGTTGACGGTGAGCCAGTGGCTGTTGGCATCGTAGGCATAGCCGGTGACCGAGGTGGAGGAACCGGTCTGGGTGATGCTGTTGGCGCTCGG